>NZ_WINH01000032.1 GCF_010993985.1 Paraferrimonas sp. SM1919 | reverse complement strand
ATTCGAACCCTCGATAGGGCTACAAACCCTATACTCCCTTAGCAGGGGAGCGCCTTCAGCCACTCGGCCACCTCACCCGCGTTTCGATGGCGCGTATATTAACGGCTCACCAAAATAAGTCAAAGGCTTTTTCCGTTATTTTTCATTGAACGTTGATAATGTGTGCAATACGTCTAAATTCAATGCTAAATGGCTATTTTTTAGGACTATCTATTTAATTGCAGTCGTACTATATATCCTCACCTAAGGTAATCAAAATTGCTATTTTTTTGTGTAATTTTTGCTAACAAATAGTAATAAATACCACCACCCCGTTAAATAAAAACAATAAAACCAATACAAAACAACAGCTTACACAACTGGCACATTAATCGCTATTTAGTGGCATGAGATAAAACAGGGATCATCATCATGTTTAACCAAAAATTAGCCAAACTATTTGCCATTATTTGTTTTTCTTCGGTTGTTGCCGCTTGCAGTCAATCCAATGCCGACCAAGCCAATAAAGAAAAAGAAAAGCCAGTTTATAAAATACCCGTTGAAACTCAGCCGGTACGAGTCAGTGATATTTCTTCTTTTTACGCTACTACTGCATCACTTGATGCGCCATTAGAAGCCACGTTAGTTTCTCGTCTTGCTGGCATGGTAGAAACCCTTCATATAGAAGAAGGGGATAGAGTAACAAAAGGCCAACTGCTTGCCACTGTAGACGCTAAACGATTACGCTTTGATCTCGAACGCGCACAAGCAGAAGTAATGGTGATTGAGCAAGAGCTTAACCGTTTGAAAAAGATGGATAACCAAGAATACATCAGCCGTGATCAGTTAGCTAAACTAGAGTTCAATCTAGCCGCAGCCAAATCATTAGAGAAACTGGCCGAACTAAAAGTATTTGAAAGTGAAATCCGCGCGCCATTTGATGGCGTCATTACCGATCGCTTTGTCAAAGTAGGCGCCATGGCGACTGAATTTTCCAAGCTATTCCATATTATTAACGAAGATGAATTGCATGCCATTATTCACATGCCTGAAGCTCAGTTAAAACATATTAATGTCGGCCAAAGTGTATTCGTACAAACCAGTCTACAAAATGACACGGACTACATTAAAGGTAATGTTTTACGCATTTCACCAAGAATCGAACGCCAAAGCGGTACTTTTAAAGTTACCGTACAAGTTAATAACCGCGACCATTTACTAAAAGCGGGCATGTTCGCCAAAGTAAAAGTGAAGTACGCCACCCACAACGATGCGTTAACTATTCCTGCTAATGCTCTGGTAAATCAGGATAATCGCTACAGTGTATTCACCATCGATGGTGAAAAGGCACGTAAAGTACCAGTGACCCTTGGCTTTAGGGATAACGGCTTGGTTGAAGTGATCGACGGACTAACAGCTGCCGATGCGATTGTAGTACGTGGTCAGCAAAGCTTAAAAGACGACGCCCTAGTAGAAGTTATCGCCCCACTTAATGTACTAGCAGCTAAGTAAGGGCACCGCAATGATTAATACTTCAGTCAAAAGACCAGTTTCAGTATGGATGGCCATGTTCGCCATCATGCTGTTCGGTATGGTCGGCTTTAGTCGCTTAGCGGTTAAACTATTACCCGACCTAAGCTACCCAAGTGTAACCATTCGTACCATGTACGATGGCGCGGCTCCGGTGGAAGTTGAACAGCTAATATCAAAACCTATTGAAGAAGCCGTCGGTGTAGTAAAAGGCCTGCGCCGCATCCATTCTGTTTCTAAATCTGGTCTTTCAGATGTAGTGCTTGAGTTTGAATGGGGCACAGATATGGATATGGCCAGTCTCGATGTCCGTGAGAAACTGGACACAGTGGTTCTGCCCTTAGAAATATCCAAGCCGCTACTGCTTAGATTTAATCCCAATTTAGATCCCATTGTGCGTATTGCCATGTCCACCGAGCAAGAACAGTCCTTAGAAGATCTAAAGCACATGCGCACCTACGCCGATGAGCAGCTAAAACGTAAAATTGAAGCGGTCAAAGGCGTGGCTCAAGTGCAGCTATCCGGCGGTCTTGAGCGTCAAATTGAAATTACCCTAGACCAATATCGCCTTACCCAGTTAGGCCTAACCAGTGACCACATTTTAAAACGTATTAGCGCGGAAAACGTCAATGTATCGGCCGGTAAAGTACTAGAAGGTGAAAAAGAGTATCTAGTGCGTACCTTTAATCAGTTCTTAACCTTGGATTCCCTAGGTCAACTGATTGTGTACCGTGATGCCAATACTATGGTGCGCCTATTTGAAGTAGCAACCATCAAAAATGGCAATAAAGAGCAACAGGATGTGGTTCGAGTCAATGGTCAACCCGCAGTTGAATTAGCCATCTATAAGGAAGGTGACAGTAATACGGTTCAAGTTGCCGATGCTATTAAGCAGGCGGTTGAACAAATAAACAAGGACAAGGAAGTCCAACTCACGGTGATCTTTGATCAATCCACTTTTATTAAACAAGCCGTCAATGAGGTCACCTCGGCGGGTTTACTCGGTAGTCTTTTGGCGATGCTGGTGATTTACCTGTTCTTAAAAGACATTGTTGCCACTCTAATTATTTCCATAGCGATTCCGGTTTCCATTGTCGCTACCTTTAATCTGATGTACTTCAGCGGCATTAGCTTAAACATTATGTCATTAGGCGGCATTGCCCTAGCAGTCGGTTTGTTGGTAGATAACGCCATTGTGGTGCTGGAAAACATTGATAAATATAAGCAACAGGGCTTAACTAAACTAGATGCCGCAGTCAAAGGCTCCCAAGAAGTAGCCAGCGCCATTTTTGCCTCAACCCTAACCACTTTAGCGGTATTTGTGCCACTGATTTTTGTCGACGGTATTGCTGGCAGCTTGTTCTCTGATCAAGCTATGACAGTGACTTTCTCGTTGATTGCCTCTCTAGTCGTGGCATTAACGGTTATCCCTATGCTGGCTTCACGCCAAGGTTTTCAGGCACTACCAGCATTAATCAAACCTAAAAAGAAGCTACCAGACTCTAAATTAGGCAAACTAAAACACTATAGTGCCACAGTGTTTAGCTTCCCTTTTATTGTGTTATTTAAACAATTACCACAATTATTGCTGACCTCGATAATGGCACTATTTAGAGTATTTAGCTTTATTCTTGGCAAACTATTCTGGCCAATTAAAACATTATTTAACTTTGTTTACCGTGGCATTGAAAAAGCTTACCAACCGTTACTAAAAGGCGCATTAAAGCGTCCTCTGGTTACCACTTTAGTCGCGGTTGCCATCAGCGCTATCATTTTTATGCAACTGCCAAAACTAGGGCAAGAGCTTATTCCACAAATGGCCCAAGGTGAGTTTTATGCTGAGGTGTTACTGCCACCGGGTACCGATGTAAAACGTACCGATGAAGTACTAGAAACCCTACGCTTAGCCATTGCCGAGCACCCAAGTGTAACCAGCATTTATGCCCAGGCAGGTAGTGCAGGCTTACTGACCTCTCAAGGTAATAAAGGCGGTGAACACTGGGGACGCCTTCAGGTCAACCTAAGTAGTGCCAATAGCTACCAGGCAGTTGCAGGTTTACTGCGAACCCAGGGCGCAAAAATATCAGACTTAGAGCTCAATATTGAGCATCCACAGTTATTTAGCTTTAAAACACCGCTAGAAATTGAACTGCAAAGCTATGATTTAGTACAGCTAAGACAGGCTTCAGAACAAGTATTAGCGGCATTAGATAACAACCCAAGATTCAGTGATTTGCAAAATTCGATGCGTGATGGTCAACCAGAGTTATTAATCGAATTTGACCACCCTCGCCTTGCGGCCCTTGGTTTAGAAGCACCAGAGATTGCCCGCGCGATTGCCACTCGAGTCGGCGGTAATGTTGCCAGCAAATACACGGTACGCGACCGTAAAATTGATATCGAGGTACGTTCACAAATCGACGAGCGTAATGAAGCCAGTGATATCTCACAGATGATCATCAACCCTAACTCCACTAGACCAATTAGCTTAGGCTCGGTGGCGTTTATCTCCTACCAAGTGGGCCCTGCTGCTATCGACCGTGTTGATCAGCAAAGGGTGGCAATAATCTCTAGTAACTTAGGTTTTGGTACCCTTGATGAAGCCGCTGCCGAGGCAGAGCAAATCATTAATAACCTTAACTTAAGCAAAGGGGTACTGACCCGAGTAGTGGGTCAAAACGAAGAAATGCAGCATTCCTTTAATTCGTTAAAAATGGCCTTAGCATTAGCAGTATTCCTAGTTTACGTAGTGATGGCCAGCCAGTTTGAATCCTTTGTACAACCACTGGTTATTCTAGGTGCTGTGCCTATGGCCCTAGCTGGCGCTATCTTAGGCCTAATGCTGACCAATACGCCGCTATCAGTGGTGGTATTTATCGGGGTGATCATGCTTGCCGGTATTGTGGTGAACAACGCCATTGTATTAACCGATAGGATGAATCAGCTATTGAATCAAGGCGAACAACTTAGGGATGCCATTTACCAAGCGGCCACCTCAAGGTTGCGCCCGATTATGATGACCACCTTTACCACCACCTTAGGTTTACTGCCTATGGCCATTGGCATAGGTGAAGGTGCTGAGGTTCGAGCACCCATGGCCATTACCGTTATCTTTGGTTTAACCCTTGCTACCCTGCTGACCTTGGTAGTGATCCCTGCACTACTAAGCATGGTAAGCAAGAACTCTACAGCTGCGGAGGTGAGTCATGCCTAACATTACCGCACTGGCGCTGAAGCGCCCTGTCACCACCTTTATGCTGTTTATCTCGTTATTGCTACTAGGGGCGGCTTCTAGCCGACTGTTACCGCTTGAAATGTTCCCGGGTATTGATATTCCTCGGGTATTTGTGCAGGTGCCTTACCAGGGATCTACCCCTGCAGAGGTAGAGCGGGATATTACCCTGATTTTAGAGGAATCCTTAGCAACCCTTAGCGGTATTGATGAGATGCACTCAGAGTCTAATCAAGACGGTGTGCAAATTTGGATGAACCTAAAATGGGGGGAAAACATAGCCTCTAAGGCGCTGCAAGCCAGAGAGCGTATCGACTCGGTAAGGCACCTACTGCCCGCTGATTTAGAACGTATTTTTGTGATGCAGTTTTCCACCTCAGATATGTCAATTCTGACCCTAAGGTTATCGAGCGAGCGAGAGTTAGCCAATGCCTATGACTTACTCGATAAACAACTGAAGCGCCCCCTAGAGCGAGTACCAGGGGTAAGTAAAGTTGAACTATATGGTGTTGAACAAAAGCGTATTGAAGTACGCTTAGATGCCAATAAAGTAATGGCCGCCAATCTCAGTATTGCCGAGCTAAGGGGTAAACTGTTAGCACAAAACTTCATTCAAAATGGTGGTCAGCTACGTTCAACATCGGGTGTTTTGCAAGTACTGCCCCAGGGTGAATTTAAAAACCTAGAGCAAATTAAAGCCTTACCAATCAGTGATGGTTTAACCCTAGGTGATATTAGCGAGGTGTTATATTCATTACCTGAAAAACGCGAAGGCCGTCATTTAGACCAAACCTATGCGGTTGGTCTAAACATCTTTAAAGAGTCTGGCGCTAACCTGGTTGAAGTGGCCAACCGAGTACTTAAAGTGGTTAACGAGGTGGAAAACAATCCACAATTTGATGGCATTAATCTGTATGTCATGGAAGATCAGGCCGACGCGGTAGAGCGTTCACTGTCTGACTTACTGTTAGCCGGCCTATTAGGCGCGCTACTGTCCTTTATTGTGTTGTATTTATTCCTACGTAACCTAATGATGACCGCCATCATTGTCACTTCAGTGCCAGTATCTATTGCGATTACTCTAGGCGCCATGTACATGCTGGGCTACACCCTCAATATTCTCTCTATGATGGGCTTATTATTAGCGGTTGGTATGCTGATTGATAACGCGGTAGTGGTAACAGAATCGGTATTGCAAGAACAAGCCAAGAAGACCCCACAACCTATCTTAACTGGGGTCAATAAGGTCACACTTGCAGTGATTGCTGGCACCCTAACCACGGCGATTGTGTTCTTACCTAATATCGTTGGGGTAAAGGTTGAGCTAACCGTATTCCTTGAGCATGTGGCAATGAGTATTTGTATTTCCCTAGCAGCATCACTGCTTGTGGCAAAAACCCTAATTCCATTAATGCTGCATAAAATCAATGTCAAACATACCCAAAAGGTTGATTCTAAACTGCAACGTTTTTACATCAAAAGCTTAAGTTGGAGCTTAAACCACCCTAAAGTTTCAGCTTTTATCGCGGTGTTAATGCTGGCTTCTACGGCACTGCCGTTGTCCATGGTTGGTGAAGGTAGTGATAATAACGATAAAGACAGACTCTACATTAACTACAATATTGAGGGCCGCCATTCGTTAGCCGTGTCAGAAGCTTTGGTCAGCCAAATGGAGCAGTACCTATACGATAACAAGCAAGAATTCGGTATCGAATCGATTTACAGTTATTACCATCCTGAGCGTGCGACCAGTACCCTTATTATGAATAAAGAGCTGCCCGATGATATTGAAAAATTAAAGGAAAAAATGAAACAGGGCTTTCCTAAGTTTTCCATTGCCAAACCACAGTTTGGCTGGGGCGGCAACAACTCAGGTGTTCGTTTAACCCTCACCGGGCCTGCAACCAGTGAACTGGTCAGGATTTCACAACAGCTTATACCACTATTAAGCGCTGTTGAGGGACTAACCGATGTGAACTCAGAACTGACTGGCTCCCAGCAGGAGTTAATCATCGAGATTAACCGTGAACTGGTGAATCGCCTAGGTACGGATGTGGCGACGGTATCGCAAAATATTGCCACCGCAATGCGTGGCACACCGCTGCGTTCTTTCCGTCACGACCCATCCGGTGAAATTCGCTTCGAGCTGGCCATGGATTACCAATACCGTCAGTCCCTAGAAGCGATGGAAAACATGCCGATTTTAAGGGTCAATAACCGCGTCTATCGCCTAGCGGATATCGCCACCACTAAACTGCAACCAAGACTGGAAAAGATCCGTCACTTTAACCGCCAGACCTCACTGACTTTAGGCGCGAACTTAGAAAAAGACTTCTCTATGGATAAAGCCCGTGAAGCACTTAAACAAGCCCTAGATCAAATCCACTTTAAGGAAGGTTATGGTTATCGTTTTGGCGGTGGTTTTGAACGCAATGATGAATCCCAAGGCATTATGGTGACCAATATGCTGCTGGCTATCTGCTTGATTTATATCGTGATGGCCGCCGTGTTTGAATCATTATTAATGCCAACCGCCATCATTACATCGATTTTATTTTCTATTACTGGGGTATTTTGGGCGCTGTTTATCACAGGCACCGGCATGAGTGTGATGGCCATGATTGGTATTCTTATTTTGATGGGAATTGTGGTCAATAACGGCATTGTGCTGGTCGAGCATATTGGCAATCCAAAATCCGATGAGCCGCTGCTGGATATTATTGTTAGCACCTGTCAATCACGCTTGCGCCCGGTATTAATGACCGTAGGTACTACTGTAGTTGGCCTAATTCCACTGGCATTAGGTGATACCCAAGTAGGTGGCGGTGGCCCGCCCTATGGTCCTATGGCAATTGCCATTATTGGCGGTTTAGTGTTCTCCACCTTTACCTCATTATATCTAGTGCCACTATGTTACTTGGGTCTGTATCGCCTAAGGGAAGCTTCAGCCCGCGGCTTAGGCAATGCACTGCGCTTTAATGACAAGTACCTAGCTAAGCTAAAGTGATTGGCTTACATAAACAAAAAGGGCACCTAGTGGCGCCCTTTGTTTTAATTATTGATATTTTAGTTTGAACCTTGCTTGAGTTGCCGCTCTAACTCTTGCTCGGTTGCCATTGGCGAGCGAGTGTTTTTAGCCAGTAGCTGATAAGCCGTTGGGATCACAAACAAAGTAAATAGGGTTGCCACTACCGTACCACAGAGCACGACTACGCCAATAACAAAGCGAGTTTCGGCGCCCGCCCCTTCAGCAAGCACCAGAGGTAAAGCCCCTACCGCGGTGGTAATACCCGTCATTAAAATTGGTCGTAAACGTTGACCCGCCGCTTCGACTAATGCCGTTTCAAAGGTTAGCCCCTTATCACGCAATTGGTTGGCAAACTCAACAATTAAAATACCGTTTTTGGCCGCTAAACCCACCAACATGATAATGCCAATCTGGCTATAAATATTCAGGGTTTGTCCCATCATATAAAGGCCAATAAGCGCCCCTAAAATGGCTAGTGGTACGGTCAACATGATCACCAAGGGGTGAACAAAACTTTCAAACTGGGCAGCCAATACTAAGAACACCACCAACAAAGCAACAATAAACACAAAGTAAATAGAGTTACCTGACTCTTTGTAGTCAAGTGAAGCCCCTTTAAAACTAATACTCGCTTCTGCAGGTAACTCATTGCGAGCGAGCTCAGTTAAATAATCAAGAGCCTGCCCTAATGAATAATCCGGAGCTAAAGAGGCTGATAAAGTAATTGAGCGAAGGCGGTTATAACGCTTTAACTCTTTGGCATCAGCAAACTCTTCTATGCTCACTAAATTAGACAATGGGATAAGTTCACCTGAACGTTCTGAACGCACATAAATATTCGACACATCAGTGGCACTACTTTGTTGTTCCCGTTCCCCCTCAATGATGACATCATATTCTTCACCACCACGCATAAAACGGGTTACCACACGGGAACCAAGCATGGTTTCTAAAGTGCTCCCGACCGAACTTACCGACACCCCAAGATCTGCCGCACGATCGCGATCTATTACCACCCTTAACTGAGGTTTGGTTTCCTTATAATCATCCTCAAGACCAATAATTAATGGATTTTCAGACGCCTTGGCAATCATAATATCGCGCCATTGAACCAACTCTTCATAGCTAGGGCCACCAATTACAAACTGCACTGGCTTACCCATACCCCGGCCAAAAGCTTGACGAGTAATCGGAAACGCTCTTACTCCAGACAAATCACTTAAGCGACCTCGAATATCAGCCACAATTTGTTTCACTGGACGGCGCACTGACCAATCCTCTAACACTATGATGGCCATGCCATTTGAAAAGTCAGCTACGCCCCCCCAGCCCCTTGGAGCACGAATTAATAGACGCTTTACTTCGCCGGCTTCAACCAGTGGCATCAAGCGCGCTTCAATCTCATCAATATATTCAGCCATCGCATCAAAACTGGCACCTTCAGGTCCATTGATCATGACAAACATCGAGCCGCGGTCTTCTTGAGGGGTAAATTCTTGTGGAATATGATTAATTAATTGATAGGCACTCGTTAGCGCAGTAACAATCACCAGCAACATAAGAACGGGTTTATGAATAATTTTTTTCAGTAACCGTTGGTAATTAACCGCCAGTGTGTCCATCCCTTTATCAAGGCCAACCAGTAACGGGTTCTTCTTTTGCTTTGCTTTAAGTAATTTTGAGCACATCATAGGGCTTAGGCTTAACGCCACCACCGAGGAGAAAATTACCGCCGCACTCATGGCAACGGCAAACTCTTTAAATAGTTGGCCTAAGTCACCATCTAAGAAAGTAATTGGCATAAATACCGAAACCAGCACCAAGGTTGTGGCAATAATGGCAAAGGAAACTTCGCGCGCCCCGAGGAAAGCGGCCTTTAGTGGTGGCTCACCCGCTTCTATGCGACGATAAACATTTTCTAGCATAACAATGGCATCATCAACCACCATGCCAATCGCTAAGATCAATGCTAATAGTGTCAATAAATTTAGAGTGTAACCCAGAGCGTAAAGCACTATAAAAGTCGCAATAAGCGATACCGGCACCGTCACTGCAGGGATTAACACTGCCCTAAAAGTGCCTAAGAAAATGTAAATCACCACGATCACCAAAATCATGGCAATAAATAAGGTTTGGTACACCTCATCCACTGATGCCTCAACGAAAACCGAGCTGTCGAAAGAGCGCTTAATTTCCATTCCTGCAGGCAAAGTAGGATTAATTTCGTCCACTAACGCATTGATCTTACGGGCTACTTCAAGAGTATTAGCGACAGATTGCTTAGTGACCCCCAAGCCCACCATATTTTCAGTGTTGCCCCTAAAAGTAATACGAGATTCCTCTGAACCAATTTCTACTCTGGCCACATCACCAAGTTTAACTAAGTGGCCATCTTTACCTTGGGTTAACACTAAGTTAGAAAAATCTTGCTCTGTCCAATAATTACGTTCGAGCCTAACGGTAAAATGACGCTCTTTCGATTCAACCGAACCTGCTGGCAATTCGACGTTTTCATTACGAAGGGCACGCTCAACATCGGTCACCGTTAAATTGCGTGCCGCAAGCTGTTGACGATCAATCCAGATGCGCATGGCGTAAACCTTACCACCACCGACACGAATATTGGCGACACCATCAGTGACAGACATTTTGTCAACAATATAACGGCGAGCATAATCCGTGAGTTCTAAGGTATTGAGGCGATCAGAAACTAAATTTAACCACATGATCACTTCGGCACCACCATCTGCTTTTTCAACTTCTGGTGGATCCGCTTCTATTGGCAGATTATTTAATAAACCAGCCACTTTATCGCGGACATCATTGGCCGCAGATTCGATGTCCCTTTCGACATTAAACTGTAAGGTGACACTAGAACGGCCATCGCGGGAAGTAGAAGAGATATGACGGATCCCCTGCACCCCACTGACGCGATTTTCAATTAACTGGGTGATGCGGGTTTCCACTACTGCCGCAGAAGCACCGCGGTAGTTAGTGTTAATAGAAACAATAGGAGGATCAATATTGGGGTATTCACGCAATGGCAGCTTTTCAAATGCCACCAAGCCAAATACCACTAACAATATGGAAAAAACCGAGGCCAATACCGGTCGTTTAACAGCCAAATCTGTAATGATCATCTGGCTTAACCCTTATGCAGCCATTTTTCTTGGGTTTTAGTGGTCACTTGCATGCCTGGGCGCACTTTCATTAAACCACGAATCACTATTTGCTCACCCACTTCTATGCCACTGGCAATTTCGACGCGGCCACGACTTCTTCCAGCCACTTGAACTTGGCGCTTTTCGATATAATTTTGACTATCAACCACATACACAAAATGGTCGGTTTTGATAGGAATGATGGCCGACTCTGGCACAATTAATGATTGACGCTCATCGTAAAATAAGTTTAACCCCATTAGCATTCCTGGGCGCAGTTTATAATCAGAGTTGGGAATATGAGCACGAACGGTTACTGAACGGGTAACGGGATCAATCCGACTATTAATGTGAGTAATTTTACCGACAAATTGCTCACCTTGATATGCACTAGATGTCGCGACAATTTTTTCACCCACTTTGACATCTGCTAGGTATTTCTCAGACACAGTAAAATCGAGCTTCATCACCGATAAATCATCTAAGGTAGTAATAACCGTACTGGGTGTAACTAGAGAGCCCAAGCTTACCGTTCTAACCCCTAAAAACCCGCTAAACGGGGCTTTAATTTGACGGTCTCTAAGTTGCGCTTTAGCTTGTAGTAATTCAGCTTTAGCGGCATCAATTTCAGATTGTAGAGCATCTTTTTCAAGTTGCGCCACCGTTTGACTTTTTACTAACTCAGAGATGCGCTGTAATTCACGTTCACTTTCTGCAAGATTTACTCTGGCAACCGTTACCTTAGCCTTTGCTTCGGCATCATTAAGTTGAATCAGTAACTGACCTTGTTGGACTTGTTGACCATCTTCAAATAAAACTTTAACGACTTTATCTGTCACTTTCGAGGTAATGGTTAGTGATTCCTTAGATGAAGTTGTCCCTAAGGCTTCAACTTTATCAGCGATAGTTTCTACCTTTGCATCAATGACCACGACCTCAGGCGCTTGTTTCGATGTTGGCGCAATCGAATGGGTATTAGGCGCGGGCTTATTAAAAGTCCACAGAGAAAAAGCTAAAACCACAAAAACCAAGATGGCTATTATTTTTTTCATTGTTACAACACTCTTCTTTTTTATTTTATTGACGGCAATAAGCAACAGAATCGATGCACAGTGTACAAGGCTATATAAATGTTACAAGCGTCGGAAAAAGTTTATTACAAATTCAGCTTATATCCAGCTTGAGGTCTGAGCAGTAGGAGTCAGATTGAAAAAATATCAAGCAGTATTGGCGCTTAATAGCTGCCATCCCCTCCAAAAAAAAAGGGAAGCGATTGCTTCCCTTATAAACTTATTTCACTTTTCTGTCCGCTTGCAGCACAACACTTAATGCTTGGTAAACTTTAGCGGCATCCTCGGATGATAAAGGCTCGTTAGCCTCGTCGTAAACTTCCACTTTAGTTTGCTCACCTTCATCCACCAGATTAAATCGATACAAATCCTCATCGATATCGAGCGGTTTATCGGCAAACCAACCAGTCCAGAAGCTAGAATTATCCTTGAAGCGAGCATAAAGCACCCCTTCATTACGATCCCTATCTTCGATTTCAAAACCTAGCTCAGGTAAAATCATACCCAAGCGCGCCCAACTACGATTGAAGGTCGCTTTAGCTTGCCAACTATGGGCTTGCTCATTTTGACTGATTTCAATACCTCGGCTGTTAGCAATACGGGCTTGACGTTGTTCATAAGAACGCTTGGCACTTATGAATGCAATTGCATCATTAAGCATGTCTATCGCATAGCGGCGCTTATCCACATCGGTCAATACATCCACAACTTCGCCACTGATATCCTGCTCAAAATCAATCAAGCTAATGGTTACCTCACCACTGCGGCCATGTGGACGAATATCAATATTAAAACTAAAACGCTGTTTTATCGAATTAACAGTATCACCACTAAACCAAGAGGTTTCGACTACATCGCTCGATACAATCCAGTCAGTTTCAATCACTCCAGCTTGCTGATCGGCTGTTGTGGTCATGATCCCTTGCTTATTTAAAAACTCCATAAGTGAGTCATAAACTTCAGAACCAATGGTTTGCTGACCAGGTAAGGTTTCCACTAAAACCTTAACGTTATCAGATGCTTCATCAACTACTCTGGTACCCTCAGCTGTCGCCAACACTAGCATTGGAGGTCTAATATCAATTTGATTGCCAACCCTTGCATCTTGGCTCGACTTCACTGTTGGGATAGCGTACTCGTTATTATAAGTTGGCTCATTTAACCCTTGAGGAATAACCAATTTAGGTAAATTTTGAGATGATGCATAAAGGTCCGCATCATTAACCGTTCTGCGGTCTGTCACCGAAGAACAAGCTGTAGCCATTAAAGCAGCAATCGCTACAGTTATTATTTTTTTGTCCATCAAATTAGGCCTCAACTCCTGCCATTTTCATCGCTTGTTTAACCTGACCATGAAAATCCGAGTTTAGTTCCGTTAATGGTAAACGAATGTGGCCGTTATCAATAAGTCCCATTTGCAAAACCGCCCATTTTACTGGAATGGGATTCGCTTCAATGAACAGGACGTCGTGAAGTTGACGCATGGGTTGGTCCAGTTCGGTAGCCAGCTCCCTATCACCCGCCAAAGCGGCATCGCACATACGCTTAAACAGTTTAGGGACGACATTGTTAACCACCGAAATAACCCCATTACCACCAGCAAGCATAAACTCTTTGGCGGTGGCATCATCACCACTAAATAATAGGAAATCTTCACCACAGAGTTGACGAAGTTCAGCAACACGAGCAACATCACCCGAGGCTTCTTTTACACCAATAATATTGGCCACATCACAGAGTTTGGCGATGGTCTGCGGCTTCATGTCTAATGCTGTGCGACCAGGGACATTGTACAAGATTTGAGGAATATGAGTTGCAGCAGCGACCGCTTTATAATGCGCGATCAAACCCGCTTCAGAAGGCTTGTTATAATAAGGTGTCACGCCAAGCATGGCGTCTACGCCTGCTTTTTCACAACCTTTAGTTAGCTCAATTGCTTCTAGGGTTGAATTTGCACCGTTACCCCCAATAACCTTGATACGACCATTGGCGTATTCAACGATTTTTGACACAACTTCAATATGTTCTTTAGCTGGTAAAGTAGCGGACTCACCAGTGGTTCCTACAGCTACAATGCCATCGGTACCTTGTTCTATATGAAACTCTACTAGCCTTTTTAAACTGGCGTAATCAACTTCCCCATTGGTATGCATTGGGGTGATTAGAGCAACTAAGCTTCCTGTTAACATGTTATTTCCTCAACTTCAGAGGTTGTAATACTACGACTGCAACCAAGTAAAGACAAGGATATTAAATGCAGCAAATCAATAAACTTGTCGCGGCTATGCATTTAATGAAGTTCTATACTTGTGTTAGCATGGGACATAAATGCTAAAGCTACTCTTTTTAAGCTTTAAAGTTAAGATATTTCAAGGAAAATTCATGTCAAACAACTTGGTATTTACCGCCCTAGGTACCAATCGCCCGGGCTTAGTCAGTCAATTTGCACGTCTAGCGAGTGAATGTCATTGCAATATTGTGGATAGCAGAATGGCGATTTATGCCGACCAACTCACCTTAAGCATGATGTTAACCGGTGAATTTTCAGCCATCGCTAGATTAGAAGCAGAATTGCCTGCTTTAGCCGCTTCCCTTGAGCTATTAACCGTGATGAAACCTTGCACTCCCCATGATGTCACTGATTATGTTGCTCAGATGAAAGTTAACTTTGCCGGCAAAGACAAAGTCGGCACCATGAAAATCATTACCGAAGAGTTAGCCCTACGGGGAATCGACTTAGCAAGTGTAAGAACCCAATCTTTAGCGGATAATAATCAAAAGATGGAGCTTTTACTGAGTATTCCACCTAAAGTGGATGTCGATAAAATTAAAGCTGCCATTGACGATTTAGCTCAGCAACTTGAACTAGACAGTGAAATTGAATTAATGCAGTAAAGGAGCCAGCATGAATACCTTAAAAAAATCCGACTTAGCCCCCCTTTTTTCCTTAGTTAATCAAGACGGACAAGTCGTTCACCTTGGGGATTATATCGGTAAGTCAAAAGTTCTGGTTTACTTCTATCCTAAAGCCTCAACCCCTGGCTGTACCATGCAAGCTCAAGGGCTTAGGGACCATAAATCCGCCTTGGATCAAGAAAATTTAGTGGTTTTTGGGATCAGCCCTGATGCGCCATCCAAGTTATTGAATTTCAAAACCAAACAAGCGCTAAACTTTGATTTACTGGCAGATGAAGATCACCAAGTCGCTGAAGCGTTTGGTGCTTGGGGCCCCAAAAAAGTCGGTAAAGACATCAAAGACGGTATTCATCGTTATTCTTTTATTATTGGTTTAGATGGCAAAATAGAAGCGGTACTGACCAAATTTAAAACTAAAGACCACCATCAAGCCGTCGTAGAAGCATTAAACCCTGTACTGCCTAGCAGCCCATTTAATGATCTTACCATTGGCAGTGATGTCCCCAAATTTATCTTGCCTGATCAACACCAACAGCTACACAATATCGAAGATGTTATTGGTAAAAAAAGAATCATCATCTATTTCTACCCGCAAGCTGCGACTCCTGGCTGTACTGTACAAGCTCAAGGGTTAAGGGACATTAAAAACCAACTCGATCAACAAAATGTTGCTGTCTTTGGCATTAGCCCAGACAAACCTGCCAAACTACTCAAGTTTGCCGAGAAAGAGCAATTAAATTTTACCCTTTTATCTGATGTCGACCACCAAGTCGCTGAACAATTTGGTATTTGGGGTTTAAAACAGTTTATGGGGCGTCAATTTGATGGTATCCATAGGATCACATTTGTCATAGGCTTAGATGGTAAAATTGAACAAATACTAAATAAGTTTAAAACAAAAGATCATCATCAGGTGGTCCTTGAAAACCTGTAACTTTTAACAAAACACATTACTGGCTACAAATCGTACTATTGATTTAAAAGCCTTATTATTCATCAAGATAGTTTTGTTAATTATGTTTTTCAACATGGTTATCCACAAATTCTGTGGATAACCATAATAAAGATAAATATTTTAATAACATGGTCGCTTTTATGATAGCAAGCTAAGAAGCATCAAGTTGTAGTCGATACTAGTGCAAGGAGAGCTTATGTCACTAAAAAACATCATCATTGGGCTTTTGATGTTGCCATTGCTAGGTTGTCAGTTCGCATACGAACATAACAAACCCGAGAAAGTTGCATTAGCTTTCATGCAAGCGGTTTATATTGATAAAAATATCGAGCAAGCTAAGCAATTTGTTGATCAAGAGATATACCAATTGATGGAACATTACCACACCCCTAAAGCCATCCAAAAACATGTATTAGGGGTAGTCATGGATAATGTCGCCTTAGAAGTGAAAAATATTGATATCGATTTTTTTCGCACCAAAGTTAAAGACATCAAAGTGCAAATCAAACTCGATGGCTATCAAGACAATAAAAGACGTTTTGACGATAGAGAGTTAATCTTAAATAAAATCAACGAACGCTGGGTTATTACTAAGCTAAACCCAGACCGCTTCCAAGTCAGCGGTTAAGATAAAGGCTTAGGCTCTGAATGCCTAAGCCCTTTTACTTTGCTGGTGTTGGACCATAAAGCAAAGCCTTATTGGCCAATTACCACCCCTTCACGGCGTGGGTCGGCCGCGCCATAAAGCTTACCGTTTTTCACTTCAATGGCTTGAATGCCAGAATTTAAGTCTATCACCTTAATATTATGCCCTTTAGCCTCTAACGCAGGCACTAGGGATTCTAAATTGCTGCCTTTCTCAAGGGCTAAATAGTCATTTCTGTGGGTCACACGGCCTGTTGCCAGCACTTTATCTAAGGGTTGCTGGTACATCAGTTTATTAATCAAGGCTTGGGAGACATAATTAATAATACGGCTGCCACCGGGCGAGCCTATGGCTAACACTGGCTGATTGTCTTTAAGTACCATAGTCGGTGCCATCGATGAACGTGGGCGTTTATTGGCCTCGACTCGGTTGGCCACCATCAAGCCGTCTTTCGAGGGCACCAACGAAAAGTCCGTCAGCTGATTATTTAATAAAAATCCGCCAACCATTACCGATGAACCAAAGGCCATTTCTATCGAGCTGGTCATACTCAGCCAATTACCGTGGCTGTCTTTCATTACAAGATGGGTAGTTGAGGGCAATTCTAAAGCTTGATCCTCAGCATAGGCTAAGGCTAACTTACCCGCTTTGGCCTTACCCATGTCCTTGTTCATATCCACCTGTGAAGCCCGCTGATTAATATAGTCAGGACTTAAAAGCGAAGTTGAGTCGACTGCGACAAAGTCACTGTCAGCAATATAAAGCTCTCTATCGGCAAAGGCTAAGCGGGCCGCTTGGGAATACAAATGAATTCCCTCTGCCGTTTCAAGGCTGGGGACCTTATCGGCGTGTTGTTCATAGGTCGCCAAAATTTGACCAACGCTAATACCGCCCGATGATGGCGGTCCCATACCACAAACGGAATACACTAAAAAGCCAGAACACACAGGTTCACGTACCAATGCACTATAGCCCTTGAAGTCCCCAAGGGAAATATTACCCTTGCTGCCGTGGGAGTGATTAGTTGCGGCCACCATTTTTTGTGCCAATTGACCTTGGTAAAAGCCCTTAGCCCCCTCTTTGGCAATCAGCTTATAAGTTGCCGCTAATTCTGGGTTTTTAATTAAGGTACCGGCAGCTAATGGCTCGCCACCTGGGTAGAAATAATCGGTTGCCTTCGATTCAAACTTAAATCCTGGATGTAACCTTCGTGCCAATAAGCCATGCAACCTTGGGGAAACCTTAAAGCCGTTTTCGGCTAAATTTCTGGCATGACTAAAGCTGCTTTGCCAAGGTAATTTGCCCCACTTTTGGTGGGCTAACTCAAACCCGGCAATGACCCCAGGGACACCGACACTACGCCCTCCAACAATGGCTTCAAACCAGTTGGCGTAGCTACCATCTGGCTTTTTAAAGAGATCTGGAGTGGCACTGGCTGGGGCGGTTTCTCTGGCGTCTACTGTAAATAGTTGTTGCTGTTGCTGATCCCAATACAGCATAAAAAAGCCACCACCAATCCCCGATGACTGTGGCTCGGTTAGGGTTAGGGTAAGCTGCGCCGCAAGCGCCGCATCAATAACACTGCCACCGTTTTTAAGCTGCTTTGCTGCCGCCTCAGTAGCATGGGGATTCGCCGTTGCCGCCATCCACTTATCCGCGCTAACCAACTTAGATTGAGCAATACTAACCGTGGCTTCTGGCTCACGAACCTCTGTCTTAGCAATACATGGGGCACATAAACTTGCTGCAGCTAATATCGTAAATAATTTGTATTGAATCATGACATTCCTACATTCTTTGTAGATAAAAAGCTCTACTTCAAAATCTTACTCAATAAAACAAGTGCCGGTAACGTGTAACCAACTAGACCAAAAAGCATTAAAGCAGGGAGTGCTAATAATGTTTTGTATAAATCGTTCTTTTGCTGTTCTATAAATTGATAAAGGCTGTTGAAGCCATAAAAAAATAGCCCAATAGCGATTATTACTAGCAGCACTTCTAAAAAAACATTGTAAATACTTTGCTCAACCCAAGGGTAGCCATCGTAAAAAAACAGGCACAATTGCGTACTGATTAAAATCGTTAGCAAACCCTTAATGTAAAGCATTGCGCTTACCCCTTATCACTCAACAATACCGCTAAATGCTTGCCGTTTTCAGAGCTTTCTAGGGCAATTTTCACCACCATAGTCAGAGGTACCGATAACAGCATACCCACAGAGCCTAGTAGCCAGCCCCAGAAAATTAAAGACAAAAACACCACCAAAGTACTTAAGCCCAGCCCCTTCCCCATAAAGCGAGGCTCAATAACGTTACCCATGACAGTATTAGCAACAAGATATAGCAAGGCCGTTGCCCCAGCCGCACCTGGGCCTAATTGAATAAGCGCAATCGCCACTGCGGGTACCGCCGCAATAATGGAGCCAATATTAGGAATGTAATTAAGTAAGAAAGCGATGACCGCCCACAGCATTACATAGTCCACCCCAATGATCCAAAGGCCAATCCCGACAATGGCACCGGTGCCTAAGCTGACCATGGTTTTAATCACCATGTATTGATTTACTGACTGTAAAAATTGGTCAATTTGTTTTAGGCGATTTTGCGGGTCATCTAAAGCCAGGTGTAAACGGTTGGGAATTGACTGCGCTTCAAAAAGCATAAAAATCACCGTCAGGATAATTAAAAATAAATTACCCATGACTCCGCCAACTCCAGAAAGCATATTGGTTGCCAGAGACATGGCTTTAGCAGGATCTAGATAGGAAAAAATCACCTCTTGGCTCAAAATAATATTATGTTGCGCTAAGTAAGTAAGCACCCAAGTAAATTGCCCCACTAATTTTTGACGATAACTTGGCAGTTGTACTGTAAATTCTTTAATCGATGAACCGATTAAAGTACCTAACCACATACCCGCGAGCACCAATAGCGTCATAATGATAATGATCGACACCACTTTAGGTATTCTAATTCGACCCATAGCGACGACCATGGGGTTCATCAAAACGGCAATAAAAACAGACAAAATAAAAGGAATAACCACTGTACTCGCTAACTTTATTCCTGCAAGTACAATAAACAAACTAGCCAAGAGCACAAAGGTCTTAAGTGCCATAGATGGTTGAGAGGAGTGCATATCATTTCCTTAACTCTATAAAAAGCATCCATTTTTCAGTCTAACTCGTATAGACTAAGGTTGAAATCAAAAAATGAACAAGGATTGGTAATGGATAAAGATCAAGCGGTCATTCGCATTAAAAACCTAAGAGTACGCACTTTTATAGGCATTAATGACGACGAAATAAAAAACAAACAAGATGTCATTATTAATGTCATCATTAAATACTGCGCCGATAAAGCCAGAAATTCTGAAGACATTAGTGACGCTCTTAATTATCGCACCATTACCAAAAGTATCATCGCCCTTGTCGAGCATAATCGCTTTTTACTACTTGAGAAGCTTACTTCTGACGTACTCGCCATCGCCAGTGAACATGACTGGGTTGAGCACGCTAGTGTTGAAATCGATAAACCCCACGCCCTAAGATTTGCCGATTCTGTATCAATGCAACTAAGCTATAACAAACAATAGTTATAGAGTAAGTGAGCATGCAAATACTTATCACTGGTGGTACTGGGTTAATTGGGCAAGCACTCATCGCTGCCCTGCCTGAGTACCACTTCACTATTTTAACCAGACAATCTAGAACCGATACCCCATCGATAACCCATATCCACACTCTAGATAATCTAAAAAATCTTAATCAATTTGATGTGGTGATAAATCTTGCAGGAGAAGGGATCGCGGCTAAACGCTGGAATGTAAAGCGTAGACTTGAGCTCAAACAAAGTCGTCATGGTATTAGTCAGCAATTGGTCAACCTAGTGGCCAGTTCGACAAAACCACCGCAAAGGATCATTAATGCCTCCGCAGTCGGCATCTACGGCACTCACCATATTCATCACCTCAATGAACAAAGCCCCTATGGCATCGACTTTCCCTCAAGGCTTTGCAAAGAATGGGAAGAAATCAACAACCAAGCCACCTCGAAAGTCACTCAGGTGCTCAATTTAAGGTTTGGAGTGGTGCTCGCAAAACATGGTGGTATGTTGGCCAAACTCTATCCGACTTTTAGTCGTGGCTTGGGTAGCATACTCGGCAACGGTAAGCAGGGTATAAGTTGGATACATATTGATGATCTGGTTGAGTTAATTAAATTCTGTATTGACCATCCAACCCTCACTGGCAGCATAAATGCCTGCGCCCCTAACCCAGTCAGCCAGAAAGAATTTGCCGTGGCTCTGGCTGCTCAATTACAAAAACCACTATGGTTAAGCATACCGGCATTACCACTGAAATTAGTACTTGGTGAAATGAGCACCCTAGTGCTGGACGGACAAATGGTTTATCCCCATAAGGCACTAGAGGCTGGCTTTGTATTTGAATACCCAGACCTTGCCAGCGCCCTTGCCCAGATTTACCCTACGAATTAATTTCCCTTAACAAACTCAAAGTGGTTAATTTCAGTTTTTGGCTGCAGGCGCTATAACCTAACGCCCCAACTAATAGCGCACCCAGTAATGGCACCTGCCACCACCAGTGCCAGTGCATATTCACTACTAGCTCGAACACTTGGGTTTTTAATACCCAAAGTGACACTTCTGCCACGACTACTGCTAAAAAGCCCGCTATCGCCCCCAATAACGCAAATTCAAGGGCCGTTGCCTTAGACAACAGGCTAGATTTCGCACCAAAGCTCTTAAATACCGCCAGCTCTTTAATTCTTAAGCCCATGCCCGCTTGCAGCTGCGCCAGCATCACCAATGAACTGGCAATGATCACCATGACCAGCACTAATGTAAGTGATAATGAGACTTGATCGACAATGCCACGTAATTGCTCCACCATCTTACCCACATCAATAAGGGCAATGGTTGGGTAGCGTTGAATCAATTCAAATACCGACTGTTGTTGCTCACCTTTGGCGTAAAAACTACTGATAAAGGTCGCGTTCGCCTCAGGCAATACGTCCGGGGAAAAGATAACAAAAAAGTTGGGTTTTAAGCTTTCCCACTTTAAGCCTCGAATGCTGGTTACCTTAGCGTTAACTTGTTGACCGCCAATGTCAAAGTGGAGCACATCACCAAGTTCAATTGCCATGCGCTCAGCAAAATCCACCTCTAGTGAGGCTTCCCCTTCACCTGTGAACCATTGCCCTTGTAACAAAGTGTTGTGCTCGGGTAATTCGCTGCCGTAGGTAAGGTTAAGCTCTCGACCAACCCCTCGGCGTTGCCCTTGGTCTAGCTGCTGATCTTTTTCAACTTTCACCAACGACTCATCATTGATTTGGGTCATACGACCACGAACAACCGGTGACAAGGGGGTCGCTTCAAGCTGACGTTCATCAATAAATTGTTGCACGCCCTCTACTTGTTCTGGGGCAATATTCACCAAGAAATAGTTAGGGGTGTTTTCAGGGAGTTGTGATTGCCAATCTTCTAGTATGTCTTGCCTTAGGCCAACAATCAGTAGCAGCAACAATAATGCGGTGCTAAAGCCCACCAGCTGCACACCATTTTCACTGCCTTTTCGCCTTAAATGAGTCAGCGCCAGTTGCCAAGGATTGGTTAACTTTAAACTTACCCCTTTAGAACTCATTAACAATAATAGCGCACACCCCCACAGCAACAGAGCCAGCAACACAAAGCCGATCAAGATTGAAAACGTAAGGCTGATACTCTGGGAATAAATATATCCCAGTGATGCCAACGCTAAAAAACTCAGTATCGAGGTCAACGTCAGGCCAAAGCCTTTACCCTTTAAATGACCTTGCAACACTCGTAACGGCGGCACTTGTAATAACCCCAGTAGTGGCAACAGGGCAAAGCCAAATATTGCTATTATCGCAGTGGCAACCCCGAGTAATAATGGCCTTAACCAGCTTGGGCTAGCCTGCTGTAATGCCTCTGGTAACTGTTGTACCACAATCCCATCAAGGCCAGCCCCTAACAACAAGCCCAACAAGGTTGCCACCACCGCAATTAAGCTTAAATGGCCGACAAATATAAAGCGGATTTGCTGCTTGGAAGCCCCTAAGGTTTTCAGTAATGCCACCATATCAAAGTGGCGCTGACAATAACGCCCTGCGGCAATGGCAATCGCTGCACAAGCTAGCGCAATGCCTAACAAACTGGCTAACAATAAAAAGCGTTCAGCCCGATTGATGGCACTTGCCACTGGACTATCGCCCTCACTGACATCCCGAAAGCGCATGGTATCAAGCAGTAAAGGCTTCAAATAAGCTTCAAACTCATCAAGTGCCTGTTGGTCACCCACAAACTGATAAGAGTAACTAATGCGCGACCCCGGTTGCACCACCTGGGTGGCCTCAACATCGGCAAGGTTCATTAACACCACGGGCGCAGAGGTAAACAGACTTAAGCCCTGATCCGGTAAAGACAGCATCGCCGCCGCCATAGTGAGCTCACTGTAACCCAGCTCAAGACTGGCTGGGTGATTGAGCAGTGGCCCTAACCTTTCGGCATAAAACACTTCGCCCGCATTAGGCAGTAGGCGTTTTTTGCCCTCGGGGAACTCAATCATGCCCTTTAGGGGATAGTTAGCAGATACCGCACGCACCTGCACTAACTGCATTTGCTCGCCACTAAATACCACCGAACTAAAGCTTAGGGTTTGTGCGTGAGCAATGCCGAGTTCATCCGCCTTGGTTAACCATGCCGGGTCAACTTCCCTTGGGCTAGACAACACCCTATCGGCAGCAATAAACTCACTGGCCTGCTCGTTAATGGCCAACTGTAAACGCTCGCTGACCCGTGATAAACCGGTGACCGCCAATACCGCCAGGCTCAATGCGAATAAAATCAGTAATAATTGCCCTTGCAGCAATTCCCTTTTAAATAATCGAATAACTAAAGAAAACAGCTGCATTAGTTCACCTTACTTAATAAGCCATTTTCCATGCGCCATTGGCTGTCACAACGGTCGGCTAAGGTTTGATCATGGGTCACTAAAATCAGCGTGGTACCCTGCTGCTGGTTGAGTTCAAATAATAAATCCGCAATCTTTTGTCCATTGACAGAATCAAGGTTGCCACTGGGCTCGTCAGCAAATAACACCATAGGTTTACTGATAAAAGCTCGAGCCAGCGCCACTCTTTGTTGTTCACCACCCGATAATTGTTTTGGTAAATGCTCAAGTCTATCGGCTAACCCCACTCGCCCTAACCATTGCTCGGCTAAGGTTTTAGCGTCGCTGAGGCCAGCTAATTCGGCAGGTAGCATGACGTTTTCAAGGGCCGTTAAACTGTCGACCAACATAAAGGACTGAAACACAAAAGCGGTTTTATCTTTTCTGAGGGCAGCCTTTTGTTCTTCATCGAGCGTAGTAACATCAGTACCTGCAAGGGAAATAGAACCGGATGTCGGGTTATCTAGGGCAGCAAGAAGGCCAAGTAACGTTGATTTACCTGAACCAGATGGGCCAATAATAGCAACTGACTCTCCAGAGTTGACATTAAAATCAATTCCCTTAAGGATAGTAAGCAGCCCGTTTTGGGTTTCTACAGACTTGGTTAATTGGACAACCTCAATGGCATTACTCATAAAAAAAACTCTATTTATTATTGGATTACTGATTGCTACTACGTCGGTTTCTGCAAAAGCAGCTACCCTATTAATACTCGGTGACAGCTTAAGTGCAAGTTACGGTATGGATGAAAAAGACGGCTGGGTAGAAATTTTACGCAGCAAAATGCCAAGCCATACCATAATAAATGCGTCCGTCAGTGGCGAAACTTCAGCAGGAGGATTACGCAGACTGCCCGCCCTGCTTGAACAACACGCTATCGATACCTTATTTATAGAACTCGGTGGTAACGATGGCTTACGAGCATATTCCCCCCAAGACTTGAAACAAAATTTAACAAAAATGATTGAGTTAGCTCAGCAGAAAAATATTCATGTTGTTATAAGCCAGATCCATACACCACCTAATTATGGCCCTCGCTATGCCAAAAAGTTCGCCCAGGTTTATCACCAGATTGCGGCAGAAACAGGCATTACTTTAATTCCATTTTTTATGGAGCAGATTGCCCCCTACCCAGAACTAATGCTGCGTGATGGCATTCACCCTAACAAAAAAGCCCAACCGAAAATTGCCGAGATTTTGTACCCAAGCTTAAGCCAAGCGCTAGGACGGTAGCAGTTTATATTTAGCTTAAGCTAACCCCTCTAGCTCTAATAGTTTACGCTTAGCATATAAGCCACCGGCATAACCGGTTAGCTTGCCATTGCTGCCAATAATGCGGTGGCAAGGCACAATAATCGACAACACATTGGCACCATTAGCATTGGCCACCGCCCTAAATGCGGTCGGCTGACCAATGCGACCAGCCAGTTCGGCGTAGCTGGCACATTGTCCGAACTCAACTTGCTGCAGAGCCTGCCACACCTTTTGTTGAAACTCAGTGCCAACCAACTTAATCGGTAAATCGAACTGCTGGCGCTCCCCCGCAAAGTACTGTTCTAACTGTTCAATAGCCGTTTTATTAACATCACTCCTAGCGACTTTACGCTCCCCTAGGGCTTTACTTAAGCGTTGCTCACACCTTTGCTTATGATTTCTTATGGCCCAATTAGCCAGGCACAACTGGCCCTGATGGCTGCCAATATGCAGCTTTCCTACTGGGCTTAAATAGTCTGTCACTTCAATCATTTAAAAATAATTCCAGAAAAGTTAATGTTCATTCCAACCTTTTGCTAAGTTAGCTTATCTAACTATACAAACAACACAAGTAAAGGATGCGAAAGCTATGGCCCACTTACAGCTGGCCCCTGATTCTTTAGATGAAGCCGAACTTATTCGCTTGGCAGCCATGGGCGATAAACAAGCCTTTGAAAAGCTCTATCGGATGCATGTCGGCCGAGTCTATGCCCTTTGTTTCCGTCTAGCGGGTGAACAATACCTGGCTGAAGAGTTAACTCAGGGGGCCTTTGTTCGAATATGGCAAAAATTGGCTCAATTTAATGGTGATAGTTTGTTTAGCTCTTGGTATCACACCTTAGTGGTGAATCACTGCATTGCAACTTTAAAACAGCAAGCGACCTGGTGGCAGCGGTTTGTGCCGATAGATCACCATATTGAAGCCGCACCGGTAAAGAGCATGGATGAAAATCAGATTGATGCTTTGCTGCCTAAACTACCAGAGCGCGCCAGAATCATATTTGTGTTATTTGCCATTGAAGGTCACAGCCACCAAGAGATCGGCAAAATGTTAAACATCCACCCGGGTACCTCCAAAGGTCAGTACCACAGGGCCAGAACATTATTACAGGAGATGTTGTCATGAGTAACTTAAATGAACAATTAGAACAACTTCCTAAAGCCATGCAGCCCAGCCGTGATTTATGGCCCAGCATTGCAGCCAAGCTCGACAAGCCAGCACAGACAAGCAGCAACCAAAACCCGTGGCAGTGGGTCGCCATTGCCGCCAGCATGGCACTAGTGAGTGTGCTCAGCTTTAACATGGGTAAAAGCCAAATTGTAGAGCAGGACAACTCGCAAATGCTGGCCATGCTCGAGCTGATTAACAACCAGCACCAAACTCAGGTACAGCAATACCAAGCTAAGGTGCAACTGACCAGCTGGGGGCAACTGTCCCAGGAACCCGTCGATGCCGGTTTGACCGAAGTAAGAACCGCATCCGACGAAGTATTCAAAACGTTGTTGGCACAACCTGACAATCAAAAGTTACAGAAATTATGGTTATGGCTGTTAGAAAAAGAGCGTGAAATTCTGCGTGAAAGCCAACAACCCCAATTAAACAGTATTTAGGAGTTAATCATGAATAAATTAGCTTTAATTTTTGCCCTAAGCTTTACTAGTACAGTATGGGCAGCCCCAATTGACCAAATTCTTGACATGGATGTTGGTAAAAAAGTTGAAATTGTGGTGCCTGCCGGCGAAGTACAAATTAAAAGTTGGAACAAAACCAAAGTCCAAGTACAAGGCGATATCGACCAAGACATCAGCATGGAAGACGTAAAGTTTGTTAAGGAAGGTGGCAACGTAAAGTTCGAAATCGATGTTCCCAAAAGCCATAAAGGCCGAAAATATCAGGACACTAAACTTATTTTTATGATCCCTAACAAAGCTGATCTGGATGTTCATGGGGTATCAACTGAAGTTAAAGTCAACGGAGTCGAAGGCAAACATGAACTGGTCACCATCTCTGGAACCCTAGATCTAGAGGCGCTTAAAGGCACGGTCAACGCCAGCTCCATCAGTGGTGAAATTGCCGCCAGAAACCTGCAAGGTGATATCAGCTATGAAGTCATTTCGGGTGACATTAACGACAAAAACTCTAAGGGCTTAATGCGTGTTCGTGCCATTAGTGGCGGTGTAAATATTATCTCTGAAGTGGAACAGTTTGATATTGAAACCGTATCCGGTGATGCTAACCTGCAATTAGTTAAAGTAAAAGAACTCAACCTAAACAGTGTCAGTGGTGACGTTGCTGCGATTTTGAAAGAAGTTAAAGAATTGAAATCGATTCGAGCAGATACCGTCAGTGGCGACTTTGAGGTACAGTTTGATTCCGTGCCTAAAGGCAGCTTCATCATTAACGCCGGCCCAGGTGGTGATTTGCAGACCAACATCTCACAGGCACGTGTCGTAAAAGAAAAGTACTCACGTCATAAACGCCTAGAGTTTGAAACAGGCAAAGGCGCAAAAATCCATATTAACACTATCAGTGGTGATATCACCTTAGAAGCCCCCAAAGCGCCGAAGGCAGCATCTAAAAAATAACTCTGTCATCTTCCTCGCTTATCGCCCAGCACCAGATCGGTACTGGGCTTTGTGGTTCTCTAAGCCGATTGATCTAATGGCCACTCCCTCTGGGGTAATGACACCTTTAACTTACCCTGAAATAATCTCAAATTAGAAAAGCTGTAATTGCGTAATTAGCATTGCCCCAAGTGCTAATGTCGAATAAGATAGACGTCTATACGTCTAATAACAAAGATAGGTCAGTTGTAATGTCAGGATCAAACACACATACCCCAAGCAAGCACCCCGCCTTTGCCAAGCTAGAACGCGAGTTACAAAACCGCATTCTAATGCTTGATGGTGCCATGGGTACCATGATCCAAGCCCTAAAGTTTGAAGAAGAAGACTTCCGTGGTGAACGCTTCAAAGATTGGCATTGCGACATTAAAGGCAACAACGACCTTTTAGTGCTGACTCAACCTGAAGCCATTAAGAACATTCATAAGGAATACTTACTGGCCGGTGCCGATATTCTAGAGACCAACACCTTTAACGCCACCACCATTGCCATGGCCGATTACGACATGCAATCGCTGTCGCGCGAAATTAACTTAGAAGGTGCCCGTCTGGCGCGCCAAGCGGCCGATGAAATTAGCGCACAAACCGGCGTGCAGCGTTTTGTGGCAGGGGTACTAGGGCCAACTAACCGCACCTGTTCCATCAGCCCAGATGTAAACGACCCTGGCTTTCGTAATATCGACTTCGATACCTTAGTTGAAGCCTATATTGAATCGACCGAAGCGTTAATTGAAGGTGGCGCAGACATTATTCTGGTTGAAACCATTTTCGATACCCTGAACGCTAAAGCGGCCTTGTTTGCCGTTGAAACCGTATTCGAGCAGCGGGGAGAAAGCCTGCCAGTGATGATTTCTGGCACCATTACCGATGCCTCTGGCCGTACTTTAACCGGCCAAACCACCGAAGCCTTCTACCACAGTTTACGCCACGTTAAGCCGTTATCCTTCGGCCTTAACTGTGCCCTAGGGCCGAAAGAGCTGCGCCCTTACGTAGAAGAGTTATCACGCATTAGTGAAACCTTTGTCTCTGCCCACCCGAACGCTGGTCTGCCTAACGAATTTGGTGGCTACGATGAAACCCCAGAGCAAATGGCTGACATTATTGGCGATTGGGCCAAGCAAGGCTTTTTAAACATTGTCGGTGGCTGTTGTGGCACCACGCCAGAGCATATCCGCGTGATTAAAGCCGCAGTAGATAAACACGCCCCGCGTAAATTGCCAGAAATCGAAGTTGCCTGTCGTCTATCAGGACTTGAGCCTTGTATCATTAAGGAAGACTCACTGTTTGTGAACGTGGGCGAGCGTAACAACGTCACCGGCTCTGCCAAGTTCCTACGCCTAATTAAAGAAGAAAAGTACGATGAGGCGCTATCGGTTGCCCGCGAACAGGTAGAAAACGGCGCACAAATTATCGATATCAACATGGATGAGGGCATGCTCGATGGCGTAGCCGCCATGAAACGCTTTTTAAACCTGATTGCATCAGAGCCTGATATCGCCAAAGTGCCAATTATGATCGACTCATCGAAATGGGAAGTGATTGAAGCGGGCCTAAAGTGCATCCAAGGTAAAGGCGTGGTGAACTCAATTTCCCTAAAAGAAGGGGAAGAAGCCTTCATCCAACAAGCCAAGCTGGTTAAACGTTATGGCGCCGCGGCCATTATTATGGCCTTTGATGAAACCGGCCAAGCCGATACCGCTAAGCGCAAAATTGAAATTTGTACCCGTGCCTATGACGTACTGGTGAACAAAGTGGGCTTCCCACCGGAAGACATCATCTTCGACCCCAACATCTTTGCTATCGCCACCGGTATTGACGAGCACGACAACTACGCCGTCGACTTTATTGACGCCATTAAGGCCATTAAAGCCAATTTACCCCACGCCATGATTTCGGGCGGTGTATCGAACGTATCGTTCTCGTTCCGTGGTAACAACCCAGTGCGTGAAGCCATTCATGCAGTATTCCTATACCACGCCATTAAAGCCGGTATGGACATGGGCATTGTTAACGCCGGTCAGCTGGCCATTTATGATGACATTGACGCAGAACTAAAAGAGAAAGTAGAAGCGGTGGTGCTGAACACCCCATGCCCGGTCGAGGGCTCTACCAACACCGAAGAACTGCTTAACATTGCCGAAAAATACCGCGGCCAAGGTGGCGGTGCCAATAAAGTTGAAGACTTAGCGTGGCGTGAATGGCCGGTGAACAAGCGTCTAGAACACGCGCTGGTTAAAGGCATTACCGACTACATTGATGAAGACACCGAAGAGGCTCGCGCGGGCGCAACTCGTCCGCTTGATGTTATCGAAGGCCCATTAATGGACGGCATGAACGTGGTCGGCGATCTATTTGGTAGCGGCAAAATGTTCCTGCCTCAGGTAGTAAAGTCTGCCCGTGTAATGAAAAAAGCCGTGGCCTACCTCAACCCATTTATTGAAGCCGAGAAAACTGAAGGCCAAACCAAAGGTAAGGTGCTGATGGTTACCGTAAAAGGCGACGTGCACGACATTGGTAAAAACATTGTTGGCGTAGTCCTGGCCTGTAACGGCTTCGAGGTCATCGACCTTGGGGTAATGGTATCGGTTGAAAAAATTGTTGAAGTCGCCAAAGCCGAGAAGGTCGATATTATCGGGATGAGCGGCCTGATCACGCCATCACTGGATGAAATGGTGCACAACGTCAAAACCTTCGAGCGCGAAGGCTTAACCATTCCAGCCATTATTGGTGGTGCCACCTGCTCTAAAATTCACACCGCAGTGAAAATTGCGCCCCACTACCCACACGGCGCCATTTACATTGCCGATGCCTCCCGTGCTGTGCCTATGGTGCAAAAGCTGATCAATCCTGAAACCCGCCAAGCGACCATTGATACCGAGTACGCCCAGTACGACATCATGCGTGAAAAGCGCTTAAATCAGGCGAAGCGCAAAAACATTGTCAGCATAGAAGCGGCCCGTAATAACAAAACGGAAATCGATTGGGACAAATACACCCCGCCGAAGCCGAAAAAGCTAGGCATTACCCAGTTTGATGATTACGACCTAGCAGAACTGGCCACCCGTATCGACTGGACGCCATTCTTCAGAAGTTGGGAGCTGCACGGCCGTTACCCAGACATACTAGAAGACAAAGTGGTAGGCGAAGAGGCGCGCAAGGTATTTGCCGATGGCAAAGCCATGCTGGATAAAATCATTAGTGATAAGTGGCTTACCGCCAAAGGGGTGATTGGCCTGTTTCCCGCCAACAGCGTTAACCATGATGATATCGAACTGTACTCGGTAGAGAACGATACCACCCGCGAACAATCGTTTATGACCCTACACCACCTGCGTATGCAGCTTGAACGTGTGGGTAACTCAAATTTCTGTCTATCGGACTTTGTTGCCCCGAAAGAATCAGCAAAACAAGACTACATCGGCGGCTTTGCAGTAACCGCTGGCCACGGCATCGACGAGCACGTAGAGCGTTTTGAGGCCAATCATGACGACTACAACGCCATCATGCTTAAAACCCTAGCCGATCGCTTAGCCGAAGCCTTTGCCGAGCGCATGCACGAACGCGTTCGTAAAGAGTTTTGGGGTTATGATGCAGCAGAAAATCTTGATAACGAGCAGTTAATCAAAGAGAAATACCAAGGCATTCGCCCTGCCCCAGGTTACCCAGCCTGCCCAGATCACACTGAAAAAGGCCTGCTGTGGGAACTGCTAGAGCCTAACAAACGCATCGGCTTGAACATCACCGAATCTTACGCCATGTTCCCAACTGCAGCAGTATCAGGCTGGTACTTCAGCCACCCACAATCTCGCTACTTTGGTGTGACCAATGTAGGAAAGGATCAGATAGAAGATTACGCAGCGCGTAAAGGGATGTCAGTAGAGGTGGCAGAGAGGTGGTTACAATCCATTCTTGATTATGACGCCTAACGGCGTCGGGTTTTGCGCTTAGCAGCGAGCTAATTCGTAATAGGGGTGTCGGGGTGCCGACGGCACGTCAGGGGAAAACAACAGCTTTTTCCCCTAACAACCCCTGAGCCGCCCTTAACTTTGCTTAACCAGCATTGTGCACTCGTCATTACACACACGGTCAGATTCGGCGTCCTGCCTCAAACCGACCTTACTGGGCATCCTGCCCAGCATTGCTATTCCTCACTTCAATGCTTCACAAAGTGAAAGGGAGATTGAGTAGCAGTAACGTGTTCTTCCAAGCTGTTATATGTGCCTCAAAGGAGTTTGTCGTAACTAAATTGCCTTAAAATTTTGTAGGTATTGCAGTAACTCAATTTTATAAGGCATAACGCTAGAACTAGTATTAATCTTATTTAGGTCTTTATTCGCAAACATTGCATTTATTCATTTGCACCCACTCATACACTTTCAAACTCAAGTGCCTCAACCTCAATTTCCTCACCAACGCTTTTCATCAACGAGGTAAATTGGTCACTATCTTGCTTGAGCCGTTCAATGATTTGCTTTGCTGCAGTTTGCATTTCTGGAACTTCCACAGGAGAAGCGCCCCTCTCAAAGACTCCAGATAAATGTGAATACTCATTGTTAATCCTGTCTGTTAAAATTGCAGGAATACTATCTTCACCAAAGAATGCACTAAGAGTCTCTGAAGTCATGCCCTGATCGGGGTATCTGTAATACAGATAAATTTCGAAGAATTTCCTCGCATTGTTGGCAAAATTATAAAAGGTTACGTAGTTGGTATCATCAATGGCATCAAGAAAAGCACATTTGTGGATCTGATGAAACAGGTAATTAAATTCAGTCACATATTCTTTTAAGTAGGATGGCATGACCTGCAAGGTGGATTTTTTATCTTGTCTAACCACAACAAAGTAAGCTTTCTGACATTTCACCTTGTGGCCTTCGACAGTAAGATAGCTGTCTTTCAACTTCTTTAGATACTTCAAGAAATCAAGGTTGTGTGTTGAAACAAACAGTTGTGCAAATTTGCCTTTTTCGACCACTTCCGCATTCAACAAGCTATAAATAAAGAAAATATGATTACCATCGAGCGAGGAGATAGGATCATCAATCCAAATAATGGGTTTTGAACCTTTGGTTGCGACATCATCTAACTTGGCTAAAAAGTAGCAGAATGCCAGCAAACTGCACTCGCCTTCGCTTAGGTGATAAGCTTTCTTGCCGTCACGGATCACTTCAAACCGAATACGTTTTGCCTCTTGCGTTGGCCCTTCATCTTTTTTAGCCTCCAACGTCAAAAACTGATGTCCGAAAAAATTATTCAGATATTCATTTACCTTTTTAGCCCCTTTTTCTTCGTCATTCAGTTCACGTTTCTTAGCCGTAACTTGTGCTTGTTTTTGGGTAATATTCGTGTTGATAATCGCCTGCGCTTGTTGAGCCTCGTCTCTTTTCTGCCGTAAGGTTTCAATTGAATTGAGCTGTGTTTGGTAATCAATCGTAAGCAAGTACTCAGCGACCTCTTTCAATCGCAAGTCGGCTTTAGCCTTGGTTTGTTCGTCGGCTAATGAGCTGCTAAATAACTCTGATTGAGCGCAAAGGTCACTATAATCCTGCCAGATTTGCGTTAGTTTCGCGGTACCATCAGCGGGGCTCTCATAGTCTTTAACGTTTAAAATATCACCTTTTCGCACCTTCAGTTGTTTGGTTAGATTACCTAAAGCAAGCAGATAGTCTTTGGTTGCAGCTTTTAACCTTAAATTTAAGGCAGTTAGTTGTGAGTGAAACTTGGAATAAAAAGCAGATTGATCTATGGTGAGTGCGGATTGAATTGTTTGGTTTTCGGTTTCTATCTTAGCAAGCAACGCATCAATCGACTTTTCTAATTGCTCAGATTCTTCATCAAAGTGCTTATCAAGCTCTGCCCACCGCTCAGTCGAAATTTCATTGTCACAAAATGCGCATTTTTCATGCTTATTTCGATGATGAGAACGGCCTTCATTCACCCAGCGGTTAAGTACAGCATCTTTTACTAACGCCTGAATTTTATCAGACTCACTGATGGGCTTGGTTACCAACGTTTCAACTTCTAGTGCCAAGCTTAAAAAACTTAGCTGAGGGGAAGAAAATTTAGGTATTGCAGGCAAAACCTTTTCATCAATCAGCTTTTCGTGCTCGCTCACTTGCTCTGATGTTAACGGCTGAAAATCAGGCCTACTAACAGTTGTGATATCGGCCTTTAATTTGGTAATAGTGTAGTTTTGGTCACCAAAACGCTCAGGCTTATATTTAATGCCGATGTCTTTATTAGTCGCTTTATCACCCAGTTGTTTTTCTAGACTTTCATTCGATTGTTTATGAGAGGCAAAGGCATTGCTGTATGCAACTGCGGCCTGCTTTTTGTCGGCAAACAAACCGGTTTCTTGCCCATCAATACTAGAACCGAGTTCTTCCTCAAGAGCTTCAATCTCTTTTTCGATTTTATTGTTGTCATCACCTAAGATGGCAAACGGTTCAATGCTGTCATCTGGATTGTGAATAAACCGCAAATTCTCCTTAATAAAATCTTCGTTAAATACACGAATATTCTTATTCTGGGTAGATAAAGTTGAAGAGGTTACTTCTGAGTTGTCATCAAATTTTAGTTTGAACGATGGCGCACCATACTTATTAGATAATTCTCCAGTCTCTAATGCGCGCGCAATACGTGATAACGTGGTTTTACCGGAATAGTTACGTCCATAGATGATGTTGATATCAACAAAGTTCTGAACAGCACCACCTTTGTTTTTAACCTCACTCCTCCATATAAAGTCATCAAACACTCCAAGCTTTTGGATATGTTGTATTTGCTTTAGCATTAATAACCTCCACGAAAAAGATTAACCATGACAGTCATAGTGGCTTAACCAAGACAGCCATGGTTAAATCTTGCTGATTGGCGTCTTGTATTATCTTGTTCGGTTATATTCCTGAACAATATAACCCAATGATTTTTACCATAAAGTTAATATGCTAATTAAGCAATAGGCGGGGCTTGGGTGTATCGCTTATGCTAAGAATCTAGGCCATAGGGTTATAAGGGGTTGTTGTGAAGTGGCATAGTTTATCCCCATTAACTATGCCGCTACACATCTAGCAATTACTTGTTTTTATTTAATCGGATATCATAAAGTTTATACTCTACTACCTTCCCATCTTTATCCAAAATAAACTTAACAGACTTTCCTTGCTTTAATAAGTAGTTTCTAGACTTTAGTTGACCATCTTTAGAGTATTTAATAAATTTTGTTTCGCCAAAACAAGTTTCTATATCAGCTTCTGTTGAGAGAATATGAAGCTTGCTATAAGTTTTCGGACAGGATGGGGCTTTAACATCAAAATCGGCCGCACAACCTGCATTCAGGCTTAACAAAATTAATAGTGGCTTAACCAAGACAGCCATGGTTAAATCTTGCTGATTGGCGTCTTGTATTATCTTGTTCGGTTATATTCCTGAACAATATAACCCAATGATTTTTACCATAAAGTTAATATGCTAATTAAGCAATAGGCGGGGCTTGGGTGTATCGCTTATGCTAAGAATCTAGGCCATAGGGTTATAAGGGGTTGTTGTGAAGTGGCATAGTTTATCCCCATTAACTATGCCGCTACACATCTAGCAATTACTTGTTTTTATTTAATCGGATATCATAAAGTTTATACTCTACTACCTTCCCATCTTTATCCAAAATAAACTTAACAGACTTTCCTTGCTTTAATAAGTAGTGTAGTGGTCAACTAAAATTGGCCACAGTTTTATAAGTTTCTTTGTATCGCCTTTCCGATTCATTCGGAGTTAGCCC
>NZ_WINH01000031.1 GCF_010993985.1 Paraferrimonas sp. SM1919 | reverse complement strand
GACAGGCTATGTCAGCGAGTATGCGCCTGAACTTCTCCAAGGCGTACCAAGAAGCCTAAATCGTGATGCCCTAGCCCTCGATGAAAAGACCACTTTTGATGGTGCAGATCTGTGGACCTGTTTTGAAATTTCCTGGTTAAACCCCAAGGGTAAGCCCCATGTTGCCATTGCCAACGTTGAAGTACCTGCGGCCAGCCCTAATTTAATCGAATCAAAATCCTTTAAATTGTATCTAAACAGTTTTAATCAAACCAAAATTGCATCCATCGATGAATTGCAACAGACCATTGCCAAAGATCTGTCCTGTTGTGCGGGTGCTGAAGTCAAAGTTGAGCTGATCCCTGCAAACCAATTTCACCTTCTAAAGCAAAGCCAATTTACTGGGACCAATATTGATGATCTTGATATTTCTATGGATGATTATCATTTTAACCCGGACTATTTGGTCGATGCGGCAGATCAAAATCAAATCGTTACCGAAGCGCTTACTTCAGATTTATTAAAGTCTAACTGCCTCATTACTTCGCAGCCGGACTGGGGCAGTGTTTATATCCATTACCACGGCCCTAAAATCAACCAAGAGGCGCTGCTAAAGTACTTAATTTCATTTAGGGATCATAACGAGTTTCACGAACAATGTGTCGAGCGTATTTTTACCGATTTAATCCGCTACTGCCACTGCCAGAAACTGACCGTCTATGCACGTTACACCCGCCGCGGTGGCTTAGACATTAACCCTTATCGTTCAAATTTTGAAGCCACACCTAAGCATAATGACCGCCAAGCCCGTCAATAGCGCTAAACAATCGCTAACAAAAGCTATCTAGTGGATGCGTTCACAGGCCCATTTAGCTGGGGTCGTCTCATTTTTCCTAGCATAACTACGGTTAAAATCGAGCATCTGGCTAAGTTATCCTTTAAAACGTTGATAAAGTGAACATCAAAGGGCAATAGACCCTAGAAAAAACCTGTTTAATATTGTTACAATCTGACTAATTGTAAAAAGTAAAGAGTAATTGTTCCCATGGGAAGAAGTTTCGAAGTTCGTAAATTATCTATGGCCAAAACGGCCGGCGCTAAAACCAAGCTTTACTCAAAGTACGGTAAAGAGATCTACGTAATCGCTAAAAACGGTGGTACTGATCCTGATTCAAACCTAAGCCTACGTCGCTTAATAGAAAAGGCGAAAAAAGATCAGGTACCTTCACATGTAATTGAAAAAGCCATCGATAAAGCAAGCGGTGCCGGTGGTGAAGATTATGTACCAGCACGCTATGAGGGTTTTGGCCCTGGTGGCTGCATGGTAATTGTTGACTGTCTAACCGACAACAACAGCCGTACTTACATGACCGTTCGTCAAGCATTCGTGAAAACCGACTCTAAAATTGGTAGCCCAGGTACGGTAGCGCACATGTTTGAGCACCAAGCTATTTTCCGCTTTGACGGTGATGATGAAGATGCTGTACTAGAAATCCTAATGGAAGCAGACGTTGACGTGAGCGATGTTGAAGTAGAAGACGGTAAAGTAACCGTATTCGCGCCACATACCGAATTCTTCAATGTTAAAACGGCACTTTCTGAAGCAATCAGCGACATTAAATTCGACCTAGAAGAAATCTCGTTCGTACCTCAGTCAGAAGCAGAGCTAACTTCAGATGACATGCCAGCATTCCAAAAATTCATGGATATGCTCGATGACAACGACGACGTACAAAACGTGTATCACAACGCGGTATTACCAGAATAAAATTCTGTTACAAATAAGTTTGTTAAATTAAGGGCGGTATTTACCGCCCTTTTTATTTCCCTCTATTTAAGTCTTCAAAAATCCTTTAGTATTAGCAAGCTAGTAAAAAAATAAGACTCAGAAGGGAAGCCAATGGAGCTCAAACAAGCCTTAGGTGTGTTAAGTATCACCTGTTGTCTTGCGCCAAATCTTTACGCAGGACAAACTCAATTTCCACAGGCACCGCAAAGTTTTGATAATTCAGTCATCACTTTCGAAGGTGCAACCATCCACTTTGCTAATGGCCAAACCATTAACAATGGCAAAATGGCCATTCAGAGCGGTAAAATTCTGGCCATTGGCGATGATCTGGATTCGATAAAAGGCAGTACTGTCATTAACCTCAAAGGGATGCATGTCTATCCCGGTTTCATTGACCCTCTGACCAGTTATGGACTCAATTTTAAATATGATTTTAAAAAATCAGAGCAACCTGTTTATCAAATTGACCGCCAAGGGGGCATTGCTTCTAATCAGGCGATTCATGCCGAGCAAGCATGGGTTGAGCATTTTAATGCGGATCCTAAAGCTGCCAAAACCTTTATCAATAATGGCTTTACCAGTGTGGCAACGGTTGTTAATGATGGTATTTTCCAAGGCCAAGCAGCGGTCGTTTCATTAGCCGATCGGGCAACCCCTGACGTCATTTACAAAGCCACTGCCAACCACTATTTATCATTTGATAAAGGCGCCTCAACCATGGAATACCCCACCTCAACAATGGGTGCCATGGCTTTGATCCGACAGACTTTTAGTGATGCTGATTGGTACCAACAAAATGCCAATAAACAAGGGGCGAATTACTCTCAAGGTAAGGTTGAATTTAATGCCGCATTAGCCGCCTTAGCCAATAATGAACAAGCGATTATTTTTAGTACTCATACCCCTAACGATTTATTACGTGCAAGCCTACTGGTCAATCAAGCCAAACGTTCAGGTATTTATGTCGCGAGTGGTCGAGAGTATCAAAAAATTGACCAAATAAAAGATCAGATTGAAGGTTTGATCTTGCCACTAACCTTGCCAAACGCTCCCAAAATAAGCTCGATTACTGAGGCTTATGATGTGTCGCTATCAGCCCTAAGACATTGGGAACGTGCACCAACAAATGCGGCCACACTCGAGTCTGCTAAAGTGCCGTTTTCATTTACCAACAAAGGCATCAAGCCTGAAAAGTTTCTTCCAAGGGTACGTGAATTTGTCAATGCTGGTCTAAGTCAACAACAGGCCCTGAAAGCATTGACTCAAATCCCTGCCAAACAGCTAGGAATTGATAACATCAGTGGTGATTTGAAACCAGGATACTATGCCGATTTCATTATTGCTGATGGCAATCTATTTGAAGAAGGCGAAATTATTTCGGTATACACCCAAGGCCAAGCGAACCCTGTTAAGGACAACCACTTCAGTAAATATTTAGGTCAATACCAGCTTACCGTTGAAAATGTTGAACTATTGCTAGAACTCGCTGAACAAAAAGGTAAGTTGCAGGTTCAACTGCAACTCGGTGAGCAACAACTTGACGTCTCGCAAGCCAATATGACACTGAGTAATTTAGATTTAGTTGCTAATTTGGCCCCTGCTGGTTTCAACCAAGGCAAACTTGTCTCATTAAATTTCGCCAATGATACTATTTCTGGTCAATTACATTTAGCGGCGGGTAATTACCAACCTATTTCGGGCATTAAACTCGAACCGCAGTCATCCCCACAGGATAAAAAAACCACATCCAAGCCAGCAGCAATGGTAAGTAAGCTGACCTCGCCTTTCTCCAGTTTTGGTCTGCAACAACAACCCAAGCAACAAAATATCCACATCAAAAATGTCACTGTGTGGACATCAGCAAAAGCCGGCAAGCTAAACAATTATGATGTGATTATTGAAGACGGAGAGATCATTGAGATAGGTAAAAACCTCGATACTCCAAGTGACTTCACGGTTATCGATGGCAGTAATAAGCACTTAACTGCAGGCATCATCGATGAGCACAGCCATATTGCCATTAATGGTGGTGTCAACGAAGCGTCAGATGCGATCACTGCGGAAGTGACTATTGAAGATGTGGTCAATCCAGACGACATTCATATTTACCGCTCATTAGCTGGCGGGGTGACTACGGCGCAGCTATTACATGGCAGTGCCAATCCAATTGGAGGTCGCTCAGCCCTTATACAGTTAAAATGGGGACAAAGCGCTCAAGATATGCTGCTGACTCAAGCCCCAGCCATTAAATTTGCCCTTGGTGAAAACGTCAAGCAGTCCAACTGGGGAGATAAATACCGTTCCCGCTTCCCGCAAACTCGAATGGGTGTGACCGCCATGTTCGACTATGCCTTTAGCTCAGCCAAGGATTACCAACAGCGCCTTGCTGATTATGAAGATCTCAGTCGTTCTGAAAAACGCATGTTCGCTGCTCCTCGTCCCGATCATCGCTTAGATAATATGGTGCAAGTTCTGCAGAATAAACGCGATATTCATATTCACTCTTATGTGCAATCTGAAATTCTGGCATTTATCGATATTGCAGAAAAATATGACATCAAAATTGGCACTTTCACTCACATTCTAGAGGGCTACAAAGCGGCGCCTGAAATTGCCGCCCACGGTGCTGGAGCATCGACCTTCTCTGATTGGTGGGCCTATAAATATGAAGTGATTGATGCGGTTCCTCATAATGCCTGTTTAATGCATGAACAAGGCGTTCTAACTTCTATCAACTCAGACGACAATGAGATGCAACGTCGCCTCAACCAAGAAGCGGCCAAATCAATTATGTATTGTGGTATGTCTGAGATTGATGCCCTCAACATGATCACTATCAATCCTGCCAAGCAGCTGAAAATTGACGGCTTTACCGGTTCCATTGAAGTTGGTAAGCAAGCCGATATTGTACTGTGGGATACTCACCCATTGTCGGTTTATGCCCAGGTTGAATCCACTTGGATTGATGGCCGTAAATACTATGATAGGCAGCAAAATAGCCAGCAACAAATTCAAGATAACATGGAAAAACAAGCGTTACTGGAAAAGCTATTAAGCAGTGACTTTACCCAAAATGATGGTGAATTAACCCCTGAACCTGAGCCTGCCGAAACTTGGCACTGTGACACCGTAACTGCACATCATCATGGAGAGCACTAAAATGAAGCACACACTAAGTAAGATCCTTTTTACTGCCATCATTGCGAGCAGTGCCCATGCCCATGATTTTGTGCCAGGGCCTAAGCAAGCACAGCCGTTACTTTTTACTAATGGCATTTTCCATGCCGCCGCCGGTGAACAAAGCGGCGATATGCTGGTAGTCGACGGTAAAATTGCTGCTCTTGGCAGTGATATCTCAACGACTACGGATGCCAAAATCATCGACCTAAAAGGCAAGCATGTCTACCCAACTTTTATCGCCCTTGATACCACTTTAGGGCTTGAAGAAGTGGAAGCCGTGCGCGCCACTGTTGACAGTTATGAGGTTGGCTTTGCCAATCCGCAGCTGCAAGCCATCAATGCCGTGAATTTTGATTCTGAACTTATTCCTAGTATCCGTAGTAACGGCTTGGGTTATGCATTATCGGTTCCTAGAGGACAAGGCTTAGCGGGTCAATCACAGCTTATTAACCTTGATAGTTGGGGACCAGAGGATGGCCTAGTGGCTTCAGCACAACGCTTCCATTTGTATTGGCCAAGACCTCCTCGCCAAACCCAAGATAAAGAGAAACAAGCTCAATTGGAGCAGCGTTATCAAGACAATATTGATAAGGTTTTTGAAAGCTTTGATAGCGCCAAGCGCTATGCCAATGCTGTGATCAATAACGCTCAGATCAATTATGATGGCCGCTGGCATTCAATGTTACCGCTGTTTAAAGGTGAGGCAAAATTGTTTGTACATGCCAATAAATTGGAGCCAATAAAACACGCCCTAGGATTACAACAAAAGTATGGTTTTGGGATGGTTATTGTTGGTGGCTATGATAGCTGGAAAGTCGCCCAAGATTTGGTCGAAGCTGACATTGCTGTGATTTACAACAAAGTGTTGGCTTTGCCAATGCGAGTGGATGAACCGATTGATCTCCCCTTTAAGATCCCTTCGTTACTCCACCAAAATGGCGTTAAATTTGCCCTTGGCTTTGATTCTGCTTGGAACAGCCGCAACCTGGCATACAGTGCAGGACAAGCCATCAATTATGGTTTACCCAAAGAAGAAGGCCTTAAAGCAATCACCAGTCACGCTGCAGCCATCTTAGGCGCAGATACGATTGGTTCTCTCGCCAAAGGTTATGCCGCAAGTTTTATTATTAGTAAGGGAGATCCACTTGACCCATTAACCGCTAATATTGAAAGCATGTATATTGATGGCAGAAAAGTGAACCTCAACAACCGCCATACCCAGATGGTTGAAAAATATCGTCAACGTTAATTTATTAGGGCCAGCGAGCGATGCTAGCTATGTTGGAGTTTATTGGAGTAAATAAAACTAACCGCCAATAAACTCCTGCAGAAATATTGGCTAGGCCCTAGCTCAGCGCAAATTCAACACTATAATTGAATTTGCGCCTATCAACTGGAATGACAATGAAAAAAATCTCATTAAGCCTCTCATTACTGGTATTAACCGCCTGCAGCAGCGGCTCTTATCCTCTAAAAAGTAACCTAGACAGTGACAAAATTAATCAATTTATAAAAATTGGTAATGTTAAACTCTACTCAGAGCAACAATTAAGCCAATTACGCTATAAACAAATCGGCCTAGTGGAAGGCGAAAGCTGTCAAGCCAACCCGGATTTACCCCCAGCGGATGAAGCCACCGCACGTAACCTTGCCAGAGAAAAAGTCGCAGCCAAAGGCGGTAATGGCTTTGTGCCATTAAACTGTGTCAGCACCGAGTTTCCAGGCTGTTTTAGCCACATCACCTGCTTTGGTAAAGCCATTAACGTAATTAAAGATGACCAATAACCACGCCATTGAAGCGGTCGCGATTTGCCGCTCTCCATACAAACAAAAATTTGCTATTCCCCGTCAACCTGGACTCGCAGATGTGACCATGACAATAGAGCTGCAGCCTCCTTTTGACGATCCCACTACCCTAATGGGTCTGGAACAATATTCTCATGTTTGGCTGTTGTTTTTATTTCACCAAAACCTTGATGGCGGTTGGCAGCCCAGTGTACGGCCCCCAAGGCTTGGCGGCAATAAACGTATGGGAGTATTTGCAACTCGGGCGACATTTAGGCCCAATGGCATTGGTCAGTCCGCGGTGAAATTAGTGAGTGTTAACACCGACAGCAAACCTTTCTCGATAACGGTTGCCGGCGCTGACTTGCTTGATGGTACTCCAATTATCGACATTAAGCCCTACATACCCTATTCTGATGCCATTGTTGATGCTGATGGTGGTATGGCTCAGCAAGCGCCAGAATTAAAGCCAGTAAAGTTTACTCCGCAGGCCCTTTTACAACTTAGTGATGCCAACTTAGCACTTGCCAAAGATGCCAAAAAAGTCATTACCGAAGTGTTAGCCCAAGACCCTAGACCAGCCTATAAACGTGCAAAAACCGACGAAAAGCGTTATCAAGTGCTACTTTATAATATAGATATCCGCTGGTATGTGGATGATAATACTATAATTGTTGAAGATATTGAGAAAGTTGGGGACTGAATCCTAGATTGTCGCTTCCCGCTTGTTGAGCTCGATTGTGTCACCTCTAGGTAAAGGATCTATGAAGCTAAAAATCATCGCCCTATCATTGGGCCTAGTCAGTCAGCAAAGCCTCGCCAAAAGCTCAATTATTACTAACTATTCCGATAAGGTCTCTGAAGTTGGCGACTGGGTACAGATCATTGTACCGGCTAGTGGTTTTTTTAGCGCCCTTGCCATTGAGGATTATGATGGCGCATGGCAAGTCACTAAAGGCGTCGCAGCCACCTCGGCAATCACCCATACCCTCAAATTTGGTTTTGGGCGCTTCAGACCCGATGCCAGTTCGCCAAATTCATTTCCTTCGGGCCATACCTCTGCCGCCTTTTCCGGCGCCGCATTTATTGACCATAGATACCATAATTATTGGGCCATTCCAGCGTATGGTGCAGCGGCATTTGTTGGCTTTTCTCGGGTTCATGCCAACAAGCACTTTATGGATGATGTGCTTGCTGGTGCCAGCATAGCCACGTTAACCAGTCTGTATTTTACCGAGCCACATCAAGGTAAGTGGCAGGCCACTCCAGCTCAGGTTGGCGACAATCCAGGAGTCAATTTCAGTTATCATCCTGACGCTAACAGCAATCACATCACCAAAACCGATTTTAAATACAGTTATCAATTGAATATCGGCGCAGCCAATAACACCCAAAATATCAATGGCATCAGTAATTCGATCGATTTGAGTCACTTCAATGGTAATGAAAATCCCCATACCTTTGCTGCTGCAATATTGAATGTCCAAACCACTAAAGCACAGCAGTTACAGCTTGAGTTTGTTCCCTTTGAAGGACGAACCTACAGCCGACTCAGCCATGCTAACCACTTTCTGGGCAAAGAATTTCAAGGGGGTGAGACGCTTGTTTCCGCCTATCGTTTATGGTCATTACACTCGGATTACCAATTCACCCTAGCACGCACCATAGACTGGCAATTACATGGGGGGATTGGCCTTAGCAGCCAATTTGTGCAAATTGAGCTGGATAACGAGCCTGGCACTAAATACCAAAACCAAAGCGTCAGCCATTTTATGCCCAATATCAACGCGACCAGTAGGTATCAGTTCAGTGAACGTTGGAGTATTGACGCCAATACCCGCTTTAGCCAAATCGACTGCAATAAACTGTTTGAAATAAACGGCCAGGTAAATTATCAGTTATCAAATCAATGGCAAACGGGGCTATTTTTCGGTCGTTATCAACACACTATTGACAGAAAGACCTTTTTCAATAAAGTGGCCTACAACTATGGCGGCCTCAAAATGAAATATCAGTTTTAATGCAAGCAACGACTCCAGATTATCAAACCCAACATAAGCAAAGGCTCAATTTTATGCCTTGGCTGTATTACAAGCTTAAACCCAAGCACCTGGTTTGGGCGCAGCCTTGGCAGGCGCAGCTACAAGCCAGCTTCAGTGCCCTTGAAACGGTCCGTTTTGGCGATAATTGCTTTATCAGCGAGCAATGTAATTTATTTGCTGAACCAGGGCGCGATATCATTTTTGGCGATCAATGCGCCATCGCCAGTGACTGTTTTTTACATGGCCCTATCGAATGTGGCGATGAAGTCAGCATTAATCATGGTTGCTCATTTGATGGCGGTCGCGCCGGCATCAAAATTGGCAACCAAGCCCGTATTGCCAACAATGTCACCATCTACGCTTTCAACCATGGCATGAGTATGGACGCGCCCATCTATCAACAAGCGGTGACTTCTAAAGGGGTGGTGATTGGCGAGGATGTCTGGGTTGGTGCCAAGGTCTGTATTGTAGATGGCGTGACCATTGGCAATCATGCCATTGTAGGTATGGGGGCGGTAGTCACTAAAGATGTGCCCGAATATGCCATTGTTGCTGGTAATCCTGCCAAAGTCATAGGGGATCGCCGCCATAAATGATAAAAACTGCATACTTCAGTGCAGTTTTATTGATGCCTAGCTTAAGATCTCTTGCTACAATAACCGCCAAATCATAAATTAAGTCATTATTTTGGAAGTCTAATGCGCACTAGCCAATATTTACTCGGAACCAAAAAAGAAACCCCAGCTGATGCAGAGATCATCAGTCATCAGTTAATGCTTCGTGCCGGTATGATCCGTAAGCTGGCCGCAGGCCTATACACTTGGATGCCAAGTGGTTTACGCGTACTGCGTAAAGTAGAAGCCATCGTTAAAGATGAAATGGAAAAAGCAGGCGCTATTGAAGTGCTAATGCCTGTGGTTCAACCGGGTGACTTATGGCGTGAAACCGGCCGTTGGGATCAGTTTGGTCCAGAACTGCTGCGTATTAACGACCGTCATCAGCGCGAATTCGTATTAGGGCCAACCCACGAAGAAGTGATCACTGAACTTGTTCGTAAAGAAGTGACTTCTTACAAGCAATTACCACTTAATCTGTACCAAGTACAAACGAAATTCCGTGACGAAGTTCGTCCACGCTTTGGTGTGATGCGTACCCGTGAATTCACCATGAAAGATGCCTACTCTTTCCACGCCTCTGAAGAGTGTTTAAACGACACCTACCAAAAAATGTTCACCGCGTACTCAAACATCCTTGAGCGCATTGGCCTAGAGTTCCGTCCAGTATTAGCCGACACCGGCTCTATTGGTGGTAGCGTATCTCACGAATTCCACGTACTCGCCCAAAGCGGTGAAGACTTAATTGCTTACGCCGAAGGTGGTCAATACGCCGCTAACATCGAGCGTGCCGATTGCCCAGCCCCAACTGCCGAGCGTGCCGCCCCAGGCCAAGAGATGACTCAAGTTGCTACCCCTAACGCTAAGACTATCGAAGAGTTAGTTGAGCAATTCGAGCTAAACATCGAACAAACCGTGAAAACCTTATTCGTTAAAGCGGCAGAAGATGCGGACGCTGACATTGTGGCACTATTGGTTCGTGGCGATCACGAGCTAAACGAGTGTAAAGCTGAAAAACACCCACTAGTCGCTAGCCCACTAGAGTTTGCCGATGAAGCGCAAATTAAAGCCATTGTTGGTGCTGCACCAGGTTCGTTAGGCCCAGTAAACCTAAGCACGCCTGTGGTTGCCGATCACAGCGTACTAGTAATGAGCGACTTTGCTGCAGGTGCTAACATTGATGGTCAGCACTACTTCGGCATCAACTGGGAGCGCGATGTTGCTGCCCCTGAAGGTTTCGATTTACGTAACATTACCGCTGGTGAGCAAAGCCCAGAAAATGATGGTCCAATTGCTTTTGCCCGTGGTATTGAAGTAGGTCATATCTTCCAGCTAGGTACTAAGTACTCAGAAGCCATGAAAGCCAACATTCTCGACCAACAAGGTAAGTCTAAGCCACTTATCATGGGTTGTTACGGTGTCGGTGTAAGTCGTATTGTGGCCGCTGCGATTGAGCAAAACCACGACGAAAATGGCATTGTATGGCCAGATTCAATTGCACCGTTCAAGGTAGGTATCGTACCAATGAACATGCACAAATCACACCGCGTACAAGACACCGCTAGCGAAGTCTATCAGGCGCTAACCAAAGCCGGTGTTGATGTACTGTTTGATGATCGTAAAGAACGCCCTGGTGTGATGTTTAACGACATGGAGCTATTAGGTGTTCCTTATACGGTTGTTATCGGTGATCGCAGCCTTGATAACGGTGTTATCGAGCTTCGTAACCGTCGCACTGGGGAGAAATCAGAACTGCCAGTCGCTGACGTCATCGCGGCGTTAAGCCACTAAGCCCTAGCATTTAATCAAGCCAGCGAATAAGCTGGCTTTTTTTATATCTTATTCACCATAGTTTGACATTAACACTTGCACTTCTGTCCTTGATCGCCAAAACTAAATAGACTGATATAGAGGGCAAGCAGTTGATTAGTAAGTTAAAAAACAAGTTCACCAGTGAGTCAACTCACGATAAAAATAAAATTGCCTTAATGCTTGGCGGCGGCGGTGCTAGAGCGGCTTATCAAGTAGGCGTCTTAAAAGCGATAGCTGAACTTTACCCCAGAAATCATGGCCTACCCTTTAAGATTATCTGTGGCTCATCCGCTGGCGCCATCAATTCTTGCGCACTCGGCTGCTACGCATCGAGCTTTCACTTAGGGGTTAGAAAGCTTGAATGGGTTTGGCACAATATGAGCAGCAAAAACATATTTAAAAGCAGCACCAAAGGGGTGCTGGCTCACTTGTTGGCAATGATGGTGCGAAAATTTACTTGGAGCACTTCTGCATCTCCCGCGGTGAGCGTGTTTAATACCAAACCTCTGGCTAAACTGCTTGAACAAGTGATTGACTTTAAGATGCTCGATAAAAATATTGCAGATGATTATCTGCATGCCATCAGTGTCGATGCCTCAAGCTACAACCAAAACTCTTCGATTAGTTTCTATCAAGGTAATGTTGAACCTTGGCAGCGAGATGGGCGTGAGGGGATCAAAGAACAATTAACTGTGGATCACCTGATGGCCAGTGCCGGCATTCCAATATTATTCCCAAGTATCAAAATTAAAAATCGTTACTACGGTGACGGTGCTATCTGCCAATTTTCACCATTGAGTACCCCAATTCATCTTGGGGCGGACAAAATCTTGGTGATCAACCTAGAAAGTCACATTGAAAAACAAACGAAAACGTTAATCAAACATCCTTCGATGGCACAAATTTTTGGCCAAATCATGGAAATCGTATTCGCTGACACGTTAAACGCCGATATTGAACGTGTCGAAAGGATAAACAAAACCGTCGCCCACCTCAATGCGTCCACCCGCCAGAAATTAGGATTAAAACCAATTGAGATGCTGCTGTTTAAGCCCTCCCTTAATCTCTCAGAGCTGGCGCTAAAACATTATTACTCACTGCCATGGGCGGTGCGTTGGTTACTGAAAATGATTGGCGGCGGTAACGGTAAAGATCCGGGTATCATTTCCTATATGCTATTCGAAAACAGTTTCAGCCGCGAACTTATCAAACTGGGCGAACAAGACGCTCTCGCTCGCGCCGATGAAATTAAAGATTTTTTCGAATTGCAATAATGCCCTGCCCCTCAGCCATTGTGAATATAGGCTTCAGCCCGTTCAATATGACGGGCTTTACCAGCCAATAACACAATATCATGTTCTTGCAGCTCAAAGCTGGCATCTAATGGCAGCGAGTGACCATCTCGTTTAATGCTATCTAACTGAATGTTAAATTGATTAAAATCTAATTGGTTAATGGGTCTGCCCACTAAATAAGAATCCGCTAGCACATGCACACCATGCAAAAAGTCCTTGGTGATATCGGATTTATCACCAGAATAAAAGTTATGTAAATTCTGATAATGATCCCGACGTTCTTGCTCGAGCCTTTTTAAAATTTTGCCAATGGGCACACCCAGTTGATGCAAGACTTGCGACACCATCATTAAAGAACCTTCAAGGTATTCAGGCACAACCAAATCCACCCCGGCTTGCTGGATTTGTTTCAACTGTTGATCATCGGTGGTCCTTACCAGCACTTTTAAATCCGGATTTTGTGCCTTAACCATTTGCACTAAAGCCAACGCACCTTTTTTATCTTTAAAACAAACCACCAGCATATTGGCTCGCTTAATGCCCGCCATTCGTAATAAGGCTCGATTAGTCGGATCTCCGAATAATACGGGTTCGCCAGCCATTAACGCTTCTTTGGCACGGACGGGATCTGAGTCAATGGCCACAAACTCTATGCCCTCGGCATGTAAAAAACGCCCTATCGACTGCCCTACTCGCCCAAAACCACATAACACAACATGGTTTTTAATGTCTTCATTAGGTTGGTATTGTTGCTGCTTAATTTTACGACTAGAAAATTTTTGACCTAACTTGGGAGCCGCTTTCACCATCCATGGGGTCATGGCCATCGACAACACCCCAACCATGACCAAAATATTACTCCATTGGCCCGACAGTAAATTCACATCTGCAGCTAAAGCCAATAATACAAAACTGAATTCACCAATTTGCGCCAAAGACACCCCGGTCGTCACCGCAACGCCCAACTCTTTGTCATAACTGTAAACTAACCCCGAAAGCACAATGGCTTTGACCAAAGTAAAGACCAGTAACAAGCTTAAGATCACACCATAATGGGCAATCACTACCTCAAAATTCAATAACATGCCGATGCTAATGAAAAAGACCCCCATCAACAGATCTCGAAAAGGTCTGATATCGGCTTCTAGCTGACTTTTATACTGGCTTTCCCCCAGTAATAAGCCCGCCACAAACGCCCCAAGCGCCATCGACAGGCCAATAGAATGAGTGATAGCACCGGTTATTAAAGCAACGGCTAATGTGGCCAGTACAAATAATTCATTGGTTTTAGCTCGGGCAACTTCATCAAAGAATTTCGGCAGCAACCAACGCCCGACCGTCACCAATAGCACAATGGCAAACACCCCAGAGAATACTTGCAAAGCAATTTCAGTCAGGCTGAGACTCGGCCCCTGGCCTCCGACTAACGGTAACAAGATAAGCAACGGCACCACTGCCACATCTTGAAACAACAGCACACTTACTCCACGTTCGCCATGGGGCTGGTTAATACTGCCTAGCTCATTAAACAGTTTCAAAACGATAGCGGTTGACGACAATGCCAAGATCAACCCAATCATCAGGGCGGGTAAGCCTTCAAAACCGAAGTTTAGTAGCACCGCGGCGATAACAATTGAGGTTAATAGCATTTGACCAAAACCCAATCCAAATACCATCTTACGCATCGCCCACAGCCGAGGTATAGAAAACTCTAACCCCAAACTGAACATCAACAGCGCAATGCCGAGTTCGCCCATTAAGTGGATATCATCATTAGAAAACCAGTTAATGCCATTAGGACCCGCGATGATCCCTGTCATCAGATAAGCCAGCACCACTGGCAAACCGACCCGTCTAAACAGGGCAATAAATATAATTGCCGCAACCAGCATTGCTAATATTTGACTGATGATCCCTTGTTCCATTAAAAAACTCTGGCGAATTAATTTATCGCTATTTAATCATAAAGACTAAGTTTAGCTGATTGAATTTTTTGCATCCGAATCCAGGCAAAATAAAAAAGGGCTTGTAAAAACAAGCCCTTAATTATTTCAATCGACAATTGTAATTTATCCGTTGGTTAGAACGGAATATCGTCATCCCAAGCTGAATTATCGCTCGAGAAAGTTTGCCCCATAGGCGCTTGGTTGGCCGTTTGCATGCCCGCGTGCTGAGGCTGGGCTGCAACAGGTTGTGGTTGCGCAGGTGCCGCCTGTTGTGGGCGCTGATCAAATTGCGCCTGAGGCGGCGCTTGATTGAAGTGCTCATCAAAACCTTGATTTGCTTGAGCCGCTTGTGCTGGTGCAACCCGCCATGCTTGCAAAGAAGTAAAACAACGTTCGCCTTGGCCATTACCAGCCCATAGACGACCATTAATATTGAATTGGATTTGAACTTCTTGGCCAACCTGGTATTGGTCTAACAGTGCGCACTTATCCTTTACTAATTCAAAAGCGGCGTAGTTTGGCCAGCTTGGGTTCTCATCTGGGCCTGTTACTTTAATAACAAACTCGCGCTTGGTAAATCCATTATTACCATAGGCAGTGGTTGCACCCATAGAATGGATAACACCCTGCATTTCATAACTCTTAGACATGATATTTCTCTAACTTCTTTTATCCCTTTAAGTATAACCAAGGCACAGGCAACAAGGCCAGAGTTTAACGCTTAATTTAATTCTGAAAGCGGTAACCAATGAACATTTACGCCAGCTTGGTCAAACATGACTTGGCTGAGTTGAATTTTCTCACCCCAGCGAGATAAAAAGTCTGCAGATTGTTCTGGGCAATGAACCGCTTTAATCCCGGTTTGAATAATTTTGGCAGCACAATTAGGACATGGAAAATGGGTCACCCAAATTTCACAACCGGTCAGATCTCGCCTGGCAAAAAGTAACGCATTTTCTTCGGCGTGCAGGGTTTTTAAATACTTTAAATCCCGAGTATCAATTTCGGCATCATCCGCTATGCCATGGGGGTATCCATTAAACCCCAAAGAAACAATGCGATTTTTTTCGGTGATCACTGCACCTACTTGAGTAGAAGGATCTTTTGACCAAGATGCCACCAAAGATGCCATCTGATAAAAACGTTTTGACCACTTAGATAACATGTTAAACCTTTATAATTATTCTTTGCAACTGACTTCAATTTCAGCATGCTCTAAATCATCCAGAATTAGATAGCCTAGGTTTTCCGCCTCTAGCAGTTTATCTTTAAAAATTTCAAAAGCATAGATTTCATTTGTAGTTATCCCACATACACTGGCTTGAGGCAAGCCAGTGTGGCCCATCCCCTGGCACAAAACAGCAATTCCAGCATCATCTAAAGATTGCCTGACTTGTTGCTGTGTTAAGCCAGAGTCTAATTGGCAAGTCTGGCTTTGTTGGTACTGATAGACCCATATTGTCGAGTTGCTTGTCTCATCATTAACACAGCCAAGCAAAAACAAAAAAATTGCCACTATCCATATTATTTTTAGATACATAATTACTCCCTTGGTGAGAAAAACTACCTATCTCAAATCAGCATGGTCACAAAACCACCATAGTCAATTTTTTGACTCTATGCAATAATCTTCTATCAATTTGATTTGATTATGAAACTTTATACATTCCAGCCAGAGAACTCACCCCTAAGCCTGCACTTTTGTGGACCTCAATTTTGGTGGGAATACGCTCTTTTAACGCCTCAACATGAGAGATAATGCCGATGGTTTTCCCTTGTGCTTGGATGGCATCCAACGCCGCTAGAGCGGTATCTAATGTTTGTTGGTCTAAGGTGCCAAAGCCCTCATCCAAGAATATAGAATCGATAGAGGTTTTCTGGGAAACTAAATCTGACAACCCCAATGCTAACGCCAATGACACCAAAAAGCGCTCACCACCAGATAAGGTATTGAGTAGACGCTTTTGATCACCTTGCCAAGTATCGATAATTTCTAACTCCAATGACTGTTCATCGCTGCGCTGCAATTGATAGCGGCCATCAAGACGCTGCAACTGACCATTGGCAAGCTGAACCAGTTGCCCTAAGGTTAACCCTTGAGCAAATCTTCTGAATTTAGCGCCATCTGCCGAACCAATCATGTCATTGAGTTTGGCCAAGATATCAAGCTGCTGATTTTGCTGTTCCATTTGCTGTAACAAGGCGGCCTGTTTTTGTCCTTGAGCTAAATGTTGCTTTAATTTCAGATCAAGCTCACCTAAACCTTGGTGGTACTGCTGCAACTGGGCTGTGAACTGTGCCTGTTGCTGTTCGAGTTCCTCTAAAGAGTAGCCACCCTCATCCTGTTCAACCTTGGACGCCGCTATCTGCTCAGACAGCTGTTCTAATTTGGCTTGGGTATTGTGTAACTGCTGTTGCAATTGTTGCTGTTGCAACTGCAAAGACTCAACCTGTTCAGGGGGTAAGTTAGCTGCGATAAATGCCTGCTGATCATTAAAGGTACTTGCATTTAATGTACTATGCCATTGCTGCTGATAGCGCTCTATTTGCTCAGACAACTGTGCCAACGATTGAGTTAATTGGTTGAACTGCCCCACAACCGAATTACACTCAATTAAGTTTTGCTTAGTTTGCGCTTGAGCTTGTTGCAGTAATGCCTGCTCGGCTTGCAATTGATCTTGTCCACGTTGCAAAAACTCTTGGATACTCAACCCTTGTAGCTGCTGTTGCAATTGCTGACATTGTAACTGGTGCTGTTGCTGCGTTTGCTGTAATTGCTCGCTAATATGCTGCTGTTCTTGCTCAACTAAAGCTAACGCCTGTTGTTGCATATTAATTTCAGCATTAACTTGCTCAATGGCGCTATTGGTGTCATTAAGTCGTTGCTGGTACTGCTTATGCTGTTGCCACTGCACAGCGGTTTGTTCAATAAAGGCCATGATGTCAGAAGGATCATCCGAATCAAAACCAAGCTTTTGTAGTTGCCCTAGCAACTGGCTGACTAACTGCTGTAATTGCAGCTGTACTTTATCGATTTGTAGTTGCAACTGTTCAACTTGAGCGCCAAGTTGCTGCTGTTGTTGCGTGGTCAACTTAATCCCATATTCGAGTTGCTGCTCCGTTTGCTGCAGTTGCACTCGCTGTTGCTGGTACTGGCCGTTTTGTTGCTCTAACTGCTGCCATTGTTGAAACAATGCTTGTAATTGTTGCTCATGCTGGAGAAGGTTAATCACCTGTTCGACGGTTAAACGGTGCTCATAGCCCAGCTCGCTTGAGATCTCCTGAAGCTGTAAACCATTGTGCTGTAACTGCTGCTGCAAGCGTTCAATATTCAACTGCAATTGTTGCGTTTGTGCTTCCACCTGCCCGTGCTGAGCAAACAGTTGTTTATTTAACAGTTGCAGCTGCTCTAATTGCTGCTGATTATCGCCAACGCGCTGCTCAAGTAACTGATATTCGTGCTCAGAATGAGGTTCAACCCCTGGATGTTCAGTGGCACCACATAAAGGACAGGGATCCCCTTGCTGTAATTGCGCCTGGTAGTGAGCCAAAGACGCTATCTTCTGTTGCAACTTAAGCAGCTGCTGTAAATCCTGACGTTGCTGCACCAGCATGTCATATTTGGGCTCAAGCTGTTGTTGTTCGGCATCAAGCTGTGACAACTGAGCGAGGGCTTGGTGATGGGCCTCATGATACTGCTGCAACTGCATTTGCAGTTGCTCATTATGATTATGTAGGTGTTGAGCCTTTACTAACAAAGGAGTTTGTTCCCTAAAACTGAGCAACTGCTGTTGTAATTGCTCAATATTGAGATCACCCAATAAGTGTTGCTGCTGTAATAATAGCTGTTGTAACTGCTGGCCTAACCGTTGTTGATGCTGTTGCACTTGCTGAGCTTCAGCCCCATAGCGTTGCTGTTGGCTATTGAGCTCTCGCTCTTGCTGCTGCCGTTGCGTTAACTCCTGAGTAAAGTGCAACAGTTGTTGCTCTAACTCCCCGAGTAATTGGTAATTCTGCTGCCAAAGGGGAAGTTGCTGGGCCACGTCTTCGTTGACTACACTCTGCTGTAACCATTGGCTTAGCTGCTGATGCTGCTGCTCAGATTGCTGTAAATAACGTTTACGTTGATTTATCTCAGCGTTTAGCTGTTGCTGCTGGGTCGTTTGCTGCCGTTGCTTGGCAGTTAATTGTTGGATCTGTTTGGCATTGCTATTGGCTTGCTGTTCAAGGGGGATCAATTGCTGCTGCGCTAACTGTTGATCTTGTTCACTCTGGGCTTGTGTTCGTTTTAACGCCTCTACCAAAGACTGCTCTTGTTGTTCCAAGCTGGTTTGCTGCTGTTCAAGCAGTGCTTTTTGCTGTTGATACTGTTCAAGTTGTATCAATAAACTTTGCTGCTGCTGTTGAGCTTGCTGTAATTGCTGATATTGGCCCTGATATTTTTGTGCTTCTAAAGCCTTAACCAAAACCTGTTGCTGCGGTGCAAACTCATCAGCTTGTTGCTGCAGATGTTGTAATTGCAGCTGTAATCCCTGCTGCTGCTGCGTAAGCTGTGAAAATTGTTGCTGGCGTTGGTGCTGTTGATTGCACGCGCTTAACTGAGCTTTAGTCTGTTTTTCTAAAGCGAGTAACTCTTGCTTATGTTGCTCAATTTCAGCTAACTCAGGGGCTGACAACATCTGCAACTGCTCAAGCTTAAACTTTAATTGCTGCACTTGCTGAGCATGCTGCTTATGATTGTCATAGGCTTGTTTGGACAATAAACCGTAAATTTCAGTGCCCGTGAGCTCTTCGAGTAACTCTGCCCGGTCATTGGCCGCCGCCGCTAAAAAAGCATCAAAGCCACCTTGGGCTAACATCATAGATTTGGTAAAGCGGCCAAAATCCAATCCAGTGAGTTCACTGACTGCTTTAATTTTTTCAGAAAGTTTCGAGGTAATAATTTTGCCATCAGCCTCTGCCAATTCCACCTCAGGTTTTTGCAGCTTGCCATCGGCCTTACCCCTTGAACGCCGTTGCGCCCAAAATGCACGATATTGCTTACCTTTGACTTCAAACTCAACTTCCGCACAGCAATAACTGGTATCACGAGTCATCACTCCATTATTATTCTGGCTTAATACCTGTCTTGGGGTTTGATGGTATAACGCAATACAAATGGCATCTAAAATACTGGTCTTACCCGCGCCCGTCGGGCCAACAATGGCAAACAACCCTGAACGCTGAAATTCAGGATCGCGAAAATCGATATACCAAGCGCCTTTTAAAGAATTAATGTTTTCTAAACGGATAGATAAAATTCTCATTATTGTTGTTCTGCCAATTGTAGTTGTAATGCTTTAAAGGCTTGTTTAAGTGATTGCTGCTGCTCATCAGACAACGCTTCTAACTGCAACCTAGCCTCAAAAATTTGCGCTTCACTGAGCTCATCTAAACTTAACTGCTTGGTGTTGAGTACTTGCTTATTGACTTGTTGGATGCGCTTTACTCGCAATAACTTAAAGTAATGGTCATCAAGATGACTGTTAATGCGTTCAACCAGATCCGATAAGTATTGCTGCTGGGTAATATTCACCTCTAACCAGGTGGGTCGCTCGGGAGTGGGCTCTGCTTGTAACTGCACTATCTGGGCAATAATTTGCTCTAATGATCCGGTAAGGCTCAATAAAGGTTGACTGATAGGAACCTGCAATTGCTTGTGGGCAGTCATTTGCTTACCTGAAAATTCAACCATAGTGACACTTTTAGGTTTATCGGCTTCACTGAAGCTTAACGGTAATGGTGCGCCCGAATACCTTAAGTGTGGTTTCCCATCAATTTGTTGCGCCTTGTGCAGATGCCCCATAGCCAAATAATCAAAATCCGGTAACAAGCTGGCATGTAAGGCATCTAAAGTGCCTATGTATAATTCCCTGACCGATTCTGACACTTGGCCACCCACTAAGGTAAAATGCCCGCAACCAATAATGGCAGCTTGACTGTCTTGGGCAAGTGTCTGCGCATGCTGATAACAGCTTTTATAATACTGACTAATTTGCTCTGCTAATTGTTGCTGTTTTTGCTCAATCGATTGCCCAGCTTCAGAACGCACTAAATCCCTCGGCCTTAAATAAGGGACAGCACAGACCACCGCGAGCAATTGCTCATCATTGTAAATTGGTCTGACGGGTAATTCATCGGCTTCGATGCCCCCCACCACATAAGCGTTAAAAGCGGTCAGCAGACTCTTTGACTCATGCAACATAGCAACAGAGTCATGATTACCGCCGGTAACGATAACTTGGCAGCTGCCTAAAGCCGCTACCTTCACTAAAAAATCATGATACATGGTTCGTGCATAACTGGCAGGAGTGCCAGTATCAAAAACATCACCAGCAATAATGAGCAACTGAATTTGGTGCTGTTTAATTTGTTGCAACAACCAATTTAAAAAGTGTTGATGCTCAAACTGACGCGATTGACCAAGTAATTGATGGCCCAGATGCCAATCTGATGTGTGAATGATTCTCATTTAGTTACCTTGATGGTTAATTGGCATGGAAAAATAAGTGCCCTTGTAGACAAGATGTTAATTTAAGCATTAAAAATGACCGTTTTAGGTGAATTTGATGGCTCAAGTAGCATTATTCGAAATAAAAAAAATTAAATATTTTTAAAAGGTTGCATATTGCCTAATTGGGCAATACTATACACCTGCGCTTTAAATTTTGCTCTACTATGCTCTAGTGTTTCGAGATACACGTTTGTAAATCTACCTATATGCTTGCCAGAAAACATAAATTTATAGCGAATTAATCTAAAAATTCGATTTCTAGATTAGGTTAATCAAACTATATCATTAAGGATATTAATTATGTCTACAACTGGCATCGTAAAATGGTTTAACGCTGACAAAGGTTACGGCTTCATTCAACAAGAAAATGGCCCTGACGTTTTTGTTCACTTCCGTAGCATCGTAGGTGATGGTTACAAATCACTACAAGAAGGTCAAGCAGTGACTTTCGAAATCGGCCAAGGTCAAAAAGGCCTACAAGCTGAGAACGTAAAAGTAGGCTAATCGCCTCTTACGTTAAAAAAAAGCGCCTTAAGGCGCTTTTTTTGTCACTATCACACTGAAAGTTTAATGGTGATGATGGTCATCATCTTCATCGTGCTCATGCTCAGGTTGCATCACGCCCCAACCATCCGATGAGCCGTGATAATCGCTAACAAAGGCATTAAGTGCTTCTTCGGTGGCAACAATGGCATCATACTCAGGCACCAAAACTTTCGTTAGGATAAGCTCAAATTGATTATTCGCTTCATCTAACTGAATTTCTAACGCCCCACCTTGAGCCAACTCTTGCTTCGCTAATTCTTCCATAGCGACTTCAGCATCTTGCTCATCGGCAAATACCGCATAAAAGTCAATTTCACATTCTTGAGTTAAGTTGATACCCGACTCGGCCATCATTTGTAACATTTTACCGTTATCATCATCGGGAAAGTTCATCATTGGTCTCCTTTGGCAACAATCGTAATTGTCACCTGATTAAATTCTATGGTGTCACCCACCACAATTTTATTACGCTTGCGTGTTTCAATGTTACCGTTCACTAACACCAGACCTTCACTAATGTAGGTTTTGGCATCGGCACCACTGGCAGCTAACCCCTCGGCTTTTAATACTTTATAGAGCTCGATGTAAGGGTCGGCTAATTCGAAATTACTCATAAATAACTCTTTTGATGCAAAATTGGCGCAAACATATCACAGCCTTACCATCAAAGATAGCGTGCCTTTAAGTGTTGTTCAAAGTGCTTAGGGTTTAAAGCTTCACCTGTGGCTTGGATAACTAATTCTGAAGTGGTTAACAGGCTGCCTTTGGACCATATATTTTGCTTTAACCAATTAAATATCGGCCCCAACTCTGCAGCTTTGATAAGTTCAGTCACCTCTAATTGCTGCGCCATGGCGGCCTTAAATTGAGCCGCATACATCGCCCCTAATGTATAAGAGGGAAAATAGCCAAAACTGCCATCTGTCCAATGAATGTCCTGCATGACCCCAAGCTTATGATTACCATTAATATCGATGCCTAATAATTGCTGGGCCAATTGTTGCCATAAATCCGGTAAGTCATCCACCTCTACGTCGCCCGCAATAATGGCTTTTTCTATTTGATAACGCAGAATGATATGGGCTGGATACGTCACTTCATCGGCTTCAATACGAATATAACTCGGGCTGACCTTATGCAAATGTTGAGTGAGTTGCTGCAAGCTCAGTTGTTTATTTAAGGTTTGATTCAGTTCTGGCAACAACGTCTCTAAAAACAAAGGATCACGCCCTAGTTGCATTTCATAAAACAAACTCATGCCTTCATGAATGGCCATCGAACGCGCCAAGCCTGCTGGTAAACCTGCCACTGCTGCTGGTAAGTACTGCTCATAACAGGCATGTCCTGTTTCATGGATGGTACTAAACAGTGCACTGCTAAAGTCACTCTGGTGATAATGGGTGGTGATCCTTAAATCCGTTGGAACCCCACCACTAAATGGATGGGCACTCACATCGAGTCTGCCTAAGTTAAACTCAAACCCTAATTTAGACATCACCTTCAAACTTAATTGATGCTGTAAATCAATATCGGCCCGCAAATCAATATCATTATGCCAATTGGCTTGCTTGTGTTGTACTTGAGTAATAAGCTCTGGCAGCCAAGTTTGCAGCTCTGCAAAGAGCTTATCTAACTCAGCTGTTGTCATCCCCGGCTCATACAAATCCAACATGGCATCGTATGGACTTAAGCCTTGCTGCTGCGCTCTTATTTGCGCTTCCTCACGGCTGAGCTTAACCACTTCTTTTAGGTTTTTCTTGAATCCTTGCCAGTCATTATTGGCTCTTTGGCTGCGCCACTGATGCTCACACTGGCTGCCCGCTAAGCGTTTAGCCTTAACCAGCGATTCAGGTAAAGCACTCTCAATCGCGATTTGACGTTTCATTTCCCTAAGGGAAGAGGCTTGCAGCTCGGTTAAAGGCTCACTTTCAGCAGCCGCTAGCCATTGTTTGATCTCGGCTTTATTACTCGCTTTGTGGATCACTAAATCCAGTTCCGCCATGGCCTTAGAACGCTGCTCGGCAGAACCGCTCGGCATCATGGTTTCCCCATCCCAAGCGCAAATAGATTGTAAATGTTGTAAGTGGGAAATATGCTCAAAATGATTCACTAACTGTTGATAACTGCTCATAGTATTTGTCTTATTCAAACCATCGCCTTAAAATCATGGGTAATCTTACTCTACAACATTAACTTTTGCTGTGAATAAAAATTTAATCACTAATTTGATTGCCGCTGCGCTGGTCGTGGCAGGCTATTTGAGTCAACAAAATACCCTTTTTAGTATTGGTTTATTTGCCCTTTCAGGGGCGATTACCAATTCTCTGGCTATCCATATGCTGTTTGAAAAGGTGCCTGGACTTTACGGCTCTGGCGTCATTGCTAATCGCTTTGAAGCTTTCAAAGCGGCCATTGCCAGCATGATGATGAATCAGTTTTTCACCCCTGAAAACATTAATAAAGTGATGGGAGAGCAAAGCCACCAGCTTGATCTTGAACCTATCATTCAAGACTTAGATTTATCGATTGCTTTTCGTGCGCTCGTGCGCACCGTGGAAGAATCGTCCTTTGGTTCGATGCTGGCGATGTTTGGCGGTACGGAAGCGTTAGCACCTATGCAACAGCCATTCGAAAACAAAATGAAAGCATCAATCATCCAAATAACCCAAGGGGAAGAATTCCATCAAAAACTTGCCGATTCATTATCCGGTGGTGATAACTCAGCGCTACTTAACAAAATTGAATCGATCATTAATGCCCGTCTTGATGAATTAACCCCGCAACTAGTGAAAGAGATTGTGCAAGATATGATCCGCCAACACCTTGGCTGGCTTGTGGTTTGGGGAGGCGTTTTCGGTGGCTTAATTGGTTTTTTAGCCACCCTAGTTTAACTTTTCTGGTCATACAAAAAGAGCGCCATTGGGCGCTCTTGCTGTGTTAAAGCGGCCTCTTAATTGGCTGCCATTACCTTTGCCAATCGCGCAACCGCCACATCAAGTTGCTCGGCATCTAAAGCGGTAAAGTTTAAGCGAATAGCCTGATAATCAGCTTCTCGAGTGCTAGGCCAAAACTCAGTTCCTGGCACTACCGCGACATTTTCAACTAATGCTTTGGCAGCAATATCACGAGCATTATGACGCTTTAATTCTAGCCATAAGAACATCCCACCCTCAGGTACTTCAAAGTCAACAAACTCACTAAGATGAGCATTAACAGCAGCCACCAGAGCATCACGGCGCGACTGGTAATGCTTGGTTAACGCTTGCAGGTGGTCATCAAAATCAGGGTGACTGACCACATCTAACAGCATTTGCTGCATCGGTAAGGCCGAATGTAAATCGGAGGCTTGTTTAACCTTAGCAATCGGTTTAAGCAACTCAGCACGCGCACTGACATAGCCGACACGCATACTCGGGGTCGCGATTTTAGAAAACGAACCTAAAAAGAAACTGTCCGCTTGCAACTGCTGCATAAAAGACGACACGGTCGGTAAAGTTTGTCCTTCAAAGCGTAATTCACGATAGGGGGCATCTTCAACAAAAGCCACATCATATTGGGCTAATAACTCTGCCACTTGTTGGCGCTTAATGGCCGACCAAGTGCGACAAGAAGGATTTTGAAAATCCGGCACGGCATAAAATAACTTGACCTTGTGAGCCTTTAATTGACGTTCAAGGTCGGCAATATTAGGGCCATCATTTTCACTGAGTACCGCAACGGTTTCCACTTCAGCTAGATCAAAAATTTGCAAAGCACCCAAATAGCTTGGCGCCTCTACCAGCACTTTATCCTGTGGGTTTAAATACGCTCTCGCAAGCAAATCCAAGGCTTGCTGGGAACCGGTAGTTAATAACACATCAAGATCCCCTTGGGGCTGCTTAGCTAAGATCCACTCTCGCAAAGCGGGCAAGCCTTCAGTCGGGCCATATTGATAAATGCCAGGGTTATTAACTAAGTTTTGACTGGCGTTCGCTAATAGTTCAAACGGAAAGCGACTGGCATCGGGTAATCCACCTGCCAGTGATAGCATGCCAGGTTGGGAAATGGCTTTAAGAATATTTCTGATATAAGACTCTTGAGTATTTTCTACCCTTCTAGACTTTTCAATCATTAACTACTTTCCTGTAAATGAAGATTGCTCATAGGTTACAAAGCTTTGAGCGAAAACGCACTGAAATATTTAGCGAAAATCTAAGATCTTAATTATTTTTACTCAAGTAACGCCCTAGAGGAATATTTTTGAACAAAAAACACTACATCAAAATGGCAATATAAGTCTGTAAAATGATGACATTAACCAAATCAATAAAGAACGCCCCAACAATTGGCACCACCATAAACGCCTGAGGTGAAGGGCCATTTCTGGTCACCAATGCGCCCATATTCATTACTGCCGTTGGCGTTGCTCCCATACCAAAACCACAATGACCACCCGCCATCACCGCCGCATCATAATTTGAGCCCATCAAGCGGAAAGTAACAAAATAGGCAAATAACGCCAGAATAACGGTCTGTACTAATAAAATCGCTAGCATCGGTAAGGCCAAATCAAAGATTTCCCATAACCTTAAACTCATCAATGCCATTGCTAGAAACAGAGATAATGAAACGGTACCCAAGACATCGACACATTCATTGTTCACTTTGTAACCGCGGGTTAACTCAGTGATATTGGTGATCACTACCCCCAAAAATAGTGCATAAACAAACTCAGGCATCTCTAAGGCCGTCAACTCATAGGATTCGACTAAGTGGCCAATGGCTTTAGCACCCGCGACACATATTAACAACACAAAAAGCGTTTCCAATATGCTTTTTGCCGTCACTCTATCTTCTTCTAAAGAATCGTAAGTGACAAGATCTGGGTGATCGATGTGGTGGTTACCGTGGATGCCATATTTAGAAACCAAACCATGTTTATCAATTAATCTTTGCGCCACTGGGCCACCGATGATCCCCCCCATGATTAACCCAAATGTGGCCGCTGCCATTGCTAACTCAATGGTTTGAATGCCGTAATCTTCTTTAAAGGTTGCCGCCCAAGCGGCCCCGGTACCATGCCCTCCAGAGAGGGTGATTGAACCACCAATCAAACCAAAGTAAGGCTCCTGACCCATCAACTCTGCCATGGAAACCCCAACAAAATTTTGCACCACAATATACAGTGAAACGATGCCTAAGAAGATGAAGACTTTCGAGCCCCCCTTAAGCAATAATTTATAACTTGCCGCCAACCCCACGGTTGAGAAAAACATCAACATTAAGGTGTCTTTCATTGGCAAAGAAAAGCAAATCTCAACTTGCTGGAAGTGAGTGAAAGTAATGATAGCGGCAACCACTAAGCCGCCAATGATTGGCTCTGGGATATTATATTTTTTGAAAACTCTTACATTTCTATTTATCCAGTGACCAATGAACAATACTAAAATGGCAATCAGTAATGATTCAATAGTGCCAATCTGGATTGCTTGTTCACACTGTTTCATAGCAAAGGCTGCCCGTATTTTTTAATTATTAATCACTTAAGCCTAGACGATTTATAAGAAAAATAAGCTCAGAGACTAAAAAAATTCCACTTTATGGATGATCCTGCACAGGCTAAGATGGGCTTATCTGTCGTAAACAACTTTAAAATCATTTATGTCTAACACATCAGGGTCGACCAGCAAGTGGCTAGTGAACTTTATTAAGCCGTACAAAACCCAAGCCACCTGGGCAGTCATTTTTTTATTTATTGCGTCACTGGCCTGGCTCAGCTTGGGACAAATCATAAAACTGGTCATCGATGCTGATAAAAGCAGCTCGAGCGAATTACTGCAACTGGTGGCAATCATGGCGGTCATTATCATGTTCAGCTCAATAGCCACCTATGGTCGCTTTTATTTGATGAGCTTGCTGGGGGAGAAAATCAGCAATGACATTCGCTATAATGTGTTTGCCAGTTTAATTAACCTAGATCAACGCTTCTTTAAAACCGAAAGAACCGGCGAAGTCATCTCCCGTTTTACGGCGGACATTACCCTCGTTCAAAATGTGGTCAGCTCAAGTTTTTCGATGACTCTGCGCTCAGGGGTAACCCTAATAGGCGGGCTGCTATTGATGGCAATCAGCAGCATTAAAATGACCCTGATCATTATTGCTGCTATCCCACTGGTGTTTTTACCAATCTTAATATTGGGGCGAAAAGTAAGGGCTAAATCCTCTCATAACCAAGATAAAGTGGCCGATATGGGAGCCTTTATTGATGAGTCTTTGCATGAAATCAAAACCGTGCAGGCCTATAATCATCAAAGCGCCAGCTTGAATTACTTCAGCCAGTGCTTGAATCAAATTTTGCGTTCGGCCAAATCAAGGATCGCCATAAGGGCACTGCTGATTGCAGTGGTTATGTTTATTTCCAGTATGTGCTTATTGGGACTGGTGGTGATTGGCTTAACCGATGTCGCCAGCGGTAAACTTAGCCCCGGCGAATTAACCGCTTTCTTGTTTTACGCCTTAATGGTTGCCGGCGCCAGTGCCACCATTAGTGAGGTCGCTTCCGAAGTACAAAAAGCCCTTGGCGCCAGTGATCGCTTAAGACACCTTGCCAGTCAAACCTCATCATTAACGCAAAGCGCCAACCCTGCCCCCTTAAATAGCGTGCAGCAGATCCAATTTACTGATGTGAACTTTAGCTTTGATGGCAATGTTGCCGCGTTAAAAGGGATCAATCTCACCATCGAGCAAGGCCAGCGAATTGCCATCGTTGGCCCCAGTGGCGCAGGAAAAAGCACCTTAATTAATTTACTGCAGCGGTTTTATGACGCCACATCAGGGCAAATTTTATTTGATGGTAAAGCCATTTGCAGCTATCGCCTAGAAGACATCAGAAAACAGTTTGCGGTGGTGTCTCAAGACAGTGTGATCTTCGCCATGTCAGTCATTGATAATGTTCGCTTTGCTCGCCCTGATGCAACCGAAGCAGAAGTCATCCTAGCCTGTAAGCAGGCCTATTGTGACGAATTTATCGAACAACTGGCGGAGGGTTATCATAGCCAACTTGGGGAACGCGGCGTCAATCTCTCAGGGGGACAGAAGCAACGATTAGCCATTGCTCGTGCTTTGCTCAGTCAAAGACCGATATTGTTATTCGATGAAGCCACCAGCGCTTTAGATGGCGTCAGTGAAAAAGCCATCCAAACAACTTTAGCAAGCTTACTAAAAACCACCACCAGCATTACCATCGCCCATCGCCTGAGCACGGTTATCGAAGCGGATATCATCTTGGTCATGGATCAAGGAGCCATCATTGATTGTGGTAGCCACACTCAATTATTAGAAAAATCGAAACTTTACCAAAAATTAGCGGCCAGTCAGTTATTGCAGTAGCGGATAAGCCCAATTCGTCAAATAACCGTTTGTTATAATATCATTCTAAATTTATACAAAGCATATTTCTCATTTCCCACTCCCTTGGGCTAGCTTTTAAACAGGCCAACAACAACGGAGAGTCTCATGGAACAGTATGATGAAGTGCTTAAACATCTTATGGAAAGTGATGGCATGACCCAACAAGGGGCGGAAGAATTTATTGCGTTGTGGTTACCAGATTTAATTCCTCCTACAAAATAACGACTAGCAGCAATGCGCGGCTTTGAACGATAGGGCCCAAGCCCAGCAATGCTGTTGCCCACAGCAGCCCTTTGCCAATTAAACAACCATCAAAAAATAAAGGCCCCAATTAGGAGCCTTATAGGGTATTAAGCTGATTGCCTTAGCCGATACAATTGTTGACGACTTCAAGCAAGTTGCTGCCATGGCCAGAAATTAATGCCGCGGCTTGCTGCAGTTTATCTTCATCGCTGGTCACTAAATAACGCTGGCCCACTTCTGCACTGATGGCCGCCTGCATATCTGAAATACTGTCACCAATCATGATCGAATTGGCCATATCAATTTTAAGGTGGCGCTGGGCAGAAAGCAGCATTCCAGGTTTTGGTTTGCGACATTCGCAATCTTGCTGGTAGTCACCTAGGGCTTGTTGTGGATGGTGGGGACAATAATAAATGCCATCAAATTCGACGCCTTTATCGACAAAGTTCCAGTCCATCCACTCTGTCAGCGTATGAAAGTCATCTTCCGAATAATAACCACGGCCAATGCCTGACTGATTAGTCACTAACACTAATAGATAGCCCATTTGTTTGAGCTTTAAACAGGCCTCGAACACCCCATCAATAAAGTCGAAGTCATCTTGCTTGCCAACATAACCATGATCGACATTAATCACACCATCACGGTCGAGAAATACGGCTTTTTTCATTTTAAAGGGCTCCTGTAAATTCGAGACATATTATGATTACTTCCCAATCAGACCTCAAGTTTTGTCTGTCACCTCAGAGGGGTTAAAGGGGCATTTCATCCGTGTTATCGACAAAACGGCTTACCCGCGCTGCGCTGGTAAGCCGTCAAAACAGGCAGCTGCGCTTATTAAAGCGTAAAATGATAGGCCTTATCACCAATGTTAATTTGATACTTATTGTGCTCCCCAGCTTGGTTTAGGGTCGCCGCAATGGCTGGTTTTTCACCAGAGAAAGGGGCAATGACCGTTAACCAGGCTAATTCTGTCTCGGTCTTTTGCTGAACAATCTGCCATGCCGGTCTTGGCTGCTTTTTAGTTTGCTGATAGGAAATATAGCCCTCAGCTTGCTGTAATTGCGGGTTCTCTGCCTGCAGCGCAAAGGTTTGCACGGTCACATTGGTGCCATCGGCAAACTCGGTGGTTACCGCAAGTGCGGGTTTATCGATTGCTACCGCAGAGGGAACCAATTGAAAATTGAGTTGCACTTGCCCTTGGGCAGTGCCTATTGCCTGATCATAAATCACCACATATTGATCATCTAACAAAGTCATTGAACGACGATGGGTTAACTGCGGATAACTTTGATTTTCCACCACCACAGACAAACCATAGTCTGCCACTACTGACTTGATATGGCTGGGCTTGCGGGCAGCATTTTCGCCATTTAGGGTTAAGGTTTGATGGGAACTGGTTTTTCTAAACCATTCCCTTTGCTTGATCATCTGGGGATCTTTGCTGCCATAGATAAATGACCCAGAATCATTCATAAACTCGCGGCCAAGGGCCCGCAAAGTAAAAGTCATGTTATCTGGTTGATCATGCCACCAACCTTCACCTGCACCGTTTTTTAGCACCACCACAGTATCATCGTTATCAAAGCCCTGTCGCAGGGCATAAAACCCACTTTCTGGATAACTGAATAATTTTTGGGCAGGTGGCCGCCCCTGTTTGCCTTTACTGGCATAAAAGGCAAAAGCGGGCTCTTCAGGAAATAACTGAGCAGCCTTGGCAAAGGTTCTTCGATAATAGCCTGCTTGTTTCCAACCATCTCCAAACTGAGGGTAGGAAAGATCGGGCATGACCATGGCTAACGGATACTGATACATTTTCTTCAAGTGACTCAGGTAGTCTTTAGGTAATGCCTGTTGATAGCCTAATTTTGTTACCAGTTCTAAAAACTGAGTGTAAAGTCTCAAATACATGGTGTGATAGCTAAAGACCAACTCCTTATTCATGCCATCGCTATAACTTTCAGAGAACATCATTTCAGGTATTCGTGTTATGCCGTCTTGGCGCCATTGTGCAGCGTGCTTAAATTCATCAAACAGCGCCCCAACCTGAAAAACTTCCATCAATTCCCCCACCAGGTGATTGCCCCTTTTGGCATAAACTGACCGAACATGTTCGCTTTGGTGATGGATGCTCTCTAGCAGTTCGACCAACAGAGTTTCATTAAATTCAGGCCACTTAAGCAAAGGTCCAATCCCTAAGGTAATGCCTTGTAAACGATAATAGGTTTCCATTCCTCGACGGACCCGTTTTGGTGCATTATTGGCGATTGGCAGGTTAGCCGCTTTATAGGAAAGGATCTGATAAGCCCATTCAAAGGCGTAATCTTCATTGGCGGTGGATTTAAATAACTTTGCTAAAGGCTTTAGCGCAAACTGACGATTGTATTGGTAGCCCCACTCTAAAGCAGTAATTTCTTTCCCTTGAAAAAAACCTGGCCCGTGCCAGTCAATTTCAATGCCTCTAAAAGTGGTCGGGTAGCTTTTCTTATTACCTAACAGGTAATGGCTCAGAGCATCATCGGCGATGTTACGGTCAAATGCAGAGATCCTATCATCAAGCTGGGTGACAAATTGCTTATCTTGATAATGCCTAAGTAATGCGGTTAAGGCGGCTTGGAAGTTTTCAGCATCGACCAAGGCTTTTACCCCATGCAAGCGAGGCTGAGTTAAATCTATTTTGCTCAAAATTGCTTGGGCTCTTTCGCTAGAAACTGGCTGTTTAAGCACTTGCAACACATAATCTTTTGCAAATGCCTTACTCGGCGCAAGCGCCTGTTGTTTTGAAAGAGGATTTTGTAATTGCTCTAGCGCCTTAACGGGCAGACTCACTGCCACCGCTAAAAATGCAAAGTAAAGCCAGTTTGTTAACATGCCAACGTCCCTACTAATGAATAAAAAAGTTAACTTTTCAATTTATAACAATAAAGTAAAGGCAATTATGGTTATTAGTTCACATGCAAACATCTTCGCACTACAATAGAAGCAACTTAATATATTTCCTCACCGCAACGGTGGGTTATGCAATGGAGTGCTGTATGTCTAGCGTAAACTTTCATAGCAATAACGGCTTAGAGTTTTTAGCCATCAACAATGAATATTGTGAAGCTGAAATCTATCTTCATGGTGCCCATGTCACTAAATATGCCCCCAAAGGACACGATAACCTGCTATGGATGTCGCCATCGGCACAGTTTCAATCGGATAAGGCCATTCGTGGTGGGATCCCAATCTGTTGGCCATGGTTTGGGCCCGCTGCTGAACCAAGCTTGCCGCAACACGGTTTTGCACGCACCAATAGTTGGACCATAAAAGCCATTGAAGAGTCCGCTCAAGCGGTGGTGGTCAAACTATTTTTAGATGAGTCGATTGTTCAAGCCAACCATTGGCCAACGGGTCACAAGGTGGAATTACACTTTAGTTTTGGTAAGCAATTAAAGGTGGAGATCATCAACTTTAACGACAGCCAACAAACGATCGAAATCAGCCAAGCACTGCACACTTACTTTGATATTGAAGATATTAGCCAAACCCACATTGAAGGTTTAGCCAACACGTCTTATGTAGAATTCGCCCAAGAACATACCCAAGCCACTAGGTTAATGACCATCGATCAAGAGGTAGATAGGGTCTATTACCCAAGCTTACAAAGCCAAATCATAAACAGCCCTAAAGCGAAATTAAAAATGACCCGTTACCAATCAAACAGTTGTGTACTGTGGAACCCTTGGGCTGAGAAAGCCAAGGCCATGGCTGACTTTGATGATTTAGGTTATTTACAAATGCTGTGCCTAGAATCAGGTAACATTGGCAAAGACGCCATTAGCTTAGCGCCAGGCCAAAGCCACCAACATGGCTTCAGCCTCGAAGTAATCTAAAGCCTAAGGCACCGACACGCCCGTAGAGGCTTCCAGCAAGTAATACCATTGGCGTTTAGTCAATGGGATTTCTGCAGCGCCTAAGGCCTCATCTACTCGTTCAATTTTACCGGTTCCTAATACCGGTAAAATCGCCTGAGGCAAGGCGTAAATCCACGCTAAAGCGATTTGCGGGACTGTCGCGTCATGGGCTTTTGCCACCGCCATTAATGCCTGTGCTAAACGGGCATTGGCATTAAATAACCGCCCCCCTGCAAAAGGTGACCAAGCCATGGTCACCATATCATTTTGATAATGCACTAATTCACGATTCAATACCGATTTTGGCTCGACCACTGACAGTTCAATTTGGTTGGTTTGCAAAGGAATGTGCTTCTTAAGCTCGGCCACATCGACAGGATCAAAGTTAGACACCCCAAAGGTTTTTACTTTACCCTGCTGTTGAAGACTCAGCATCGCCTCGGCGATTTCATCGTGCTGCATCAAATAGTCTGGGCGATGCACCAATAATAAATCTAAATGATCACTATTAAGGCTGGTAAGTGAGCGCTCTACTTGGGAAATGATATAAGCTTTAGAGTTGTCATAGGCCGCCGCTTGGGTAAACAACTGCTCAGAACTTGGCAAGGTCACCCCACATTTTGACACTAATACCATTTGCTCTCGCAATGAGGGGGCTTGTTTAAGCATGGTTCCAAACTGGGCTTCGGCCTGACCTGCACCATAGATATCAGCATGATCCATCACCGTGATCCCGCGTGCTAACAGGGCTTCAGTGTAGCTTTGTAATTGCTTGGTTGACATGTGCCAATCACAAAGTCGCCAAAATCCTGCGGCAACTTTGCCAGATAGTATATTTTTCATTATGCTTATCATTAGCTTATTAAAGATATGTGCAGAATAACAAGAACACCGATTTAATCAAAACGTTTGTTAAGGAAGGTCAATTTGTTAGCCACTGAGCCCCCCCCAGCGCCGCTTCATAAAGCACAGAACTATTATGAAATGGATGTCAGTCACAGCCATTTAGAGCTGACACTAAAAGCCATGCACGCCCATGACAAATACGCCATGCTGGACCTTTATCACACCCTTTCTGAACGCACTCTGTATATGCGATTTTTTCAAGTGATCGCCGAGCCCAGCATTGATGAGTTACATGAATTTACTGACATTGATTATCAAAAAACCTTCGCGATTTCTGTGTTTCATGGGGCTTCAAACCAGTTGGTCGCCGCCGGCAGGTTAGTCAAGCTAGGGGACACCAGTGACACCGCTGAACTGTCGTGTATTGTGTCTGATGACTTCCAAAAACAAGGGATTGGGGCAGTCTTAGTAAAACATTTACTGTTAATGGGCAAGCAAGTCGGCATCAAAACGGTGGTCGCCATGATCCAAGGAACCAACCGTGCCATGGTCAAGTTACTTAAACGCAGTGGTTACCCATGCCAAATTGAATTTTCAGGGGGAGAGTTCGAAGTCGTGGTTAATCTTGATAACGAGTTTACCAGCGAAAATTAAGCAGCGCAGCCCGTTGCCGAGCCGCGCTTGTATTTATTAATGCTTTTGCGCTTTAGCCGCTACGGCATCAATGACGCTTGTGACTAAAGCAGAAGCACCGCCGGCAAATTTCTTGGCCAAATTTTGTTTAAGCTTGTATTCAACTTTGTACACTTGACCATTTTGCGCCAACTCAAACAACACATCATCACTGGTTTTGATGGCATCAATTAAGCCCAATTCTATGGCTTGTTGGCCGTACCAATGTTCACCTGTGGCCACTTTTTCGATATCAAGTGCTGGTCGGTATTTACCCACATATTCTTTAAATAACACATGGGTTTCTTCAAGTTCTTGCTGGAACTTTTCACGGCCTTCATCGGTGTTCTCACCAAACACGGTCAACGTGCGCTTAAAATCACCGGCGGTATGTTGTTCATAATCAATATCGTGCTTTTTCAATAATCGATTAAAGTTCGGTAGCTGGGCTACCACGCCGATAGAGCCAATAATGGCAAAAGGCGCACTGTAAATTTTATCCGCCACACAAGCCATCATATAGCCGCCACTGGCTGCCACTTTATCAACACAAACCGTCAGTGTTAAGCCTGCTTGCTTAATACGGTCAAGCTGACTGGCTGCCAACCCATAACCGTGGACCATGCCACCGCCGCTTTCAATGCTCACCAACACTTCATCGCCGGCTTCGGCAATCGCCAACACCGCGGTCACTTCACGACGTAACGACTCCACTTCTTTAGCATCAATACTGCCCTTAAACTTAAGGTAAAAGGTTTTGGCAAGCGCCTCTTGGTCTTGATCTTTTTCTTGTTTTTCAGACTTTTTTTGCTGTTTTTTAAGCTGTTTTAACTGCTTCTTATCTAATAGCTGTTCTTTTAAACTGTCAACTAAGCTCTTAAAGTTATCGCTAATATCGGTCAGGATTAACTCACCTTTTTCAGACTTAGGTTTATGGCTAATCGCCACCATAGCGGTTAACACCAAAATAACAGCAACCACTAAAGTTACGGCTTTGGCTAAAAACAAGCCATATTCAAATAAAAATTCCAAGTGATCCTCCACCCTCAAAAAAACAAATAGTAACTGATAAACCGCAAATAAAAAAGCTGGCCTAAGCCAGCTTTTGGTTCAAATTAAATCAGCGTTACTCTGCGCCAGCAACCACTTGCGTGACTTCCACTGGCAACACCGTACCTTGGCTTGCCGCAAAAGTGATCACTTGGTTTTGCATTTCTAAAAACGCAATGGTCGATAAGGCAGGATCAGACACCCCATCAACGGGGTTAGGATCAAGCAATGAACTGTGGTGACCTTTGCTAAAGCGCACCACCCCAGAAGCGGGCGTTGCCATCTTAGTTTCAGTAATGCTCTCTAGGCCCATGGCCGCAATTAACGCTTCAGTACCCGCGGTCGGCGAGAAAGAAACCGTATTAGGCAATACTTGGTCTGGCAAGTTAGCGTTCCCATCACCGACAATTTCAATCATGTGTACTGGATTACCGGTTTGCGCCAATAATTGACCGGCAGCAAGGGGATCCGAGCTATCAACGATGGTTTGACCGGCAAAAGCAAAGGCCGAAAGCACATCAGGTAAGGCTGCTTGTGCTTGTTCAACAATAGCCATATAGCCATCAGAACCGACCTCATAGTTTTCAGTATTTAAATCACTGACCACTGAAGCTAGTACCGCTTCTTGCACCGTCGGGGCAAACGTCGGCGACTCAAGTAACATGCTGATACTGCCAGCTGTTGGCGCCACCAAAGACGATGCCGTTAATTTATACGGATTATCCATAACCGCACCAGTAGCAGGGTCAACTAAACCAGAAGAAGCATAAGCCGATACTCCAGTACCCACCATTGCCCCTAATGATAAGCCAACTAAGCTGACATTATTGGCATCAAAGGTTGGTGACATCATCGCCATCGCCTGACCTTGAGAAAGTACCGAAATACCCAACCTTAAGGCAAGGTGATCCAAAATCGACTGACGGGCATTGCCCCTAACCGTTAAGAAGCTTTCAAGGTTCATAAATACGGTTGCTGAGGCATTGTCATGCTTGCCGTCACCCGCCAAAGATTCAGACGCGGACAGATCAAACACACCATCACCATCAAAATCAATGGCACGGTCACCATGCAGCGGCATATCGATTGAAACCGTGGCGATACCCGCAGCACTGTAGCTTGGGGCAATCGCTAGCGTCATTTCTTTAAAGCCCGCTAAACCATGCAAGCTCATGGCCACTGGCCAACCTGTTGCCGGCTTAACCACATCCGTATCAATCACACCCATTTGCTTAAGCGCTGCCATTTTGGCTTCGTTCGGCAGGGTGATAAATACTGGGATTTGGTTATGCGGATGCTTAACCAATGGGATGGGATTATAACGAGTCAAGTGGCGAGCACTGTCGAGTGGCGCTTGAATAGGGTTCCCTGCCCCATCAACACCGACAGTGATTGAAAAGTTTTTACCCGCAATTAAGGCTGGGTTTTGCAGTGCGGCTAAACCATCCACCCCCTGGGCTTCGGCTTGAGCTAAAAACTCTGGCGTGGGTAATACACCAGCAAGTACCGCACCGAGAACACTGATTGGACTATCACCGGCTGCTTTCCAACTTGAATGCACAGCTGGGCAACCTTCTACCAAAGCACAGTTCTCCAGAGTAGGTAAATCCAACAAGTAAGGGGCGCTCAGCATGCTGACATACACATCAGTGGCATCAGCCAGATAATACAGCTTATCTTCAACAGGGTTGCCAGACAGACTCATGCCAGCAGCCATCGCTGCGGTGACTTGAATTGACATCCCAGGCGCCACTTCCATCATATAAGGTTGTGGTGGCGCAAGTGCCACATCAAACGCCCCGGCTTCAGGGTTTAGTGTATCCGCCGCCATCAATAACTTAGTCGTTTCCATCACATTATGGGTCGACTGAGTGGTAAAAATGGCTGAGTAGATAATACCTTGAGCATCAACACCATGGGCCGCAGCCACGCCTTTTTCATAACTATTGACCAATGCTTGCAGCATGATTTGTTCTGGCAACGCGAGGGGCTGAGTGTCAATATCTAACTTAAGGCTGGTATAAGTTGCTGAAGGGGCAATCGACTGACCGCTACTGTCTTTTAAGGCATCGGTGATGACCACCACATAAGACGTCGCCGCTTTATAGGCTTTCAGGGGTAAAATTGCAAAACTATCCGTACCGGTAGCCTGGGCGACAAAATCAACCCCAAAGGTTAATTCATCACCTATCTTACACGCCGAAACACTGGCCGCTTCGGTACATTCTGGATCGCTCGACAATGGCCCACCCACAGCGGCTTCAAACACCCGCACTGCGGCTGGCGTTACCGAATTAGGGTCTAAACTCATCACATTGCCATCGGCATCTTTGGCAAGATCTAAATCAATCACCATTGGCTGCGTCGTTGACCAACCATCTAGGGCACCAATTGCGGTTTGAGGATCTTTGTAATCTGGGCGCCAAGTGAGTGGACTTTGCCCCTCGGGCAATGTTTCACCAGGCATTTGTAATGTGCCGTCAGTGGTTCCACTAAACAGCAAATCATTTGGGACCGCTAATAAAGCGTTTGCTGGATCAAATACGATTTTAGAAGTCGGGATTAAAACCTGGCCTTCATCCTTGGCAACTTGGCGTAACTCTTCGATACTCTCTTCAGAGCAAGCAGTTAACCCTAAGGCTGAGGTCAAAGCGATACCAATCATCAATTTTTTCATCGGTTCACCTAAATTTCCTATAGTTATTTTTGTCTTCCTCAGCAGAATTAGTCACAATAGGCACCTGACGGTCTGTTGACCTTTAATGTTTAGTTTATGTGCAATTTATAAGCAGAAAAAGCGCGAGCCACTCAAATTTCACCGGAGTTAACCTAGGTAAAATAACAGTAGCGCCGCGAGCTTGCTTTTAAAGCGCATCCTAAGGACAGCGTTTGTTAATCATGGCAAACCAAATGGTGTGCAACAACCACCCATGACTTGCTGCCGCTTACCCTGTTAACGAAGAGTAAGAAATAACAAACTGCTGCATAACTAAACCGCTAAAGCTCAACAGATCCTAAATACCAAAGTGGCCAAACCACTCTGCATTAACAAGAAGTTAACTTAATTTTTTAGAGATATCTACAAATTTAACTGGTTTTTATGGGATTTACACTTCCGAACCGTTATAACTTCAATAGCGACAAATGCTTAGGAGCATAAAATGACACAGGCAATCGCAAACGCCTATCAAGCTGCAACTGATGCCTTAGCAGGCAAAGTTATCCTAATTACTGGTGCTGGCGACGGCATTGGCAAAAGTTTAGCTCTAGCAAGTGCCAAAGCTGGTGCCCAAGTAATTCTTCTGGGTAAAACCACCAAAAAGCTTGAAGCCGTTTATGACCAAATTATGGCGAATGGCTCACCAGAGCCAGCCATTGTGCCCATGGATCTTAATGGTGCCACCGAAGAGCACTACCAAGGCTTAAGCGAAACCATTGAAGCCCAATACGGTAAACTGGATGCCGTGGTCAACAATGCGGGTCGACTTGGGGTATTAGGGCCATTTGCGCACACAGAAAAGAAAAGTTTTGATGAAGTCATGAAAGTGCATGTCAGCGCACCTTTGTTTTTAACAAAAGCATTACTGCCAGTGCTGCAAAAAGCAGACAATGCCTCGGTGATCTTTACCTCAAGCGGTGTGGGTAAAAAAGGCCGTGCCTTCTGGGGCCCTTATGCGATTGCCAAATTCGCCACCGAAGGCATGATGCAAACCATCGCCGATGAATTCGAAGGCAGCAGCATTCGCGTCAACGCCATCAACCCTGGCGCCACCAAAACGCGTATGCGTGCCCAAGCTTTCCCTGCCGAAGACACCAGCCTACTGAAAACCGCTGATGAAGTTCTGGCACCTTATTTATACTTATTAAGTGATGACTCAATTGGTTGCAACGGTAAATCAATTGATGCCCAACCTAAATAAGCACTCCTAAGCGTAATTAAGCACTAAGGCGCCGAACTTAGTGCTTAATTTTTTTTAATTTGCTACGCATAGCCGTCGCAACTAAGCTATGCTTTATTGTAAATTATTACTTGAAATTTAATGGCTTAATCTAAAAACATTAAACCGAATCACACGGCAGCTGTAACGCCCTTTTTCATTGGAAGAATCTATGCGCTTCAGTGTTCTAACCCTCGCAATTATCAGCAGTTTATCCCCGCAAGCGGTGGCTAACCCCAGCATCAAGCAAAGCTTTTCTCAAACTGGATTTAGCGGCAATTTACGCACTCCGAACGCCCATACCATCAACTATGGTGATATTAATTTTGCCATTAACTTTGAAAACAATGTCGATCATCAAGTCGGTTATGGTCGTGGCGCGCATAATAGCTTATTACTTGGGGTTGGCTTGTTGCCGGGGGTCGAGTTGCTTGCCCAAAACACCTTCAAACGATTTAATGGTGTTGGGACATATCATAGTGGCGCCGGCAGTGACTTAAGTTTTTCATTAAAACTCAGCAGCGTTGGCTGGTTTCCAGAGTCCCCTTGGCAAGTGGCCATCGGTCAGCAAGATTTTGGCGGTATTGCCAATCACCACGACAACACCTATGGTGTTGTCAGCTATGACTGGCAGGCCCTAAGGCTTAGCGCAGGTTACGGTCGCCAAAGTTCTTTTGACACGGTCGACCATGCCGGAGGCAATAACCAAATGGGCCCAGATTACCTTAACGGTGCCTTTGGCGGGGTGGAATGGCAGGCGTACGAGTGGTTAAACCTAAAGTCCGACTATGATGGCACCGGCTTTAATGCCGGACTCGTGCTAAGTGCACCAGCACAATGGCTGCCTAAGGGCTGGAATAGCCAGTTTATCCTGCAGGGTTATTCCAACTCAAACACCTTTAATCGTGACAATGCCTGGGTGGGGCTGCAGTTTGGTTTGCCACTAGGGGGCAGTAATGAATTGCCATTAACCACTCGCAAGCAGTACCCCAGCACCACCGTAAAACCACCCAGCCGCAACCAACAACTGGTGCAAACTAAAGACTACAGCCCAGCACCGAATGCAAACCAACCCCTGCCAACCCAAGTGGCGATCGTCAAAGATAAAGCAGCAGTAGCACCCACCACCTTGCAACAGCAACAACAGCAGATCGTCGCCGCGTTAGTCGAGCATGGCTTTGAAAATATTAAAATCAATCACAATAGTGAACGTTTAGAGCTCGCCTATGAAAACTTTATTTACTTGCATAATGAATTAGATGGCTTGCAACAGGTACTAAAAATAGTCAACAAGTATTACCACGGGGCTTACGACATTTATATGCTGAATAACCAAATACCGGTATTACTGGTAAGGGAGCAAATCAGCCACAATAATAGCCAAGCCCCCATAGCTACCCAATACATTAGCTATGACGTCAGCCACTACTATGATCAGGTGGCTTGGGGCGATGATTTTGAAAACTCAGGCACCTTTGTCCCCCGAGTCAACTTTTCCCCTGGCTTAATTACCTCGTTGGGCACCGAGTGGGGGGTATTTGATTATTCATTGTCTTTGCAAACGGCAATGAGCATTGATTTATGGAAAGGGGGCACGGTCGATGTCAGGCATAATTTACCCGTTGCCCAATCCGATGATGTCGGCCCTTTCCCATGGTACCCAGTCCCTGAACAAAAAAACCGCGTCAATCGCATCTTACTGCACCAGGCATGGGCACTGCCACAAAACATCTTCACCCAATTTAGTGGCGGCTTAGTGTACGGTGATTTTGTTGGCGTGTTTAACGAAACCCGCTGGCAGTCACCCCAAGGTCACCATAAATTCAGCTTTAGAGGTGGCCAGTTCCGCCACCAAGATACCGACTTCAAAGCCGAGCCTAAGTTATTTTATTACCGCTATTATCGACCAGAATTTGACTGGGCATTAGAACTTCACAGCGGTGAATATTGGTATGGCGATCGGGGTTACGGAGCTAAATCGATTCATTGGTTTGGCGATGTGGCAACCACCATTGAATACCATAAAACCGAAGACGCCAGCTATGCCGGCATGTATTTCTCATTTCCTATTAGCTTTGGCAAGAGTATGACCGCTAAACGGGGCTACCAAATTACTGGGGTGGATGAATGGCGCCATGGCTATTACACAGATATTAGCTCCCAAGGCAATTGGTTAGCACCGACTGCCAAAGCGGAGCCCTGGTTGCAACATAGCTTAACCAAGCGCTATTTTAACCGAGATCGAATGTCCGCAGCGTATATTGAAGCCCATTTAGACAGGCTTAATGATGACTAACGGCAGCAACCACCATATCGACCAGTAACGGCCACAGTTAGGGGAGTAAACTATTGGTTAATCCCCTAACTGCAATGGCTACTAATGCATTGGCAGTGTCTACTTTCCCATTTGTGAGTAACGGTTACTCGCGGCCTAATTTTTATCGTGAATAACAACGAATACAGCCGCGCCTGTTTGCCATAAAACAAACAAACCGACGACAGACACATCTGCAGTCGGCTATATTTGTCCAATATTAATGCTCGCGAACAATTACCCCCCCATGACTAAGCCAGTGGCTAACCTAAAGTTAAGGTCAGGCAATCCGCACCCTAGCAATTAATTGGTTGTTGCTGCTTGGGCAGGTAACACCCCCATGGCAACCAGCTCATCTTGAGTAAAGATTTCTCCTTTAAAACTGTACATCAGCGGGGCATTGCTGGCTGTGCCACTAGGCGCGGTCAGCTGCATAGGTTGATTAAACCTATCTAACCTCGTTTTTGGTTGGCCAGCTTGCCTTGGCGACTGTACGGCCTCGGCAGTGTTTTTTGCCACCACTGGGGGAGATTGCTCAGTAATTAACGGCGCGTTATTCACCTCAACATCGTTGTTGCTTACCATTGCTGCAATAGGCGGCGTAGCCGCTGGGGCGGCCATAATGGTGGCTGCTGGCTGGTCTATTTGTGCTTGGTTGAAATGCCCTAAGGCAAACACAATTCCACTTCCTAGAGCTAAACCTAAAATCAATTGTCCGTATTTCATTTGAGTTCCTTGTTCGTTGTCGTTCAGATTAAGCAACCGCTCAAAAACAATTTGAGCGGTTGCGCCCCTTATGGGTTGGCTTTGAACACCACATTATCGATTTGATAAACCGCACCATCTCCGCTGCCCCAATTCGGGAACACCAACACGAGATTAATCGCATCAAGTTGCAGCCCTTGTTCAGCAAGGCTGGATAAATCAAACGTGAACGTTTGCCACTGTGCACTCGGCTCTAAGCCTTCATTGCTAGCAGATAAAGGTAATTCAGCAAAGATTTCCTGTGTTGTTTCCACTTTTAATAAAAATTGACTATTTTGATCAAAGGGCTCAGCAATCACACGCAAATCAAACTGCAACACACCACTGCTTAATTCAGATAAATTTACCGCAGAATCCGCATAAAATCCTGAAACAGTCGGGTTAGCGTTTAACTCAAACTGGGCCACATTACCATGTTCATCGCCACTGTCGACAATATTGATTACTGCGCCACCACAGCAGTCCCACAACATAAAGTTTTGATCTTCTGCTTCATCAAATAACACCAGCTCACCAGTAACAGGCGCGAGCCATTGATTAGGATCAAACGGGAAGGCATCGTCGCTGTTATCGACGCCATCGTTGTCATGGTCTAAGTCGCTATCATCACTGATACCATCGCCGTCCCAATCAATGTCAAACGCTTGGTAGTAATTCACCCGCGCAGGAATGCTCATATAATATGGGCGCTGTTGTGGGGTTAATTGCCAATCCCAATCACTCGGTTGTAACTCCCACTCCAACACATACACTCTGTCACCCACCACTTGTAATGGCTGCCAGTAACGCTTGCGCCAAGCAATGCAAGAGTAGTCGCCATTGATGTCGGTCATGCTGGCATCGCAGTCTGAGTAGCTGATATTGTTGTAGCTGTCATAGTTGGCAACCAATTCGACCACACCATCAACTTGGTCTAGGTTCCAAACATCCCAGCCGCTTTGCCAGCCCGCTGGACCATAGGCATCAAAGTT
>NZ_WINH01000030.1 GCF_010993985.1 Paraferrimonas sp. SM1919 | reverse complement strand
TCATAGTGTCACCTGTTATGCTATGAGGTGTATTTTAACACCTCTAATCAGGTGGCCAAATTAACTATGCCACTACAGTTTCAAGGGGATACAATTGCGGTTGTTGGCCAAGGGCAATGGGTGAACACCAATCAAGACCCTAAATTTGATTTCTTAGCCAGTAAAAACATATCAAAAATCTTTGTTATACAAGGAAGCGAAAGCGAGCCTATTGTGATCACTAATCACAAACCTGCATTACGTAAAAAAATGCAGCTACAAACCGCTGCAACATAATGTCCGGCACTTATTCGAATACAGACTACCGATAACCGAATACAGAAAAATCAGTACTCCGTACTCAGTGATCTGTAATCTAGATCTTTCCCAGAACAAACAATGCAAGCGTTTCTGCTTGCATTGCTTCAAGTTAGGAAATCAAGTTTCTCTGCCGCTATTGATTACAATAGTTATTTTTCCCCTATAGGCCACCTATTAATTAAAAGCCAACTGTTATACAGTGTATTTAACACGCTCTAGATGGAAATTAGACACAACCTTATGGAAAAGAAACTGACTACAACCCTCGAAGAGATAAATAGATTAGGCGAATTAATAAAAAACACCTCCAAAGCTCCGTCTAAAGAAGCTATAGATCTGCTAATTGAAAAGTCAGAAGATTGGTTCAAAACTTATGATGAGGTCACCTCTGAAGAGCAAGAGTTACTACATCAAAAGAAGACCGAGCTAGAAGAGTCTATTCATTTCTTGCACAGCAATCGAAAGTCCTTACGTAACCTCAAAGCAAAGAATAGCAGGGTTTATAACTACTTTTTCTCAATTGCTTTGGGCCTTAGTTTTCTTGTAAGCAGCGTTTTAACAACTCTAATATCCAGCGACATTAATTTCACTTATTTGGGTTATATATCAGGTTTAATTCTATCTTCATCAGGGCTTTATTCTCTGATTTTAAAATCTAGATTCAATAAAGAAATAACTGAACTCTCGCAAAAAAATCAAAGCTTGATTGACGAATCCAACAATCTACGTGATGAGATTCTAGATGCTACTGAAAAGCTATCTGAGATGTCTAATAAGAGGGTAAAGCTGTATGAGGACCTTCTTGATATTAAAGTTTTAAGGGAGCAGCTATGACCTTATTACATTGGATATTTGTGGGCATTTTCATTTGTTACATAGCTGTGCACTATTACAACAATAAAGAGATTCCTAGCCTTGAAAAGACTGTAACCTTCATCTTATCTTCGTTTGCTATTTACCACGGCATTTTATTAATAATAAAAACCTTTGGTCTCTATACACAAGCGGTTAACTTTGGTGACCTAGAAAAAGATAGACTTGCTATTGGGTTAGGTGGTTTTGCAATCGTTTGGGTTTCGGCCAGTTCCATTATCAGCCAATTTAAAACCAAGCACGAAGATTAATGCTATTAAAAAGCCCTAGCTTTTCAGCTAGGGCTTCAATTTCTAATTCCAACTAAACCGCAGTAATCGTGAAGCTTAGTCAGTGTATGTAATGCTCATTTTGGCAAGGCTTGCAAAATCAGTACAAGGCGTTGAGCCTTCCAAGCCCGTTGAGCGAAGTTCGCTACGTGATGCGGGTTGGGAGGCGAGGCGAACGCCGTAAACTAGATTTAAATACAAAAAAGCTCTGAACAAGTCAGAGCTTCTAATCTCGAGAGAAAACACTTTCTATCCGCAGACACTACCAAAATTTAGTCAGTGTATACAATACTCATTTTGGCAAGTCCTGCGAGATGATAGCAAGGCGAAAGTAGATGCTAAGCCCGGGGAGCGTAGTGCGCTACGTGACTCGGGTTAGCACCTGCTTTTAACGCAGCTAGCGCGAAGCAGGTGCAGCCAAAATTAGTATTCAGACATAGGGACGCAACTACAGAAAAGATTGCGATCTCCATAAACATCATCAATCCTATTCACCGTCGGCCAGAACTTATTGGCCTTCACCGCCACTACTGGGAACGCAGCTTCTTCTCGCGAATATGGGCGGGCATCAAACTCGCCATCAACGATGTCTGCTAGGGTGTGTGGCGCATTCACTAGTGGGTTGTTCTCTAGTGGCCATTCACCGTTTGCTACCTTATCGATCTCGCCTTTAATTGACACCATAGCTTCAATGAAGCGGTCAATTTCAGCTTTTGACTCTGACTCGGTTGGCTCAATCATTAACGTGCCTGCTACTGGGAAGCTCATGGTTGGGCTATGGAAGCCGTAATCCATTAGACGCTTAGCAATGTCCATCTCAGAAATGCCGGTGGCTTCTTTGATTGGGCGCAGGTCAACAATACACTCATGGGCAATACGATCATTACGGCCACGGTATAAAATTGGGTAATGCTGGCTTAGGTTATTGGTTAGGTAGTTAGCATTTAAAATCGCCACTTGGGTCGATTGCTTTAAGCCTTTTGAACCTAATAGCGTGGTGTACATCCAAGAGATTGGCAGAATACCGGCGCTGCCCCAAGGTGCTGCCGATACTGCGCCGTTATCTTGGGAGGTTTCGCCGGTTTTAACCACAGCATGACCCGCTACAAATGGAGCTAGGTGCGCTTTAACGCCGATTGGTCCCATGCCTGGGCCGCCGCCACCGTGTGGAATGGCGAAGGTTTTGTGTAGGTTTAAGTGCGAAACGTCTGAGCCAATAAAGCCCGGTGAGGTTAAGCCAACCTGAGCGTTCATGTTGGCGCCGTCCATGTAAACCTGACCGCCGTGGCTGTGGATTAGGTCGCAAATCTCGCGTACTTGTTCTTCATACACACCGTGGGTCGATGGGTAGGTGATCATAATACAAGATAGGTTGTCAGACAGTTCTTCAGCTTTAGCCTTAAGATCGTCCATATCCACGTTACCTTGTTTGTCACAGGCCACAACAACGACTTTCAAATTCGCCATTTGCGCCGATGCTGGGTTAGTACCGTGGGCAGAAGAGGGGATCAAACAGATATTACGGTGATCATCGCCGCGAGACTCGTGGTATTTTTGAATCGCTAACAGGCCAGCGTATTCACCCTGGGCACCCGAGTTTGGCTGCATACATAGGGCATCATAGCCAGTGATATCGATTAGCCAGTCTGATAATTCCTTGATCATTTGCTGGTAACCCGCCGCCTGCTCTACCGGGGCAAATGGGTGCATACCGGCAAACTCTGGCCAGCTGATTGGGATCATCTGGGTAGTCGCGTTCAGCTTCATAGTACAAGAGCCTAAAGAAATCATTGAGTGGTTCAATGCTAAGTCTTTATTTTCTAGGCGCTTGATGTAACGCAGCATTTCGGTTTCGCTGTGATAGCTGTTAAATACTGGGTGCTCTAGTACTTTATCTGAGCGCAGTAAATCCTTGCTAATGGCGTAACCTTGCTCAGCCAGTTGGCTATCAAGCGCTTCAACATCACCCGCTGACTCGTCGGTTAATACACTGATAAGCTCGGCAACGTCAGCAAGCGTAGTGGTTTCATCTAAGGAAACACCAAGGGCGTCGCTGTCTACACGCAGATTAATGCCAGCAGATTGAGCACGTTCAACGAGAGCTGCGTTGTCTGCAGCTTTAAAGGTTAAGGTGTCAAAGTACTGCTTGTTCAGCAATTGAAGGCTTGAACCCTCAATGGCAGTCGCTACCATCTGGGTTAAACGGTGAATACGGGTGGCAATGGTTTTTAAGCCCTGTGGACCGTGGTATACCGCATAGAAAGACGCCATATTGGCCAGTAACACCTGCGCCGTACAAATGTTTGAGTTAGCCTTTTCACGACGAATGTGTTGTTCACGGGTTTGCATAGCCATACGCAGAGCGGTGCCGCCACGGGTGTCTTTAGACACACCAATAATACGACCTGGCATTGAACGCTTGTAGGCATCACGGGTCACAAAAAACGCCGCGTGTGGACCACCATAACCCATTGGCACACCAAAACGCTGGGCCGAACCTACCGCCACATCAGCACCAAGTTCACCTGGGCTGGTTAACAGTTGCAATGCCATTAAGTCGGTGGCTAGGGTGACAATGGCTTTTTTAGCCTTAATTGCGGCGATAAGCTCACGGTTGTCTAACACTTCACCTAGACGGTTCGGGTATTGCAGTAATGCACCAAAAATATCATGGTTTAGGGCATCTTCGGCTTTACCAATCACCACTTCGTAGCCAAAGGCTTCAGCGCGGGTTTTGACCACGTCAATGGTTTGCGGGTAAACGTCATCGGCGATGAAGTATAAATTGCACTTTTTGTTTTTAGAGACACGCTTAGACAGTGCCATCGCTTCAGCTGCTGCCGTCGCTTCATCCAGTAATGATGCCGAGGCTAAATCTAGGCCGGTAAAATCGATACACATTTGCTGGAAGTTCAAAATCGCTTCCAAACGGCCCTGGGCAATCTCTGGTTGGTAAGGGGTATAGGCCGTGTACCAACCTGGATTTTCTAATACGTTACGCAGAATAACCGCTGGAGTTTCGGTGCCGTAGTAGCCCATACCTATGTAGTTTTTAGCCACAAAATTTTGTTTGGCTAGGCTACGCAAGTAAGCGGTCGCTTCGGCTTCAGTACGAGGTGCGCCAACGTTTAATGGGGCATTTAAGCGAATGCCCTCTGGCACTACTTGCTCGGTTAACTCTTGTAATGATTGCACGCCGATGTCAGTTAACATCTGCGCTTGGTCAGCAACACTTGGGCCAATATGGCGACCAATAAAAGCTTCGGTTTGGCAAAGCTCGTGTAAGGACTGGTGTTGTACTTGGGTGTCTGACATTAGTTTTCCCTAAAAACAGCAAAAATCTACCACTGTTACGTGCGTGTAAGCGGTATAGCCTTAAAAATAAAAGCCCTCAATACGAGGGCTTTTAAATATTAATAAATATTATTCGTCGTCGATTACGGCTTGGTAACCTTCAGCGTCTAACAGATCGTCAAGCTCAGCAAGATCAGTTGGCGCAATACGGAACAACCAACCATCTGTGTATGGTTCATTGTTTACCAGCTCTGGCTCATCTTCTAGATCTTCGTTAACAGCTACGATTTCACCAGAAAGTGGTGAGTAAATGTCTGAGGCGGCTTTTACAGACTCTGCTACTGCGCAGTCGTCACCACCGTCAACACTGTCACCAACATCAGGTAGGTCAACAAACACCATGTCACCTAGCAGCTCTTGGGCATGCTCGGTAATACCTACTGTAAAAGTACCGTCTTCTTCTTGACGAACCCACTCATGAGAGGTGGTGTATTTTAGCTCTTGTGGGATGTTGCTCATCTCTTGTTCCTTAGCTAATTAAAAGGCTTGTTTGCCGTTACGGACAAAACTTGGTTTGATGACACTCACTGTAGCTCGTTTTTTACGAAGCTCAACTTCAGCGGTGTCTTTTATGTTTTTAGGTACGCGCGCCATGGCAATGGCGTAACCTAGGGTCGGTGAAAAAGTACCAGAAGTCACAACACCTTGCTGTTCTGTACCATTTTCATCAACAAAAAAGACTTTAGTGCCTGCACGTAAAACACCTTTGTCAGTCATGATCAGACCAACCATTTTTTCGGTGCCATTTGCCTTGGCTTGCTCTAAAGCAAGACGACCATTAAAGTCGCGATCTGTTGGTTCCCAAGCGATAGTCCAAGCCATGTTCGCCGCTAATGGCGATACACTTTCATCCATATCTTGGCCATAAAGATTCATACCAGCCTCAAGGCGTAGGGTATCGCGGGCACCAAGACCACATGGCTTGATATCGGCGTCGACGAAGGCTTGCCATAACTCGGCCACTTTGTCTTGATGGACAATAATTTCGTAACCCTCTTCGCCAGTATAACCAGTAGTGGCAATAAATAGCTCACCGGCTTCTACCGCGAAAAATGGCTTCATACCTGCAACCGCTTGGTTTTGCTCAGCAGTAAATACTTGAGAGGCTTTTTCTTTGGCGTTGGGCCCCTGTACGGCCACCATTGCCAGCTCTGGACGCTCGCTGATGGTTAGGCTGAAGCCTTGGGATTGCTCGGCCATCCAAGCTAAGTCTTTTTCACGGGTAGCTGAATTAACGACGACGCGGTAGAACTCATCGTTGAGGTAATAGGTGATTAGATCATCAATCACACCGCCATCATGGTTTAACATAGCGCTGTAAAGGGCTTTACCTGGGGTAGTGAGTTTGGCAACATCGTTGGCGAACAATTTCTGAAGGAAGGTTTTGGCATCGCTGCCGGTTACGTCAACCACTGTCATGTGGGAAACGTCAAACATGCCCGCATCCTTTCGTACATAGTGGTGCTCTTCAATTTGTGAGCCATAATTTATTGGCATTTGCCAGCCGAAAAAATCCACCATTTTAGCACCCGCTTCAAGGTGCTTATGATAAAGAGGCGTTTGTGCAGACATGAGAATAATTATCCTTAACCTTGTGACAACAAAAATCCATAAAAATCACGAATTGATGAACCACAAATTTCACAAAAATGTGATCGGATTATACCTATAGCGAATATTTTGTATAGCCAAATTAAGTCCATATCACAATAATTATAATTAGAAATTTTACCGACTCAGATTAGGATTTCTAATCTCTCTTACCCAGCGCTTGGGAAAGCAACCAAGGCTTAACCCCTGGCAGTTTGTCCACCAGCTTCATTCCTGCTGCAAGCACACCTTTGGCCACTGGGTGTTCAATGGCAAAAGTACGTTTTAAGACTTCCATCAGACTGATCATCTTAGTAGCTTCGGCCTTACGCTTACGTTCCCAAGGTCGCCACTGGCGGTAATCACCAATATCGGCATTTTTAGCCTGAATATCTTGCATGCTTAGCAGCATATCCGCCACATCGGCAAAGCCCAAGTTTACTCCCTGACCCGCTAATGGGTGAATGGTATGGGCGGCATCCCCCAATAACAAGAAACGTTGCCCTGCAAACTGCTTGGCGTAACGCATCCGAAGTGGGAAACTTTGACGTTCAGACACTAACTCTAACAAGCCTAACTTACCATCGAAGCTGGCGTGCAGGCTGCGTTCAAACGCTTGCTGGGTAAGAGCTTGTTTTTGCTGTGCCAATTGCGGTGGCAGTGACCATACAATTGAACAGTGGTGACTGTCGTTTAAAGGTAAAAAGGCTAATGGCCCAGTATTTAAAAATGCCTGTCTGGCGCAGCCTTGGTGTGGCAACTCGGTTTTAATGGTGGCCACTAAGCCATGATGTTGGTAATCCCAAAAGGTCAACCCGACATTACAGCTTTGCCTTAACCAAGAGTTAGCGCCATCAGCGCCCAACACTAGGCGGGCAGTTAACTGTTTGGCATCACTTAGGGTCAACCAGGCCTCACGCTCGCCCATGGCAATTTGACTGGCGCTGGCATCCATAATCGTTAAGTTTTCAAGTTGTTCAGCACGCTGCCATAGGGCATTAACTATATTTTGGTTTTCTATGATGGCGCCTATAGAGTTTTGCCCCAGCGGTAATTCATCAAAGTTAATCGCGCCTAAGCCATCTTTTTGCCATACCTGCATGCTTTGATAACAACCAACACGACTGTGATCAAGCAGCGGCCATACCCCAAGACTCTCAAGTAAAGCTTGGCTAGCATGATTAATGGCACTTACCCTAAGTTCAGTGTCAGCCGTTAATGGCTTATAGCTGTCTGGGCCAATCAGTGCCACCTGTAAACCTTGCTGGGCTAAACCAATAGCACTCGCTAGGCCCACCATGGCATTACCAATAATTGCTACATCAACACTTTGCGTCGTAAACATAATCTGACCTTAATAGCCCGTAGCTTTACTAACTAGCGGGGTTTGTAACTGTGGCAACCATGCCAATAGCCGTAATGTACAATTACGACCTGCCACCAATGGCAAATAATCATTTGAAAATCCACGGACTAGGGTTTCGATAGCGCTAATGGTATTATTTCTATCTTGTTGCCGTTGTTGCCAATACTCGTGCAATACATGATTAGCACCAACATCAGCTCCAGCATTGAACGCTTCAGCGATAATATGACTTAAGGCTTTAATGTCTCGCAAACCTAAATTAAACCCTTGCCCAGCAATAGGGTGTAGGGTTTGTGCAGCATTACCAACAAATACCGTACGGTGATAAATAGTACGTGTCATACTAGAGAGCATTAACGGATAACTCGCTTTTGATTGTATTTGCTCAATAATACCCGCCCTAAAGCCAAAGGCTTTTTGGATAGCTGTAAGCAACTGCTTGTCATCCATGGCCTCAACCTGCTGCAACTGCTCGGATGTCATGGCCCACACCATGGACATCTTTTTATCCCCCATGGGCAATAAAGCTAATGGGCCATACTCAGTAAAGCGCTCGTAGGCTTTATTATGGTGGGGTCTGTCCATAGTTAACGTTGCAATTAGGCCGGATTGGCCAAAACTGACCTGCTCAAGAGGCAATGTTAACTGCTGTCTAATCTGTGAATGTAAACCATCGGCAGCCACCACCAGTTTTGCGCTAATGGTATTGCCATCGTCCAAAGTTAAATCATGACTGTCTTGGGTAACGGTACAGGCCACCACTTTTGCTGGGCAGTACAAACTAATTTTAGGGTGACTGGCAAGACCTCGATACAGTTGATAACCCGCATCGGCCAACCCGATAACCTGACCAAAATAGTTTAACTGCCATCGCTTTGCTGCCATATCTGCCATACCGAAATGGCCACGATCCGAGACATTAATGTCTTTAATTAGCGTTGCATTGGCATCTAAGTAAGACCAAATCTGCATACGCTGCAGCCAATCGACACTGGCATGATTAACGGCAATGGCACGACTGTCAAAGCCTGGGTGCGCCGCCCCCAAGGTTTGAGCCTCAATCACGGCAAGCGTTAATTTGGGTGCCAACTTTTGCAAACTTAACGCAAGGGAAGCCCCGACCATTGCGCCGCCAACGATAACGACATCGTATTGCTTAGCTGTATTAATCATAATTAGTGGAGAGTTGGTTTTTCTTCAGTATATTTTTGCTCTGGGCCGTGATTGAATTCATGAAATGCATTGATGACGACAACTTTTACATACTCAGTCACTTCGGTATAGGCCACTTCGCCTTCCTCGTTTTCATCAACTTGGATCTCTACTTGAGCGATAGCGCCCAAGTCATCGATCATTTCTTTTAATTCAGCTGGCGCTTGATTTAATTGTGGTTGCGCCACAGCCAAGGCCGTTAAGAAAGCTTGCACCCAAAGTGCGAGTCCTTCTAAACGCTGTGATAAAGAATAATCATCGTCGTCTTGCAATAATAGGTTAAAGGCAAAATCTTCTTCAGTTAGGGTGGTTAACGTCTGCTGATAAAGCTTATTAACTTCCTCTTGTAATGGCGATGGTAATGGCTGGCCATCATTACATAATTGGCAAAAATCACTTTGCCAACTGGCACTATCATCCCTTGTTCCTGCGGCAATGATGCCCGCAAGTGTCGCCTGCACTTCAATTGGGTACATGCCCATTTCGGCGTCCTGAAGAAGTTGCTGTAACTGCTTAAAAATAATTGAAGCTGACAGAGACATAATGGTTCCATTCTTAAATAAATATCGCCTCTTATTATACTTAAGGCTGGTTCGAATTGTTAGGGCAGTTTACAGCCTGACTGAAACTTTTATCAGCAATTGATTTACACAATGTATAATTTGCCTTGAACTTTATTTTGCTGCTAGCTATAGTCCACAGGGTTAGGCTAATTAATTTATGGATGATTCAATGGGCAATAACCCAGTCAGCATTAAAATACTTGATCAAAGTTATAAGGTGAATTGCCCTGTCGGTGAGGAAAATAACTTACTTGAGCTTGCTGCACAATTGAATCAAAAGCTAGTTTTGGCAAAGTCCAGAACCCCCGCTAATTCGATCACGCAATTGCTGGTCATGGTGGCGCTAGAAATAAGTTACGAAGCCAAACAACAAAGTATTTTACATCTACAACAGGCTAAACAAGTAGATGAACGAATTGAATCAATGCAAAAAGCATTAGCTAACGCATTGATAAAAGGTGTAGAGAATCAGGATAGTTCAGCACCCTAAAGTACAATAATGGAATACCTTCTTCCCTGGAGTGTTAGCTAGTAGGCTCCGTCCCTGAGCCGATGCTATACCTCTTAGGAGTTGTAATCTTTCTGCTTTTGAGCAAGCTCAGCTCGTACTGAGAAGCCTACGGTGGTTATTACTGCTCCGCCTTGAAACTCCGGTTTCAAGGGCTTACGCCTGCGGCGGCACTCTGGGGTCCTAATTTTTTCTATTTTGGTTCGATGCTAAGGCTCATTGCCAACCCCCTCTCAATTACGGTATAAAGAGCGCTATTGTTCTACATAACGATTCCCAAATGAGCCCAAATCAAGCCCTTAGGCAACAATTAAGGCAAGCCAGACGTAACCTGACTAAACAGCAGCAATGTCAGAGCGAGCTGGCAATACTCGAAGACATAAAGCAATTAGTACGGACTCAAAACGTCACTTGTGCGGCGTTATACCTTGCAACCGATGGAGAAGTCCCGACTCAGCAAATCATTGCTAGCCTGTGGCAACTTGGGGTGACGGTTTGCTTGCCTGTATTACATCCCTTTTCGAAAGGGCATTTAAGCTTTGTCAAATACACCACAACTAGCACGATGATTGCCAATCAGTTTGCTATTGAAGAACCCAAGCGCACCGTCAATGAGTTAATCTTAGCTAGCCAACTTGATTTAATTATTACCCCTTTAGTGGGTTTTGGTAAGCAAGGTCAAAGGCTGGGCATGGGGGGCGGTTACTACGACAGAAGTTTAGCGAACCTAAGTGCGACCAAGAAACCAGTTGTAATAGGCATTGGCCATGATTGCCAATGTACAGATGCCATCCAAATGCAACCTTGGGACATCCCACTTGATGGAATTTTATCCCCTAATTTTAAGGACTTAAAATTAGGCAAATGCTATACTCAGTGAATCTTTTACCCTTAATTCCAGCAAAACTGGTTAGGAAAATTCATGACCCAAGACGATAAGAAAAAAGCCGCAGCTGAAGCGGCACTTGAATTTGTTAAAAAAGACAGCATTGTAGGCGTTGGTACGGGGTCAACGGTAAACTACTTTATTGACGCCCTAGCTAGCATGAAAAATGACATCGAAGGTGCCGTGTCATCATCAGAGGCATCTACCGAACGCTTAAAAGCCCATGGCATTGAAGTATTCGATTTAAACTCAGTATTTGACCTTGATATCTATGTCGATGGCGCCGATGAAATTAACCATCATATGGCCATGATCAAAGGCGGAGGTGCTGCCCTTACCCGTGAAAAGATCGTCGCCGCGGTTGCTAAAAAGTTTATCTGTATTGCTGATGATACTAAGCTGGTTGATATTCTAGGTGATTTTCCACTGCCAGTAGAAGTGATCCCTATGGCTCGTTCTTATGTTGCCCGTGAAATTGTAAAACTTGGAGGCGATCCTGTTTATCGTGAAGGCTGCATTACCGATAACGGCAACATTATTCTAGATGTTTACAACCTTGAAATCATGGAACCCAAAAAGCTTGAGCAGCAACTCAACCAAATTGTCGGCGTGGTAACCAATGGCTTATTTGCTGAGCGTGGGGCTGATGTATTGTTGATGGGAACTGATTCGGGTGTAACAACCCACAAAGAATAACCCTTTAAACAGGCTAATCTAATTTAAAAGGTGTATCGTAGTAGATACACCTTTTTTAATAAATGGAATTTTAATATGCGTATTTTCAAATCACTTGCCCTAATCTTCGGCCTTATTGGCGGCCAACATGTTTGGGCTGAATGTGCTGATGTTTTTAATTACCAATTAAAAAAACTCAACAGTGAACAAACCCTAGACCTGTGTGACATAACCAAAGACAAGAAAGCAATTTTGGTTGTCAATACGGCCAGTCATTGTGGTTTTACTCCACAATTTAAAAAATTACAGAGTGTGTACGAAAAATATGCCAATCTAGGCTTCACTATCATTGGCGTTCCTTCTGATGATTTTAAGCAAGAATCTGATTCACAAGCTAAAACCGCTGAGGTCTGTTATATTGATTATGGTGTTAAGTTCCCAATGACAGAACCCCAGGCTGTTCGTGGCGCTGATGCCATTGAGATGTACCAAACGCTCAACAAAAGAGCAAATAAAAGCCCCAAATGGAACTTTCATAAGCATTTGGTTGACCAACAAGGACAAGTTGTCGGAACTTGGTCTGCGTTTACCAAACCAGATGATGAAGAAGTCTTAGTCGCCATTGAAAAACTTTTAGACTGACAGCCAACAAACAGAAGGGATTTTAATTATGGCTTTAAATGCAGTGAAAACAACAGAAGTTGTTCATTCGTCTCTTGAGAAAGTCCTACAGAAACAACAGCAAGCTTTTAGGGAGACCCCCTATCCTGCTCTGCACTCCCGTAGGCAAAAGCTCGAATCCCTGAAACAGGCCATTCTCATAAACAAAGACAACCTAACGGCAGCGCTTAGTAATGATTTTGGACATCGCTCGGTACATGACTCGATGTTCACCGATATCATGCCAAGTATTTTAAACATCAACTACATACTTAAAAATTTAAAAAAATGGCTCAAGCCAAGTAAACGCCATTCTGGCTTAATGCTGTCGCCAGCGAAAGTAGAGGTTCAATATCAGCCACTTGGCGTTGTGGGCATTATTGTCCCGTGGAACTTTCCTCTTAATTTGTCTTTGAACCCCTTGGCAACTGCTTTAGCTGCTGGCAACAGGGTTATGCTCAAAATGTCAGAATTTACTCCAAGCACAAATGCCGTAGTAAAAAAAATGTTGGCGGAAACCTTTGGTGAAGATGAAGTCTGTATCATCGAAGGTGAGGCTGAGGTTGCAGCTGAATTCTCATCGTTACCCTTTGACCACCTATTATTCACAGGCTCAACAACCGTCGGTAAACATGTAATGCGCGCTGCTGCTGACAACTTGACGCCAGTTACCCTAGAGCTTGGGGGCAAATCACCATCCTTGATTACGCCCGATATGGACATTGTCACTGCAGCAAAACGCCTCGCGTATGGCAAATGTTTAAATGCCGGTCAGATCTGTGTCGCACCCGATTACGTGTTGTTGCCAGAAAATAAAAAACAGCCATTCATTGAGGCTTACATCGCGACATTTAATCAAATGTATCCTGATTTCGTCAATAATGATGATTACACCCACATTATCAACGACAAACAACATCAACGCCTACAAAGTTGGCTCGCAGATGCCAAAGCTAAAGGCGCCAAAGTCTTCAGCGCAGCTCCAGAAGCCTTATCTGGGCGTAAAATGGCGACCCAGCTGCTAACCAATGTCACTGATGATATGCAAGTCATGCAAGAGGAGATCTTTGGGCCACTATTACCGATAATCGGCTATGACAGCATCGAACAAGCGATCCAATATGTGAATGCACGTCCGCGTCCACTCGCGTTATACATTTTTGGCTTCGATAATGCTCAGAACCAAATGATTTGCCAACAAACGCATTCAGGTGGGGTAGCAATCAATGATACGGTGGTACATGTGGCTGCTGATGATGCACCATTTGGAGGCATAGGCCCATCGGGTATGGGACATTATCATGGCCACGAAGGCTTCCAAACCTTTTCTAAGGCCAAAACCGTTCTAAAACAGGGGCGCTTTAACTCTACTCGCTTCGTTTACCCCCCCTATGACACTTGGCTGCAAAAAATGCTTCTTAAAGTGTTTGTTCGCTAAATTTATCCAACTGATTAACGCCAGCTACCAATTGGCGTTAATCTTTTCAGTAGCTATTGTTCCTAAATGCAACGTTTGCATGAATAAAACGCAACTAAATTAGTGCTTATATTGCTGCTAACGCTGCTGAAATTTGCTATTTTATGCATCCTTCTCCTGCCGCATAAAGAAGAGAAAAATGGCTAAATACTCACTAAATAAAGACAAGATCAAAATTCTTCTATTAGAAGGGGTTCATCAGAATGCCATCGACGTTTTAAAACGCGCTGGTTACACCAATATTGAATCCCATAAATCATCATTAAGCGATGAAGAGTTAAAGCAAAAAGTTGCTGATGTTCACTTTATTGGTATTCGTTCACGCACCATGCTTACTCGTGATGTGCTCAATCATGCTAAAAAGTTAGTGGGGATTGGTTGTTTTTGTATTGGCACTAACCAAGTTGATCTAGCAGCCGCAGAAGAACTAGGGATCCCAGTATTTAACGCACCTTTTTCAAATACCCGTTCTGTAGCTGAGCTGGTTCTTGGTGAAATTATTATGCTCAGTCGCGGCATTCCAGAGCGTAACGCTAGCGCTCACCGCGGTGGTTGGTTGAAGAATGCGGTAGGCTCTACCGAGGTGCGTGGCAAAACTCTAGGCCTGATAGGCTATGGTCATATTGGCACCCAATTAGGCATTTTAGCTGAAACCCTCGGCATGCGAGTGGTGTTTTATGATATTGAAGACAAGCTACCATTAGGCAATGCCCAACAAATCCAAGAGTTAAATGAATTGCTGGCAATGGCTGATATCGTATCGCTACATGTGCCAGAAACTGCCGCTACTCAAAATATGATTGGCACCGAACAATTGGCCGCGATGCAAGCTGGGGCTCGTTTGATAAACGCTTCTCGTGGCACCGTGGTGGATATTGATGCATTAGCGGCAGCCTTAATCAGTGGCCACATTGCTGGCGCTGCCATTGATGTATTCCCTGTTGAACCTAAGGGCAATGACGACGTTTTTGAATCACCTTTGCGTGGCTTAGATAATGTTATTCTAACTCCTCACGTTGGTGGCAGCACTCAGGAAGCGCAAGCCAATATCGGTACTGAAGTTGCGGGCAAAATGGTTAAGTACTCTGATAATGGTTCGACCTTATCAGCCGTTAATTTCCCTGAGGTATCACTGCCCGATCATGCTGGTACTTCACGCCTATTGCATATTCATAAAAACCAGCCAGGTGTATTAACCAAAATTAACTTAGCGTTTGCTGATAAAGACATCAATATTGCTGCCCAATACCTACAAACGACTGCAGATATTGGTTACGTGGTTATGGATGTAGATGCTGGCCGCGCAGTAGAAGCATTAGAAGAAATGAAGTTGATTGAAGGCACCATCAGGGCTCGTTTGCTTCGCTAAGCTAACTTTTTGTGTTATCAAAGCCTAAACTCACTTGAGCTTAGGCTTTTTTCATTTTGTTTGGTTAATTGTTACACTTTTATGATTTTACTCATTTATAAAAGTCGCTAAAATTAGCCATTGAAGACCCACACTGACCAATATACGGAGTTTCCATGACCACAGCTGCAGCAAATGCGCTTCAAATAGTCAAACTAGAGCATTTAAAACTCATCGAATTAGTTGGTCCCCAAGCTCGTACCTTTTTACAAGGTCAAGTCACTTATGATGTTATTAAACTCGCTGCCGAACAATGGAGTTGGGGAGCACACTGTGATCCCAAAGGTAAAATGATGGCAGCCTTTAGAGGCTTTGCATTTAATAACCAACACTTAGGGCTGATCTTACCGAGCACTTTAGTCGAACAAGAACTGCTTCAGCTAAAAAAATACTCGGCCTTCCACCAATGTGACATTAGCGCTTCAGAGGTTGCTTTGTATGGGGTAATGGGCGCAGATGCGGAAAAATGGCTAATCCAAAAATATGGCCCGTTAACTGAACGAGTAACTCTCCTTACCGATACCGCCATTTTACAAGTTGAAACCGGTTATATCGTTATTGATGCTAATTTCTCTTCAGATATTGAAACTGTCCCTGTGAATGCTTGGCAGGCTGCTGAAGTGCTAGCCGGCTTGCCTTATTTTGAAGCGGTTCACTTTAGTAAGTACATCCCGCAAATGCTCAATCTACAAGCTGTAGAAGGGATCAGCTTCAATAAAGGCTGCTATATTGGTCAAGAAACCGTCGCCAGAATGAAGTACCGTGGTGGCAACAAACGTGCGCTTTATATATTAATCGCTGAAACTGAGGCACAGGTTAATATTGACGACACTGTAAGCATTATCGATGAAGGCAAACCAAGACGTTGCGGCAGTGTATTACAAGCGATTAATCATCAAGGTAAATTATATATCACTGCAGTTCTCAATAATGATAGTCCTCTACAAGCCGAGTTTGGCATCATGGAACAAAGTGATATTTTGTTAACTGCACAAGCACTGCCATACCCAATAGATTAAGCCAATGAATAAGCTTTATTTACTCGTTTTTGTCGCTATCGCATTTTTTATGCAAGGCTGTAGTCAACTGCAAAGACCTAAGGAAATAGCTCTAAGCGGCCAAGTCGTTGTACCAAAGATTTATAATATTAGCGCGAATGCAAAGTTGGTGGTCAGCTTAAGGGATGACAGATTACAAGATGTTTCAAGCAGGTTAATTGCTACTAAGACTTATCCCTGGAGCGATAACCTTCAAGTACATTTTTTTGTTCCAAGTCATTTGAAACTGTCAGATTTAAGTATTCATGTGAGCGTTATTGATCAAGGTAAGCGTTTATTGCTTAACGATAGCAGCATATCAGCTAACAAATTTGGTTTAAGCGAAGTAAAATTGATTGCTACAGAAGCGGCAAAACAAAGCCTTTTGCTTGCGCCTAGCCAATGGCAACTCGTGCGAGTAGATGGTAAACCTAATCTTAGCTTAGTCACACTAAACCTTGACGGTGAGCGCTCACTAACGGGGCACAGCAACTGTAACAGGTACTCCGCACAGTATTCGCTTGAGCAACATGATTTTACTATTGCCAAACTCATCAACAGTAAACGGTTTTGCCCACAAATGAAACAAGAAATAAACTATCTCAAGGCCCTAAAACGAGTCAGTAACTTAAGGATCAATAACCGAGATCAACTTGTTCTTGCTGATGACAACAATAAGCCAATATTAATCTTTAGGCATAAATAAGCTAAACAGTCAGTATTGAATGCATCGACAAAAAAACCAAGCCACTTCTGCTGAAGCGGCTTGGTTTGTTCTATCGATAAAGTTTTACCAACAATATGCCGCTCTCATAACCAAAATTAAATTTATTGATGCTGGCAGGTATAAGGCGAATTCACCTTAACGGTTTCGCCACTATAAAGATTAACCCCATGTACACAATGATCAGCACCATCTAGAAAACCGTCGCAGTGACCAGGTTCAGCGACCCAATTATCGCGACTGTAATACAACACACCATCACTTAAGTGTTCAATATGCTCAAAATAGTAGTCAGCTAAGACATAAATTGGCTCGAGTTCAGAATCAACATCATTGAGTTGTTGAAAATCAAAAAATAACTGGCTTGGGTGTCCTTCTTCTGCCACTTCTAGCATAATTATACGCTGCTGTTTAAAAGCTTTTAAACTGGGTGGGCTTAAATAGGTTTGAACACTGTAAAAAGGAGAGCCTGCAAGGGTGATTTGGCTATTTAACCAACCTTCCTCATCTTGTTGAATCACTAGACATAAAGACCCTTGCTCTATCTTAATACACTCTGTCGATAATCTGTCATCTGCAGCAATATTAAAATTAACAAGGCACACCAGCAACAATAGCCACCTAGGTTTGTTCATATAAATCAGCCCCGATTAAATATACGCTCGCCAGCGCAACCATTATGCAGCCAAGATACCCTAACTGGAAACCCAATTTCAATGATAAAATTTTCCCCATAGCACACGGATTTACCATTAACCTACTGAGCTAAATAAGAGATAGCCACCAGAAGTGCCTGAATCAAACAATAATGACCTGTATTAAGATACAAAAAAGCCGCTTCAAATGAATGAAGCGGCTTTCTTATGAACATGGTACCAGTGGGCGGACTTGAAAAGTAAGTGTAAACTACTGATATAGTCTGATTTATCTATTAAACCAAATACATTGGGACCACTATGGGACCAAAAAGTTTAAAAAGATGTTTTATTACTTTCTCTCAAAACTAAAAGAAAAAAGACAGTAAATATTAGTCACAGTTTGGAGGCTAGTCACGATTAATTACAAACACCATTACTTGCCCAAACTCAATACTTTGTTCAATACCACCAAATTAATCATCATCATCAACTTTCTTATAATTATCAATCCAATACTCAACTGCGGAAGAGCTCATTGGAAGTATAATCTTACCCCCATCATATAAAATCAAATCCCGACTTAACTCCATAGGGATATGCAAACTAGGATCTTTTGTAAGAGTTGTATCTGCAATATTCAAAATATTTTCCCATGGAATAACATGTAGCTTCAAATAAGGCATATCTTTACAAAAAAAGTATAGCCCCTTTACTGTATAGTTTGATTCATAGAAAAGTTCGAATTGAGTGAATAAACCTGCACCCCCAGCCCAAGAGTTATCACACCAGCGAATACCAAAATCCCCCTTCTGAGTAATCAGAACATCTAGCTTATTTAACACTTCTTTTGCGACTAACTCTTCAATTTTTTCTCTTTCCACATAACCCAACGGACCCAGGAATCTAATATATATAATCAATAAAAATAATAAAGGTACTGCTGTAGCAATAAATAAGCTATCTAAAAAATAGTAGACCCCTCCTCCCAATGCTAGAGAAATTAGTATTGGCACAGATTGCTTCACTAAAGTTAACAAGAAAATTTTAAAATATACGAACATCTATTTTGAAGCTCCATTGCCTAATCCGGACAGCCATCATTAATCTGCCTAATATGGACAGCCATCATTAATCAATAACTTAGCAAAATAAACCACTTGATAAAAACAAAATATACCGAAAGCACCTTCGACTCAGTAGGTTACTTAGTAATATTGTGTGTTTTGCTATCTTTTCACGTATTAACTAGCCAAATAGCTGAAAATTAAACATAGAAAACTGACGGACTAACATAGACAGCCACTTTTAATCAATCTAGGCTTCGCCTTGTGTACGGTCCTAATGGCCAGCACATCATCATCGTGAATTAGCATGTAAAGTTTATCTGTGGTCACAAACTGATTTCTGGATTCTGGTATATCACGTACCAAAATCTCATCACCAACTGCGGCAGAAAATGGAAGTATTTTGTCTGTGTGGCTTCTACGCACGCCAGTCCCTAGGGCTAGGACCTTTGCGTAGTATCTGTGGAATTGCTTATTAGGGACACCTTCGATGGGTTCAAATTCGCATCGCATTACTAGTAATTGCGAGCCTATTGGCTTTATTCCTGAAATGTCATCAAACGCTAGCATTACTATCCTTGTATGCTTTTTTATATTGAAAAAATATTACCAAGCATTTGACTTAATAACTAGTGTACAGCGCTCTAGTTGAGACAATGCTTGAATAGTAAGCTAGGTTATACACCCTTATTATCAGAACTTAAATCTTCATGTTTTTCCAACACCTCTTTTTTAGCACCCTCTGTTAACGAGTCACACTCTTTTTGAGTAGCGTTTGATGGCTTTTCAGACTCTGGTGAATGAATACCTATATAAACCAAGATAACTGTGATAGATACTACTCTTAGCCAAAAGGTTTCCCGTTTACTCTCTTTTCTTAGTTCGGTAAATGGGTTTCTAGACATGATTATTTCCTTTAAATATTAGGCTGTAGTAATTATATGATTTTCGCTGTAATGGCGCTCTATGTATTGTTTTGCTTTCTCAGCGCGCGCTCTGAAGTCAGTCTCTATTTGGCACACACAACGGGACTCCCAGAGCTTTTTATCTATAGCTTCAGCCAACCTTTTAGGATTTAAAGATATTAGCGCTTTATGCAGCTGAAAGGAGGTCAATGATTCAAAGTTTTCCCAAGCGTCAGTCTTCACACTAAGTTCCTGGCATAACTCAACTTCCAACGTAGTGACTTCTTCGTCTTTCTCTAGAAAGTCTTCACCATAATCATCTAAATAGGTAACTTTAAACTCAATGCCCTTTGAGGTTTTACGTGCATCTAACCCAACCAACCAACAGTCAAATACCGCCCCATATATTCGAAGATAATCTTCTAGTAGCGGTAGCCAATGTTCTTGGTTTGAGGCTTGTTTATTAAGGCCAATATGGTCTGCTATTTGAATCTTACCTTCGTTCTCTTGTTGATGCTCATCATAGTGCTTGTGGGTACCCAATCTAGGCAACAAATTAGGGTAATGCTCTAGTACATCCCCCCAAACATGAGGCTCATAAGCATACTGTTGCTTGTAGTCTTCCTTCAGGTATTCGATATGTTCAACAATTACATGAAGGCCCAACTTTTCTAGTGAGGTTTCAAGCCCTTTATCTAAGTTATTCACTATCGGGTTTAAGTAGCTATCATCGGCAGAAAGTAGCTCATTAATAAGCTTCATATCCTCTAATAAATAGGAAGTTAAAAGGCTCTTATCCCCATCAAGTACGTTTTTGGTTAACTTAGCAAATGGGCTCTCATCCATATAATCAGGGAACCTTAATAAATCACTGAGCTTTAACCCTTTCGCTAGTGCATACTTAAGGCCTTGCTCATTACCAATGGTAAATAAATAACCTAGTAAAGACTGCTCGTCACATTCAATTGTGCTCCAATCGATGTCCTTATAATCAAGGTATGCAAAATATTTAGACTGCATTAATGCAGGTAACAAATAGAAGGTTTTTGTTTGATAAACATACGTTATCGTACTATTGAAAGAGTCTAAGTGCTGGTGGTGCTGGTAATCATTAACATCAGTAGATGGGAATAATAAAAGCATGTTGAAAAGCTCTTCACTCCCCCTCAAGAAAGCCTCACAAAGCAAGCTTATTTCATAGTCACTTTCAGATATACAAAACTGCTGATTTGGCTGTAAATCAAGCGCTACCATGTAACTTAGCAGCACATCTACTTTGCCGGATTCTAATGCCAAAACTGCTGGCGACTCACCATTACATAAGTTTTCGTCACCTAGTTTGCTTAATAAAAGTCCAGCAGCGACAAAAGTGCCACGCTCTAATAGCTCTCGATAATCAGCTAGAATACCGGCTTCACTACTGTATTCTTTTTGAAATTTTATCGAATTGTGAGTTGCGCGAATTTTTTCTATTTGCTTTTCTAGCCAACCCTCTTTAATTAAACGAACTAAATTCTCTGGCTGTAGCTGCTCGATGTCTATCATCTTGCCTTCCTTGACAATATATTAGGCGTAGATAAGTTCTAAAAAACTTAAATTTATATAGAACCATTCCTTGTACAAATATAATACTATCAATATTTTATGTACTTAACTACTGCTACGTAAACATGTGATCACTGATCAGGTGATCACATAAGACTAACACAGACAGCCACTATTAATCAGTAACTTAGCAAAATAAACCTCTCGATAAAAACAAAATATACCGAAAGCACCTTCGACTCAGTAGGTTACTTAGTAATATTGTGTGTTTTGCTATCTTTTCACGTATTAACTAGCCAAATAGCTGAAAATTAGACATAGAAAACTCACTGCTTTAAAGCAGCGCTGTAAAGTATTGGTATGGATAGAGGCTAGCTTTTGTCTATTAACTTACAACTTTGCTTGAAGTGCCGTCGCACTCGATGGGTATGCTCACAAAACTTGTCATGTTGTTGTAAGTGCCCCACAGGGCCATGGAATAACTGACCAAAATCATTCACTATTTTTGACCAGTTTTCTGCGGGAACATTCAGCCTTTCAAATATCGCTAAGCTGCTTTCGCTAATTGCCCCAGGCTTATCATCGCGAATTACTCGGCCTGTTTCGTCCACCAGTTGCAGATAGTCTTTTACAGAAAAAGCCAACCCTTTCGGTTGGTTAGCGCGCTCATTGCCTATAAACGGCAATAACTCTTGTGGCTGCTCACCTTTCAGTGCTGCTTTAATCCTGAGTTTAATACTGGTGTGGTTGGATTCTTCGGGTGTATTAGCCATGCAGGCTCTTACTGGGTTTAAATCCACATAGGCCATACAAGCCAACACTGCAGCTTCATCCAATAGAGCTTGGCATTTGAAGCGCCCTTCCCAAAAACGACCAGTGCACTTGTCTTCTGCATTGGCTTGCCTCGCAATAGGCTCATTCAAACACCTCATAAACCAAGAAATATCCATTAGGCGAGAACGATATTCTCTCACCTGTTTAATCAGCACGAAGGCCTCGCCACCACTAAGCACTTCACCTTTGGCAAATCTTTGAGTAATTTCAGTGCCTTTGAATAACTGATGCCAATGCTCCACTACCTCTAGGTCGCTCCAAGCATTGGCTTTATCTACATCAACACTAAGTACCACATGTAAGTGGTTAGACATCACTGCATACGCCGCCACATCAATGGCGAAAATGCTAGGAAGTGCTAATATTAAGTCTTCTACCCACTTTCTCCTGTGGTTATAGTTCTTTCCTGTAAGATGATGTTTTCCCATTAAAAAAGCACCTCTCACCATTTTTGTGTAACAGTGGTATATCGTGGTGTCTTGGTAAGATATTTGGTATTTGCGGGGAAGAGTCATAACAACCTCCTATAACTCAAACTTATCTAAGTCTAGTTCAGAATAGCTGTTAGTGTCTCTTATAGTGGGTGTCACGATTAGAGAAAGCTGAATTCCAGTTACAAAAAAGCCGCTTCAAATGAATGAAGCGGCTTTCTTATGAATATGGTACCAGTGGGCGGACTTGAACCGCCACTCCCGAAGGAAACGGATTTTGAATCCGTCGTGTCTACCAATTTCACCACACTGGCATTGCGTAAAGCAATTGTTTGGCATTATAGAATGACTGCATTATCTTGCAAGCGCTAATTGTACTATGACCTATCAATTGCACAAATATTCAACTTAAAATGCGTAACGAACGCCAACTACCCCTTCAAGTTGTAATTTAGTATCGTTAACTAAGTACAAGGTTGGTTGTAATTCACCAAAAAAGACAAAATCTTCAACCTGTGCTGAGGCACCAAATACCGCTCTCGCAGCTAACTTGTGGTAATAATCATTACGTAATTTACCACCGATGCCCCAATAAAAATGTGGATGACCACTAAACCTAAAAGTTTTATCTACCGCTACAGAGAAACGATTTAGACCTATTGTCGCTTGATAACCTTGGTAACGGAAAGCAACTCCAGAATCTTCACCTACGGCAATACCAACCTGAGTGCCACCAATACCAGTCCCTACTGTCGAACGACGTTGTCTCGGAGTCGGCTTTGGGGCTGCTGGCTGCTTTTGCACCTCTGGCTGAACTTGTGCTTGGGTATCAGGGGTAACCTGACGATAGCCACCATTACTCTGCGCCAACACCGGCATTGCAACCATCGAAGCTGCTACTAATAACCACTTTTTCATTATTCGTACCGTTAAATTATCAAAATTAACCAAGCATAGTCAGCTTAGCTGAAATTAAGCTGAACTCGTCTCACTTTGTTATCGCTTAACATAGTTTTAGTGATTTGGTTCATACTTATGGGTATTAGTTTTCCTGTAAAAATTTGTTAGACTTTGCAGCGATTACAAATAAGGGATCCCCATGAGTGCAAATTTAGATCATGCCAATTTTCCACGCAGCGGTTTTTGGCGCCGTATAGGTGCTGCTATCTACGACTTATTATTGGCTGCGGCGGTGTATATGGTTGCGGGCGCATTAGGCTTTGGCTTTTTTATGCTGCTGTTATCGACCGATGTTATTGCCAATGCCAGTGTCGATGATGCTGCCGCATTACTTAATTCAAATGCTATGTATCATCGACTTTATCAAGGATGGATATTCTTGTGGGTTGCTGGTTTTTATGTCTGGTTTTGGTCTAAAGGCCAAACCTTAGGTATGCGAGCTTGGCGCCTTAAAATACAGCATCCTAACGGCCAAACGATCTCTCCTTTAGTGGCTTTATCTCGCCTATTTTGGGCTTTGTTCGGTGTGGGTAATTTATGGATTTTAATCAGTGCAGATAAACGCGCTTTACAAGATAAAATGACCGCTTCTGAAGTTGTGGTGTTATCTATGGAAGCCAACAAATTAAAGAACTGGCAAGGGGTTTAACACCTCTTATCGAATAAAAAAGCGCCGCAGTTTTTACTGCGGCTTTTTTTTTATTCAGGCTTTCTTCAATAGCCATATTGCCAACATAGTGAAAAATACACTTGGCGCCATCGCCCCTAATATTGGTGGTAATTGAAATACGAGTGATGCGGTAGCAAACACTTCTGAACATAAGAAGTAACCAAAACCAGCGGCCATGCCAATAAGCATTCTGGCACCAAAATTTGAGGTTCGAATTGGACTAAATACAAAAGACAGTGCCATTAACATCATGACCGCAATAATGACAGGCTGCATCAGTTTCCGCCATAAAGCCAACTGATAATGACTGGGATCTTGTTTATTAACCTCTAAGTATTCTAAATAGGCAAGTAGGCCTGAAATCGACAGCGATTTAGGGTTTGATGAAACCACAGATAATTTATCTGGCGTTAGGCTAGAGACCCAAAATCCTGTTTCTTGTTCTATTTTCTCTATTTTGTCCATACTAAAAAAACTATGGGTCACATTCTCAAGCTGCCAATAGTTATTATTAAACTGGGCTTTTTCAGCAAAAATAACTTCTTTTAGCTGGTGCTGATCATCCAATTTATATTGGGTCACGCCCCTGAGACTAAAGATATCTTCAACCTCATTAATGTTGACGAAGTTATCGCCATCCTTTGCCCAGGTTCCCTTGAGTCCTTTGATCAAGCTGCCCCCTGAGATTTTTTCAGTTCTCAGCTCAAGTGCTATCCTTTCCCCTTCTGGGGCAACCCATTCTGACATCGCCATAATCACCACCATTAATGGCACTGCGGTTTTCATCACTGAGGTAACAATCTGTAATCGAGATAGTCCCGCCGCCTGCATAACGACCAGTTCGGAATTTTGTGCAAGCACTCCCATCCCCATTAAGGCCCCCAATAGCACAGCCATCGGGAAGAACATTTCAATATCTCTTGGAATCAAATAAAAGCTATAAAGCATAGCATCTAATATTTGGTAATCTCCCTGACCAATTAATCTGAGTTGGTCCACCCACTTAATGATGCTTGAAAGGCCAGTTAATGTTAACAAAGTTAATGCTGTGGTCGCTAAAATGATCCGCGCTATATACCAATCTAAAATTCTCATTATTTGCGCCCCCTAGTGCGAACTACGCTCCACAATCTCACGCCTATTGGTCGGTCTTTAATTAAGAAAAATGCAGCTAACATTAATCCACCTAGATGTACCCACCACATTCCCATATAGGCCGGTATCACTTCATCCTCTAGGGCTTTTCGTCCTGCCACAAGGACTCCAAAATAGCTTAAGTAAAGCAAGATTGCCGGTGCCATTTTAGCAAATTTACCTTGTCTTACATTTACTCTGGCCAGGGGCACCGCCAGCAATGTCAATACCGGTATCGATAGTGGGATCCCTAAACGCCAATGAAACTCTGCATTTGCTCGAGGAGTTTCTAACTTCAACAATTCGTCCACAGGCATCGCACTTAATCTAAGTCTTTGCTGCTCTTCTTGCTGTGCTTGGATTTGCATAGAATAACTGGAAAACTGCAATACTTGATGATCCAACCCAAAAGTGGACAGCTCATATCGAGTGCCATCAGCCAGCGTCAGCATTTGTGAGCCGGAATCACCTTCGATAATTTTCCCCCCACGAGCAAAGACTAAATTATTCCTTTTTTGGTTTTGTTCTTCGTCGTTAATGTTGGCCACGAAAATATTTTCAAGGGTATTATCTTTATTGATTTGTTCAACAAATATCACGGCTTTGCCGTTGGCTGCTTGCTGAAACCGTCCCTGACTTAATACCGCTAACCCTGCCTCGTTTTTCGCTTGTTCAAGGACTTTCATTTGAGTCTGCTGCGCCCAAGGGGCAACGTAGACCGATAAAGCAAAAGCTAACGCCAAGTTAAATATCGCCAAAAGGGATGTCACCCTTGCAACATACCATTCACTTACCCCTATAGCATGCAACACTGTCATCTCACTTTCAGCATACATACGACCATGAGCCAGCAAAACCCCTAAAAACAAACTTAATGGTACGATTAACGCCGCCAACCAAGGGAGGTTTAGGCCAATAAGTGTTGCCACCAATCCAGCTGGAAAGTCCCCATTTGATGCACCAGATAAGACACGGACAAAGTTCTCACTCAGAAAGATAGCCAATAAAACAAACAGCACTGTTACTTGTGCTTTGAGGACTTCTTTGATGAGGTATTTAAATAAAATCACTGCCAATTCCGTTAATAAACTTGTATTTTTGCGCAAATCCGCTTAACTTCAATATAAATGCTGCTTTTTTACTAGTTTTCTAGCCTTAGACCCTACTCTTAAGGTAAAGCGCGAACAAAAATATAAAAATTTAAACTATCCCGATTAGCTGAACTGAAATCGCGGAAAGCTTTATTATCTAACAATAATGACTGTATGTCTTTAATAATTAGGAGTGTTCATGGAGTTTCATGTCAAGAGCGGTAGCCCTGAGAAACAACGTTCTGCTTGTATTGTAGTTGGTGTTTACGAGCCCCGTCGTTTATCAGGCATTGCTGAGCAACTTGATCAAATTAGTGAAGGTTATATTTCAAACCTACTGCGTCGTGGCGATCTTGAAGGTAAGCCAGGACAAATGCTGTTGCTGCATCATGTACCTAATGTCCTTTCTGAGCGGGTTCTGCTGGTTGGCTGTGGTAAAGAACGTGAACTTGATGAGCGTCAATATAAGCAAATTATCACTAAAACCATCAATACTCTAAATGAAACTGGCTCAATGGAAGCAGTATGTTTCCTAACCGAGCTTCATGTTAAAGGTCGCGACACTTATTGGAAAGTTCGTCAAGCCGTAGAGACTAGCCATGCCAGTCTTTATAATTTTGATGTTCTAAAAAGCAAAAAAGATGAATACCGTCGCCCCCTTCGTAAACTCATCTTTAACGTACCTACCCGCCGTGAATTAACGCTAGGAGAACAGGCCGTTAATCATGGTAATGCGGTGGCTGCGGGTATGAAGCTTTGTCGTGACGTGGCCAACATGCCACCAAACATTTGTAATCCCGCTTACCTTGCTTCACAAGCTCGTCAAATGGCCGAGAACTTTGACAAGCTGACAGTAACAACGGTAGGAGAAGAACAAATGGAACAGCTGGGTATGAATTCATACTTAGCGGTTGGCCGTGGTAGTGACAACGAATCAATCATGACAGTAATGAACTACCAAGGTAATCCAGATTCAAGCGCTCGTCCTATTGTGTTAATTGGTAAGGGTTTAACCTTTGATTCCGGTGGTATTTCACTTAAACCTGGCGCTGGCATGGATGAGATGAAATATGACATGGGCGGTGCTGCGGGCGTTCTTGGTGCAATGCAAACCCTAGTTGAAATGGATCTCCCATTAAACGTGATTGGTATTCTAGCGGGCTGTGAGAACATGCCTTCTGGCCGTGCTTACCGTCCTGGGGACATTTTAACTACCATGTCTGGTCAAACCGTGGAAGTGTTAAACACTGACGCCGAAGGCCGTTTAGTGCTGTGTGACGCACTAACTTACGTTGAGCGTTTTGATCCTGAGTTAGTGATTGATACCGCCACCCTAACCGGTGCCTGTGTGGTCGCTTTAGGTGGTCAAGCCTCAGGTCTCCTGGCTAACCATAATCCCCTTGCCCATGAAATTTTAAATGCGGGTGAGCAATCCGGTGACCGCGCATGGCGCTTACCATTATGGGATGAGTATCAGTCACAACTGGACAGCCCATTTGCGGATATGGCTAACATTGGTGGCAAAGAAGCCGGGACCATTACTGCGGCGTGTTTCCTATCTCGCTTTGCTAAAAAGTACCACTGGGCACACATTGACTGTGCTGGTACCGCTTGGCAGTCTGGCAAGAATAAAGGTTCCACCGGCCGTCCTGTACCTATTTTGGCTCAATTCCTACTGAACCGCGTTGACGCCAGCAGCCAAGAGTAAACTTAAGTTAACAATTTTAAAAAACGGTAAGCTTAGCTTGCCGTTTTTTTTTGCTATCCCCTAGAGCCTAGTGCATTTTTACGTCATAATATGGGGTTTATAAGTATTTACGAAAAACTGAACACAAAACCGCCAAAAGCGGCGTTTTCGGTTTAAATAGCGCTAATGCTATCGCCTTTATGGCCTAACTTCAGAGAATATCGATTCCATGGAAAAGACTTACAATCCTAATTCAATCGAGCAAGCCCTATATCAAGCTTGGGAAGAGAAAGGTTACTTCAAGCCAAGTGGTGACCAATCAAACGGTAACTACTCAATCATGATCCCGCCACCAAACGTCACCGGTAGCCTACACATGGGTCATGCTTTCCAAGATACCATCATGGATACCCTAATTCGTTACCAACGTATGAAGGGTAAGAACACCCTTTGGCAAGTGGGTACTGACCACGCAGGTATTGCCACGCAAATGCTGGTTGAGCGTAAGCTGGAAGCTGAAGAAGGGTTATCACGTCACGATATTGGCCGTGATGCTTTCATGGATAAAGTATGGGACTGGAAGGAACAATCCGGCGGTACCATTACTAAACAGCTACGTCGTCTTGGTGCCTCGGTAGATTGGGATCGTGAACGCTTTACCATGGACGAAGGTCTATCTAAAGCCGTACAAGAAGTGTTTGTTCGTCTATACCAAGACGACCTAATTTACCGTGGTAAGCGCCTGGTAAACTGGGATCCAAAACTGCACACTGCGATTTCTGATCTTGAAGTAGAAAACAAAGACAAGCAAGGCCATATGTGGCACTTCCGCTACCCATTAGCAGATGACACCCTAACTTCTGATGGTAAAGACTACCTAGTGGTCGCCACCACTCGTCCAGAAACCATGCTGGGTGACTCTGCGGTTGCCGTAAATCCTGAAGATCCTCGTTACAAAGATTTAATCGGTAAAGAGATCATTCTTCCTATCGTTAATCGTCGCATCCCAATTGTGGGTGACGAACACGCGGATATGGAAAAAGGCACAGGTTGTGTGAAAATCACCCCTGCCCACGACTTTAACGACTATGAAGTAGGTAAGCGTGCTGGCCTTGTAATGTACAACATCTTCACTAAAAACGCTGAAGTTCGTACAGAAGCGGAAGTGATCAACACCGATGGCACCTTAAATAAAGACATTGAAGCGCCACTGCCAGAGCGTTATCACGGTCTAGAGCGTTTTGCCGCCCGTAAAGCCATTGTTGCTGAGTTTGAGCAACTGGGTTTGCTTGACGAAATTAAAGATCATGCTTTAACCATCCCTTATGGTGACCGTTCTGGGGTGGTGATTGAGCCACTACTGACAGACCAATGGTATGTTGCCGTTGCGCCGATGGCGAAAACCGCCCTCGAAGCCGTAGAAAATGGCGACATTCAGTTTGTGCCTAAGCAATATGAAAACATGTACTACTCTTGGATGCGTGACATTCAAGACTGGTGTATTTCTCGTCAGTTATGGTGGGGGCATCGAATCCCTGCTTGGTACGATGAAGCTGGTAAAGTATACGTTGGCCGCTCTGAAGAAGAAGTTCGTCAAAATAACAACCTAGGCAGCGATGTTACTCTTAAGCAAGATGATGATGTCCTTGATACTTGGTTCTCTTCTGCACTTTGGACCTTCTCGACCCTAGGTTGGCCAGAGAACACCGAAGACCTTAAGACTTTCCACCCATCTGACGTACTGGTAACCGGTTTCGATATTATCTTCTTCTGGGTTGCCCGCATGATCATGATGACCATGCACTTCATCAAAGATGAAGACGGTAAACCACAGGTACCGTTTAAAACCGTTTATGTTACTGGTCTTATCCGTGATGAAAACGGTGACAAGATGTCTAAATCTAAGGGTAACGTGCTTGACCCACTCGATATGATTGACGGTATCGACCTTGAAAGCCTACTGCATAAGCGTACTTCGAACATGATGCAGTCTAAGCTTGCTGACAAGATTGGTAAGTCGACCAAGAAGCAGTTCCCTGATGGCATCAACCCACACGGTACCGATGCGCTGCGCTTTACCCTAGCGGCAATGGCTTCAACTGGTCGTGACATTAACTGGGATATGAGTCGTCTTGATGGCTACCGTAACTTCTGCAACAAGATTTGGAACGCTTCTCGTTATGTGTTAATGAATACCGAAGAACAAGATTGCGGTCAAAACGGCGGTGACATGACACTATCACTGGCAGACAAATGGATTGTTGGTCTATTCAATGAAACCGTACAACAGGTATCGGGCCACATTGACAACTACCGTTTCGACCTTGCCGCCAATGCCCTATATGAGTTCACATGGAATCAATTCTGTGACTGGTACCTAGAACTCACTAAGCCGGTTCTACAAAGCGGTAACGAAGCCGAGCAACGCGGTACACGTCATACCCTAGTGACCATTTTAGAAGCCCTAATGCGTCTAATGCACCCAGTAATGCCATACATTACTGAAACCATTTGGAACCGTGTTAAGCCTCTAGTTAACGTCACTGGTGACACCATTATGCTAGCCGCCTACCCAGAATTTGATGGTTCTGCGGTAGACAAGCAAGCAATGAGTGACCTTGAGTGGCTAAAACAAGCCATTGTTGCGGTACGTAATATCCGTGCTGAACTGGCTATCTCGCCAAGCAAGCCACTAAACGCACTAGTGCGCAACCTAGATACAGATGCCGAGCGCCGCCTGCAGGAAAACCAAACCTTCCTATTTAAGCTGGCTAACCTTGAAGACATTAAGGTACTAGGCGCGGATGACACCGCACCGCTTTCTACCACTGCGCTTGTGGGAGACATGGAACTGCTTATCCCTATGGCAGGTCTGGTCGATGTGGAAGCGGAAGTGGCTCGTATCGATAAACAGCTAGAAAAGATCAACAAGGATCTCGCCCGCGTTGAAGGCAAGCTAAACAACGACAATTTTGTTAGTAAAGCCCCTGCTGCAGTAATCGAAAAAGAACAAGCTAAGCTTGATGAAATGCGTCGTGACGTGGCTAAGCTAAACGAACAAAAACAGCAATTAGCTTCTTTATAAGAGATTCATTGACTGCAATGATTAAAGGCTGCCCCTAGGCAGCCTTTTTTATATGCTTTTTGCATATTCTTTACATAATTAATTGACGTTAACACTCATGTAAAAAGTGCTTGTAAAAATTAATTTATAATGAAGTATTCATTACCTATTAAGTATTTATATGCCATACTCGATTCTATATTGATGTTACGGATCACTGTCTGTCATCTATACTCATATGAGCCTATTACTAAGAGCGATACTGAATGAGATTAATAGCTTTACTATTAGCTAGTGGCTTAACATTTACTGCAATAGCAGCTGAACAGCCATCATCAAAAGCAAAAGATCCCCGCACTCAAAATAAAGTTGGGCTTGGTGGCATAACCCTTATGGATGGTCGAATAAATTTCGGTCCTAGCTTTGGTATTTATCCAGGTAAAGATAAATACTTTTGGGGATTTAGCGGTGGCTACACCCATATGCTTGATGACAAGTGGTCAGTTTCTGGTGTCCTTGCTTGGGACCAAGAAGTTGAGCCTCAAGATAATGGCCCAAACAAGCAAAGTCATACCTTTACTGCCATTGCTACGGTCAATTACGCTATCAATGATACCTTTACGATTACCACAGGTATCGCTAAGGGCTTCTTAGAAGATTCAAACCCGCGCAAAGAGTATGAATTTGTTGACGGTGACTGGTCAACCGGTGTCTCATTAGGGATTAGTACCCCAATCAATGATCACTTAAGCTTTGATTTCAGTACCTCTTATGAGTACAACCTGACTCAAAATGAATACGACATCAGTTTTGATGGCGGCTTCTCAGTGCCCTTCTAAAAATCCAAATCTAATTGAGAATTGGTATTAGTGGCTTCTTTTTTGAAGTCACGATTTCTACTTCTGGCTTTTCGCTGATTACATAACCTGATGACTTCTTTTTTTTGAGCATCGCTGTAGGTTTGCCACTCAAACCTTTCCTGCCTTGAGCGTGCACAACCTCGACAATAACCTTTGTTATTGTTTTGACAAACCCCAACACATGGGCTTGGTATTTCAAAGATCTCTATCTGCTGCAAATTAGCGCTCTTATCTGGTTAGTAAACATTTACAACTATGCTACTTTATAGTTAAATGTTGTATAAGTTTTTCAAAATTACTGAATATACTCTGCTATAAAATTGTGGAGACATTTTTTAGGTAAGGATACCTAATATGAAACTACAAATATTAATATGTGATGATTCTAAACTTGCTAGGAAGCATACCTCAAATATTATTAACAGTTTATTTGATGTTGATATTTTCCTGGCACAAAATGCTGAGCAAGCATACGCGGTATTAGCTAATCAAACTATTGATGTCTTATTACTTGATCTAAACCTGCCGAACATCAGTGGTTTTGATATTTTGGAGTTTATCAAACCCCGCTACCCTTCTTTGAAGATAATAGTGATCTCTGCTGATTGCCAGTTAAAGACCAAACAAAAAGTAGCCCAACTTGGTGCCCAACTTTTTCTAGAAAAGCCCATTTATAGTGAAGATGTCTTTTTGGCTTTTAAGCAATTAGGGATCAATGAACCCCATCAGATTAGCGCTCAGACTTGCCCTCATGCAGTCACCCCAGATTTAATTGAGGCTAGCCAAGAACTTGCTAATATTGCCATGGGAAATTCAGCATCGCTATTTGGGTTACTCTATGATCGCTTCGTTGAAATCCAAAGTCCAAGTTCTTATCTGAGTAATCTTGGTCAACTCACCGCACAATTATCAACTTTTCCTAAGGATGAAATCTCCGCAGTCTGCCAAAGCTTTATAGGGTCAGGATTAAGTGGTGAAGCCATGCTGCTATTTAACATTAATGGCTTCGAAGAAATGGCAACTATCATGGAAATTAGTGAACAGGAGCATCCTGAAGCAGAGATTTTAGTGGACTTATCCAATATGCTGGTAGGGGCATTTTTAGCAGGATTTGCTGAATTGCTTGCTTGTCAATTAAATCAAAATAACCCTGTCATTTTGGGCCACCACCTTTGTCTGGCAGAAATATTCGAGAACCACCGAAATTCTACTGAGCAACACTTAGTGATAGAAATGAACTATCGAATTCCTGCTACTAGTATCGATTGTAAATTACTGGTGGTAATAGGTGAGCACTCCATTGCTGTACTGGAGAATAAATTAAGTAAGATCAAAGTATGGAACTAATCAGCAGCAACCTTAAAAAGCACACAGGAAACCTAGAAGATTTATTCAATAACCTTGAAATCGGTGTTGTAATGATAGATCAACATGGCATTGTGCATAATTGGAATAGATTTATGGAGGAATATTCAGGTATTTCTTTTGCGCAAATTCAAGGAAAAGATCTATTTAAATCCTGCCCAGAACTCCCTGAGACTTGGTTAAGACAAAAAATCAAAGCCGCCTTTATGTATAAAAATCGATCCTTTATTAACTGGGAGCAGAGGCCGCATTTATTTCCTTTTATCAAGTCGCAACCGTTAACGGGCTTAGGCAATAAAATGTACCAAAATATCACCCTACAGCCGACTCTAAATGCTAATGGTGATTTTGAGTTACTCAGCATTTTGGTTTACGACGTGTCGCAAATTGCCCATTCTAAACTCAAATTGGAGCAAGTTAGCCAAACAGATGGGCTTACTCATCTGTATAATCGTGAATTTATGATGCAGTCACTAGAGAAGCAATTAGCGCATTTTCATCGGAATAAAACCCATGCCAGTTTACTCATTATTGATGTTGATCATTTCAAGAGTATTAATGACACTTATGGGCACTTATTTGGTGATAGAGTACTGCATAATCTCGGTAAAATGATAAAAGAATCACTTCGAAAAACCGATATTGCGGCCCGCTTAGGGGGTGAAGAATTCGCCATTCTTTTGCCGGATGCAAACCGAAGTAGCGCCAATTATTTTGCCAGAAGATTTCATAAACACCTTGAGAAACTGGTGTTTTGCAATAAAAATCAAGAGTTTAACATTACCGTAAGTATCGGTATCGCCCAACTTGATGGCAGCATCAACAATATTAACGATTGGATTGAACTGGCCGATAAGGCACTTTATCAAGCCAAAGCCAACGGTAGAAACCGCACAGAATGGGCATAATTTAATACAATAGCAGCAATAGTTTTGGCGTTAGCCAAGGTATAATCAAGACACTAAAGGCACCGCACAGAACCAAAGCTGAAGCACTATAACTAAGCGCAGTATCACTAGCCCTTAGTAATGAAGCCGTACCCATTGCGTGGGAAGAACTGCCTACCGCCACACCTATGACTTTATTGTTTTCTATCTTCAGCAAGTTAACTAACCATGGCCAACTTAACGATCCTGTTAAACCTGCAATCGTCACCGAGAATGCACTCAAGGCTAACACACCATCTAACTCTGCCGTAACCACTAGCGCCAATGGCGTAGTAATACTTTTTCCAGCCAAAGACTGCTGGAGAGCCTCAGACAGACCTAATAAATAATATATAATTGTACCGATAACTGTGCTTAAACCAGTTAGCATCAAACAAATTACGGCTAATTTCAAAAAGTGGCGTTTACCCTGTTGAATAACATTATACAAGGGTACGGCAAACAAGATGACAACCCACTCCAGTAATAAGTAGGCAACCCGAGTACCTTGCTGATAATCCTCTAGATTAATAACATTAAACAGCAAAATAGCTATCATGATCAGCAGACTGGTAAAAATCACTGGATTTAACCATTTAAAACGCCTTTGCCAATGCTGGCATAACTTAAATAGCCCTAAGGTTAGACTTAGACTTAATGCGCTTATTAGAGTTATTTCCATTTTTTTAAGCCTAACATAATCACTATCAGTTGCAGCAAGGTCGCCAACGCAGTACCCAACACAATTGCCCAACCTTGGCTCAAAAGTTGTTGTTGGACGGCTAATAATGCCACAATCACCGGCACAAACAGCACTGACATATTCGCCATCGCCCACTGGGACAATGACTGTATCCATTGCAGTGGTACCAGCTTAGTCACTAAAGCGATCAGGAGAATTAACATGGCTAAAATACTTACAGGGATACTCAGCTGAAAATAATCAACCGTTATTAACCCAGTCCAGTAGCACAGTAGTACCACAGATATTGCCCGTAGCTGATGCAAGATGACTCTCCATGTTAACTATCTTGAGTATTGAAAAAATGCTAATTCACAACCAATAAGACTAAAATTAGCTTCAAAAAAAAGGCTGTTAAATAACAACCTTATTAATTACAGATTAATCTTGATCTTGTGAGTAATCGGCATCGGGATCCATAAAGTAGGTTCCCCAGCCATCGTATTCTACCCCAAGATTCTGACAGAGCTCTATTACTGTTTTACAGTCAATATTGAGCCTTTCAACTTCAAGTTCTTGTTCCATAATGATATCAAAACTGAAAAGGATTGCGCCATTTTCCAATTCTAATTGTTCAGCATCGGTTACTTCATAACCCTGCTTGAAACATTCTACTGCTGCCCTTTCCAGAGTTTCAAAGTTACTGCTGGCGATATGGTGCTCAATAGTATAAAGCGCATCCGGATCTGAACCATCAGCAAGCAGCTCTTTTACGATAGATTGATTTTCAGTAAATTGTTCACTAAGAATTTGTTCAATGCTCATGTTTAACCTTGTTTATCTAATTTAGGTTTACTACCAAGCTCAGCATTTAGTCGATCAAAACATTCGACCATTTGAGCTCGAGCTGATTCAGCCAGTTGTTTAATTTGTTCGGGCGCAATACCATCGGTTCTCACCGGCGGCAAAATTTCTATAATTATTTCACCATTATTCCAACGATTCAAACTGAGCCCCTGCTGACATGAAGCTACCACTGGCACAATATCAGATTTTGCAGCAAGAGCCGTATGGAAAGCCCCTAATTTAAAAGGTAATATGCCACGCCCTCTAGAACGAGTTCCTTCCGGAAAAACCCATAAGGAGCGCCCCGTTTTATGGAGCTTTTTAGTGGCTTTGTTAAGTGTTTTAATGGCCTTACGACGATTACTACGATCAATTAAAATATTGCCTATCAACCAATATAATTGGCCAAAAAATGGCATCCAAAGAATGCTCTTCTTACCTAAGCTTACGGTACCAGGTTGAACTGCGGCGGTAATTGTAAATAAGTCGAAGGTATTTTGATGGTTGCCAATATAAATATGGCTACCTGCGGGAGCTTGCCCTCTGACGGTGACTTTAATCCCTAGAAGGTGACGGCAGCTACTCAGAATTTTTGCAAACACATAGACATTATTATTATGTCTAGGGCGAGCAATAACGAGGAGTATTGAAAAAATAAACCCAGCGACTAACAGCAATAACAACAATAAAGATCGAACAACGAGTAGCATAATCACAGCCCTAAAATACTTAGGCTAATGATTATAACAGCTTAGTGTTATCTTCATTAGCCTATTTTTTAGGGCTGGTTGTTTTTTGTGCTAGCTTGTGACTTCAGCCTCATTATCCGCTTGTTGCTCGACTTCAATACTGTCGACTCTTTGTAGGCCCCTTGGCAATTTAGCTCCACGACGACCTCGTTCACCTTTGTAGTGCTCTAAATCACTTGGTTTGAGGGTCAATTTACGCTTGCCAGCCCACAAAGTCACGCTTGAATGTTCAGGCACTAAGGCTATCTGAGTCAGTAATTCTTCTCTGTTGGCTGCCTTAGCTGTCGGTATTCCTATGATTTTATTACCCTTACCTTTTGATAGAGAAGGCAACGCTTGTAATGGGAAAATCAACATTCGACCTTCGTTAGTCACTGCCAGAATATTCGCTTGCTGATCGCTAACGACTTGCGGTGGCATCACTTTGGCGCCTGAAGGCAAACTTAATAAGGCTTTACCTGCTTTATTGCGTGAAAGCATATCTTTAAAACTACAAATGAAGCCATAACCCGCATCTGACGCCATAAGATATTGCTGATCGTCTAGCCCCATCAATACCTGTTCAATTTGCTCACCAGCGACAATATTAAATCGACCTGTGACCGGTTCACCTTGGCTTCTGGCCGATGGCAAGCTATGGGTCTCAGTACTAAAAGCACGACCTGAACTGTCCAGCATAACTACTGGCTGATTTGAGCGACCTTTGGCACTAGTCAAATAGTTATCACCTGATTTATAGCTTAAGCTGGCCGCATCGATATCATGCCCCTTAGCCGCACGTATCCAGCCTTTTTCTGATAGGACTACCGTAATGGCTTCTGATGGCATCAATTGATTTTCAGTTAATGCTTTAGCTTCAGCTCGAGCCACCAAAGGTGATCGACGCTCATCACCATAGTTTTCGGCATCTTTGAGGATTTCTTTTTTAACTAGCGTCTTCATCCTAGCTTCAGAACCGAGTAACTGCTCCAGCTTTTCCCTTTCTTGCTCGAGCTCTGCTTGCTCACCACGAATTTTAATTTCTTCAAGCTTGGCCAGTTGTCGTAATTTAATCTCTAAAATGGATTCAGCTTGCTTATCCGACAATCCAAAGCGAGCAATAAGAGCGGCCTTAGGTTCATCCTCATTTCGAATAATCTCAATGACTTCATCAAGATTCAAAAACGCAATTAATAAGCCTTCTAACACATGTAAGCGAGCAAGCACTTTATCCAAACGATACTGAATACGACGAGTCACCACTGCAATACGGTACTCTAACCATTCCTTGAGGATCTGCACCAGCCCCTTAACTTGTGGCTTGCCATTAAGACCTATCATATTGAGGTTAATGCGATAGCTCTTTTCTAAATCAGTGGTGGCAAACAAGTGCTGCATAACTTGTTCGCTATCTACCCGGTTCGATCTTGGCGTGATGACTAATCGCACTGGATTTTCATGATCAGATTCATCCCTAAGATCGCTTACCATCGGTAATTTTTTAGCCTGCATTTGTGCTGCAATCTGTTCTAAAATTTTACCGCCACTTACCTGATGGGGGAGTGCATTAATGACGATATCACCATTTTCAATCGTATAAACAGCGCGCATTTTAATGCTGCCCTTACCACTTTGATAAATCTTTTTGATATCGTCTGCAGGGGTGATAATTTCAGCATTTGTTGGATAATCTGGTGCTTGTACATGTTCTAAAACCTCATCAAGTTCAGCTTTAGGATTTGCCAATAGATGCACACACGCATTCGCGACCTCTTTAACATTATGAGGTGGGATATCGGTCGCCATCCCGACCGCAATCCCTGTGATACCGTTAAGTAAAATATGGGGTAAACGTGCCGGCAGCGTCAGTGGCTCTTTCATGGTGCCATCAAAGTTTGGCCCCCAATCAACGGTACCTTGACCTAATTCACTCAATAGAACTTCTGAGAACTTGGCTAGGCGAGATTCGGTATAACGCATTGCTGCGAAGGACTTAGGATCATCTGGCGCCCCCCAGTTACCTTGACCATCAACCAATGGGTAACGATATGAGAACGGTTGTGCCATCAATACCATAGCTTCATAACAAGCACTGTCACCATGGGGATGATATTTACCTAACACATCACCAACGGTACGAGCGGACTTTTTATATTTTGCCGTTGCCGACAAGCCCAATTCGCTCATCGCATAAATAATGCGTCGTTGAACAGGCTTTAAGCCATCGCCGATATGAGGCAATGCCCTGTCCATGATCACGTACATTGAATAGTTTAAGTATGCATCTTCACTAAAGCGTCCTATCGACAGCTGTTCAACTCCATCAGAAGTTAAGTCAATGGCATCACTCATAATTTATTTTCCCTATCGGCAACATCATCTTTGTGATGAGTAATTCTGTATATTTTATTTTTTAAACGGTCGCTGATTAACACTGAACCATCTGTTAATTGGGCTATATCACTTGGACTTGCGGTGGGAAATTCACCATCAAGAAAGCTGACAAAGGTACTGCGATTGATTGGTATACCTTGCCCGTTGAACCTCAAACTGGTCACTTGGTAGCCAACCTTTGAAGAGCGGTAGCGAGAACCCCGTTCAGCGATCAGTAACGAACCTTGGAATGGCTTGGGTAACATTTCACCTTCATAAAATAATATTCCTGCTGGCGCAACATGGGCAGGCAATAAAAAAGCAGGTTGCGTTATTTGTAGCCTTGCTGGCTTAACGTAACTTTTCTCTTCAATATTTCCTGCATGTCGATAAGGAAAACCAAAGTGCTCTCCTTGAAAGCTAATTCGATTAACTTCATCCGCTGGAACATTATCTCCGAGCCAGTCTCTGGAGTTATCACTGAACCATAATTGTTGCCCCAATGGGCTCCAGTCAATGCCTCCGGCATTTCTGATCCCCGCTGCAATTTGCTTCACTTCATTGTTTACGGGGTTAATTTTTATAATAGAGCCGTGCAGTTGTTGGGGTTGACAAACATTGCAACCACTGGAAATTGTAGCGTAAAGCCAATTATCTGGCCCTAGTTTTAATATCCTCGAATAATTTACATTCTGGTTTTGTGGTAAATTATCAAGGACAATTTGTGGCCGCAGTTTCTTATTTAATCGGCTTTCAATTTCAGCGAACTTTAATAACTTGTTACTATTAAGAACATACAAATCATTCCCTATAAATGTCATTCCCTGTGGGAATGACAGCCCCTTGCTAAGGGTGATTTTACGCTCAATACGGCCATCGTTATTAAAGTCAATTAAAGCATGAATCACTCCAGCCTCTGGAGCGGAAGCAAAAACAAGCCCAGTTGGACCAACTGCGATATGTTCAGCGCCTTTTAAGCCGGCGGCATACAACTCTACTTTTAATCCTTTAGCTACTTTTACCTGTTCTCTGGCATGAACAGAGAAACATAAAATAGCGCAGATAATCCCTATCCATGGCATCAAACTAACTCCGCGATATCCCCTTTACTTTCCAACCATACCTTGCGATCTCCAGAGCGTTTCTTAGCAAGTAGCATATCCATCAAGCCCATCACTTGTTCAGAATCATCGATCGTTAGCTGTACTAAGCGACGGGTATTTGGATCCATAGTGGTTTCTCTTAACTGTATTGGATTCATTTCACCCAAACCTTTAAAGCGAGTTACCTGAATTTTACCTTTGCGATTTTCTGCTGCTAATCGATCTAAAATACCTTGTTTTTCAGCATCATCTAATGCGTAGTAAACATCTTTAGCGATATCAATTCGATATAACGGTGGCATCGCCACATAAATATGACCCGCTTCAACCAAGACTTTAAAGTGTTTCAAAAATAACGCACATAACAAAGTAGCGATATGCAATCCATCGGAGTCAGCATCAGCCAAAATACAAATTTTATGGTAGCGTAATTCCGCTAAATTATCTGAATCAGGATCACACCCGATAGCAACCGAGATATCATGTACTTCTTGGGAGGCGAGCACCTGTTGAGCATCCACTTCCCAAGTATTCAAAATTTTACCACGCAATGGCATGATCGCTTGAAACTCGCGATCTCGAGCCTGCTTTGCAGAACCGCCGGCTGAATCCCCTTCGACTAAAAAGAGCTCTCCGCGACTAGGATCTTGAGAAGAACAATCGGTTAATTTACCCGGCAATGCTGGCCCTTGGGTCACTTTTTTACGGGCAACTTTTTTCGCCGAGCGGAGACGTTTTTGAGCATTATTAATACATAGCTCAGCAATCAATTCCGCCTGATCGGTATGTTCATTTAGCCAAAGGCTAAACGCATCCCTTACCAAACCAGAAACAAATGCTGCCGACTGTCTAGAAGATAGCTTTTCTTTGGTTTGCCCAGCAAATTGTGGATCTTGCATTTTCACTGATAATACATAGCTGCATTTGTCCCAAATATCATCAGGACTCAGTTTAACGCCTCTTGGTAATAAATTTCTAAACTCACAAAACTCTCGAATAGACTCGAGTAGCCCCTGGCGCAAGCCATTAACATGGGTACCACCTAAAGCCGTAGGAATCAGGTTTACATAACTCTCTGATAAACCTTCTCCGCCCTCTGGTAGCCAACAAACAGCCCAATCTGCTGCCTCATGTTCTGCACTAAATGTCCCTACAAAAGGTTCTTGGGGTAACCGAACGAGATCTCCTAGAGAATCCTTTAAGTAATCGGTGAGTCCTTTTTCATAAAGCCATTCTTTCGTTTCGTCTGTTTGTTTATTAACAAATTTAATATGCAGACCAGGGCATAGAACGGCCTTAGAGCGTAATAAATGAGTTAACTTTAAGGCACTGTAATTGGCAGAGTCGAAATAGCTTGGATCAATCCAAAACTGAACTCTGGTACCCGTATTGCGCTTACCACAGCTACCTGTCACCGCAAGCTTTTGCGCAACCTCACCATTTTCAAAGGCCATCTCATAGACTTGACCATCGCGACGAACAGCAACCTCAACCCGTTGCGATAAGGCATTGACGACAGAAATCCCCACCCCATGCAAGCCACCAGAAAATTGGTAATTTTTGTTAGAGAACTTACCACCAGCATGTAATTTTGTAAAAATTAACTCTATCGCAGGGATCCCTTCTTCGGGATGAATATCTACTGGCATACCGCGGCCATCATCGATAACTTCTAATGAGTTATCGGTATGTAGAATGACCTCTACTTTACTAGCGTGCCCAGCTAAAGCTTCATCGACAGAGTTATCGATGACTTCCTGACCAAGGTGGTTAGGGCGAGTGGTGTCGGTGTACATACCAGGGCGACGTTTTACAGGATCTAGCCCGTTTAGTACCTCGATGGAATTGGCGTTATATTGATTGCTCATAGGATCATTCTTAAATATGGTTCTAGTTATAGTTTTGCATTGCCAATGCTATATTGTCAAAGGGACAAAAATTCAAAAATCTCTGGTAATAGCTGCTCAAAATCAATAAAGCTATGATCACCACCAGATTGCAAATACATCTGACAATTTTGATAATGCCAAATCGCTTGGCGGTAGTCTAATACCTCATCCCCACTTTGTTGCAAAAGTAAAATATTATCATGTTGTTGTACTAATGGGATGTCGAAAGCTTTAAGCTCTTCAATATGCTTAGGAAGTACTTGATAGCTTACGTTTGTATATGGATTTAACTGCTCTCCCAAATAGTCGACTAATAATTCATAAGGCTTAACTGCTGGATTAATCAATACTGCTTTACCACCATATTGGTGGCATAAGTAATTTGAAAAATAGCCTCCCAATGAAGAGCCAATAAAGTCAACCCGTTGATTATCGTTAATCGCCTCTACGACTAAACTCTCTAATTGAGCCATAGCGGCTGTGGGCGTATTGGCAAGTTCAGGAACTTGTAAATTAATATCTGGATAATTTCGCTTAACATAATCAACGACTAGCTTAGCTTTCAATGATTGGGCAGAACTATTAAATCCATGTATATAGAGCAACATCGGGCTCTTTCCTTAGTGTGACAACGGTAGCTGATTAATATTCGCCCTCAATAGCCAAGGGCTTTTGGATCGGGCACAAACTTTTGTCCGCTGATCCGTCTGACTTCAGAGCTAATGCTACCATCGCTGTGTAACTGTAACAATCGATAACCAGGCTGCAGCGTATCTAAAGTAAAATCAGCACACATGGGCTTAAACTGGATCCAAGTCGAAGGCGTTGCCATCATTTTCAAATGCTGGTGCTGAATGTCCATTTGTTGGTGCACATGCCCCCATAACACCCCTTTAATTTGGGCATGATCCTCAATGTGTTTAATAAACTCCGGGCCGTTTAATAGCCTGTGGTTATCCAACCAATCACAGCCCGTTAACACTGGATTATGATGCAAACACAGCAAAATATGATGGTTAGGATATTTGCTCAATGCTGCAGTGATCAGTTGTAACTGTGAAGCAGGGAGCAAACCAGAGGGCTTACCAACTTGAGTCGAGTTCAGCAGAAGCAGCAACCAATTCCCAATCTCAACCGCATTATGGGGATGCAGCCCAGGTATATGGATTGCATTTAAAGGATTGTCACCATTATCATGGTTACCCGGTAAATTATGCGCGGGTAACCCTAACTTAGCGATTGATTGATTAAAATTACGATAAGATTGAACGGTGCCGTCTTGGCTAATATCACCTGTTGCTAGCAACATATGCTGCTGATGAGCAATGCCAAGGATGTCATCTAACACCGCATTGAAGCTCTGCCAGGCATTAATCCCAAGTAAAGCGGTCTGTTTATCGGCAAATAGATGACAGTCAGTCACCTGTACAATATTTACACAGCCACTTTCAGGTTGGGGATAATGTTTTATATCTAGCACTTCGGCTCCCTTAATGGAGGCGGGTTCTTTACGACTAACTCTAAACAGCTCTTTAGTACATGCTGTAAGAAGGCATTAACCCTATATTTTTCATCTGGTTGGTGCATATTATCATTTGGATATTTATATACAGCAAGTAATCGCGAAACTTGTTGGTAAGTTAACACTTCCGCCAATCTAGCATCATGATAAAGCCGAATGGTCATGCTTAAATCAGGTAAAAAGCTTACCTTAGTCCAACTCATATTTAACTCAAAAGTTTCAGTGTAAGTACTGTTATCTTGTGTATTTAAATTCAACCTGATCTCATCAAATTCAATTGAGGTTCGCTGCTCATCCAACAGATGCAGCAATTGCTGAAGATAAGTATAGTTAAATTGGCAAACACTAAGCAGTTTTGCGACTCGAGGTTGGTAGTTACTTTTCATCATCGCCTAGATTTAAATAATTTAGCTGTAACCATTGTAACGCAATGATAGTAACCGCATTATCGATCTCTCCAGCTTCTAACCATTGCCATGCTTGTTGCCTTGGCATGGTATGGACCAAAATATCTTCATGTTCATCATCAACGCCACCTGAGATTGCTGCGGTGGTTGCATCAACTAAAGCCAAATAAAGACTGATACGCTCGCTACAACCTCCAGGTGATGTCATAAAGCTATTTATAAACATTAATTTATTTGCCCTCAAACCGGTCTCTTCAAACAATTCTAAAGTCGCCGTTTGTTCAATCGAGAGGTCTTTATCCAACATTCCAGCGACCACTTCAATTAGCCAAGGGGAACTGGGGTGCTGGCGAGCTGCTGCCCGAAACTGTTCAACCAAAACCACTTCATCACGTTTGGGGTCGTATGCCAACACTGCCACAGCATCACCACGCTCAAAAATTTCTCTGTGGATGATATCTGAGTCTGTATTGTCGAACCGTTTATGGCGCAATGTGTACCTATCAAGCTGAAAAAAACCTTGATAACAGCTCTCTTTGTTTATAATTTCTACATCCCGTAGATTATATTTTGGTATTCTTTGCTTCAATCGTGAGCCCTTTCTCATTTATCCAATTAATTGCTAGCTATACTTTACTAAATTTTTGCTATTTATTGCAGAATTCAAAAACTGTTACACTTGAATGATTGACTGCTATTCAATTAACTAATAAAAAGCTATTTAAAACAAACAGATTAACCGAATTCATCTTTTGAGTGGTAGGCATTATTGCTCAATAACAAGTCACACTATCGATAAGGATAGCCAATGAAACTTAAGATACGCACTTTATGCGCCTCAGTTGGATTATTAGCTGCTAGCAGCAGCACTTTTGCAGCAGACTTAATGCAGATATATCAGCAAGCTCTGCTAAACGATCCACAAGTCCTACAAGCCAAAGCCCAGCGTGATGCCCAGTA
>NZ_WINH01000003.1 GCF_010993985.1 Paraferrimonas sp. SM1919 | reverse complement strand
CAAGTAAACGCTCTAACAAGCGCAGGCACATGGACAAAATTTCCGCTGCGCTCCAATTTTTCCTGTGCTGCGAGCGTTATACGCATTTGATAGGTCGAGAGTATTAAACATATGGAAGTTTTAGAGAGTATATTTTGCTTGATTCGTGATACATGGATTCCATTGATATTATCAATATTTCTTGCATATATCGCATTTCAACAAATGGCTACCAACCGAAATAAATTGAGGCTAGATCTTTATACTAAAAGATTCGAGGTTTATCTCTCGGTTCTAAAATTCTATCAAGAATTGATTGAAAACGGTTCAAGTAAAGAAACTCATTTAGACTTTATAGCTAAAAAAGAGTCCGCAAAATTTCTCTTTTCCAAAGTGTAGTGACAAAGTTAATTTGGCCACCTGATTAGAGGTGTTAGTAAATACCTCATAGTAAGACATCTGGATCAATGTTGTATTAGAAGGCAGTCTTATTTCCAAGTAGCGCTGAGTAATACTTTTATGAAATATCACCTTTAGCTGCCACCAAGAAGAAGCCAGCAACACAGTTGCTGGCTTTAATTTCAACATTACCTTCAATGTTTATTCAGTAGAGTCATAGTTTTGGCCATCGTCAACCGCAGGTTTTTTCTTATTGTGACGGACACAGACTTCTACAGTACCAGAATCACTGCCTTCATAGTCTGAGGCTGTGAAGTTGATAAAGTATACTCGTCCATTACTGTTCCCCGAGCGTTCAGCTCTGAGTTGTACCGTACCATCAGCATTAATGACTGCATCAACTGGTGTATCACCATCTCCAGTGCCGTTGGTAGGCTCATCTTGGGTAACACTGTCAATAGTAATCACAGCATTGTCTTCAGGGTCGCTTACTCCAGTAATGCCTACTGTAACCATGTTGTGATTAGGTGGCCAAATACAATCTACAGTCGGTATAGCCGCAGAGGCGAGAGGTGGATCATTTTCATTTTGAACGTTAATAAGAACTTGATCATAGCCAATGCCCCCAAATGGATCTTCTACTGTGAGTTCAAGCTCTATTACTTCACCGCCTGGGCTAACAAACGGAGCAGTGAGTGACGGTGTTGCGGTATTGGCATCGACCAGCACGATACTTGGCCCACTGATTTGTGCCCAACTGTAACTGAGTGAATCGCCATCTGGATCGGAACTGGCGTTACCATTGAGCTGTAATGGGTTATTCTCGTTAACGGTTTTATCCGCGCCGGCATCAGCAACAGGTGGCGTGTTGATGTTAGTCACAGTCACCATTACAGAATCTTGATAATCACTGATTTGATAACCGGGTACTGGCGCATCCATAGGTAAACCATCATCAACCGTTAAGGTAAATACCAATGTTATTTCAGCTAGGGGATCACCGCCATCGATAATTGGGGCAGTAAAGCTTAAAGATGCACTAGTATCGTTACTAAGGCTGACAATGGGGCCAGCGGTTTGCAGCCATGAATAAGTGATTACATCACCATCACTATCGAAACTCGATGTGCCATCTAGATTCACTAGGGAGCCTTCGGATATCGAGACATCTTCTCCAGCATCTGCGACAGGAACATGGTTAATATTCACAATAGATACATTTACGGTGTCCGAAGCAGATAAAGGCTCGCTATCACTCACGGTTAAGCTAAATGATAGAGTTTCCCCGCCTAAAGCTACTTCTGGTGCAACAAAGCTGGCTTGTGCTGAGGTATCATTGCTAATAGTGACATTAGTACCTGCGGTTTGTAGCCATTGGTAGCTGAGTTGATCACCATCTGGGTCTGAACTTGCACTCCCATCTAATATGACCGTTATCCCTTCATTAACTGAGCTATCTAGGCCAGCATCTGCAACGGGCGCTGAATTTAAAGTTTCTAAGGTACAAATTGCAGAACAGCCATCACCACCGGCGATATTACCATCATCACACTGCTCGTTGCCTTGTAATAGGCCATTACCACAAACGTGCCCCTCACAGGCATCGCCTTGACCATTAAAGTTATCATCAAGTTGATCTGGATTAGCATCAAGTGGACAGTTATCAACATTGCCACAAATACCATCACCATCGCCATCATTAGCGGCGTCTAAGGGGCAAGGATCATCATTATTACAAATACCGTCAAAGTCAGCGTCGTTACAGGCTGCACCACCAAAGGTTAAATTAGGGTATTGAGCCCATGGCCACTCAATTACGGTTGAACGACTAAAATCAAGGCTATGTTGGCCTGCTTCAAAGCCTGAGGTAAAGGTTTGAAAGTGATTTACGCCAGGGTGGGGGACACCGTCTAAATTGGCAAAATTACTGTCATAGTTAGGATGGGTATAACATTGAGCGGTTGCAGGAAGGATAGATGGCTGAATCCACCCAGAGAAAGGGTTATATTGACCATCAATAATAATGCCTCCAATAGGCGAAGGCCCTTCACTAGATGAGTGGTAGGTACCAGCATAAAAGGTGGTAACCCCTCCCTGATCTAACCAACAAATTTGTACTGTGTGCGCTTGTGCTTTGGCAATAAAAAATAGGGTTAAAGCTAAAGCTGCTAAAGCTTTATTAGTAAAACTAAGCATGAGCTACTCCATATTTAATAATGTTTTAATTTGGTTTGAAATGTAGCTAACAGATTCTTCGTTAGAACCGAATTGACAATCTTGTTCAAGAACTTTAATCAAGTTTGCAACTTTTTGGGCATCTTCTTGAGTAAGATTATCTGACTGTTGTGCAAATGCAGTTTGATACTCTTGTAGACTGGTTTCACATATCGGGTTAGCTAAAGCGGGTACAAGCAACAAGGGAAGAAATAGACCCCCCAATGCTGTTATCCTTTGTGTGTGTTTCATGATTTTTCCTATATCTATTTTGTAGCTTCCTTGGACCGCAGTTGTTGGTATCGTGTATCACGATAAAGGTATGAGTCTTGTAAAGTCCATTTATCTTGTCCAAGTAAATTCCTTTGCTAGTTTTGACTATTAAATTGGTAAACAATGGCTAGATATTCCATTTAAGTGCTTTTCAGCGTAATGAAAGGTAGTCTATGAACGGGGGGATATCCCCCCCCAAATTGGGGGTAGAAAGGTATGAGATGAAATAAATTTGGTGATTTCGCTATTTTCATTTTTTGCATAAAAGATGAATTGCAACCTTTAACCGTGACACCCATTGGTAAGGCTAATCATGTCTGCCGGTGTTATAGCGCCTAATGCAAGGTTGCTCGATCTTAAGAAATTACAGCGGTGACCACTTGCCTGAGGATTTTGTTATACTGACGGTTTCTTGTCGCGTTTGTCACACTCTCGCCTCGCAACTAAATGAGCTTAAGCCATGTCTATCCAATCATTATTAGCTGATGCATTAACAAAGCGCAGCGATTTACTCTCTGCAACTCAATTACAAAAAACCAATTGTTTTAGGGTTTTCCATGGCACAGTTGAAGGGGTAAATGGTCTTAATATTGACCGTTATGGCGCTGCTTGGCTAATTCAGTCTTTTCATCACACGCTAACCGTTAAAGAGTTAGATGACATCAAAGCACAACTATTGAGCGTAGAGGCATTACCCGTGGTGTATAACGACCGCTCGAATAAAAACTCTAGAGTCCTCAATGACCTCGATAGCGAAACCCAAATTGTGGCCACTACCGAGCAAATCACCCTTGAAAATGGCATTCAATTTAGCTCTAAGCTGCGCCATGAAGGCCAAGACCCCTTGTTATTTTTAGACATGAGGGTGGGTAGAGAGTATGTGCATGCGAATAGCCATAACAAAACCGTGTTGAATTTGTTTTCTTATACCTGTGGCATTGGCACCGCGGCTGCGGTTGGAGGGGCTTCAAAGGTAACGAATGTCGATTTTTCTTCGTTTGCGCTAGCGGCGGGATTACGAAATGCGCAATTAAACGGCGTTGAATCGGTATGCGAATTTGTTCAGAGTGACGCTTTCCCGGCACTTAGGCAGCTTGCTGGTTTGAAAGTGGGCGGTCGTCGTAACCAAAAACTGCCTAAATACCCTAAATTACAGCCACAACAGTTCGATTTAGTTTTCCTTGATCCTCCGCGTTTTGCCAAAAGTCCGTTCGGCATTGTGGATTTGATTAATGACTACCAAGGCTTGTTTAAACCGGCAATGCTGACTACTAAAAGTGGCGGCACCATTGTATGTTGCAACAACGTTGCTAAAGTCGAACGTGAAGCTTGGTTTAACAGCTTGGTTCGTTGTGTTGAAAAACAAGGGCGCAAAGTCAGTAAGCATACCTGGTTAGACTGTCATGACGACTTCCCATCATTCGATGGCAATCACCCCCTAAAAATAGTCGCATTGCAAATTAATTAAGTGGGTATTTATGCTAAATGCACGGTTATTGCTGTGCAAGTATCCTCAGGAAGCTGCTGAGTGATGGCTGTCTGCTATGAATTTCTAATCCATTGAAAGTCATAGCAGCGCTTGCTTGTGGTTATTTAAAGATATCTAACCACTTTGGAAAGGTCTTTATTTGGTTTGATTTTGATTTCACAGCTTGGGGTGCCTAGGTACAGAAAACCTACGATCTCGTCATCGCCTGTAGCGCCTAACGCCTGTTTTACATTATTGTCAAAGGCTGGGGTGCCGGTGCGCCAAATGCCATTGAGGCCTTGAGCTTGGGCTGCCATTTGCATGGCCATAACGGCACAGCCGGCACTGAGATGTTGCTCGATTATCGGCACTTTTGGGTGCTCGCTAACCTTTGCAATAACGACGATGATCATCGGAGCGCGATAGGCCATAACTTTGGCTTTATCAATACTGGCTTGGGGTTCAGCTCGCTTGTGGGCGGCATCCACTAAGATATCAGTGAGTTTCGCTAAGCCTTCATCTTGAACGACAATGAATTCCCAAGGGGATAAATTGGCATGATCTGGGGCGCGACTGCCAGCCTGCAAGATAGTTTGAAGTTGTTCAGCATTTGGAGCTGGAGCGGTCAGTTTCGGGCACGATTGTCGTTGTAATAATAGTTCTAGGGCTTGCATGATTTCTCCTTAGCAATCAGCTTATGAGTTTATCATTTAACCTAATAGCGCTAAAACCTAAAATCCCAATTTTTTAAAATTTAACCGGCACTGACAAGGATTATTATGTTTACCAGTTTCAAAACATGTTGGTACAGGCTGAAGGTTGTTATGGTTAACCATGGGTTATCACAATAATCGTTTTCTATCGTTGAACTATCTGGCTAAACTTATGTCATAAAAGCATTAAAATTTTATGACTTAATCACACTACAATATTGTTTGCTAACCTGCCCAGATAAATTCAGCTAGAGTTAAGGGGGGCTTGGGTATAGTGTTAACTTATTGTAAATCTTAAATTGGGGGCCCAATGCGCATTCTAATCGTTGAAGATGATCCATTGCTATCACATCACTTAAAAGTGCAATTATCTGAATTAGGTAATATGGTACAAGTGGCACATAATGCCGAAGAGGGGCTGTATCAAGCAACCAACTACCCGATCGAGGTAGCGGTGGTGGATCTGGGGTTACCAGATGAGGATGGTTTAACGCTTATTAATAAAATCCGGGCGGCAGGAGTTAAAGCCCCAATTTTGATTTTAACGGCGCGTGTTAATTGGCAAGATAAAGTGGCAGGGTTAAATGCCGGTGCAGATGACTATCTTGTTAAACCTTTTCAGAAAGAAGAGTTGGTGGCCCGCTTAAATGCTTTAGTAAGACGCAGTGCAGGTTTTGTTAAAACGGTCATTAGTTGTGAATCATTAGAAATGGATCTCGCGGCTAAGCAGGTTAGCCTTAATGGTGAGCCAATGGAGATCACTGCCTTTGAATACCATATCCTTGAATATCTAATGCGTCACAACCAGGAAGTGGTGTCTAAGCAAAGATTGCTGGATGTACTTTATGGTGACAAAGAGGGAGATCCCAATACCATTGAGGTTATGGTTAGCCGTCTGCGTAAGAAATTATCAAACGGCGGAATTGAAAATCCAATTGCTACCATTCGTGGTCAGGGTTACAAATTCAACCTCACTTGCAGTTAAGGTTGAGGGCACAAACTTCTTTTATGCTTGCCAATAAAGCCCTAATACATAAACTGAAACCCAAGCCAAGAATGCTGGCAAGGGTTTTTGCTGTTTCGATTTCCATTATTTCTTTAGTGGGATTTGGCTTAGCTTACTTTATGATCAGTCAATATGAGCAAAAAGCTTATAATCAGCAAACGGCTGAGCTCATTGCCGATATCCCCAGTATTGTCGCGCTGTTACAGCACAATCAGTTATTGCCCAAAGATGGTAATTGGTTACAAGAGAATTTAGCCGATACAGATTATATTATTGCGACTTGCTCTAGTGATTATCAGCAAGTATGGACATCGAAGATTGCCACCCAGCGAGGATTAACGGATGCCTGTAGACGGTTTAAGAGTTTAGCCCACCAACCTCCATATTTTACTCAGCTAAATGATGGCTTAAATTATTTTATATTTTTGTTACCAGTAGAGCTACGGGACACCAGTTATCGGGTGCTGATCCTAAAAGACACTCATGTTTTAGAACAACAGTACGATGATTATGTTAAAGCAACATTAGTTCAGCTGTTGGTTATTTTAGCTATCACTATTGGCTTTTTAGCGGCAGCAGCATATTGGGGAACCAAGCCAATTGGACGAATGCAAAGGCAATTACAGTCAATAACCCATGGCAAACGAAGTCAATTGTCTCAAGATTACCCAGCTGAGCTAGAAGGGGTAACTCAAGCTCTAAACCAATTATTACAGCAATCAAGTTCGCAAACCGAGCGCTATCAAAATGCCATTAATGACTTGGCCCATAGCCTTAAAACCCGTTTAGCGGCAGTGCACGCTTTAATGAGTGATGAACAGCTTACAAGAAAAGATCTTTACGATAGGGTAATGGACCAAGTTGGACAGATGGATTTATTGGTCAAATATCAACTAAAGCGAGCGATGTTGGGGCGTCAAGGTTTACAACAAGAAACAACTTTGATTAAAGAAGTTGCCGTTCAGATCACCAATATGTTGGATAAAGTTTATCAAGAGAAGCGGGTACAGTTAAGTTTGCATATTGATGAGAACTGTACCTTTCCGGGTGATAAAGGTGATTTAATGGAGCTGATCGGTAATATGCTTGAGAATGCTTATAGGCTGAGTATTTCCCAAGTAAGGTTGACCGCTTATGTCCGTGAACAATTGTTGCATATTTTAATTGAAGATGATGGCCCAGGTGTTGACCCGGCAATGCGCTCTAAAATTCTGCAGCGTGGGGTTAGGGCGGATACTAAAACCCCAGGGCAAGGCATTGGCTTGGCAGTTTGCGCTGAAATTATTAATAGTTATGGTGGTCAACTCACTATTGATGATTCCGATCTTGAAGGGGCTAAGTTTGAAATCAAACTCCCTCTGAACTAAGCGCCGTAGGCGCGAAGTATAGGGCGCTTTGCTCCGAGAGCGCCTTCGGCTTCGAGATCGTGCTTCGCACTCCGAGGGCGTCACTTCGTGACTGCGAGGAAAAGCAGTTGTTAGTACGGAAATTTTCTTTGGTGTGAACTCTAATAAATTCAGCCTCTACGACACCCACTAAAGCGAAGCGTACTGAAGCAGCGTAGCTGCGTGCCAAAGGGCTTGGCCCGTGCTAAAGGCGAAGCCGTACTCTTACCTCGAGCTGCGTAGCAGCGTTCTCGAAGGCGCAGCCGCTCTCGATTCTCGCTTCTATAAGCTGGTGCTAAATTAAAGCCATCCTTTACGCTTAAAGAACAAGTAGGTGGCGCCAGCGCTGGCAAACATCATGGCGACAGCCATTGGATAGCCAAACATCCAATCGAGTTCTGGCATATTTTTGAAGTTCATGCCGTAAGCACTGGCAATAACGGTTGGTGGTAAGAACACCACTGCGGCAACCGAGAAGATTTTAATGATTTTGTTCTGTTGCAGACCACTAATACCGACAGCGGCTTGGAGCATGAAGTTTAGTTTGTCAAAAATAAACTGGCTGTGTGGCATCAACGAATCAATATCCGAAAGCATCTCTTTGAGGTCTTTGACATCTTCAGAATCTAGACGGCGACGGACATAACGGTTGATGTACCTTAGAGCGCGTTGGGTATCGAGCAGTGAAAGCCTGATTTTACCATTGGCATCTTCTTGTTGGGTAATGAGCTTGACTACATCATCTAACTCTTCTTGTTTGAAAACGTCTTCACTTAGTCCTTCCAGAACCGTATAAACGTCTTCAATTAAGTCACTTAAATATTCAACTTTTAGGTTAAACATTTCTAATAACAGCTCGATTGGGGTGATAACTTCAATACGACCTAAGCGCAGGTAGTTACGTAATAAACGCACCAAGCCGACATCTTCTTCACGAATGGTGATTAATAGATCATCACGCAGGTTAAAAGACACGTTAATGGCTTTGAGTTCGTGGCCGACGCGCTGCGGGAAAAGAGAGTTAATATGCACACCATCACCATCGCGATAAAAACGCGCTGATGCTTCAATTTCTTTTATGTCTTCTTCTTCGGGTGCTTCTTCCACAAAATAGCTGTTAAGCCATTGGCGCTCGTCTTCTTCTGGTTTGAAAACATCAAGCCAAAGGGTGCCTTCAGGCAAAGTATCGCTAGTGGTTAATTCTTGTTGAATTAGTCTTTGGTTATCGAATAAATAAGCTGTGATCATGCCCCCTCCACATTGACTGATGCCAATTAATCACAATGGGCTAGAGTCTACAGAAAAATAATCAGAATGATAAGTAAATAAAACGAAATATGAATGACTTACAGCTAAAAACTAACAGTTTTAAGGCATTAACCACTTAAGCGCTTTGACGGCTCATATCCGCTGGCTCTTTAAAGCCGTTGCTCGCCCCTTACGGTGGTTAAATTTTGAACTTAACTCGGTTGTTCGTATCTCGGCTGGACTTAATCAGCTCATCCGAAGCGCTAAATTGATGGGTTTTAACGCTGCGATCATATAAAACCACATTGGCACTAGCGGCTAGATTCAAGCAGCCTTCGGTTGCAATGTAGATAGCTTGGTGACATTGGTCGATAACATCCTGACCAATGGTGCCGTCTTCTGGGCCAAAAATGTAATAAGCATTTTCGGGGTGCTCAAACATATGCAAAGGGATAGCGCCTTCGATCAAATCAACGCAAATGATAGTAGCCCCCTGTGGTGCGGCCGCGATGATATCGGTGACTTGCTCAATATTAATTTTATTTTCCATGCCTTTAGTGTCAGGCTGATATTGAGCCGCTCTGTGGTAGCGCTCACCGGTATAGTAAACATTGTCAACATTGAAGCAGCCACAGGCGCGTAAAATGGTACCGACATTAGTTGGTGTTTTGGGATTAATGAGTCCTAAGGTGGCTTGTTTGCCCATGTGCTTAAACTTATGATAAAAATTTGGCGGCAATTTTAGCAGGATTATCCAGTTTTAGGTAAGATACCACTGATAAAGAATGTAAGCAGGTTATAAGAAATGTTCACAGGCATCGTGGCTGGCATGGCCAAAGTAGAAAAAATCATCAAAAAGCAAGATTTTCAAACCCATGTATTGAAAATGCAGCCGCAGTGGTTACAAGGGCTGGAGGAGGGCGCATCGGTTGCCCATAATGGTTGTTGCTTAACCGTGACCCAGATTGATGGTGACTTGGTGAGTTTTGATGTGATCAAACAAACCCTCGCCGTCACCAATTTGGCCAGTTTGCAGCCTGGAGACTGGGTTAATATTGAACGAGCAGCCCGATTTGGTGATGAAATTGGTGGCCATAGTATGTCAGGGCATATTTTCTGCCTAGGCACCGTAACCCAAGTGATTGATACTGACAACAACCGTAAGGTATGGATAGACTTACCAGAAGCGGCTCGTAAATATGCATTATTACGAGGCTACATTGGTATTGATGGTTGCAGTTTAACCATTAGCGATACCAGTGCTAGCGGCTTTTGCGTGGATTTAATTCCCGAAACCCTAACTAGAACCTTGATGGGTAAGGTACAAATAGGCAATAAGCTTAATATAGAGGTAGACCCTCAAACCCAAGCGATTGTCGATACGGTGGAACGGGTATTAGCGTCAAGGGCTCAATAATACTCGTTGTCCGAATCGATGGTTAACTCTACATTCATGTTTTGCTCATTAATGTGCATGTGGCAATGCACTGGGTTGCAGCAGGTTGGGCAGTCTTCAATGTAATCTTGATCCCCCGCGGTGGCGTCAAGGGTTAAGGTAAAAGGCTGTCCGCAAAAAGGACAGCTGACATTTTTATGGTTAACTAATAGCATGATCAGGCTCCCTGATAGCCAACTGCTGTGCGCCCCCCATCAACACTAATAGTTTGTCCACTAATATACGGTGCGTCACAGGCTAAAAAGGCAACGGTTTTCGCAATATCATTAGGGTGCCCAGCTTTGTTCAGCGGGATTTGATTAATGATGTCTTGCTGATTTATTTCGTCACCAGCCGAAGGCCACAATATCGCACCAGGCGATACCCCATTGACTCTGATCTCAGGCCCAAGCTCCACAGCTAATGACAGAGTCGCACTATGTAAAGCAGCCTTTGACATACAGTATAGTACATGGTGCTTAAGAGGTTTATGGTGATGGATATCAATCAGATTGATAATACAGCCTTGTTGTTGTTTTAATGGCTTTGCCAGTGCCTGACTAAGTAGTACAGGCGTTGTGGCGTTAACGGCCATAATCGCAGCGGCATCAGTCGCTTCTATGGTGCCAATTGGCGTTTTCGGAAATACTGAAGCGTTATTAACTAACAAGTCGATATGGCCAAAACAGTCTAAACATTGCTGTGCAAATTCAGCCACAGCGGCCGTTTGGCTCAAGTCAAAGGCAATGGTTTTGGCACTGTTTTCGCGCCATTGATTAAGCTCAGTTGCTAATTGTTGGGCTTGTTGATGTGAGTGTTGATAATGAATGATCAGATTATAACCACGCTGATGTAATTCAAGGGCGATGGCTTTGCCAATTCTTTTGGCGGCGCCGGTAATTAATGCAACAGGGGCCATTGCTGATTCCTTTGGTGAATGGGTTTAATTAATCATAACAGAATGATTTGAAATAAAATCATCAATTATTTACGTTCGTCTCAAATATCAGGCTCAAGCTGGTAGCAATAAATTTTACCATTAGGTATCATTAGCACCTTCTGTTGGACTATGCTTTTTTTGCCGTCTGTAGGGCGAAAGGTCAGTCCACAAAGTTTTATTTTATTTATAAATCTACGTGGCCTTTGGTAGAGGTCACCACTGGAGTAATTTTATATGCCAATTATTACACTTCCTGATGGCTCAACTCGTGAATTCGAACAAGCCGTTTCAGTTTTAGACGTTGCCGCTTCGATTGGTCCTGGCTTGGCCAAAGCAACCATTGCGGGCCGTGTTAACGGTGAACGTGTTGATGCATGCGATCTTATCGAACAAGATGCTTCCCTAGAAATCATTACTAACAAGGATAACGAAGACGGTCTAGAGATCGTACGTCACTCTTGTGCTCATCTTCTAGGCCATGCAATTAAGCAGCTTTTCCCAGATGTTAAAATGGCGATTGGTCCTACCATCGACAATGGTTTTTACTATGACATCGACTTAGAGCACTCTATTACTCAGGAAGATCTTGATGCGCTAGAAAAGCGTATGAAGGAACTTGCTAAAACTAAATACCAAGTGGTTAAGAAGAAAGTAAGCTGGCAACAAGCTCGTGATACTTTTGAAGCCCGTGGTGAAACATACAAGATGGAAATCTTGGATGAAAACGTCAGCCGTGACGACCGACCAGGTCTATACCACCATGAAGAATACGTAGACATGTGTCGTGGTCCACACGTACCTAACATGGGTTTTTGTCAGCACTTTACCCTACTTAACGTAGCGGGTGCCTACTGGCGTGGTAACTCAGACAATAAGATGTTACAGCGTATTTATGGAACGGCATTCCACGACAAGAAAGCCCTGAAAGCGCACTTAACACGTCTTGAAGAAGCGGCTAAGCGTGACCACCGTAAAATTGGTAAGCAACTTGACCTGTTTCATATGCAGCAAGAAGCACCAGGAATGGTGTTCTGGCATCATAATGGCTGGTCTATTTTCCGCGATTTAGAAGTATTTGTTCGTGAAAAGTTGACTGAGTACGACTACCAAGAAGTAAAAGGCCCACTGATGATGGACCGTGTACTTTGGGAGCGTTCTGGTCATTGGGATAAATACAGCGATGCGATGTTTACAACCCATTCTGAGAACCGTGACTACGCCATTAAGCCAATGAACTGCCCAGGACATGTGCAGATTTTCAATCAAGGTCTAAAATCGTACCGTGATCTGCCTTTGCGTATGGCCGAATTTGGTTCATGTCATCGTAACGAGCCTTCTGGTGCATTACATGGTATCATGCGCGTTCGTGGCTTTACTCAAGATGATGCGCATATCTTCTGTACTGAAGATCAGATACAAGAAGAAGTCAGCGGCTGTATTAAAATGGTCTATGACACATACAATACTTTCGGTTTTGAAAATATTGTGGTTAAGTTGTCAACTCGTCCAGAACAGCGTGTTGGTTCTGACGAAATTTGGGATCGTTCTGAGCAAGCTCTGATTGAGGCCCTAGAAGCCATGGAGATCAAATATGAGATCCAAGAAGGTGAAGGTGCATTCTATGGTCCTAAAATTGAGTTCACTTTGTACGATTGTTTAGATCGAGCGTGGCAGTGTGGTACAGTTCAGCTAGACTTTAACTTACCAACCCGTCTTGATGCGACTTACGTAGGTGAAAGCAACGAGCGTAAGATCCCTGTAATGATCCATCGTGCGATTTTAGGTTCATTAGAGCGCTTTATCGGTATTTTGATAGAAGAATATGCAGGCCGTTTCCCAACTTGGTTGTCGCCAGTGCAGGTAATGGTGATGAATATTACCGATAAACAAAGCGATTATGTGAACGAAGTCGTACAAAAACTAAGCAAAAGTGGTATTAGAGCTAAATCGGACTTGAGAAATGAGAAGATTGGCTTTAAAATTCGCGAGCACACTCTAAAGCGCGTCCCATATCTTCTAGTGGTCGGTGATCAAGAAATGGAAAATGGTGAAGTTGCTGTGCGTACCCGTGACGGTGTCGATTTGGGTAAATTTAAAGTTGAAGACTTTGCAAAAGTGCTCAACAAAGAAATATCGAGCCGTAGTCTAAAACTCTTGGAGGAATAAGTCATAAAAGGCAATAACAAAAGAGCCCCTAAACAGGCTGAAAATAGAATCAATGGCGACATTCGTGGTATTACTGAAGTTCGTCTTGTTGGTATTGAAGGTGAAGCACTAGGTGTGGTCCCTTTAAACCAGGCTCAGCAATTAGCCGATGAATACGGCGTAGATTTGGTAGAAATTAGTCCAAACGCTGAGCCACCAGTCTGTAAGGTGATGGACTACGGCAAATTCTTGTTCGAGAAAGCGAAAGCTCAAAAAGAACAGAAGAAGAAGCAAAAGCAGATTCAGGTTAAAGAAGTAAAATTCCGTCCTGGAACTGACGAAGGCGATTATCAGGTAAAACTGCGCAACCTGATTCGCTTCCTAGAAGGCGGTGACAAAGCGAAAGTAACGCTACGTTTCCGTGGGCGTGAAATGGCCCACCAATCTCTTGGGTTCGATTTATTAAATCGTATCAAAGACGATTTGGCTGAAATTGCATCGGTAGAAGCGTTTCCAAAAATGGAAGGCCGCCAAGCCGTAATGGTGCTTGCACCAAAGAAAAAATAGTATAGGCCCCATTAAAAAGTAGCGTGCAAGTTACCTTGTGCGCTCGCCTTGCTGTTGTCATTAACTACTTAACAATGCGGAGTTATGCATGCCTAAGTTAAAAACAAACCGTGGTGCTGCTAAGCGCTTCAAAAAAACCGCTAATGGTTTTAAGCGTAAGCAAGCTCACTTGCGTCATATTTTGACCAAGAAGTCTACCAAGCGTAAACGTCATCTACGTAACAAGTGTCTTGTTGCTAAAGTAGATGTTGCATCAGTTAGCCGTATGCTACCTTTCGCTTAATCACAGGAGATATAGAAGATGCCTAGAGTTAAGCGCGGTGTAACCGCACGTGCACGTCACAAGAAGATTCTTAAACAAGCTAAAGGTTACTACGGAGCTCGTTCACGCGTTTATCGCGTAGCTGCTCAAGCGGTAACTAAAGCTGGTCAATACGCATACCGTGACCGTCGTCAGAAGAAACGTCAATTCCGTCAACTATGGATTGCTCGTATCAATGCTGCGTCACGTCAAAACGGTTTATCTTACAGCCGTCTAATTAACGGCCTTAAGAAAGCTTCTATCGAAATCGATCGTAAGATCCTAGCTGACATTGCTGTATTCGACCAGGTAGCATTTGCTGCACTAGTTGCTAAAGCAAAAGAAGCTCAAGCTTAATCGCTGAATTCGATATGCATTATAAAAGGGAGCCCTCGGGCTCCCTTTTTGTGTTTTAGACGGGTATTGCGACTAAGGGGCAAGGTTGCTTTGCTGCTGGTAGGCTTGCCACTTTACCAGCCGTCAGGGGTAATAAACACTTCATGTTGAGATTGGGCGTCAAAGGCCATTTGGGCTTTTTCTGTTGCCATGTAGGGTTGCTGTGGAGCTAGCTGGGGCAGGGGCCAATAGTGCTTTTCAACCAAATTAAGTTGCTGTTGATGAAGCTGCTGTTGATGCAACCATATCCCTTGTTTATGGCCCTGTTGTAGCATAGGCTCAAATTCTGCTGTGCTGCCCTTTGGCCAGTAAATTGCCCCTCTGGAAAAACCATAGGCATGATCTATGCAGATCCCTTGTTTAAGCAAAACCTCTTTGGCCGTTTCGGTTTCTCTTAAGCGCAATTGTTTAGTGTGCATGTGTTGCCACTTTTTATCGAGGGAATCGTTCTTATTGGGCCCTAAGAAGCACCAGCCATTGTCACTGGTATTGCTTGGTTTTGCCAGATAGTACTTGATGGTTGCTTCTATATGTTGTACTTCATTATTAGGTAAGTAATGTACAATAAAGTCAAAAGCTCCAAGAGTTTTGCCTTGATGATGGATTTGCAAATTGTGGGCAAGTAACTGGTAATCTGGATGATAACTGAAAAAATGGAGCAATAAGTCCTCAAACACAAAGCCAAGCCTTTTATTACTAGGCTGAAACCTTGGTACATTATTTAGGCCAACATGCATAGTGTTAGCTTGGGAGCGAGGGAAATGGAATGGTTCTGGAAAGGCCATTAATTCAGGGCTAGAGCAAAGCCAGTGTAACCAAGGGCACATAGAAAGCTATGATTAAGTTATAAAAAAGCCCACTTAAAAGTGGGCTAATTCAAAATCAAAAACCGCGAGGCAGAGTACTGTTTTTGTCAGCAGATAACTTTTCTGCCCAAACTTGTTTCCAAGTTTTACCGCCATTGCTGCCAGTGGCTTTAACTGCTTTTTTGGCTTTGGGCGCAGCTTTTTTAGCTGGAGCCGCTTTTTTCGGTGTCGCGTTTGCAACGGGTGCCGCTGCTTCTGCAGCTGGAGCGTCACCGACTAAAGATTCAGCGTATTGTTGAAGATCAGCTAGACGTAAACCCTTGCCACCATCAACCTTATACCAGCCACCTTTGGCTTCAACTTCTGGAGTACGGCCAAATTTAGCTTCAAAGTTTTTAGTCACTAGTGCAATTACTTCATCTTTGTTTAGTGTCGTCATGGAAAACCTAACTGTTTATTTAGTGAATTAAATAAAGGTGTATTTATACTTTATGTTAATGAAAAAGTCCAATTTTTAACGGCTTAGACTTTCACACCCAAGAAAAAGGCTATCATTTATCAAAAGCTTTGCTGACGTATCAGGCTTAGATACAATAAAGAAAAAGATAAATGGTAAACCCACATGACAATTAAAACGACCGACTTAGTTAACTACCTAAGTAAATACTTACAAGTTGATAAATTTAAAGATTACGCACCTAATGGCCTACAGGTAGAAGGTAAGCAAACCATTAGAACGCTCGTTACTGGGGTTACTGCATGCCAAGCTTTAATAGATAAAGCCATCGAATTGGATGCTGATGCCATCCTGGTCCATCACGGTTTTTTTTGGAAAGGGGAAAACCCAGTACTGACTGGCATGAAAGCAAAACGTATCAAAGCGTTAATGCAAAACGATATCAATTTATTGGGTTATCACTTGCCTATTGATGCTCATAATGAGTTAGGTAATAACGCCTTGCTTGGTCAAAAACTTGGCTTAATTGATGTGGCGATTGATGCCAACACTCCTCAAGATTTACTTTGGACTGGAAAGTTATCTAAGCCTATGACGCCAGATGAACTTGCTCAGCATATTGAGCAAGTTCTTGATAGAGCGCCATTACATTTAGCGGCTGAGTCATCATTGATCGAAACTATTGCCTGGTGCACCGGTGGCGCTCAAGATTACATCGACGCGGCCGCGGCTCTGCAAGTTGATGCTTTTATTAGTGGTGAAGCTTCTGAACGAACCTTTCACCAAGCTGCAGAATTAGGCGTTCATTATTTTGGAGCAGGTCATCATGCTACCGAACGCTATGGAATTGAAGCTTTGGGTGCCCATCTAGCGCAAGAATTTAATCTAGATTGGCACCATGTTGATATTAATAATCCAGTTTAGAGGCACTTTTTGGGTTTAGGCAGGCCAGCGATCTTGGTGGCTTGCTTTGCAGGGCCTTTAGGGAAGAGTTTAAATAGGTAGATGGAATTGCCTTTCTCTGGCCCTAATGATTGCGCCATGGCTTTGACTAGGGCGCGAATGGCTGGGCTGGTTTTGTACTCTAAGTAAAAATCGCGCACAAAATTGACCACTTCCCAATGGGCATCGGTGAGTTCGATGCCTTCTTCTTGGGCTAATAGCGGCGCGAGTGATTCTTGCCAGTCGCTTACATTAGCGAGGTAGCCAAGTTTATCTCTTTGTATTGTATCTAATGCAGACATCTAGTGACTCCAACTGATCACTTTTTCGTGGGAAAGGGTTAATTGAACCAGTTGTTCTAGGTCAATCAATTGAACTTGCTCGCAAACCTTGGTTTGCAAGCTGCGGCTTACAATATCTTGCGCCATTGCCACCACTTTGGTTTGCTTAAATTGCGCTAGTAGCTGCGGTTGACAGGCCAGTAACACTCCAGTCTCACTCAGCACTAGGGTATCATCGGGGCCTAAAAGTTTGGCACAGGCATTGAGGGCATTGTTGTCACTTGGGGTAACGCTAAATTTATGTAATATCATTAAAATACCACCACTTGGTCGGCAGCCCTAAGGCATTGCTGCATTTGCATATTATCAACAAATTCGACATCTAGCTGAGTATCGTCAACCGTGATGCTCCTTGCATTGGCGCTTTGCTGGCAAACATAGATATCTTCAATATCGTAAAATGGTAATGCCTTTAATGAAGCTAAGTAGTCTTTTTGACCAATGCTCTCAGGGGTTTGCGCTGGCAAAATGTGGTAAACGCCATCTTCAATAAAGATAAGTGTTACTTGCTGTTCATAGCTGGCACATAACATTGCAGCTTCTAAGCCTTCACGACCTTTACTATTTGCAAAAGGGCTTGAGGTAAAGATATAGACCACCGATTTCATTAAAATTGCACCAATTTATCTGACGATTCTATAGCAGTGACTAAATCGCCTAAGCCTGCCGCTAAATAAGGTTTCGCTAAGTTATGACTAGATAAGTCGTTGGTTTCGGCATCTTCTTTAGAGACCACCCCACGACGTAGGGCTGCAGAGGCACATACAACGAGTTCAAAATTGTTATCGGTTGCCAATTGTTGCCATTGCTGGCCCATATTTAACTCATCAGTTTGATGGGTAGTTAACGCATTACCATGATCCACCCCTTGCTGATAGAAAAATACCTTAGTAATAGGGTGACCTTGCTTTAACACTGCAGTGGCAAATTGATAGGCCGAATGGCTCGATTGATTCGAGTATTGGCTTTGATTTATTAAAAGGGCGAATTTTTGCATAAAAAAATGGCTCCTGAAATTCAGCAGCCATTTTAGCATTTCTTTTTAGCTTAAGTCACTTAAGGACTTAATCATCACTGCTAAAGCCCAGCAGGTGCAGTAATGAAAGGAACAAGTTTAAGAAGTTTAAGTACAATGAAATAGTGGCACGAATGTAGTTGGTTTCTCCACCATTGACGATACGGCTAGTATCATAAAGAATTAGGCCGGTCATGATCATGGCGACGCCCGCATTGAGAGCCATAAACATTGCAGAGGATTGCACGAAGATGTTTACGATCCCCAGTACAATCGCCACAATTAGGCCAGCAAACAAAAAACCACCCATAAATGAGAAATCTTTCTTAGTGGTGACCGCGTAAGCCGATAAACTCAAGAAAATTACGGAGGTTAAACCGAGGGCCTGCATAATGAGCTCTGGGCCGTGAGCCATACCTGCATAATAGTTAAGTATCCAACCTAATGATGCGCCTTCTACGCCAGTAAAAGCAAAAATCCAAAACAGACCTGATGCACCTTCAGCTTTTCGAAGAGTGACAAACAGTAGGATTAAACCGCCAATGGATAAACCTAATCCCATCATTGGGCTGATGCCAATGCTCATAGAAATCGCTGCAGTGATAGCGGAAAACAGTAAAGTCATAGACAATAATAAATAGGTATTTTTTAACACCTTATTCATGCCTTCGACTTTGCCATAAGTAGCAGAGTATTGATTATTCATATTCATTCCTTATGAAGTAACGATTATACCGGTTAGATTGAAAACTTCCTTTAAAGTTCATTCTGTCTACAATGGACGTTTTGTTCAAGTGTATTTTTGTATAAAAATCATTATTTTTTATTTATTTTTAAACAATACGTTTAAAAACCATGCAGTTGATCAGTTTTTTTATAAGAAACACTTTACTCATTCTTAGGATGCCACTATTATTCATCCCGCTTCGGAGAGATGGCTGAGTGGTTGAAAGCACCGGTCTTGAAAACCGGCATAGGTTAATAGCCTATCTAGGGTTCAAATCCCTATCTCTCCGCCACATAAGAAAAACCCGCTACTTGTTAGCGGGTTTTTTCGTATTAAGCTCAGGTTAATAGCAGCTCTTTATCTTGAGGGTTCAAATTCCTATCACTTTGCCACATTAAAGCCCGCTCAAGTGAGCGGTTTTTTTGCTATTAACTTTGATGGTATGGCTTATTTCGTTGAATTGATAAGTTTAAAACTTAAACCGGCATTTTTTTCTAACCTTTGTAGCAGTGTGTTACCGTATAAGGCTGCTGGTGTCCAGAATCCGCCTTTTGTTTCTGGCGAGGTGTGCAGCAGACAAATAGCGGATTCAAGGATCATCCTAGAGGTGCTGCCGTAGCCGGGATCTTTATCGCCACAGACTTGAGCTTCGATAATATTTCCTGATTGGGTTTTACCGAGCAAATGCATTTCGAACATGCCTTTATGTTGTTGTTCAGCTGTGGGCCCTTGACCTGGTTTAGGAAGAAACTTTTTAAGGAGCCACCTTGTGGGAGCGACAGCCGCTAAAATCATAAACCACTTCAACCCAAAGCCCATTTTATTGGCGGCTTTTTTTGCTTTTTCACCCTTGCCCATTTTTGAGGCTTCTAAGTATTTGAAATCATCTCCGTAGGCGTTGTTAAGTAATGCGTTAGAGCGATGCACCACTTTAGTATTAGCTAAGGCCATCACAAATGGGCCAAGGTAGGCATTAAAGTCTTTGTCGTACTTGGCTTTGCTGACAGAATCTTGTTTAGCGCTAAATCCATGATTTTTTGGACAGAAACTAAAAGGGTTTAACAGTACTTTGCGAATGGATTTGTCTTTAGCGGCCTCTTTGGCAATATTAAAGGCACTGGCAATAGTACCACCACTGGCGCCACCCTTAATTTTGGCGACCACGTTTTTCACTTCTTTACAGGGTTCACCGTATTGAGACTTGGCCTGTTGCTGGACAAAGTAGGTCCCTAAATCCGAAGGGATAGAATCAAAGCCACTGCTTGGTACTATGCGGGCACCGGTCTCGACGGCTTTATCATGGTATTTATCTAGCATGGCCTTATACCAGTGGCTTTCACCGGTAAGATCGCAGTAATCTGTGCCGGTATAGGCGCAAACCTTAACTAAGGTTTCACCGTACAGGGCATAAGGGCCAACAGTTGATAAAATCACCTTGGCAGAGTTAGCCATTTGGGTAAGGGCTTGTTCATCAAAGCTGTCTGCCACCATATGATCAACATCTTGGGCTTTATGTTTCTGTTTTAGCTCAAGTAATTTAGCTTCATTTCTGGCCGCGAGGGCAAAAGTAAATTCACTCTGGTCGCGGTAGCGCTCCATTAAGTAACCGGTGATAATGTCACCTACAAAGCTGGTGGCACCGTAAATGACGATGTCGTATTTTTTATCCATTGTGATGTATTCCTAGTTATTCCACATAATGTATTCGTCGTCTTGTTCAAACCATTTCTCGCCACTTTTATCAATAGAAACAGGGGCCAATAAAATAGACTGGGCAACGGGTTCCACTGCATTGGCAAAATGTTCATCAATCAAGCTTCTTAGGCTGGCCAGTTTGTCGGTTTCTGTGGCGATTAAATTGTTTTTTTCTGTTGGGTCGACATTGAGGTTGTAGAGAAATTCCTGCCCAGATGCTGGGTTAAGCTGGAGTTTCCAGCCTGACTGTTGTACCGCACGGTAGCTGCCTGTCGACCAAAACATGGCATCATTGTTACGGGTAAAGGCCTTGTCATCTTGTGACCAAAGTGGGGCAAGATCGACACCGTCATAGTCTCTGTCACTTGGTAAATCGACGCCAGCTGCGGCTGCCAGAGTCGGCATTAAATCATAATGGATAACCGGCTCATCAATGGTGGTACCTGGGGCAATTTTACCCGGCCACCTAATCGTGTATGGCACGCGAATGCCCCCCTCAAAGAAGGTGTTCTTCCACCCGCGGTAGGGCTTATTCAGATCGTCAATGGCGACATAATCAGCACCGCCGTTATCACTGGTGAGCACCACTATAGTGTTTTCACTCAAGCCCTGTTGTTCGAGTTTGGCCATAATGTTGCCGACCGAGCGATCCAAAGAATACAGCATGGCAGCATAAACCCGTTTATGGTGTGGGGTAATATCCCCTACGGCTTGATAATCACTGCGTGTTGCTTGAATAGGATTATGCGGTCCCCAATGGGCTAAATACAAAAAGAAAGGGCGATTGCTGTTGGCTTCAATCGCACGCTCAGCTTGATTGGAAAAGTAGTCGGTTAAATAACCTTTTGGTTCAAACCAGGGGCCGTTATTCCAAACCACGGCATAATTCATGCCCGCCCATAAAAATCGGTCAATGGCTGAGCTATCAACAAACCCATTTACCGCTTCAGGATGTTCGATAGGCAGGTATAGCCCTGAACCCATCATTAGGCTCTCGTCAAAACCCTGAGCATTGGGGTTCATGGTTTGGTTGCGGCCAAGGTGCCATTTACCTATATGTAAAGTACGGTAGCCAGCTTTTTTCAAAACTTCTGCGATGGTCAGCTCTTGACCGGGTAAACCACGATTTTCGAAGTCTGGGTTGGCTTTATCAGCTTCAGGGTAATAAATAGCTTTAGGTCTATCCCGCAGGTCAGAATTAGCAATAGTGACAATCATTCGGCCCATATTTTTTGGGGTAGGGGTGACATCATAACCGGTACGGGTGGAATCTCGCCCGGTCATCATCGCTGCCCGTGCCGGAGCACAGTTTGCGTGGGCAGAATAACCATTAGTAAAGATGGCGCCCTGGGCAGCAAGTTTGTCAATGTTAGGGGTTGGGATCATGCCGCCGCCATAGGTGGACACGTCATTAATACCCATATCATCCATCACAATCATGACGATGTTAGGCTGGTCTGACTGGATCGCATCGCCACTTTGCCAGCGAATATCTTGGTTGCCAGCAATTTGTCTTTGCTGGCTTCTTTCAGTGGCAAGGTGTAATAAGATTTCGATGCGATTAAACCATACTAGGGTAGAGGCAATCACAATAAAACCAACAAATACAAAGAGTATCTTTTTCCACATAGTTATTCCCTAATAATGTTGCTTTCTATACAGTGAGAAACTTTTTAATTTGAACGGCCAATTCATGCGGTGCTTCTTCAGGTGAGAAATGTCCTACCCCTATGAGTTTGCTATGGGCTTGACCACGACAACCTGGAATATGTTTTTGCAGTACTTGAGACATTCCTCGAGTGACAGGATCATGGGTGCCAAAAACAGTCACAAAAGGTTTATCAAAGTCAGCCAGCTTTGCCCAGGCGGCTTTATTGGCGGCGGTGCCAGGGTTATCCGGGCTAATGGCAATCAATTGCGGAAAAGCTAATATTCCTGCTTGGTATTTTATGGACGGAAAGGGGGCTTTAATGGCGGCGAATTCTGCCTTAGATAACCCCTTAGAGACCATGGCCCTTTTCAGCCCTAAAGTCCAAGGGAAGCTTGGCATAAAGCGCATAATTCGTAGCCACCAAATCAACCATTTGTTGCCTTTGCCAATAGGCAGTCCGGTGTTAGTGGCAAACACTTTTTCAAAGCGTTCTGGGAAGTCTGCCACCAGTTTTAACCCTAGGGTGCCGCCCCAGTCCTGGCAGACTAAGGTGATGTCATTAAGGTCGTTGGCTATCAGCCATTTGGATAGCCATTGATGGTGGCGGGCTAGGGTATAGTAGTTACGCTTCGCCGGCTTATCAGAGCGGCCGCAGCCAACCAAATCTACCGCAATAATGCGTCGACCTGAATCTTTTAATGCGTTGATTACATGACGATAAATATAGGACCAAGTCGGATTGCCATGCATTAATAAAATGGGTTTAGCATCTTTAGGGCCAATATCAATACTGTGAATACGAATTGGGGTACCGTCATCGTCGTTAATGGTGGTGTAGCTAGGCTCGAAGTCGTAATCGGCAAGATTTTGAAAGCACTCATCGGGAGTGCGCAGTATGTTCATGACCATTATTTGAACTCCTTTCGGGGAGTCAATGACAGCAGCAGCATAATGCAAAGTATGATAAACAATGGCCAAGCGGTGGCGCCAGCAGGAGCTGTGCCCTCAACAGGGATGGGTTTATTGCTCATGCTAAATAATCGAAATAGCTGCCCCACTAAAGTAAGTAAAATAAGCAGCGGAATCATGGCGCGGTACTTAATAATGGCGATTACATGCAAGATAGCGGTAACCAGTTGCACAAAACCCCATAGGGCAAATATACCAATGACAGCATTGGCTCCATCGTGACTAAAGCTGTCTAAGGGAATAGTCGCAATTGACTGGGCCCCACCATCTGGGGCAAGGGCATGGATTAATGCGCGGCCAATAAAGACCACAGTAAGCAGACAAAACAACCAAAGTGCCAACTTATGGCCTCGGTATTGATTGTCGATGATTTTGGGAAATAATAACGCCATGTTCATGTTAGTTGGCTTCCTTATCGAACAGTGACACCATAATGCCACGCTTGCCTGATACTTGGTTGTTTAGTAGCGCTTGCCAGATGGCCTCAACCTCGGCAGTGCCTTGGTGATACTCATAATCAATTAAGCCTCTTAATTGCATAGCTAAACCTGCCCCAGCAGTGAAGATTTTTTGATTAAACGCTTTCGGGCCCCAATCACTAATGCGTTTAGCCATATGCTTAGGGGTAAAGAAAAATTCAGGCTTAGCCCCTGGTAATGCTTGGGCTTTAGCGCCACTTTGCCAATGGGTTGCCCCCACCATTTGACTGCTTTTCATATGATCGCCAAGGTGTTGATGTAATGACTTTTGTAACCGGGCATTACCCGACATATCCACATAGACGCTTGCTTGCTGGGTAATTTGTTGAATGTTGTCATAGGTAATGGTTTGGTCAATAAAACCTAGGCTCTCCACAAACTGGGTATTGTCGTTAGAGGTCAGGCCTATGACTCGGCCCTGATAGCCCATTTGCTTTAAGAAAGCCGCAAGGGCATAGCCAGTTTTGGAAGAGGCGCTGCTGATAATAATTTGCTCGGCGTTAAACCACTCATTTTGCTGCAAAAAGTCGCTAATAATAAAACCAGTAAAATAAAGCGGGAATAAAATACAGCGCTCGTTTTCAAGTTGAGCCATGATTTCAGGCTCACCTTGGCAACGGTTATATTGATTATAAAAGGGCGGTAAAGACTGCCTATGCTCGCTGGCATCCACAAAGTAATTGGCTTTGTTTTTACCAGGTGATAATACTAGGTGACTGGCCATAGGGAAGAAGCCATTAATGCGTTCGCTCACTTGAATATCTGGGTGTTTAGATTCAATCACATCCGCCATGCCCCAAACGGTGACTTTGCCCCAATCGCTATCACCGGTTGGAAAGTAGTCCCAATAACCAATCATATTGCCAGAGACGGCATAACTGACGTTGTTGGCAGTAAGGGCGAATTTATCAATGGCGACTCGTATTTGCCCATCTGTGAGCTCGCTGAGTTCAGATGTCACCACCTTAGTATTGCTAAAGTCTTGTTTATTTGTCCAAATTTCCGTTTGCTGCATGGGGTTTCCTTATAATTTTATCAGTAGCTTGCCATGGTTTTTACCGCTATAAATCATGGCTAAACCCTCTTCAAAGCTTTCTATACCCTGTAAAATGTGTTCCCTAAAAATCATTTCGCCGCTGTGTTTCGCTTTAAGTAAATAGTTAAATGCCTCAGGAATGCGGTGCATGTAATCTTTCATGGTAAAGCCTTGGATTTTAAGGCTTTGTGTGATCACTGCGATAAAGTTGTTTGGTCCTTTGGCATTGGCAAAGTCGCTATATTGGGAAATGGAGCCACACACAACAATGCGGCCTTGGTAACGCATTCGCGCAATCACTTGTTCGAGAATGTCACCGCCGACATTATCAAAATAAACATCAATGCCCTTGGGGCAGTGCTGTTTTAGGGCGCTTTTGATGTCGTCATTTTTATAATCAATCACGCCATCGAGTTTTAACGTGTCTAATAGGTATTGGCATTTTTGTGGGCCGCCCGCAATGCCAATCACTCTGGCACCGGCAAGTTTCGCCACCTGTGCCGCAATGGAACCAACCGCGCCACTGGCGGCGGATACCACCACGGTTTCCTCCGCTTTGGGCTGACCAATATCGCTCATGCCAAAATAACCGGTAAAGCCGGTCATCCCTAGGCCGCTTAAATAATCTTGGGGGCTGGCAAGGGATAAATCTACTGGACGTAAAAGGGCGTCACTGACGACACCTTGGGTTTGCACCCCCATAAAGCCCGTCACAAATTGACCGGCTTTAAATTTATCCGATTTAGATTCGAGTACCTCGGCAATACCAAAGCAGCGCATCACTTCACCGGGTTGCACTGGAGGCATATAACTACGCTTATTGGTGATCCAGCCGCGCATTCCTGGGTCAATGGATATCCAGTCAGTTCGAACTAACACCTCTCCGCTTTGCAGAGGTTTAGGGGTATCATGGGTAAGTTTAAAAACTTTATCAGTCGTACCATCGAAAAAAGCGGTAGTACGAATTTGGGTCACCATAGCAACTGTCCTTGTCATTTTGTCAGCAAGCTGTGAGTTTTTAATAAGGCTTAGCGACTGTTTAATTTAAAAATGCGCCGGGCCGGCAAACACAGCGTAAATGCAGAGCTGTGGTTGTCTGGGTATGGTATTTCGCCCCAGCTAAAAAACTTGTGTCATTTACTGTGTCATAATATTTTTTTGTGTGCAACAACTAAACAAAATTCATCTGTTATCAATGGTTCAAATCCTAGTATGAATGGTGCATAAGCAATCACGAGCTTGGGTATAATAGGTGGTTTGTAGAATGAACGGGACAAAGTGTGAATAATAAAGTCACCCGCTTAGATTGGTTTGTATTTTTAGGTTGGCCTCTGATCAATATCGGCTTCTTTTTAATGGTGCTGATATATCTAGATGTTATAGAAGTAAGGTTTGGGTCTTTCCCGACATTTGCCGGCTTAATTATTACTTTTTGCTGGTTTTTTGGTTTAGTGAGTAAGTTAATTGAGCTTAAATTTAAGTCTCAATTGCAAAATAACTTATCGTTAAACCTTGGCATAAATTTTTTGTTAGGAGTCGCGGCTGCCGAAGTGGCGGTAGGCTTTTTCCCGCCCCAGTTTGATCCTATGCCTAGATTCCAAATTTTAGGTTTTATTAACTTGCAGCTACAGGTCGCCATTTATACCATTTTTAGGCATCTGTGGCGGGCACGGGAGCGGGCATTAAACTTAGAGCTAAGCCTGAAGCAATCTGAGCTTAACCTTTTGCGGTTACAGACTAATCCACACTTCTTGTTTAACACCTTAAATTTGATTGCCGGTGAAATCCATTCGAGGCCAAATATTGCACAAAGTGTGCTGTATGACTTAAGTGATTTACTCAGAAAAGGAGTAGAAATATCCTCAAAAAATCAGATTGAATTAACGGATGAGTTACAACTCATCATGCACTATCTCGCCATCCAGAAGGTGCGCTTTGAAGAGCGTTTAAGTTATCAAATAGATGTTGATGCCTCGCTGTCGAAAGTTAGAATTCCACCCATGTTGATTGTACCTCTTGTTGAGAACGCAATTAAGCATGTGTTGAGTAAAACCCGCCAGTCTGTATTTATTAGGGTAGAAGCAACTTTAGATGACAAGCAATTAACCATTATTGTTAGTAATTCTTGGCCATTTGATGAGTCAATAGAATTTAGACCAGGTAGTGGTCATCAAAATATTCATGACACTCTGCACCTATTAATGCCAGATGCTGTTTTTCATATAGAGCAACAGAACAAAACGGTTGTTGCTCAAATCACTATACCAAAAGAAAAATAAAATGAAGCCATTGAATGTAATTGTCATTGATGATGAGGCAGCCGCTCGCAAAGCTTTAATTTATGCTCTAGAACAACAGAGTCTAGTTACTATTGTGGGAACTTTTAGCGACCCTAAACGAGGCATTGAAGCTATTTATTCCCTTAAACCTGATGTGGTGTTTTTAGACATTGAAATGCCAGAGCTTAATGGCTTTGATATAGCCAAGGCGACCGCTAATGTGGACTATTCATTAGTGTTTGTTACCGCCTACAGCGAGTATGCCCTTGATGCCTTTGATACCAAGGCCAGTGATTATTTAATGAAGCCGGTTCGACCTGAGCGTTTGGCAAGGTGTTTAGATAAAATTCGTCAGCAAGCCCCGAAAAGTAGTGATGAAAATGATGCTAAAATCAGTATTTATGACGGTAAAAACCGTCATTTAGTGAAAGTCAAAAATATCGTTTACATTGAATCACTTGGGCGATATCAAAAGGTCAATCTAACCCAGGCTGGTTTCGAGCAAATAGGGGTGAATTCAATCATTACCGAAGAAAGCTTAAATGACTTTGAATCGCAACTAGAAAGCCATGGTTTTATGCGCGTGCATAGAAGTCACTTAGTGCAACTTGATAAGATAATGCAAATATCGAAAGAGGGCAGAAACATGCTGGTGAAATTGGAGCAGGTAGAGGATTACTTACCTGTGGCCAGGGCCAAAGCGCCGATTATTAAAGAGATGTTTAGCTAGGTTTTAGTTTGAAAAGAGCCCAATTTATGGGCTCTTTTTATAGGTAGTGTTTATGGATTATTGGGCTTTAGGGCAGTTGCGAATTTTGCCATTAAGTGCTGATGCCGTTTCAGCACAATCCCATAATAGCTCCATTGCTGGGAAGGTAGCTTGCTTTAAAGTCACTGAGTATCGAACAGGATCTTGCTCAAGGTAAACGGTTCTTAGGTTGTAATTAGTTTCGGTACCGACTTGCATGGTTAATCCATCTTCAAGTACAAAACCTTTTACCATACCGCAATGATAATGTTCTGAGACCCCAAGGTTACACATTTTGAATTCAGTTGTTTGATCATTTAAATTCCACTCATGTTTCACCCACCAGCTTCCAGTACCTTCTGCCTGTTGTAATTCTTGTCCTTGTTCATTTAGGTAAACCGCATCAGGGTGTGAGCAGGCCTTGGAATTATCGGCTAAGGTGATGCATTGTTCTAAACCAATTTGAATAGGGGCAAGAATTTGTTCCCCATTCTTTTGTTGGGCGTAAACCACGACACTGCCAGTGGCGGCATCAATGTGTAAATCATTGATGGTGTCAATCATAATACCATCGGGGGTTATGGTTTGAGATACCCAGTAACCCTCATGAATAGCAATCTTAGAGCACACCCTAAGTTCGGTATCTTCAATGATTTTTGACAGCTCGTTTGAACTGGATTGCAGCTTCTGATATCCCAAAATCCCAAAGTCTGTGTCGCTGTCACAGGCAAGTTCAGGTGTTTGGGCGGCTAACAATAAATCGGCATTGATGTCTGATTTCTGCTGCTCACTGATATCCGTCAACAGGTTAACCTGTTCAACCGCATCACAAATCCAAGTGGTGGATTTTAAATGTGGATCGGACTGGGCTAAGCAATCTTGTTTGCTGTAATGGATAGGATCAGAGTCATTATCATCACAGCCGCTTAATGTAGTTACTAGGGCTAGGGAAAGTGCCGAAAGTGTTAACTTATTCATTGTTACTCCTTATTAATAATTCGGTATAAGTCTATATTTATCAATTGCTTATTTGTAATTTTAATGTGTGAGTTGGGCGCTTAAACGATTGAATGGGTAGCCAATAAAGACAGTGGATTTGAGTGAGTTCGAGCGAATAAAAAAGCCGTTATCTTTGCTTGATAACGGCATGAATAGAACATTTATTTTTTGTGTATTGAGAGTAACAACATGGTCGTAAAAATAACGACTAAGGGCAGGTTAATAATTGCCCCAGGGGCGTCCCCCATGGTGGGAATGGGCTTGAAATTAGAAATGTAGAACGCTCTAACCGAGTATTCAAAAATACCTAATATATACATCATCGGAATGAGTGATTTATAAAAGAGACTGGTTATTAAGTACAAAAAACCAATGATTAATTGTGATAAACCCCATAGGGCAAAAGTACCGACGATTGCTGCCGTCGCTTCACTGCTAAATGTATGTAATGGAATAGTAGCAATGGATTGGGCGCCACCGTCTTGTGCAAACAAGTGGTGTTGACTGCGCCAAAGGGTAACGGCGGTGATGATGTAGAAGAACCATAGTGCAACTTTATGACCTTGGTAATGGTTATTCATCGCCTTTGGCAGAACTAATTTAAAATCAAACACTTACTTTTTACTCCAAGTCATTGTTTTGCTGAAAAAGCCATGACGAGCTGTGATTTGTAATTGTTGACCATTTAACTTTAAATTTGCTTCAAGCCATTTGCCCGCTTTAATCGCGTTGATTTTGGCTGTGTAACCATTGTTGTTGGGTTTAATATCGTTGACCAATAACACTTGCTGCTGTGACTCATCCTCAGCTTGAGTAATGGTCCCACGCCATATCCCATCAGCAGATTGGCTAATTGTGACAATATTGTTTTGGTTTTCAGTTAACCATTGACCTTGTAATTTTTCATCAGCATGCACAGGCGTGAAACATGTCGTACAAACTAAACCTAATACTGTACCGATTGTAAGGGTGGTATTTTTCAACATAGTTTTACTTCTCACTATCTATTGTTTTTATTAAGGAAAGGATCCAGTTATCAATAATTTTGATGATTTGCTTGTCGGGATCGCTGATGTTATCCCAGCCTTTTTCACCTGTTCTGATATCGATGGCTGAAAATATTTGCTCGCCAGTTTGGCTGTCGCTAATCATCACTTCAATTTGCGCTTTTACAACATTGGTGTGCTCACCGGTAATGGCTTTAGAAACCGCTGATATACCTAGACCTATGGGTAAAATAGTGCTGGTGGTGGCAAGCACAGAGTTCGGACGCTCAAAATTACTGATAGCAAATTGGATAGCTAAAGTGCGCTCACCAGGCTCAGCTTGAAAGGATTTGTATTGGCTTAGTTTTAGCTGCGTTTGCTGCTCTAAATGTTTGATAAAGCGCTGTTTTGTCTCTTCATCAATATCACTGTTTTTACTTACTGTAATCGTGGGTTTGATAGTAAAGTTGTTATATCCACTAAATTTTTTTTGAAGTGCTTCCGCTGCTTGGTATTGAGAGGCTACCCATGAATATTGCCACAGGGCATCATCAGTATTTTGGGTGTAATTATGTTGATTGATGTCAGATTTAATAGGCGTACTTTGGCAACCTAGTAATGAAAATGTCAGTAAAATAATTGAATAGGCTTTCATAACTGTATCCATTGCTAATTAGGCTGCCATTACAATTTAAAAGGGCAAGGACTACCAGTTGGAAAGTTTGTTTGGTTAATTTGAGGGAATGAGAGGTAAAGGGTGAGCTTAATTTTTTATGAGCAGTTTAAATGGAGTTGGTGCCCTTAGATGATGCGGGTAAGGTTGGAAAACAGGATGGGAACGGATTGAGTTTGCCACTACAAATGGAACATTTTTAATAGTTTCAACGGAAGATACCTTTATCTTCCGTTGATCAGTAATTTAGCTTTAAGGCAGCTTAGTCCAAGTCAGGGTTCTTAAAAAGAAACCGCTTTTGATGGTGATGTTAAGTTGGTTGCCTATCAGTTGCATATCCGCATCGAAGAAGCGTTTTTTATCAAGGCCATTAAGCTTTGCCCTGTAGCCAGAAGAGAGTTGTTCAATGCCATATAAAATAAGTACTTTCTCATCTTGTTGCTCGTTATTGAGTGTCCCTAACCAACTACCAGTAGCATCTTTACTTACTTCGATAGTTGTCGATTGATCCTCCGCTAACCATTTGCCAGCCAGTTGCTCAGCAGCAGGCGCATGAGAGCTGACAAGAAAAGTAAATATAATGGCAATCAATGAGTTATAAATGAGTTTCAGCATAACTTTAATCCTATTGTGCATGCTTAAAATATTGGATGCATACCAATACGTACGATAAATGCAATTGTATCTCAATATTTGTTCTATTAATTGAAACAATGAATTCCATCACCTTAGCACTAGCTGATCCGATTAAGTCGATAAAATAAAGCCACCGCAAGGGTGGCTTTAAAGATTAGGGTTTGATGAGCTCTGTGGGTTTACTGTTATTGGGGAATAACGCGCAGTAGAGCACAGGGATAAAGATTAATGTGAGTAGGGTTGAGAATATCAAGCCTGCAATAATGGCAATGGCCATAGTTTGCCACATGCTACCGCCGCTGATCAGTAATGGCATTAATCCTAGCACGGTAGTGGCGGTAGTGAGTAGGATAGGGCGCATGCGTTGCTTAGCGGCTTCAATTACCGCGTCAACAGTATCAGATCCTTTATCCTGCTCTATTTGTACTTGTTCAAGCAGTACAATGGCGTTGTTGATTACGATTCCCGCGAGTGAGATCACGCCTAGGAAGGTCATAAAGCCGAAGAAACTGTTACCAATCACTAAGCCCCATATTACCCCAATAAACGCTACAGGAATGGTGCTTAGAATGATGACTGGTTTTCTAAACGAGTTAAACTGCGCCAGTAATAGGGCTAGAACAATGAACCCTGCCAGCGGGAAGTTTACGGCAATGGTAGCGGTGGATTTTTGCGATGATTCTATCTCGCCACCAATTTCGTAAAAGTAACCATTTGGCCAGCTTTTACTTTGCTCATCAAGCCATGGGGTGAGAGCGGCCACGCCCTCTACGGCGGTGTATTCGCCCTCTAATTGGGCCCCTACGGTTACGGTTTTAAAGCGATTTCTGTGGTAAATATTGGCGTTTTGCCATTGCACATCAATAGTGGCCAGTTGCTCCAGCGGTATCGTCTTAGATGCTCCGTAAATAGGCAGCGCCTTAAGCTTACCAATATCAAGCTGAGTTTGCTCTTTTGAGCTCAGTACAACAGGAATACTTAACACACCATCACGGTAGCTGGTCAGTTTTTTGCCTACCGATGCCGACTGAATACTAAGGGCAATATCTTGGTGACTTAAGCCAGCACGATTAAGCTTTTGTTCATCAATGACAATATTAATTTTTTTAATCTTTTCACCCCAATTATCAGTGATGTTTTTAAGACCATTGATCTGTGCCATTTGTTGTTTAATGTCTTTTGAGATAGCTAGGGTCTTTTCTGAATCTAAACCACTTATTCTGATCTCAACAGGGTTTAAAACTGACTTACCGTTTTCAATTAATCGAGGGGTCGCCACCGCATCTGGATGATTGTTATTAATGTAATTCTCAATTTTAGCCATAAGTTCAGGGTTTTCATGGTAATCAAAGGTATTGATCACCCAAAATGAATATTCAGGGCTACTGGTTCTTGGGCTGTGGGGCAGAATGTACCTTGGACCACCGCTGCCTAAGTAGGCGACCCAGTTTTTAATACCGGTATCATCTGCTTTTAGGGTGTCTAAGTAGCGCTCAATATCCGCCACAACTTCCTGATTATATTCAATGGAAGTACCGGTTGGCATTATCACTTCCATTTTAAAGAAATTACGCTCTGCTGGTGGGAAGAATATACTGGGCAATAACTTCATTCCCTGAAAACTGCCGATTAGTACCACAAAGGTAGCGCCGATAAATAGCCATTTCTTATTAATTAAGGCTGTTAATAAGTTATCAAACCATACTAACTTGTTTATTTTCTTAGCTTTAGGTTGCTTATTAACCTTAAGCAATAGCACACACAATAATGGGATCAGCGTTAGGCTAAGCACCCATGATGCCAGCAGGGTAATGGTCACTACCGTGAATAGGGAACCCGTGTATTCGCCCATGGTCGACTTAGCCAAGAAAATGGGTAAGAAGGCAGCTGAGGTGGTTAAAGATGACGTAAGTAACGGCAGTTTAAGTTCATTGGCGGTGATAATGGCAGCCTCAACCTTATCCATGCCATTTTCAAGGCGCTTGAGAATGCTTTCCGACATCACAATACCGTTATCGACCAACATACCAAGGGCAATAATTAACGCCGCCAGCGAAATTTGGTCAAGACCCACACCAATTTCAATCATAAATATGATGGTGATCAGCATACTCATAGGGATGAGTGCAGAAACAATAATACCAGTGCGCCAGCCTAAAAAGGCAAACATCACAATGGCCACTACCACAATAGCTTGCACCAGTGATGAGGTGAAATCCTCTACTTTTTGCTTCACTTCTGCTGGCGAGTCATTCACTTTTGTAATGGTTAAGCCTAATGGCAACCCTTGTTCAAATTGCGCTATGTAGGCATCGACATCTTCACCCAAACGAATATTGTTACCGCCTTCTTTCATGGCTATGGCCACGCTTAAGGCTGGATCACCGCTGAATGACACTGGCTTGTCTGCTGGGGTTTGGTAGCTGTTGACGACTTTCACAATATCGCCAAGTCGAATCGATTGGTTACTTTGCGGCAGGATAATCTGAGTGTTAGTAATTTCTTCAATATTGTTAAAATTACCAGTAGGCTCTAAGGTAATACGTTCATTACCAAATTTGATTGAGCCACCACTGATCACGATATTATGTTCAGATAAGCTATTGGCAATATAGTTTGGGGTTAAGCCGTATTTGGTTAGGGTTTGGTTGTCATAAACCAGCTTGATTTGTTCTTCTTGAATACCAAAAATATCAATCTTGGCAACATCTTCAAGCAGTAATAAACCACTGCGGATATCTTCAGCAGTTTGTTTTAGGTCACGATAACTAAAATCATTGCCACTGATAGCGATTACCGTGCCAAACACGTCTCCAAATTCATCATTGACTATGGGTTGGGATACCCCATCGGGCAAGGTGGTGGCAGCACTTTCTACTTTCCGTCTTAAGCTGTCCCAAATAGGGCGCATGACTTGGTAACTTTCTTTGACATTAACCGTAATGATAGAAACGCCGTTTTTAGACTGGCTTTTTACAAAGTCGATTTCTGCCATTTGTAAAATGGCCTTTTCTAAATGGTCGGTGACCAGCTCTTCTACCCTTTGCGGACTGGCTCCAGGGAATTGAGTGATCACTTGCGCCGCTCGAATAGTAAAACCAGGATCATAAGCTCGCGGAATCGTTTCAAAGGCTTTATAGCCTAAAAAGGCGATACACAGCATAAAAAATAAGGTGACTTTGGCATTTTTTAATACAAGTTGAGTAAGTCCTTTCATTACTGGCTCAGCCTCACTTTTTGACCGTCAAATAGCTGGCTGCTGCCTGCAACAATAACTTGCTCTCCATGGCTAAGACCTTGGGAGATGTTAATGCCCATTTTATTCACACCGTTAACGGTTACTGTTCGCTTAGTGGCCATTAAGCTGCCATCTTCATGGGCATTAATGACATAAACGTAATGCCCCTCGTTTTCACTGAGTACACTGTGGCTAGGCAGAATAATATTCTTGGTTTCCATTAACTTACGACCATTCACCTTGACAGACATCCCTGGCCAAACTCGAACATTTTTAGGCGGGATCATACTTAGGGCAATTTGATATTGCTGGCTGCCATCTTCCATCATAGTAATTTCACTGATGGTTAATGGTTGCTCTTGTTTCAGTGCTGGTAATTTGGCGGTAAAGGTCACATCTCCTCGACTGCCTCTGCTCTGGAGAATGCTTTCCGGAATATCGACAATCACCTTTAGGGGGTTGATATTTTGTAGGGTTACAATTTTGCTAGATGTACTGACTTTAGAAAAATTATCAATATAACGTTTAGATACCACGCCGGCGAAAGGAGCGTGCAGTTCAGTGTACTCTAAGTTTTGTTGGCTTTTTTCATAGGCAGCCTTGGCAGAGATATATTTAGCATTAAGGCTGTCTAATTCAGATTGGCTGATGGCGCCAGAGGTAATCAAGCTTTGAGCTCGATTATAATCGGCTTTAGCGGTTTTTAAGCTGGCCTCTTGGGCCTTTAAGTCCGTTTGCTGAGGACGGGGGTCAAGCTTAGCGATCAACTGCCCCTTAGTTACAGTTTCTCCCGCTTTAACAGGCAGTTCAATCAACTCACCTGTAATACGAAAGCTCATATCAATACTTTGGCTCGCTTCAATTTTGCCATTAAATTGTTTAGTCATGTAATCTTCTGAGCTTACTGTCATGGTTTTGACGACTTTGGGTAACTGAACTTCAGTCACTTCGATGGTATCACTGCAGGCGCTTAGCAATAGTGGTAAACAAGCATAAAAGCAAATAAGAGGATTTTTTATGGCTTTTTGTAGCATGGTAATCTCTAATGAAGTTTAAAACGTTAAATTAAATTTAGCTGCATTAGAAATAAAAGTGACATACCAATGAATGCTTGGGTTAAATTCATTGATTAATGGCGCGATGACAGTGACTTCGGCCCCAATAATGCAGGCCGAACCATGATTAGTTGCAGTGATAAACACAGTGGCCCATGTTAATGAGTTTATCTAGGATATGTTCTCCATCAGCGCGTATGCCATTGTGTTCATATTCGTTGGTGATCCAAGCTTGCGAGTTCGGAATAAGCGCTAGAGTTTCTCGGCTGAGGTCCATTTCCACAAACATATCATCGGCGTATACCGCACAGCTGAGCGGTACTTGGTTTTGCTTCAGTACCTCTAGGTTATATAAGTTGCCCCAGTCTGACTTTTTAGCCAAAATCTCGGCGGCCTGTTGCAGCGGCTGTAGATTTTTGTACTGCTCAAACATCCATGGAAATACCATTTCACCGGTAAAGTAGAATTCACGCTTCGGTTGCTGTGGATCATAGTTAAATTGTGGGTATTGCTGGCGCACCCTATGGGCTGACCAATCTGATGCAAACCCTTGACAGTAGATAGATTCATGCAAAATGGCATAAATTGGATTGGTTTGAAACGATTGCTGCATTAGCATTTCATTCAAAAATTCATACCTAAGCTGTGGCTTACCATTCACAACAATCAGGGCGCTTTCTAGCAAGTAATAAGTCGGCAAAAAAGTGTCACTGACGCCAAAGTTAATGCCAATCTGTTGAAATTGTTCAACGGTGAACCTTTGACCATTGGGCAGGTATTCTTCATTGGTGCTTAGGTGGGCGGCAATCTGCTGGCATAAGCCTTGAGCATTTGGGAATTGTTTAAAAAACGCTTGGTTTTTATCCAAAGTGCGCTTAAAGGTCGCCTGATAAACATCATCGCTATGGCGCGTTAATGAAGGCACACCACCGGTAATAAAGCTGCGTTCTAAAGAGTCTGGAAACAGTGATAAATAGCTTAAGGAACAAAAGCCGCCAAAGCTTTGCCCCAGGATTGACCACTTATCAACACCAAAGCACTGCCGAATATACTCGGCGTCCTTTACTATGCTGTCAGCCCTGAAATAACTTAAATACTGAGCCTGTTGCTCTGGGGTTAAGTGCGCCAAGGTTTGATGGTTAATGACCGAGCTATTGCCCGTGCCACGCTGATCAAGTAGTAAGACTCGATAGTCCTGTAGGGCTCGTTTTAACCAACCGTTATTGCCATTGGGTCTTGGCGATGGGAAACCTGGCCCCCCTTGGAAAAAGACTAGCCAAGGTTTGTTGTCGTTACCTGCCTGTGTCACTTCTCGGGCAAACACGCTAATGGTGTCTCCTTGGGGCTCGTCATGGTCTAGGGGCACAGTAAATGAGTGGTCGATGTGGTATAGACCATCGTGGTAAAAAGTTGTCTTTATTTTCATCTGTGGCGAGTCTTATTTTTTAATAATGCCAATGATTGTAACGGCAGTTACTGGAACTGCATAATATTAGATTAGCCGTTGTACTTGTTTAGAGCTAGGCTTGGGGGCATAATCCAAACATGTTTTGTCTGGTTTTTTTAAAATGGAAAAATACGAAGAACTTTTAGTATCAATTCGTAAAGTGATAAGAGCAATTGATTTACACTCTAAGCATTTGAATAAATCTTCCGGTTTAACTGGCCCACAGTTGTTGATTATGCAAGAAATCGGTCGGGTAAAAGGGGTAATGGCCAGTCAGATTGCGAAACAAATTAATCTCAGTGCGGCAACCGTTACTAATATTGTCGATAGGCTAGAAAGTAGAGGATTAGTTAATAGGGTACGCAGTACTGAAGATAAAAGGCGTGTCAGTCTGTTTCTGTCTGAACAAGGGCAAGCAATATTAATTGGAGCGCCACAACCTCTGCAAGATCACTTTATTCAAAATTTTTGTGCTTTAGAGGATTGGGAGCAATCTTTATTGCTTTCTTCTATGCAGCGCATAGCGACCATGATGGATGCTACTGAGTTAGATGCTGCACCAGTACTTGATCTTGAGCCGATGCAAAATAGTGCTGAAAAGCGTTAGCAATTGCATGCTTCTAGAGAATAAAAGGCCTGTATATACAGGCCTTTTTTATGTTGTTGAATTTTTAGTCTCTGATCAGGTGCAAATAATGCAGATGTTTTTGGTATTGATCAACAATATCATTGATGATGGCTTCTTCAGACCAGCCCATAATGTCATAGTCTTGACCTCCTTCACCTAAGTGCACTTCTGCACGATAATAACTGTCTAAGTTATCATCTGAATTAAACTCCGGCTGGGAGTGTTCTGATTGTCTGATCAGATACAAGAAATCTTGCTCATCGCCATGGGCAACTTTTAAAGATAACCCTTTATCGCTTGAAAGAATTTGAGCGTCGATATCGTTTGTCTGAAAGTAATTTTTTACTTTGACAAGAGCCTTATTTACTCGGCCATGGATAAAACTTTCAACATTTTTTTTATTTGGAGTTGAAAGAATATTATCAAGTCTTTGTTGCCAATTGTGTTCACTTGAGTGAATAGCTTGAGCAGAAGGATTTAATGTTAATGTATCTCGTTTGACGGAATCTAAGTTAAGGGACCTTAGGAGACCAAAGCACGCAATTAACAGAACGATGCTGAACGGTAGAGCACTGGCGATAGTCATCGTTTGTAATGCCTGCAGACCACCGGCTATCGTTAAGGTTGCAGCAACGACACCAACAGCAATGGCCCAAAAAAGTCTTTGCCATAACGGGGTTTCACTGAGGCCATTAGAGCACAACATATCAATAACCATGGCCCCTGAATCACAAGATGTCACAAAGAAAACCACGATCATTAAAATGGAAATACCTATTAAGGTTGTTGCCCAAGGTAAGGTTTCAATAAAGGCAAATAAGCCATATGCAGAGTTTTCATTGACCATCTCACCGATACTGAGCACACCATTGTCGACCATCTGGAAAATGGCGGAATTACCAAAGATGGTCATCCATAGGAGGGTAAATGCAGTAGGGACAATCAGTACACCAAGCACAAACTCACGAATAGTTCGGCCACGAGATATTCGGGCGATAAACAAGCCTACAAATGGTGCCCAGGCCAGCCACCATCCCCAATAAAAAATAGTCCAGCCACCAATCCAGCTTTTCTTTTCATAAGCGAACAAGTTGAAGGTGTTAGCCACAATGTCTGATAAGTAAGCCCCAATATTTTGCATATAGGCTTGTAATAAAAATACCGTTGGGCCTAATAAAAATATGAGCAGCAATAACATGATGGCCATCAACATATTAAGTTCAGATAAGATTTTAATGCCTTTATCTAAGCCTGTTGCCACTGAAACAGAAGCCATAGTAATAATGCCAATCATAATAAATAGCTGATTGCTTGTGCTAATTTCTATTTGTAACAGGTAATTTAAACCGGCATTGACCTGAGATGCCCCCAATCCTAAAGAGGTGGCAACCCCAAAAACAGTGCCTACTACTGCAAAAATGTCGACAAGATGTCCCGGCCAACCGTAAATTTTATCGCCAATAATGGGGTACAGTGCTGAACGCAGAGTTAATGGTAACCCTTTACGATAGCTAAAATACGCCAGAATTAACGCCACAATGGCGTAAATCGCCCACGCGTGAAAGCCCCAGTGGAAGAAGGTGATTTTCATGGCTTCTTTAATGGCCTCTAAAGAGCCAGCTTCAGCCGTTGGTGGTGATAAATAATGCATAACGGGCTCTGCTACACCAAAAAACATTAAGCCAATGCCCATTCCAGCTGCAAATAACATAGAAATCCAAGTGCTTAGTTTGTATTTCGGGCTGGCATGATCAGGGCCAAGCTTGATATCACCATATCGGGATACACTTAAATAGATCACAAAGCTCAAAATAACCGCAACGCTCAGTACATAAAACCAACTGCCATTTTCGATAATAAGACCTTGCACCTTATTAAAAATATTGGCGGCATATTCTGGTGCCGAAAGTGTCCACACTAATAAAGTAAAAATAATTAAAGTCGAAGGGTAGAAAACCTTGGGATTAATCTTTTTTGAAATTGTTGTCATCATTAAGTTTCACATCTAATTATTCGAGTTGTTCCTAGGTCTGGTTGTTAGGTTAACATAAATAACGCTGAAATGAATGATTTGAAGGGTTATTTTAATGTTGTTGCTATGTTACCATTAATTAGAATACAAACTAAGTGACGGGTTTATTTGGGATGATCACCTAATAATTTGCTTAGAGTTGTAACTATTATAATAAAGAGATAAAGGAAGATATATGTTTCAACGCAAGATCTTAACTTGTGCAGTAATGTCGGCTTTAGGACTTTCAAGCTATGCGGCTGCAGAAGAAGAGAAAAAAGATAAAAGTCTTGAAATTATCGAGGTCACTGCGACTAAACGTACCCAAAATATTCAAGATACTCCAGTTGCGGTGCAAGCAATGGGCGCAGAAACTCTAAAAGATAACAATGTTGGTAACTTTGACGATTTTGTTCGTTATATGCCAAATATTAGCTTGGGGGGACGTGGCCCTGGTCAATCAGATGTGTTTATTCGTGGTATGGCCATTCAGCCAATCACAGTAATGTTGTCAGGCGCCCAGGGCACCAACCCTAACGTGGCGCTGTACCTAGATGAACAACCTGTGACTGCACCTGGTCGTAATCTAGACGTTTATGCGACCGACCTTGAACGTATCGAGGTGCTACCTGGACCACAGGGCACATTATTTGGTGCCAGTTCGCAGGCAGGAACCATTCGCTACATCACCAAAAAGCCCGATACTTCAGGTTTTGAAGCGGGCTTTAGCACTGGTCTTGAAACTACCAAGAATGGTGAGATGAGTAATAAGGTGGAGGCTTACGTTAATATCCCACTGACTGAAGATCTTGCATTTCGTGGTGCCTTTTATAACGTCCATAAGGGTGGTTATATCGACAACGTTTACGGTGAGTTTTCAATTGATCCTAACGTTAATCCAGATGTTGCTGATAGTGTTAAAAATGCAGTGGATGAATCAACCACTTATGTCACTGCCCGCAATACCCACCTAGTGGAAAAAGATTTTAACGACAGTTTTTATAAAGGCGCTCGTTTAGGCCTTAAATACGACATCAACGATGATTGGGATCTGTTGCTGCAGCACACCACTCAAGAATTAGGCGCGGATGGTGTGTTTGATTACGATCCTGAAGTGGGCGATCTCGAGGTTCAACGCTTCTTCCCAGATAAACTGCGTGATAAGTTCAGCCAAACGGCTTGGACGGCAACCGGTATGGTTGATGAACTAGAAATTGTTTACACCGGTGCCTTTTTAGACCGCGAAGTAGAGCAGTCGATTGATTATACCGGTTATAACAACGGTGGTGGTTATATTCCTTGGTACACTTGTTCTTATGCCTCGGACGAAGTACCGCACCGTGAATGTTTAGATCCGACCAAAGGCTTTAAAGGCCAACAAGAGCAAACTCGCCAAACCCATGAGTTCCGCGTAGCGACCGATGCGTCAAAGGATTTACGCTTTATCGGCGGTATTTTCTATGACAATTTTGAAATTAGAACCCAAGATGACTATGTCTACGTATCAACGCCAGATCTTGGCTTTGTACCGAACGCGCCAATTAGTGACTCGGTAAAAGTAAACCCAGATCCGCGTATGCCTGGGGTGGCTTTCTTTAACGATATTACCCGTATTGAAGATCAAATCGCAGTCTTTGGTGAGCTAAGTTATGACATTACTGATAAGTTAACGGCGACCGCAGGTTTGCGTTGGTATCAAATTGAATCTGACTTTGCGGGCTCCTCAAACTTTGCCCAAAAGGGAGAAGATGGTGACAGTGGCCGTGATTACGATAAATCCGGTGGCCACACGACAGAACCTTTAACTATTAGTGATACCATCACTAAGTTTAATTTAAGTTATAAGGCCACTGACGATGTATTACTGTACGGTACCTATTCAGAGGGCTTTAGACCTGGTGGCTTTAACCGTGGTGGTGGCGTGCCCTCAACTAATCCGGATTATCCAGATGTAGGCTTAACCTATGACACCGATGACGTGCGTAACTATGAGTTAGGTTGGAAGAGTGTATTATTTGATAACAATGTCCGCTTCAACGGTAACTTGTACTTCATCGAGTGGACCGACATGCAGGTGTCTCGTTTTGATCCGGTTAACGTTTCCATTCTTACCTTTATTGAGAACGCGGCTGACTCTGAAATTAAAGGTTTAGAGGGTGACTTGGCTTGGACCGCAACTGATAATCTTAGTATTTTCGGTGCGTTTTCATACAATCAAACCGAGCTTACAGCATTAAAAGCCGAAGTGATTGAGATGGCCCCTGTGGGCTCAAGCTTACCGCTTACACCTAAATTCCAGACTTCATTACGTGCCCGTTATGACTGGGAAGTGGGTGATATGTTGGCCAACTGGCAGATCGCAGGGCAATACGCCGATAGCTCATTTAACTCGATTGTAGCTAGCGAACGCGAAGAACAAGAGGCCTACGCTCTATTTAACGCCTCTATTGGGGTTGAAAAGGATTCATGGTCAGCCAAGCTCTATATTGATAACATCACAGATAAACGCGCGACTTTATTTATCAATGATCAAGATGACATCAAGCGAGTCACGACCAACCGCCCAAGAACCGTGGGCATTACTTTTGGTTATAGCTTCTTCTAAGTCGACTTGTTTAAAGACAGTTAAAGCCCAGCATGCTGGGCTTTTTTACGCTTAAAAAACTAACAAAAGATAATAATGACAATAAAAAATATTCAATTATTAATACAGAAAGGCCAGTTTCAAGCGGCGTTAGATGCCGCTAATCTCATGATTGAGCAACAACCTTGTATTGATAGTTTTTACTTAGCGGCAGTCAGCAGTCGTTATTTAGATAAACATTCTGCAGCCATTGATTACATTAATCAGTTGCAGCAACTTGAGAGTGGTTATGGCCGTGCATATCAAGAATTAGGCCATCTTTATAAGGCCCAAAGCCCAGAGGTAGCCCTTGATAACTATAAATTGGCGGTTAAGTTTAATCCCTCGTTAGTTGCTAGTTGGCAAGCCATAGCGGCCATTTCAAAGCAAACTTCTGATCTGGATGCGGCACAAACCAATCTTGATTATTTGTCTCGATTACCGCGGGAATTGGTCAGTGTGATCAGCTTTACCTATGAGCACAAATTAGAAAAAGCAGAAAAGCTGTGTAAGTTTTTTCTAGCCAAGCAGCCTAGTCACCCAGAAGGCATGCGCTTACTGGCTAAAATTGCTGAAAAGCACAATATTGTGGATGATGCACAGTTACTGCTAGAAGCTTGCCTCAATATTGAGGCAAATAACCTGTGGGCGCAGTTTGATTACATTAATATTTTGCACCGTAGGCAGAAATTTGAACAGGCCCACCAACATGCCCTGCAGTTACATCAACAATTACCCAATGATGTCAGTGCCATTTTGACCTTAGCCAATCAAGAGGCCGCAGTGGGCCTTTATGAGCAGGCGATTGAGCATTATTTACAGGTGATCCAATTAGATAGCCAGCATGCCATCGCGCAGCTGATGCTTGGTCATACCTATAAGACCATTGGCGAGCAAGCTAAGGCCGTGGACAGTTATTTTGCCGCGTTAGCGGCCGACCCTTATATTTGCGATGCCTACTGGAGCTTAGCCAACTTAAAAACGTTCAAGTTTGAAAAAAGTACCATCCACACTATGTTGGCATTGCTGGATGCTCCCCTGAATGATAACGAGAAAGTGCAGTTGCACTTTGCCTTGGGCAAGGCCTTTGAGGAGTCCAAGCAATTTGAGCAGGCATTCGAGCATTACCAGTTAGGAAATCAACTAAAGTGTCAGCAAGTTCAGTATGATAAGCAGGTAATGGCCAATAATTTTAGCCTGCAACAGGACTTTTTTGATGCTGAAATGGCCGCTCAATTAAGGCAGTTGGGTCATCAGGATAATGCGCCAATTTTTATTCTAGGTTTACCAAGAACAGGCTCAACCCTTATTGAGCAAATTCTATCGAGTCATTCACAAATTGACGGCACCTTGGAGTTGCCGAATATTCTGTCTTATGTGCAAGAGCTTAATGGCCGTAAGTACCGTAATAGCCAAGCCCGCTACCCAAAAATCTTAAATGAACTGCAACCACAAGACTTTCAAGAGTTTGGCCAGCGCTTCATTGATGAGACCAAGATCCACAGGCAGGGCGGGATGTATTTTATTGATAAAATGCCTAATAACTTCCGTCATATTGGCCTCATAAAATCGATTTTACCCAATGCCAAAATCATTGATACGCGGCGCGATCCTGTCACCTGTTGCTTTAGTATCTTTAAGCAGTTGTTCGCTGAGGGGCAAGAATTCAGTTATTGCTTTGAGGATATTGTTAGTTACTACAATGGCTATTTGGCGCTGATGACACATTGGCATAAGGTTTACCCAGGGGAAATCCTTACTGTGCAGTACGAGCAAGTGGTGCAAAACCCTATTCAAAGCATTGAAGCCATATTTGATTACTTACAAATTGAGGTTGAACCAAGTTGTTTTGAGTTCTTTAAAACCTCTCGTGCCGTTAGGACCGCCAGCTCCGAGCAAGTAAGGCAGCCGATTAACCGAAAAGGCATGGAGCAGTGGCAAAACTTTGAACCGTACCTAGGTGAACTGCTGCAATTGCTTAAAAGTACATGACAGTTTTCTCTGGCTAGCCTACAATTGCCCTGATTTTTTATTGTAAGAGAGCCGTGCAATGAGCAAGCCAGATTTACCAGATAGACTTTCCGTTAACCCTCGCAGCAAGTTCCATATTGCTGAGATTTTTGAAAATCAAGTGGGTATTACCTTAAATGGCAAAGAGCGTAATGACGTAGAAGAATACTGCATCAGTGAAGGGTGGGTAAAAATTCCATCCCCTCGCGCCTTAGACCGTTATGGTCAGCCAATGCTAATTACCTTAAAAGGCACCGTTGAAGCCTTTTATAAGTAACAAAGCCAATAAAAAGCGAACCCATAGGTTCGCTTTTTAATTGCCCTTATGTTGGGATTAGTTGTTCTATGATAGCGTTCAGCATCTTTGGGTCACTGCCTGGGCCAATCGTCAGCAATTTTGCGCCGGTAATGGGCTCACCTTGGAATACTCTTAGGTAAATTTCCCCATCTGGCACCCGCTCAAAAAAGGTATAGTGCGCATCGCCATCAATTTGAGTACAGCCCTTTACCCTTAATATACTTGCAGGGATAGCGTCACAGAGTTCACGGATAGCATTAATTGAACTAATCCTTGGCAAATCAACCGATGCCGAAGCCCAATGGGCTTTATGGTGAGCAAGTTCAGTAAAGTCATTATTGCTTGGTTTGGCTTCAACTAGGTGCTCTAGGCTCATTTGAGCAAAATCCAGCAGTTCGGCGCTAGGATTGATAGTGGTAATGGCATCTATTACAGCTTGTTTACGAACAGCATCGACCTTGTCTAAGTGATTAAGCACAATAATAGAGGCGACTTGAGCTTGGTTGGCTTCCAACTCGTTGTCTTTACCACGCAATTGCCAGTTTTTAGCGTCGACCACGCAGATTTGGATTGGCGGTAAAAAGCGTGATTTTAAGCCGACACCTAAGAACCCCATCAGTTTGCAAGCATCTGAAGTGCCGTTAGCCTCAATTAGCGTGACAGCATTTTTCCGCTGCGAAGTGGAATTTACCGCCTCTCTTAATTCATTAATGCCACTGCAGCAAATGCAGCTGCCATTGAGTGGCTTTAGCCAACTGCCATCGATCACTTGTTGAAACTGAGCGGCATCAAGTTTGGCATTTTCATAATCATTTAATATCACGAAGGGCTGAAAGTTATGGTTTTGGTACTCCAAAACGAGTTTTTTTAGCAGTGTGGTTTTGCCCACGCCTAAAAAGCCCACAATTACGACAATGGCTTCCATGATGCTTCCTTAAGGGTATATAAAAATACGTTTTTTTGTATCACAATTAAGACAATGCTAAGCAGCCCATAACAGTTTATGACTGCGACTTTTGTGGATTTGAAATTGTAGCATTGCATATCTAATTCAAAAATAACGATACTAAATTAAATGAATAATAAAATACTCTTGTCTTGTTTGCTCACTGCGGCAATGTTACCTGCAGTGAATGTTGATGCTAATCCTGCCCTAAGCGGATTTGGGAATGATTCTGGCTTAAAAATTGCCACCTGGAACGTAGAGCACCTAGCCTTTCCAGCGAATAAAGGCTGCAATCCAAGAACTCCAGAGCAAATTTCTCAATTAAAAACCTATGCCCAATCATTGAACGCAGATGTAGTAGCGCTACAGGAAGTCGCTTCTGCTGAGGCTGTGGCTCAGATTTTTCCAGCTAAGGATTGGAATGTTTTTATTTCAGACAGACCAGACAGTGAAGCTTACCAATGTCGCGAAACTGGCCGCACTTCAACTCAGCAAAAAGTTGCCTATGCGGTAAAGAAACAATTAACCCATGTAAAAGTGAAATCCCTGAAAGAATTCGCTTTAGGTAATCCGGGGCTAAGGTATGCACTAGAGTTAACTCTACCCACTAAGCAGGGAACTACGACACTGCTGAATGTGCATATGAAAAGTGGCTGTTTTGTGGATGATCATACTCGTAAAGATTCCGAAGCTTGCCAAATCTTTACCCAACAAGCACCACTACTAGATGCTTGGGTAGAAAACAAAGAAAAACAAGGCCAACCCTATGCTGTGTTAGGTGACTTTAATCACCGACTATCTGCCAATTATAATCAGCTAACCCGCACATTAACCAGCAACAGTGATGGCAGTGAGTCAACTCTGGTCAATACTGTTGCAGGTAAAATTGGCTGTCACCCATATTACCCAGCTGCTATCGATCATATTTTTGTCGGCCATATGCCTAAAAGTGATTATTCATTGACAGCAAATATCCATCATTATGACAACATGCAACCAAAAGCAATGTTAAGTGACCATTGTGCCGTATCAGTCGGTATTGATGCGACTGATAATTTAACAGCAGCGGTAAAATGGCAAACCCAAAGTGCAGAATATCAATTATTAACCAGTAATATCTACCAAAGGGCTGCGGACAGCTTAAGCAAACTATCACCGAGCAATGAAAATTGGGTTGTAGTGATGGATGTGGATGAAACTGTGCTAGACAACTCACAATATCAAGTGCGCCGAGAAGGCTTGGGGCTAGGTTATAGCAGTGGCAGTTGGGATCAATGGGTGAGTGAACAGCAAGCGACTTTAGTGCCCGGCGCCAAAGCTTTTATTGAGGCGGTGATTGCTAAAGGAGGAAAGCTGGCATTAGTGACGAATAGAAAGCGTCATACTGATAAATACACTTGGAATAATTTGTTAGCCTTAGGCTTGCCTATTACTGCACAAAATACCTGCCTTGTGGGAAGAGTTAAGCAAGATAAGGCCAGCATAGACGGTAAACAGATAATTAATGATAAAGATTTACGCCGTCAACAATTGCAAAATGGAACGGCTGCATGTTTTAACCCTACTAATGGCCAACGCACTAAGTTTAGTGACGATCACTATCAAATATTAATGCAAGTAGGTGATAATATTGAAGACTTTGCTGAGGTGACCCAGCATGGCGCTAATATTCAGTTATTGCTTGAGCAGTCTGATAACCTGATTTTATTGCCTAATCCTATGTACGGTTCCTGGTAGGGCTCTATAGAACTCAGTATAAGTTTAAACCCTTGTTCAATCGTAACAGGGGTTTTTTATTGCTTGGTGATTCTCAAAAGCAGTGAGTGAACATTGCCAATATCATTTGCAGAGTTGAGCTTTATTTGTTCATTGATAGAGTATAAGGAAACAACGGGTCACACTATTTTAGATAACAGCGATGTGGGCATTGATGTGACGCCACGATAATCACGGCGCTAACGATTGATTGAGGTAAAGGTACTACACCCTTAAATAATATGATTGTGTTAATCTATGTGTAGCTTGATTAGCAAAGCCTTAACAGAGGCTAAAGCGATAAATAATAGGGTCACCCTAAATATTGAAAAGGTGTTTGTTGGTGATTGGGTCACCCATATTGAGCGGTAGTAAAACACCCTAAGTTAGCGCCCAACTGTAGTGAACCACATCACTAGCATTAGCGCTAGTGATGCCCGTTAAATGGCACAAGGGGCATTTTATTGGGTTATAAACTACGGTTTAGTTGATATTCGGCAATCAAGCCAACATTATCAATTGGCTCTGGCAAAATATCATCAGGGGTATTTATTATTCCGTCTCTTCCGTATGAGCGAATGTGGTAAGAGTTTTCATCAATTAATTGGTAATAGTAAAATTTACCTGTAGCGCTCACTTGTGCAGCATCATATAAAAATACCATTGAATTAGCAGGTTGGCTTTGTTGTAATTTTTCTAGGGTTTCAGGGTAATGGCCGTTTTGTACTTTATAAAATTCAATGGCTTGAACAGCATTCGTTAATTGGGTTTTTGTCATTGATGCTCGTAATTCGTCATAAACACCATCTTTTTGTACAAAACCGAAATATCCAAGTGAGCCATATATGATTACTGTAAAGAGTATGCCCGCAGAGCCAACATATTTCAGTTTCGAATTGTTTGCCTTAACGCCCCATAAAATGGCAATTATTCCAAATAAGACGCCAAATAATGGTATAAATGACATACCACCGATTACAAATCCTAAACAACCCGATGATTGCGATGGTTGTGAACCTGTTTGTTTATTATCGATGATTTGCTCGGTAATAAGTCTGTTAACCTCATTAAAGCGCTCAGGGTAGGCTTCTTTATTAATGTGCTCCCTAACCTCAATGAGTTCTTCCAAGGTATATTTTGAGTAATCTGTGTTGGAGTCCATGCCTAAACTTCTCCTATCGTTAATAAGACTGAATGATAATAATGTTCCATTTAGCTAATGTGACACTTTAAGCTATTGAAGTAAATGGTTTTTTAATGAAGTGAGTGCTAGTGTCTTAACCGTTTAAGCTTAAGGTTGTTAAATAAACAGGGGTCTCTGTGGTTTAACTAAGACAGTTATTTTGCAATAGCAACTTTGCTGAAAAGGCAAGTTTATTATGCTTATCGCCACGGCAGCTGTTGCATAATGAATGCATTGTCGTTAGCTACGGGTAACAGCAAGCTTTCGCTTGTGGTCACTCTAACAAACCACAAGCCCACCTAGGGTGGGCTCAAATTTCATCATAATAAGTGGCCATTACCGCGAGGCAAGCTGCCGATGCAGTGCCGATTTATAAGCTTCAATGGCAGGCAGCATAGCAGTAATGCTGGTGGCCACTAATACCACACCTAGTAAGGTGATGATATCGCTGCTGAGCACATTGGCACTGATAAACAGACCATAGCCGCTGGCAAGAGCGTCTTTTAGGCCAAATAGGGCAGCAGTTAACAGGGCGATACTGGTTAACATGGCCAATATGGTAAGCAATAGCGCTTCAAAGTAAATCAGCAGCATAATGGTTAATGGCCCTGCGCCAAGTACTCTAAATACGGCAATTTCTGCTTGGCGCTCGTTCATTGAGGCCAATAACATACTGGTTAAGCCAAACAGTGTTGTCAGTACCACCAGGGCGGCGATTAATCTTAGTAGATTTTCTACCGAGCCCACCAACTCCCACAGCTCACTCATGGCAACTCCAGGTAAAATTGCCATTAGTTGATCGGATTTATCTGTGTTGATTTCACGCTGTAAACTAAAGGTGGAAAACTTAGAGTTCAGTCCTAATAGCACCGCGGTAACACTATCAATGTGCAATTGGCTAGGTTCTGGATTAGCGACGATTTTAGCAAGCTGTGAAGGCGGCAAGTGAATGGCCTCAATGGCTGCCAGGCTGACGTGTACGGTTTTATCAACCGGGGTGCCGGTAGCGGCAAGCACGCCACTTATCACAAACGGTGAGTGTTCATGCTTAGTAAAGCTGGTGCTGCCAATGCCATGGGCGACGACGATGTTATCACCCACTTTATAGCCGAGCTTTTGGGCAACATCACTGCCCACTACGGTTTCAAATAAACCTTTAAAGGCTTGGCCTTGGCTAAAGCTTAATAAGCGGTTATCGCCATAGGCGTAGTGATCAAAGTAACTGCTGCTGGTACCTAAAACCCTAAAGCCACGGTGTGAATCTCCCAATGACAGTGGAATAGCCCATTTGACTTGTTTATGATTGGCCAGTTTTTGATAGCTTTCAAAATCAATATTATTGGTTGGGGTGCCAATTCTAAATACCGAATACAGCAGTAGGTTTAGTTGGCCGCTAGGGGCACCAACAATTAAGTCTGTACCGGCATTGGTACGGGTAAAACTTTGTTTGGCTTGAATGCGTAAATGCTCAACACTTAATAGCACTAAAAGGCTGATAGTCAGTGATAGAAAGGTAAGCAGTACCGTTTTTTTACGGCTTAACAAGCTCTGTTTGGCTACGGTCAATAACATTAGGCAGACTCCCCAATAGTTATCAGGCTGTTAATGTTGGTTTTAGTCTGGAAATATTGTTCTAGGGTTTTATCGTGACTTACAAAAATTAAAGTGGTGTTATTATTGCTGCAAATATCTAGCAGAATTTGCATAAAAGCATCTCTGGCTGAGGCATCTAGGGCAGAGGTGGGCTCATCCACTAATAGGATTTCTGGTTTATTAACCAACGCCCTTACAATCGCCACCCTTTGTTGTTGACCAATACTAAGCTCTGAAACCGGCTTGTTTAGCACTTCTGCTGTCAATTGTAATTGGCTGATCAAGCTTTTGGCGTGCTCAATAACATCAGCCTTATTATTAGCAAAGTAGGCAGCCAGTTTAATGTTTTCAAGAACCGATAAGTAAGGGATCAGGTTTAGGGTTTGGAAGACCACGCCAATATGGTTCGCCCTAAAGCCATCCCTTTGGCTATTACTCATGGCGGTGACATCTTCACCCAGTAATTTGATACTGCCTGAAGTCGGTTTCAAGACACCAGAAAGCAGGTTCAATAAGGTTGATTTACCTGAACCTGAATCTCCATGTAAAAAGATGCGTTCACCTTTGGCAACTTGCCAATGAGATAGAGAAATAGCTGGGCTGTTTTTTTGCTTATATTGATGTACAAGCTGGTCAATTTGAATGGCTGAATCCAACAACTTAATGACTCACTGTGGTTTTATTATTAATTTTGACTAATCATACCATTTCTGAATTGATATGTTATATTCTTGCTTTGAAGTATTCCTAGCAGTTGTAAATAATGAAAAAAATAATTTTAGCTAGCCTAATAGCCGTCTTCTCAGCGACCCAGTTAATGGGGTGTCAACCCAATGAACAGACGGCTGAAATTGAGCCTAAAAAATACAGTGAAATTGAGTGGATTGAATTAATGCCTAAGGACGAATTAGAGCTTATTCTTAATCCACCTGAAGAAGTGTACGCTATAGAAGATGGTTCAAGTGAAGATAACATTGATTCCCTTGAAGCGTTGGCTAAAGGTGATGATCCTGTTAGTCAGTATTATGCCGCACTGAGTTCAGCCACAGTGATAGAAGCCTTTGATAATGTGGCTATTAAGTTGCCAGGTTTTATCGTGCCTTTGGCATATAATAAAGATAAAAAAATTACTGAATTCTTTATTGTGCCTTACTTTGGTGCCTGTTTACACATGCCGCCACCGCCACCAAATCAAATGATTTACGCTAAGATTGAAGAGGGCATTGAATTGCAAGGGACGACTTACGATCCGTTCTGGTTTGAAGGTACTGTGGCAATTGAATTGACAGAAAGGGAAATGGGTACTGCGGCCTATGAACTAAAAGTCGATACCATTAAGCCTTATATGGAAATAGAGGAAGAGTCGTGAAAAAAACATTAGCAGCTGCATTGGCACTGGTGGGTTTATTGGCATCTAATGTGCTTAATGCTTGTGAATATCATAATGGCCCAAGTTTTGGGGCCTTTGGGGCAGGACACCGCTTTATTCAGCCCGCCCATGATTTTAGGGCAGTACCAGAGTTTACCATGACCCATAAACAGCTGTTAACGGTAAATAAAGGCGAAAACCAGAGTGTTGTTATTAATTACAACATCCCACATTTTTATAAGGGCATGAACCTGCAAATTAAAGCTGCTGAACAAGTATTGCTGCATGCCGATTCTGAGGTGACCCTTGAAGGCCGCAAGGGCCAGTATATCCTAAGCTTTCAAGCCCAAGAATCCGGCAAGCACGATATTGAAATTGAAGCGGTTGGCACTAAAGATGGCCAACCCTACTCACTGGTTCAATTGATTCAACTAACGGTAATATAAAGCCGAAGGCTTTATATTAGAGGGCGCCTTCGGCTTCGAGGGCACTTCGTTGCGAGAACGCTTCGCTTCGAGAATGCCTTCGGCTCGAGGGTTCACCGATAACTTAATACTGAGATTTTCGGTAATCCGTTATCTGTAGCCACAAAGTGCCTTTCTCGAAGGTACAGCCGTTCTCGCTTCTCGCGACTAAAACTCTATTTCTGTCTTATTCTTCGATAGCTTTTTCGCACCTTGGCTACTATTGGTGATCCATTGGGCGCTCATGTGATGCAAACTTGGTAAGGCCTTAAATAGCTCGATTGAAAGGCTTTTGGGTGCATCCTTGCATTTAAACTGGTAACTAAAGCTTGCATCTAGGTGACCATGGCTTTCATCATGACCGTGGCCGTGGTCGTGACCATATTTTACTTTGGCTATTTGAAAGTCATCAGATAACGACTCTTTAACGCTTACCAGCTTACATTCGCCATTAAATTCAAGTACCTTTGCAGGGGTGCGGGCCAGCTCAATAAACTGAGTAACTTTTGCCGCCTGTGCTTTATTTTCAGGTAAGTGCTCAAAACCGACGGCATTGATAGCCGGTAGGGTAAACTGCACATCCCAAAGCGAGCCTTGATTCATTATTAATACTTCGCCTTCATCATGTACGTGTTTGGCGGCAGCATGTAATTGGCTTGATAGAATTAAGCCAGTGGCTAGTAAAAGGTTATTTAACTTCATATTTTTACTCGCTACAATTTTCACAAAGGCCAGTGAGTTCCAGCTGTGGGCTTTTTAAGGTGTATCCAGCCTTAGCTATATTATCTTTTAGGGCATCATTAATTGATTGCTCGATATGAATTTCTTTGACTTTATCGCAGCTTTCACAAATTAAAAACTGTGGCGCACCGTGTTGGTGATCGCAACTAATATGGGCGCAGGCAACGTATTTATTGGCTACCTCAAGTTTGTGGACCAATTGCTGTTCTTTTAAAAAGTCTAAAATACGATAAATCGACATTGCAGAAAAACTAAGGTCTAGTTTTGCTTTACAAAAGTCGATTAACTCATAGGCTGAACAGGCTTTTTCTGTCATCAGTAAGGCGTTTAAAACTGCTTCACGCTTAGGAGTGAGTTTAACCTGCTCTTTGGCGTGCTCTAAAGTATGACTGTGTGCTGACAAAGGACTTCCTTGGACATCAAATCTAATTAGCTAGATCATATAACAAAAGCATAAGTGTTACGAGGTAACATTTTTTGTTTGCTAATGTCCAATACTTTATACACTAGCTGATCCGATGATGCTTTCTAAATTTATCAATACCCCACCCAAGCAAGAGCAAAATGATTAGGGGTATATACCAGTTACTCTTTACCCATTGTTTCATGGAATTAATAATCACCTGCTTTAACGCATAATCCCCAGGGGCAAGGGTTAGAATGCCCATTTCATTAGAGTAGCTTTTGTATTCATTAAGCAAATTTTGCAATATTACAGGGTGGCTATTAGCCAGGTTGTTTAGTTCGGCGGCATCATTTTCAATATCGTACAAAGACCACTGTTCATTGCCTAAGGGCTTTTTAACCTGTACCAGTTTCCATTTTCCTTGGTACAGCGCCGCATTACCACTAACCTCAAAAGCAAAACTATCCTGCTGCCACACATCGGTAACTTCACCGGTTAACACCGGCACCAGTGAGCGTCCATAAAAGGCCTCATCTTGGTATTCGGCACCCGCCTGTTGTAATAGGGTAGGGACAATATCTGCCACATGGGCGCGGCCATGTTGAATGCCTAATGGCTTAATGCCGGGGCCAGCTATGATCAGAGGTACCCGCAATCCTCCTTCTGCGGCATTAAATTTATAAAGGCTAAGGGGCCCTGTGCTAACATCTGCCCACTCTGGGCCAATTGCGCCCATAGAGTTCATTTGCCCTAAGCTCTCATAGTCGGTATTCCAACCAGCCGTGGCCATCCAAGTGCGATCAAGGTACTTTCTAGCATGGTTCGAGTGACCCATTGAGTTAAATTCAGCACCGTTATCTGAGGTGACAACCACTATGGTGTTATCAAGTTGACCAAGGGATTCAATATGGCTAAGTAAACGGCCAATATGATGGTCGGCGGCATCTAACATGCCCGCATTTAACTGCATCATTCGTGACCAGAACTTTTTATCTTGCTCTGACAGTTCATCCCACTTGCGATGTAACTCAGGTACGGCGGCAAGTTGGGTATTAGCGGGCACCAGTCCTAAATCAATGGCGGTTTGTAAGCGTTCGAGACGTTTTTTATCCCAACCGGCATCAAACACGCCATTGTATTTGTCTATGTATTCAACGGGAGCCTGAATCGGAATATGAATGGCTTGCAGGGGCAGGTAGGCAAAAAACGGCTTGTTAGGATCGGCATTATCCAAATAGCCAATCATTTTATTGACCAAGTCCCGTGATGAATAAAAGTCTTCAGGTAAATGCACACGCTTGCCATCTTCAAACCATTTCACCTCTTTATAGATAGAAAGATAAGGCTTTTCTTGGTAGTTGCTGGCACCAGTAGCATCAAGGACAAAGGATTTATCAAAACCGAAACGGTGGGGCAGGTTTTTACCCACACGACCAATGCCCCATTTACCAGAGACAAAGGTCTGATATCCCACGGCTTTTAAGCGAGTGGCGAGGGTTTGCTGGGAATCTTGCCACTGCATTGAATAGGCGGGCATATCGGCCATTTCAGGCTTTAGTGCTTCCACCAGAGTAGACATACCAACGGCGTGGCTGTCTTGCCCGGTCATTAACATAGCGCGACTTGGGCCGCACAGGGCAGCAGTATAAAAACGACTAAACTGTACACCTTGCTGGGCAATGCTATCAATATTAGGGGTTTGGGCATCACTGCCGTAACTACCAAGCCCCATAAACCCGACATCATCTAATAACACCAAAAGGATATTAGGTTGCTTGCCAGTCTCAGTTTTAGCCTCAGTTTTAGGCGAGTTGACCTCGGCGCTGGCAAACAAAGGCAAGAATAATACTAATAGCAAAGTCCATTTCATGATTTACTCCTTCACTTATAGGCTTTGGCCATCATCAAGGGCAATAGTTTGCCCGGTTAAGAACTCTTGATCTTGGCACAGGTAAACAATGGCTTGGTCAAGATCTGAGGGTTTACCTACGCGCTTTCTTGGCATAAAGGCAGCCACTTGTTGACCAGCAGGGCTATCAAAATACTCCGCATTTAATTCAGTTTTAATATAACCAGGGGCGAGGGTATTCACACAAATGCCTTGGTTAACCCATTCCCTAGCAAACTGTTGACTTAGGCGGGCAATAGCCGATTTGGTGGTGCCATAAACCGTATGACCCGGCATGGTTTTACGATCTGAAATAGAGCCTACATTAACAATGCGGCCTTTCATTTTCGAACCAATCCAGCGGCGCGCCATTTCGGTTGATAAAAAGTAAGGGGCTTTTAGGTTTAAATCGACCACAAAATCAAAATCTTCTACTGTCATATCAGTGGCGCGTTTACTGACTGAGCTGCCGGCGTTATTGACCAAGCAATTAATTGGCCCTGCTAGGGATTCTGCTTCATCAATCTTGCTACCAAAACTAGTAAAGTCGGTGACATCTAATGCTAATGGGAAGGCTTTGCCTCCTGCGGCGGTGATTTCTTCACATAAACTGATCAGTTTTTCTTTACGGCGAGCCGCAGCCACTACGGTAAAGCCATCTTTGGCCAAAGCTCGACAAAACTGTGCCCCTAAACCCGATGATGCTCCTGTCACTAATACGGTTTTTAGCTCAGACATTGAACCTTCCTTCTTTGTATTTTTATTCCTATTTAGCCTTAAGTTACCCCTGCAAAATCTAAATGACAACAGTTATTGTCATTTGCCGTGTCAAAACTTATTGATTTGCTTTTTTCAATAAAATAGCATGGTTGGTGACAATTGTTTCGGGGGATAAGTGAGCGTGGCAGTTTTGCAATATGCGGAACCTAACAGTTAGCCTGTTGCCACACCTTAAGATTCTTTGTTAGGTGAGTTACATCATTATATTGAGACACTTAGTGGTCTTTTGAGTTAAAGGATTAATATGGATTACCTCAATCAGCAGGACTTACAGTTTTTATTATTTGATTGGCTAGAGGCCGATAAGTTAAGCAAACGCAGCAACTTTAGTGATCACGATATCGACACTATGCGCAGCGTATTGGATTTAGCTGCGCAGATGGCAAGGGAAACTTTTGCCCAAAACTTTAAGGTATCGGATGAGGTTGAGCCGCAATTGGTTGATGGCAAGGTAGTCTTGCCTGAACAAACCAAACAGGACTTAGATGCCTACCGCGATGCCGGCTTTTTTGCCGCGGGTTTTGAAGAGCAATACGGCGGTATGGGTTTGCCTTTTACTGTGGCTTTGGCGGCCCAGGCTAACTTTTTTGCGGCCAACTGTGCCACTACGGCATACCCTATGCTAACGAATGGCAATGCCAGGCTAATTATCAATTTTGGTAACCAAAAACAAATTGAGACTTGGGCATTGCCTGAAGTGGAAGGTCGCTACTTTGGTACCATGTGTTTAAGTGAGCCCGCTGCTGGCTCGTCCCTTGGAGACATTCGTACTAAGGCCCAGCACACGGGCAGTGATGAATACGGCGAACGTTATTTATTGCGTGGCAATAAAATGTGGATCTCCGGTGGTGACCATGAACTCAGCGACAATATTGTGCACTTGGTACTGGCCAAAGTGGCCGATGAAAATGGTGATATTACCCCTGGGGTAAAGGGCATTTCTATTTTTGTGGTGCCTAAAATACTGCCCGATGGTCGCCATAACGATGTCGCGGTTGCTGGTTTAAACCATAAAATGGGTTACCGGGGTACGTCGAACTGTTTGCTGAACTTTGGTGAAGGTAACGGTGCGATTGGCTGGCGTATTGGCGATTTAGGCCAAGGCTTAGCCATTATGTTCCAAATGATGAATGAGGCTCGAATAGGCGTAGGCATGGGGGCAAGTTGTATGGCTTACCGCGGCTATGTGCAATCAAGCCAATATGCCAAAGAGCGCCCCCAGGGTCGAAGTCTAACCAATCGTGACCCAGCATCACCACAAATCCCAATCATTGAACATGTTGATGTTAAACGCATGCTATTACAGCAAAAGGCTTACGCTGAAGGGGCGATGGCGTTATCCTTGTTCAGTGCCTATTTGGCCGATAACAGCCATTCACACCCAAACAAAGAAACCCGTCAAGCGGATCTAGAATTGTTAGAGCTGTTAACTCCTGTGGCCAAAAGCTGGCCTTCTGAATTTGGTTTAATCGCCAATGACATAGCCATTCAGGTACACGGCGGTTATGGCTACACCCGCGAATACGATGTCGAACAACTGTATCGTGATAATCGTCTAAACCCTATCCATGAGGGTACCTTTGGCATTCAAGCGGCCGATTTGGTGGGCCGTAAACTGTCTCAAAACCAAGGCGCTGGCTATAAGCAGTTATTAATGCGTATTAGTGAAACCACAGAAATAGCATTAACCGATCCGCGCTTGCAGGGTGAAATTGAGCATTTAACCAGCGCCGTAAATGCTATGCAGCAGGCGGTAAACGCTTTGGCGGCCATGGGGTCAAACCCAGCGGCTCTAGACAACGCTGGCGCATTTTTATCGGCCTTTGGCCATGTGGTGGTGGGATGGTTATGGGTGTCACAAACTCTCAATGCCAATGATGACAGTGATTTTAGCAAGGCCAAATTTGCAGCCTGTCGATACTTTTTAAGGGTGGAATTGCCCAAGGCCATCACCCAATTTGAACTGGTGCAAAGGCTTGAGTCCTGCGTTGCAGATGTCGATTCAAGTTTACTGTAAGGGAAAAAATATGGACGCGGATTACAAGTTATACGGTTGGCAAATATCTTTGTTTACCGGCAAAGTCAGAGCCTATTTAAACTACAAAGGGCTTAACTATGTACAAAAGCCAATGAGTCTGTTTGATATCAAGCGCTTTGAAAAAAAACATAATTTTGCTGCAATGCCGGTTATCGAAACAAAACAAGGGCAAACCCTGACGGATACCAGCTTAATTATTGAAGAGTTAGAGCGCCGCCATCCCAAGCATTCATTGAGTTTGGATTGCCCATTGCAACAGACGGTTTCTAATCTTTTAGAGGTTTGGTTTGATGAGATTGGGCATGTGATCGCGCTGCACACTCGCTGGAACTTTCCGGAAAATTACCCAAGTTTCCGTAAAGAAGGCGGTGACAGCCTATTACCCTATGCCCCGCGCTTTATTAAAAATTTGGTCGTAGACAAAGTTGCTGCAGCGCGCATGAGGGCGGCCATGGTACGAATGGGGGCGGTGGGTGAACAAATACCGCTGTTGGAGCGTTGGATAAATCAACTGTTAGATTTGCTAGAGGCGCATTTTAGCGCGCATGATTATTTATTAGGTGGCCAGCCTAGCGTAGCTGATTACTCGTTAATTGGGCTTTGTTATGCCCACTTGTATTTGGATAGGTGGCCGAGGCGTGAGCTGATTGACCCAAGGCCAAACCTTAAGGCTTATATTGAGCGTGTTCATAGTGGTCAAAAGCAAGTGAACCCGCCATTGAGCCAAGGGCAAATCCCTAACACTCTACTGCCGCTTTTGAACATGTTTCAAAGTGAATTTGTACCGCTGTTAGAGAGCATGCAGCAATCGGTGCAGGGCTACATTGCTAAGGAAGGAAAGCAAGCTGGAGATACTATTCCACGCCTGTTAGAAGAAATCACCTTCCCAATGTTAGATGGCCATTATAAGCGCTTGGTATTTACTTATACCTTTTGGATGCTGCAGCGCAGTCAAAAGCAGTTTCGAACACTTGATGCAATAGCCCAGCAACACATTAATGAGTGGTTTATGGCCCATAAGCTAACGCCAATATTAGAAATTAGCAGCGGCCCAGCCGTAACGCACAATGGCCTGACAGTGAAGTTAGCGGGTTAAAAGTTAACAGGTTAAAGGAATAATCATGAAAGCATTGGTTTGTGAACAGTATGGCACCGTTGAAACTCTAAAGCTGCAAAGCCAAACTCTGGCTGAACTTCAGGCCGGTGAAGTACTTTTAGACATAAAAGCAGCGGGGTTAAACTTTCCCGATGCACTAACTATTGCTGGTTTGTATCAAGTTAAGCCACCCTTGCCATTTATCCCAGGTATTGAATGTGCTGGGGTGGTGGCCAAGGTGGGTGAGGGAGTCAGCAATGTAAAAGTGGGTGATAGGGTAATTGCGGTGACTCAACTCGGCGCCTTTGCCGAGCAGGTCATTTGTAAAGCCAATATCTTGCTGCCAATGGCCGACAACATGAGTTTTGAACAAGCTGCTGGCTTTTGCATTACCTATGCCACTTCCTATTATGCGCTCAAACAAAGGGCAAAGCTGCAAGCGGGTGAAACGGTTTTAGTGTTAGGCGCAGCAGGGGGCGTTGGCGTGACGGCCATTCAAATTGCCAAGTTAATGGGCGCTAAGGTGATTGCTGCCGCTTCTACCGATGAAAAGCTCAACTTCGCTAAAGAGGTGGGCGCGGATGAATGCATTAATTATTCGACAGAGAATCTAAAAGAGCGCATTAAAGCACTAACCTGCGGTAAAGGCGTTGATGTGGTGTACGATCCCGTTGGTGGCGACTATAGCGAGCAAGCGTACCGCGCTATCGCTTGGTATGGCCGTTATTTAGTCATTGGTTTTGCCGCCGGTGATATTCCTAAACTATCGTTAAACCTGCCGTTATTAAAGGCTGGGGATATTTTAGGGGTATATTGGGGCGGTTGGGCCATGCGCGACCCTAAAGGCTCCAATCAAAACTTTATTGAGTTACTTGCTTTAGTGGCACAAGGTAAGCTAAAGCCGTTAACGAACCAAGTGTTTGATTTTAAGGATTATGAACAAGCCTTTAATTGCTTAACAAAGCGTCAAGCTAAGGGTAAGGTGATCCTTAAAATGTAACAAGAGTTTGTTGTCCTTCGAAGATTACTGTAGCTGTGTTTAAAGCTGCACCAGAATGCAGTGATTGAACAAAATTGTGTAGTCTCATGACGCTTTTACATCCAAAGGAGGATTAATACTCCTTTGGATGGTTAAATCGATTAACTAATTAGCAATACTGTCAGCGGTTTCAACATTACTTCCAGCATCGTAGTTAGCACCATTTAGGTTGACATGATCAACAGTAATGGTAAATGTACCAGAACCTTTGATTGAACCACTGGTAAAGCTTACTTGACCTGATGCATCAGTGGTTGCCGTGTCGCTGCCACTAACTGAACCGCTCCAAGTAATATCAACATTAGCCCCTTCAACCCCTTGGCTGCTTTGGTCAACAATGGTGATCACGGCCGTTGCACGAGGTTTTTTTCCAGAGATACTCATATCGATGCTAGCAACCGATATGACAGGGGCAACAGCTGGCTCTTGCACGGTAATTACAACCGCACTCGATACAGTGGTGTTACCATCATTGTCCGTCGCCTCTGCTGTAAAGCTATAACTGCCTTCTACCGAGCTGCTCCAGTTAACACTGTATGGCGCAGAAGTATCGGTGCCAATTAAATTGCTACCTTCAAAGAACTCTACCATAGTAACGCTGCCATCATTGTCTGACGCAGTAGCACTAATAGCAATTTGCTGTGAAGGTTCAATAGTTTGACTATTGGTGGTCATTGCAACCGAAGGTGCGCCAGTCTCTACTTGATAATCCACTTTCCACAATCGGCGGGTATTAATAAATAGGTCAGTATCACCGTCGTAGCGCTTAGCGGCATAAGGTTCATTTCCATCAGCAAGCATCAATACATCGGTAAAGTTATAGCCGTTGTCAGTAGAAGAGTGGATCCATGGATCTTTACTGTCACGGGAATACATATTCACCCAGTTGCCTACCGAGGTGATTGGTGGGCGCTCATGGTTACGTACTTCAGTAATATCGGTTGAAGTGACCCAACTTGTGCCGTTCCACACTGCTACGCTCATGCTGTAATTAGGTGAGTTCTGGCTGTAATTGGTGTTTTTAGGGTAAGCAACTACTGGGTTGCCTAATGAATTTACGGTAACCTGTGGGGTTTGTAATTCATTGGTGGTATCGCCCCAAGGTTGCTCCCACGGATAGAAGTGATCAGCACTAGCGGTTTCTACATCAATAGGCAAACTTACCTGAGTGCCATCAGCTTTATAAAACTGGTTAGCTGATACGTCATATTTTACATAAGTACCACGTTGGAAAGTATTATCACCTGAGTGAAGCTGTGACCAAGCCGTCGCAATATGAACATTACCGTTGTTATCAGCATACAGGTTGCTCATATAAGCATTTTTATCCAGTGAAGCTTGGATCAGCTGGGCAGACCATGTATTGCTGGCATCATCCCATACGTACATGTCTTGCTTTTCATTTTGTTGGCTTTCACGAACTAATTCGCCATCAAGAAATAGTGCAGTTCTCCGGGCCACAAATACCACATCACCTTCAGAAGTGCTTACCGCAGCAGGGTAGGTGTAGCGTTTCTCGTTAATACCCGCATCGTTATACCAAGGCACAGTACTGCTTTGATCGGTAAAGCTGGTAAAATCCCCCGGCGTATCAGAGCGGTAGTACTTCATCTTGTGGTTATGCATGCCCACCCAAGCATGGATGTAACCATCGCCATCTACGGCAATAGCGGATTGGTTATGACTGCTATCATCTGGGGCTATGGTGTCAAAGAGATCACCAGAGCAATTCGAACTGCTCGAAGCCATATGGTAATGACAAATGCGAGCCTTATATGTATCTCCATCGGTAAATAATACATAAACGTCATCGCCGACAACGTCAAAGGATGGTTGTCCCGCATAAGATGCAGTATAAGTAAAAAGTTCTGTTGGGGTTTGTGCTTGTACGACTAAACTCAAGAAACAAACCATGCCTATTGTTGTTTTTTTCATGGTTGTCAATTCCTAGTATATGAATTACCGTCCTGGTATGTCTTTGTTCCTATCCATAGCGAACAGAACTAGTATGCAATATAATCCATCAAAATCACCAATAATGGTTATTTTGTTTCTGATGTGAACTTGGTTGGATCATCAGGTATTTAGAATTTAACCGTTACAAAAGATTGCCCAAAGCATATGGCCAAGGAAATTTAATGTTTAATATTTAACAGAACAGCATTAAAGGTGTTGGAATTTCGGTGTCTATTTTTTAGCGATGGATAACGTTTAAATGTTCCCTAACACTACCTTCCACTAATACGCTATTGCTAAATCTACAGCTATTATAAACATGGAGACATGTAGGGGACATTAGGGCGGTTGGACCAGCGCTTGAACAGAATATTTTGTAAGGGTAACGAGCAAGATTATTAATGCATATGACGGTGGTGCAATGTTAACTAATGCCGATGACATTTACTGGGGTAAGTTATTGTTTGAAAGCTTAAGCGTATTGAAGACGAATTTATCTCCTGAAAAAGTATACTGGCAGTGGAAATAGGATAGCCAAGTGCCAACTTGGCTATCCTTTAACTTAGAAGCCTCTCACATCGAGGAAGTCTTCATCGTGGGGATAGCCACTGGTATTGTTCCAGCTATCAGTGCTTTCGGCGGCATTGAGCAATGCCGCACGCACATTATGAAAAGCACTGGCATCTAGCGCTTGTGGATTTGTGGCCATATAAAGGGCCGCTGCACCTGCACCGTGGGGAGATGCCATAGAAGTACCGCTTTTAGTGCTAGTCCCGCCACCGTAATTTAACGACAATACGCTACCACCAGGCGCTGCAATGGCAACAGGGGCTGAGTTGTTGCTGGTCCAGCTGGCGCTATTATTGCCCCAGTTAGAAAAGCCATTCCAGTCGTCACCTTCGCGGGCGGAGCTGACACTGATCACTGAATCTTCAAACCCAGCAGGGGTGTAGTTTTGCGCGTCGGCACTGCTGTTACCTGCAGCCACTACAATTACTACTCCTGCATTTTTAGCGTTGCAGTAAGCTTCATGGTAAGAATCGGTACCACTAAACCCTGAATCGGTACAAGTACCGGTTACCGAGCCTGAGCCGCCAATACTTAAATTGGCAACTGCTGGTTCGCCACGGGTTTGCACTTCGTTAACCATCCAATCTAGCCCGGCGATGGTGCCAGAAGACGCACAAGAACCCGCCTTAGTACAAATCTTAATTGGGTGTATGGTTACCTGTGACGCCACCCCGACAACATCAATGTCGTTATCCAGCGCGGCAATGGTGCCTGCCACATGGGTACCATGGCCGTGATCATCATCCCAAGCTTCTAGGCAGCTGCCACCTTTACAGGTTTGTGGCGCAAAACCGTTGCCTAGGTTAGCGGCAATATCTGGATGGTCGATATCCACACCAGTATCTAATACATAGACATGCATGCCGGCGCCTTCATTGCTGGTGACATCGGCACCAACACGGGCAATGCCCCAAGGAATGGATTGTGGTTGAGGGGAACCGCCACCCGGTCTAGCTTGGGTTTTGGGCAGCTGATAAACCACATCAATAGCAACATGATCCACTAAAGGGTGGTTTTGTAAAGATTGCATACGGGCCTGAGGGATAGTGGCAGAAAAACCAAATAAAGCACTGCCATAGGTATGAGTTGGTTCAATACCTAGACTACGAGCCAGTTGTGCGGCTTGGCTTTTATTCGCAGCATGGCTTTGTGAAGCATGTTCTGTATTGAGTTTAATGATGACATCAACAGAGCCATTGGCGGCCAGCGTTGGTGAGGAGATTGCAGCTGCTAAAATTGAACTAGCTGCAATGTGTATTAGATTGAATTTCATTTCAAATCCTTATGTTGTAATTATAGTTAAGGACTCTACTTCCACGATATTATTGCAGTTGACAACAGACTTCCGAGTCGCTCATTGCTCAAGTTGAAATAAACTTGATAGATTAAATGTAGTTATAGGGTAATATTTTGCCAGATTTTTTGAGTTTAAATATTATCAAAGTAATTTTTATCGTGGTTTTATATAAAAAAAGCCTGTAAATACAGGCTTTGCAAAGTTTCATTAAACTAAATTTGTCGGCTGGTAAACTACCAACTCACGACCAAGCTTGGAGGGTTAGCCGATTCAGCACTGCTGATATTGGTTAGCGTACCGGTATTTTGGTCATTATAAAGCTTAATACCAATATAAGTGCTTCCCAGTTCAGCTTGTACAGCAGAGGTGATATCAATATTGATTACGCCGATTTCGCTGATGCTGTAGTTGGTGATTGGGCTAGCGGCATTAGGGGCATTATTCCAAGTTAAGTCGCTTTCATCCCATGAATGGGAATTTAGGATAGCCACAGCTATTGGGTTAATTGCAGTTGTAGATTCAACATTTAATATTAACGTCGCTTGGGTAATGTTTGCAGGTAGGCTAGCAATATCGAACTTTAAAAACGCTTGCCTTGTCCAATCCAAATCAGGATCGCCTTTGATGACTAACGCTGATGTGTTGTAGTTATTGTCGGCATAGATGCCATCGCGGACAAAGGCATCTTCAATTGCACTAATCGATACATTGTTAGAGGAAACATTGTCAGTGCCAGCGTTGTTTGCTGAAATGATGATGTCATCGATAAAAACATCATCACTATTACCACTGGCATCACAAATAAAGCGGATGCGAAGGTTGTTGGGTAAATGGTAATCAGCACCAGAAATGGTGACTGATTCGCTAAAGAACTGATCATTGTCAAAGTCGATACTATAAGCCCAAGTCCCAATACGCTGCCAACTAGAACCATCATAAAACTCTAAGAAAAAGTCTTCATTAGAGTTATCCATGCTCTTTGCATAGTAAGCAAAGTCAATTTTAACTTCGCTATAACTGCTTACATCGATACTGTTGGTCAGGGTTACCGTAGAGTTTGCGCCAGAGTTATCCTGAATATTGACTGCATTGTTGCCGCTGTAGGCAAAGTTCCCACCTTTATAAAGGCTAACATCACTACCTCCGTCAGTGTATAATCCCAGCCCAGATTCAAAGTCTTCCCGTGCCAATATTATCCAATCGGATGTAGGCGGCGGGTTATCATCGACAACACTGATATTAACGGTTGTAGAACGTGTGGTGAGTCCTTGGTTATCTGTCGCTACCGCAGTGATGAGGTGATTGCCAAGTGGGGCATTGTTCCAACTCGTTTCATAAGGAGCGGTTAAGTCGGTACCAATCAAGGTGTCATTAGCAAAGAATTGCACTTGAGTAATGTAGCCATCTTCATCATTAGCCTCAGCCATTAATGAAATTTCTACATTGAAAGGGTAGCTCATGGCGCTAGCCGGCTCGGCAATCATGACTGTGGGGGCTTGATTGCTGTCTACCTGATAATCAACTTTGAATAAGTGACGGGTACTGATAAATAAGTCAGTATCACTATCATGGGGTAAAGCGGCATAGGGTTCAGAACTTGAGCTTAGTACTTGGGGATTGCCCCAGCTGAATCCATGATCAGATGAGGAAAGAACGTAAGCATCATTAAAGTCTCTTGAATAGGTATTGACCCAATTACCTACTCGAGAAATGGGGGGGCGCTCGTGGTTACGTACTTCAGTAATATTACTAACCGTTTGCCAAGCATTTCCATCCCAGCTAGCGATATTAAGCCCATATTGAGGGTTGTCTTTACTGTAATTATTGTTGTTTTTAGGGTAAGCCACGATTGGCTGACCTTGGATATTGGTGGTTAGCAGGGGAGTTTGAATTTCATTGATGTCATCTCCCCAAGGTTGTTCCCATGGATAGAAATGATCCGCATTTGAGGTTTCCACATCAATAGGTAGAGACACTTGGGTACCATCTGCTTTATAGTACTTGTCCGTACTGATGTTATAGCGAACATAGGTGCCTCGTTGGAAAGTGTTATCGCCACTGTGTCTTTGTGACCAAGCCGTTGCGATATGAAGGTTTCCTTGTTTATCTGCATGCAGGGTGCTCATGTAGGCATTTTTATCAAGACTTCCTTTAAGGTAAACCGCTGTCCAAGTTTGTGTCTCATTATTCCAATGATAGAGATCTTGCTTTTCATTACGTTGGCTTTCTCGGACATTACTGCCATCTAAAAACAACGCAGTTCGACGAGCAATAAAGAATACATCTCCGTTTGAGGCATGCACAGCATGGGGGTAGGTGTAGCGTTTCTCATCTACGCCAGTATGGTCATACCAAGGCATGCTAGAGCTTCTTTCTGTAAAACTGGTATAAGAGTGAGGTGAGTTGGAACGATAATACTTCATTTTGTGATTGTGCATTCCGACCCAAGCATGGATATAACCATTACCATCTACTGCAATTGCAGATTGATTATGACTGTTGTCATCTGGAGCAAGAGTATCAAAAAGGTCATTCGAACATTGACCTATCGCTGTCTGCATATGGTAGTGGCAGATCCTAGCTTTAAGACTGTCGCCATCGGTATAAAGAATATAGATATCGTCACCAACTACATCAAATGAAGGTTGACCTGCTGTGGAACTGGTGTATTGAAATAAATGGCTGGGGGTCTGGGCGTATGTGTGAGTCATCAAAGTGAGCCAACAGACAATGCTTAAAAATACTTTTTTCACGTTTTTCCTTAGGTGGCTTAATTGTGTAATTTTTTCAAGAAGAGTTAGCAGCAGTTAGTATTCTGAATACGCCAATTAGGCGGCTTACAAGGAGTGACCTAAAAACGACCCTATTATCTTCTAAAAATCCTGCTTACACAGATAAAAGAACATCTTATTTAATAATAAATTAACACCAGAGGTAAAGGGGACACTCGAGGTTTATCAAGTTTATCAGTTGGTTATACAGCTCTTGTTAAGGCTGGGTTGCGTTTCAGTTGGCTTAAGGGGGCGAATGCTTGTAATTATGCCTTAGCCAAAAAAACGAATGCTGTGAGATTTTGATTGGTGAGCACTTAATTCGAAGGGGAGAGTAATGGCTGTGGGCTTAATGTTGCAGGTCAGTACATCAACACCGGGAACTATTTAGTTCGATATCTGATAAATAGAAATAGCCAGCGGCAACTTATTTTGCCGCTTTGATATTCAGGTGATTTTTAATGCAGTGCTTGTACGTCAATGGATTTTAGTTGTTCAAAGCGGCTGCCTAACATGTCTTTTTCCATCGTTATTTTGTTCAGCTTTTTTTGTAATTTAAGCTGCTTTTTTAATAACTTACTTTCTTTTTTAGCAAGTTTTTTGGATTTTTTAGAGACGCCGTTTGTCTCTACGTTATCAGTTTTAGCGGAACCCTCAACAGCAACAATCGAATTTTCTTGAATGATCTGACTGACAAATGCTTTGCCTTTGCAAAGGTTTGATTTGGTATTGGCTACCCTTGCGCAGGTTTGGCAAATAAACTCGGGTTGGGCAACTAGCTGCGTTAACTCATCCATGTTGGCAGCGATTTGTTGACGGCTTAATTTACAAAATCGCATGTATATGTTCACTCAAATCTAATTAATAATAATTCTCACTTACATATAGCTTGAGGTGGACAACAAATCAATTATAAAAATACATAAACGTGTCAAGTGTCTCATTTTTATACAACATTAACCATTGTCAGTTACATTTGAGAATGTTTTTGTACTATTGTTATTAGCAACAACGCTTTAAAGATGTTTGAAATTTATCGGTGAGGATCCATGAATAAACAAGGCTTAAGTTTTTGGTATTTTTCGGCGTTTACGTTTGGCGGTATGCAAATGATTGCGTTACCGCTATTAATCCCAGGTTACATTACCGAAGTGACAGGCTCAATCAGTGAAAGTGGTGCAGCCTTAGCCATGGTAGGGATCACAGGATTAGCCGCACCTTTGTTTGGCAGTGTGATTGATAAGTTTCGTCTGCACGCCCATGCCCAGGTGTTTGCGATGCTGGCTTATGCAGCTTCCATGTTGATTTTGGCTAATACCAGCTCATTACCCCTTATATTTTTGGCAACGGCATTATTAGGCAGTGCCTCTATTATGCTGCTTACCGTTAATCCAACGTTTATTGTGGCGACAGGGCTTGATCAACAGCAGCAGGGCTTACGCTTGACCCGCATGAATCAATCTATCTTCGTTGGTGCCATTGTTACTTCCTTAATTTTGGCGCAAACCATCAAAATGGATTACCAAAGCTCGTTTTATGCGATGGCAATAATGGCCTTAGTGGCCCTAGCCATTATTTTACTGGATAACTTTAAAACGGCGAAAAGCATTCAAGTAGAAGCACCAACAGCAGAGTCTGATGAACAAAGCCAAACCCCAGCTAAATTTAGCCTCACTTTTGTCTGCTTTTTAGCTGCCGTGTTTTTAGCTATGGTGGGCAGCGCTAACCAGGTGGCTCAAGGCCCTGCGTTGTTTGAGTCAGTATTTGGCATTGATAAATCCATGACTACTTGGGTACTGACCATTACTTCTTTTGTATCGCTAGTGACTCTAAATGTAGCGGGTAAATGGTTACAAAAAGCGGGTGAGGGCAGCGTTTGGTTATTCGGTTTAGCGGGTTATACCTTAGTAGGCTTTATTCTATTTACTCTTGCTCAACTTGATGGCGTTGCCGTGTTTATTCCATTAGTGCTGCATCTTTTATTTATGCAATGCTTGTCTATGGTGGATATGGTTAAACCAGCCATTGTGGTTAAAGCAACCTCAATGAACCCTGCGACCACTCAGGGCTTCTTATTATTCGCCATTGCCGGGGGGTATGCCTTTGGTACCTTCAGTGGTGGCCTAGTGGGTGAGTTTGTATCACTGAGCAGCATGTTTGCCTATGTCGGCCTCACCAGTGGTGCGGCGCTAATCCTAGCTATCATTACCTTGCTAAGATTGAAAAAGTAACGGTTCATTATTTTGATAATTAGGGCGGATTGATATTCGCCCTTTTTTTTTGCCTAAAGCCCCTTACAATCATCAAGAGTAACGCAATGACATAGGTAAAACCATGCAATACATTGAATTTATTGAGGGTGAGATAGTATTTAAGCAAGCATCATCACAACCACTGGAAGTGGGACAAATTAGAGTTAAGGTGGGTGCCTTTGGCATTAACCGCGCCGACTTACTACAGCGAAAGGGCCATTACCCGCCGCCGGCTGGCGCCAGCCATGTTCCTGGATTAGAGGCCATGGGGGAAGTGATTGAAGTGAATAATGCTGCTGCTCTAAAAGTGGGTGATAGGGTAATGGTGTTACTGGCCAGTGATGGTTATTCATCAGAGATTATTTGCGATCATCGTTTGGCATTGAAAGTCCCTGAATCTCTATCAAATATCGAGGCCGCAGGCTTTTGTGAAGTGTTTACCACTGCTTACCAAGCCCTATTTGAAATTGGCAAGTTAACTGCGGGCATGAAAGTGCTTATCCATGCTGGAGCCAGTGGTGTCGGCAGTGCCGCCATTCAATTAGCCAAGCACTCTGGCTGTGAAGTATTTACCACTGTGGGTAGTGAAGATAAGGCTGCATACTGCCAAAAGTTAGCGGCAGATAAGTGCATTAACTATAAAGAACAAGACTATAAAACCGAGCTAAAAGGAGTGGCTATTGATGTGGTGGTGGATCCTATCGGTGGTGAGTATATAGATAAAAACCTATCGGTTATGGCTAAAGGTGGCGTCATTATTCAATTAGCTATGATGGGGGGACGCATGGCCACTATCGATCAGGCCAAGCTATTAGGTAAACGCATTACCTGGCAAGCCAGCACCCTAAGGGATAGAAGCATAGAGTATAAGCAGCAGTTACTTAGCGGCCTGTGGCAAGGTTTTGGTGAGCGAATTGCGAGTAAGCAAATTATTGTGCCGGTATACCAAAGCGAATCATGGCAACAGCTAGAAAAACTGCATTCTATAATGGCAAATAATCAGAATCTGGGTAAGCTTATAGCTGTAGTTGAGTAATCAAAATTTAACTGCGTGTTGCAAATTTAAACAAAGATACTGATAAACCAATGTTTATTTACTTATTAATGATTAAAAAAATACCTTAGTCACTAGAAAAAGTGTGTCAGCTTGAGTAGAATTTGCGCCTTATAACTAGATTAACCGTTGGCTGTGATTTTGCAGCCCATGCACTGGAATTAAAGATGCAAGAGCAGTTAAATGAAATCGTTCGCGAGGGCGTTAGTGCCATCGACAACGCTGCAGATCTAAAACAATTAGACGAAATCCGTGTTAATTACCTGGGTAAAAAAGGTAAATTAACTGACATGATGAAGCAAATGGGCAAGCTCAGCGCTGAAGAGCGCCCTGCCTTTGGCCAGATGGTGAACGCAGCCAAGCAAGAGGTGCAAAAATCTCTTAACGCTCGTATTGAATCATTAAAATCGGAAGCTTTAAATGCGCAACTTGCTGCAGAGCAAATTGATGTGACGCTACCGGGGCGCAAGCTGCCGATGGGCGGTGTCCACCCAGTAACCCGAACCATTGAGCGTATTGAAGAGTTTTTCGGTGAGTTAGGTTTCGTGACCAAACAAGGTCCAGAAGTTGAAGACGATTTCCATAACTTTGACGCCCTTAACATTCCTGAGCACCACCCAGCGCGTGCTGATCACGATACCTTCTACTTTAACCCTAAGGTTATGCTGCGTACCCAAACTTCTGGTGTACAAATTCGTACCATGGAAGTAGAGCAGCCACCACTGCGCATTATCTCTCCGGGCCGTGTATACCGTAACGATTACGACCAAACTCACACGCCAATGTTCCACCAAGTGGAAGGCCTAATGGTTGATAAAAACGTTAACTTTACTGAGCTTAAAGGTGTGTTACACGACTTCCTACGTAACTTCTTTGAAGAAGATTTAGAAGTCCGTTTCCGTCCATCATACTTCCCATTCACTGAGCCTTCAGCAGAAGTAGACGTGAAGGGTAAGAACGGTTGGTTAGAAGTACTAGGCTGTGGCATGGTGCATCCAAATGTATTGCGTTCAGTGGGTATCGATCCAGAAGTGTATTCAGGCTTTGCCTTTGGTATGGGCGTAGAGCGTTTAACTATGCTGCGTTACGGCGTAAATGACTTACGTGCCTTCTTCGAAAACGATTTACGTTTCCTTAAGCAATTCAACTAAGCGGAGTAGTATTAAATGAAATTTTCTGAATCTTGGTTACGCGAATGGGTTAACCCTGAGATCAGCCGCGATGAGTTGTCTGAACAAATTACAATGGCGGGTCTAGAAGTAGACGAGCTAGCACCAGTGGCTGCCGATTTTACCGGCGTAATGGTAGGTGAAGTGGTGGAGTGTGGTCAGCACCCTGACGCTGACAAACTGCGTGTCACGAAAATTGACCTAGGTACAGGTGAATTAGTTGATATCGTATGTGGCGCGTCAAACTGTCGCCAAGGCCTAAAGGTAGCGGTTGCGACTGTGGGTGCGGTATTACCTGGTGATTTTAAAATTAAGAAAGCCAAACTGCGTGGTCAACCAAGCCACGGTATGTTGTGTTCTTTCTCTGAGTTAGGTATTGATGTTGAGTCTGACGGTATTATCGAGCTACCACTTGATGCCCCTGTTGGTACCGATGTACGTGAATATTTAGACCTAAATGACGTAAGTATTGACGTTGATCTAACCGCCAACCGTGCAGACTGTTTAGGTATGGTGGGTATGGCTCGTGAAGTGGGCGTACTTAACCGTATGGACGTGACAGCACCAGTGATTGAAGCTGTTGCAGCAACCATTACTGATGCACCTACTATCGTACTTGACGCGCCAAAGGCTTGTCCTAAGTACCTAGGGCGTATCATTAAAAACGTTAATGTTAAAGCTGAAACACCACTATGGATGCAAGAAAAACTGCGTCGTAGCGGCATTCGCTCCATCGATCCTATTGTTGATGTGACTAACTTTGTTCTACTGGAGCAAGGTCAGCCTATGCACGCATTCAACGCCGATAAAGTAGACGGCGCCATTCATGCCCGTTTCGCTACTAAAGGCGAAAAACTAACGTTATTAGATGGTAACGAAGTTGAGCTAAGTGAAGATACCCTGGTTATCGCCGATGACAACAAAGCATTGGCAATGGCAGGTATTTTCGGTGGCGAACAATCAGGTGTTACCACTGATACCACTGACATTATCCTTGAGTGTGCGTTCTTTAATCGTTTAGCCATTATGGGTAAAGCCCGTAGCTACGGTTTACACACTGATTCATCACACCGCTACGAGCGTGGTGTGGATCCTAAGCTACAAGAGCGTGCCATTGAGCGTGCAACAAAACTGATTGTTGAAATTTGTGGCGGTGAAGTAGGTCCAGTAGTTAAAGCTGAAGAGTCAAGCGAGCTTCCAGTAGCTAACACCATTGAGCTGCGTCGTAGCAAACTAGATAAAATCATCGGCTACCACATTGAGGATGCCGACGTAACTGAGATCCTTGAGCGTTTAGGCTTTGAAGTATCGTTGGCTAATGATGTGTGGACTGCGGTTGCCCCAAGCTACCGCTTCGATATGGCTATTGAAGAAGACCTAATCGAAGAAGTGGCTCGCATTTTCGGTTACAACAACATTCCGAACACCGCACCTAAGGCATCTCTGAATATGCCTGTGCATGATGAGGCTACTTTATCTTTAACCAAAGTACGACGCACATTAGTCGCGCGAGGTTTCCAAGAAGCCATCACTTACAGCTTTGTTGAGCCTAAGCTGCAATCAAACCTGCACCCAGGCGTTGAGCCAATGATCCTGCCACATCCAATTTCAGCGGATATGTCAGCGATGCGCTTATCACTGTGGACGGGGCTGCTTAATGCCGTTAGCCACAACCAAAGCCGTCAGCAAGGTCGTGTTCGTTTATTTGAAACCGGCTTACGCTTTGTACCAGATGCAGAGGCTCCTCAGGGTGTTAACCAAGAGCCAATGATTGCGGCAGTGATTGCCGGTAACCAAAACGAAGAACATTGGGACGAGTCAGTTCGCAGCGTTGATTTCTTCGACTTAAAAGGTGACCTTGAAGCACTGTTTGAATTAACCGCAGATAGCTTATCGTTTGAACTTGAAAAAGCGACCGTTGATGGTCTGCACCCAGGTCAAACGGCAAATATTTTGCGAAATGGCGAAAAAATCGGGGTGATTGGTACACTGCATCCAACACTTGAAAAAACTTTTGGTGTTAATGGCCGAACAATTTTGTTTGAAATCAAGCAAGAAGCTTTACTTCAGGCTAAACTACCAGCAGCGAAAGCGATTTCTAAGTTCCCGGCAAACCGCCGTGACATAGCAATTGTAGTGGAAGATAGCGTAAATGCACAAAATGTGCTAAAAACTATTAGAAAAGTTGGCGGAAATCAGTTAGTTGGATTAAACTTGTTCGATGTATATCGTGGTAAAGGTGTGGACGAGGGCTATAAGAGTCTGGCGATTGCATTAACGCTGCAAGAAACCACCCACACATTAGAAGAGAAAGAAATTGCACAAACTGTTGATGCAGTAGTTTCTCAACTTGAACAAGAGTTTAACGCATCCTTGAGGGATTAATATATGGCACTTACCAAGGCTGAAATGGCTGAACACCTAGTTGAAGAGTATGGCATTAACAAGCGTGACGCAAAAGAGATAGTGGAAAGCTTTTTTGAAGAAGTAAGAGCCGCACTAGCAAACGGTGAACAAGTAAAACTTTCTGGTTTTGGTAATTTTGATCTGCGTGATAAGTCAGAACGTCCAGGTCGAAACCCTAAAACTGGTCAAGATATTCCAATTTCAGCCAGACGTGTGGTGACTTTCAGGCCCGGACAAAAGCTCAAAGTTCGTGTAGAAAAAACCAACCTCAAAAAGTAAGTGAAAATTATTAAATAAAAGCCACCTTCTGGTGGCTTTTTGTGTATTTAAACTTTCATTTAATGACAAATATTATTGATTACAGTACATTAGCGACCTACAAAATTATTCTCTGGAGTTGTTGTGGCTAGAGCCCCTAAATGGTTTGATACAAGTTTTAACATTCATCTATTGCACCCCAAAAATTGGGGAACTTGGCTTGTTATTGGATTAATCGCAATTTTGGCCTATGTACCGGTTAGGTTCAGAGATGGCTTGGCTAGTGCATTAACTCCACTGGTGGTTAAGATTGCCCAAAGACCATTGAAGGTGGCTAAAACCAATCTCAGTTTATGTTTTCCTGATAAATCAACCGCTGAAATCGATGATTTACTCAACCAAAATATCACTATGTTCCTCATTTCTGTTTTTGGTCTTGGAGAATTGTTATTTCGAAGCAAAAAACGCTTAAAAAAGAGAAATATCGTTTTAGGTCAAGGGCATATTGATAAGGTTAGGGCCGCGGGCAAGCCCATCATTTTTATTATGCCTCATGTTTGGGCGTTAGAATATGTTGGCTTGAGACTTAACAGTGATTTACCTATGGTGAGCATGGCTAAAGCGCATAAGAATGAACTATTTAATTGGTTTAATAACCGGATGCGCTCACGATTGGGGGGCCGCATCTATATGCGTGAGGCGGGTATTCGAGCGCTGTTATCGGAATTAAAACAAGATAATAGTTTCTTTTATTTACCAGATGAAGATTTAGGCCCAGAGAATTCAGAATTCACCCCATTCTTTGCTACTGAAAAAGCAACCTTACCAGTGGTATCACGCCTGGCTAAGATGGGCAATGCTGCAATTATCCCGATCCATGTTGGTTATGACCGTACTCGATGTAGACACGTTATCGAAGTCCAACAGCCCGTGCAAATGGCGGCAGATATTAGTAAGTACGAGGAAGCTTTAACCCTTAATAAAATGGTTGAAAATGTCATTTTGGCTCATCCCGAGCAATATATGTGGTTTTTAAAGATTTTCCGTTCCCAAAAGGAAGGTAAACCTAGCGTTTATCAATAACCAAAGCTGTATTATGTCGCAATCAAACAGCACTGTTAAAATTGCAGTGATTGGTGCAGGTGTTGCAGGAAGCAGTGCCGCTTTATACCTTGCTGAGCAAGGACTTAATGTCACCTTAATCGAGCAGGGAAACGCATTGGTAAACGGACCTCCGGTATGTCATTTGCACGCCGGTGGTAGTCTTTACCGTGAAATTTCTGATGAGCAATGTTTAAGTTTACTTGAGCAATCGCTATACACTTTTGCTAGCTTTCCCCAAGCGGTAAAGATCAGACCTACCGTGATCACTGTACCCAATACCGACCCTGGTGAACCAGAGGAGTTATTACCTCGATTAGCACTGTTAACTGAACATTACCGCCAGCTGGTTGCCAAACAACCTGAACTTGAATTATTAGGCAAGGTAGAAGATTATTGTCAACTCTTTAGCAAAGAAGATTTGTTAAGCCTAAAAGGTACGCAGTTAAACTCAGTACCGCAATCGAATAATGATTGGTTGGTGGCCTTTGCAAATAATGTTGATTTGGAATCGATCAAGTACCCTGTGGTATTGGTACAAGAATATGGCGTCAGTGTTTTTAGGGTTGCCGCCAGTTGTGAAATGGCAGCGGCTCAGTTACCTAATTTGCAGGTGCGACTCAATACTAGGGTGACAGAAATTAGCCAAAGTAATCAAGGTTGGCATTTACAGCTAACCAATAGCCGCAGCGATAACCTTTATTTTGATTATGTTGTGAATGCTTGTGGTTTTAGATCTGGTGAGATCGACGATAAGTTAGGGATCCAAAGGCAACGTTTTGTTGAATTTAAAGCGGCTTATATTACTAAATGGCAAAACAATGAGCATTGGCCAGAAGTGGTATTTCACGGTGAGCGTGGCACTATTAATGGTATGGCTCAGCTTACTCCATACGCGGATGGTTATTTTCAACTGCATGGTATGACTGCACAAGTCACTTTATTTGATGATGGCCTAGTTAATAGTGGCAGCAGCACGGCGCAACCCCAATTAGCACAACGCTATATTGATAAAATTAAGCAAGGTTGGCCGGAGCAGGTGGTAGTTGAGCGTACCCAACAGGCAATTGCGCATATGAGTCGTTATGTGCCGGCATTTCATCATGCACAAAAGGGGGGGAAACCATTATTTGGCGCCCAGCAGATCCCTGGCAATGATCCTAGTTTGCGTTCTTCATTAGCATCGTTTACGGAGCATAATTATGCACGCTCAGAAATCGTTAAGCTGTCCTCGGCATTACCCGCTGCAAAAGCTATTTATCAGGATTTATTTGATAAAGGCTTAGTTAAAAACGCTAATGTTGCATCAGTACTAAAATCTAATAAAGCTTTTAGTACTGAACAAATTATTCAAAGAGCAGCGGAAATCGCCATTCAGCGCGGTTATCCTGAAGCCTTAGCGAAGTAATTAAAATTGTTTTAGAACGGTTAGTTTTGAGGTTTAGGGCGGTAAATTTGCAGGCAATTGGCAGGCTAATGACGAGTCCATTTGCCTGTCCTATGTTAAATCAGGCTCGGCTTTTTAGGTTTCAAACTTTTAAGCCCGTGTTCGGATCACCCTAGCCTTAAGTAAAACTTACATATAAATTGGAATAAAACTATGTCCTTACCCCCATGTCCTGAATGCCATTCAGAATACGTTTATCAAGATCAAGCCAACCTAGTTTGTCCAGAATGTGGCAATGAATGGAACCCAAATGATACCAGCGATGATCGTTTATTTGTTAAAGATGTTAACGGTCATATTCTCAGTCAAGGTGATAAGGTGACCTTTATTAAAGATCTGAAAGTAAAGGGCAGTTCAAAGGTATTAAAGATTGGTGCCAAGGCGACGATCCGCAGCATCAATGATGGCAAAGACCATCAACTCGACTGCAAACTCGATGGTGGTGGGGAAATGATGGTGACCGCTAAGTATGTTAAAAAGCAATGAATAATCAAATTACTAAAGTTAATTTAGTCCCGCCTATATGCTCGATTTAGCCATTGAATAGTCCTGTTCAATGGCCTACATAACAATGTGGGCTTTCGGTATAGTTTTGATGGGAATAGGTTAAGCCATCATCAATACAACTGCCCAAGTAATCGATTTTTAAATCGATATTGGGCTTTGTTGCTAGTGGCCTTAATCATGAATGCAGCAAGGGGTTTAATTACTTTACCGCTAGTGTCATCGTTAGTTTCGAGCTTGTCCGAAAATGGCTTGATACCAAGGATATTTGGGTTTAGGGGTATCCTTGCTAATTGGCAATTGAAAGCTTTGCTCTAAGCCCGTAGCGATGGTTACAGGTTTGGCCAATGGTGCTAAATCAAAGGGGTGTAAATACTGTTGTAATTGTTGCTGCTCAACGACGTTAAGCGCCTGATAAGCCAACTGTAATTGCTGCAGTGCCCACACTCTATAGGTATCGGTTACCGTGCCCTTAAGATTAAAGCTATGGCCCTGATAATTAAAACGCTTGTGCTTGTTGGCAAAGGCATCAGCGTTTTGATGTAAATAGGGCAGGTAGTCATTAAATATTCGCCCGAGTAGTGGTCCCATCTGTTCTTTAGCAGGCCATTGGTATTGGTTATCCGCCTGGTCATGCCCCGGCTGTGACCACATTCTGGCCAACCAAAGGTGGGTATTAGGTGCTTGGCGTCGCACTACTTCGCCAGAGATGGGATCATTAGCAAAGTGACGAAACATCGAAGCAAAATAACCAAAATCTGCCAAACAAGGTTTATCGCCAAACAGATAATGATTGTTTGTTAAGAGGCTTTCTAGGGTTTCTAACTCAAGGTATAGCATGTGCTTAATGGCAGTTTCGTTATGCTTGTCCATGCCATCACCCCATAACCAGTGGTAGCGCTGGCGGTGGCCAAAATACCAGCCACCTAGCACTGCTAAACTCGGATGAAACATTTGCGAGAATATTCGGCGGCCTAAGCAAACACGACTGGCTTTAGGTTGCCAGCGCCACCACATGGCTGGGCGCCATAACCATTCATCGGCGTAGTCTTCAATCAGTTTGGCTAAAAATGCTAACGCTGCTGAACTTGGAATAATACTTAGGCTAGGATGTTGTTGCTCAAGGTATTCAATGATCAAGCTAGAATCAGTTAACCACTGCCCATTACCGCAATCTATCGCAGGCATTTTGGCAAAGCCAGTATGCTTGGCGAGTGTTCTTAGGGTAAGGGCATTGCAGTCTACTTTAGTATGGTTAATGCCTTTGTAATTAAGGTAAGCCTCTACTTTGCCGGAAAAATAAGAAATGTCTGATTTAAAGAGGGTATATGCCACATGTTGTCCATAACCTGGAGTGTATAAAACTAGCTTAGTTTGTGGCACGTTTTGTGTCAATAGATTATTTAAACTGACTTAAAATGCCTTTACTCATGGTTTGCATACATTCATATGCCTGCTGTTGGCTTAGCTTACGGTCGTATCTTAAGCTCATATAGGTATCTATCGAGGTCGCCTGCATTAAGCCCTCAAAGGCGGCTTTGTTTTTTTCAAGATCGAAAGGCAGGTGAGTACTGTATACCTTTTCTTCAACATTAAACCAATGTTGTAACCGTTGTTGCAGAAATTCGGAATTATGTTTGTAGTTACGCATGGCTAAGCGATAAGGGATGGTTTTTTCAAAAATAGACATCTTGCGCTCAAGCACACTATCGAGAGATTGTTGCCAAGGCAATTGAGGCAAGGGCTCAAACACTTCATCAGCAAAGATTTCTTCAATTTTAGTATTCAGCTCTCGATAGAGTAATTCTATTTCATTGAAACGTCTAAATACGGTACGTAAAGCGACACCAGAATGGGTGGCAATTTGTTCAGCACTTGGGTTGATATTACCAGCACCAATCAGCTCAAAGAAAGCTTGAACAATTTTTTGGCGTGAGGCATTAGAGCGTTGTTTACGACCATCGGTTACAGCTGGGGCCACGGGCTTACCTGTTGTTCTATCCATAAATTGAGTCGCTATTTTGCCAAATTGAAAAGATGACTACAAATGAAAACCGTTAATGACAAAGGCGCGCAGTGCGCGCCATTGTGGTTCGATTTTAATATTTTGATTAAAAACGCTTCTTAATAGTAACGCCATAAGTGGCAGGTTCTGCGTAAAAGTTATACAACTTACCTGGTTGCAGTGGTCCAGGGAAACTGGCTTGGCTGAAATACTTTTTATTGCCGATGTTTTTAGCCCAAAAATTAACATCAAGATCAACGGATTCTATGTTGAAATTCAAGCGTGCATTCCAAAGACCGACAGAGCCACGGTAACTCAGTGGATCATTACTACCATCGGTATAGAGATCACCTTGGAGGCTATATTCTAATACCGCATAGCTGTAAATACTGTCAGAAATGGGCAAGATTTGTTTGGCAGCAACCAATAGTTGATCTTCCGGTTGGCCTATTGGGCGGCCATCCTTGCGATTACAATAGCTGTTGGGCATCCATGGGATTTCACTTTCTTGACCGGGATCTTGTATGCCGAAGTGCCATGGTGTGGCATTCCAACAAGGGCCTTTTTCAAAGCTGGCATAGGTGGCTTTGGTGTGGGCGTACATCACATTGAAGTTGGTTAGTTCTGTAGCTAACCAGGTGCCTTCAAACTCAAATCCAGATGTATCGTAATCACCTGCATTCATTAGGTTAAAACTGTCACCAATAAAGGCATTGGCTTGGAAGTCCTTAACCTTGGTGATGTGGGCGGCGATATTGGTACGAATATTTTGCTCTGGGAAGTCTTTTTTCAAGCCAATTTCCCATGCTTGGGATTTCTCAGCTTTGAACTTAGGATCTAAGCCTTCTGCCAAGCGGTCGGTATTCATACCACCAGATTTATAACCGGTGCCAAAAGAACCATACACTAAGGTGGTTCTATTAGGTTGATAACTTAATTTTATGGTACCCGTTAGCTGGTTATCATCGATTTTATCCGCTAAGTCCGAGCGCAGTCGGGTCACTGGACTGGTGATTTGCGCACCCCAGTTATCTTGTTGGAATGGCGCTAAAGCCGCAGTTATTTGTGGTAATGCTGGTGAACCTAACAGTGATGGATCCGCTAAAATTGCCCCTAAGCTACCCGCGGCAGCCAGCATGTTAGGAATTAACTCCTGTGCGGTACGCATATCATCAGGGTGTGCTGCGCCCGTTGGTAAATCTTCCGTAAACACGTTGACCATGTCTTTGGTTTCTTTGGTCCAACGTAAACCAGCAGTTAGTGTTGTGGTATCACTTAGGGCAACATCGAATTGGCCAAAAATAGCAAAACTTTTTTGCTCCTGTGCTGAATTGGCGTTATAGCTGGTTTCAGATAACCCGGCGATCCCGGCGGGAGCAATAGTGCCGCCTGAAATCATGCTTAGCATATCAATACCATCAAACACACCTAACAGCTGTTGCTTTTGCGCGGCAATCCATTCAGGGGTAGCTTGTGGGTTCATCTGCATTAATACAGGGTCTAACTGATTAACAGCATTTGGCAGAATAAAGTTCATAAAGAACGGGTTAAAGTCTTCCCCAATAATGGTGGCAGAATCTACCGTTTGATCATTCTGGAAGTAATAAAGACCGGTGATGGCATTAAATTTTTCTGAGGTGTAATCAAATCTTAACTCTTGGGAGAAAGACTTCTGTAGGGCGTGATTATCTCGGTTTGATATATCAAGGTCGATATAAGAACTATTCGAGTAGTCAAAGGATTCATATTGACGACCGGCAGTAATCGAAGTCATCTTCCAACTTGAGTTTATGTCCCATTGCAGCTCGGCGGATATGCCTTTGTCTGTCATTTTAGCAATAGGAGCAAGTGCCAGAGCAACGACACGCTGGTCGTACTGGCTATCTGGGATAATGGTGGCGTTAAATGGTGGCATGGCAAATATGGTATCAGTGCCGGCTTCAGTTGGTGAGCCTTCTTTATAAAAGTTACTGACCATAGGACCTGCGGCACAACAGACTTCATCTATTTCGCCGTAATCGGCAATTACCCGCAATGAAAGAGTATCGGTCGGGGTATACAGCATTTGTGCTTTCAAACCATAGCGATTGCGATCGTTATAGATATTCTCACCAAAGTTCACATCGGATACGGTGCCATCTCGGTTACTTTTGAAACCTGTAACTCTAAATGCCAGTACATCTTCAACGATCGATAGGTTGGTTGCACCCGAAAAATTCTTCAGATTAAAGTTACCTAGGCCAACCTCTATAAAACCATTGGCTTGATGATCGGGTGCCACAGAACGGATACTGATTGCACCTGAAGGGGTGTTTTTACCAAATAGGGTACCTTGAGGACCACGCAGAACCTCTACCGCCTCGACATCCACAAAATTATTGATTAATGCGGATTGCCTAGGTCTATAGACACCATCAATATATAACCCTACCGAGGATTCAGTGCCCCAGTTTTGGGAAGATGTCCCTACCCCACGAAGGGAAAAATTTGAATGGGCTGCTGTTTGCGATTGTTGAACATTTAATGCAGGGACATAAGCCTTCAAATCAATGATATCTTTAATGGCTTGCTCGGCTAGGGCATCTCCAGAAACTGCCGTAACAGCAACGGGGACCTCCTGCAGGTTTTGCGCACGCTTTTGTGATGTGACGGTAATAACTTCAAGTTCGATATCTTTTAAATCGGCTTGTTCATCGGCGAAAGTGGCGCTGGAGATAAGTAAAGGAATGACGACTGCTAACTGTTTTTTACTAAACTTCTTCCCTGAATTGACTGTGCTCATGATTGGCCTCGTTGTTCAATTATTTGGTACTGCTTAGGATTTCTTTATAGTTATTTCTATCTAGTAGTAACTAATGGCACTTATAGTGTCAATAAAATAATTGAACAAAATTAAACCATTACATTGATAAATTGACTTTATATCGACTAAATTCCGTACCGTTGGGCGTTATGGGTTAATAACCGGTCTGGTATGACCAGTTGATGTGCTAGAAGGTACTTTGCAGAATTTGGTTTCTTAGCCACTTGTTAGCGGGATCTTTATCTAATTTACTGTCCCAGTACATATGGATATCGGCTGAGGTAAGCTCGAACGGCAGCGACAACAATTTTAAATCAAAACTGTTTTGCAGGGTGAGGGCAATATCTTCTGGTAAGGTGAGTAATAAATCGGAATCCTGCAACACACAACAAGCGGCAAAGTGGTGTTGACAGCGCATCGCGATGTGTCTGCTAAACCCCAGTTTAGAAAGTTCAAAGTCTTCATAGCCGATGCCGGTACGTCTTGAGGAGACCAGAATATGTTCCTTCTGTAAGTAATATTCCAATGTCAGATCTTTGCTTGGGGCAAACTTTTCGGCCACGGCGACAGTCATTTTTTGCGGTTGAATTTTGCTATGGCTAATACTACTGGGTAACGAGAAGAGCGGATCAATGGCAATATCGATCTCACCATTACCCAGTTGTTCTGACAGTTTAGTGCGTTCTAGTCGAGAGCTGGTTATGGTCATTTTGGGGGCACTGTGCCTGAGTCTTTTTACCAGTTTGGGTAGCAAAAACGGTTCCACCGAACTGTGCATGGCGATATTGATATTTTTATCTGAGTCAATCGGGGAAAACAGTTTTGTTTTGGTTAGCGTCAATTCTAGAGTACGAGTTGCTTGTTCGATGTCTTGGTAAATATTGCGTGCCAATGGGCTTGGTAGCATTTGATTTCCCTGTCTATGGAACAGCGGATCGTCAAAGTGCTGCCTAAGTTTAGCCAAACCATGGCTAATGGCAGGTTGCGATAAGTAAAGCGCCTTGGCCGCTTTAGATACACTGCCATGCTGATAAATACTTCTAAAAATAATAAATAAATTTAAATCAACTTTAGCCATGGTTACTGCTCTTATTACCTAATCAGTTAAATTACTACAAAGACCGGTTAGATCATCGGTATCGAAGGATAACTGAGCTTTAGCCATTGCCATTTCTGTTTGTGTGATTAATGCCTGCAGTTGTTGTTGATCCCATTGCCTGTGTTGTTGCTGGTAGTTTGGGTTGGCTTGGTTTTGTTCCATGCGCAGTTGTATTTTGCTAGCAGAGCAAGCCGCTTCTCGCGCGAGTAAGCCATAGTTACTGGGCTTAAATCGGGCAATGCCACCCATAATCGGTGAGATAAAACTAGGGAACAATCCGGCACTAGCTAAGCGTCGTACAGGCGAATGGGCAATCACATAGCCACCATCAGGGGCGACCGAGGTGACCGATATCGACTCTTCCACACTTCGACTGTAACCCCGTAACTTTCCAGTATCCTTGTCTAATAAGCCAAACCCATTGGCAATCATAAGATCGCTGTTACCAATACTGCGTTTGGCACCAATGCCAACGGCAATACCATTAGCCGTAATGGTTGGGGTAAGGGAGTTAATGTTATCGTGACTGCTGTAAGCATCTAAGGTGGCAGTCCATGCCATTTCGCCTTTGTCCCCCTTATCAAATAGCTTGAAAATATTATGCTTGGTGACGGCGTATAGCTCGTTATTATCGGCTGAAACAGCAATGGAGGCGGCAATTTGCTCACCAACATTTTTACGCCACAATTCATTTAAATCACGGTCTAGCACAATCACATGGCCATTATCATCTGAGAGGTATAAACGCTGGCCATCATTAGACACGGTTGGAGTAGAACCAGTGCCACCGGAAAAGTCATAGCGAGCACTGATCACAAGCTCAAGTTTGTCATTGTTAATAATATCTAAGGCATACACGGCACCATTACTGGAGATGCCATCAAGCTTACCGTCAGTTTCATCGGGGGCGGTAGCCGCGACAAACATACGGCCGGTATTGCTATCAACCGCATAAAAGTTAGCGACTTCAGAGCCGGCACCAAAAATAACATTGAGTAAGAACGTAAAAAAGCCATCGCCTTCGGGGGGCTTGCCAAATACCTTTGCCGCTGCCTGGTTGCCCCTATCAATAATAAAAGGCTTTGGTAAACCTTTGGCGCTTTTGGGGCCTTGGGTACCAGGTAGGCTAATTGGTGAATCTAGTAAGGGTTCACCATTGGCTCGGTTTAGTAAGGTGATTTGGCCATCACCAGTTACCAGAGTTAATGCATCAAATTGAGCCACATAATTGACGCCCCAATGATGCGGGGCGATATCTCGGTCAGTGTTAAAGCCAGTGGGCTTATGCCACAGTATTGTACCGTCTGGCGCAACCGCCCATGCCCAATGAAACGTCGCATGGTAAATGGTTTGCTTATGGGGATATTCAGGCGTGTTGAGTACTAATGGTGCACCGGCACCGCGAATATCGCCTTTAGTTGGTAAGCTCCATATGCGCTTGCCGGTATCACCATCTAGGGCGATTAGACTGACATCTTCACTGGGAAACAGCGGGCTAAAGTAGATATTGCCATTGTCATCCATGGTTGGCCCTTCAGGGACATATAAATGCGCCTCAGCCGTCCAAGCTAGTTCTTGTTCGGGGGCGGTAGCGATCCACAGTTGGTCACTATTATTGAGATCCCCATGCATGGTTCTAAAGGCAACTTTATTTAAGTTTTGGGCAGTTGAATTAGGGACATTGGGGATACCATTAGGCTGCCAGTGACTGCCTTTATCCGTTGGTATATTCCTAAGCACTGGGTCTTTTAAAAACACATAGGCACTGATACCACTGACGATCAGTATGAATAATAAAAACTTAATAAACTTGCCCATGGTTATCCCTAACGTAATGTTTTTCATAATTAAACTGCCTATAAATTATTCTTTCGTCAAGCATAAAGGGTTAATGATTATTCGTAAGATGAATACTGGGTCATAAAGATAATTAATTGGATTAATGCGAAACTAAGCGCCATGATGGTTTTATAGTTAAAAAAGTTAACACATAAATGCAGATATATTTAATACGACACGGGCAAGCCAGTTTTGCTTCTGCTGACTACGACAGGTTGTCAGATTTGGGCTGTCAGCAAATGCAAATATTAGGAGAGCGCCTTAAAGGGGCGTTAACCCCTGATGCTTGCTTTAGTGGTGATATGCTGAGGCATGCGCAAAGTTTTGAACATTTTTTTGAAGGTCATGGTAGCCGTTTAGGTTGTGCTATTCATACCGGATTTAATGAATTTGATCACCAGCAGGTGCTGCACAGACACAATCCTGAATTTGTTAATGGACAAGCGCTTGCGGCATTTGCGGCGAAGCAAAAACAACCCAAACGGATACTCGCTAAAGAATTTGCGTTAGCCATGCAACGCTGGCAGAGCGGGGATTATGATGATTACACTGAGAGTTACCAAGCTTTTACTGAGCGCACTTGGCAAGGTATGCATGACATTACTAAAGCTGAGCATCAAAGTGTCTTAGTGTTTACCTCAGGTGGAGTGATATCCAGTTTATGTCAGCAACTTTTTGGCGCGGATAATGCGACGATGATTAATTTAAATCAAAAAGTGGTGAATTCATCGATTACAAAAATAAGCTTCTCTAATCAACGATTTAAGCTTGATTATTTTAATAACTATGCCCATATCGAGGGGCAAAAACATTTGTGCACCCTGGTGTGACGGAACGAACGAGGAGCAGAAGATGGACTTTCAATATTCTGAAAAAGTGCAAGATTTACTTGATAAGCTCAACGCCTTCATGGATGAGCATATCTACCCTAATGAACATAAGATGCATCAAGCTTTGCGGGACGAACCTTGGTCAACACCAGAGCTTATGGAGCAGTTAAAACAAAAAGCCAAGGACCAAGGGTTGTGGAATTTGTTTTTGCCTAAAGTTTATGGGGATTTTAGTCCGGGTTTAACTAACTTGGAATACGCACCATTGGCTGAAGTAATGGGCAAAGTGATCTGGGCGCCAGAGGTGTTTAACTGCGGCGCTCCTGATACTGGCAATATGGAAGTACTGGCCAAATATGGCAGTGATAAACAACAGCAAGATTGGTTACAGCCGTTAATGGCTGGGCGCATTCGTAGTGCCTTTGCGATGACTGAGCCGGCAGTTGCCTCCAGTGATGCCACTAACATTGAAACTGAGATCAAAGCCGATGGCGATGACTATGTCATCAATGGTCATAAATTTTACATTAGCGGTGCCATGCGTAAACAATGTGAAATTATGATTGTCATGGGGAAAACGGATGCGACTAATGAGAACCGATATCTTCAACAATCCATGATCTTGGTGCCAATGAACACCCCAGGGGTAAAGGTTATCAGACCGATGCAGGTGATGGGCTATGACGATGCGCCAGAGGGGCATGCTGAAATCATTTTCGATAATGTACGAGTACCCAAAGAGAACATTATCGCGGGTGAGGGCCGTGGCTTTGAGATTGCCCAAGGGCGCTTAGGCCCAGGTCGAATCCACCACTGTATGCGCAGTGTCGGTGCGGCTCAACGTGCTCTAGAATTAATGTGTCAGCGGGTTAATCAGCGGGTTGCTTTTGGTCGTGAACTTATTAAGCAGCAATCTATTCGTGAAGATATTGCTAAATCCGTGTGTGAAATTGAACAGGCCAGATTACTGACCTTAAAAGCCGCACAAAAAATGGATGAGGAAGGCAATAAAGCTGCTAAGGACTTAATTGCCATGATTAAAATTATCGCCCCTAATATGGCCCTAACGGTTATTGATAGGGCGATGCAATGCCATGGTGCTGTGGGATTATCTCAGGATACGCCGCTGGCGCATATGTGGGCGGGGCAGCGCAGTTTACGCTTTGCCGATGGTCCAGATCAGGTCCATATGATGCAGCTCGGCCGTGATTACGCCAAAAAATTTGCCAATAATCAATAACTATAAGGGCTAACGAATGTACCAAGTAAATGGATTTGATGAGCAGTTGTTAGAGCAGTATTTAACAGAACATATTGAGGGCTTTAGTGGGCCAATAACCCTAGAAAAATTTAAAGGCGGTCAATCTAACCCTACCTATAAAGTGACGACCCCTAATGCAACCTATGTGCTTAGGAAGCAGCCTGCGGGTAAGTTGTTAAAGTCCGCCCATGCGGTTGACCGTGAATATAAGGTCATGGCTGCTTTGGCTAAAACAGACGTTCCAGTACCCAAAATGCACCATTTATGCGAAGACACCTCGATTATTGGGACAATATTTGTGGTGATGGAGTATTTAGAGGGGCAAATTCACTGGAACGCGGCATTAGAAAAAGTGTCGTCAAATGCCCTCCGTAGCAAAATGTATCAGCAAATGAACCAAGTAATGGCGAATTTGCATAATGTTGACATAGATAGTGTTGGTTTAGCTGATTATGGCCCTAAGGGGGGGTATTTTGAGCGTCAATACAGTCGCTGGACGAAGCAATATAAGGCATCAGAATTAGAGCCTATTGCGGCTATGGATAAGCTCATTGCTTGGCTTGGGGAAAATCTGCCCGAGGATGACGGTCAAGTGTGTTTAGTCCATGGGGATTTTCGTTTAGACAATATGATGTTTAACGAAGACGGTGAGATCATTGGCCTGTTAGATTGGGAGCTGTCGACACTGGGGCACCCTTATGCGGATCTTGCTTATCAATGCATGCAGCTGCGTATGCCACAAAATACTGGTGTAATGGATGGTTTAGCTGGTATGAATAGGGCGGCACTAGGGATCCCAACTGAAGCAGAATATGTACAAAGCTACTGCGATAAACGTGGTATCGATGGCATTGATAATTGGGTCTTTTATTTAGCCTTTAGCTTTTTCCGTTTAGCTGCGATTGCTCAAGGGGTTGCCAAACGCGCAGCAATGGGCAATGCCTCAAGTGAGCAAGCAAATAAAGTAGCAGGTTTTGTGTACCCTTTGGCCAAACAAGCCTTGGGGATCATCGAGTCACAACAACAGACAACATGTTAAGGACAATATTATGACTAAGTTATGGGTCGAAAAAAGCTATCCAAAGGATGTACCTGCTACTGTGGATATTCAAAAATACCTTTCAATTAATGAGATTTTTGATAAATATTCAGCGCAATGGGCTGATATTGATGCTTTTATTAGCTTGCATACCAGAATGACTTACCGCCAATTAGCTCAACATGTGCAAGCATTTTCGAACTATTTAAGAGTGGATTTAGGCCTTAAAAAAGGCGATAAATTTGCCATTATGATGCCCAACTGTCTGCAATATCCGATTGCAATTTTTGCTGCATTACAAGCTGGACTAGTGGTGGTGAATGTGAATCCACTTTACACCCCGCGCGAGCTCGAACACCAAATGAACGATTCTGGTGCCAAAGGGATTCTGATCATTGAAAACTTTGCCTCAACCCTAGAAAAGGTTATCGATAAAACCAGTGTTAAACATGTCATTACCACTCAGTTAGCCGATAGAGTGCCTGGCTTTAAAGGTGCCTTGATTAACTTTATGGTAAAGCATGTTAAAAAGATGGTGCCAAAATTTAACCTTAATGTGGATGCTACTTTTAATCAAGCGCTTAAACTTGGCGCCAAACATGAGTTTCAACAGGTTGAGGTGATCCCGAGTGATTTAGCTTTTCTGCAGTACACCGGCGGCACCACCGGGGTCGCAAAGGGGGCAATGCTGTCCCATCGTAATATTGTGGCAAATTTACAACAGATGAAAGCCAGTATCTTACCAGCGATAGATGAAGGCAATGAAATCTTGGTGACGGCACTACCCCTTTACCATATTTTTGCTTTGACATGTAATTGTCTGGCGTTTATGACCTTTGGTGGTACGAATCTATTAATTAGTAACCCCAGAGATTTCTCTACCTTTGCTAAAACGATCGCCAAATATCCTTTTACTGCCTTCACTGGAGTGAATACTTTATACAATGGCTTAATGAATGCCCCAGAATTCAAGGATATTGATTTTTCACACCTGAAATTTAGTGTCGCAGGAGGGATGGCGACTCAAGAAGCGGTGGCTAATCGGTGGCAAGAGCTTACCGGTTCGGCCATTTTAGAAGGCTTTGGCTTAACCGAATGTTCTCCCTGCGCCAGTAGTTGTCCCTATAATCAACGCCAATTTAATGGCAGTGTTGGCTTACCTTTACCTAGTACCGATATGAAGGTGGTGGACGAAGAGGGCAATGAGCAACCGATTGGACAACCCGGTGAAATCTGGCTAAAAGGGCCACAAGTGATGGAAGGTTATTATAACCGCCCAGAAGCTACCGCCGAGGTAATTAAGGATGGCTGGCTAGCCACTGGTGACATTGGTGTCATGGATGAAAACGGTTACTTCTCGATTGTGGACCGTAAAAAAGACATGATCATTGTTTCAGGCTTTAACGTCTTTCCCAATGAAATTGAAGAGGTATTAGTCTCTCATCCAGACGTCATTGAGGCGGCGGCAATTGGTGTCCCCTGTGCCCAAACCGGTGAGAAAATAAAAATTTACTTAGCCACCTACTCAGGTCGTCTCAATGAACAAGAGATGATGGATTTTTGTAGGACCAACCTTACCAATTATAAAGTCCCAAGAGAATTCGAATTAATGGATGAACTGCCGAAATCAAATGTTGGTAAAATTTTAAGAAAGGATTTGCGTGAAGCTACTCCTCAAGTTGCATAAGGAATAACAATGAAAACCTCCCATAAAGTTATGTTTATTGTGCCTATTATTTTAGGCACGCTATTGGCGTTGCTGCCAACCATATTAACCAGCTTAGGCTTGCACCCTGAGTACACGGGGAGAACCGACTATCAGCTGCCTCAAAAAAAGGCGTTAGTACTATCAACCAGTCATGGCATTTTAGGGCCAGAGGGCTCTACCGAGGGGAAAGCGACGGGGTTATTTGCCAGTGAATTGACCCATGCCTATTATGCCTTTAGCGATGCGGGTATGGCGGTTGATGTCGCTTCGGTTAAAGGTGGCAGTATTCCTATAGACCCTCAATCTCTTGAGTTTCCGGTAGTATCTAAGCAAGACAAACGTATGCTTGAAGACAGTATTTTAATGGCCAAAGTTAAAAACTCTATTGCTGTAAAGGATGTAGAGGTAAGCCAATATGATGTGGTGTTTGTCGCGGGGGGCTGGGGCGCGGCTTACGATTTAGCCCAATCTGAAGATGTCGCCGCGTTAATTAGTAATGCTTATTATTCTGAGCGCGCGCCAATCATCGGCAGCGTCTGCCATGGGGCTTTGGCATTGGTCAATGCATTAGACGAAAATGGCAATAAGCTCATTGCTGGTCGTACCATTACCGGTGTTACCGATAAACAAATTAAAGAGTTAGATATTACCGTTACACCAATGCACCCAGAAACTGAACTACGCAAAGCAGGGGCAAAGTTTGTTGCCCAAACTAAGTTTGTAGACTTTTTGGCAACCTATGTGGCAGTAGATGAGGAGCAAAGATTTGTTAGCGGACAAAATCAAAACTCTGGATTAGAAGCTTCTTATAAGATATTGGAATTACTTGAAAAAAGATAAAGGACTAACTTTATGCCTGAGTATAAAGCACCGCTTAGAGATATTAAGTTTGTGATGCAAGAGCTTTATGATTGTCACAACTTATATGCAAAATTGGGTTATGAAGACGCTACTGCAGATATGTTTGATGCCATCCTTAGTGAAGCTGCCAAATTTGTTTCTGAAGAAATTGCGCCTCTTAATATATCAGGTGATCAAGAAGGGTGTCACTTTGAAAATGGGATTGTTACGACACCTAAAGGCTTTAAACAAGCCTATCAAAAATACGTAGAAGGTGGCTGGCCGACTTTAGCACAAAATATTGATTATGGCGGGCAGGGCTTGCCCCATTCGATTCACACCATAGTGAATGAAATGCTAAGCAGTGCCAATCATAGTTTTGCTATGTATCCAGGACTGTCCCATGGCTGTATGGCCACTCTGGAAAAACATGGCTCAGAGCAGCAAAAGCAAATGTTCTTGCCAAAATTAGTTTCTGGTCAATGGACAGGTACTATGTGCTTAACAGAGCCCCATGCAGGAACGGATTTAGGCTTATTACGTTGTAAAGCTGAGCTTAATGATGATGGCAGTTATCGCTTAAACGGCACCAAAATTTTTATTTCTGCTGGGGACCATGATCTGTCTGACAATATCGTTCATATTGTAATTGCCCGTATTCCTGGCTCTCCTGCTGGGACTAAGGGGATTTCACTGTTTGCGGTGCCTAAGTTTAATGTCACTGATGAAGGTGAAAAGTCCGATAGAAATGGCGTCAGTGTCGGCTCTATTGAACACAAGATGGGCATTAAAGCTTCTGCCACTTGTGTAATCAATTTTGATAATGCCAAAGGCTACTTAATTGGCGAGGTCAACCGTGGCTTAAACATGATGTTCACTTTTATGAACTCAGCTCGCTTGGCGGTAGGTGGTGAGGGGCTAGCGGCATCGGAAGCCGCTTTCCAAGGGGCGTTAGCTTATGCAAAAGAACGCTTACAGATGCGCAGTGTTTCAGGAGTAAAAAATCCTGATGGAGTTGCGGATCCCATTATTGTTCATCCAGATGTTCGACGAATGCTGTTAACCCAAAAAGTATTTGCTGAGGGTGGACGTGCCATGATTTACGATTTAGCCCTTACCATAGATAAGTCTCATCGAGGCAGTGATCTTGAAAAAGCAGCGGCAGAAGCGAAACTCGCGTTGTTAACTCCTGTAGCTAAAGCTTTTGCTACTGAGACCGCAATGGAGGCAACCAGTCATGGTGTCCAAGTATTCGGTGGTCATGGTTACATCAGTGAGTGGGGGATGGAGCAGTTGATGCGAGACACCAAGATCTCATGTTTGTATGAAGGCACTACAGGTATTCAGGCAATTGATTTGTTAGCTCGAAAAGTACTAGGCTCGCAAGGAAAATTGTTAGCAGCGAGCATTTCAGAGATCACCAGCTTTTTAGTCGAAGCTTCTGAATATCAACAGTTTAGTGCATTATCTGGGATATTGGGAGAATACTGTACACGCCTGCAAAGCATGACCAAACAAATCTCTGTTAAGGCCCAAGACAATGCCGATGAGGTGGGGGCGGCATCGGTCGATTATTTAATGTTTTTGGGTTATGTGCTTTATGGTTATTACTGGTTAAAGATGATGCTAAAAGCCCAACAATCTTTACAGTCTTCCGCAACGGAGCAGGATTTTTACCAATCTAAACTCATTGCAGGCCAGTTTTATTTTGATCGTATTCTTCCAAGGGCGCTATCCCACGCCCTGTGTATTGAAAATGGTGGTCACTCTATGATGGCTCTAGAAAGTGAACATTTTGCATTTTAACGAATGATTACAATGTGCGCCGCAGCGGTCGGCGCAGTTGATGTTTATTGGTATGTTGTCGATTTTGCTGTTGAGTGGCCACACTCAAGGCTAGGCTTGCAGTCTTTAAGTTGTCACTGAGTTTTAAGCTGTCATCGTTCATTTGCTTGATTAAGTTTGTTGCAGGTTTGACAGTGCTGTAATAAAACCCCAATAGGGCTGCTAAAACCAAGGAAACGACTAAAACTAAACAAATCACACTATAAATAAGTAGCTTATCGAGCAGTTGATGGCTTTTAGTGACCACTGGAGCAGTCGTTTGCTCAACAATTTGTGGTAGGCCAGTCATGGTTGTTGCCATGTCAGCAACGCTGCTATTAAGTTGTTTTAAACTCAAAGACAAAAATTGTCTGTCTGCTTCAGATAATTGCGGCGATTGTGCTAACTGCTCTATTGCTCTGGTGAGTTCATTGATCGCGTTTATATGGTCGTCACTTACCTTGGCTAACCCTTCAATTTCAACACTCAATTTAAAATCAATATTGGGCACTTCGGATCCTTGTGCAAAGCTACTAATGATTAACGATACACACAATAAAAGACAGTGAGTAAATAAGGTCTGCATATTTTTCCCCATGCGGTTGAGTCTCTTTCAGTTTATCTTAACGTGCTGAAATTGCTTATAGGTGCGATTGCAATTGCTTTCTTATCTATGGCTTTTTTGATAGTCTACGCGCCTTTGACTACTGTGGCCCTAGCTAGACTGGCTTTTCGAGACTACAGTTAAGCTTTACTAATAAAAGGACATTCCCTTGGAACTGACCCAATTTGCCCAATTACCCTTGCATGATGAACTGATCCATACCCTTGATACTTTGGGCTATGAGAGCATGACGCCGATTCAAGCCCAGTCTTTACCGCATGTACTTGAGGGTAAAGATGTCATTGCTCAGGCGAAAACGGGTTCGGGTAAGACAGCGGCGTTTGGTTTAGGTCTTTTAAACAAGCTTAATGTTCGCCGTTTTCGCATTCAGTCTTTAGTATTATGCCCAACCCGTGAGTTGGCCGATCAGGTGGCCAAAGAATTAAGAAAGCTGGCCCGTGGTATTCACAATATTAAAATTCTTACCCTGTGTGGTGGTGTCCCAATGGGGCCACAGATTGGCTCGTTAGAACACGGCGCTCATATTATTGTGGGGACCCCAGGTCGAATTGAAGATCATTTAAGTCGTGGCACTTTAGATTTAACTAATGTGGAAACTCTGGTACTTGATGAAGCCGACCGCATGCTAGAGATGGGTTTTAATGAAGCGGTAGACAATATTATTTATAACATTCGTCGTAAGCCGCAAACCTTACTATTCAGCGCTACTTTTCCTGAAGGCATCGCTCAAATTGCTAATGATTACATGGCTCGCCCTGAGCATATTAAAGTTGCAGGCAGTACTAACAACAACTTGATTAAGCAGCATTTCTTCGCTGTTTCTGGTAACGATGAGAGACCACAAGGGGTGATGGCAATTCTACAGCAATATCAGCCAGAGCAATCGGTGGTGTTCTGTAATACTAAAGCTGAAGTTAAAGAGTTGACCGATCTTCTTATTAATAAAGACTTCAGCGCATTACCTTTACATGGCGATCTAGATCAGCGTGGCCGTGATCAAACCTTAGTTCGTTTTGCTAATGGCAGTGCTAGGGTGCTGGTGGCGACCGATGTGGCGGCCCGTGGTTTAGACATTAGTGACTTAGATATGGTGATCAACTATCACCTCGCCAGAGACACGGAAGTGCATGTGCACCGTGTTGGTCGAACGGGGCGTGCGGGTAAAGAGGGTATGGCCTGTAGCTTATACAATGAGAGTCGCGAGCACCGTAAATTTCTGTTACTTGAAGAGTACCTAGAACGCGAAATTACCGTAGAACCTCTGCCACAACTGAACCCTCACTTTGGTTTACAAGCCAAAATGGTCACCCTAGAAATCGATGGCGGTAAAAAACACAAAGTAAGACCGGGGGATATTGTTGGCGCGTTAACCGCAGGTAAGGGCATCACCGGTGATGATTTAGGTAAAATTGCCTTGTTTGATATGCGTGCGTTTGTTGCGGTTAAAGCTAATCTGGAATCACTGGCACTAAAACGTTTAGAAAAAGGTAAAATTAAAGGCAAAACTTTTAAAGCCAGAGTGGTTACGGGGATGCCTAAGCAGGCCAAAGCTCGCTACCGCCAAAAACGTTAAACCAAAACATTAAAGCCCCGCATTTAGCGGGGCTTTGTTTATCAGCAAACTATTTATTCAAACGCAATATGACAGCTTGGTAAGTTATTCTTCTCAAAATAACTTTGATGATAGTCTTCTGCCTCATAGAAAGTAGAAGCCGCAGTGATCTCGGTAACAATGGTTTTGCTGGCAAATCTTGGATTATTGGCTTGTTGATATGCCTTAGACGCCTCGGCAATACGCTGTTGTTCTTCATTATGGAAGAATATCGCACTGCGATACTGTGTGCCTTCATCGATACCTTGTTTATTTAGGGTGGTAGGGTCGTGGTTTTTCCAAAAAGCCAATACTAATTGTTCATAGCTAATTTGGCTTTCATCAAAGGTGACTTCAACCACTTCTGCATGGCCTGTGTTGCCTTGTTTTACCTCAGGATAACTGGGATTGTCTAACTCTCCGCCCATATAGCCACATACGGCGTCTTGTACTCCGGTTAATTCCTTAAAGAATACTTCTACACCCCAAAAACAGCCTGCACCGAATGTCGCTTTCATATCAATCTCTCTTATAATTTTTAGATGTTTAGACGTCTATATGTCCATTATCTACAGTTGGATGACTTTCTCAAGTAAAATATTTAAGTTAAAGTACCCCTTAATTGTTAAGCAGGATGCCAAAACCCTAATGATGTATTTAACGGAATTTTTACAGTACACACTTTCCCAGCCAGAGCAAGACTTTAAGCCACAATCCCATGCAGTAGGCCATTGCACTATAGAACATTTGTTGCCAGGCGTGCTTTGCATGACACCAAAGCAAGCGGATATTAACAGCGAAGCTTTATTATTAAGTGCTGGCGTACACGGCAATGAAACTGCGCCTATTGAAATGTTGGATAGGATTATTGCTCAAATAGCCCAAGGCATAATAAACGTTTCTGTCCCAGTGATGTTCCAATTCGGGAATTTAACTGGCATCAGGGCAGGGGTTCGGGAAGTCAAAGACAATATGAACCGATTGTTTAGTGGTGCCCACACTAACTACACAGGTGATGAGGCTGACAGGGCGATGCAACTTGAACAGGTGAGTCTAGATTTTTTTAAACAATACCAAGACTGTAAACTCCATTTAGATTTACACTGCGCCATCCGAGACTCCACCCTGAGCCGCTTTGCCATCTATCCTTATCAAGCAGATGGCCAATACCAGCTACAGGCCTTTAATGTGTTGAAGGGATTAGGCTTAGATGGCGTATTGCTGCATAATTGCCCAACGACCACTTACAGTTATTTTTCCCAAGAATCATGCAAAGCCATGGCATTTACCGTGGAGTTGGGAAAAGCAAAACCCTTTGGAACGAATAACCGACAAGACTTTGCTGGGGCAGAGGCTTTTATTAAAAAGCTGATCAGTAATGGATTGACCAAAGTGATTAATCAACAACAATGTCAGTCTGATGATTTACAGGTATATAAGATTAACCGTGAAATCAATAAACAGTCAGATCAATGCCAACTCAACTTTGCCAATGATGTTTGTAATTTCACCGAATTTAACCAAGGTGAGCTACTATCAATTGATACGGTTAATACCTACGCCCAGCAGGGAGAAGCCATTATTTTCCCGAATGCTAAGGTCGCAGTAGGACAGCGAATCATGTTACTTGGTCTTAAGTACTCCGGTACGCCATTGCAGCAGTTTTGGCAGTCTTTAGCGCGTTAGTTGCAAAATATGAGACAGCTGACACTTAAATTTAAACCTAATTCAATGATATAATCACAAAATTGTTATGTTAACTATTGCGAGATCTTATGAGCCAGAGCAGTACCCCTATTAAACTTGAAGGCACGTGTTTCCCATTTCCAGCGCAACCAGCGCCATTGAATGCCCAAGAAAAGGCTGACTATATTGCTCGTATTAAGCAGTTGCTTAAGCAAGAGGATGCGGTACTTGTTGCCCATTACTACACCGATCCTGAAATTCAAGCATTAGCCGAAGAAACAGGTGGTTGTGTTTCTGACTCTTTAGAGATGGCACGTTTTGGTGCTGAACACCCCGCAAAGACATTGATTATTGCGGGTGTTAAATTTATGGGTGAAACAGCCAAGATCTTAAGCCCTGAAAAGCGTATTTTAATGCCAACTCTAGAAGCGACCTGTTCATTAGACTTAGGTTGTCCAATTGATGAGTTTTCGGACTTCTGTGATCAGCACCCAGATCATACAGTAGTGGTTTACGCTAACACCTCAGCGGCGGTTAAAGCTCGTGCTGATTGGGTTGTGACATCATCTATTGCCCTTGAAATTGTGGATCACCTAGACGGGGAAGATAAGAAAATTATCTGGGGTCCAGACCGTCACTTAGGTTCTTACATTTCTAAGCAAACTGGTGCAGATATGCTGTTATGGCAGGGCGAGTGTATTGTTCATGATGAGTTCAGCGCTAAGGCACTGATGGACATGAAAGCCCTACACCCAGATGCTGCGGTTTTAGTCCACCCTGAATCACCAGCATCAGTGGTTGAAATGGCCGATGCTGTAGGGTCTACTTCACAGTTGATTAAGGCGAGCCAAGAGTTGCCGAATGAAAAATTCATTGTGGCTACCGATCGCGGTATCTTCTACAAGATGCAGCAACTTGCTCCGAATAAGACTTTCATTGAAGCGCCAACAGGCGGCAATGGTGCAACCTGTAAGAGTTGTGCTCATTGTCCTTGGATGGCGATGAATGGCTTGCAAGCGATTGAAGCTGCATTATCTAGTGAAGATAAAACTGAGCATGAAATTTTTGTCGATGAAGCATTGGCTGAGCAAGCACTTATACCATTAAACCGCATGTTAGATTTTTCAAAAAATCTTAATATGAAGGTAAAAGGTAACGCTTAATTTTATAGCAAAGATATTTCAAAGCCCGCATCATGCGGGCTTTTTTGATGCCATTGCTGAGAGTTTATTGGGTGATTACTGGGCGGTTGGTTTAAAAGTTGATCATTCAATTGTTTTTTACAAAAAAGTGGTTTACAAGCACAGCATAAAACCCTATTATCCAAGCCGCTTCGGAGAGATGGCTGAGTGGTTGAAAGCACCGGTCTTGAAAACCGGCATAGGTTAATAGCCTATCTAGGGTTCAAATCCCTATCTCTCCGCCATATAAAACGCAAAAAGCCTGCTCATCGAGCAGGCTTTTTGCGTTTTAAGTGCACTTCGTTTCTAGGGCGCTACTTCTCAGCTACGAGAACGCCACTTCGTGGCTCGAGAGCGGACTGCGTCCTGCGAGTCCGTCACTTCGTGACTTCGAGAAAAAGCTTGATTACTGAATACGGAAAACAGAATACTGAAAGAGCGTAATCCGTAATCCGTAATCCGTAATCCGTAATCCGTAATCCGTAATCCGTAATCCGTAATCCGTAATCCGTAATCCGTAATCCGTAATCCGTAATCCGTAATCCTCGAGCTACGCAGTAGCGTTCTCAAAGGCGAAGCCGCTCTCGGCTCTCGTTTCTTATCGGCTGTAGTGAGCTTGCTCAAGTCCTTCTAAAGGCTCAACCTTAAACAGCTTAATCGCATAAATGGCTGCAATAGCAGGACAAACTAGATTGAAAAAGGCATAGGGTAGGTAGTCTAATGTGGCAACACCTAGGGTGGCGGCCATAAAGGCACCACAGGTATTCCAAGGTACAAGTGGGCTGGTCATAGTGGCAGAATCTTCAATAGCACGACTTAGATTGACCGGCGCTAGGTTACGATTTTGATACTCCATCTTTAATAGTCGCCCTGGTAAAACTATGGCAATGTATTGATCACCGGTGATCATATTTGCGCCAATACAAGTTGCTAAAGTAGTAATTATTAAGCTAGTGGTACTGTGCACAAAACTTAACAGACTTTGCAAAATTCTTTCTAGGGCGCCAATAACCTCCATGGCGCCACCAAAGATCATGGCACTTATTACCAACCAGATAGTGGTTACCATTGAGCTCATTCCACCGCGAGAGAGTAAGGCATCTATTGCCATGTCACCAGTATTTGCAATATTGCCTGAGAACAAGGCGATCCATAGGCCTTTTATCATCTGTAACGGGGTTGATAACTCTACAGAGCTGGCGAGTTGGATGACATGATGCGGTTGGAAAATTAAAGCAATCACCCCCCCAAAAAGCGCACCAATGATTATAGATATAAAGGCAGGTACTTTCTTATATGCTAAATATAATACTAAAGCCAATGGACTCAGTAAGATAAAAGAGGGCGAGTAATTGTTCTCAAGTGTGGTTAAAGCACTATTTATTTCATTGCTTATCTGGGCAGATGACTCTGCAGATGTGATTAAGAAAAATCCAACTAAAGCAATTAATAAAGAGGGGAGAGCTGTCCATAACATATGTTTAATATGTGCAAATAATTCACTGCCAGCAACGGCAGGCGCTAAATTGGTGGTATCCGATAATGGCGACATTTTATCGCCAAAATAGGCGCCACTTATAATCGCACCGGCGGTGATCTCGACTGATAACCCAAGGGTTTGAGCAATACCAATGAGGGCTATACCAATGGTTCCTGCAACGGTCCATGAACTGCCAATACTCAGGGCAATGACGGCACTCAAAATACAGCAAGCAGGGTAAAAGTAATCTGGAGATAAAATATTAAGACCGTAATAGATCATGGTAGGAACAGTGCCACTTAAAATCCAGGTTCCTATTAATGCACCTACGGCAAATAATATCATCATAGCCCCCATCGCCAGACCAACACTTTGGATAATGGCATGTTCAATAGTATCCCAATCAAGTTTTATATAAAATCCAATAAAAATGGCGACACAGGCACTTATGATCAACGCTATTTGATTGGCGCCTTGGGAGCTATTATCACCAAATAGGTATAGAGAAGCACTAAGCAGGGTGATGAGTATGAATAATGGGACTAGAGCTAAAGTTAGAGTAATTGGTTTGGCTTGCATTACGACATCCATGTTTTATTTTAACTATGCAGGTATTACCCTAGATATACAAATAAAAATGCCCAGCTAGGCTGGGCATTGATCAATTATCGCTAATAAAGTATTAATCGTCGTCTTCAATAATTTGACGTTTGGGCATTTTCTTTATCGGAGTAAACCCAACATCAATACCTTCGGTAAAGGTTTTTTTACGCTTAGCTTTCGGGCGAGCTGTGCTTGTATTACCTTTAACTGCTGGTTGTGTTGCTTTAGACTTGCTTAGGGATTTTGTAAACTCTTTTTTGGGAGCGAGCCCTTTGAATTTAGCGGGTAGCTCAGCAATGCTATCAAAACTTAAGCCTTTACCTAGAAACTTCTCAACTGCTTGGAAGTTATGCCAATCTTTAGGGCCAATGAGCGAAAAAGCTTGGCCTTTAGAACCCGCTCGGCCAGTACGGCCAATACGATGGATGTACTCTTCAGGATGTTTTGGCATATCAAAGTTGATGACATGAGACACTTGTGTGATATCCAGTCCACGGGATGCCAGATCTGTCGTCACTAGGATTTTTTGCTGGCCACGACTAAAACCATCCATGATGGTATTACGTTGTGACTGTAATAGTTTGCCACTGAGCGCAATGGCTGATACACCTTTATCGTTAAAATACTGAGCAAGGGTGTCAGTATCTTCACGGGTAGCACAGAAAATAATCGCCTGATTAATATCTGCATCAGCAATTAACTTGTCCAGTAATTGTTTTTTATGATCTAGGTTGTCAGCAAAGTAGCAACTTTGGCTAATATCACCATGATCATCAATGGCAGCGCCAATAGCCACACGCTCAGGATCTTTTAACAACTGCACGCTAAAACTTGATAGATCGCTGTGGTCTAAGGTTGCTGAAAACATCATGGTTTGACGTTTACGGTGGTCGGCGGCCTTACTAATTTGAGCTAACTGCTTTTCAAAGCCTAAATCCAGCATACGGTCAGCTTCATCTAAAATGAGCATCTCAAGGCCATTTAAGTAGAAATGACGTTTATCCAGATGATCAGCGACTCTGCCGGGAGTGGCAATAATGATTTGCGGATCTTTACTTAATGCTTTGGCTTGGTCGTTAAAGTTCTCTCCACCAACAATGAGAACAGCTTTGAGATTGGTGGTTGATAATAACAGTTTCAATTCACCATAAACTTGCTTTGCCAGTTCTCGTGTCGGGGTTAAAATTAATGCGCGAGCATCTTGACGGCTTAATGCTTTGTTGCGCATCAAACGGTGCATCATTGGTAATAAATAGGCAAGAGTTTTGCCAGATCCAGTTTTAGAAGAGGCCAGCAGATCTTTACCGACCATGCCAATAGGGATGGCTTTGTGCTGAATTTCGGTGACTTGATTAAAACCTTTATGTTCTAGGTTGGCTAACAGGCGTTTATCTAAGCCAAGTTCATTAAATTGCAAGGTGAACTCCAAAGTTCTTATAGATTAAGGCTATTATAAGTGTTTTAAGAGGGATAAAGCAGAAAAAATTAATAATTATGTTTAGCACCCAAATAAAAAAGGCTGAGCAATTGCTCAGCCTCAATTTAGTTTGACTACAAATTAATGAATAATAGCAACTTCGTGTGAAGCGCCTGTTTCATCGATACGCAGCAGTAGTGCATAGTTACCACCTTCAAGGGTGATATTGTTTATACGATATAATGGCTCAATATTACCATTATCTTGCTCTTTCCCAACGATAACTTTGTATTGGTCGGTGGTTAAAGCAATGGTACGGATATCACGGTAATCTGCGCTTGTGATGATGGTATCTGTTGACTCTAAAGTCTCATTAGGACCAATAAAGTAAACATTTAACCCTTGATTGGCTTCATTGTCATCTAAGTTGATGAAGGTCACTTCATGGAAACCAGATAATTCACGGTTATCTTGTGAGAAGTTGATTAGTTCAACTTCTTGTGCAGTATTAGCGTATGCAGCAATGGTTTTTGAATCACCTTGGTTGAGTGTTACCAAACCATTGGTAAGTTCATTGCTAAGGGAGTCTGTTGCGGTAACTGAGTAATCACCATAAGCCACATCAACGAATGCAGAGGCTTGATCTTTAGTCAGTAATCCAGAATCTGTGGCTAAACCATTATCTATTGCAGTAAAGTTGATGGATTCAGCAACAGCAAGACCGTTAAAGAAACGCAGTTGTGCCTGAGCATTAATATCTTGGTAAGATAAAATGGTGCTACCAGAAGTTAAAATATTGATTTGTAACTTGTTCGCATCATTAACATAGTTGTCTGAGTTAGCAATGGTGGCGAAGTAACTGCGCTGAGTGCTTAGTGAAATTTCAGTACTTTGGAATACCACTTCTCCCGCTGCGTTCTTTAGACAGATAATATAGTCATCAGCCTCAATTTCTGAACCATCTGTACTCAGTTGCTTATCTGTAACATCAAGATAGTTTAACTCTTTAGTTAAAATGGCTTGGTCACAGCCATTGGCACTGTCTGCTAGATTCAGCGTTAATGCCTCTGCACCATAAGCAAAGTGGGCTAAGTGAAGCTGAATATTATTGGTATTACTATAATCATCAGAATTATAGCTGTATGGGTAGTGGACAAAATCAGGGTTGCTGATGTCGCCTGCAGTAACATATAGGTTACGCTGGCTGTCATTAATGCTGATAGATGTATTTTCAGGGGTAATGGTCACATCATTACCATTTTCATCTAACGTTTTAATTTCCAGTGCATAAGTATCAACAGGTGGGGCGATGCTTGCCGTTTTATTACCATAGGTAATTGGATTGTGGATCTGGCTCTCATCAAAATAAGGTACGATTACAGTAGAGTTTACTGAAGCGTTGTAAAATTCGATAAAACCACTAGCGGTTGATTCTTCATCGTCAGAACCACATCCTGTTAGCGCTAACGCAATTGATGAATAAAGGGCTAATTTAGCAACTTTTTTCATTGTTATCTCCAATTTAGAATTATTATTTCCTGGTTACAGCTTGAATGGAGAATGGGTGGGTGTCTTCATGACAAAACCCCTCTACATTGAATCGAGCGGACAACCTAAATGATCAATTTCTGCAGCATAGTAACACCTGATTTGGTATACGCAAACCCTATACTGACCTTGAAAATTCTTTTTTTTATCAAGTATTACTAATACTAGCTTTGGCTCTGGTAATAAGTACATACCCCTATCAGAGTTAACTTCACCATAAAAGTTCCTGTTGTTAACGAAATTATTTTTCAATGTGCTTTTTAAGCTGTTCAATTTCTGTATTTTTACCGTCGCGCCACTGTTGCCACCTTCTTCGTGTTGCAATTTGGTTAACTAACATGCCCAACATAAAACTTAAAACGCATAAACCGATAATGGCTACTATATTCATCATTCGAAAGTCCTAATTACAGATGTACAACACAAGATTCTAAGTAGCAATAGCCTATTTGCCTAGGAATTTTGCTAGCTAGTTAATTTTAAAACAGTAAATTTTAACAAATTGTCCTATGGCTAAGGAACGATGATAAAAATGGCTCTGCAATCATTTTGAAATTGTTGTAATTAACAGCAAAGAACAAAAAAATAAACATTAAGCAGTTGAATTGTGTGTACTAACACTTAAGAGACTGTATAATTACGCCGCCCAAATGGGGGGAAGACCCATGGCTTTGTTGGAGAAATTTATGTCTGAAAAGGCTCTAATCGTTACCATTGATGGACCGAGTGGCGCGGGAAAAGGAACCATTTCCCAAATGTTAGCTGAGAAATTAGGCTGGCATTTATTAGATAGCGGTGCCTTGTATAGAGTATTAGCTTTAGCTGCTATCCATCACAATATCGACCCCACTGATGAAGAGGCACTCGCTGCCATTGCTGCGCACTTAGACGTGCAATTTCTTACCTCTGAAAACACCGATGTTAAGGTGATTCTTGAAGGTGAAGATGTATCTCTTACTATTCGTTCGCAAGAAGTGTCTAACGCTGCATCAAAAGTTGCCGCATTTCCGCGTGTTAGGGAAGCGCTTTTGCGCCGCCAAAGAGCGTTTAGAAAAGACCCTGGCGTGGTAGCCGATGGGCGAGATATGGGCACGGTGGTTTTTACCGATGCACAAGTTAAAATTTTTCTTACTGCGTCCGCTGAAAAACGTGCGCAACGTCGTTATAAGCAGTTGCTTGAAAAAGGCTTCGATGTTAGTATTGACCGCCTTTTGGCTGAGATCAAAGAGCGCGATGATCGTGATATGAATCGCACTGTGGCACCACTGGTTGCTGCAGATGACGCTTTAATCATTGACTCGAGCGAGCTAACTATTGATCAAGTGCTCGCTAAAGCACTAAGCCATATTGCTGCAAAAATTAATCTTGATATAGAGTAATACTCTGTATTTATTTCCGTTTTAAGGATGAATCGGAATTTTTAACTAGCCTCCACGCATAGGATATAACGTGGTTGTATATTGAAGTATTAAAGACATGACTGAATCTTTTGCTGAACTGTTTGAACTATCTCTACAGGAATTCGACGCTACCCCTGGCTCAATCGTTAAGGGTGAAGTAATTAAAATCGAAAACGGTAACGTTATCGTTGACGCTGGCCTTAAGTCAGAGTCAGTAATTTCTGCTGATCAGTTCAAAAATGCACAAGGCGAGCTAGAAGTAGCTGTTGGCGATTTCGTTGACGTTGCCCTAGACGCTGTTGAAGATGGTTTCGGTGAAACTCAGCTTTCTCGTGAGAAAGCGAAGCGTCACGAAGCTTGGATCCGTCTTGAAAAAGCATACGAAGAAGCTGAAACTGTTAATGGTATCATTAACGGTAAAGTTAAAGGCGGTTTCACTGTTGACCTAGATGGCATCCGTGCATTCCTACCTGGTTCACTAGTAGACGTACGTCCAGTTCGTGACACTCTGCACCTAGAAGGTAAAGAGTTAGAATTCAAAGTAATCAAGCTAGACCAAAAGCGTAACAACGTTGTTGTTTCTCGTCGTGCTGTTATCGAATCAGAAAGCAGCCAAGAGCGTGAAGAGCTACTTGAGAACCTACAAGAAGGTCAAGAAGTTAAAGGTATCGTTAAGAACCTTACCGACTACGGTGCATTCGTTGATCTTGGCGGTGTTGACGGTCTTCTACACATTACCGATATGGCTTGGAAGCGCGTTAAGCACCCAAGTGAAATCGTTAATGTTGGTGACGAAATCAACGTTAAAGTACTTAAGTACGACCGTGACCGTACTCGCGTATCACTAGGTCTTAAGCAACTAGGCGAAGATCCATGGTTAGCAATCTCTGCTCGTTACCCAGAAGGCGCTAAGCTAACTGGTCGTGTAACTAACCTAACTGACTACGGCTGTTTCGTTGAAATCGAAGAAGGCGTTGAAGGTCTAGTACACGTTTCTGAAATGGATTGGACTAACAAGAACATCCACCCATCTAAGGTTGTTAACCTAGGTGATTCTGTGGAAGTTATGGTTCTTGAAATTGACGAAGAGCGTCGTCGTATTTCTCTAGGTCTGAAGCAATGTAAAGCGAATCCATGGGATGAGTTTGCAACTAACTTCAACAAAGGTGACAAGGTTTCTGGTAAGATCAAGTCTATCACTGACTTCGGTATCTTCATTGGCCTAGACGGCGGCATCGATGGTCTAGTTCATCTTTCTGACATTTCTTGGAATGCACAAGGCGAAGAAGCTGTTCGTGAATTCAAGAAAGGCGACGAAATTGAAGCTGTTGTTCTTTCAGTAGACCCAGAGCGTGAGCGTATTTCTCTAGGCGTTAAGCAAATTGAAGAAGATCCGTTCAACTCTTACCTAGCTGATAAGAAAAAAGGTGCTATTGTTAATGGTACAGTAGCAGCAGTTGATGCTAAAGGCGCAACTATCACTCTTGCAGACAGCGTTGAAGGTTACCTACGTGTAGCAGATATCGCTCGTGAGCGTATCGAAGACGCGTCTACTGTACTAACAGTTGGTCAAGAACTAGAAGCTAAGTTCATGGGCGTGGATCGCAAGAACCGCGTAATCAGCCTATCTATCCGTGCGAAAGATGAAGCTGATGAAAAAGAAGCAATGGCTTCTCTGAACCAGCAAGAAGATGCTCAAATGAGCAGCGCAATGGCTGAAGCCTTTAAAGCGGCTCGCAGCGGCGAATAATATCGCTTAGATGTAAAGGGGACTTGTTCCCCTTTTAAGTGACCAATCATACTCTAACAGGAGATTGAGATGACGAAGTCAGAACTGATTGAAATGCTTTGTGAAAAGCATCCGCAAATGTCGACTAAAGAAGTTGAAGTATCTGTTAAAGGGCTACTAGAGCATATGACTCAGACCCTAGAAAATGGTGACCGGATCGAGATCCGTGGTTTTGGTAGTTTTTCACTGCATTATCGCGCTCCAAGAATCGGACGTAACCCAAAGACAGGTGATTCGGTTGAATTAGATGGCAAGTCAGTTCCACATTTCAAGCCTGGCAAAGAGCTTCGTGATAGGGTGAATGCCTCGGTTGCTTAAAGTCGTATAAAAAGCCTCCTAAACGGAGGCTTTTTTATAAGAAATGAAATAAATCTCTAGGATAGGCTAGAATCTTCCTTCGTTTTCTCGGATAATTCTTTTATTAAATAGGGAGAGTTAGTCTTGAAAACCATCGTCATTAGTATTCTAGTATTGAGTTTATTTATCCTTGCCCTAGCGTTCGGCTCTCAAAATCAGCAATTAATAGAAATTAATTATTTTGTTGCTACGGATGAGTTCAATCTCAGTAGCTTGCTGGCCCTTACTTTTTTAGGTGGGTTTATTTGTAGTTGGGTGATTGCCTTCCTGATAGTGATCCGTCTGAAGTTGAAGCTTAAATTTGTCACTAACAAACTTGAAAAACTTCACGCCGCAGAAATAAGCGAACAAGCTTAATGTTTGAACTTGTCTTCCTATTATTGCCTATAGCAGTCGCCTATGGTTGGTTCATGGGAAGACGATCTGTTTCTATTGCCGAGCAAAACCAGCAAAAAAAGCGTTCGAAAAACTATTTCAATGGCTTAAATTACCTGTTAACTCAAGAAGCAGATAAAGCGGTTGATTTGTTTATTAACTTACTAGAAGTTGATGACGATACGATAGATACGCATATGTCACTAGCGGCGTTATTCCGCCATAAAGGCGAAGTCGAAAGAGCCATTAGAATTCATCAAAATATTATGACCCGGCCTCAGCTCTCAATAGTACAACGTGATTTTGCCCTGCTAGAGCTAGGACGAGATTATGTTGCCGCTGGATTTTATGATAGAGCAGAGCAAACCTTGGTAAGTTTAATAGAACAAGATGAGCATACACTCGAAGCAGAAAAAGAGCTTTTAGCGGTTTATCAGGTTACTAAAGAGTGGCAAAAAGCCATCAATATTATACTCGGAATGTCAAAGCAAGAAGCCCAGGAGTTTACAGAACTGTTGGCGCATTTTTATTGTGAGCAGGCAGACCAAGAGCAAACGGTAAAAACAAAAGTTAAACGGTATCAACAAGCTTTGGTTAGACACCCAGAATGTTCAAGAGCTATCCTGGCCCTTGCTGAACATTATTTCTCAACCAACGACTTAGTTACAGCAATCACTTATAGTGAGCGATTGCTGAGTGTCGACCCAAGTATTTTTAATCAACTGCTCAACATCATTAGTCGCAGTAACATAGACAATCAAAGCTTAATTAAATTATTAGAGAATGCAGTAAGCAACAAAGCTGGCGTCAGTGCAGTTTTATTATTAGTAGAACAGTATTTAAAATTAAATAAACAGCATTTAGCTGAAGAGCTTATCCTACGACAATTGAAGAAGCATCCAACTTTAAAAGGGTTTAAAAAACTAATGGACCTTTTTATTGATAAAGTTGAAGAGGGTAAAACCAAACATAGTTTGGAATTACTCAGTCAATTGGTTGAGCAACAGATAAACAGTCACCCTAAGTTCAGTTGTAGAAACTGTGGCTTCGAGGTTCATAGCTTATACTGGCATTGTCCATCATGTCATAGCTGGTCCACGATAAAGCCGGTCACCGGACTTAATGGTGAATAATGGAGTACATCATGATAAACAAAATTTTAGTGGCCCTAGATTTTGCTAACAAACAGCAAGCTCTAGATTTAGTAGCAAAATTAGATCCAGACTTATGCCGACTTAAAGTCGGTAAAGAGATGTTTACCTTATATGGCCCTGAATTTGTGAAACAGTTACATGGCTTGGGTTTTGAGGTTTTTCTCGATTTGAAATTTCATGATATTCCCAATACGGTTGCTAAAGCAGTAGCAGCCGCAGCGGAACTCGGTGTGTGGATGGTTAACGTACATGCCAGTGGTGGCCCTAAGATGATGCAAGCAGCCAAAGATGCGTTATTGCCATATGGTGAACAGGCGCCTTTACTTATCGCTGTGACAGTTTTGACCAGTATGGACCAAGCGCAACTCCTTGCCTTAGGGATTAATAAAACCCCTCTAGAGCAGGTAAAGTTTTTAGCATCTCTAGCTAAAGAAAGTGGTTTAGATGGCGTGGTGTGTTCCGCTCAGGAAGCTAGCGAACTGAAACAATTACTGGGTGCTGATTTCCAATTAGTGACTCCTGGGATCCGTCCTGTCGGGGCTGATGTCGGTGACCAAAGTCGTGTAATGACTCCAGCTAAAGCGATTGCTGCGGGCAGTGATCATTTAGTTATTGGACGCCCGATTACCCAAGCTGATGATCCATTAGCATCATTACAATCTATCAGCCAATCAATTAATTAAGAGCAGTATTATGTCTTTGCAAGATCAATTAGTTAAAGCCGGGTTGGTGAATAAACAGCAAGCCAAACAGGCCAGAGCTGCCAAACGCAAAAAACGCAAACAAGGCGGCACCGATGACAATAAAATATTATCACAGCAGGTATTAGAGCAACGTCAACAGCAAGCTGAAAAAGATAAGCAGCTAAATCTGGAAAAATATGAAAATGAGCTGCAATTAGGGCGTATTCGAGCGCTTCGTACAGAACTCCCGAAAGCTGCGATAAAGCTGGACGAAAACGCTGAGTTGGAATATAACTACACTTTTGCAGGAAAAGTGTTAAAGCTTTATGTTAATGAAGAACAAAGACAAGGACTGGCTAACGGTGCACTTGGCATTGCTCGTGTTGACGATAAAAGTTATGTTTTACCAAACAAATTAGTCGAGCGCGTACAAAAGATTAACCCACAATGGGTCGCTTATATTTATGATGGTGATGAGCAGGTCTCCGCTGTAGAAGATGACCCATATGCAGATTACCAAATCCCCGATGATTTAATGTGGTAGTTTGATTTAAAGTTTAATTAAGTTATTGATTATTAATGTCCTAACAAGCATTTGTTATCTTTGTACTCGTGTTTAAGGGTAAATCGCTTACACTTTAATTATTGTTGTTAGGCTATAGCTGGTAGTTATTATAAATTTATGGTTCTTAGTGCTCAGAAATTAGAAATTAAAACGCTTGCTGGTTTCCCATTAGAAGGGGACCAGATGCAATGGATCCAAGATGCTAAGCAAATGCATCAGACTCTGCTGTCACAAATCAAACATGCAAAATATCGTATTTATTTAGTTTGTCTCTATTTACAGGATGACGAAGCTGGTCGTGAAGTTTTTCAAGCACTTATTGCAGCCAAGAAAAGCAATCCAGATTTAGATATTAAACTGTTTGTTGATTATCACCGAGCCCAACGGGGCTTAATCGGTGAAGGTGAGGCCAGGGGTAACAATGTGATGTACCGCGAAGCGCTTGCTGCTGCTGGGGTACAATTTGGGGTTTATGGTGTCCCCGTAAAAAGTCGTGAAGTGATGGGCGTTTTACACCTTAAGGGTTTCGTATTTGACGACACTGTACTTTATTCTGGTGCCAGTATTAATAATGTTTATATGCATTATTTTGACAAATATCGCATCGATCGTTACTACTTGATCCATAATTTAAGTTTAGCTGATAGTTTTAGCCAGTTTATAAATCAACACTTACTACAAGATAAGAATTTACAAAATCTTTGTAGTGAATCGAAAAAGCCCAAGAAGATAATCAATCACTTTATTCGCCACTATAAGAAACAGCTCAGTGCCGCTCAATATGACAACGGCACTAAAACCAGTGGCTTACGAGTTACACCACTTTCAGGTCTAGGTCTTAGAGCCAACAAGCTTAATAAAGTAACGTTACAATTAGTTCGTGGGATTGAAGATCACGCGTTTATTTGTACCCCTTATTTCAATCCTCCTTTGGCATTAATGCGAGCGATTGGTGCAAAGTTACGCCAGGGCAAAAAAATAGATATTGTTGTAGGTGATAAAACCGCCAATGATTTTTATATCCCACCAAGTGAAGAATTCAATATCATTGGTGCTTTGCCTTACCTTTATGAACAATCTTTAAGACGTTTTGTTAAACGTTTTCAATGGGCGATAGATGCTCAATTATTAAGGGTTCATCTTTGGCATGATGCTAATAACAGCTATCATTTGAAGGGAATAAGTGCTGACAATAATAAACACTTAATTACCGGTTCTAACTTAAATCCTAGAGCATGGTCGTTAGATGTTGAGAATGGTTTGATGATCAATGATCCCCAACAATTATGGTCTCAGCAATTTAGCAATGAACAACAACAGATTCTTGCAAATACCAAAATGGTTAATCATTACCGTCAACTTGATAAAATCGACACTTATCCAAAAGACGCGCAAAAGGTGGTTAATCGCATTCGCCGTTTTAGAGCTGAGTTTTTACTTAAGCGTATTTTATAGAACACAAAAAGCCAGCTTGATGCTGGCTTTTTACTCTTGGTACTCATAGACTTATTATAAGTTAACTGTATAAGGATAGATAAATGGTCGAAGAAACCATCTTTAGTAAAATTATCCGTCGTGAAATTCCTGCAGATATCCTCTATCAGGATGAATTAGTTACGGCCTTTCGCGATATCAGCCCACAAGCGCCAACCCATATCTTAATTATACCCAATCATTTGATTGCCACGGCTAACGATGTCAAGCAGTCAGACGAAGCTGCCCTTGGTCGAATGATGATCGTTGCCGCAAGGTTGGCTAAAGAAGAAGGCATTGATGAAGATGGCTATCGCCTCATTATGAATTGTAATAAACATGGTGGACAGGAAGTTTATCACATTCACATGCATTTAGTTGGTGGTAAGCCATTAGGTCCAATGTTGAGCAAATAGTATGAATTTCGAGCCCCAAAACGCGTTTACCAAAGTAGCAACATTTTTTGTTGAGCAGTTAAATCACTGTCAGGCCCTTGGTGTTCAATGTGATGGGGCTAATGCTAACCATGTCAAACTCAGTTTGCCCTATCAGCAAAAGTTGGTGGGGAACCCTGATACTGGCCACCTCCATGGTGGGGTGTTGACCAGTCTTATTGATAGTGCTTGTGGTGCCGCGGTGTTAGTGGCTCAATATCATCACAAAGGCATTTGGGCAATAGCGCCAACTATGGATCTCAGAATTGATTATATGACCGCTGCTAAGCCAGGTTCAAAGGTATATGTGATTGCCCAATGTTATCGGATAACGGATGATGTTGCTTTTACGCGAGCAGTGGCCTATCAGGATAATATTGATCGTCCAGTGGCCCATGTCACTGCAAGTTTTATGTTAGTTCAAGCTGGTTTTTTGGTGGATTCTTTTGCGCAAACAGTTCAGGAGCATTTTGATGGAATTTAATTTAGCTCTCAATCAAGCGGTTGCAAATAGAGAATTTGATAAAATTATTGAATTAGTTCCTTATGCTCAATTTTTAGGGATGAAAGCCGTAAATCTGGGGGACGAACAAGTCTTTGTATTGCCCAATAATGAGCAGCATATGGGCAATCCATTATTACCTGCGATCCATGGTGGGGCAATTGCAGGATTTTTAGAAATGTCCTCAATTTTGCAATTGCTATTAACCACCAACAGCCAATCTATCCCCAAAATTATTAATTTTTCGATCGATTATTTACGCCCTGGGTATGCCCGGGATACTTTTGCTTATTGCAGTTTAACCAAGCAAGGGCGCAATGTTGCCAATGTCAGTTGTATTGCATGGCAGGGTAACCGTAAACAGCCTATTGCCACTTCGCGAGCTCACTTTTTGATGGAGTAGATAATGAAAAAATTATTTTTCGTTTTTATGATAATTACTGCGAGTGCATGCAGTAACTTAAATACCACCAGTGGCATCAGTATTAACGGTGATGGAGGTTTACAGATAAACAATAACAGTTTATCCCAAGATCTTGAGGTCTCTGGGCCAACAAGCTTTAGGGTTAATAACCTATTACAAGCGGTGGTAACGGTCACTTCAAAAAAACGTAATGATCAGCAATTGCAATACCAATTTCAATTCTTTGACACTAACGGCATAGAAATAGAAGCCGCTAGTTCAGTGTGGCAATCATTAAATTTAAATGGTAAGCAAAGCCGACAATTGCAAGGGCTAGCCGCTAATGACCAAGGGGTAACTTTTAGATTTAATATCAGGCCTGTTTATTCCCAAAATTAACTATTGTTCCTGAAAACTATTCATACATGTTTTCAATAGGGGATATATCTGTATAATTCTCCATTGCCAAGGGGCGCCCTTAATTGGGCTGAGAAGCACCCTTTGAACCTGAACCGGATAATGCCGGCGTAGGAATGGCTCAAAATATAAATGGATTTTGTTGTTGTCTCTGCGCAGGCCTATATTTATTTTTAAATAGAGGTCTTTATGAACCCACGTTTAACGTCGGTAGTTGCTCTACTACTGCCTTCTTGCTTTGCATTTGCCGAGCAAAATAATTCAATCGAACACATAGAAGTAAGGTCATCACTTCGTGCTGTTAGTTTAAATCAGATTCCAACCAGTGTGTCATTAGTTGATGCCCAAGCTTTACAGAATGAGCAGGCGAGTCATCTACAAGATGTATTGAATAATCTTGCTAATATAAACTTTGCTAATGGTAGCTCTCGGCCCCGTTATTTTCAAATACGTGGGGTAGGGGAAACCGATAATTATCAAGGAGCCCCTAACAGTTCAGTGGGCTTTATTATTGACGATATTGATTTATCTGGCCTAGGAATGACTTCTGATTTATACGATTTACAACAGCTAGAAGTCCTTCGTGGCCCCCAAGGTACTCGATTTGGGGCAAATGCCTTAGCAGGATTATTCTATCTAAAAAGTAAAGATCCCACTGCTTCTCCGGAACACGGCCTTCAAGTTAAGCTAGGTAACGATAATCTGCGTACTTTTTCTGGCTATAGTTCTGCTGCGGTGACTGATAATTTGCTTTATCGTGTGGCTCTAACTAAACACGATCAGAATGGCTTTATGAAAAACACCTACCTAAATCGTGAAGATACCAATAAGCGCGATGAACTGACATTAAGGGGGAAATTAAGCTATATCTTAAGCGATGATACGCAAATGGATTTAGCAGTGATCCATGGTCGTTTTGATAATGGTTATGATGTTTGGACCTTGGATAATAACGGCCGTGAAACCCGCACCGATCAACCTGGCTTTGATAATCAATTTACTACTGGTGCTTCGTTTAAGGTGACTTCTGAATTATCTGAAGCGATGACTTTTACCTCTATTACCAGTGGCTCTGATAGCGATCATCGCCATGCCTATGATGGCGACTGGAGCAACCCGGATGATTGGGCAGCAAAGCCTTGTCCAGTGTATGATGATAGCTGGACTGAAGTGGTCGGCACTGGCCCTTGTCAATATGATTATTGGTGGGATAAACAAGCAAATCGTAAGGTATTATCCCAAGAGTTTCGTTTAAATTCTAGCGAGGCAGGTAAGATATTTAATGGTTCATCTGATTGGGTAGTTGGGGTATATGCCAAAAACCTAGCGGAGCACAACGATCTTGATTCAACCTATAATGGCTGGCCAGATCAAGTCTTGCAAAGTGAGTATGAGTCAACCAGCTATTCTGTATTTGGCCAGTTAGACTCAAATCTTTCAAATGGATATGAGCTATCTTTAGGTTTACGATTAGAGCGCAGAAACGCCGATTATAAAGACTCTAATAATGAAGCTTTTAACCCATCTGAGAATATGTGGGGTGGCCACCTGTCATTATCTAAAGCCCTTGATCAGTATCATAATGCTTATATTAGGATTGCTAAAGGTTACAAAGCTGGTGGCTTTAATATGGGCTTGCCTGCAGAACTGACCGATAAAAAACAATTTAAAGCAGAAGATCTTTATAACTATGAATTTGGTCTGAAATCCAATTGGTTAGAGGGTGATGCTTATACTCAGTTTACTTTGTTTTATATGGATAGACAGAACCAACAGGTTCAAGCTTCCCAGCAAGATCCTGCTAACCCACAGAGATTTATTTTGTATACCTCTAATGCGGCGAGTTCGACCAACTATGGCCTAGAGTTAGAAGCGAATTATCAAATTACCGATTCTTTAAGCACTTATGGCTCACTAGGGCTACTAAAAGCGACCTATGACGACTATAAATATAAAGATAAATATGGTGCCCTCGTCGATCTCAGTGGTCGTACTTTAGCTCATGCACCAGAAACCAGTTATGCCCTAGGGGCTAATTACCGCAATGATAACGGCATATTTATCAATGTTAATCTAAATGGTAAATCTGAGTTTTATTACTCGGATTCCCATGATTCAAAATCAAGTCCATATACGGTTATCAATGCACAAGTAGGTTATGAGCAAGGTAGCTGGGCGGTTTATCTATGGACTAAGAATGCTTTAGATGAGCGTTATGGCACCCGAGGATTCTACTTTGGTAATGACCCATCTGACGGTTGGACTGCACATCAGTACATTCGTTATGGTGATCCACGCCAAGTGGGTGTTACCTTTAATTATAACTTTATGTAATAGAGTTAACAGGGCGCTCAATTAAGCGCCTTTTTCAAATGAATGAAGAGAAAGCTATGATTTTAACTGCTGAAATTTCAATGTATCCATTGGCGGATGACTATTTAACACCAATTCGCTGGTTTATTAGTGAGCTAGAAAAGGCGCCCAACATTAAACGTCGCACTACAGCAACGTCTACTACCATTCAAGGAGAATATGACGAAGTAATGCAGGTACTTAATTGCTGTATGAAACAGTCCCATGAAAAGTTTGGCCAAGCATCATTTGTGGTCAAGTTTTTAAAAGGTGAACTGGATATGGATTATCAGGACGAATTCTGTGGTTGATTGGTTAATCCTGATAGCAACGGATATTTCTAAACAATCGTGGCCAGAGTTAGCCGCGGTAACAGCTGCTGTTGCTTATTTAATTTTTGCTATCAAACAAAGTCTTTGGTGCTGGCCAATGGCGGCTATTTCTACCAGTATTTATACCCTCATCTTTTGGGATGTTGCCTTATTAATGGAATCTTTGCTGAATGTTTTTTATTTAGCAATGGCATTCTATGGATTTTGGCAATGGCGATATGGCGGCAACCAAAAAACGGGGGTTAGTTTAAAAGTTTGGCCTTGGCACAAGCATGTGGTCGCCGTAAGTTGTTTAGCTTTGCTTACGGTAGCGGTAGGTTATGTTATGCAAACCAATACCCATGCAAGTTTCGCCTACCTGGACAGCTTTACTACTGTATTTGCAGTTTTTAGTACATGGCTTATCGCTATTAAATTGGTGGAGAACTGGCTGTATTGGGTATTGATTAATCTTTTGAGTGCCTATCTGTTCAGCCAAAAAGGATTGTATTTAACTACGTTACTGCACAGTTTTTATGTGGTGATGTCTCTATACAGTTATTGGTTATGGAACAAAGAGTATCAGACACAATGTCACTAAGTCCTGTTTCATTATTAAATGTTTGCCTAAAACGTGCGAAATTACCTGAATTAAACAACTATAAACCTTTAAATAGCGGTATTTCCCAACAATCTTATTGGGTCAACACTGCCAAGGGGCAATATGTGATTAAGTGCTTCATTAAAGCATCATGGCCTTGGTTAGATTGGTCACAAGAGTGGCAAATATTTGATAAGTTGGCTTCAGCCGGTGTTGCTCCAAAACTCATATATATGGATAACCACTTTGCTATCACAGCCTATGTAAATCATACTAAACCCAGTTATCAACAACTGGTACATCCTTTACAAAAGCTTCACTCATTAACCGCTTGTAGAGTATTAAACATAACAGCTCAAACCCAAGCTTACCTTAAGCATATTGCCTCTTCATTTAAGTGGGCTAATGCTTCGTTAATAAATGATTTAGCATATATTATTAGCAAGTTTGAAAGTGAGCCTCATGTTTATGGCTTATGTCATTTAGATCTTCATTTGGATAATGCTTTAGCAACAGAAAACGGCTGCCTATTAATTGATTTTGAGTATGCAGCAATGGCTCCGATCATATTAGATCTGGTAAAGATTAAACGCAGTTGGCAATTAGAAGGGGCAGAATTTGAAGAATTATTAGAACAATTTCAATTTCGTCCATCATTAGAACAGTTACGGGTGGCAGAAAAAATTAGTATTTATTTAGATTGGCTTTGGTATGCTATGGAACACCAAACATATTCTAATGAAATTCAACAATTGCAATTGGACTTAAAGACCCTCTGATGACAACAGAAGCAGATAAAGGAAAGCATGAATTAGAAATTTTTCATAAATTTATCTTAGGATTGCAACAAACCACCGCGACAAATATTGTTAAATGCTTACCTCCACAACCGGATATCTTTTGTTACTTCAATCGTGCCCCCACTTTTTTTGAATTAGCGCGAGTCTACAATATTGAGCAAGTTCATGATTCTCTTCAACAAGCTCAACATAAAAATATTGAAGATGCCAGTATGAGAGTGCTCAGGGCAAAATTGTCTAAGAAGTATCAAGCGGTTCATCCAATTCATCTGCTACTCTATGATGATATAGGTCTAGCAGTTTCGTGCAGTGAGATGCTAAAGAACATAGCTGGGTACTTATCTTTGGCGGAAAACATTCCATTTACAAAGGTTTGGTATATGTCTGGTGATGGCAGTCATGCCGTCACTTTTTAGTCACATCAGTATTTTAAATCAACAGTTTGTTATTTTTTTGAACGGTTGCGCTGTTGGTGGCGATTGATGGCTTTACAAACTCCATAGTAGTCTTTATTATTCATCTCGCTTCGGAGAGATGGCTGAGTGGTTGAAAGCACCGGTCTTGAAAACCGGCATAGGTTAATAGCCTATCTAGGGTTCAAATCCCTATCTCTCCGCCACTTTTAAAGCCCGCTCAACTGAGCGGGCTTTTTCGTATTAACCTGAGGTTAATAGCGCCCTTTATCTTGAGGGTTAAAATCCCTATCTCTGGGCCACATAAGAAAAACCCGCTACTTGTTAGCGGGTTTTTTGGTATTGACCTCAGGTTAATAGCAGCTCTTTATCTTGAGGGTTCAAATTCCTATCTCTGGGCCACTATCAACAAAGGCCAGCTTTTATAGCCGGCCTTTTTTATTAACCTCAGGTTAATAGCGCCCTTTAACTTGAGGGTTGAAATCCTCGTTTTTTTACTGCTATAAGAAAGCCCAGCTTTTATGAGTCAATCCCATTAGTTTGCTTTTAAACTTAACTTGAAGTTGATTACGCTATTGATATTGCGGTAACAATTGCTTTTTATCTGAAAGGAAAAAGTAAACATTTTGATGCTTAATAACAGTATTAATTAGGTCGCTTAGTATCGGCGGATTTTCAATTTACTTAACTAGAATTTTTGTAAATTTGTTTGATAGCAACTTAGCGTAAATTGTTTTAATCTATAGATTATTTCATTTACATTATCAGATTAAAAAAAATAAACTTAGACATTCTATATGTAAGCGGTTACATTTTTTTCAATTTAAAATAAATTGAGGTTGCTATGGATAAGCTCACAATTAAAAATAAAATTACTCTTGCAGCGGTATTAGCACTCGTGGTGTCTTGTGGTCTCATGGCTTGGTTGAGTTTTGATCAGGTTTCATCGGAAAGAGAGAAAGCCACAGCAGCTCAACTTGACGCCATAAGCTTCACTTATAATAAATATGTTTCCGATTGGTTTAAGGCCAAAGGCGAAGCATTAGGTTCAATGCCCGAGCAAATTGGGCAACAGCAGTTGGTGGCTCATTTACAACAAATAAGAGATGCTGCAGGTTTTGATAATGTGTTCTTAGCTTATCCAGATGGCAGTCAAGTCAATGCTAATGGGGTTGTTTTACCTGAAGGCAACAATGATCCAAGAAAGTGGGATTGGTATAAAAAAGCCCTTACTGATCATGCTAAAGTGTTTGTATTAAATCCAACAGTGGCGGCAGCCACTGGCAAGAATGTTGTGTCTTTGGGGACGGTTATTTCTGTTGGTGGTCAACAATTGGTGATTGGTGCTGATGTTGAAATTGCCGATATCGTCAGTCAATTAAATGAAATAAACCTACCAGGCCAAGGTAAAATGGCCATTGTAACTAATGAAAAGACCATCTTTGCCCATCCTGACTCATCTTTTTTAAATCAACCTATAGATATGATTGCAAGTGGTTTATTTGAAAATAATCAATTTAAACTCGGTTCAAAATCAGTAATTGAGCATGCGAATCAAAATGGTCAATGGTATTACTATTCAAGGGCGATCCCTAATACCCGTCTAGCCACTTTAATCATGTTAGATAAGGAGGTTATTGATGAGCCTTTATGGCAGTTATTTTGGCAACAAATGTTGATGACACTAGCGGTAATTGCTACCACCAGTGTGCTTTTTGCACAGCTTAGTAAATATTTATTGAGACCTTTAGATTACGTATCCCAAGCGTTGATGGATATTTCTGAAGGTGAAGCAGACCTTAATGCTCGAATAGAAGTGCGTTCGAATGATGAAGCGGGTGTATTAGCAGATAGTTTTAATAAATTTATCTCCAGCTTGAAAATATTAGTTGAGCAAATAAACTCGGATGCTGGCAAACTTCATCAACATACCCAACAAGGATTGGCTCAAGCTCAATCGGTTGGTAATGGCGCACAAACAGGCCAGGCTGAAGTTGAAGATATTTCTACATCAGTCTTACAACTTTCAAGTGCAACTGAAGAAATTGCCCAGCATTGTATGCATGCAGCTAATCAGGCTGAGGTAGTGAATAAGCAGGTCAGTGATGGTCGAGAGCAAATAAATGTTAACGTGAGTTCGGTGTCTAAAATTTCTAGTGAACTTCAGCAAGCAGAGCTCACCTTTAAACAGTTAACAGAACATGCTGCTGCTATTACTGATATATTAACCACTATTGAAGGTATTGCAGAGCAAACTAATCTTTTAGCACTTAATGCGGCTATCGAGGCTGCTAGAGCGGGTGAGCATGGTCGAGGTTTTGCGGTTGTTGCTGATGAGGTACGTAACCTTTCAGATAAAACACAAGCTTCAACCTTGCAAGTTCAGCAGACTATTTCATTATTACAGCAGTCTACCAAAAATGCTTCTGAGCAAATGATGAGCTCATCTTCAGAAATTATTAAAGCTCAGAGTAGCGCGGATAAAGCCCTTGCGATGTTCCAGCAAATAGAAGCCTCGGTAAGCCAAATTCAGGATATGGCAAATCAAATTGCCACAGGAACTGAACAGCAAAGCTGTGCGACCCATGAGTTATCTAATAATATGCAAAATTTGAAACAAATAACCTCTAGTTTGCATGAGCAGTCACAGCAATCTTCTGCTACTGCGGACTTGCAACTATCATTAAGCGAATCCCTTAATAGATGTGTTGCAAGATTTTCTATCTAATGATTGTTTAATAAGCTTTAAGCCGATAAATTGAGATTATCGGCTTTCTTGTAATTGGTGGCATCGATGGACAAACAGTTACCCCTCACTGATTTTATTGAGTATTCAGAGCAACAAATGCTGCAACGGGCACAAAGTTTTTTGGAGCAGGCAAAAAGACGTCACTCGATACGTAAATTTGATAGCAGATCCGTTTCTAAAAGTATCATTGAGACTTGTATCTTAACTGCTGGTAGAGCACCTAGTGGCGCGAATCATCAGCCATGGCATTTCGTGGCGATATCTTCAGAGCAAGTAAAGAAGCAAATTAGACAGCAGGCAGAGAAAATAGAGCAAGGTTTTTATAATGGTCGAGCAGGCCAGCAATGGCTCGATGATTTAAAGCCATTAGGTACTGATGCTCGCAAACCCTATTTAGAAGAGGCGCCTTGGCTGATTGCTGTGTTCTCCCAGAAACGGCAAAAGCAACAAGGAAAAGCTGATAAAAACAATTATTATGTTCACGAGTCTGTCGGCTTAGCAACCGGTCTGTTAATACAAGCTTTACATAATGCAGGTTTGGCAACGCTAACCCATACACCAAAACCCATGAGCTTTTTACTCGATATCTGTAAAAGAGATAAAGATAATGAGCGACCTTATATGTTAATTGTCACTGGTTACCCAGCTAAGGGAGCGACCATCCCCTCTTACGCTATCAATAAAAAAGAGTTAACAGAGTTAGCAAGCTTTATTTAAATGTTAGTTTAATGATGTATTAGAAATTTTGTCTACAGTTGCGATTGATCAAATAAAGCCGTTCAATTGCGTGAGCATCTGGCATGGCTTTGTTAAGTTATTAATTAATTACTCAACAAAGGAACGCCTATGTCAGCTTATCTAGTGATTGATGCTTTAGTGACTGATCCATACCAATTTAAGGGCTATCTAGAGGTTGTGCCTAAGTTAGTAGAAAAGTTTGGTGGTAAATATATCGTGATCGATCCTGAACCGCTAACCTTAGAGGGGCCAGAGACGCATAAGTCATGTGTGATCTCAATTTGGCCTAATACAACCAAGGCTAAAGAGTTTTGGTATTCCCAGGAATATCAGCAAGCGATTGAGTTGAGAAAAGGCTGTGGCAAGTTCACGGTTAAATTAGTCAACAGCCTTATTACTTGATAATACTAATAGTTTGCTAACTTATTGATAAAGTTAGTCGGTATAGCAACCGCTTGACGTTTTTCGAAATCGAAACTGACACAACCTGATTCGCCTAACGCAATCAGGTTAGAGTCTTTATAAATAGCTTGGAAAATTCTAAAGCTACGATTGGAGATCTCTTCAATATCGCTATAAATTTCAAGCTCATCAAAGGCAAAAGATTCATGTAAATAATTCATTTGCAGATCAGCCATAACATAACCTGTCTTACCATCCCCCAAGTCATTATCACTCACATCTAGAGCTTTGAACATTTGAGCTTTTGCTTCGTGTAATAGGGTAACCATGGTGTCATGGCCTAGGTGATTAGCATAATTAAGATCGGTAATGCGGACGTGGGTTTTAAAATAAAAGCGATATTTTGCTAAAGGTTGTAATTTACTGCGTTTCATTTGAAATAATTGTGATTAAAACTGCTCCCTTTTTAACTTCTCCTGAGTCGTTTTACAAGTATTTATGACTCTTTTGAAGCTTTTTTCTTTAAAATCAATTGCTTTTATTGTTGTAAATTTGGGGCATGAGTCATCTAAATGGTGGACTACCAACGTAATGTATAAAAACTATGAGGAAGAATATGACTATTACATTATGGTGTTTATTTATCGCTGCGTTGTTACATGTATTTTCTAAAACGCCACTGTTTTTAGCTATGGCAAAGCAGCGTGGGGGCTACAACAATTCCTTGCCAAGGGAGCAACAAAAGCAGCTAGATGATTACGGAAAAAGAGCGGCAGCTGCCCACTATAACCAATTAGAGAGTTTTCCTATTTTTGCTGCTGGAGCATTAGTCTGCACGTCGCTGGGTCTTGAAAGTTATTTCATTAGTGCGTTGTCGTGTACTTACATCATAAGCCGCATACTCTACCTTTACCTGTACGTTAAGGATCTTGCTAGCTTGCGGACATTGGTGTGGTTATGTGGCTTCACAAGTTCTTTAGTATTAATCGCCTCTCCATTATGGAATAGCTAGATTGGGACGATGAAAATATGGCTTTATGGGATAGATAAAGCCATCTATTTTTATGATTTAGGCGATACCCACATCTCAATTATAGCGTTGAATACACGTTCACCATTAGTATCGAAAACGTCCACATTAACAGGATAAGCACTTGATTCTACAAGATCCATTGCTTTTAGAGGGGTGGCGATGGCCTTTAAATCAGTTTTAGCCTTTTTTAAATACTTAACGGTCATTCCTTTGGGGATCCATCTATGGCTTTTAAAGGGAACAGCGGCTTCGGTCATTAAGCCGCCGGCAGCTTCAGCCATATTGCACATGGCGATAGCATGAACGGTATTGAGGTGATTTGTAACTTTCCATCTTTTTTTTAAGGTGAGTTCACATCTATTGGGCTCGAGTATTTGATAACGCGGCTTGATCGAGAGAAAGTAGGGGGCTTTAAGTGCCAGCATCGTTGAAAAAAGCCATTTTCCAGCCGGTTTGTGTTCTAGGGTTTTCCATATTTTATAGGTATTCATTCCGTTACTGCCTTTATTGTTATCTGGTCATACCAGATTATGCCCAATAAATAGAATAACTTGCAATAAAAAAGCCGCTAATTATAGCGGCTATTTGATCATAGACTGAGAATTATGGCTCTATATTTAGGGGCTGCTTATTTTTGATGGTTACTTTATGTGCGATTTAACGGGTAAGATCCCAAAGTACTCGAATTGAAGCATAGTTATTCTTTGTCAAATGGGAGTAACGCTTCTAGGATGTCTTTTAACACATCCTACGGACAGCGTATTGCTGCAGAAACAAACAATAAAGGTAAACAGAGCCTTCTATTTATCGCCAGAAAAGAGAGTGATATCGGCTGCTAGGGTAGTTTGACAGTTTTTAAGTTTACACTTAACAGTGATCACCCTCGACTCTATTGGAAGCTGGCTTCTAGAGTAGCTGTTAATAGGTTAAGTCAGTGCCGCTTGTTCTACGCTATATTGCTCAGGTTATATTGCGAAACAAAGCTGCTAGTTAATATTGTTACTGCAAATGGGTTGTCTTTTTAATGAATTGTCCTTATTCATCTTCAAAGCTTTCTTTTTGGTGGTAGGTTTTATCACTGTCATAGCTGTGTTTGCCTGCTTTACAGTCGCTGCCATTTTCACACTCAATACTACCGAGCACTAAGCGATTATTTAAATTTCGTTTAACACGTTGTCCATTTGAATTTATGTAATATTCATCTGCACTGTCTACGCTCACGGCATTGGACTTAGGTTTTGCTAGGATAAACCCATTATCAGTATTTTCTAAAGCTTGAGCACTGACGCCTGTACTGTCATTTAATAGATCTTGTTCGCTTATTCCTTTCGGTAAAGGCTCAACTTTTAGGGGATCTTTAGCAACGAAGATGCTTTTTTTGGGTTGTGGCTCTGTTGCCTGGGCAAAAGTAGATATCATTGCAAAAACACCTAGCCATAAAACGGGTTTAATCATTGCTCTCTCCTTGGGTTGTATTGTTCCTTTGTATCATCTTGCTAAACATGAGTAAAGTAATAGCTAATGGGGCCTATACTGTATTTTGTTTAGGTGATTATTAAAGAATAATGGTTACAAGCCACAGCCATTATAGCCTATTCATTTCTGTGTAGAATCAGAGTATCGGAGCTAGATTGCGCTTCCATTGCCATTTAGGACCGTTTGTGGCTCTTCATTCTTGTTCGCTTGGTCTGCTGCTTTTCAATAAAGTGTACAGTGCCATCGTTGTCAACAGCTAAGCCTAACAGCCATTGAAGTGATCCCCTTTAAAGAAGGGTATCACATCATTTTAGCAGTTAATAAAAAGCCCTACTGAGTGAATAGTAGGGCTTAAGTAAAAGATTTTGAGCATTGAGAATGCTGCATACAACTTCAGCAGGCACTTGCTTGCATTGGTACGACTTTACCTTTAGGGTCAACGAAAACGAAGCATATTAAAGGTTAAAAGCCGTACTCAGTACTCAAATTAGCCTGATGCGTTGTCGCAGGTGAAGCCGTTGTCGTTGCACACTTCGTTAGTGCTTATGATCTAGATCCACACCTTGCCAATCGCTGTCAGATTCGAACAGCAAAGATTGAATCTTACCTTTGCCTTCAATATTGACCAGGTTAACTTGGCTAGGCCATAGTTCCTGCAGCGCACCATGGCTGATGTTCAATTGTTTAATGGCTTTAACCGGCACTTGTTGATAGATCCAAAGGTATTTGCCTTCTATTTCTACCCCCACATACTCTAATTTAAGTGGTGTTTCGCCATCACTTAAACCAAAGTTCTGTTGCACATATTGGGCAAACTGCTGACGAGTTTGTTGTTTCGCGATAATATCAGCATCACGATTAAACAAGTCTTTCACAGCATGTTCGGCATCATGTAAAAAGAACTTATGCATCACTTCAATATAACCAGAACGTTCATTAAACAGCACAGTAGTAATCGCGGTTTTTTGCTGGTGGCTAAAGGCCGAAGCTGCCGCGGCTAATAGTAGTGCCATAACTACAATACGTAGGATAATGCCTTTTATGGTTAAAGCTTGTCTCACAATTATTCAGCCTTAGTTTCTTCTTTTTCTTCGTCTTTTTTCAGCTCAGTAGTCATATCATGCATAATGTCGCGACGCATATTGGTTGGCGTGCGCTTATATTTGTATGACTCTAAACGTGAAGGAATGATGCGACGTGGATAGAAGTTGTTTTCAATGTTTACATCGGCAGTATGACGGCTAGGATCAATCGCCACGCTCACTAGCTCTTTATCTTTATCAAAGACAAACAGCTTAGAGACTTGCTTGTGATTACGACGCCAGATCTCTGCTGGAATGTTTAGTTCTTCTACGCTGCCATCTGCGAAGGTCATTTCCACTAGAATTGGCATTACCAAACCACCTAGGTTGGAAAAGTCCATGACATAGTAGTTTTTGTCCTCAGCAATAGCACGCTCTAGTACTTTGCGCTCATAAGGCTTAAGGCCTTTTAGGAAGCTTTGGTACTTATTACGCTCTTTATTGGTTACGGTGAACTCGTCATTCTCGTCATAGAAATCACGAACATCAGGGTTCATTTCTACCCAAGTTTTTATGCCTTGTTCGGCGTTTTTCTTTACAGAGAGAACCGTTGGTTTGGCTTCATCGAATTGACGTTGGCGTGCATAATCGATATCTGGGTTATGGGTATCTAGACGCAATTTATAAATTTTATCTAGGCTAATATCCACATGATCGGTAGTGTAGAACCAACCACGCCAAAACCAATCTAAATCAACCCCTGAGGCTTCTTCCATGGTACGGAAAAAGTCTGATGGCGTAGGGCGTTTGAACTTCCAACGTAATGAATATTCACGGAAGGCATAATCAAACAATTCACGGCCTAAAATCACTTCACGCAGAATGTTCAGTGCAACTGCAGGTTTAGTGTAAGCATTTGGGCCTAGACGTAAAACGCTGTCAGATTGGGTCATAATCGGTACTTGAACATCAGATTTCATGTACTCAACAATATCACGGGACTCTAAACTCCATGGGAAGTTGGCATCCCATTCACGCTCAGCGATACCTTCAAGGAAAGAGTTAATGCCCTCATCCATCCAAGTCCATTGGCGCTCGTCAGAATTAACGATCATCGGGAAGTAGATATGGCCCACTTCATGGATAACTACCCCAATTAAGAAGTCTTTCTCACCCATAGAATATGTTCTTGAACCATCGTCTTGCAGCTTAGTACGGGGGCCATTAAAGGTGATCATCGGGTATTCCATACCACCGACTGGACCATTTACCGATTGTGCAACCGGGTATGGGTAGTTAAAGGCGTAACGGTTATACACTTCCATGGTGTGGATGACGGCATCAGTTGAGTAAAGCTTCCAAAGGTCGCCCCCTTCTTTAGGGAAGAATGACATCGCCATTACTAGTGGCATCTCTTTATCAGCTTGCTTAAAACCTTTAGCATCCCACATAAACTTACGGCTTGAAGCCCAAGCAAAATCACGCACGTTTTCCGCTTCAAAGTGCCAAGTCTTTTCACCAGTCGGATTTGAAGACTCATTAGCTAAGGCTTCTTCTGCAGTGACGACAAACACTGGTCGTTTGGCGGTTTCTGCTTTGGCTAAACGTTGCTGCTGAGTTTTATTAAGCACCTTGCTGGCATTTTCAAGGGTGCCAGTAGCTGAAACGATGTGATCGTTAGGAACAGTAATTTTTACGTTGTAGTCACCAAATTCAAGGGTGAACTCACCACTACCAAGGAAGGCTTTGTTAGTCCATGCCTCATAGTCGGTGTAAGCATGCAAGCGAGGGAACCACTGTGCCAATTGGAATATTTGGTTGCCACCCTCACGTTTGTCATCAGGGAAGTGCTCATAACCTGAGCGACCACCAGTCGCTTTTTGTTCAACAATATTAAAAGCAAAGTCCATAGTTAAAGCGACTTTATCACCTGAGCGCAGTGGTTTGGGTAAATCCACTCGCATATTGGTTCCAACTAACGTTACTTTAGCTGCGGAGCCTTCGACTTTAACATTGCTAATTTGGTAGCCTAACTCATTATCAGCCATGAATTGCTGCTTACGGAGGCTTCCTAGAGTTAATTTTGCAGGTTTATCATGACCAGAAACACTGAGTGCTTTGCCACCTGAAAAAGTTTCAGTTAGGCGGGCAATCGAGTCTACTTTGTAGATATTTTGATCCAACTGAAACCATAAGTATTTCAGCGTATCAGGAGAGTTGTTCTGGTATGTGATGGATTGACTGGCTTCAATTCGTTTTGTCGTTTCAAGTAGACGAACATCAATGTCATAATCGACTTGTTGTTGCCAATATTTATGGCCGGGTTCACCGGCGGCATTACGATAGCTATTGGGAGTAGGTAGAGCTTCGTCTAATTGACGAAATTTGTCTTCAAAGCTTCCTTTTGATTGCACAATTGGGCTAGCATGCGCCCCCAGTGCTAAAGGTAAACTCAAAGACAGTAAAGCTAGTATGCTTAACTGCTTGGTCTTCATTATTATTTTCTCTTGTTAGAATTCTGCTTACTTCAGCAGCTGCAGTATACAGGACAGTGATCAAGGTCACAATTTCAACCCGATAAAACCAAATCGCATGGCGAATAATTAACCAAGAACATAATGCAAAAACAAGTAAAAAAACTGCTCCAAAAACACTCCAAGTTGACTCATTCTGAGAACATGAAAGTAGTGAGTCATAGTCAACGCCCACTAGGGGAGTGGGTTGTACAAACGTTGATGATTGAAGGGATAGACGTCCCATTCAAGTACAAACGGACGAAAAAATATCAATCACTACAGGGCGCAAGAGTTAATTTAACTTATTACCCTGCAATTGAAGTGGTGGCCGGATTTGAAATTGAAATCATGAAGGTCGTAAGAATAAAAAGAGCTTAATAAAGCCAGTTATAGTTTCTTGAGCTGCTAAAATATTATTAACCAAATTTAATGACTCGTATCATGAAAAAATCACAGACTAAACCACAGCTACATCCTAATAATCCCCATCAAGGACGTTACGACTTTATTTCACTCTCTAATGCCAATCCGGATTTAAAAAAGTATTTAATTGATACCCCAAGGGGGGACCAATCCATTGATTTTGCCAACCCTGATGCAGTGGTTGCCCTCAATAAAGCTATCTTGGCACAACACTATCACGTTGAATTTTGGGATTTACCTGCGGGCTATTTATGCCCCCCGATCCCAGGTCGTGCCGATCATTTACATCATGCCAGTGAGTTATTAAAAGATGAATCTGCAACCATCGCCTTGGGCAGTGCTGTTAAGGTGTTAGATATTGGCACAGGGGCAAATGGTATCTATGCCATTATTGGTTCACAGCAATTTGGTTGGTCTATGGTGGGTTCAGAAATTGATAAAACCGCCATCAAGGCGGTTACTGCCATAGTGAAATCTAACCGAAAATTATCAAACCTAGTAGAAATTAGACAGCAAAATCATCCGGATAGCATCTTTAAAGGGATTGTTAAAGATAATGAGTATTTTGATTTAACGGTTTGTAACCCACCTTTTCATACCTCTGCTGAGCAAGCAAATGCTGGCAGTCAACGCAAATGGCAAAATCTTAAAAAACAGCAAGCGTCTCAAAAGCCCCATTTAAACTTCGGTGGCAAGAGTAATGAACTTTGGTGTGATGGCGGAGAGCTACAGTTTGTCTCCAATATGATCAACGAGTCTCGTCAGGTTAAACAGCAAGTACTTTGGTTTACCAGTTTAATTTCTAAAGGAGAGAATCTAAGTCAACTTAAGGGCAAACTAAAGAGAGCCAAAGCTGTCCGAGTTAAAACCTTAACCATGGCTCAAGGTAATAAGATTTCTCGTTTGTTATGTTGGAGTTATTATACCCAAGAGCAACAAAATGCCTGGTATTCGAGTTAGGGTTAACACCATAGGGGTACAAACTGAGTGCGCTAAACAATTGCCGTATATTTTTTTATATTAAGAACTAACTTTATGATATATTAGTAATTATTGGTTACCCCTTGGGGGGTAGGGTGAGTACTCTGTAAAGACTAAGTAATGAATAAAATACTGAAAAACGCTTTTAAAAAAGAAATAATTTATGCAAATGATTTTTACAAAATTGGTTGTTACGAATTAGCATTCACTTATATTGAGCGTGCCCACATTCTTGGCCAGTCTTATGTGATACCTCATTTCATCACCCATTGGTGGATGTTCAAAATTGGACTCAAAACTAAAAATGCTAAAGAGGTTCTAGGTCAAATCCCAAGAATGATCGCGGCATTCTTGGTGAGTAAAATTTGGGTGCCAATAGGTAATACTGGAGGAGTAAATGTCAGCCCTTTTAAACCTATGCCAGTGCCACAAGATCTAAAAAAAATATTTGAAAAGGCTGGTAAAAAAATAGACTAGCGACAATAAAGCCCTAATCACTTTCAGGGCTTTATTGTTAACAGACCTTAAAGAAAGAAACGGATCCCCATACCCACACCGTCTTTATCTATGGATTGAGCTTGAGACTCAATTTCAGCATTTATGCCCTTAAAGCTAGAGAAGTCTTTCTTCACTTCAAAATAAAGGGTGGTTTTTGATTTTTGATCCCAGATGTAATGCACCCCTGCAGCCATAAACTGCCTTTTAAATTCCTGCTGATAAAAGCGCTTATATTCATCCCCCGCTTCTAAGCGGTTGTAGCTTGCAAGTACCCGTATTTTATTATCAAAGGTGTAACTTATGAGTGATTCCAACCCCATGGCATCATCAATAATTCGCCCTGCATTATCAACATCATGGTATTGCTGTTTATGTAAATTAGCAGAGAAGTATAGTCCAGGATTGTACCAATTATTACCGTAGTTGATACTACCGCCAACGATGTAGCCTCGATCCTCATAAATCCCAGGGTTCAAGGTGGCGGTAAAATTGCCACCATTGGCACCGAGCACCAATTTTAAGTTTTCTGTTGCTTGGTATTTAAGTGACGCCCCATAGGTACCTTCAAACTTAATTTGAGTTACCGCATTGGGATCGTTGGCATCTACTTCAGCAAGTTGAACATCCACAGTTTTAGCACTGTTGCTTTTTAACTGAGTCTGGAAACTCAAGCTGAAATCATAAAAACTCGGCAACCGATAAATCACCGCATTATCGGCACGGCCTGAACCATTTAAGCCACCATCACTTTTGAATGTATAGGTACCAGCTGAGCTACCATCCCAAACGTGGATAATATTGGTGCCACCTACCACGTCGTACCAAACACTCCATTGTTTACCAATGCTCAATTCCCCATAGTCATTATGTTTAATACCAGCAAAGCCTAAACGGTTGCTTAAAAAGTTATTACTTTTTACTAACCAGCGGCTTTCAGATGAATACACTAGGGATGAAGAACCGACAGGATTTACGCCCCATTCAAATTTGGCAAAGCTTTGCCAGCCTTTTCCCATTTGCCTAACGGCAGCAAAATTAATCCTTGATGCGCCATTTACTACCTGACTTTCACCATCAAAATTGACGATGCGAGCATCCAGCCATCCACCTATATCAAATTGATTAGTTTGGTCTTTATACAGATTAACGGCAGAGACAGGTAAAGCTAAGGCAGACAAAACTGCTGTTGTTAATAAGGACTTGGTATGTTTCATAACGGTACCTTTGTAACAATAAGGTTGTAAAATTGTGTGTTGCAAGTGATTAAATGCTAGCTTATAAATAGAAAACAAGCCAAAGTAATTGTTATTAGTAGCTTTTAGAGATTGGCGTAACTAGGGCCTAAGGGAATATTATGCAAATAACAAAAAATACCGTGGTTGAGTTCTTTTACACATTAAAAGATGAGCAAGGTGAAATATTAGAATCCAACTTTGAATCCGATCCCATTGTCTATTTGCATGGTCATGACAACATGATGCTGGGCTTAGAAAAAGCCCTAGACGCTAAAGAAGCGGGCAGTGAGTTTACCGTCACACCAGATCCTAAAGATACCTACGGCGAGGTGATCACAGGCGATGCTGCCCAGATGCGGGTATCGGTGAAGCATTTGCAGGGCGCTAAAGTTTGGAAAGCAGGCATGTCAGCGTTAATTCAAACCGAGCAAGGGCCAAGGCAAGTAACGGTCGTTAAAGTGGGTAAATTTATGGCCACGATTGATATTAACCATCCATTAGCCGGCAAAGAATTGTCTTTTGATTTAAAGGTGGCTAGTGTACGCGAAGCTAGCGAAGAAGAAATTGCCCATGGCCATGTACACGGACCAGGTGGCGTCGAGCATTAATAGCAAAACAAAGTTGCCATTATTGGGCGTTTATTTTGCTACTACGCATGTTATAGTTCGCACAAAAGCGTACAACACAAGTTGCAATTATGATCATTACTTACTCGAAGGGCAAGCTGGTCCTAAGCCCTTTTGAAATTCAAGCCATTCTGGACAATGGCATTAGACTCAGCGCCATGGTTGATGATGTGAGTGTCCATCAAGATGCGCTGGTGGTTGCTGCTAATGCAGGCTCGGTTAGTTGGAGCATTAAACTGGATGAGCCTGAACAAATACTACAGGTACAACAATACCTGTAAGTTAGCGGAGCAACTGCTGTACGGCCTGCTGAACATGAGTAAAGCCGGTATTTGCGTATCGACCAAACCCTGCCAGCTTGTTTATTTTAAGCTGGCTAAATCTAGGGGTTGCTAAGCCAATTACAAACTTGATCGCCGCCATGTGCGTTAAATTTTGCTTATGCTCGATCATCAATTTACTCAATTGTTGTAGATCCTTTTGCAACAGTTGATTGTCTATTGCCAGTTGCGGTGTTTTTATGAGTCGAGCAGGGCCGCTATTGCACACACTACAGTGTCCGCATTGTATCGGAGCATCGGCATCACCAAAATAACGACTTAGGTTATAACTTAAACAGGAATCAAGCTCGAAAAAGCGCATCATTTGTGCTAAACGGTCCAATTGGGATTGTTGATTAGATTGGCAATACTCTGATAATTGTTGGGCATAGTTTTTGAGGGTATCAGGGTTTAATGATGAGTTGACCTGATAGCTCTCGGTCATCTTTTTGGTTTCTAACTCAATCAAATTATGCTCATGCAGATACTCTAGGGCGTTTAATACCCGAGCACGATCAGTATTGTGTTGCTGACATAAACTCTCGACATCTAAATCGCTCCAAATCTTTTTGGTATTAGCAAAATTAAAAATCGTTTCTAAAAACTGGCGACGGTTAGGATCAAATCGATTAAGTAACTTTGATTTTTCGACCAAGAATTTATAACGGGTTTCGGCAAAGTAACTGAATTTAGCTTCAATCAAGCCCATTAACTCAAGTTGCACCAGCAAGGTTTTAAGGGGCAGCTGTTTAATATCCGTCATTTTTGATAAGGCTAAAATTTGGGTTTGCCACTGGCCATACTCTTGCTCTGAAATAATGTTGGCGAGCAAAGCTTCTATAGCACCTAGCTCTGGGGTGTCGCCAACGATAAAGTTTTCCATCGTAGTTAAGCCAGAATCTTGGCCCAGTAAGACACAACGGCTTGGCTGTCCATCACGGCCGGCACGGCCAATTTCTTGGGCATAGTTTTCTATGGATTTAGGTAAGTCATAATGGATAACATTACGAATATTGGATTTATCCACCCCCATGCCAAAGGCAATAGTGGCCACAATAATGTCTTTGTGACCCTGCATAAATTGATCTTGAATATGCTCCCGCACTTCGGTGGTCAAACCCGCATGGTAAGGGGTAGCATTAATGCCCATAGCTTGCAGCCCAGCCGCCACTTCATTAGCGGTTTGCTGCAGGGTTACATAGACAATACTTGGGCCTGGGTTTTGTTTAAGCAGTTGTTCGGTATGCACCATCCTTTGTTCGCTGGCGCAGGGCTGTACTTCAATCGTGAGGTTAGGGCGATACACCGGGGTTTGTACACAATGCTGTTTTTGTATGGCAAACTTATCAGCCATGTCTTTCTTTACTTTATTGGTGGCGGTAGCCGTCAGCAGCAGCACTAAAGGAATGTTAAGTTGGGCACGGTAATCGGGCAATTTAAGGTAATCAGGTCTAAAGTTATGACCCCATTCGGAAATACAATGGGCCTCATCCACCACCATCATAGAAATTGGCACATTGGCAATCATCTTCCTAAAGCGTTCGTTCTTAAAACGCTCAACCGAGACCATCAATACTTTAATAGCACCGCTTTTTATGGCTTCAATGGTTTGCTGTTGGCTTTCCCTGTCTTGGCTGGAATCTATGCTTGCCGCAGCAATATTGTTAGCGTGTAAAAAGGCCAGCTGATCTTTAATCAGTGCTAACAAGGGCGAAACCACTAGGGTCAGGTGCGGCAATTGGGTCGCGGTATATTGGTAACACAATGATTTGCCTGAGCCGGTGGCAAATAATGCCAAGGATGAATGGCCTGCCAGTAATTGTTCAATGACTTGTTGTTGGCCGGGGCGAAAACGGTCAAAGCCGAAATGTTGTTTTAACGAGTGTTCAATATTCATTGCGGGTGCATCCATTGCTATTGGCGATCAATTAAGTATGAATCAATGAGAAAAATAAGTGGTAGATCCTTTACACCCAAGCCTCACCGTTATAAAGCTGGTGGGGCTTAAACTGGGTTTTGTAATTCATTTTACTGCAGGGCTCTATGTAGTAACCCAAATACATAAAAGGTAAAGACATTTTTTGACACTGTTTAATGGCCTGCAGCACACTTAATTTACCTATCGAGTAGCTTTCATATTCAGGTTCAAAAAAACTGTATACCGCAGATAGCCCAAGGGCGAGTTGGTCAAACACGCCGACACCAATAAGCTTTTTGCCATGGTAAATAGCCAAATAACGAACCGCTAACCATTGGCAGGGTAAGAAGCCCATAAACTGTTCTTTTGATGGCGGATACATGTCACCATCTTGGTGGCGAGCTGTGATGTATTTTTCATACAGTGGGTAAAAATCATCCTGCACCTCATCATGCCATGTAAATTCAAAGGCTTTGGCCTTGGCTAAAATACGTTTTTGACTTTTACTCGCATTAAACTCATGACAACTAACCTTTAATGACTGACATTGATTGCAACCAATACAATGGGGGCGATATACATGGTCACCACTGCGGCGAAAGCCAATTTCAATCAGTTGCTGGTAGAGCTTGGCATTAAGGGGTTGCTCATCAAAAGGGGCAATGATCCTTTGCAATCTATCTTCTAAATAACTGCAGGGGGATTGGCCGCTGATACCAAATGTAAGTTGATTTAATTCCATAAATGCTCAATCGCAGTTAACATTGCTGCTAATTACGCCAGTTAAGGTGGCCGCACACTGTATTGTATCTGGTTATCATGCTATAACTCTGTCCATAATAACAATACCTGGTGAAATAAATGCAGACTTATAAAAAAATAAGCTTATCCATCACGGCAGCAGCGTTGTTAAGCGCTTGCCAAGGGACTTCATACCCTGTGGCGAATATCGCTGCTCCAAGTGTTAAACCCGCAACCCTTAAAGCGGCTCCAGTGGCACCGATTGCCGATCAAACTTTGACCATGAAGCAAATTATGGCTAACCCTGATTGGATGGGGCTATCGGCCTATAACTGGCAATGGCAATCGGATTCTAAGGGGATTGTTTACCAAACTAAAGGTTTGTTAGACGCTAATCCAAAGTATTTTTCACAAGCAATCACCAGTGACAGGGCTCAAGAAATCAGCTTCGCGCAACAGCATACCTTGTTAAAACGTGCAGCAACCAATAACCCAGCAAATACCCAACAAGCCTATCTATATAAAGGCAATGTTTTTGTTAAAGATTTAACGACGGGCAATATTGAGCAAGTTACCCAAGACGCTCAAAGCTATCGCTACTTATTCTGGGGTAAAAATAACACCCTAAGCTTTGCTACAAGCACGGCCATTTTCAGCGCAGATCTAACCACCAATAAAATTACCCAAATTGCTGAGTTTAAGTTTGCTGCCAAACCAAAATCAAACAAACACCAGGACAGCTATTTAGCTAAGCAACAGCGTCGTCTGATTAACTTTGTGGCTCTAAGCCAAGACAACAAGCAGGCGCAGGAGCAATACAACCAAGACTTAGCCAAGGCCAATAGCAGCATAACTGCGGACCCTATTTACTTAGGTAAAGATCAGCGCGTTGTTGATATGGCACTGGCCCCCTCAGGGCGTTATGTGTTTATGGCGCTGGCGGATACTTCAAGCCCAAGTCGCTCAAAGCACGATGTGATGCCTGATTATATTGGTAATGACGGCTATGTAGACGTTGAAAACGTACGTCGTCGCGTTGCTGAAGACGAGCCAAAATCACAACGGTTTGTGCTGGTGGATTTATACAAGCAAACCACCAAAGACATCGCCCTCGATGGCCTTCAAGGTTTTGATGAAGACGTATTAGCCTCAGTTAGGGCTGAAAACGCAAAAACCAAAGGGGACAGCTACACTGAAGTTGCTCAGGATCGGCAAATCACCCTAATGTTAGATTGGGGCTGGCGTCAAAGTGCCATCAACTGGCATCCGACCCAAGATAAGTTATTGGTTATGCTAGAGGCGCTGGATAACAAGGACCGCTGGATTGCTAAAGTCGACCTAGAGCAGGCAAGCTTTAGCACGGAGCATCGCTTGCATGATGAAGCGTGGATTAACTACACCCACAACGAATTTAACTGGATTAATGGCACCGACAATTATTACTACTTGTCTGAGCAAGACGGTTATTCGCACATTTATCTAAAGACGGACGCAGGCCACCAACAATTAACCGATGGTGATTATGTTGTCTCTAACGTACAACAGTCCAACGACGGCAAAAGCCTCTACTATCGTGCTAACAAACAGCATCCAGGTATTTACAATGTGTACAAGGTAGATATCGCCACTGCTAGCTCTCAACCTTTGACCAACATTCAAGGTCAAGTGGATTACAAACTGTCACCGGATAACCAAAAACTTCTGCTTGAGGTTTCTAAGCGTACGCAAATGCCAGAGCTGTATGTGCAGCAGTTAGCGTCGAACAAGTTAACTAAGCTAACCAATACCAGTTCAGAGCGTTTTAAGGCATATCCTTGGCAACAGGGCGAAGTGGTAGCAATACCATCATCCCATCAGGACAAGCCGGTTTATGCTCGTATCTATAAACCAGCAAATTTTGACGCCACTAAGCAATACCCAGCGGTGATTTTCACCCATGGTGCCGGTTACCTGCAAAATGCCCACTTTGGTTGGTCAGGATACTTCCGTGAGTTTATGTTCCATAACTTATTGACCCAAAAAGGCTATGTGGTGATGGACATTGATTACCGAGGTTCTAAAGGTTACGGCCGTGACTGGCGTACTGCCCAGTATCGACAAATGGGTACCCCTGAAGTGCAAGACATGGCTGACGGTGTTAAGTATATGGCGGATAATTACAGCGTAGACTCGTCACGCGTGGGGACCTATGGTGGCTCATACGGTGGCTTCTTAACCTTTATGTCGTTATTTACTCAGCCGGATTTATTCCAAGCAGGTGCTGCACTGCGTCCAGTGACCGATTGGGCCCATTACAATGCGCCATACACCTCAAACATTCTAAACCGTCCAGATGTTGACCCAATCGCCTATGAACGTTCAAGCCCAATCGAAATGGCAGAAGGTTTAAATAAGCCACTGTTAATTATGACGGGTGTGTTAGACGATAACGTATTCTTCCAAGATTCAGTTCGTCTAGTACAGCGTTTAATCGAGCTTGAAAAAGATAACTTTGAAACGGCCATTTATCCGGTAGAACCCCATGGCTTTGTACAGCCTTCAAGTTGGCGTGATGAATACAGCCGAATTTTAAAGCTGTTTGAACAAAATCTGAAAAAAGACTAACTTTGAATAAAAAGCTCAACCAATAGGTTTAATGCCACTCGTTTAAGAACGAGTGGCATTTTCTCTTTGTCTGTTTGGGTATTTAGTCGCCTTCTTGAGAACCGCACGAGGATAAGCTTTCCGCTTCCTCTTCTTGGGTAAAATTAACCGCTTACCGTTATCACGCATGGTTTTTAAATGTCGAGGTATTGCGCCTGGGCTTTGGGTATCGCTCCACCTAAATTCATCTTGAATCATAAACAGTGCGTTAATAAAACTTATTCTAAGTGGCTCAACTTTATGCTGTTTTGCGATTGCTGCCATTTCTAATCGTACTAGATTATAGGATATTAATATCCCCCACAGTTCTTGCTCTACCCCTTCATATTTCAGGCTTCTAAGTGTCGGCTTATTTCCAAGTTGATACTGCTTTAATTCTCCATATCCTCGTTCAATTTCCCATCTCTGCCAGTAAACATCGACTAACTCAGCCAGCTTATAAGTGTCTGGGCAAGTGCAAGAAGTGATAAAGCCTCGGATTTCACCTTTAGGGTTGGGAATAAGAACTAATCTCGCCTCCCAGTATTCACTTAAATAGGGTGCTGCTTTTCTAGCTTGAGGAGAGACTGGCATTTTAACCAAGTGGTCATATTCTCCATAGGACTCAATAATTTCATAGCGCTGTTTCGCTTTTATTGGTGTTAACCAATGTGTATCCGCACCTGCACCACGCCAGCTTTCAAATAGTTCAGCTGACATAAACCCTCTATCAAAAAGGGTTAATGAATCCTCGGGAGCAGAGCCTACAAGCTGGCCTGCGTAGGATATTTCACTGTTGGTTACAGGTCCAAAGGCGGCGTCTGAGATCATATGAGTACGAGTGGACATTAAAGTAACGGCTAGGACAGAGGGAAAACTCGCCGTCTTTTGAGCGTAGCCAAATATCTTATTACTTTCAGTATCTTGTGTTTTAAAGTAAGTCCCATCAACACTTAAGACTTTAAGTCCGCATACGGTATCAAAGTCACAGGTATTATCCCAATGAGCAGCTGTATGCTTGAATAAATACTTCATAGGCTCAGAGCCAAGATTTTCTTTTCCCTTGATGATGCTGCTTGTTGCAAGAGGAGATAACTCTCCCTTTGAATCAGGAAAGGCGAGGTCCAATTGGTCACAGACGCCTTGAATAGAGCGGTCTCGAATGAGACCGATACCAAGAATCAACCATACTGCCTGCTCTGCGGGAAATCGCCTTTTTCTTAATGATGCTTTTCCAGTTTCCTTAACCGCTTCTTTGACCCACTCTATTGGAATATGTTTAGAGAAAACATCGAAGGTTTGGTTTTGGCAATATTCAGCAGTAACTTGAAGTTCTTTGGAAAATTCAGACATAAAAAAATCGGCTCTAACTATTGTTAGAGCCGATTATGAAGGCTGCAAAAGATCGGTCAATTAAATTAAGCGATCGGCATTAAACCAATAGGTTGAGCTTTTTTGATGGTTGTGACTTTAAGGATGAGTATGAACAAAGCAATATTAGGCTGGGAATTGGCTGGAACCGTTTGGATATTATTGCTCGGCAGTATACTCCATAGCGCCTTGGCTAAGTTTGACTACTGGCTGCCTTTAACCTTTGTCGCTCCAGTTAATGAAAGTATTTGGGAGCATTTTAAAATAGTGCTATGGCCAGCAGTGCTTTTTGGCTGGTTACAGTCCAGATTTATTCAACCTAAACAATGGTTAGCCATAAAAAGCTGCTCCATATTAATCATGCCATTGACCATATCCCTGATGTTTTATGGCTATACTTGGTTTACTTTAGAAAACTATCTCATAGTTGATATAAGTTTGTTTGTAGTGAGTGTCATATTAAGCCAAAGTATTAATTACTGTTTATTTACAGGTTTAATAAAGTGGCATGGGTTCATGAAACTTGCTCCATACGGTCTGATAATTTTACTAATTTTAACCCTTATTTTTAGTCATTATCCGCCACACATAGGTATATTTGAGCACAGTAACAGTGGCCATTATGGCCCGTGGTATGGCAATTAGTGGTGTTTATTAAAGGCACTATGGAGATATTATGGCCAGATTAAAGGGCAAAATTGCAGTCGTAACAGGGGCCGCCAAAGGTATAGGCGAAGCCATTAGCACGCTTTTTGTTAAGCAAGGTGCCAGTGTTATTTTGACCGATATCGACGATGAAAAAGGTAGCCAATTAGCACAAAAACTGGGTAAGTTTGCCAGTTATCAGCACCTTGATGTTAGTTCTCCAAGCCAATGGCAATTGCTAAAGCAATCGGTACTAGAAACCTATGGCTATCTTGATATTTTGGTCAATAATGCCGGAATTATTGGTTTTGATGAGACTCCAGGTTCTCAAGATCCAGAGCACTTTGAATATGAAAGTTGGTGTAAAATTCACGAAGTTAATATCGGAGGGGTGGCGTTAGGTTGTAAAGTTGCTATTGAGTTGATGAAAGCCAGTAAAGCCGCCAGTATTATTAACTTGTCATCTAGGTCCGGCATAGTAGGTATCCCAAGCGCTGCCGCCTATGCATCAAGTAAAGCAGCAATCCGCAATCATACTAAGACAGTTGCGCTTTATTGTGCCCAGCAAGGGTATCGAATTCGCTGTAACTCTATTCATCCGGGTGCTATTTTGACACCTTTGTGGGAATCTATGCTTGATAAAGACAACCGTGAAAAATCTATAAAAACCATTGCTAAAGGGATCCCCTTAGGGCATATGGGAGAACCTGATGATGTGGCCTATGGTGCGCTGTATTTAGCCAGTGAGGAGTCTAAATATTTAACGGGTATTGAGTTAAACATTGATGGTGGCATATTAGCTGGCAGCACAGCAGCTCCAACATCCAAAGATTAGTTCGTTTTAGCAACAAATGATATGAAATTTATACAGTTAGACTAAATTGTTGAAAATAACACTTGCGCTATCGTCAATCCGATGTAGAATTCAACTCGTTCTCAAGGCATCAGCCTAAGACCAAGGCGCTATGGCAGAATGGCTATGCTGCGGATTGCAAATCCGTCGATCTCGGTTCGACTCCGGGTGGCGCCTCCACAATTTAAGAATTAGTGTGCCCGGGTGGTGAAATTGGTAGACACAAGGGATTTAAAATCCCTCGCGGGTTTCCGCGTGCCGGTTCAAGTCCGGCCCTGGGCACCATCATTCAAAACAACAAAGCCCGTTACGAAAGTAACGGGCTTTGTTGTTTTCAGAGCACTGCTACGCAGTTTCGAGGACGCTTCGCTACGAGATCGGACTACGTCCTTCGAGAGCGCCTTAGGCTTCGAGGGGTTGGCACGCTTCTACGAAGCTTTAGTACGGAACTCCGCTCCTTTGGTACGGAAGTTTCCTTTAGTCAGTACTCAATAAGATTAATTTCTAATGGAAATAGACTAAAGCGAAGCGTACTAAAGCCACGAAGTGGCGTACTAAATACTCGAGCTACGCAGTAGCGTCCTCGAAGGCGAAGCCGCTCTCGGATCTCGTTACTTCAACCTAGCATCCCCATTCAAAAACCTCTATATTGCTTATTTCTTGTCTTAAAAGGGAATAATCATGGCGTTTAATGTCTATCTTTCCGGTGAAATTCATAGCGATTGGCGACAACAAATAATTGAGGGCAGTAAAGCTGCGGGGCTGGATATTAACTTTAGCTCGGCGGTCACTCACCATGAAAGCAGTGATGCCGCAGGTGATGTGCTTGCACTGGCTAATGATGGCTTTTGGCGTGATCACCAAAGTGCTAAAATTAATGCTATTCGCACCTCCAGTGCCATTAAAAATGCGGATATGGCAGTGATCCGTTTTGGTAATCAGTATAAGCAGTGGAATGCGGCATTTGATGCCGGTTTTTGTGCTGCATTGAATGTACCGTATATTACTTTGCACGATGAAGCATTAATTCACCCACTTAAAGAGGTCGACGGTGCTGCTCAAGGTTGGGCACAAACCCCGGCACAACTCGTCGAACTGTTAACTTATTTGTTAAAAAAATAACGACTTGGTTTAGTTTGCAGCATGATATGTAAACTTGCAAAAAGCTCATCATTATTATTAAGGGCTAACTCTTTAATGAATAGGGGCTTAGTGGTATAAATAGCAAGTTTAATTTTATTAAAGGATTTATCCATGTTGTTTGCTAATGTCGACCAAGCACCAGCTGATCCCATTCTTGGCTTAACCGATGCTTTTAAAGCCGATCCTCGCCCAAATAAAGTGAATTTAGGTGTTGGTATTTATAAAGATGAGCAAGGTAATACCCCAGTATTAGCGACCGTTAAAAAAGCGGAAGCCGTGCTTTTAGAAAAAGAGAAAACCAAAAGCTACCTAGCGATTGAAGGGGTGGCCGATTACGCTGAAGAAGTGAAAAAGCTACTTTTAGGTAGTGATAGTGCGATTATTAGCGAGGGTCGCATTAACACGGCTCAAGCGCCGGGTGGTACAGGCTCTTTACGTGTCGCTGCTGAATTTTTGAAGTCTATTGGCGACCGCACCGTATGGTTAAGTAATCCAACCTGGGCGAACCACGGCAATATTTTTAATGCTGCGGGCTTAACGACAGCACAGTACGACTACTACGATGCTGCCAGTCACGGTTTAAACTTTGATGGCATGTTAGCGTCACTGCAACAAGCACAGGCCGGTGACATTGTGTTACTGCACGGCTGTTGTCATAACCCAACTGGCATTGATTTAAATCTTGAGCAATGGCAGCAAGTGGCCAAGCTTTGTGTTGAGAAAGATCTTTTACCTTTGTTTGATTTCGCCTACCAAGGGTTTGCTAAGGGCGTAGAAGAAGATGCAGCGGGTTTACGTGAGGTTGCGTCCATCGTGCCTGAAATTATTATCTGTAACTCGTTCTCTAAAAACTTTGGCCTATACAATGAGCGTGTTGGCGCCATTAGTATTGTTGCTCAAGATGCCGAACAATCTGCTAAAGCTTTTAGTCAAATCAAAAAGCAGATCCGTAGCATCTACTCAAACCCACCAGCGCACGGCGCTAAAGTCGTGGCTGAAATTCTAGCGGATGCCAGCTTACGCGCAGAGTGGGAGCAGGAAGTGGCGGACATGCGTGTACGCATTCACAAAATGCGCTCACTGTTTGTTGAGCAATTAGCTGCAGCAGGGGTACAGCAAGACTTTGGCTTTATTATCGAACAAAACGGTATGTTTAGCTTTTCTGGTCTATCAAAAGAGCAGGTAGAAGCGCTAAAGCAAGAGCATGCAATTTACATTGTAGGTTCGGGCCGCATTAGCGTGGCAGGTATGACACAAACCAATATGCCATTGTTAATTGCAGGTATTAAAGCGGTACTTTAATTAGCTGCATTTACTAAGCATAAAAAACCGCCTTTACGGCGGTTTTTTTGTTATTAAATTCAGGGAAATTAAGCTAACGCAGATAATCCCAGTTCAAAGCTCGCAATAATGGCCACTGAGTAAATCAAGATACTGGTGAACGATAGCGCTAAAAACTTACGGCTTTTAAAGCCAAACAGTTTTGCGGTAATGGCCATGGTCCAAACCCCAATAATTGGCGTGGCAGCTAATACAAAGCTTGAACCGTAGCGTTGGAAGTAGTGTTTCGCCTTATGATCTTTAAGCTTGTCAATTTTTAGTTGAAACCAGTTAAAGGTCACTAGCTTTTTATAAGCAGCAATAAGCAGTAATGCGGCACTAAAATTACCGAATACGCACCAAAAAATAATTGAGTAATAATCTAAACCTGTGGCAATGGCCGCGGGTACGGATACAAATACTTCGCCTAAAGGAAAGAAACTTAGCAACCAGGCGCTTGATGCTTTTAATAAATAGCTGTTCATTTCAAATACTGCTGTGAAAAAAGATACGCTAATTCTAACTGGATATACGATAATAAAAAGTTAGTACCTATCTGTAAAACAGATACTATAGCAAAAAGAGATACACTGATGACTTGGACAATCGAACAATTGAATACCTTTATTGCGGTAACCGAGACGGGATCCTTCTCGGCTGCAGCAAGAAAAATAGGCAAAGCCCAATCTCGGGTTTCTACAAGTATGAGTGACTTAGAGATAGATTTGAATCTTGAACTGTTTGATAGGCGTGGCCGTTATCCGGTATTGACCCACCAGGGGCAGCAGTTGCTTTACTACGCTAAACAGGTGCTCGATAGTAAAAATAAATTAGATGCGGCCGTTACCAGTATTTTAATGGGAGAAGAAAGAGAATTTACCCTAGCGGTAGATGAGGCGATTCCGCTTAGGGTGCTGGAGAAGCAGTTAATCGATCTAGATGAAAAGTTCCCGCAGCTAACCCTAAGTTTGACCCATGGTACCCAACAGGAAATTATCGACTTTGTAGAGGCAGGAGAAGCCGATCTTGCCATGGTGTTGCAGTGGGGCCAGCCAGATCATAAATTTTCCTCTCAGGCCATTGGCTTTAGTACCATGGTGATTGCGGTTAACGCCGAACATCCATTAGCTAAACTGGCTAATTTTGAGCTTAATGATCTTACCCAATATCGCCAGTTTGTAGTGGGCGACAGGCGTAAAGAAAGTTACTTCCCACCGGTGTCGCCCAGTTATTGGTACGTGGACAGTTATTTTTATGCGCTGACTATGGTGATCAAAAGTGATGGCTGGGCATTAGTACCCGATTATTTGTTTGATGATCCTGTGTTTAACCGTCAAATGAAGCAGTTAAGTGCACAGTGCTTAGGGGGGAAACCACAGATGACCTTGTCAGTGATTGAAAAGCGCATTCGAGCTGATGGACCAGTAAGGCGCTGGCTGCTAGAGAATCTAGGCAAAGCCTTTAACCACTAGGTTGGTTAGTTTGTTAGAGCCAGTAATTGTTACCTAGCTGCAGTTCAAGTTGCCTTATCACTTGTTTGAATTGACGAATAGTTTGTTTAATGGCGGTTTTAATCGTTTGCTGATCAACGGTAACAACAGTGGCATCGTCAGTTATGGTGATGAAGCCTTCAGTTTCTGGCTCAGCAAAGCTTTCTGTTAATATGATCAAATCGCCTTTTCTCTGTGCTAAAAACTGCCAGCTTTGGTCGGTGTCAAAATAGCGTTCGTCACTACTGGTTAGCCAATCAAAAAAAGGCTGCATATCACTAAAGTTATTGTACCAAGGGAATTCGATAATTTGCTGGTTAGCGGGATCTTCTATGTTTAGTGCCAGCGCATAGTATCGTGAAGCTTTAGATTCTGATAACCCTTGCTCTGCTGTGATTGTATTGAGTCGAGCAAAGTAACCAGCCAGTGAACTTAGGTTATTGTCAATTTCATGCAGCCAAGCAATATCGTTCGAGTTATCTACAAAGGCTGGGATTAATAGGCTTTGTGTATGCTTTTTGCTTAATTGCACTTCATCATAAAGCACGAATCCTATCTTTAACTTTATCAATTGTGTTACTCACTTTTAAAATGACTGGGGCAAGGCTTGTGGTAAGGCTCAACATGACTGGCAGTAAGGGGTGGGTGACCCATATCCATGTTATTGCCTGGATCTGGTGCAGAAATTGTTCCTGTCACAATCACTGGGTTGTAATAACCTTTCATTTTCTACTTAAGCTCAAAATTATGGTCATTATTTCCCCACATCCAGAACCTTTGATGATCACAGTTAACAAACACCAAAGTTTGAAAGCCATAGAACCAAAAGCCTTTGAGGGTTACCTCTTCGGTTTGGGCTCGGCTTGTTAGCATAAAAAATAGAGTAAGCCAGTAAGTCGTTTCTTTAGTATTTGTTTCATAATAATGGCAATTTTTATGGTGTTATTCAGTTGTCATTCAGAAACATCGCTTGTATGTTATAGAGTTCTGATAACAAAGGGAAATTATCTAGGGGAAAAAATGAAATTAGCCAAATTTATCCTGTTATTACTGGCACCTATGCTTAGTTTTGCTTCAGACAATAACATTGTTTATGAATGCATTAATAGTAAAGCATTACGTGTTATTGAAGTAAATTATATGACTAACAATACTCTACCTTGCGCAGTGGTTTACTCGAAAGCGGATGGCCGTGAAGTTTTGTGGAGTGCTAAGAATACCGAAGGCTACTGTGAACAAAAGGCTGCTACCTTTGTTAAAAAACAGCAAAGTTGGGGATGGGATTGTCATTTGGCTGGTGAGCAACAGTTGGTTGAACAAGGCAAAGCAGAAAATGGAACGGTTATTGAAGTTGCTGCAGAACCTGAACTAGGCGCTAAGCAGTAAAGGTAATAAAGGCTGGTCTGTTTTTATAACAGGTCAGCCTTTTTTTGTCGGCATTGTTTAATAAAAATTATGCAGATTCAAGCATCGGCAATGAATGTTTCATTATTTCTAAACATTGATCGGCATGACTGGTGACTAAGAAGTGGCTGGCACCCTCAATAATATCAAGCTGACTGATTGGCAGTTGTTGACGCAGATGCTTAACAATGGCTTTAGCAACCTGATTAGAGCCACTGCCGCAGACTAACTGAGTTGGGGTCATTAAGCGATTAAGATCGTTTTGGCAATACTGTGAGTTGCTGCAAATCTGCCAGTGGCGAAGGTTGTTGTTGACACCTTTGTTCATGATTTCTTTAACAAAGTCTGGCAACGGTGCATAGCTGTTGGTCCCTCCCCAAAAGTCAATCACATCGCCACAGACATCAGGTTTATCATTGGCAGCAGCGTGTTTATATTCTTTAACAAAGTGTTCAACATGATTGTGCATTAGCTGGTCATCAACGGCATTAAATACCCAAGTACAGACGGGCTCAAACAGCGTCATTTGAGTGATTGTTACCGTGCCTTTTAAGGCTAAAGCTAAGGCAACGACACCACCGTAAGAATGGCCCACTAGCTGAATAGGGCCGGTTGTTTTAGCTGCAATAATCTGTTCTATAAGCCTAAGTTCAGTTTCAACGGTCGGCTTATCAAAATCTGTAGGATCGGCTAATCCGCCATGACCTGGCAGTTTGATACAAATGCAATGATGGGATTGAGAAAGTTGAGCCACCATTCTTTTCCAGGTGGAGGTGGTAGCAAAAGAGCCGTGAATAAAAACAATAGTAGGGCCAGTACCATACTCTTCAAAGGCTTCAGTAATATCCATATAACCATCCTTTTGGCTTACTTTTAAAGCTGGAAATCCAAACATTATTTTTAATGGACAGCTAGCATAAAGGATCCCAAAGCGTCTGGCTACTGATAACTTTGGCATATTCGTTATCTATAATAGCGATCAACGTTGTCTCCATTTTGGCTGTTGTGCTAACCTTCTGTTTCGCTGTACAAAAATGTCAGTGCCTAAATTTTCAGCAGCAGTTGTGGTTGATGATAGTTAATTATTGGCTGTCACAGAGACAATAACTTGGCGATGAACATTGTTTGCATTAAGCCTAATCTGAGCGCCAATCTTAAGTTGAGCAATTGTTTGTGGTTGCCAATGAGTACGCTGTACCTTTCTAATTGAAACTGAGCTGAGCAAGTGCTTAAACAAACTGTCGCTGCCCCAAATAACAACTACAATTAAAAGAGGTTGTTGTATTAGGTGTTAGCTATGTTTAGATGTGTTGTCACAGTTTCTATTTTTATATTATTAATGGCCTGTTCGAGCGATAAGCAAGCGCCCAGCATACCGCCTCCACCAGTACCACAAAACCAAGTTTCTTTTTATATAACTGATGCACCAGTGGATGACGCTTTTGCGGTAGTGGTTACCTATGCGGGTATTAGTCTCAAAGCAGAAAATGATGCAGAAACTTATTACCCGATTCTGGATAATAGTGGTAATGAAATCACTGCCAAGATAAACCTTTTAAACTATCAAAATGGTGATAGGTATTTATTCTTAAGTAATCTTGAAATCCCTGCAGGTGACTATAAATCTTTAATTATTCACACCTTTGGATGCGAAACCGCAGCTGGCGGTAGTACAGATTTTTGCTATGTCGAAAATAGTGAAGGAATTCACCCGCTGGGCACCCCGAGTAATAAACTAAAGTTAGGTCCTATCATCATTGAAGCAACGGGGATCCAAGAGTTTACTATTGAGTTTAATCTTCGTTATTCGTTAGTCGAGCGCCAACAGGGCTTCGCCTACAATCTTAAGCCACACGGTGTTATGGTATTGGATAATCGTAGCCTTGGTCATATACAAGGCAGTGTTGATAGCAGTCTAGTAACGGCAGCACAGAATTGCAGTGAAGCGGCCAGCTTTGTTTATTTGTATGAACCACTGCAGCCAGAACAAACTCTGGCAGACTCTTTTGATCCCGCTGTTGATATCGATGCGCCATTGACTGCTCTGGCGCCATTGACTTCGGTGCCAGTCGTTCAAAATTCTGATAACAGTTACGGGTACAAAATTGCTAATGTTGATGCAGGTAATTACACCATTGCTTTTAGCTGTAATGCGGCTAATGATGACCCGGAACTGTATAATGGGTTTGTGATCCCAACCCCAGCTCAACAGCAACATAATTTGACCGTCAGTTTTTCTGAAACTCGAGTACAAAACTTCAGTGCAACCGTTTTACCTCAGTAACAAAGGTTTAACGAGTTCTAGGGGTTATGGACAGCTTGGGTTCCAATGACGATCAATTTGTTTCTTAAAATGGGTAGCATAGTCAGTAATGATGTCATCGACCCCAATGTTGATATAGTGCTGAAATTGTTCAGCACTGTTTACTGTCCAAACATAAACTTTAATCTGCTTGTGTTGCAGTTGTTGTACAAACTCTGCTGATATGTTTTTATCAGCTTTGATGCTTAAGCCATTAATAGGTGTTGTTGTGCTTGTTTTCAAAAGATGATGTTCATTATTAGCACTCAGCCAAGAAAAACGATTATCCATCCGACCAAGATAAAAATATTGGCTATGGGGCGATAGTCTATGGATCTTGTTTAATAACGCTATATCTCCACTTTGAAAAATAAAATTTTTCGCAGGAAGCTTACTTTTTTTTATATCATCAATTAAATGATGGTATTGCTGATGCCAATCAGATTTTAAATCTAACAGGTATCGATTTTTAATATTACTTGAGCTCAACACCTCAGAAAACTTTGGTAAATAATGAGGTTCCATTAATTCAGCAAGACCAGAATAATTCATTTTATCAATTGGTCGATTATTAAAACTGTCATCATGGTACAAATAAACGATCTTATCATTGGATATTCTAACGTCCAGTTCTACTGTCCCAATATTCATTTTACTCGCTTGAATGACCGCATCTAAGCTATTTTCATGCAATCCACATACATTCGCTCGGTGTGAAATAATTTCTGTTGCGTTTAACAAACAACTACTGAACATGACAACGTAAATGAATTTAGGCATATAAGTCTAATGAGATATTGTATTTGGTAGGTGATCTTAATTTAGTTAACAATAGCCACCACTTCAAGCCGGTCATAGTCTTCTTGTAATGATATTTTTTGTTATAAATCGTTGTTTTAACTATGCTTAATAAGTAATAACGAAAGGGTAATAATGTGCAAGAAAACGACTTGGTAGTAGATGTTGTGATCATTGGCGGCGGAGCCTTAGGTGCAGCAACCGCATTACGGGCTCAGACACAAGGATTAAGGGTTTGTGTCTTAGAGCAAGGTCAAGTGGGGGAGCAAACCTCAGCCAATTCAAGTAAATTGATTCATGGTGGGCTGAGGTATTTAGAATCTTTGCAATTTGGATTAGTTAAAGAGTGTTTACGAGCCAGAAAGCGATTTATTGCGGATTACCCGCAATTAGTTACAATGAATAAATTTTATATTCCAGTATATAAATACTCTAAAAGACCAGCGTGGCTAGTTAAGATAGGCTTATATTTGTATCAGTGGTTAGCCAATGATAGTCATTACGGTGGTTTTAAAACGCTTAATGAACAGCAATGGTCAGAAATTGGGGCAATTAACCAGCAACAATTAGTGAGCGTATTTCAATATTGGGATGCACAAACCGATGACAAACAATTAACCCAGCAGTTGCTCAATGATGCAGTAGCCAAAGGCACAAAGTTATTTACTCAGACACGCTTCGATGGCCTTACAGAGGCTGTTGAAGGTGAAAGTTTAGTTAAGGTTGTCGCTGTTGATTGCCAAACCAAGACTCGTCAACACATTCGTTGTAGTTATGTTGTAAATTGCAGTGGCCCCTGGGTTAATCAAGTGCTGAGCAAAATCAATGAACCCAGCGTCAGTGTGGAATTCGTTCAGGGATCGCATTTACAACTTGATTGTCAAATTAGTGATGGGATCGTGTATTTGGAATCTGTCCTAGATAACAGGGTGTTATTTATTATTCCTTGGAAGGGACAAACCTTACTCGGTACAACTGAGATATCTCTGGGCGATAACTATCATAATCATGCTATCACAGTGGCAGAGCAAAATTATCTAATCGACAATTTATTACATTATTATCCCCAACTTGGTTCTAGGCAAGAAATCCTTAAACGGATTACCAGAACCTATTCAGGGGTAAGGGTTTTACCTAAAATAGATGCCCAATCCGTTTTTAGTCGAAGTCGTGATACGTTAATGGTTCGCGCTACAGCTTATCCTAATTTTATCAGTGTGTTTGGGGGGAAATTAACCACCGTTTTAATTGAAGCTGAAAAGCTGGTTGCAATGATCAATCAACAAAATTAAAACTTCGTTAATAGAACTTCTAAAGCCCTAGGCTCAGGTGGACGCCTGTAGTCATTGATATCGTTATCATCTTAATATTAAGGAGAAGTATGATGAAACTAGTCGCCAGCTTGGTATTATTTTGGGTGCCATTGGCAGCCATGGCCAACCCTAATAATGTTATTTTCGAATGTACTCATGGTAAGGCTAAAAGAACGATAGAAATTGCTTATGAGACAGATGCCGCGGTTCCATGTGCAGTTAATTATACAAAATCTGAAGGTACAAAAACGCTTTGGAGTGCTCAAAATAACGAAGGCTATTGTGAGGCGAAAGCTGAAGCTTTTGTGGATAAACAAAGCAGTTGGGGTTGGGACTGTAAGCAGTTAGACAATCAACAAGTTTCACCAAACTAACGCAAAAAAAACTACGTTAAAAAAGCTGCCTGAGCAGCTTTTTTAGTTTAACGCCTTGTGGAACAAGGGCTCTTTGCAGGCAGAGCAACTGATTAATCTTCTGCTATCTGCCACCCCTTGATAGCCTAAATTTAACAATTTTTCGTGGCCACAGTGCCCACATACCGGACCTGTGGGGGTATTAGCTAAGGGAAATTTCTTGAGATAACTTTGCAGGGTATCAGGATGGCTATTATGCCAAGTATTTTTCCTAGGCAGATAGAGTAAAAAATAAAAGTTTAATGCTAATACAATTATTAGGAGTAGCTCAGCCATGACGATATATTGATTTGATCATTATTTCTAATAAAGCGGCTATTTTGAAAAAGAACTGAATACATATCAGAGGCCTTTTAATTTGGCTTGGCAAATGTCCACCCTTTGCGAGTAAAGACAGGTGACTCAAAACGAGATTGTACTGAATTTTGTTTTCACTTTTAGCGAAAAGTTGATAGCTAATTGTCATAACTACAGCGCTGGATAAATCCTCGCATATTAATTCGCTGTAAATTTCTATAGTGACTTTGTTGGTGCCAGCAAATGACATGGTTTGATTAAAGCTTCAAGTTTTTGCCGCAGCCCATCGTTACTTGCTCTGGCTAACGTTAGCTAAGCCTGAACCCAAAAAATATGGACTAAAGTCCCTGTTACTGGCCTAAATCCCTCAGCCCAAAGCCATCATTATGCTATTTATCGAATTTTTATCGGCTAAGTGGTTGTCAATGCTGCCCATTGCAATACTTGAATGTTAGACCTAATCTAAATATTGATAGCTGCCTTGCAGTAAGCCTCATCTGCTCATTATGATTGGTGATGTAATAGGTAGCAAGCCCGTCAAAAGTGTTGCATGGATTATGTTTGTGTAACATTTGACTCAATGTGGGTTTTGTTACTCAGTTAATGGTGAATACTAATAGACAAAGCTAGGTGGATAATGTTCAGTCAGTATAATCATAAAGACCTAAAAGATTCCGTCAATTCCATCGGCACACCGCTGGTTATTTTTGAGCATGATCAAAACAGTGTATTTAAGCTTGTCAGTTGTAATGACTTATTTTCTGAGGTCGTTGGTGATGAGGTCAATTCTATTGTTGCGAAAAGCTTACAAGACATTTTTCCACGGTATTTAGCAAATCAGGTATTAACAGGTCTTAATAAGTCCTTGATAAACCAGAGTTCAACCGAATTGGAAGTGACCATTAATCGTTTAGGTAAAAACCGCTGGTGGAAATGCCTAATCACGCCGCTAATAAAGCATAATGACAGTAATCCAAGGTTAATGGCTACCTTAATTGAAATCACTGAGAAAAAGTTACTATCAAAGGAGTTAAAAAAAGCCGACTCAAGGGTTAAGGCCATTGTAACTAGTGCTTATGACGGCATTATATCCATAGATACCAATGAGAAAATATTATTAGCTAATGAAGCTGCTAGTGAGATTTTTGGGAGTAATGATTTAATTGGTCAGCATATAAGCAGTCTCATACCTGCTAAATATAGAGAGAAACATTCTGGCTATGTGCAGAGCTTTAGGGGCTCTGATGTGCCGTCAAGGCCGATGCATTTAAGGGCTGCAGTGATGGGGGTTAAAGCTAATGGTGAGCAAGTTCCACTAGAGATCACCATTGCGAAAATTAATGTTGAAGGTGAAACCGAAATGACCGCAGTGATCAGGGATATCACTGAAAAAAATGCTTTAATACATGAGCTTAATCATATTTCAATGACGGATGAGCTAACCGGATTACACAATCGAAGATATCTAGAACCACTATTGGCACAGGAGTTTGAGCGGGCGAAACATTACCATAACAAACTCAGTTTGCTATTTATTGATATTGACAGTTTCACTGAATTTAATAATAACTACGGCCATATAGTCGGTGATGAAATACTGAAAAAGGTGGCAACCACAATCAAAAATGATCTAACAGAAATAGACACCGCATGTCGTTGGGGCGGTGAGGAGTTTGTTATTCTTTTGCCAGAAGTCGATATCAATGAAGCAATGGCGATTGCTGAAAAAATCAGATTATCAGTGGCAAAGACTGAAGTTGATTATGAGGGTATAGGCCTAAGGGTGACGATCAGTATCGGCGTAAGTACATTATCAACCATTCATCAAACGCCAGCGCAGTTAGTTTCGCAAGCGGATAGCGCCATGCTTGATGCTAAACAACTTGGTCGTAATAAGGTGGTTACCCATGCAGATTTAAAGGGCCTGTTCTGAAGCTAGATGGAGTAAAGGTTAATTTTTAAAATCATAAATACAGCTATAAACCTGACAATCGCCCAGAATCTGAGCAGTTGTCAGTTAATTGCTATTTGTGTCCTACCAAACTAAGTTAAAATAAGTCTCTTTTTTATGATATAGCCTATATATATGAATCTCTCCAAGTTTAGCGATTTCGAACTGTCCTCATCAACTCTTTCACAACTAAATGAACTTGGATTTGATAAAGCTACAGCAATTCAAACAAGTACCTTGGCAGCCTCATTAGCGGGGCAAGATGTGGTGGCAACCGCAAAAACCGGATCAGGTAAAACATTAGCTTTTGCATTGCCGTTAATTGAAAATTTGAGCACTAGTATAAAACCAAAAGGTAAGGGCAATCTGGTGCGGGCACTCGTATTAGCGCCTACTCGTGAATTAGCCGAACAGATCAGTCAAAATTTTACGTTATATAGCAAGGGCGCGTCCCAGCCTTTAAAAGTTGTTACTGTTATTGGCGGAATGTCCATTAATCCGCAAATGCTTAAACTCCGTGGTGGCGCGGATGTGGTGGTGGCGACACCTGGTCGTTTACTTGATTTAGTGGAGAAGAATGCAGTTAATTTAACTCAAGTGCGTCAATTGGTGCTCGATGAAGCGGATCGTATCTTTAGTCTTGGCTTTAAAGAGGAGCTTAACGCTATTTTTAAACTCCTGCCAAGCAAACGCCAAACACTCATGTTCTCCGCAACCTTCCCGCTGGAATTACAGCAGACGGCTAAAAAACATTTGTATAAGCCATTAACATTGGTGCAAGAAAGCGAAACGGTAGAGGCGATTGAGCAACGAGTTATTACGGTCAATAAAGAAAATAAAACCGCTTTACTCGAGCATTTATGTAAACAACATGATTGGTCTCAAGTGTTGATTTTTGTTAATGCAAAAAATACTTGTAAAAATTTAGCCAACAAATTGGAAAAGCGCGGCATCAAGGCTGAAGTGTTCCATGGGGATAAGGCACAAGTCAGTCGTTCTAACATTATCCGTCGCTTTAAAGATAAACAGCTGCAAGTGCTGATAGCGACAGATTTGGCAGCCCGTGGTTTGGATGTTGAAGGCCTACCTGTGGTGATTAATTATGAATTACCTAGAAGCCCAGCAGATTATATGCATCGTATAGGTCGAAGTGGTCGAGCCGGTAAACAAGGGGTAGCGATTTCCTTAATCAGTCATGAAGAGTTTCATCACTTTAAAATTATTGAAAAGAAAAATAAACTTAGGCTGACTCGAGAGCAAGTCGTCGGTTTTGAAGCGGATGACAATCCCGAGTTAGTTGAAGCGGGTAAACCTAAGGTCAATATTCCCGCGCCGGGGCAAGGTAAGAAATACAAAAACAAAGCCGCCAAAGCAAATTCTCATATCTGGAATAAAACGCCAAAATAAGCCGAGGCCACAGTTAAAAATGTGGCCTTTTTTAAAGGTTGACAATGAGTTGTTCAGCCTTTGTGCAAATTAACTTATAGCAATTAAGTTTTACTGTTATTTTTACTAGGATTGTTGTAGAACACAACAGTGATGTAACAACAATAAAACAAAGAGTAGGGATAATGAGCGATAACATCGTAATTGTTGCGGCGAAACGTACGCCAATGGGGTCTATGTCTGGTAGCTTAAGTGCTGTGTCATCTCCAGAATTAGGGGCTAATGCCATCGCCGCCTGTATTGAATCTTCAGGAATTGATAAAAGCTTGATTGAGGAAGTACTGATGGGCTGTGTGCTTCCAGCTGGATTAAAACAGGCTCCAGCCCGTCAAGCGACTTTGGGGGCGGGCTTAGATGAAGGCGTGACAGCAACGACAATCAATAAAGTTTGTGGTTCAGGTATGAAAACGGTCATGATGGCACATGACTTAATTAAAGCCGATTCGATACAAGTCGCCGTTGCTGGTGGTATGGAGAGTATGACTCGTGCGCCGTACCTATTAGATAACGCCCGTGCGGGAATGCGCATGGGACATGGTAAAGTTCTTGATCATATGTTTCTTGATGGTTTAGAAGATGCATACACGGGGGCGGCAATGGGAAGTTTTGCGCAAGCAACCGCCGATGAGCATGGCATCACTCGCGAGCAGATGGATGAATTTGCTTTGAGCTCTCTAGCTAAAGCCAATGCTGCAATATTAGCTGGAAGTTTCAATGCCGAGATTTCACCGGTAACGATTAAAGGCCGCAAAGGGGAAACGGTGGTGACCACAGATGAAGCGCCATCAAAAGCTCGCCCTGAAAAGATACCGGCGCTGCGTCCTGCTTTTAGCAAAGAAGGGACAATTACTGCTGCCAATGCTTCCAGTATTTCTGATGGCGCCGCAGCGTTAATCTTGATGAAAGAGTCAACAGCTAAAGCTCAGGGACTTGAGGTTCTTGCAACTATTAAAGGTCATGCAAGTCATGCCCAAGCGCCTAAGGATTTCACCATTGCGCCAGTTGGTGCCATGAATAAACTACTGGACAAAGTGGGATGGTCTGCACAGGATGTTGACCTGTTTGAAATTAACGAAGCTTTTGCTATGGTGACTATGCTTGCTATTAAACAGCTTGGATTAGACAGCAACAAAGTTAATGTTAATGGCGGTGCTTGTGCTTTAGGTCATCCAATTGGATGCTCAGGTGCTCGGTTAATTGTGACCCTGATCCACGCCTTGAAGTCGAAGGGATTATCTAAAGGGGTGGCTTCCCTTTGTATTGGTGGCGGTGAAGCCGTTGCCCTTGCATTAGAAGTATAAATTATTAGCAGGCAGTCTTTTGACTGCCTTTTTTATAGGAATAGGTTATGTCAGAGTCATGCTTAATTACTTATCAGGTGATTAAAACCCACAGTCAGCATCATATTGGCGTGGCAAGTTTGAATAATACCACGCGCTTGAATGCTCTTAATTATCAGATGGTATGTGACCTAAAAAATAAACTTTTAGCCTGGCAAAACGATCCTAAGATAGTCATGGTAGTGATCAACTCAACTATTGAAAAAGCCCTGTGTGCAGGTGGCGATATCAGAGCTATCTACCAAGCAAAGGTCAATGGTGAAGAGGTGGCAACAGCAGCTTACCAATACTTTAGTGCCGAGTATCAAATGGATTATTTAATTCATAAGTTCCAAAAGCCCATTTTGGTTTGGGGCGCTGGTATTGTCTTCGGTGGAGGCATGGGGGTGCTGCAAGGGGCCAGTCATCGAGTGGTCACGCCCTCTAGCAAGCTTGCTATGCCTGAACTCAGTATTGGTTTGTTTCCGGATGTTGGCGCCACTTATTTCCTTAATAAATTACCTGGTAAGACAGGGTTGTTATTAAGTATGACGGGTTACCTTGCTAACGCTGCAGACGCCATCTATCTTGGCTTAGCAGATGCTTATTTAGGGGATGAACAATTTGAACCGTTATTGGATATGTTGGCCAATAGGGCTTGGCAAGCTGAGTCCCTAAAGGATCATGACATATTGGATAACGCCCTCAAAACGATGCAAAATGTGAGGGGAAAAATGGTTGCCGCTAGCCTTATTGCTGAACATCAGTCAGAAATCGATACTTTGTTTGCTGGTCAATTCAAGCAAGTAATGTCCAAGTTAAGAAAGTTACCACCATGGCTCGCTGATTATCAGGAAAATGTCGACAACGCCTCATTAATCTCGATGGCAATAGCCCATTACCAGCAAAATTTTGCCAAAGCCACCCTCGAACAATGTTTGAATTGGGAATTGAAAGTGGCGACCCATTGTGCACAATATGGTGATTTTATGGAAGGAGTGAGGGCATTACTTGTGGATAAGGATAGAACCCCTAATTGGCGCTATAAGCAATTGGATGAAATAAATACGACCACCCTTAGCCAATTTGTATAATTTTATGAAAGGAAATAACTATGGAAATAAAAGATAGTGTCATTGTGATCACTGGTGGTGCTAAGGGCATAGGTTATGCCATGGCTGAGGTTTTAGCTAATGAAGGGGCTAATATTGCATTGATCGATAGTAATCAACAGGTGCTTGAAAAAGCCGCTGCCGATTTAGCTCTTATCAATGATAAATGCCAAGGTTACTGCGTAGATATTACTGACGAAGAGTTGATCAGTGATACTTTTAATTACATTTTAGAAGACTTCGGTAAAGTTAATGTGGTGATCAATAACGCTGGTATCTTGCGTGATGGTATGCTCGTTAAGGTAAAAGACGGTCAGTTTATTGATCAAATGTCGTTAGAGCAATTTCAGTCTGTGATCAATGTTAATTTAACGGGTACCTTTCTGTGTGGTCGCGAAGGTGCTAAAGCTATGATTGCGAGTGGGCAACAGGGATTGATCATTAATATTTCATCGATTGCCCGTGGTGGTAATATTGGTCAAACAAACTACAGCGCCGCAAAGGCCGGAGTATCCGCGCTAGCGGTAACTTGGTCGAAAGAATTAGCACGTTTTAATATTCGTTCAGCGGCCATCGCACCTGGAGTCGTGGCTTCGGATATGACGGCCTCCATGAAGCCAGAAGCGCTTGCTAGATTAGAAAAAGCCGCACCAGTTGCCCGCCTTGGTGATCCACAAGAAATTGCTCAAGCGGCTAAGTTTATTATTGAAAACGACTTTTATAATGGCCGTACATTAGAGCTTGATGGTGGGCTCACTTTATAGAAAACTTTAACGGAATGATATCATTTGTCTACCCCATTGCTGCAGGGGTAGGCTAGCCATCCCTATAAACATTTGGCCGACGCGACTAGTCTCACGGCTGTCGGCGATAGCGTTATCTTTAACCATGTCAGAGCCTTTAATATCACCCCTTTGGGTAAACTTAGTTGTCAATGTCAACCAATGACATATTTAGCAACAATTTAAAATGTAATTAGTTGTAAACACTATTTTATTTCAATGTTTAACTGCTTAGTATAATGCTGGAAATATAACTTAGAATACGGAATCAAGATGAAAAGACCATTAAAACCAATAGCGATGGCCATTTCGCTAGGGGTGCTGACGGCTTGTAGCAGTTCATCATACATTGATCAGGCTCAGGTAAAGCCGCAGTTACCTGCTAACTGGCAGGTTAGTCCTTCTTCTTTAGCCACTAACGAAGACTGGTTAGCCGTTATCGCTAATGAGCAATTATTACAACTGTTAAGCCAAGCTCTTAATACTAACCAATCACTGATTCAGTTGGCCCTTGAAGTTGAAGTACAAAGGCAAGCGGTTACCGTCACAGGCGCAAATTTCTGGCCAAGCTTATCGAGTTCTCTAGATACCGGCGTTATTGGCAACAATAATGACTCATCAAATTCAAGTACGATTGGCCTAAACCTAAATTATGAGCTCGATATTTGGGGAAAATTATCTGACGCTGATAGACGTACCAAGTTAACCCTATTTGCCGTTGAAGCGAATTATGAGCAAGCCAAAGATCAGCTAATCGCCGATGTGGCTAAGGCTTATTATAAGGTGGCCACTTCCGCGCAGCTGCTTGATTTGTTTGAGCGCCGCACTGAAAACGCTAAGGTTAATTTTGATATTATTGAATCTGGCTACTTACAGGGATTAAATTCAGCCCTTGATGTGTATTTGACTCAAAATGAATACCACAGTGAAAAATCCAACTTAGCCAGCCAACGCAGCCAATATAAAGAAGACATTCGCGCCCTTGAGCGTCTGCTAGGGGACTATCCTAAAGGTGCCTTAAAAGTTCAGGCTGAACTGCCACTGTTACCCCAAGGCATTAGCGCAGGTGTACCGTCTGAACTGGTTAAGAATAAGCCTTCCTTACAAGCCGCCTGGTATCAATTATTGGCTCAAGATGCCAACGTCGCCTACACCCAAAAACAGCGTTACCCAAGTTTAAGTCTAAGGGGCAGCATAGGTTCATCTAATGCTGAGTTTGGCGAGTTATTTAACGGTGATAACGCCGCTTGGTCGGTGTTTGGTGGTTTAACCGCACCTATTTTTAACGCTGGTAGATTAAAAGCCCAGACAGAGCAACAAAAACTCAAGCTAAAACAGCAAGAGCAGCAATATTTAGATACTTTGTTTAGCGCGTTTGAGCAGGTAGAGAATACCCTAGATTTAGATGCGAGCTTGCAAATTCAATATCAAGCTACCTTAAAGGCTCAGGATAATGCCACGCAAGCCGAAACCCTGTCGTTCGAGCAATACCAAAGTGGCTTGGTGAGTTACACCACGGTACTGGATGCTCAAACCCGCTCTTTTGTGGCTCAAACCTCTGTTATCAATTTAAAAAATCAGATCATTAATAATCGCATTGCCCTTCATCTAGCTCTAGGTGGCTCTCTGCAAAGTGCCGTTTCACAGGAACAAACCAATGCTCAATAAAAAATATCTTATTCCTGCCACTATCGCGGTGGCTGCTGCCGCTACCATTTTTGTTATTCAATCTAATCCGCCAGAGTCAAAACGCGGTGGGCCACGCGCCAGTGCCAATATCGTAGTTGAAACCAAAACCTTACAGCCTGAACCCTATCAGGTACAGGTAAACAGTTTTGGTGTGGTGAAACCAAGAACCCAAAGCTCATTAGTGTCTCAAGCTTCAGGTCAAATTCTATCGATTAGTCAAAACTTTAGGGAAGGGGGCTTCTTCAAAAAAGGTGAAGTGCTAGTAAGACTGGATGACAGGGATTACCAAGCCGAGGTAAAAATTGCTAAAGCTGGTTTACTGCAGGCTGAGCAACAGTTACTTGAAGAAGAAGCCAGAGCTTCACAAGCGGCAACCGATTGGCAACGTTTAAGCAATGGCCGCCAAGCCAGTGCTTTGGTTTTACGTAAACCACAACTTGCTGCGGCCCAAGCGCAATTATTATCAGCCCAAGCTAAACTAGAAAAAGCGGAGCTGGCATTAGAGCGCACTCAAGTGGTGGCACCGTTTGATGGCCGAATTTTAGATAAAAAAGCCGATGTGGGTCAGGTGATCTCCAATAATGGCCAACTTGCGACTATCTATGCCACTGATTATGTGGAAATTCGTTTGCCAATTAACAACAAGGACTTACAGTTAGTGGAACTGCCAGAGCAGGGTAAACAGCGGGTGGCTGAGGTTAACTTTGCCTCTGATTTAATTGGTGAACAAGCTTGGCAAGGCCAATTAGTTCGCACCGAAGGTGCCATTGATGACAGTTCAAAGCAGTTGTATGTGGTGGCACAAATTGATCAGCCTTTTGTTTATAGCAATGGCCAAATGCCATTGAAAATTGGCCAATACTTAACGGCTAACATTCAAGGCAAAAACTTTGATAGCGCATTAGTGATCCCAACCTCGGCCATTTACCAAGGGACTTATGTTTATGTGGTGAAAAAGGGTAAGTTGCTGCGTAAGGATGTGCAAACCCTTTGGCAAAATACCAATGATGCCATTATCAGTCATGGTCTTGAAGCGGGTGAAGATTTGGTGCTAACCCCGCTGGGGCAGGTGAGCTCAGGTACACCGGTATCTATCGCTGGTGAACCTAAAAAGCCTAACAAAGAGCGTAATGCTAGGGAGCAGCAATCATGATTGCTTGGTTCACTAAAAACCATGTGGCCGCCAACCTATTGATGCTGTTTTTGCTGGTATTAGGTTTGGGGTCTTTAAGTACCCGTATTCCCCTAGAAGTGTTCCCATCGGTTGATCCCGAACAGATCTCGGTTAATATTTCATTACGTGGTGCAACCCCGGAAGACGTGGAAAAGGGCGTCACCATTCGTGTGGAAGAGGCGGTTCAAGATCTTGAAGGTATTAAAAAGATTACCTCTACCTCATCCGAAGCGGCCTCGCGTGTGTCTATTGAAGTAGAGAGCGGTTATGATCCCCGTGAAATGCTGGCCGACATAAAAAGCCGTGTGGATGCCATTAATACTTTCCCCGTAGACGCTGAAAAACCTGTGGTGGCCCTTGCCCAACGAAAGCGGGAAGTGATTGCCGTTACAGTTACTGGTAAGTATTCAGAGAAAGAAACCTTAGAGTTTGCAGAAGTGGTTCGCGACGAATTACTACGTATCGATGGTGTCACCCAATTGGATTTAAGCGGCGTTCGTAATTACGAGATTGCCCTAGAGTTGTCCCAGGATAAATTGCGACAATATGGATTAACCTTGTCAGAAGTATCCCGCGCCATTAATGCCTCTAGTACTGATGTTTCCGCAGGTAACCTGAAAACCCAAGGGGGCGATATTTTACTTCGCTCTAAGGGGCAGGCGTACTATAAGGATGAGTTTGCTAATATCGCCATTAAAACCGCCACTGACGGCACCATTATCCGCTTAGGTGATGTCGCCAATGTCCAAGATGGTTTTGAAGAAACCCCAATACGTACCCGTTTTAATGGTCAGCAAGCCGCTTTTATTGATGTGTATCGTATTGGGCAGCAGAGCGCAATTGAAGTTGCCGATAAGGTCAAAGCTTATATTGATGCTAGGCAGGCAAGTTTACCAGAGGGCTATGGCCTAAGTTATTGGGATGATGATTCGCAAATTGTTAAAAACCGTATCTCAACCCTAGCAGGCAGTGCGCTGCAGGGCGGTATCTTAGTATTATTACTGTTAACCCTGTTCCTGAGGCCATCCATTGCATTCTGGGTATTTATTGGTATTCCCGTTTCCTTTATGGGTGCCTTTTTGTTTATGCCGTTTTTCAACGTGTCATTAAACGTGATGAGCTTATTTGGCTTTATTTTGGTACTGGGGATTGTGGTCGATGATGCCATTGTTACCGGTGAGAATATTTATAGCCATCTTAAAACTGCCCCATCTGGTGAACAAGCGGCGATTATGGGTACTAAAGAAGTAGCGGCACCAGTAACCTTTGGTATTTTAACCACTGTGACTGCTTTCTTACCTATGCTGATGATTGAAGGTACCCGTGGCCAGATTTTTGCCCAAATTGCCATCGTGGTGATCCCTGTGTTGTTGTTTTCTTTAATTGAGTCAAAGTTTGTGTTGCCAGCGCACTTAAAGAACATCAAACTGCGCCATGAAAAGCAAAAACAGAACCGTTTTGAGCGTTTTCAGCAAAACTTTGCCGATGGCTTTGAGCGGGCCATTATTAAGTTTTATCAACCTTTTTTGCGAGTGGCACTGAAAAACAAAACGGCCACAATTACTCTGTTTGTGAGTGTGTTTTTGATTATTGGAGCGATGATCAGCTCGGGTTGGACTAAGTTTACCTTTTTCCCACGTATTCCAAGTGAAACCGTGCGCTTAAACCTAAGCATGCCAGCGGGGACACCGTTTGAGGTGACCAATAATCATGTGATTAACATTGCCGCTAAAGCCGAGGCTTTGCAAGCTAAGTACATTGATGATAATACCGGTGAAAGTATCATCATGAATATTTTGGCAACCACTGGTGGCCGTGGTGGTATATCCAATGCCGGTGGTGTTCGCTTTGAAATAGTGCCTCCTGAAAAGCGTGAATCGGATATCACTTCAGCGCAATTGCTGGGTGAATGGCGACGTATGGTAGGTGATATTCCAGGTGCTGAATCTGTGACATACCGTGCTGAGATTGGCCGCAGTGGCGACCCTATCGACGTACAACTCAGTGCCAATTCTTTAGCAACCCTAAGCGAAGTGGCGGATCAGGTGAAAACCCACCTAGCGGGTTATCCAACCGTGTTTGATATTTCGGATAGTTTATCGAATGGTAAAGAGGAATTATTGATAGAGCTAACCGAGCAGGGCAAGGCGCTGGGCTTAACCCGCCAAGATGTGTCTAATCAGGTCCGTAGTTTTTACTTTGGCTCACAGGTACAGCGTATACAGCGTGGCCGCGATGATGTCCGAGTAATGGTACGTTTACCCCTTAATGAGCGTCGTTCATTGGCGGATCTTGAGAAGGTACTGATTGCTACAGGTAATGGTGCGCAGGTGCCCCTAGGCCATGTGGCAACGCTAACATCTGGTAAAAGCCCTTCAAGCATTCGTCGAATTGACCGTTACCGTGTGGTTAACGTGACGGCAGACGTTGATAAGGCTGCCGCCAATATGACGGTACTACAACAGGACTTAAAAGTGTTCCTAGATGATTTAGTCGCCCAGTATCCTGGCGTGCGCCACTCATTAGAAGGGGAGGCCCGTGAACAGGCTGAGAGCTTTGGTTCACTTCAATGGGGTTTAGTGTTTGTATTCTTTATGATTTACTCACTATTAGCGATCCCATTTAAGTCTTACATTCAGCCATTAATCGTGATGAGTGTGATCCCATTTGGTTTAATTGGTGCCGTTATTGGTCACTGGATCATGGGTTCTAACCTGACTATTTTCAGTATTCTTGGAATGCTGGCCCTAATTGGTGTAGTAGTGAATGATTCGCTGGTATTAGTGGATTACATTAATAAGAAGCGGTCTGAAGGCATGGCCTTAGCAGAAGCGGTATTAACTGCCGGGGCAAGACGTTTCCGCCCAGTATTGTTAACCAGTTTAACTACGTTTATTGGTTTAATGCCGTTATTGTTTGAACAGTCGACTCAGGCGCAGTTCTTAATTCCTATGGCCATTTCTCTGGGCTTCGGTATTATTTTTGCCACCTTTATTACTTTGATACTCGTTCCTGTTAACTACTTAATTGTGGAACGAATTAAGGGCAATAAAGTCAGTAGCGAGTCTTTTGATAGGGTCCTTGCTTAAGTTTCAACAAAGCATATAAAGCCGCGCTTATGGATATACTGAGCGCGGCTTTTTTAAAGCTCATTTATTTCTTCCACTCGACGTGACTAAGGTGTCCTGTGAGTACTTAGTTAACACTGCATAAGCTTTATGATTGCCGTAAAACGCGGCAAAATTGGATAGGCTTTGGCCGTTACAGCTGATATTTTTTACCGCGAGATAATAAGCTTTGGCGGTTGGGCGACGTGGTGCGAGCTTTTTAATTTGGGATTTAAGATCAGACGCTGAACCATTAGCCGCAGCCAAACAAATCTGAGTCTCCAATGTGCTATCAGTCCCTTTGAAAGTAACGTCTGCATTGGCGATATTGGTTAAACCTAAAGTGCAAATGGTGATAAGTGTTAAAGTTTTCATTACGTTCTCCTATTGGTGTTTCTAATAAGATGGAGTAAAAACAGCAAAAGGTTGTAATTGAACAATGAAGGTCGGTAACAAGAAATGTTATAAATCAGCCTGAGAATAAATTTTTATTTATTTTTCAGCACTTTAATTTTTATTGGAAAAATATCTAGGCAATCTATTTTACAATTTGTAATAGTCTAGCGGGATAAAATTGTTGTTTAAATAAAGGGGAGCATGGCTCCCCTTTATCGTTTTACCAGCTAAGTTGTAACTCAGGCGAGTGTTGGCTCTCTTGGGAGTTGATTTCAACTAAGGCACCATCAAGGTCGATGTTATACAGGCGAATACTGATATATTTTTCGCCGATATTATCATTAATGGCATCGGTTAGGTCTATTTTCACTTTACCCTTAGCATCAATAATTACCGTTTCAATATCATGTAAAGTGCTAGGCGCCGTATTCCAAGTTACATCAGACTCATCCCAGTCATTGGAAGACATTACCCCTGCGGTAACTAGGGTAGCTTTAGTGGCCTTTTTAACGATAAAGCTTAACTGAGCCTGTTTTACCGCTTGTTTAACCTTAGAAAGCTTAAATTTCAGTAAAGTTTCTCTGTTATAGCCGCTATCTTCATCTCCCTTAATCGCTAGCGTATCCGTATTGAAGTTGTCCTCTTGGTGCTCACCGTCGCGAACATAAGCATCTTCAATAGGGGTTAAGTTCAGCTTTTTGCGGTTATTAACTTTAATTCTTACCTTATTTGAGTGAGCTTGTTCTCCTTGCTCATCGAACGCGACTGCAGAGAATAACCAGCGACCTTCACGGACGTCCTGCCAAGGCATTTGATAAGGGGCTTGTTCATCAATACCGATAGATTTACCGTCAACAAAAAACTCAACCGCAGTGACTTCGCCATCATTATCATTCGCGTCTGCATGGATCATGATCTGGTTCTGTGCTTCAAATTGCTGACCGTTAATTGGGTAAGTGATTTGTACACTAGGTTTGTGATTACCATCTTGCTGGTATTCAACTTTAAATAAGCGGTTATTATTAATATATAAATCAGTGCTTTGGTTAATATTCTTAGCAACATAAGGTTCACCACCGTCTTTTAAGTCAGTAACCAGGCTAAAGCTATCACCCTTATCCGTTGAGGTGTGGATGTAAGCATTATTTTTGTCTCTAGAATAAATGTTTAACCATTGGCTGACTCGTGTGATAGGAGGGCGCTCATGATTACGTAAATCACTTATCCCAGTTTGAGTCGTCCAATCTGAGCCATTAAATTTAGCGACATTAAGCACGTATTTAGGATCCTTTTTAGAGTAATCCACTGCTGTGTTATATGGATAGCTGATCACAGGCTGGCCATCGCTATTTAGGGTCACCTGTGGGGTTTGGATTTCACTTATTTTGTCACCCCATGGCATTTCACCTGAGTAGAACAAGTCTGCTTGATGGGTGTCCACATCAACCGGGATATCGACTTGAGTACCGTCTGCTTTGTAAAACTTATTATCTTGGTTGCTGTAACGAAGATAAGTGCCACGTTGGAAGGTGTTATCACCATCATGAATTTGCGACCAAGCCGTCACAATGTGCAGATTATTGTTATCGTCGGCGTAAAGGTTACTCATATAAGCATTACGGCCTTCTTGCGCCTTAATTAGCTTTAGGCTCCAGCTATCGGTGGCGTTATCAAAAATATATAAGTCTTGTTTTTCATCATGCTGGGATTCACGCAGTATACCGTCATCCATAAACAGGCCGGTTCTGCGGGCAACAAAAAATACGTCACCGCGACTATTTGAGACCGCAGCAGGGTAGGTATAACGTTTTTCCTGTAAACCTTCGTCATCATAGCCTGGCAAGGTGTGGCTGAGCTCTTCAAAACCTTGATAGTTATTCGGTTCTACTGAACGGTAATAACGCATCTTGTGATTATGCATACCAATCCAAGCATGGATATAACCATCACCATCGACTGCGATGGCCGATTGATTATGCCCCACATCATGGGGAGCTAAGGTTTTGAATAGATCGCCTGAGCAGTCATTATCATCGGTACGCAAATTGTAATGACAAATTCGACCCTTATGGCTTTTACCGTGGGTGAAAAGAATATAGGCGTTATCCCCCCGAACATCGAAAGACGGTTGGCCTGCCGATGAGTCAGTATATTTGAATAGTTCGGTTACTGTAGCGGCTTGCAGGGATTGCGTGAATAAAAAAACAGCGGCGGTAAGACTTCTTTTTAACATGGAATTTAGATAAATACAGAAAATGAGCGATACACCATAATGCTAGAAACTGAACCTAAACTGATAATGGGTGACTGGTAGTGTTAAGTGTGATTAAGATCGCTATAGATAGGCGTAAGCGCTTAAATTAACAGCAATTAGTTAAGCGTTAATGAGTGAATAAAAGCAAAGGCTTTTGCCAAGATTGATGCTATGTTAGCCTATTAATATTACTGTTATTGATAGATGATCCCATGAAATTTAGCCCTCTGGTTGATGAGTTAATCAGCTCCCTTAAAGTCTTGCCGGGTGTCGGCCCTAAATCTGCCCAACGTATGGCGTTTCAATTGCTTGAGCGTCAGCGTAGTGGTGGCATGAAATTAGCCACAGCCTTGGCTGAGGCTATGCGTGATGTCGCCCATTGCGACACTTGCCGTACTTTTACTGAAGAGCAAACCTGCCATATTTGTGCCAACCCAAAACGAGCTCAAAATGGTTTAGTCTGCGTGGTTGAATCCCCTGCGGATATGTTGGCGATTGAATCTGCTGGTCAATACGATGGCCGTTACTTTGTGTTGCTAGGCAAACTGTCACCACTAGACGGCATTGGCCCGGATGAACTTGGTTTAGATGCGCTAGCCAGATTATGTGAATCAGACGATGTTGAAGAGTTGATTTTAGCGACCAACCCAACCGTAGAAGGTGAGGCCACCGCCCATTATATTGCAGAGCTGGCTAAGTCCTATGATGTCACCGTGAGTCGCATTGCCCACGGCGTACCAGTAGGCGGTGAATTAGAGTACGTTGATGGTACGACTTTGGCTTTGTCATTCAGTGGCCGTCAAACCTTGTAAAGGTTGGTTTTTAAACAAATACGATAAAATTTTAATTTACTCCCTTGAAAACTCAAAAAGCAGTCTTATGTATGTGATAGTAAAAGACACATCTTGTTAGACACATTAAGGGAGTGAGACATGTCTCAGCCAGAAGTACATGGTTTTCAAACTGAAGTGAAGCAACTGCTTCAACTAATGATCCATTCTTTATATTCAAACAAAGAAATTTTCCTGCGTGAATTAGTTTCTAATGCCGCCGATGCAGCAGATAAGCTTCGTTACAAAGCGTTGTCTGATAACACACTTTTTGAAGGTGACGGTAATTTGCGTGTGCGCATTAGTGCAGACAAAGAAGCGGGTACGGTGACCATTAGCGATAACGGTATTGGTATGAGCCGTGATGATGTGATTAATCATCTTGGTACCATTGCTAAGTCGGGTACGGCTGAGTTCTTCAAGAACTTAAGTGGTGATCAGGCTAAAGATTCGCAGTTAATCGGCCAATTTGGTGTGGGCTTTTACTCGGCCTTTATTGTTGCTGATAAAGTGACCGTTCGTACCCGCGCTGCTGGTCTAGCAGCCGACCAAGCGGTGCTATGGGAGTCTGAAGGGGAAGGCAGCTTCACCCTTGATAACATTGAAAAAGCCGACCGTGGTACTGAAATTACTTTGCACTTGCGTGAAGATGAGCAAGAGTTTGCCGATACTTTCCGTTTGCGCTCTATTGTGACTAAGTACTCTGATCATATCAGTGTACCGGTTGAGTTTTTTGAAGAAGGTACCCCAGAAAAGACCGAAGAAGACGGTACGGTTATTCCAGCAACCGATGGTCAATGGTCTGCGGTTAACCAAGCCAAGGCATTATGGACGCGCTCGAAAACAGAAGTCACTGACGAAGAGTATAAAGAGTTTTATAAGCATATTAGCCATGATTTCAGCGATCCCCTTAAATGGAGCCACAACCGCGTAGAGGGTAACCTTGAGTACACTTCGTTACTATACCTACCAACCAAAGCGCCGTGGGATTTATTTAACCGTGAATTTAAGCATGGTTTAAAGCTTTATGTACAGCGTGTGTTTATTATGGACGATGCGCAAGCGTTCCTACCAAACTACCTACGATTTGTAAAAGGGCTATTAGACTCAAGTGACTTACCACTGAACGTATCTCGCGAAATTCTACAAGATACTAAGGTCACTCAAAAAATGCGTCAGGGCATTACTAAGCGCGCCCTAAGCATGCTTTCTGGCCTTGCGAGCAATGAGCCTGAAAAATACTTAGAGTTCTGGAAAGAGTTCGGTCAAGTATTAAAAGAAGGCCCAGCCGAGGACATGGCCAACAAAGACAAAGTGGCCAAACTGTTGCGCTTTGCTTCGACCCATAACGACAACAGCGATGAAAATGTATCCTTAGAGGACTACATTGCTCGTATGGTTGAAGGCCAAGATAAGATTTACTACATCTGCGCGGACAGCTTCTCTGCCGCTAAAAACAGTCCATACCTAGAAGTGCTGAAAAAGAAAGGTGTGGAAGTACTGTTGATGTCTGAGCGCATTGATGAGTGGATGATGGGATACCTAACCGAGTTTGAGGGTAAGCAGCTGGTGGCTGTTAATCGCGGAGATTTAGATTTAGGTGAACTTGAAGACAAACAAGAAAAAGAGCAACAGCAGAAACTTGAAGCAGAATCTGAGGCTCTTATTAAACGTCTAAAAGACAGTTTAGGAGATAAAGTAAAAGATGTACGTATCACGACTCGTCTGACGGATTCGCCAGCGTGTTTAGTTGCAGCCGATGATGAAATGTCGTCGCAAATGATCAAACTTATGCAGGCGGCGGGTCAACAGGTACCAGAAATGAAAGGTGTCTTTGAAATTAACCCAGAGCATCCTATAGTGATTAAGCTTGATGCTGAACAAGACCTAGAGCGTTTTAACAATTGGGCACAACTGCTGTTATCGCAAGCGCAACTATCTGAACGCGGCTCTTTAGAAGATCCTTCAACTTTTATTAGTCAGCTTAATAAACTATGGTTAGAATTAGCGAATTAATTAAAGTATAAACTTTAGTAACCTCAGGGCAGGGCTCTCCCTGCCTTTTTTGATAGCTATAATTTACTGCTATTAGTCTAAGGAATTACAAAACAATGACAAACATGGTGAGCGTTACCGTAGAGAATATCCAACAGGTAGTTGATACCTCTATGCAGCAACCTTTAGTGTTCTGTTTTACTTCGAGCCAAGCGCCAGAATCTATGCAGATGTTAGGGCAGCTGCAAACCATTAATAGCCGTATGGGCAACTTTACTTTGGCCCATGTAGACTGTGATGCTCAACCGCAAATTGTGCAGTATTTCCGCATTCAAGGCGTACCTACGGTTATTATCTTAAAAGAGGGCCAACCCGTTGATGCTTTTAGCGGCATGAAATCCGATAGCGAGCTCGAACAAGCACTCAAGCCCCACTTGCCAAGTGAAGTTGACATGCTATTTGAGCAAGGTGTGGTGTTATTAAGTGAAGGCAAAGCCAGTGAGGCAGTAAAGGTGTTACACCAAGCATACACCTTGGAGCCTTCGGCCATTGTGGCCAAAGCCTATGCCCATGCACTGTTGGATAATAAGCAAAATGCTGATGCAGGCGAGATCATTGCCAGCATTCGTTTAGAAGACCAAGATGGCGAATACGACACCTTAAAGTCTAAATACCAACTCGCCTTAGAAGCGGCCGATAGCCCTGAAATTCGACAATTATTCGCCACAGTGGAAGCCGAACCTGAAAATATGACGGCGCTGGTGGAATTAGCCGTGGCCCTGCATGGTGCTGGTCGTAATGAAGAGGCGCTAGAGCATTTACTTTGTGTCCTTAAAAAAGACTTAGCGGCAGGCAATGGCGAGGTTCGTAAATCACTCATGGATATTTTATCGGCGTTAGGACAGGGCGATCCTCTAGCAGCAAAATATCGTCGTGGGTTATATAGCCTTTTATACTAAATTTTCTAAATTTTGAAGCATAACCCTAGTGAATTACAGCATATCGCTTTAAAAAAACGTGCGGTTATGCGAAGATCCAATTACAAAATTTTATTCAATGCGAATGAGGAACAGTTAATGCGCATTATTCTTTTAGGTGCTCCAGGCGCCGGTAAAGGTACTCAAGCTCAATTCATTATGGAGCAATACGGCATTCCACAAATCTCTACTGGTGACATGCTACGTGCTGCGATTAAAGCGGGTACTGAACTAGGTCTTGAAGCGAAAAAAGTGATGGACGCTGGTCAACTGGTTTCTGATGAGCTAATCATCGGTCTAGTAAAAGAGCGTATTGCTCAAGATGACTGTGCCAAAGGTTTCCTATTAGACGGTTTCCCACGCACGATTCCACAAGCTGACGCTATGAAAGAGAATGGCATCGATGTTGATCACGTAATCGAAATCGACGTGCCAGACGAAAACATCGTAGAGCGTATGGGCGGCCGTCGCGTACACCCAGGTTCTGGTCGTGTTTACCACGTGGTTTACAACCCACCAAAAGAAGAAGGTAAAGATGACGTGACTGGTGAAGATCTAGTGATCCGCCCAGACGACGAAGAAACTACCGTTCGTAAGCGTCTAGGTATTTACCATGAGCAAACTAAACCACTAGTAGATTACTACACGGCTGAAGCGGCAAACGGTGCAACCCAGTACCACAAGCTAGACGGCACTAAATTAGTGGCTGACGTTAGCACTGAAGTGAAAGCACTTCTAGGCTAAACGCTAAATAAGAGCCCGCTTAATGCGGGCTTTTTTGTATCTAAAGGACTATTAGCAATGGAAATAAAGGATTATAAACAAATCAATAAAGCCGCTTGGAACGCCCGTACTGAGCTGCATTTGACCTCATCCTTTTACGATGTTGACGCCTTCCTAAAGTCTAAAAACTCCCTTAATGCCCTTGAACTTAACTTACTTGGTGAACTCACCGCTAAATCCGTATTGCACCTGCAGTGTCATTTTGGTCAAGACTCGTTATCGATGCAGCAACTTGGGGCGCAAGTGACAGGGGTAGATATTGCTGATAATGCCATTAATGCGGCTAAAGATTTAGCGATTAAACTTGGCTTAAACACGCAATTTATTTGCCAAGATATATTTAGCTACTTTGATAGCAATGATCAGCAATTTGATGTGGTGTATGCCAGTTATGGCACGATTTGTTGGTTGCCAGATATTCATCGCTGGGCCCGGGGTGTCGCGAAACAATTAAAAGCAGGTGGCCGCTTGGTGTTTGTTGAATTTCATCCGATAGTAGATTTATTGCAGGGCTACAGTTATTTCCACCAAACTAGCGGCGATCTTGAAGTTGAAGGCACTTACACCGAAAACAGCGGCGACTTTAAGGCACAAACCCAAGTGTGGAGCCACACTATCGCCGATGTGATTTCAGCCTTAGCGAGCGCAGGGTTAACCATTGATAGCCTGCTAGAGTCGCCATTAAGTCCCTATCCATGCTTTGAGGAAGTCAGCAAGAGTGATGACGATATTCATTACCAATGGCTTCATAATGGCCAGTTAGTGCCCTTGGTGTATGCCATTACCGCGACCAAACTATAATTTTAATCTTCAACCACAGCCGTTATTATGTTTACTATAAAACCTGCTCCATTAGAAGATGCCATCAAAGTGCATCAGCAGATCCCAGAATTCGACCGTGCTATCAGCCTGGTACATTTGCAGCAGCGATTGCAACGGAGGCCTTTTTTATGTTTGGTGGCTTATGTGGAAAATCAGCCAGTCGGCTATAAACTTGGCTATCAGCAAAGCGCGGACACCTTTTACAGTTGGTTAGGGGGCGTTATCCCGAGTATGCGGAAAGTGGGAGTAGCGCAAAGCTTGTTAGAGCAACAGCAAACTTGGGCGAGGGCGCAGGGCTATCGCCATCTTACTGTAAAATCTATGTTTAAATACCCTAACATGCTGAAATTACTCGAGCGAAATGGCTATAAGCAAACGGGCTTTGAAGATGCTAAGCTCAGTTTTAGTAAACCATTATAAGGAAGCGCTGTGTTAAACCGTTTTTGGGCAGGTCTTTGGATTGTCAGCTTTGTGGCCATTGGCTTGCAGCTGTTTGCCGGTAATAGCGCCGTTTTAGGCGACGTGGTAGACAGTTTATTTTCTATGGCCAAATTGTCTGCTGAAATTGCCATTGGCTTAGTGGGTATTCTTACCTTATGGATGGGGTTGATGGCGCTGGCGGAAAAATCCGGTTTAGTGCAGATCTTTGCCAAAATACTCGAGCCGATATTGGCCCCATTAATGCCAACGATACCGCGGGGTGACAAAGCCTTTGGCAGTGTCACCATGAATCTAATGGCAAATGTGTTTGGGTTAGATAACGCCGCCACTCCTTTGGGCATTAAAGCCATGCAAGACTTGCAGGTGCATAACCCCTCTGATGTGAATGCCAGTCCAGCGCAAATGCTGTTTTTAGTATTAAACAGCTCTTCGGTGACGCTTATTCCTATCACTGTCTTTTTATTTAGGGCGCAACAGGGCGCACCAAACCCTGCTGAGGTGTTTGTGCCTATTGTGCTGGCCACCTGTGCTTCAACCTTAGTGGGCTTGATTGCAGTATCAATTGTGCAAAGGATCAACCTGTTACAGTGGCGGTTGTTATTGCCGTTAGTGGGCTTTTTATCGGTACTGGCGCTAATTGTGGTGTCTTTGGCTAACCTTGCCAGCGAGCAATTACAACAGGTGTCTACCTTAACCGGTAATGGTGCAGTATTGGCATTGGTCTTTGGCTTTATTTTATTTGCCACAGTAAAAAAACTCGCCATTTATGAGGTCTTTATTGAGGGGGCTCAAGGGGGATTTAAACAGGCCATAACCTTAATTCCTTACTTGGTTGCTATGTTAATCGCAATCGGTGCATTAAGGGGCTCCGGCGCGCTGGATTATTTATTGGATGCGCTTGGGTTTGTGGTGCTGCTATTGGGCGGTGACTTACGCTTTATTGATGCCATGCCAACGGCATTAATGAAGCCCTTTAGCGGCTCAGGGGCAAGGGCGATGATGTTAGAAACGATGCACACCTATGGGGTGGATTCTTTCCAAGCCAGATTAGCTGCCCTGTTCCAAGGCAGCACAGAAACCACTTTATATGTTATTGCGGTGTATTTAGGGGCGGTAAGACTGAAAAATGCCGGTCATGCGCTCTGGTGTGGATTACTGGCCGATGTTGGTGGTATAACTGCCGCCATTGGCTTAGCTTATTGGTTTTATGGATAAGTTTTAATTAGCTCAAAAGCCGCAACTCATTTGTCTCAAAGTTAGAACTTTTTGAACAATTTTAGTTTGATGAGGCTCATTCTCGCGAGATAGGGTTAACTTTGTATGGATTAAATGTTTTGGAGGGCAAGGTAGGTATTGAATGGGAAGCCCCTTTGTTAGGAAAAATGAATGTGGCAAAAGTCCTTAAAATGAAATTGCCATTGAACGGTTAAATAGAAGCCCCGCCTAAATAGCGGGTCTTCTTGTTAATCAAAGATTAAGGCGGAAATCAGAAGGAAAAGCACAAACACTAAAACAAGGATAATCGTTAACCACGCATTAAATGTTGTAAATACATATTTATCCCAAAATGACTCAACCAATTTTGTGATTGGGGTGCCGTTTGTTGTGTGACCTACTGTAACAATTTTCATTTTACACCCCTTGATTGCTTATTAATTATTCAATTTTATAACGTTTAATCTTCTTTTTGTCAATTTCAGCTTTTTAGAGGTTGCCTTTAATAATGTTCAAGCGAGGCTGCAAGATTTTCAAAAGTGGCGCGAGGGTTACTATACAAGTTTTGTAAGCTTACAAAGTGTGCATGAAGTCGCGCAGCGATTAATGGATCAGGGTATGACTCTGGATGAAATCAAGACAGGGTTTAAAGCTTGGGTTGACCACAGGGCGGATATAGCGGCCTAAAACAAAAATCCCCGCTAATTTAGCGGGGATTCTTTGTTAAGAAGTAAGTGCTACATAAATCAAATATGCAAAATAGGCGATAAGACTTAACCACGCATTAGATATTGTAAATACATACTTATCCCAAAATGACTCAACCAGTTTTGTTATTGGGGTGCCGTTTTCTGTATGGCCTACTGTAACGATTTTCATTTTTCAGCCCTCGACTGATTATTAATTACTCGATGTTATAACATTTAATCTTGTTTTTTGTCAATTTCAGCTTTTTAGAGATTGCCTTTAATAATGTTCAAGCAAGGTTGCAAGATTTCCAAAAATGGCGCGAGGGCTTTTTTACAAACTCCGTAAACTTACAACATGTGCATGAAGTCTCGCAGCGATTAATGGATCAGGGTATGACTTTGGATGAAATCAAGACAGGGTTTAAAGCTTGGGTTGATCCCAGGGCGGATATAGCGGGGCTTTTTACTATAATGAAAGTAAGCCTAGAATTGTAAGGGTGATAATCGCTGCCGCATAGGTGTATGTCGTAAATACATACTTATCCCAAAAAGATTCCACAGCTTTTTTAATAGGTACGCCGTCTTTAGTGTAGCCTACGATAATGACCTTCATGCTTGCTCCTTGGGGTAGGTTGGTTATTGAACGATCTCGTAGCATTTAATCTTCTTTTTTCCAACTTCTTTAGCAATAAATTTTAGTGAACGGTTAGCTCAAGGCTATTATCAATAGTCATATTCGGCGCAAGTTGTCTCGGAATAAAATAAAAATGGCAGCGAGGATCGGTTGATCGTCGCTGCCATTTTTGTGTGTTTATTTGTCTTACTATTTGTCTTTCTATTTGTCTCTAGGCATCAACTTAGGTTGCCACTCTAACCAGTCCGGCTCGGGAGACTTATGCATGGGCAGTTCAGCCCCTGCACTAAGGGCAGCAGACTCGTCATTACTAAGCTCGGTTACCACGCCGATTCCCCCTGATAGTAAGGTCTCTATAGAGCCCGCATCTACCTTGGTGCCTGAGAAAATGCCAAAGTCGATTTCAATGCCAGATAAATCCCAAAACTGACTCGACTGATTCACCAGATGTTGCCACTGACTGCCAATATTAACATGGATTTCGACTTGCTGTGCGTTAGCCGCTAATTGTAATTGAGTCACTTCACCAATTTTAACACCACGGAAAAATAGCCCCGATCCAACTTTTAACGATGGCATACTTGTCCTCGTTAACACCAGATTTAGGCCATTACTAGGTTGGATGTTGGGGCTGAGTAATGTACCAATAAATTGATTCTGTTCGGCACCAGCACCCGGTAAACTGGCGATATAACTGCCACTCACTAAAGTTTCTAAGTTAGCAATTTTGGCGGCACCTAATTCCGCACTAACCTGATAAAATTGGGTGCCCTGTTTACTAAAATGTTGCGCATAAGGCTGATACAAGGCTAAGGTTGCATTCAGTTGTTGAAGGTCAGCTGACATGGTTAATTCACTGATATGGCCAATTTTTTGTCCAAGATATTTAACCGCAGCACCCTTAGTTAAGGTGGACTTGGTAGGGAACGTCACCTTAACATATTTGGCTTGGGCTCTTGCATCTTGCTCATTGACATAAAGGATGTCATTTGCAGCTAGGCTACTCTCAGGTTCGAGATGGCTGAGCACAATGCCGCCTTTGATGGCTTGTTGCAAAGGGGCAACCTTAATTTTCAAGCCTGAAACACCGGCCTCAACATCTAGCGCGGCTTGTTGCCAAAAAATTTGCTTACCATTAAGTAAATTTTGGTAATTGGGATTAATTTTAATCGTAATCGTGAAGTGGTCCTGTTCAGAATTCCAATTTGTGTTATCAACAAAACCGATTTCCATTCCTTTGTAGCTGACAATTTGCTGTGGACTGACACCGTTGAGCTCAGAGGTTTGTAGAATAACTTTGCTGTAATCGGCTAATTGCCTTTGGTAATGGGCTTGTTGTTGATCTTTATAGAGGGCAAGTTTGCCTTTAGTGTCATCATTAACTACTTGGATTTGTCCTGTTAACGCCGAACTTATTGCGCCACTGTTAACGTTTACGCCATCTAAACTCGCATCAAGCTGCATCATGGGGCGATGTACAAAGTAACTATTAGGTGTAATTAATTTGCTGAATTCTGGATAAATTTCTGCGGTGAACTCAACTGAATTAAAGTCATCAGCTAATTTTACTTGGGTAATTTCGCCAATGGTGAAGTCTTTATGGGTGATAATTGCACCCTGGGTTAACCCAAAATCTTCTGCAGCGCTAAATTGATACAGTTGGCCCAAATGGGTTTTAGGGGCCTGGGTTAATAAGGTGAAATCATGGCCAATTTGTTCGCGCTCTGAGGGTAAAAACTCAATAGCTGGCCCAGTGATCAGTCTGCTCAAGTTTTTACTGCCAGCAAGAGAAACCTCGGCACCAGCAATCCAAAATTGACTGTCTATTTTTAGAAGGGAATCATATGGTTTATAGATATCGACTAGGATCTCAACGCCTTCATCCAGCAGCGTTATTTCACTGACTTCACCGATATTAAGTTGGCGGTATATGATAGCTGCACCAGTACTTAGCCCATGGGGATGCTCGGCAGTAAATGTTAGAGTGCGGCCAACATTGGCTTGATCTTGATCCTTATAGAGTTTAAAACTGTGGCCATCTTTAATCGACTCCCCTTGACTAGGGCTGGAAAAGGCGATACCGCCGGCCAGAATACTGGCTAAAGATTCCGTTTGTAGGCTAATACCATTTAGATTTGCTTTCGCAGTAATGCCACTGACGTTCCAAAAACGGCTATTGGCGTTGACCAAGTATGCATATTGTTCTTCAATAAAGGCCGAAATAGTCACCTGATTTTGTTTGGTTAACTGGTAATTTAAAATGCTGCCAACAGGGATCTGTTTGAAATAAATTGGCGAACCTTCTTTTAAACTTCCTAAACTGTCGGTGTTAATAACAAAATTCAGACCATTTTCGCCCTGTTGCAATAGTGGCGCTTGCTCTTCAGCGATAAACTCTGATTGACTGCGGCCTTCGCCGGGTAATAAGCTGATATAATTACCTGAGAACAGGGCATCTAAGCCTTCAACACCAGTGATACTGGCTTTGGGGGCGACTAGCCAAAATTTACTGCCTTCTGTTAATAGATCCTTGGCTCGATAGTCAATTTCAACGGACACTTCGACGCCTTTTAAATCATCAGCAATGTCAATATAAGTGACTTTACCAACATTGAGGCCTTGATATTTAACTAAGGTTTTACCAACTTCCATACCTGCAGCACTTGGAAAAGCAATCGTAATCGTAGCGCCTCGTTGCTGATAGTTTTTGAAGCCTAGCCAGGCAACCAAAAATAGAGCCAGTACAGGAAGAATCCATACTGGAGAAAGCATTTTTTGTTTTCTAATGGTAGCGTCTTCAGCGGTCATGTTGTTGTTCCAGTTGATCCCATAATAGTCGTGTGTCTAATGCTTTTGCAGCTAACTGCGTGAATAGAATAACTGCAGCAAATGCAGTCGCGGCAGGGGCCGGTTTAGCATCCAGCAGTTGTCCCATATTCACCAATGCTACTACGATAGAGATAACAAATAAATCGAGCATAGACCATCGACCTATCCATTCAATTACTCTGTATGAAAAATGAAGTTTTTGTTTACTGAGGGGCATGTTTAACGAAATCGTCAGCAAAATCACAAACAAGCCGATAATTTTAAGCCAAGGTACTAAAATGCTGGCGGTAAAAACAATGATAGCAATAGCGATCAATTCATTATCAACCAACGACATTATTCCTGAAAAAATGGTGTCGTAGGTTATTACTCCTTGTTTAGTGAGTTGGCTAATTGGATAAAGATTAGCGGGGAACAACAGGATAAACGCGGTTAAAAGGTATGCCCAACTTTTTAAAATAGAGTTCGGTTTACGGCTAAATAAAGGCTCTTTACATCTGCGACAGTGAGTCCATTGGGCGACGTTAGTCAAATGGCAATTATTACACATCATTAAGTTATGCTTCACAGTCGACTCGCTTCTCAAATTCTTGCCACATTGCTTCTGTTGAATATTCCCTTTGCATATAGAGTACAAATATAAACAACAAACCGAAACTTAAGGTGCCGTATCCAAAATGAACATCGGCAAAATCAGATAGCTTAAATACGGAAACGAGAAAGCTAATCAAATAAATTTCTAACATTGTTAATTGGGTGAGTAGTTTATGCCATTTAAACAGTCGTCTTAAAAAATCTGCTTGGTTACAGCGGATGCTATCTTGTTTTAATATTTGGACTTGAATAATGACGCTAACAATCAACAACAAAGGCGCCACAACAGCCGAACAGATAACGGCTATCGCTACTAACCAAAAACCCTGATGCCAAACTTCGAGGGCGGCACCGGTAATTGTGGTTAATCTAATACTGCCAAAAAAGTGTATTTCTAAAATAGGCAGTAAATTGGCAGGGAAGAAAATAAATAACGCTGCCCATGCTAGACTGCCAAGACCGCTTAGTGAACTAATAGGGTAATGTAACACAGAGGAATGGCATCTAGGACAAATGGCCCTTTGTTTGGGTTTTAATGTCGGCCAATTAAGTACTTTGTCACAATGGCGACAGAGTAATAATTTTTCCCTAGTAGGTGATTTCAATGTGTTCTCTGTAGTACTAATAATTTATAATTTGATATTATAGCTTGAAAATAAATGCTATTTGCTAACAAAATCATAATGGTAAGAGCAGTGTTTGGCTGTTTTTTGACAATTTTACCCCTTTCGGGGCAATTGTCATACTCTGTTTTGGTGCATTGCAGTACTAATCAATAACAATTAAGAAAATCCATGACAAATATTCAAGAACAATACCGTATTATTGCTTTACAGGCTGAAGCACTTTTAGAGTCTGAATCTAATCAAATTGCTCAACTGGCCAATTTATCGGCTTTATTAAATGAACATTTAGCAGACATCAATTGGGTGGGCTTTTATTTAAATATTGATCAGCAGTTGGTTCTGGGGCCATTTCAAGGCAAAGTGGCTTGTACACGCATTCCTTTTGGTCGTGGAGTATGCGGTGTTGCTGCCAGTACTGGCCAGATCCAAAGGGTTGCTGACGTGCATCAATTCGAAGGTCATATTGCCTGCGATAGCGCTTCAAATTCAGAGATGGTTTTACCTATAATCCTTGATAATAAAGTGTTTGGGGTTTTAGATATTGATAGTCCAAGCCTTAACCGCTTTACGGAAGAGGATGAAAAAGGCTTAAAAAACGTGGTAGAAATCTTAAAAAAGGTCTTAACTGAGTAAAATACCAGCAAAAGTGCACGCTTTAGTGGCACAATTTTTTTGTAGCTAGGTATAATGCCTGTCTCTCTACAATCCTGAGGGGATTATGAAAGAGCTAGTATATATTCAAGACTTCTTAGTGTCAGCCGATGAAGTAGGCGACTGGGAAGGAGATGAACAACTTGTAGCAGATAACTTAAATCGTATATATCATTGTATATATTCTTTGGCCGATGAAGACATCGCCATTGAAAAGTTAGAGCAAACCTTATTGGCGGTCTGGGGCTTTTGGCAATATAACTCAGACCTAGTTAGTTTAGAAGATGAAGAGATCGAAGTTTTTGCTGCCTGGTTGCTAAGCCAGCAACAGCAAGAAGATGATGAACTCTAAACATGGAATTAATGATGGAATCAACCGAAAAGTTGACCGATGTAAATCAGGTTATCACATATTTAACTCAACAATTTCCTAACTGTTTTATTGCAGAAGGTGAAACTAAGCCACTTAAAATTGGTCTATTCCAAGAGTTGGCAGAGCGTTTAGCAGACGACCCTAAAGTCAGCAAGACTCAATTGCGTCAAGCTATTCGCCGTTATACCTCAAGTTGGCGTTACCTTCGTGGTGTTAAAGCAGGTGTTCAACGTGTTGATTTAGATGGTAATCCATGTGGTGAGATTGATGCTGAACACGTTGAGCACGCTCAAACAAGCTTAAAAGAAGGTCAGGATAAAGCCAAAGCCAAGCGTGATGAGCAACGTGCTAAGCAAAATAAAGAGCGTAAAGCTAAGGCGACACCTAAACGTGCACCTCGTTCAGATAAAGCCAAGCCTGCAGCTAAGAATGCACCAGCTAAACCTGTTGTAGTGCCAAAAGCCCTTTCAGAACTTTCAACTAATCAAAGAGTGAAAGTGAAGCTAGGACAAGCTGCAGTTCCAGGTCATGTGGTTGATTTTGTTAAGGATGAAGTGAATGTTCAACTTGACACAGGCCTTACAGTAAAAGTAAAACTGGATCATATCCAGCTTTAAACCCCATTAAGGATCAGGGAGTAGGTTTATGAAGAAAACTTTGGCGTTAGCGCTAGCACTTTTAATTAGCAGTTCCTTAACTTGGGCAATTGAACCAAAGTTAAGTATTGATGAACTACCAGTGTTGACTCAGGAAGAGCAGCACGCTACCTCAGCTTCGCGTATAACGGTAAAGTTTCGCCGCTCCCACTATCATAGATTTAGCTTTGACGACAGCTTTTCAGAGCAAGTTAAAGATAGATTTATTAAACAATTGGACTTTAATAAGACGATTTTAACGGCATCAGATATTGCACGCTTAGAACCTTATAAATACCAATTCGATGACATGCTGCGATCAGGCAAGCTGCAACCGGCTTATGATTTTTATAATTATGTCGCCCAGAAGCGCTATCAACGATTGGCTTATGCGTTAAAATTACTCGAGCAGCCGATGAATTTTGACCTCAAAGGTGATGTTTATCAGTTTGATCGTGAAAATAGCGAGTATGCCAAAACGGAAGCAGAGCTTGACGAGCTATGGCGTCAAAGAATCAAAAATGAAGCCCTAAACTTAACTTTAACCGGCAAAAGCTGGGAAGAAGTTAAAGAGCTGTTAGGCAAGCGCTATAATAATGCCATTAAGCGCCTCACTCAGACAAATTCAGAAGATGTGTTCCAATCCCTTATGAACGCATTCGCTCGTACCATTGAACCCCACACTAGTTATCTATCTCCACGCAACGCTGAGCGGTTTAAGCAACAAATGAGCCTTTCTCTAGAAGGTATTGGTGCTTCTCTGTTTATGCGTGATGATTATACAGTTATTCGTTCGTTAGTACCTGGTGGTCCAGCTGAAAAAAGTGATCAGCTTGCACCAGATGACCGCATAATCGGTATTAAGCAAGAAGACGAAAAAGAGTTTACAGACGTCATTGGCTGGCGCTTAGATGATGTTGTCGATTTGATTAAAGGGCCTAAAGGTACAGTAGTTACCCTTGAGATTTTACCTAAGAAAGGCGGTGCCAAGGCGCAATCTTTTGAGTTGGCAATTGTACGAGACAAAATTCGTCTTGTTGATAGTGCCGCCAAAGGTAAGATCATCCAACCTAAAGCTGGGATTTATAAAGATCTAAAAGTTGGTGTGATTGAAATACCAAGTTTTTATCATAAATTGTCTGAAGATATTGCTAAAGAGTTAGCTAATTTTGAAGGCCAAGACATTGCCGGTGTAGTACTTGATCTAAGAAGCAACGGTGGTGGCGACTTAAGAGAAGCCATTAACGTCACTGGACTATTTATTGATCAGGGGCCGGTGGTACAAGTCAGAGACAGTAACGAACGGATTTTACAACACAGAGATAATAGTGGCTCTTCCGCTTATGATGGCCCATTAACCGTGTTGGTTGACCGTTACAGTGCTTCGGCATCAGAGATCCTTGCAGCAGCACTGCAGGATTATGGCAGGGCTTTGATTGTCGGAGAAGACACCTTTGGCAAAGGTACAGTGCAAAGGCATATGAATTTAACGGTACAAACTGATCAGTGGTTCAAGAGTTTCGTTAAACCTATTGGTTCGGTGCAATATACCATGGCCAAATTTTATCGAATTAATGGTGGCTCAACCCAACTCAAAGGTGTCACACCGGATATTAAACTACCATCGCCTTTTGAGCCTGGTGAATTTGGTGAAGCGGATGAAGACAATCCATTGCCATGGGATAAAATACCGGAATCACGCTTTAGTCGGGTTGATGATGTCAATTTGCAGTTAATTGAAAGCTTGTTGCCGAACCACCAAACGCGTATGCAACAGAGTAAAGAAATCGGTTATATCTTGGATGACATTGCCCGTTACAAGGAAAATAAAGCTGAAAAAGCAGTCAGTTTAGAACTCAGTATCCGTCAACAAGAGCAACAACAAGACGATGCATTGGCACTTAAGCGTTTGAATGAACGCCTGCAAGCAAAGGGCCTTGATCCTGTTAAAGATTTAGAAAGTGCCCCTGAAGATTTTGAAGCCGACGATGCCTATTTAGATGAGGCGATCAATTTGACGATTGAAATGGCCAATTCACAGCTTTATGCAAAAAAGTAACAAATAAATAATATCAAAAAGGCCAGTTATCTGGCCTTTTTTCATTTTAAAAGGATGAAGACGTATGTCTCAAGAAAAGCATTTAAAAGATTATACTTCGCCAAACTTTACCATTACTGACATCGAGTTAAACTTTAACTTGCACCCTAATAAAACACAGGTAACTGCTAAGTCAAAAATAAAGCGCTTGAATGAGTATGCTACTACCGTTGAGCTTGATGGTAGCGCTTTAAAATTACTGAGTATTACTTTAGACGGAAATATTATTGAGCCCAGCTTAGATGATCATTCGTTACGTTTTAGCTGTGATCAAGATGAAGCTGAATTAGTTATTGAAACTGAGATTGATCCCCTAGCAAATACCTTACTAGAGGGGCTGTACATGAGTGATGGCAGCTACTGTACCCAGTGTGAAGCCGAAGGTTTTAGACGCATTACTTATTTTATGGACCGCCCAGATGTACTGGCTAAGTACACTGTCCGCGTAGAGGCACCTAAAGCTGGGTTCCCATACCTATTAAGTAACGGTAACTTAATCGAACAAGGTGAGCTTGATAACGACCGTCACTTTGCCTGCTGGCAAGATCCTTTCCCAAAACCGAGCTACCTATTTGCATTGGTTGCCGGTGACTATGACTTACTTGAAGATAAGTTTGTTACCCGTAGCGGCCGTGAAGTTAAATTACAAGTTTTTGTTGATAAGGGTAATTTACATAAAGCTGCGCACGCTATGGTGTCGCTGCAAAAATCGATGAAGTGGGATGAAGAGCGTTTCGACTTAGAGTACGATCTCGACATTTACATGATTGTTGCGGTGGACTTTTTTAACATGGGCGCTATGGAAAATAAGGGCCTAAACATCTTTAACACTAAATATGTGTTAGCGGATAAAGCCTCAGCCACCGATGATGACTTTGATGGGATTGAATCGGTTATCGGCCACGAATACTTCCATAACTGGACCGGTAACCGTGTGACTTGTCGTGACTGGTTCCAACTCAGCTTAAAAGAGGGCTTAACGGTATTTAGGGATCAGGAATTTAGCTCTGACTTAAATTCACGGGCCGTACAACGTATTAATGCCGTTAAGGTCATGCGCAGTGCTCAGTTTGCTGAAGATGCAGGCCCTATGGCGCACCCAATTCGCCCGCAATCAGTGCTAGAAATGAATAACTTCTACACGGTAACGGTTTACAACAAAGGCGCAGAGGTGATCCGTATGATCCATACCCTAATTGGCGAGCAAGCTTTCCAAGCGGGTATGAAACTGTACTTCGAACGTTTTGATGGTCAGGCGGTAACCTGTGATGATTTTGTCGATGCTATGGCCGATGCCAGTGGCCGTGACTTCAGCCAATTTAGACGTTGGTATAACCAAGCGGGTACGCCAGTGGTTGACGTTGAACAAAGTTTTGATGCGACTACAGGTCAATACCAATTACACTTTAGCCAATCGACCCCAGCCACCGCGGATAAATCGGCTAAAGAACCAATGCTTATTCCAGTTAGTTTTGAGCTGTTATCTGAAACGGGTGAATCCGTAGAGTCTGGCTTATTAGAGCTAACAGAAGTTAAGCAAAGCTTTAGCTTTGATGGCCTTAAAGCACAGCCAGTTGCTAGCTTATTTAATGAGTTTAGTGCACCAGTAAAAGTTAACTTTGAGCAGACACTTGCTGAAAAACAAACCCTATTAGCCCATAGTGCCAATGAGTTTAGCCGTTGGGATGCCGCACAATCGCTGATGACTACGGCTATTTTAAGCAATCTAGGCGAAGTTAAAGTGCTAGATCAAGGCTTAGTTAGCGCCCTTGAGCAGGTATTAACATCAGAGCTAGACGACCATTTCAAAGCGGAAGTATTAACGCTGCCAGCGCTGTCTATTTTAAGTGAAGCCATGGATGTGGTTGATGTGGATGCCTTGGTTAGCACCCGTAAATGGCTCAAGAACGAGTTAGCTCAGCAATTGCAATCTGCTTGGTTAGCCAATTACCAAGGTTTACTGTCAGTAGATGGCATTGGCGCCCGGGCCCTGAAAAACCTATGTTTAGATTACCTGAGTTTCTGTTATGAGGGCGCAGCGGATCTGATCACTGCCCAGTATCAGTCTTCCCAGTTAATGACCGATACCCTAGCAGCACTGCAAGCCTCAACTAATTTAGAGGCTAAGTTCTACCAAGCCTTGTTAGCGGACTTTGGTGAAAAATGGCAGGATGTACCATTGGTTATGGATAAATGGTTTGCTCTGCAGGCGAATCTAGGTACTGGCGCGGTGATTGAGCTCATTGGTCAGCTTCGTAACCATAGCGCCTTTAGTATTGATAACCCGAACCGCGTACGCAGCCTAATTGGCAGTTTTGCTATGCAAAACATGGCGCAGTTCCACCGTATAGATGGGGCAGGGTATAAGCTATTAACCGATACCATTATCGAGCTAAACACTATTAACCCACAGGTGGCGGCGCGAATTATTACCCCGCTTACCCAGTTCAAACGTTTTGATGCTAAGCGCCAGCAGATGATGGTGTCACAATTAGAGCGTATTGCGGAATTGCCTGAACTTGCTAAAGACTTACAAGAGAAAGTGTCTAAGGCCCTTGAACAATAGTGATAGCAACAATAATGATGCAGTAATTCGGCAATAATGAACGGCTTTTATTGCTTCTGTATAAAAGCTGTTCAAACGGTTGTCTTGGCTAGGTTTTTTTGTTGACTCAAAAACGTTTATCAGTAAAATAGCCAGCGTCTTCAAGGGAAACCTTACTGACCCTGCCCGGGTGGTGAAATTGGTAGACACAAGGGATTTAAAATCCCTCGCGGGTTTCCGCGTGCCGGTTCAAGTCCGGCCCTGGGCACCATACAAAAACAAAAAAGCCTGCTCTTTGAGCAGGCTTTTTTGTATGCGCGAAGCGCATATTCGAGCACGCTTCTTCGAAGCTTTAGCACGTAACTTCGTTCCTTTGGTACGGCTTCGCCTTTAGTAGAATAACGTCGATGGTCAAACGGAGAAAGTCGAACGCAAATGGGCTTTCGACATTGTACATTCGACTTTCTTCATTTTTTATTCCAGCGTCCCGTAGGCTTTAGCCGTGCAGATTAAAGCCAAGCAATGGCGTACTAGACTCGAGCTACCAAGTAGTGTTCTCGCAGGTGAAGCCGCTCTCGTAACTCGATTCTGTTATCCGTTATCCGTTATCTCTTCACCCGTAAGAAGCGAATAACGCTTGCCATTTTTGAGGTAGGGCTCGAATTTGGGCATCACTTTTAAAAACGCTTCACTTTGTTTGAATTGTTCAAGCCAGGTTTGCAGTGGTTTAAGGTCTAAGCCATCAAACCAGGCTCTGTCGACATGGGCGAACTGGCGAATAAATGGCGCAATAGCAAAGTCAGCCAATGACGCTTTTGTACCCTGTAAATAGGGGCCATTAGTTAGTTTTGAGTTCAGTAACAGGGCGAACTCTAGGGCGTCTTGACGATGTTGTTGTTCGGTTTTATCAAGGTTACGTTGCGGGTACTTGTAGCCATCAAGGGACTTTTTAAAAGGGCCATCGTTAATGCTGATTAACTCTAGAGAAGCCTCCAGATTATCTAATAGATTTGATTGTGCCTGTTCTAAGGCGTAAATCATGATCTCTAAAGACTCACTATTGACTTGGCCATCGCTAAACTGCAGGGTAGGGACGGTTCCAACAGGATTGAGCTCAAGCATATGCTCGGGCTTGGCTTTAAGTTCGATTTCCCTTAGTTCAACATCTATTCCAGCTAGGTACAAGCCAAGGCGGGCACGCATGGCATAGGGGCAGCGACGGAACGAATACAGTAAGGGCAGGGTTGGTTGAGTCATATGTTTATTTTCTTATACAAAAAAGCCAGTAAATCTATTTTACTGGCTTTCAATTAAAAACAAAGCAAGTGAAGGGCGTGTTGACCTTTCATGTTTACTTTATGTGCGAATTAAAGGGCAAGATAGCAAGGCACTCGAATTGAAGCATAGTTGTTCTATGTAAAATGAGAGTAACGCAGATAGCTTGACCTTTAAACGCATCCTGCGGACAGCGTTTGTTAGCCATTTCTAATACGTTGGCGCTCATCGGTGTGGAACAACCACACGTCAATCGCGCCGCCTTATTCTTTTAATTAAACAGCAAAGGCCAACACGCCCTAGCTTAAGCTTTCTTCGCCTTCAGGCATTTCAACATGATGTTCTTCTAAACTCATTAACAAGCCCCAAACTACAAGCGTGGCAAAACTTAAGAAAACGCCAATATTTAACTGCCCCTGTAGTGGTATCCAGCTCATCACCAAAGTGGCCATACCGGCTAACAGGTTCTGTACACCGCCCAATAATGCGCCGGCAACGCCTGCATGCTTTGGAAAGGGTTGCAGTGCAAGGGATGTTAGGGTTGGAAATAATGCTCCGGCACCGGCAAAGAACAACACCGACCCAAGCACTACCGTGGCAACAATGTTATGACCGAATAAACTTGGTACCAATATAATTAATGCCCCTAGGCCTAAGGAGAATACCCCAAGCTGTAATACTTTCTTTTGTGAGGTTAACTTAGCCGCGTAATACGCCCCTAATAGATAACCAGGAATAGGCAAGACAAATAGCACCGAAATCATTAACGGGCTTAAACCAAAGGTATTACCGTATAAGATACCTGCCACAGCCTCAAATGCTGCCACACCACTTAGGGTTGCCACTAGTGAAACCATAAAGATCACAAACACTTTGTTTGATAATACATGCTTGTAGCTTTGCAACACTGGCTGAAAGTTACGCCGTTCTTTGGTTAAAGGCTCTGGGAAAGTCAATGCAAGTACGCCAATGACTATGATTGATAGTATGCTCAGTACTAGATAAATATCTTGCCAGCTTGAGTAACCAACAATGTAGCCACCTATGATTGGTGCAACTAATGGTGAAAATAAAATTGCCATAGACACGATAGAGTTCATCTCTAGCAGCTTTTTACCGTTATATAAATCCCTAGGGATTGAGCGGGCTAGGGCGCCAGCAGCAGCGGTACCGGCACCTTGAATAAATGAACCTAGGTAAAGCTGTTCAATGCTGTTGGCATAGTAGGCTACTTGAGCACCAATAAAAAATAAAACTAATCCAGATAGTAATGGAATTTTTCGACCTAAACGGTCAGACAAGGGGCCGTAGATAAATTGAAATAGCCCATAGGGAATAAGATACCAGGCCATGATCCCTTGCATCGCCTCAGGATCGCTGTTTAAGCTTGAAGATATTTCCGTTAATGCTGGTACGAACATGGTTTGTGCCATTTGGCCAATCCCAACCATAAGGATCATTTGTAAAACAAAAATAGTATTAGAATGCTTTGTCATTTCTTGTAGTACATCACAAATAAGTGGCGCAATGATACTTGCAACACTGTATTGTGCAAAGTGAAATATGCACTGCAATTGAGAATATTTTCTTAGAATTAGGATTAGCTTTACTAATAGTAAAATAGCAAAACAAAAAAGGCAGCCTAAGCTGCCTTGAAATCAATCAGTCAATGCTGGATCAAGCGACTTTAATTACTTTTAGTGTATTGGTACCACCAATGGTTTCCATCACATCACCTTTAGTCATGATAACCAAATCACCAGATTGTAGGTAACCCAAATCTCTTAATGTATCAGAAGCCACTTTAGCAACTTCTTCTGCGGCGATGGTAGTAGTATCAAATTCAACCGGTTGTACACCACGGTAAATGGCCATTTTATTAAGGCTTGAAGTATGGCGTGACATTGCATAGATAGGTAAACCTGAAGAAATACGCGACATCAGTAATGGGGTATGACCGGATTCCGTTAGCGCGATAATCGCTTTCACGTTTTCTAGGTGGTTAGCCGCATACATAGCAGAGAATGCAATGGTTTCTTCTGGATTGCTGAAAGTATTTTCTAAGCGGTGCTTTGACGTTTGTGTGCTAGGGTGTCGTTCTGCACCTAAACAAACATTAGCCATTGCTGTCACGGTTTCAAATGGGAAGTCACCAGCCGCAGTTTCTGCAGAAAGCATTACCGCATCAGTGCCATCAAGTACGGCGTTAGCAACGTCCATGACTTCTGCACGAGTAGGCATAGGTGAAGTGATCATTGATTCCATCATTTGGGTAGCAGTGATCACTGGGCGATCAAGTTGACGACAACGAGCGATAAGTTTCTTTTGAACGCCTACTAGCTCAGGATCGCCAATTTCAACCCCAAGATCACCACGGGCAACCATAACAACATCTGAAGCCAATACAATATCGTCTAGGGCTTCATCAGAGTTTACTGTTTCAGCGCGCTCAACTTTAGAAACAATTTGTGCTTCAAGGCCAGCTTCTTTGGCTAGACGGCGGGCGTAATGAAGGTCTTCCCCTGAACGTGGGAAAGATACCGCTAGGAAATCAACGCCGATTTTAGCTGCAGTAACAATATCAGCTTTATCTTTGTCAGTCAGTGCGGCAGCTGACAGGCCACCACCTTTGAGGTTAATGCCTTTATTGTTACTTAATGGCCCAGCAACGGTGACCTTAGTGAATACTTTGACGCCTTCAATGCCAGTGACTTGTAGCTGCACTCGACCATCGTCAAGCATTAGGATGTCGCCAACCTTAACGTCTTTTGGTAGCTCTTTATAATCAAGACCTACTTGGTTAACGTCACCTTCACCTTTAGCTAAGTCGGCATCTAGGGTAAATGCAGCACCAAGCTCTAATTGAACTTTTTGATTATCTTTGAAAGTCGATACACGGATTTTAGGCCCTTGTAGATCGCCAAGTATACCGACGTGGACACCTAATTCTTTGGCGATTTTTCTAACCTGCTCAGCACGGGCGATGTGATCTTCTGCGGAACCGTGTGAAAAATTCATACGAACAACATTCGCTCCTGCTTGAATAATCTTTTTAAGATTATCATCACGGTCGGTTGCTGGTCCAAGGGTGGTTACGATTTTAGTTCTGCGGAACATGCTCAACTCCATCACTGTATCTGTGTGAATCTTTAAATTGACCTAATTCTAACAGATACCGATACAAAAAATGTAGTAAAATTACGAAATAATGATTTAAAACTGGATAAAGTAAAACTTTATAGGATTTATTTTCTGCCCAACCAATAAAGGCAGATCAAAATCTTGATCTGCCTTATATCCTAGAACAAAAAATTGCTTTAAAGCTCTTTATTTACTCTCGATTCCTTTAAAACTTCTTTGACACGCTTTAAAGAATCACGGAAACGAGGACCACGGCGTAGGGTAAAGCCCGTTGCTAACACATCGATCACTACCAGTTGGGCTAGGCGTGACGCCATTGGCAGATAAAGGTCTGTATCTTCAGGTACTTCCATTGTTACAGGCAAGGTACATTCAACTGAAAGTGGCGAGTGGCGGGCGGTAATACCAATGACTTGGGCGCCGTTTTCCCTGGCCATACGGGCCATGTCTATCATAGATTTAGTGCGGCCAGTGTGGGAAATCAGTACCACGACGTCGCCTTCATTAGAGTTAATGCAGCTTATACGTTGCATTAATACATCATCAAAGCAAGACACAGGAACGTTAAAGCGGAAGAACTTGTTCTGAGCGTCATGGGCTACCGCTGCAGAAGCGCCAAGGCCAAAGAAACTGATCGTACGGGCTTGGGTTAGCATATCGACCGCTCTGTTGATAGCATTGGTATCAAGGGATTGGCGGGCACTGTCTAAAGCAGCCATGGTAGACTCAAATATTTTAGAGGTATAGGAGTCGGAATCATCATCCTCCTCAACATGTCTACTTACATACGGTGTACCGTTAGCTAAGCTTTGTGCTAAGTGTAACTTGAAATCCGGAAAGCCTTTGGTATCAAGGCGTCGACAAAAACGATTGACGGTGGGCTCACTTACATCAGCAAGTTTAGCTAGGGCGGCGATACTTGAATGAATCGCAGTTTGAGGCGATGTCAGGATTACCTCTGCAACTTTCCTTTCCGACTTACTAAACAAAGATAAGTTATTATGTATTTTTTCTAGTGTGTTCATTAATACTACCAGTTTTTATACTTATAAGGAGGTAACTTCAACTCTAGTGTGCAACAATAGAGGCTATACGCTCATTCATGATCTATGTCATATACTCTATAATAAAGAGCTTAAATTATTTGAAATATTCACTACTGTACTTTCAGTAATGTAAATTTACCAGAAAATTTTATTGGTTTTTGATCAAATTAATTCATTTTAATTGAAAATAAGCCAGTGCATTTCGCAATTTTTGTTGTTATATTACAACAAAAGGCATTTGTGTCCCGCTAAAAAAGAAATATTGGAGAATATAATCCATGGGTACTCAAAATAATTCCTCTAATGCATGTGATTTTGTGTTATTTGGCACTCAAGGGGATTTAGCAACAAGGAAGCTGATACCAGCCCTATACCAACTTGATAAAGCAGAGCTGCTCGCTGAAGAAACGAAAATAGTCGGCGTATCTAGACATGCTTTATCTCTAGAAGAATATAAACAAGTCGTTGCCGATTCTTTACAGACTTTTGTTAAAAGTGATGAGCTTTGCCAAACAACGACTCAAAGATTTATTGATCGCTGTTTGTTTACCGAATTAGATTTTGCCAAGACTGAGGATTACGTTAACTTTAAAAAAGTACTTAACCCGAATAACGTCATGGTTAACTACTTTGCCACGCCACCATCTATCTTTGGCAGTATTTGTGAGGGATTAGATAAAGCAGGGCTGATTTTAGAAGATACTCGTGTCGTCTTAGAGAAACCGATTGGTCACGATTTAGAGTCATCTAAAGTCATTAACGACCAAGTTGCTCAGTATTTCAAAGAAGAACAAATCTACCGTATTGACCACTACCTTGGTAAAGAAACCGTCCAAAACTTAATTGCACTACGCTTTGCAAATTCACTTTTCTCTTCCAAGTGGGATAACCGTACCATTGACCATGTACAAATTTCGGTAGCCGAAGAAGTCGGTATTGAAGGTCGCTGGGGTTATTTTGACCAAGCCGGTCAAATGCGCGATATGATCCAAAACCATTTACTGCAAATTCTCACATTAGTGGCCATGGATCCTCCGGTGAATCTTAATTCTGATTCTATCCGTGATGAAAAAGTAAAAGTTCTTAAATCTTTAAGACGTATTGACCAAACCAATGTGCAGGACAACACAGTACGTGGTCAATATACCTCTGGTTACTTAAAGGGCGTGCAAGTCCCAGGTTATCTAGAAGAAGAGGGTGCAAATACCTTATCGAATACCGAAAGCTTTGTTGCGATAAAGGTGGATATTGATAACTGGCGTTGGGCTGGGGTACCTTTTTATCTGCGCTCAGGCAAGCGTATGCCTGCGAAAAGTTCTGAGATTGTGGTTTACTTTAAAAACCCACCACATAATTTATATAAAGAAAGCTACCAAAAGCTTCCTGCCAATAAGTTGACTATTCGCCTCCAGCCCCATGAAGGTGTCGATATTCAAATGCTTAATAAAGTCCCTGGTTTATCCGAAGCAACTCGCCTACAAACCACTAAACTTGACTTAAGCTTTTCTGATACTTTCAAAGAGCAACGTATTGCAGATGCTTATGAGCGTTTGATTTTAGAAACCATGTTGGGTAATCAGTCCTTGTTTGTGCGTCGTGACGAAGTCGAAGAAGCGTGGAAATGGGTTGATGGCATTATGCAAGCATGGGAGCAATCAGGGGAGCAGCCTAAAGGTTATCCTGCGGGTTCATGGGGGCCAGTATCTTCGGTGGCTCTGATCACTAAAGATGGTCGTTCTTGGGATGAATAAAATGATTGATGTTTCTGTATTTAAAGAATTTAACCAACCTAGCGAGCTTGAAGCGGCGTTAAGTCAAAAAATAGCTTCGCAATTACAAGCCGCGGTTGATACCAATGGCAGTGCCAGTTTGTTGGTTTCAGGGGGCAATACCCCTAAGGCTTTATTCCAAGCCCTAAGTAATATTGCCATTGATTGGCAAGACGTGTTCGTCACCTTAGTCGATGAGCGCTGGGTGCCGAATACCGATGCTGCCAGCAACGAAAAAACCGTTCGTGAAAACCTACTGCAAAATAAGGCTGCCACGGCCAAGTTCCGGCCGTTGGTAAATATGTTTGAAACCCCAGAGCAGGGCTTACAAATGGTCACCGAATCTTTGTCTAACCTACCACAACCTTTCGATGTGGTCGTGCTAGGTATGGGTAACGATGGTCACACTGCTTCTTGGTTCCCATGTTGTGAGCAAGTGGATGAGTGTTTTGATACAGATGCCTTATTACTGGCAACCCACCCAACCACGGCGCCAAATGCTCGTATTACCTTTAGTGCTAGTGCCATTTTAAAGGCTAAGCAAATTTACCTGCATATTGTCGGTCAAGAAAAACTTGATGTATATAATCAAGCTATTAGTGATAAGGATATTAAAACCATGCCAATTCGTGCAGTGCTCAACCAAAAAGCAGCACCTGTGGATGTATATTGGTCTGCGTAAGGAAGTAAAATGATGAACCCAATTATTGAAAAAGTCACACAGCGTATTATTGAACGCTCTAAAGAAACCCGTGCCAAGTATTTAGCTGCGATGAAGCATGCCGCAGATCAGGGTGTACCTCGGGGTACATTAAGCTGTGGTAACTTAGCTCATGGTTGGGCTGCTTGTAACAAAGACGATAAAGCCTCTTTAAACTCTCTGACCAAAGCCAACATTGGTATTATTACTGCCTATAACGATATGTTGTCAGCGCATCAACCATACCAAAGCTACCCAGACCAAATTAAAGCTGCAGTAAATACCGTAGGTTCAGTGGCCCAGGTTGCTGGCGGTGTTCCAGCCATGTGTGACGGTGTCACCCAAGGGCAACCTGGTATGGAGTTAAGCCTGTTAAGTCGTGAAGTGATTGCGATGTCGACCGCAGTGGGCTTATCTCATAATATGTTTGATGGCACGCTAATCTTAGGTATTTGCGACAAGATTGTTCCTGGGCAATTAATGGGCGCGCTAAGTTTTGGTCATTTGCCAACCATGTTTATTCCTGCTGGCCCAATGCCTTCGGGGATCCCTAACAAAGAAAAAGCCCGCGTACGTCAAAAGTTTGCCCAAGGCCTAGTGGGTCGTGAAGAGCTGCTTGCGGCTGAATCTGCCAGTTACCACAGTGCCGGTACCTGTACTTTTTATGGTACCGCCAACTCGAACCAGTTAGTGATTGAGCTAATGGGTTTACAGCTACCGGGTTCTTCATTTGTGCCGCCAGAGGGTGGTCTACGTACCGCGCTGACTGATTTTGCATCTAAGCAAGTTTGTCGTTTAACTAAGCAAGGCGGTAATTATGTACCACTAGCTGAAGTAGTAGACGAGAAAGCGATTGTAAATGGTATTGTGGGTCTATTAGCTACGGGTGGTTCAACTAACCTCACCATGCACATTGTGGCCTTTGCCCGTGCTGCCGGTATCATTGTTGATTGGAATGACTTCTCAGAACTGTCAGCGGCAGTACCTTTAGTTGCCCGTGTTTACCCGAACGGCCAAGCAGACATTAACCATTTCCACGCTGCCGGTGGTATGGCTTACCTAACTAAGACGTTATTAGAAGGTGGCTACCTGCATAATGACGTTAAGACCTGTGTGGGTGAAGGTCTAGACAAATACACCATGGAACCGAAAGTGATTGATGGTGAACTGCAATGGGTTGAAGGTCCACAACATTCCTTAGATGAAGAAGTATTACGTCCAGTAAGGAATCCATTCCAAGAAAACGGTGGTTTAGCGCTGATGGAAGGTAACCTAGGTCGAGGTGTTTCTAAAGTATCTGCGGTAGCTATTGAGCACCGTCATGTTAAAGCTGAAGCGGTTGTGATTGATGATCAGTCAGAGCTACAAGGCTTATTTGATGCAGGCACCCTCAACAAAGATTGTATTGTAGTGGTTCGTGGTCAAGGCCCGAAAGCCAACGGTATGCCAGAATTACATCGTTTAACTCCAATCCTAGGCTCTCTGCAGGACAAAGGCTACCACGTTGCCCTGGTAACCGATGGCCGTATGTCTGGCGCGTCAGGTAAGGTGCCTTCGGCCATTCATATTAGCCCAGAAGCCATTGATGGTGGCTTAATTGGTAAAGTGCAAAACGGTGACATTGTTGAGCTAAACGCTAATACAGGTGAGTTAACCCTACACGTAAGTGTAGAAGAGCTGGCTAAGCGTGAACGTTATGTTCAGAAAGATCTCAATAATCAGTGGGGCATGGGCCGCGAGCTATTTGCGGGCCTGCGTAGTCAGTTCACTGCGCCAGAATTAGGTGCTCGCGCGACTAAAACTAGCGACGAATTACATTAATAATAAGGAAATAGAAGATGTCTAATAACTGGAAAGTCGCGACTAAGGATGTATTCTCGCGCTCAAAAGTGGTACCAGTAATGGTGATTAACCACATTGATGAAGCGGTACCTTTAGCAAAAGCCTTGGTTGCCGGTGGTATTAGTGTATTAGAAATTACGCTGCGTACTGAGTGTGCCATCGAAGCGATTGCGAAAATCGCTAAAGAGGTACCAGAAGCACTTGTTGGTGCCGGCACGGTAATGAACCGTGCGCAATTACAACAAGTGATTGATGCAGGTGCGCAGTTCGCCATTAGTCCGGGCGCGAGTGTTGACTTGCTGAAAGCTGGCCAAGACGCCGAAATCGCACTGATCCCAGGGGTCGCGACCATTTCTGAAGTAATGACTGCGGTCGAGTTGGGTTACACTCATCTTAAGTTCTTCCCAGCAGAAGTCAACGGCGGTGTGAAAGCCCTTAAAGCATGGGCGGGTCCTCTACAAGGTGTGACTTTCTGCCCAACCGGTGGTATTAGCTTAAGCAACTACAAAGACTACTTAGCACTACCTAGTGTGGCATGTGTGGGTGGCAGTTGGATTGCCCCTACCGATGCCGTAGCGGCCGGTGATTGGGACAAAATTACCCAGCTGTGCCAAGAAGCACTGGCGTAATTGATTTAAGTCGTTAAAATTCAAGCCCTAGCAATGATGCTGGGGCTTTTTTGTTATTAATCCTTTTGGCTACGTTAGGTTTAGACCAACATGCAAACTAATCAATTCCGCTTAGACAGATTTATTGCCAAACAATGCCAAATTAAAAAGGCAGCGGTAAGGCTAATGGTGGCGCAAAAGCGGATCACGGTTAATGACTTACCCCCCCAAGGCGTAGACCAAATTATCTGTCAGTTTGATAAAGTGTGCCTGGATGGAAAATGTTTTGCATATACCAAAGCTAAATATTTTTTGCTGCATAAACCTGTTGGTGTAGTCAGTGCCACTAAGGATGACGCCCATAAAACGGTATTAGATTTATTAAGCACTGATGACGCCAGTGATCTGCATATTGTCGGCCGCTTAGATTTAAACACCTCCGGCTTGGTGCTACTGACCAACGATGGCCGCTTTTCAAAGGCGTTAATGCACCCAGATGCTAAGGTCGATAAAGTTTACTTAGTGACACTGGCGAATGAGTTAACCGATGAATATGCCTCAGCTTTTGCCAAAGGCATGGAATTTAGCTATGAGGGCATTACTACAATGCCAGCGCAACTTGAAATAGTGTCACAAAAACGAGCCTTAGTGACTCTGCAAGAGGGTAAGTATCACCAAATTAAGCGTATGTTTGGCCGTTTTCGCAATCCAGTCTTGGCTTTACATCGGCAAAGTGTTGGTTCATTTACTTTAACCGATGTTGCGGTGGGGCAATACCGAGCATTAACTCAAGCCGAAGTGGAGCAAGTACTTAGCAAAACCCAATAAAAAATTACCCAGCAGAACCGTGGCAATTCGCTGTAATAAATGTAAAACCTTACTGTACCGATATCATAAGGGTGGTAAGGGCGCTTTAGTGAAATGTTTTGTCGAGCGCATAAGCGAAGATCATACCGAGCAAGAGGGTGTTTGCCCAAGTTGTGAAACCCAGTTTGCAAGGCGTACCTTAGTACGAGGTACGCCTGCGTTTAAAATTATCGGTAATAAAGCGGTAATGGGTAAATAATTTTACGTCGAATGTCTAAGCGTTATTTACATACCGCTCTAACCTTGGGTTCATCACGTAAAACCACAAAGGTGGGATTAAAGCAAACACCACCAAAGTCGCATAACCGAAAGGCAATTGTGGTGCTTGTGGGTGATCCTTTAACTCGTAAAAAGGTTTATTGGCATGGACATGGTGATCACTGTGTCTAGGTAATTGGAATAATACGTAATTGGTTAGCCAGTTGCTGCAATTCCAGCAATGGTGATACTGCACTGCCTCATAGGATTTTTGATTGCGCTTGTTACGCCTTAAACCATAGTGTTCAATATAATTTACTACCTCTAACATAAATATCGCAAACACGGATTGCACAATAAAGTAAGCTAAACCAAGCCAACCGGCATACACAAAGCTCAGCAACAAACAAAGACCAAACAAACCCTGCCATAGGTAATATTCTTGCCCACCAAATTGCAGTTTGTTTTTGAACTTGGCTTGCAGTTTAAAGGCTTTCAATTGATTAAGTACCATGGCCTTTATAAAAAACGGCAACAGCATGTCGCCTTTGGCAGCAGAGGAAGGATCGTTATCAGTCGCTAAGTCTTTATGGTGACCAAACACATGCTCAATTTTGAAACCACCATAGCCGCAAAGGGACAGCATGACCCCTGCGGTGGTTTGGCACCAGCTCTGACGCCTATGCAGCAGCTCATGGGCGGCATTAATGCCAAAACTGCCATTTACTACCCCAATACTGATGGTCAACAATAGCGCTGGCATATAAAGTTGTTGTTGATAAAGGGCGTAGACTTGTATTAATCCCCATCCGATAAGTATTACCAGTAATGGCAGTACTAGAGCAGGCAATAACAGTAATAACGGGTGTTTACTGAGGTATTCATTATTGATTTTCAAACCTTTGGTCAGTTCATCAATAATTGGCAAGACAATAAATAAAACAATTAAGCCTTGGCCTGTAGCAAGGTAAATATTATCAAAAGAGTAATAAGCCCAAATTGGACTTATTACTAATAGTAACGGCAAGATTGCCATAAATCCGTAAAATAACCATTTTACTGCTTTCATGGCACACTCCTTTCGTTTGTTCGGGTTACACTTAGATCTTGTTCAGTTTATCCAAGGTTTTGGTTTCAAAATCTGTCGCATCATGACGTTCAGGCAACTGCTCAGCAGGTTCACCCCAACTTTTATTGACCATTTTACCGCGCTGCACAGCAGGGCGGTTGCGAATCAACTGCGCCCAACGGTTCACATGCTGGTAGCTGGCGGTATCTAAGAATTCAGCGGCTTCATACACTTCGTTGGCAACCAAAGCGCCGTACCAAGGCCAAATGGCCATGTCAGCAATAGTATACTCATTACCACAAATGTAGGTATTTTCAGCCAGTTGTTTATCCAATAAGTCTAGCTGACGTTTGACCTCCATGGTGTAGCGCTCGATAGGGTATTCAAACTTTTCAGGCGCATAAGCGTAAAAGTGACCGAAACCACCACCTAGTAGCGGCCCTGTTCCCACTTGCCAGAATAACCAAGATAGGCAGTTAGCTTTATCGGTAGGGTGGGTTGGAATAAATTTATTAAACTTTTCTGCCAAGTACAGCAAAATCGCACCAGACTCGAACACGCGGGTAATAGGTGTGGTAGAAACATCCACCATGGCAGGAATTTTAGAGTTAGGGTTAATATCTACAAAACCTGAAGAGAACTGCTGACCTTCCATAATATTAATAATAAAGGCATCGTACTCGGCTTCACTGATACCCAGGGCGAGTAACTCTTCTAATAAAATGGTGACCTTAACGCCATTAGGCGTAGCCAGAGAATAAAGCTGAATGGGGTGCTTACCTTGGGGTAAGGCTTTTTCATGGGTGGCACCAGCAATAGGGCGGTTAATATTAGCAAACTTACCGCCATTTCCTTGCTTCCAAGTCCAAACCTTCTCTGGTTGATAATCGCTCATTTAATGCTTCCTTATGGTGATTTGTTTAACTATATCGACCTAATAGAACAACTTAAGTCAGATTAGAGACAAAGTAAATAATAGGGTGGAGCAATGGCTAGATTTTTAACGATAGGGGCAGCAAACGTTAGCGGCGGCTGAACAACAACTTAGCTTCTGGATAAGTTTGGCTATACTAGGGGCAAATCAACAAACATTCGGATCTTATCCTAGCGCCAACAAAAAATTTAAATTCGAATTAAGCAATAGTTGTGTATTTAGCAAACAGAAGTGGATTGCTTAACTCGAACTCATTAAAGCAATAGCCAATCAAAACAGCAAAGACAGTCATTAGCCTTAAGCAAAACTTGAGCTTTGGCGCTCGCTAACTTGTGACGATTTTAAACTTTAAACTGCGACATATTTTCAGCTAATTTATTGGCATTTGATTTTAAAGCGTTACTGGTACTTGTGATTTCAATGAATGCGCTACTTGATTCATCCGCCAGTTCAAACAATGCATGCACATTAGAGTTTAATTGTTGGGTAACCGTGGTTTGTTGCTTAGCACCAATGGCTACCTGAGCGTTCATATCATTTATGGACTCGATCGAATGACTCATATTTTGCACTGCTTGTTTGGCTTTGTTTGCTTCGAGCATGGTTTGCTTTGACGTTTGCTCGCTTGCTTGCATCGCCAAATAGGCTTGGTTTGAACTATTTTGCAGCTTACTGATCAGTAGGTTTATTTCTTCTGTACTTGCGCGAGTCTTGCTGGCTAATGTTCTTACTTCATCTGCAACCACAGAAAAGCCTTTGCCATACTCACCTGCACGGGCCGCTTCAATGGCGGCATTTAATGCTAACAGGTTAGTTTGTTCTGCAACACCTTGAATGACCTCTAACACCTTCTCAATCGCATCGGTTTCGTGTTTAAAGTCCTGGGCAGCTTGAGCGGTAGCGGTAATTTTATTGGAAAGTTCAACCAGCTTTGCTATCGCTAAATCGATACTTTGTAGGGTTTCATTGCCGGATAAACTGGCGTTAACAGTTTCCTTGGCTGCCAACTGAGCTGAAGCGGCAATCTCCTCAGCACTAGCGAGTAATTCATTAATCGCAGTGGCCAACAGTTCAGATTTTTGCTTTTGGTTGGCAATTCTATTTTGATTAGTTAGCGCATTCTCATCGAGATCTTGACTGGCGCTTTTAATTTGAGCAGCCTGTATGTTTACATCAATAACTAATTGCTTAATTTTGTTTGAAAAGTCATTAAATGCGGTAGAACATTTACCAATCTCATCGCGGTTAATAACGGGAAGTTGCTTAGTCAGATCGCCATTACCCCTTGCGATATCTTGTAACTTAGTGTGCATTTTATCAAGTGGTGACAACGCTTGATGCACAGCCCAAGTGGCCAAACAGCTTAACAATATCGTGAGTAAGCCTGTTAACCAGCTATTACTGACAATGATTTCGGTTACGGTGTTGTCAACTAAGTTATGTTGTTGAGCGATAATCGCATCGATATCATCTATGAAAAAACTTGCACCAATAAACCACTGGGTATTTGGGATAGGTTTGACATAGGTTAATTTGGGAAACTTGGCTTCCCCAAAGCCGGGCTTTCTGCCTGAATATTGTAAAAATCCGCCGCCAGCTTTTGCTTGTTCAATTTGATTGTTGATGTTGGTGTTAATACTGCCGTCTGCATTTTTTAACAAATACTTGTTGGTCACTTTTTGATTTTTACCATTGGCTATGCCGTAGCCGTCAAGGCTATTAATAAAAAAATAACCCTCATCTGAAAATTTTAGTTGATTGATCTTACTGATCATGGCTTGTTGTTTATTATTGTCTTGGGCTTGGATTGGAGAAAGAGATGATAAGGCTGTGATGACAATGGATTGTAATTCATGCTTTTTTTGATTCAAAGAGTTGGCTTTGATTTGTTCAAGTTGCTGTTGTTTAAGGTGGGTTAACTCTGAGTGAGTTTGCAAAAATAAGCTGATAGCCATTATTAGCATAGTGAAAATACAAATTAGTAGTAACTTAACTTTTAACTGTAAATCTTTGATACCCATAACAATGCCTATTATTATTGTATTATTAGTGACTTAAGCTACAAAAGTGACATCCAATCTACAATAAAATATATTGTAAATTATTGTAAATATTTGCTTTGTTGTGTCTTTTGCTGTGGGGTCATGGTTTAGACCAACATGCATGGTAATGATAAGGGTTTCTAATATTTATTGCTGAAAACAGAAATCCAAACGTCCTCAAGAAGAGGGTGCTTTAGACTTATTTATACGCGCCAGCGTCGTAATGTAACTGGTAGCGGTGGCTGTAAATCTCTATGATGTGACCGAATGGGTATTCCATGTAAAACATCGGATAAGGTTTTTCACCTAGGAAGTCGTCAGGTGGTGATTGCATTCGTTGCTAAAGCCCAACTGAATGTTAACGAGTTTGAGCAGGCCACCAATAAAAACCATGATACTTATCGTAAACATAAACCTCTAACGAAAAGGTATTCAGGCTTTTTGAAACGGTCAACTGGTTAAAGCATTTGAAATAGAACGTTTTTTGCCGAATAATCGTTAACTCATTGAAGGTTAATTAGGGGCAACGGACCCTATTTAAGGTATTGTAAAGGGAATTTCATGATTACACGTAGGCAATTTACACTGGGGTTAACTGCGCTCGCATTCACTGGTTTAACGGGCTGTAGCTTCGCCGGTAGCAGTGTTCGCATCAACAAACTCAGCCGAGGCTATGGCGATTTAGTGGTCGATCCTAATGGCCTATTAGATTTACCTAGCGGCTTTAGCTATAAAGTGATCTCACAATTTGGCCAGTTGATGTCTGATGGCTTACATGTGCCTGATAACGCAGATGGCATGGGCTGTATTCAATTAGATGCCGATCGCGTGGCCCTTATTCGCAACCACGAACTCAGCCCCAAACACTTAAAAAAACAGCCATCATCCATTCAAAAGCTAACTGACGATAAAGCCTACGACACTAACGCTGAGGGGAAAGCGCTACCTGGCGGAACTACTACATTGGTGTACAACATCAAAACCGGCCAATTAGAAAAGGAATATTTAAGCCTGATCGGTACGATTCGTAATTGTGCTGGCGGGGTAACCCCTTGGGGAACTTGGTTAACCTGTGAAGAAACCAATACCCGCGCGGGGGAAGGGTTAAGTAAAGACCATGGCTATATATTTGAAGTCCCCGCCAATTCAGATGGCCTGGTGGCTGCTAAACCACTCACAGCCATGGGGCGTTTTCAACATGAAGCTGCTGCGGTGGATCCCCGTACAGGTATTGTTTACCTAACAGAGGATTGGAGCGACAGTTTATTTTACCGCTTTATTCCCAACGAATATGGCAAATTGCACAAGGGCGGTCGTTTGCAAGCTCTAGTGGTGTTAAACCAACCACAATTTGATACCAGAAATTGGGATTCAGAGGCAATGCCACTATCGCAATGGTTTGCAACCACTTGGATTGATATTGAAAATCCTGAAAGCCCAGAAGATGACTTACGCAAACAAGGCTACAGCAAAGGTGCAGCCTTATTCGCCCGTGGTGAAGGCATTCATTGGGGCGATAACGAACTGTATTTTTGTTGTACTAATGGTGGTGGCATTAAGCATGGCCAAATTATGCGTTATCAGCCATCCGAGTATGAGGGCAGTAGCGAAGAAGAACAAAGCCCAGGCCGAATCCAATTATTTGTCGAATCCTTAGATAAAGCGGATTTTAACTTTGGCGACAATATCACAGTGACACCCCAAGGCCACTTATTGGTGTGTGAAGACCAGTACACAGACAGCGTCAATAATTACCTAAGGGGCGTCGCGCCAGATGGCAGTTTGTACCCATTTGCTCGTTTAACGGCACAAACCGAACCCGCTGGAGCCTGTTTCTCTCCGGATGGCAGCACTTTATTTGTGAATGTTTATAAGGGTTCAAAGACGCTTGCCATTACTGGGCCATGGGGAAGTGTTACTAAGGGCTAGGTTATGGGTTGCGGAATACGAGAGCGAGCTACCCCCTTCGAGTGGGTAGTGATTAGCTATAAGGGCAGCGAAAATAGCACTCTCAAACCCACCAATACGTGTTCATTTATACAGGTATAACTGTTTTGGGGATTAAAGGGTGACAAACAGAGCCAAAATTGGCTTTTTGAAGGCTCGATAATCTTCCAAAATTTAACTAAGTTATTGATTAAATGAAAAGTAGCCCTGGGATGTAGGGAAACCCTACATCCACGGTCTCGTTTTTGCCGAGCGGGATTTTCAGTTTTTCTAATCTTTTCCGAAAATTTGTACTTTATTTCAACAGTTTAAAATGACATATTATTTGTAAGTTAAATTTTGTGCGGAAGTTTATCGAGCTTCCGCTTAATAAGCTGTTAGGTTACTAAATGAGCTTCTCGCAACTGATTACACTCGTATTTGCATTAATTATTGTTGAGCAATTACACGCAACAGAAAGCAATACTGTATTCGGTAGCGTCGAGTGCTCTCAATATAATAAAAATAAAAATGAACCCAATTTGCAATATGGTTATAAAAATTGGTGGGCTGGCTACTTAACAGGATCTGGTGTTATTTTTAAACAAGGTAAGTCACCTGACAAAATGCCAGAAGGTCAAAATTTTATTTTGAGTATCGGTTCATATTGTAACACTAACCCAAGCAGCAATTTAAAAAATGCTATAGATAAGTACATAGCAGAACAAGTCAAAGCTGGGCATGCAACGTTACCTAACAATCAATTGCAGCCGACGCCAAACAACGGCTCGGCTGATTAGGGCGTTAGCCACACAATCATATTAAGGAGGTTTTATGCGACTCAAGGAAATAAAGATAAAAAACTTTAGAGGCTATAAAGAGGAGACCTCCGTATCATTTGAGGATGGATTAACGGGTATCACCGGAAGAAATGACGCAGGAAAATCCACGATTCTTGAGGCACTCGAGATTTTCTTTAATAACAAGTCTGTGAAAATAGATAGTGATGATAAAAATGTAGAGTCTGATGATTCTGAAATAAAAATATCATGTATTTTTGATGAATTATCTGAAGAAGTTGTTGTTGATGAGAATTATCCTACAAGCTTTAAAAATGAATACCTACTAAATAGCAATGGTGATATCGAAATATCGAAGGTATACAAGGTACAAAAAACAGTCTCAGCACCTTCCATTTTAATTCGCTGCATGCACCCTTCTCTCGAAAGCGCTAATGATCTACACAGCTTAAAACTAGCGGAATTAAAGGCGCGAGGTAAAGAGTTAGGTGTCGATGGAGAGGTAGAGGATAAGCGAGTTTCAAGTTTATGGCGCTCTGCTATCTGGAATAAATTTGATAACTTACAACTGACGGACTTCTATTTGGATGTCAGTGCGCTGGAAAAAGAATCAAAGAATATATATAAGAAAATTGAGGCAGAAATGCCTACTTTTGCCTTGTTCAAGGCTGATAGAGAGAGTAACGATTCTGATCCTGAGGCAAAAAACCCAATTCAGGTTGCGGTAGATCAAGCAAAAAAATCACTTCAGAAAGAAATAGATGAGCTGCAAGAAAAAATCGAACAGTCTGTTTTGGAAGTCGCAGAGCGTACGAAAGAAAAATTACGGGAAATGGATCCGGCGCTGGCTTCGGAATTACACCCAAGGTTCAAGGATAAGCCAAAGTGGACTTTCAATTTCACGTTAGATGGTGAGGGAGGAGTTCCGATAAATAAGCGTGGTAGCGGTGTTAGAAGGCTTATTTTGCTTAACTTTTTTAGAGCTGAAGCGGAAAAGGTTCGGGTGGAAAAAAGCTCTCCTAAGGTTATATACGCTATTGAAGAGCCTGAAACATCACAACACCCAAGCTATCAAATCATGCTTATTGAGGCGCTAATCGCCTTGTCATGCAGACCTGACTGCCAAATATTATTAACAACGCATGTCCCAGCGTTGGCTGGACTTCTGCCTATAGAGTCTATTCGCTTTATCGAGAAAGACGAAAATAACACTCCTAATATAACCAGCGGGTCAGATGAAGTCCTTGAAAAGGTAGCAATCAGTCTAGGGGTACTTCCTGAAAGTGAAATTGCATCATCACGGGGTGTTCTCCTAGTAGAAGGTCATAGCGACGTGACATTTGTTAACCATTCCGCTGAGCAATTAAAGATTAATGGTGATATTGAAAACACCCTGTCTGAACTGGGGATAGCTTGCATTCCTATAGGTGGCTGTGGAAATCTAAAGCATTGGGTGTCCAAGAAGCTTATTGATCAACTGGGTTTGGAGTGGGGAATATTGATGGATTCTGATCTAGGGGATCCAATTCAAAATCCAAGAAATATGGAGAAGATTTCTGAACTGAAGGCGCAAGGAAAAATTGCGCTCCTTACCAGGAAAAGAGAGCCTGAGAACTATCTAGATCCTGCCCTTTTTCAAGCTTCTCATGGTGTCAACATTGAGTACACAGATACCTGTGATGCGAAAAAGAAAATCGCAACAGCATTAACCGTTAGAAAAGATGATGTATTGGAAAGATTCTGGCCAAGGATGACAGCTGCACAAATTAAAGAAAGATCAAAATATTGTGGTGACGACGGTGTAGACAGATATGAGATCGAAGAAATTATTCAAACTGTTTCACAGCTGGCAAATGGCTAATCGGGTAGCCGAGGGTATCTAACCCTCAGCCCCCACACCACCCTGCATGCGGCTCCGCACAGGGCGGTTCATTTAGGACACCTAACTAGACTTTCTGGTTAGGATAATGAACTGCGATCCATCCTGCTCTTAGTGAGTATAAGCCTGCTTTCTTAAGATAGTCATTACTCAACGCTTGCTGTATTCCAGGGGTTTTAGAGCTGCGCCATGGGCCTTTGCTTGTAATACCACAGGCAACGGCTGCTTGGATCCTGACGCCACGCTTAAGTAAATTCTGTACCTTAGTCCGCGGTTTCCTCCACTGACGCCAGTAGCACATACGCACTCGGCGACGGATCCAATGGTCTAGGTCTACACATCCTTGATAAGCATTGGCGATGCCAAAGTAGTTGATCCAGCCTTGCATATATTGCCGCAGTTTATGCAGTTGATACCCCATGCTAACGCCCCAATTTCGGTTGGTCAGCCGTCTTACCTTCTGCTTAAATGTATGCAGCGTATTTGCATGCCATTGGATCTTTCCTCGCTTAAAGGTAAACCCTAGGAACTTGCTTTGAGCTACCTTAACCACTTGGCTTTTCTGTTCATTAACGACCAGTTTTAGCCTAGTGGCAAGATAATGAGTGATACTCTTAAGTACCCGTTCACCTGCTCGTTTAGATTTTACCAAGATGATAAAGTCGTCTGCGTAGCGGGCGAATTGGTGCCCTCGGCTTTCTAGCTCTTTATCCAGATTATCTAACATAATATTTGATAATAATGGTGAGAGTGGACCGCCTTGAGGTACCCCCTCAAGGCTTGCCTCAAATTGGTCATTGATCATCACACCTGCACGTAAGTATTTACCGATAAGTGCCAAAAGGCGCTTATCCTGTACCTTATTCTTTAGTTGGGTCATCAAGAGATCATGATTAACTCGGTCAAAGAACTTAGACAGATCAACGTCGACAGCAATTTTGTGTTTCTGTTTGATGATGTTACTAACTTGCAGTACCGCTTGTTTGGCATTCCTATTCGGCCTAAAACCAAAGCTATTAGCCGAGAAGAATGGGTCAAATAGTGGGGTGAGGATTTGCGCAATCGCTTGCTGTATGACACGGTCAATAACATTTGGGATCCCCAGTTTGCGTTTACCGCCATCGGGTTTATCAATCTCCACGCGCCTGACCGATGAAGGTTGGTATTGCCCTAACTCAAGTTGAGTTTTACATCGCTGCCAGCCTTCTTGTTGCATCCAGAGCGGGAAGGCTTCGATGGTCATACCATCGATGCCCGCCGCGCCTTTATTGGCTTTAACTTGACGCCATGCGCGATGTAGATTCTCTGGTTCGAGCAGCTGTTGGAATAGATCACTGTTGAAGGTTGGTTGCCTATCTGTACGCTGCTGATAGTAGTCGTCTGGCGACGTAGTGGGTATCGACAAGTATGACAAGACTCCTCCTTCCTCTAAATGTTCGGGCCTTCACCATGTCCTATCCATTACGATGGGCGTTGGGCTACTATGCCGTCTGCTGACTTCTGCTTAATCACAAGATGGGTTACCCCATCATGCGCTATCGGTTTTCATCTGGTTCGCTCTTTTCAGTCGATGACACTGAAAAGCCAAGGCACTTGTATACCAGAGCCTTACTGGTTAGTTACCGATCGCCTGTTAAGCAGATCTCCCCAGATAAGAACATGAACTTTCTTTGCACTGCTGCATCATTTACGGTGGCCATTAGATCACGTGGTTTCGTTGTCTTGTGCCAACTCACCTCTAGCCTACGCCTCATATGATGTTCTTGTTCATCAGCTCGCAAATTTGCTAGGGGCTTCCTCCAGACCTATCCTCACGGATAAGCCCTTGCCATTCGCTAGTAGTTAGCATTTAATAACAGTATGTTAATTAATGGTGATCTTCCCACAGAGGACTTTCACCTCATTAGTTCATGCCCATGCTGGGCGTACACAAGTTGCTGCACGCGGATAAATTACTCGCTGCGCTCCTAATTTACCGGTGAGCAAAGCGTTAGAGCAACCCATGAGAAAATACTTCGTCTTTGCTATCAGTATTATTATCTTAGGGTGTACAACCATTCCTGA
>NZ_WINH01000029.1 GCF_010993985.1 Paraferrimonas sp. SM1919 | reverse complement strand
AACCTCCTGATTATATTTTGAAGAATATTTTTGGCTCTGGTTTAGGCTAACCCATGTGCAGGAGGTTAGCACTGTCTGGGGGAGTCATAATGTCTATAGGAAAAATATGAGAAAAACAATTACCACATTTATAGCAATTACTTTTTTTATCTCGATTAGTGCGGTAGCTGTTGATAATCCTGATGCACCTGACAGGATTGGAGATTTTGAAATACGGATGACTCCTTATATTTCTAAAATCAATAACGCAAAGTCTACGCTTAATACTATAGAGACATATTACGAATATGAAAAAGCTCTAGATAAAGAGTTAAATACTGCATATTCGTTTTTAATAGGTAAACTTAAAGGCGAATCTAAAATAGCACTTAGAAACTCACAAAGGCAGTGGATAAAGTATAGAAACGAAGAATTTTCCTTTATAGAAGAAAACTGGACTAGAGCAAGATCTGGTAGTTCATTTGCATTAAGTCGAGGTGCATACAAAACAAGCTTCATAAAGCAGAGAGTTATTCAACTATTGAGTTACAGTGCAAATTACCTATAACAATTCGCTCCAGCCGACGCCGCCGCTAACGCGCCGCCTCGGCTGAGCTTCAACGTTACCTCTCAAATCGTAAATCATTTTTGTCCAAAAATGAGTTAGCAGTGCTATCTCAAATGCTTAAATAAAAAGGCCGTCACAGCATTCACTGTGACGGCCTTTTTACATCTAATCGTTCATGACGCTACTTGAGCAAGGGATCATTGGTCGCTGCCATTTTGGCGGTGATTTTCTCGTTGAAGCTTTTAATGATACTTAGCTCAAGGGCATTGTTGGTATTGATGATATTGGTGGTTTCAGCGGGATCACGGCTTAAGTCATAAAATTCATCACGATCGGTGTTAATGAAGTCTTTGACCAGCTTGTAGCGGCCATCGGAGTACATGCGCATGCCCGATTTGGATTGGTGTTTGGTGGTGTAGGCGGCGTAGTAATCATCGCTGATAATGCGCTCTGGTGCACTGATAGTACTTGATTGATCGACGCCTCTAAAGCGCAGTTCTTTTTTAGGTTTGATACCTGCGATCGATAGAATAGTTGGGTACCAATCCAGGTTAGAGAAGGTCGAAAGACTTTGCTTGCCCTGCGCCCCAACCTGCGGCCATTTGATAAACAGCGGCACCTTAATGGAGGTGTCATACATATTGGGGCGTTGGTTTTTGGGGATGTTTGGCGTAGCTGCTGTAGGCGTTTTTAACAGCCAGTGGCCATTGCCCTTATGCCAAATGCCGTTATGGCCAAGGTTGTAGCCATGATCTGAGGTGAAAATTACCACGGTATTATCACTGAGTTTAAGCTCATCAAGTTTGGATAGCAGCACCCCTAAGTTTCTATCGACGCTGCGAAGGCTAGATAAATACTCGCGCATCATCCTTTTGGCCCGTTTGCTGTTTAAGTTAGGGTAGTCAGGGTGGGGCAATTCAATGTCTTTAGCTTTAATCGGCAGCATGTCGTCTTTGGCAACTGGCAGCCAGTTGGTGTGGGGCGCGCGATAATGCAGCGATAACATAAAAGGCTGCGTTTGATGCCTATTAATAAAGTCGATGGCAAAGTCCGTTAAGACATCGGCGGTAAAGCCTTTGGTTTGAACCAGCTTACCACCCGTCTCTATCGTCGGGTTTATAGGCTTGGTACCCCCTGCAATAAAACCATGAAATTCATCATACCCGTAATGGCTTGGGTGGTGGCCGGCTTGGTAACCCAAATGCCACTTGCCCACTAACCCGGTATGATAACCGTGGTTTTGTAAGTCTCGCACCCAGTTGGGTAAATTGGCATCCAAGCCCAGTTCGGGCTCTTGCTCGGTGAGGGATTTATACTTGGTGTTGATCCAATCATCGATGCCGGTTTCATAGCCGTATTTTGAGGTCAGCAATCCTGCCCGAGAGGGGGAACACACCGGCGTGGTGGTATAGGCGTTGGGGTAGTACACCCCTTCTCTGGCAAGCTTGTCCATATTTGGGGTAAGTGCTTGCTTATTGCCGGATTCACCCAGTGCCCAAGGGGCTTGATCGTCGGTATAGATAAACAATATGTTGGGTTTATCGCTGGCATGCAGGTAGCTTGTGAGCAGCAGTGTAAACAGCAACAGTAACGTTTTCATTACGGCTTCCTTGTTAGGGCATAGCTATGCTGTTTGGGTTTATTTACCCTATTAATTTGCTCAAATAGATCATTGATTTGTGCACGAATGCTTTGCTTTTTAGGGTTGAATTCATTGTACTTGTTCACCTCTGACGATAGGTAGCCGTACCAAGGCTTATCAATGGATTTTTGCAAACATTGGTGCAATGCCTTATCAATGCTTAAGGTGTTGTCAGCAGGGATACAGTCGGGGTTATCTACCATCGTATGCTGTACCAGCGCGATGGAGCGCAGGGTGCCAGCAAGCTGGGCGCGTTTATCGTTTAGGCGACGCACTTCAAGGGCTTGTTGGTACATTGGGGTGTGGGCAAACGCGCTTAGGTTTACGCTGTTTTCAAGTTCGCTGGAGCTAAAGCTGGCAACCTTGTTACCATCAATACTGAGTTGGTATTGGCCTTGTGTTAGACCCTTAACCGTTAATGGCAGTTGGTTATAGTCTTGGTTAAAGCTTGTCCACTCAAGGGCACGCTTTATGCCATTATGGCTGGGGAAAGGTAATGCGGTTAAGGTACAGCTAAAGCTGATTTTATCGCTAGAGCTACCTTTGCTGTTTAACTCACAGTCGCCATCAGAGTTTATTGTTTGTGCTGATAAATCAATATTGATATTGGCTACCTTACCTTGAGGTAGGGTTTGCTTAATAAACTCATAGGCCATGACAAAGTGACCATCTTGCTCTGGATGGACGCGGTCGTTTGATACCAAGGTCGCTTCTGGATCATTTTGCTGCAGCTTGGCATTAAGGGCTGACATTGGATTGTAGAAATCTACCACGCTTAAATCATGTTGCTGCGCCAGTTGCAGTAAAGAGTATGAATATACTCCAAGTTCTAAATTTGCCCCCACATTAATTGGCTTTGCAAGCGTGGCGGTTTCATCGTAAATGCTTGGCAGGATCAGCCCCACTTCTACGCCATCGGCTTTTAGCTTGCTGATAAGGGTATCCATAGCGCTTAGGTAATTATGTAAGCTTTTGGCCTGCTGCGCTCGGCGCTTGCTACGCTCTGCAGCCGTTTGCGGCAGTTTGTCATAATGTGGGCGGTTAACGTCATTCATGCCCAGCATAATAAAGGCCTTATTGGCGTTATGGACTTGGATATCCTCACTGTAACGTTTTAAGGTGCCAGGGGCGGTATCCCCTGAAATTCCAGCATTTACATAGCTTAAATTAAGCTCAGGGTAGCGGGTGGCGTAGTACAAATAGACTTGCTTGTGGTAACTGCCGCCATGGGTGATGGAGTCGCCAATAAAAATGATGTTGTCGTTATTTTGAAACGGGGCGGGCGCTTCAATTGCGGCCACCGGGGCGGCCAGTGCCATTAAGGAAAGTAGATACTGCTTCATCATAATATTACTTATAGTTATCGATAAAAAAGGGCATAAGTAATGAATTACCTATGCCCTGTGATTAATTTAAGGCTTTATTATTCTATAACTTCTATCAACCTGAAGTTATCAAAATAAGCGTCTATAGCTTGAACAGAAGATTGCTTAATGAAATAGATTTCAAGTCGACCAGAGTCATCAATCGATATTTCATCTAAGTCCAAGGTCACAGTAGTCCATTCACCTGATGAGATTGGATCGTGCCATTTTTCAATACGAGTATTGAAGTCGCTGCCAACAAAATACATACGAAGTGGGTGAGCGTTACCAACATAGTTATTTAACTTAACATCGTAGGTAAGCTGGAATTTACGACCTAAACCTTCACCTAAAACTTGTGGCGCCTCACTTGGGTTTAACTTGATACCAGTATGTGCTGAACCATCAGAAACGAAGTGCAACCCATAGCTGCCATCTTTAGCTGCATCAGTAGTCACAGATAAAGCGGATGCCCCCTCTGGTGTTTCCCAGTAGTGTACCCAAGGTGTTACAACGCCATCTTCAAAGTCTGAGTTAACCCCTGCTAGATAGTTGGCATCAACGGTTACATTGAACGTGGTAGTGACATCACCATCAGCGACTGATGTAGCAGTGATGACGGCCGTGCCGCCAGCAACCGCAGTGATCAGGCCATTAGCGTCAACGGTGGCGATATTAGTATCACTGGACTCCCACGTTAATGAGTGATCCGCAATATCCACCGCATCAGCTGGTAGATAGCTTACTGTGGCATCGGCATCAAAGGTGTCGGCAATTTGCAGGCTAACATCATTGATTTCAATCTCGCGCACGCTTAACTCTTGCAGAACAAAGTTATCGAAATAAGCATCGATGCTTTGGGTTGGATCTTGTTTAATAAAGAACAACTCAAAGACGCCATTGTCGCTTAAATCATGTTCAGTAATATCGATAGCAACACTGGTCCAATCGCTGCTGCTGATTGGGTTGTGCCATTTCTCGATACGTTCGTTGAAGACGCCACCTAAGAAGTACATACGCAGTGGGTGAGAGCTACCAGCATAGTTATTTAGCTTCACATCGTAGGTGAGTCTGAAAGTGCGACCTAATCCTTGACCGAGATGCTGTGGCATAACATCACTAGGGATAGATATACCGGTATGCTCTGTGCCATCAGAGACAAAGTGCAAACCGTAGCTGCCATCTTTCGCTGCAGAGCCTGAAACGGTTAGCGCCGCAGCGCCTTCTGGCGTACCCCAGTAGTTAACCCAAGGTGTGACTGAACCGGTTTCAAAATCACTATTTAGTGCAGAAAGCAGGTTACCCGAATTATCTACCGTTACTGTGAAGCTATTGGTTAGCGCGTTATGCGAGCTTGCGGTAATGGTGGCTGTGCCTAAACCAACGGCTGTCATTGCGCCAGTATTGGCATCGATAGTTATCACCAATTCGTCTGATGAATCCCAAGTTAGGGTTTCATCGGTAGCGTTTGCTGGCAATACTGAGCCTTGGGCCGTATAAGTACCGCCTTTAGTTAGCACAATATCACTATTTACGCTTACCGAGGTTACATCAACCACTGGCGCTTCTACGGTTACGGCAAGGGTGCCGAACACGCCATCGACGGAGGTTGCCGTGATGGTGGTAGAACCTGCGCCAATGGCGGTGATTAAGCCGGTGGCATCAACGCTGGCAATTGCTTCGTCATCAGAACGCCAAGTCAGAGTTTTGTTATCAGCGTTACTCGGTAATACTGTTGCGTTGATTTGCGCAGTACCAGCTTCAGCTAGGGTGATATTGCTGCCTAAGTTTACTGAAGTCACTTCGATGTACTCTTCAATAACGATGTTATCTAAGTAGAAGTGACCTGCAGTGCCGTTGGCAGGGAAGAATAGTTCGGCAATAAAGTTGCCACTGGCCACTTCGGCTGCCGCATCAAACTCATCGAACACATACTCAACATGATGCCAAGTGTCGATACGGGCATTGGCATCAGCGGTATCCGCCCAAGGTTGCAGCTGTGCTTCACTCCAGTAACCGTCACCACGAACTACAAACTTAATCACGCGGCTTTGGTCAACGGCGGTTTTCGATTGAATATCAAAGCTCAGCTTGAACTTACGACCTAAGCCTTCGCCCAATAGCTGCGGCATTTGATCTTCAGCCATGGAAATACCACTTTGAGCGTTAGCCCCTTCATTGGCTGCACCATCATTGCCACCATCAAAGATAAGCTCAAGACCAAAGCTACCGTCTTTTGCAGCATCGGCACTGATGTTGTACTGAGTATCCGCAGGGGTATTCCAGTTGGTCTCCCATGGGCCTAAATCACCTTGCTCAAAATCAGGGTTTACTGCCGATAGGTAGTTGCCATTTTCATCGACTGTTACGGTAAATGAATCATTGATGTCAGTGGCCGTTGAGGTAATAGTCGCGGCACCTGTCGTTAACGCTGTGACTAAGCCATTACTGTCCACAGTTGCCACCGCTTCATTGCTTGAAGCCCAAGTTAAGGTCTCTTCAATTTGACGAGCATAAGCTTGGTAAGTGCCGCCTTTAGTTAAGGTGACATCATCGTTTAAGGCTTCTACCGTCACCGCAAAGCTACCACTTGGGCCGTCATGTGAGGTCGCGGTAATGGTCGCGTTACCCATTGCTACCGCAGTGACCTTGCCAGCACTGTCTACGGTTGCGACGGTTTCATCCGATGAGGTCCAAGTCAGCTCGGTAAAGTCTGCATTAACAGGGGTTAATGTGCTTGATGCACTGTAGCTGAAGCTCTCTTTTAATGTGATGTCAGAGTTTAGAGACACAGCAGTGACTAACACCGGGGCATGCTCTTCAAGGCGAATATTATCAATATAGAAATCGCCAGTTTTACCATTGGCAGGGAGGGTTAATTCTAAATTGAACAATTCACCCGCTGCAGCGACCGCGCTCCAATCCATTTCTTCAAAGATGTACTCGGCGCTGTACCAACTGCCATCGCGAACGGCATTATCGGCGGTGTCGCTCCATGGATAGAGGGTTTTTTCATGGCGTTGGTCCCAGTGATCTTTGGCTATTAACAGAAATTTGACCCCTTGCCATCTATCAATGGTTTGATTGGCCTGGATGTCAAAACTTAATTTAAAGCGGCGATTGCCTGCTTCACCAAAGAGTTGCGGTAGGTGTTGACCCGAAAGGCTAATACCTGCAACAGCGTTATTAGGATCTACGGCGCCATCAGTAACGCCATCAAAACTAATATGTAAGCCAGAGGTTCCCTGATTGGCTGCAGCAACAGTGCTACTGATGACTGTGCTGTTGGCAACGTTCCAGTGACGCTCCCATGGGCTTAATAGGCTTGATTCAAAATCTGGGTTAAGGGCAGACAATAAATTACCGTTATTGTCTACGGTAATCACAAAAGAGCTACTGATCCCACTTGCTTCGACAGTAATGGTGCTGCTGCCAGTAGCAAGGGCTGTGACTAAACCATCACTATTGACGCTGGCCACTTGTGGGTTAGATGACTGCCAAACGCTTGCTAGCTGTTCACCTGGAGCATAAGCTTGATAAGTGCCGCCTACAGTAATCGTCGCATCATGGTTAAGGGCTTCTACATTTACATTAAAGGCGCTTGTGGGACCATCAATTGAGGTGGCTGTAATGGTCGCTTGTCCTAAGGCGATTGCAGTAACTGCGCCTTTATCATCGACTGTGGCGATAGCCTCATCGGATGATGACCATACAAGACTTTGAAAATCGGCATTACTCGGGCTAATGCTTGCCACTGCAGTATAACTTTTGGTCTGTTTTAAATTGATATCGCCATTGAGAGTGACAGCAGTCACTAAAACAGGGGTATGCTCCTCAATACGGATGTTATCAAGATAGAAGTCCCCGGTTTTGCCATTGGCAGGGATGGTTAATTCTAATTTGTATTTTTCTCCCGCCGCAATCACGTCGCTCCAATCCATTTCGGAGAAAATATAGCTTACGTTTTGCCACTGGTTAATGCGACTTTCGTTGTCATTATCAGCAGTTTCACTCCACGGATAAAGCCCTTTTTCAAGTCGGGCATCCCAGTGTTCATCGGCACGTAGCATAAATTTGATGCCTTGCCATCTATCAATGGTTTGGTTGGATTTAATGTCAAAACTTAATTTAAAGCGTCGATTTCCACCATCACCAAAAAGTTGAGGAAAGATGTCCTCGCTGAGGCTAATGCCAACTACAGCATTAGCTGCATCGAAAGCGCCCTCGGTTGTGCCATCAAAATTGATATGCAAACCATAGTTACTGTCTTTGGCTGCTTCTTGGGTGACCGCCACAACTGCGTTGGTGGGTGTATTCCAATGCTTAGCCCATGGTGTTAACTGAGCATCTTCAAAGCCAGCATTTAATGCAGAAAGTAAGTTACCGTTATCATCAACGGTGAGATTAAATGAATTACTGACACCATTAATCGCCGTCGCGGTGATGGTTGTTTGTCCAAATTGTTGTGCAGTGATTAGGCCATTTACATCAACGCTGGCAATGGCACTATCACTAGAGTCCCAAGTAACCGTTGTGTCATAGGCATTTTCTGGTAAAACTTGTGCATTGGCTTGATAGGTTGCACCTAGTGTCAAAGTAATATCAGCATTGACATCAATTTGGGTGACGTTAGGAGTAACGATAAGGCTAAAAGAGGCTGATACGCCATTGTTTGCTGTTGCACTGATGAGTGTTTCGCCCACTCCCGTAGTCGTGACCAAGCCATTGGCGTCTACAGTGGCAATACTTTGCTCAGAGGAAGCCCAAATCACTGTTGAATCACCAGCGTTAGCTGGCAGCACTTGGGCGCTTGCTTGTACAGTTTGACCAAGCCCTACAGTGGTGTTGGCATTAACACTGATTGATTCGACAGGAATAGCCACTACAGTCAGCTGATAACTCCCTTTAATACCATTACTCGCGGTGGCGGTAATGGTGGTTGTGCCTATTTGTAAGGTCGTCACTAAACCATCAATATCTACCGATGCTATCGTTTCATCACTAACACTCCATAACAGCGTTTTGTCATCAGCATTAACAGGAAATAATGTAGCAATTGATTGCAAGCTTTCACCGATGATGACTTGTTTATCCTCATTAAGGATAACGCTAATGACTTCATCGATAGGATCTGTGGTGGTGCCATCATCTGGATTACCATCTTCGGTTTCCTTGATGATTTCAGGATCTGCACCATTAATCACTAAAGTGATGCTTCTTTCTACGGTATTAATACCATCGGACACGCTATAACTATAACGTATTGTTTCTGTTTGAGCAGCGCCAAGCAAATCAACAAAAACCTCTGGGGTAAAAGTAATGCTATTACCGCTAATGGCAGCGCCAATGGAAGCATTATTAGGATCAGAGCTAATGTTGACAATGGTTAATGGATCACCTTCTCTATCTGTGATGTCAGAGAGTAAATCGACCGTAAATTCGGCATCAGTCTCAGATTTAGTAAAACTTAAATTGCCATTAAAAGTTGGCGCGGTGTTGGTTTTAGAGGTGGTATCAGTATCGCCTCCACCACACGCTGATAACATCGTTAATGCAACAGAATGCAGGAGGAGTTTGTTCAACCTGTTCATAATGCTTCCCTTTATTATATTTATTGGTGAAAAACAATATTTACATGTAAAAGAAACAAAGTAAATGATTTGTTTAAATGTTGTAAGTCTCTAACTGTTGAGGGAGTGAGGTGGCGATTTAAAGAAGAGTTTAAGGGCTTGCAAACACATCAGTACAAGCCCTTCGCTCTGAATAGAGTTTTATTCGACGATTTCTATGCTGATATTATCAATAAAGAAGTCGCCACTTTTACCTTCATTTATTCCCCCTGTTAAAGGAATAAATAATTCACCTCGATAATTGACGTTTTGCGATTGCTCTACTGACCAATCTTGCTCGTCAAAAACAAGTTCGACGCGCTGCCATTGTTTACGTAATTCAGGATCATCAATCGTGCTCCATGGATACATGGCTTGCTCAAAACGATTTGCAAAGTAGCCATTGGCAATCATTCTAAATTTAATCCAGCGCCACTGATCAACACCAATATTTGACTTAATATCGAACGTAAGCTTAAATTGGCGGCCTTTGGCTTCACCGAATATCTGTGGAAAATTGTTTTCACTAAGGGTGATACCTGCAACTGCATTGCTAGGATCGCTTGCTCCGATAGTGCTGCCATCGAATAACATATGCAGGCCATATTCGCCTTCAAAGCTAGCTTCTGCAGTGACATTTAACTCTATGTTACTAGGGTTATTCCAATTGGATAACCATAATCCTAGAGTGCCAAGTTCGAAACCAGGATTGAGCTCTTGCAATAGGTTCTTATGAGGTGGTTTGACCGTTAGGCTGAAGCTTGCTGATGGCCCATTAACTGATGTCGCGCTAATGATTGTAGTACCTTGCTCTAATGCAGTGATTTTACCTTGAGTGTCAATGACGGCGACTGTGGTATCACTTGAGCTCCAATTCACCGTCAAATCTGAGGCATAACTTGGTAGAGCGGTAACGGTTGCTTGAAAGCTATTGCCTTGGGCAATCGATAGGTTGCCGTTGACTTGCAAACTCTCAACAGGGATGGGCTCAATATCATTATTGACGGTTAAAACCATAGAGCTAATGTGGCCACCATCGGTTGCATAAACAGCTTTGATGACATTATTTTGAGCCAATAGCTGCCTTGGCACTGGGATTTCTATGGCACCAAAGAAGGTATCTCGATCTGCTTGATCATAACCCGCCCAGTCATTAGGCACAGCGATCTTGACGTTATTAAAGAATAATTCCGGGATTTTGTTTTTACTTGGTGCCCTAGCAAGGCTCATTCGCAGAGATACGCTGTTATGAGCTGTACTATTTAGCTTACCAACATCAACATTATCTATATTAAAAATCGCTGCTTCATTAGCATTAATCGGCACAATGTGCTGATCACTATAGTAAAGCGAACGTTGATAAAAGTTCTCAGCTTTAATGCTGGCAGTCTTATTTAACGTCAGTTTAATCGTTTCCCCTGCTGCAATGGTAAAGCTGGGTAAAGTGGCCCCAACCAATTTGGTCGATTCGATGGTGTCATCGCTGTATAGCGCACCATCAATGTCGTTAAAAGCAATGCGTTCAGTGCGGATGGAGGTATAATTGACGCCCTCAATGGCTTCAATATTGAGTTGCACTTGTTTTGCTTGATCATCTTCTAAATTGGTTAGAATGATAAAAGTTTGATTATCATTAGTATAAGCAACTTGTTGCAGATCAGGGTCGTGAGAATGTATCGCTAAGCGTCGTCCTGCAACGTCTTTCCACATTTCAAAAAAGATCTGATTATGATTCGGCAGATAGTTTTCGGGATCGCTGCCATCAATAAATTGCCAACGATTAGGTGCACCGTTTATGCCAGCTACCAATTCTATTTTAGCTGGGTCAGGACGCCATAATGAAGCGTTGTAGGGATCACCATTGCCAATTTCAGGATCTTTCCAGTGCCATGCCGCAGTGCCAGTTAAGAATGGAATTGAAGTGAGGATCCTTTCCTCACGATTTAGGAGCTCAATCAACAGTTGGTTGATGGATCTGATACGAACACTGTTTGCCCAAGGGGAGTAGCTTGTATCATAATTTTCATCATTTTCATTTTTACCAGCAATAATACTGCCGTATTCAGAAATTGAATGAGGTTTAACGGTATCCCACTTAAAATGAGAGTAGGTTTCGATAAGATCCAGTGTGGCTTGTGAATTACTACCAGTTCTTTTGGTGTCTTGCCCTTGCCCCTGGTTAATGCCATTGTATAGATGGATAGAGAATGAGTCGGTATAATCACCTGCAGTATCCATATACATTTTCATTTCACTTTGCCAGTGGCCAAAATTATCACGCTCAAAGCTTGGCCATGCGGCAGCATAGCCCAACATTGACATTCCACTTAATGCTGGGCGTTCATCAAAGGCTTTACCAATTTCTTTTAACCAATTAGCGATTTCAGCACGAATGATGGAAGGTTCGCTCGATACGTTACTGTATTCGTCTTTCCAAATTTGAATGAATGGTTCATTCATAGGCTCCACAAATAAGGGGCGTGAGTTAGCATCAAAATAGTGCTCATAATAATCTGCAATCCAGCGGGCACCCTCTATAGCATTAGCACCAGGAACGATATAGCTTGGACCGCGTTCAGTATCAATGCGTCTATTATCGGCTAGCGGTTGATGAGGGTTACTGTAGTAAGCTTCAATATTTTTTGGCCCTTCAGCAATAGCAAACTCTGTCGCTGGGTATTGACCATCCCCCATTTTTTGCTTGGCAACAGATATACCACTCCAAAAGCCACGGCCATGGCTGACATTCCATTGTTTGGTATACAGTTCAATGTGTTCGGTGGGGTTGTCTTGTTGTAGGAAATTGGTGTGAATGTTAAAGAATTTTTTACGCTCTAATTCCCCAGAATTGGCAAAATATTGCTGCGAGTTTAGATTTACATAAATTTGCTCAGCGTTAGTATCAATTTCTTTATCAGACGAAGCTAATCCCTCGCCATAAACCAGTACTGCCAGAGTTCTTTCGATGGTGTCTTTGCCATCAGAGATGGTGTAGTGATATCTAATTACCTCAGATTCACCATCAGCAATCCCATCACTAAAGCTTGAAGGGGTAAAACTGATAGTGTTTTCGCCCACTATTGAACCTATAGTCGGACTGGCTTGTGCAAGCTGTATATCAACAACTACTAACGTGTCACTGTCTTGATCGAAGGTTCCTTCGAGTAAATCCACAACAAACTCAGGGTCTGACTCGGTGACGGTATAGGTTAAATTGCCATTATGTACTGGTGCAGAGTTTGGTATATAAATCTCAGAATTGGATTGGGTGTTTGTATCACTACCGCCACATGCTGCGATCATACACAGGGCAATAGAATTTAGAAGAAAGTGATTAACCCGTTTCATCTTTTGTACTCTTTATTATTCACAGGTGAAAGTAAATATTTACATTTAAATAATAAAAAGTAAACAATTAGTTGGGTTGCTGTTGTGTAATTGTGTTGTTTTATTCTAAGTCAAAATGATCAGTGTTGGAACAGTGGCTTGCTTGAACATTGAGCGGTTACTGTGCTGATTCAGTTTTATAAATATAATACACTGAATAATAAGTCTTTTTGTTTTGAAAAAATGGAGCCATTGTTGGCTCCATTGTTGCGCTGAGTAAATGACTAACAAATTAACGCGGACCATCCTTAGAAATGGCGCTGTTAACCGAGAGCACCATGGTACTCATTTGGCCGCCGTCGTCAGGGAAGACAGCGCTAACTGTGTTGCTTTGAGCCAGCAATTCCCTGGGTATTGGTACTGTTAAGGCCCCAAAGAAAGTATCTCTGTTAGCTTGATCGTAACCTGGCCAATCGTTGCCAACGTCAACTTTGATGCCATTGAAATATAGAGTGGGGGCTTTACTCTGCTCAGGTTTTCTGGCGAGACTTATTCTCAGAATAACTGAGTCTTGCAATTGCTTTGGGGCGGTGCCAAGATCAATATTGTCGAACTTAAACGTTATCGGTTGGTTTGCTTCTATTGGAATAATATGGCTATCACTGTAGTAGGTTTTACGTTGATAAAGCTGCTGTGGCACAGTGTCTTTATTGGCAATAAGAGTGAATTTAATGGTTTCTCCAGGTGCGATTGAAAATTCGGGTAACAAGCTATTTTGATTGCTGATTGTTGCTGAATGATCAGTGTAAACTGCGCCAACGGTATCATTAAAGCTGACACGCTCTGTGCGTAACTGCTGATAGCTTATCTCTTTTGCTTTATTAACGTTAAGCTGTACTTGCTTAGTGTGCTGGTCTTCTAAGTTAGTGATAATGATATAGCTATGTGTACCATGACTATAAGCGACTTGCTGCAGATCAGGATCCGCCGATGAAATAGCCAAGCGTCGACCTTGCACATCCTTCCACATTTCGAAGAATACTTGGTTATGGTTGGGTAAATAGTTGTTAGGATCATCTTTGTTGATGTAATCCCAGCGTCCATCTGCACCATCAGCACCTTGGATAAATTCGATCTTGTTGGGATCTGGTCGCCACAGAGAAGCATTATATGCATCACCATCACCAATGTTCGGACTCTGCCAATGCCAAGGGGCATTGTCTGTTAAAAATGGAATCGAAGTCAGGATACGCTCTTCACGGTTCAATAGCTCAATTAGGAATTGATTCATCGATTTAATGCGGATGGAATTGGCCCACTGGGAATACTTAGTATCATAGTGTTCATCGTTTTCATTTTTATTTTTAATGATGGTGCCATATTCAGTGATGGAGTGGGGTTTGACATAGCCCCATTTATAATGGGAATAGGTTTCAATCAGGTCTAGTGTTGCTTGAGCATTACTGCCGGTGCGCTTCGTGTGCTGGCCTTGCCCTTGATTAATGCCGTTGTATAAGTGGATAGAGATAGAATCGATATATTCACCAGCTACATCCATAAATAGTTTCATCTCTTGTTGCCAGTGTTTAAAATTTTCCCGTTCAAAACTTGGCCAAGCTGCAGCATAGCCTAGAACAGACATGTTTTTTAGCGCAGGACGCTCATCAATGGCTTTTCCCACTTCTTTAAACCAATTTACTAGTTTTAAACGAATGACCTCAGGATCTTTGGAAACATCATGATATTTGCCTTTCCAAATTTGTACGAAGGGCTCGTTCATTGGTTCAAAAAACAGTGGTCGGGATTCGTCATCGAAAAAATATTGGTAGTAGTCGGCAATCCAGCGAGCACCTTCTTTAGGGTCAGAGCCGGGCACCACATATCTTTCTCCACGGTCGGTATAAATAATGCGGTTGGTTGCATAATCCTTATATGGATGAGCATTGTGGCTGGCTAAATCGATGGCACCTTGTTCTTTAGCGTATGTTGTTGGTGGGTATACCGCTGCACCAAACTCACGACTTGATAACGCAATAGCGCTCCAAAAATCGCGGCCATGGCCAACGTTCCATTCGTTTAAGTATTTATCAATATGACTTGATGGAATGTGTTTACTGCGATGATAAAAATTGCCATGGACATTAAAGAATTTGTTGCGATTAAGGGAACCTGAATCGTCAAAAAACTGCTGGGAGCTCAAATCAACAAAAATATCTTGAGTTGTCTGCGCATTAACTTCTGCTGATTGAGTTGACAGGGGCAAATGATGAGAGGTGTAACTGCAGGCACTGACAATCGCTATAGTTACAGAGCTCAATAAAAATGGTTTTAGCCTATTCATGAAAAAACCCTGAGTTATTTATATATGAAAACGAATGTTTGCATTTAAATGTAGAAAAGTAAATGAATAGTTGTTAGGGTGTAACGAACTTGAGGGGGAGTTTGATAATAACTAATATACTCCAGTATTGAAATAAGATGCTGTATTTCAAATATAGAGAAAGTGCTCCTTCTGATGTCTTGAAACCAGCACTAGAGACTTACTATGACGTTTAACACTTTAAGCCATTTTAAAAAGCTAGCTGTAGCCCTAACTACGGCAACCACTCTTGTAGCATGCAGCAGTGATGCACCAGTAGCTCAATCCCCAAAAGCGCCTAAACACACCAATGTGGTACTCATTCTGATTGATGATCTTAGTCATTACGGAGTGACCGCTTATGGTGCCAATCGTTTACACAGCTACGATGGTGAGTTTACCAATAAAGAATTTTCTACCCCTGAAATTGATGCGTTAGCTCGTGAGGGCTTACGTATGGATAATGCTTTTGCTTATCCTATTTGTGAAAACACTCGTATCTCTTTAATGAGTGGTAAACGTAACGACAGAAACTATTTAAAGCCAAAGTCGCAGCATGAGTCAGACATTACTTTTGGTGATGCCTTTAAGCAAGCAGGTTACACTACAGGTTTATTTGGTAAATGGAAGCAAACCCGTGGCACCAAAGAGGTTAAAGGAAAAGACTATATCAGTCAATTTGGTTGGGATGACTACGCAGCGTTTGATGTGATTATGGAAGGCCAGCGTTACATTAACCCTAACCTAGTTATTAACGGCGAAGTCCATAATTATCGTGGTCGTAAAGATTTAGATCCGCAAACGGGTCGCCGCTGGTATGGCCCAGATATTGTTAATCGCCATGCGCTTAACTTTATTGAGAAGAATAAGGATAAGCCGTTTTTCTTGTACTACCCAATGATTTTAGTGCACGACGATCACAAACCTACACCGCACACTAAGCCGGACTCAATCTTTGATAATTTCCCTGAAACCGCTCAATACAACAATCAAGGTGGCGATGATCGTCAGTACTTCCCAGACATGATTGAATACATGAGTTTCCTTGTGGGCAAAGTGGTTGATAAGCTTGAAGAGCAGGGCGTCCGAGAAAATACGTTGATTGTGATTATGGGTGATAATGCCACCAAAGAGACCTTTGGCCATGTTATGCCGGATGATTCCATTTACCCTGGCCGTAAAGGCGGCAACGCTGATAATGGCTTGCATGTGCCACTTATTATCAACTACCCAGGGGTTGTGCCTGCATCGACAGATGGCAGCTACCGCAATTACCAAGGTTTGGTTAATTTAACTGATATCTACCCAACCATTGCAGAGGCAGCAGGCATTGCAATGCCAAGGGCAGAGCAAGTTGATGGCATTAGCTTCTGGGCGCAAGCCACAGGTGCCAATAAGAGCGAACATCGTGATCATATCTATACTTGGTTTATAGGAAATAACAGCTATAAGGATGTGGATGATGTTGGCATTATCTATGCCTTTAACAAAGACTTTAAACGCTATGCACCAAGTAAAGAGTTTCCACAGGGGCGTTTCTTTGATTTGCGCAGCGATCCACTTGAGCGTGTCGGCGAAACAATGATTGAAGCGAGATGGGGGGTCCGTCGTTACAGTGGCTTAGCACTAGATAGCTTAACCCCACAGCAGCAAGCTGCTTATGATAAGTTAGGTGAAATTATACAAGCAAACGTGGTCGAAAGAGTCACAGCGCTAAGTATTGATAATCCGCCACAGGTTCTGGCTGTTGGCGACACGGTAAAGCTTGATTATAGTGTGACCCCAGTAAATGCTAAGCGTGCTGGAGTGGTTTGGGTATCAGCAAATCCTGAAGTAGCCAGTGTTAATAAACTTGGTCAAGTGACAGCACATCAGCCAGGTCAAACCGATATTACTATCTACTCATGGGATGATGCTTACCCACTCTCAGCAAATCTGAAAAAGACATTTGATACTAGTGGTGTGTCAGCTAACATAACCGTGAAAGTGGACTAAATATAAGTCGTTTATAAAAAGGAAGCATTTGCTTCCTTTTTTTTGGTGAAGGATTAGCCATCCGATTGTTTGGAAAAACAATATGACAACAATTCCATTGTTGTTGTTTGGTAAATGTTATAGATTATAGATCGTATATGAAATTGTATTTTGATATGTGAAATTTGCGGCGTTAGTTATGGGTTCATCAACTTTCCTGCAAAAGAAGCGTGAATAAGGTTGACGGACAGGAATTTATGAGCGATCAGCACACTACACACCGAAGAAAAAACCCTTTATCGGGTAAGTGGGTATTAGTTTCCCCGCACCGAAATAATCGCCCTTGGAGTGGTGCAACTGAAACCCCTTCAATTCAGAGTTTACCCGATTATGAGCAAACTTGCCCGTTATGCCCTGGCAATACTCGTGCTAATGGTGAGCAAAATCCGAGCTATTCGGCCACTCATGTTTTCAATAATGATTTCGGCGCAATTATAGAAAACTTAGATCCTACACCAACAAGCCCAGCCCCTCATTTTATTGAGCAACATGTCACTAATGGTGAATGTCGAGTGATGTGCTTTTCTCCTAACCACAACCAGACCTTGGCTCAGATGAGTAAAGTGCAAATTCTGGCAGTGGTTAAAGAGTGGCAGAGACAATATCAAGAACTGAGTAAAACCTATAATTGCGTTCATATTTTTGAAAATAAGGGTGAAATTATGGGTTGCTCACAACCTCACCCACATGGGCAAATTTGGGCTCATGACCATTTGTCGAGCGAAGTTGAAACAGAAAATGCGCGCTTAGCTGACTACTATGCTGAGCATGGGAGTAACCTACTCGCAGATTACATTTCCTTTGAGCAGCAACAGGCCAGCCGCATCATTTTTGAAAATGAATCATGGTTGGTGGTTGTTCCCTATTGGGCAGCATGGCCGTTTGAGACGCTGTTAATTTGTAAAGTAGAAGCCGTTTCTTTTGATGACCTAAGCGAGGCTGATATGCACGGGTTGAGTGAGGCTTTACAGATATTAACAGTCAAATATGACAATGTATTTAATTGTAATTTTGCTTACTCTATGGGTTGGCATAACGCGCCCAATAATATTGAAAACAAGCAGCATTGGCGTTTACATGCGCACTTCTATCCTCCTTTATTACGCTCAGCCAGTATTAAAAAACATATGGTTGGTTATGAAATGTTAGGCGAACCACAGCGAGACTTAACACCAGAACAAGCGGCAGAAATATTAAAAGCAGCCAGTACGACACATTATTTAAGAGGTTAAACCATGCAAGCTAAAGCAGTAGAAGCGTTTAAAGCTATTTTTAATGCCGAACCAGAAGGTCGAATTATTGCCCCTGGACGGGTTAATTTAATCGGGGAACATACTGATTATAACGATGGTTTTGTGTTTCCAGCGAGTATCAATTTTAATGCTCAGGTTTATTATAAACTGCGTGGTGATTCTACCTTGGTTGTTTGCTCTGAAATGTACCCAGGGGAAATCGAACGTTTTGACCTAGATGCAGATATTCGTCATGGTGACAGTCAATGGGGCAATTACATAAGGGCAATGGCATTTGCTTTGAAAAATGAGGGACACAAGCTTCAAGGTGTTGAGCTTTATATTACTAGCGATGTGCCTCAGGGCAGTGGTTTATCGTCTTCTGCGGCATTAGAAGTGGCGATAGCAGGCATGTTTGATAAGACCAATCAGCTCAATCTCAGTAAAGATAAAATTGCTCAACTAAGCCAGTATGCTGAGAATGCGTTTATGGGATGTCAATGTGGTATTATGGATCAGCTTATCTCAGCTAAAGGGATTGCTAATCATGCATTAGCGATTGACTGCTTGGATCTTTCCTCACAAGCGGTCGCGATCCCAAAAGATTGGTCAATAGTAATTATCAATTCTAATTACCCACGGAAATTAGTCGATAGCGAGTACAATCAGCGTCGTCAAGATTGTGAACAGGTCGCCGCCACATTAGCTGTAAAGAGTCTTAGGTTCGCCGATATGAGCTTATTGGACTCTTTTAAAGGGCAATTAACAGAGGTGCAGTACCGTCGTGCACGTCATGTGATCACTGAAAATGCTCGAGTTCAGGCTGCGGTCGTGGCACTGCAAAATGCCGATTTAGCCGCAATGAAAGAATTGATGCAGGCCAGCCATGCATCTTTAAGAGATGATTTTGAGGTTACCGTACCTGCCACTGATGGTTTAGTCGAGATCTGTAATAAAGCCCTCAACGGTAATGCGGCGGTGAGAATGACGGGTGGCGGCTTTGGTGGAGCGATTGTGTGCCTTTGTGAAGATAAAGATGTGGCAACGTTAAAAGATGCCGTTGAGAATAATTATGAATCAACATTTGGCTTGATTGCAGACTTCTATACCTGTAAAAGTACAGATGGATTAACTTACGATTAATAACAAGGCCACTTGCCTTTTTATATTACTAAATAAAAAATTATAAAAAAGAGGTTACGGATGAATTTATCCTCCTTAGATATTTCAGTGTTTGTCTTTTATGTACTAGCGCTAATTGGTATTGCTTACTGGGTATCAAGAGAGAAGCCTGGACATGATAAGGATGCTGGCGATTACTTTCTTGCTGGTAAATCATTGCCTTGGTGGGCCATTGGCGCTTCATTGATTGCTGCAAACATTTCTGCCGAGCAAATTATTGGAATGTCAGGTTCAGGCTATGTTCTCGGTTTAGCTATTGCTTCATACGAATGGATGGCGGCACTTACCTTAATTTTGGTGGGGAAATATTGTTTACCTATTTTCTTGGAAAAGAAAATATACACCATGCCACAATTTTTAGAGCAGCGTTTCGACAGCCGAGTAAAAACGGTCATGGCGGTATTCTGGTTAGGCGTATATGTATTTGTCAATTTAACTGCGGTATTGTGGCTAGGTGCTCTTGCGATTAATACTATCACTGGCGTAGATGTAACCTATGCAATGATTTTCTTAGGCGCATTTTCGCTTGCTTATTCCTTATATGGTGGCCTTAAAGCCGTAGCCTTTACTGATATTATTCAAGTTGTGTTACTCATTATTGGTGGCTTGTTCTTATCCTATGTTTCTCTAAATATGATTTCTGATGGTGCCGGGGTGATGGCTGGATTTAGCACCCTGACGACAGCGTTACCAGAGAAGTTTGACATGATTTTGGCCAAAGACAGTCCTTTTTATAATGATCTTCCGGGGTTGTCGGTGTTGATTGGCGGTATGTGGATCATGAACATCTCTTATTGGGGTTTCAATCAGTACATTATCCAAAGAACGTTGGCTGCGAAAAGTCTTGAAGAAGGGCAAAAGGGTATAGTATTTGCAGCTTTTTTAAAGCTTTTGATGCCTCTTATTGTGGTGCTTCCTGGCATTGCAGCAGTTATATTAGCCCCAGATCTAGAGCGTGCTGATCAGGCTTACCCAACTCTGATGGCAATTATGCCTGAAGGACTTCGCGGTCTGGTTTTCGCGGCACTTGTGGCAGCGATTGTTTCTTCGCTGGCTTCTATGACTAACTCTGTGGCGACTATTTTCACAATGGATCTATATAAGAATGTTGCTAAACAACAATCTGAATCTCACTTTGTGAAAGTAGGACGTATTGTCAGCGTACTTGCTTTGATTGTGGCAATGGTTGTTGCCCAACCATTGCTGGGGCAATTTGATCAGGCATTCCAGTACATTCAAGAGTTTACCGGATTTTTCACACCAGGTATCGTGGTACTGTTCTTATTTGGTATGTTCTGGTCTAAAACTACCGCCAATGGGGCTCTAGCGGCGGCGCTGGGTTCAGCGGTATTCTCTTTAACCTTTAAGTTATGGTGGCCAGAGTTGCCGTTTATGGATCGCGTTGGTTTAGTATTTTTACTATGCAGTTTCGTCATTGTGCTGATGTCATTGCTTAAGCCAGCAAGTTCGCAATCTGCTATGCAAGCGGTGCAACTTAATAAAATTAACTTTACCACCACGACGAGCTTCAATTTATCGGCAATCGCAGTATTTTTGATCCTTTGTGGTCTGTATGCGACATGGTGGTAAATTAAGTTAGCTAATAGAAATGATAAACAAGGTGCTTAGGCACCTTGTTTGGTTTTGCAAGATGTACTAATTCGAGGGAACATGAATACGATTACCTTACAGGATGAGTTTGCTGTAGTGACCATTGCGCCTGAGCTAGGGGCTAGGATACTTTGTTATCGGCATCGAAGCCACAGTAACCAAGATTGGGTTGATATTGTACCAAACGCCATTGCTGAGCCAGAGCAATTAACCAACACCGCTTTTCCCTTAGTACCTTTTAGTAATCGAATTAAGGATGGTCAGTTTAATTGGCAAGGGCAAGCCATTACTTTGATGGCTAATTTAGCCTCAGAACCCCATGCTATCCATGGTCATGGTTGGCAGCAAAACTGGCAAATAAGCACTCAGTCAAGGGATTCTCTAGAGTTAATATTTAGTTATAAAGCAGCGGACTGGCCCTTTAGTTACCAATGCAAATATTTTTTTAAATTGGTCAATGGAAATTTAACTCAAACCCTGACACTCAAAAATACCGGATCAGCAGCAATGCCGTTTGGGTTGGGCTTTCATCCTTATTTTATAAGGACCGATAAAGTTAACTTACAAGCCCAAACCACAGGCATGTGGCACGTTGACGAGGCGGTGCTGCCAAGTTATTGGCAGCCGACATCAGAGGCCTTTAGTTTTAATCAAGGGGCTCAAATTTCATCGACACAGCTTGATAATCTATTTACTGGGTTGAGCTCAAATATTGTGATTAATTGGCCAGAGTTTGCCAAGTCATTAACCATTAAATGCAGCGACAACTGTAAATTTATGGTGGTTTATTCACCTCTAGATGCAGGTTATTTCTGTGTCGAGCCGGTGACTCAAACCAGCAATGCCTTCAATGCTGATATAGAACTGGGTAAAAATGAGTATGGAGTTTTACAAGCCAATGAAACTGATAAAATTGATATGCACTTTTTAATTAACTGATTATTAAAAATTGAGATCTAATCCTTAAGCCAGAGGGCATGAAAATGCTATACTCTGGCTTTATTTTTTTTTGACGTTTAAAAGGTAGCTAGGTAGTGACTGATCTTAAGCACCATGCCAAATTTTCTATCGCCCCAATGTTAGATTGGACCGATAGACACTATCGTTATTTTGCCCGTTTAATGACTAAGCAAACTTTGTTGTATACCGAAATGGTAACTACAGGGGCGATTCTTTTCGGTAAGGGTGATTACCTAGCTTATAACGAAGCGGAGCACCCATTAGCCTTGCAATTGGGTGGTAGCGATCCAGAGGCGTTAGCTAAGTGTGCCAAAATTGCCGCCGAGCGCGGTTATGACGAAATTAACTTAAACGTAGGTTGCCCATCAGATCGTGTCCAAAACGGTAAGTTTGGTGCCTGCTTAATGGCCGAGCCATCCTTAGTGGCAGATTGTGTCAAGGCTATGCGTGATGCGGTAGATATCGATGTGACCGTTAAAACCCGCATCGGTATTGATGATCAGGATTCCTATCAATTTTTAACCAACTTTGTTGATGAAGTTCAAGCTGCTGGCTGTGATCGCTTTATCGTTCATGCCCGCAAGGCTTGGTTACAGGGGTTAAGCCCGAAACAAAACCGTGAGATCCCTGAGCTAGATTACCCTAGGGTTGCGCAACTAAAGCAGGATTACTCAGATCTGCATGTCAGCATTAATGGCGGTATTACTAGCTTTGATATGATTAGCGAACAGTTACAGCACCTTGATGGCGTAATGGTGGGGCGTGAGGCTTACCAAAATCCATTTATGCTGGCACAAGTTGACTCTAAGGTGTTTGGCTTAGCAGATCCTGTGCAAACCCGCGAACAAGTGGTTGAGTTGATGTTGCCATACATTGAAGCCCACTTAGCTGCTGGTGGCCGACTGAACCATGTGGCAAGGCATATGATTGGCTTGTATCAAGGTATTAATGGAGGCCGACGTTGGCGTCGTCATTTATCTGAGCACGCCCATAAGGCAGGTGCTGGTCTTGAGGTGTTAACCCAAGGGGTAGAAATTATGGCTCAGTACCAAGCTGAAAGCCAAGCTCAAGCAGAACAATAACCGCTGCAGAACTTGGGCTAAAAAAGCCTACTAAAAATTAGTCAAATTTACTAAAGGCGATAGTGATTTTAACTATCGCCTTTTTTGTTGGTATTTTTTCTTCTTGTTTAAGCTTTGATTAAGTTGTTGATTTTTAATGATTGTTTTCGTTTTTTGTATATTTGGCACAGGTATTGAAATACCTATGGTGTCATTGATTGAGAGGACAGAAAAATGAACACAGTTAAAACAGTTACTTTAGCAGCACTAATTGGCCTTATGGCTCTAGCTCCAAAAGCATATGCGGTGGATGTGGATTTAGTCATGACTCAACTAGAGCAAGCGCTTCAGGCTCAGTTAGATAATGCATTTTTTGCTGCACAGGCTGAAATTAGTCTAGAAATTAGCGAGCAACTTGAGCAATTAGGCTTTGTTGACTCAGCGCAAGCACAAACCGAAGAGCAAGCTGAGGAACAACAATAATGTTTTTAAGCTTTCTTTTAAGTGCCACCATGCCAATTATTGGTGGCGCCATCTGCGCTTATTTACTATCGGTTAAATCGGTTACACAAGGAGTTTAAGATGACAATTTATAAAGATCCGAGCTCAGGCGTATTTATGGGGGTGATTGCTGGCTTAGCTAATCACTGGCAAGTACCAAGATTATGGCTACGTATTGCAGCGGTAGTGCTGCTTGTGAGTATGCCAGAAGTTACTGCCCTTGCTTATATTATTGCTGGCCTTTGTATGCCAAACAGACTATCAAGATTAAGAGATTAACATCATGTTTAAGTGGTTATTTATTTTAATGTTGGTAGGTTTCTTTGTGAGTTCAGGCAGTGTGATTTGGGCACTATTAGCAAGCAGCGTCACATTTATTATCCTAGTGCCGCTGCTTATTATCGGGTTTATCAGTCTTGTTGTCGGCCTAACCTTGAGTATTGGTTGTATTAACTTTTAAGAAATGCCGCAAAGGCTTGCTTAGCGGCATCTGACTGCAAACATTGAGCAAAAATATCCAATTCATTATTCATGGTGGTGTTGATTGCTTTTTGAGTATTCATTTTTAATAACGCTTTGGTCAACATCAGCGCTTCGGTTGGTTTTTGTGCCAATTGCTCTGCAACATTCTGAGCTTTAGATAGTAGATCTGATGGGTCAACTAAATAATTTACTAACCCTAAGTCCCTTGCTTGTTCACCAGAGAAAGGTGTTCCAAGTAATAACAGCTCACTGGCTTTGTGGTGACCGACTAAATTGGGAAGCAATAAACTTGAAGCCGCTTCAGGTACCAGACCGAGATTGGTAAAAGGGAGTTGCAGTTTGGCGCAAGGAGTGGCCACAACTAAATCACAATGAAGCAGTAATGTGGTGCCAATTCCGACAGCCGCCCCCGCGATGGCGGCAACTGCAGGTTTAGCAAAATTACTCAGCTTATATAAAAACTTAATGGTGGGATGATTGCTATCAAAAGCACCAGAATTAAGGAAGTCTTTAATATCGTTTCCAGCGGTAAAACAGTTTTCTTGGCCTTGAATAATTACTGCTTTTATTGAGCTATCAGTTTCTGCTTTTATAAGGTATTCTGTTAGTTCTTGATACATCAAGGTACTGATAGCATTACGCTTTTCAGGCCTGTTAAGGGTGATAATCGCCACCCCATTTTTAGTTGTATAAATGATATTAGACATAACAAATTCCCTCTTTTTTATTGGAGTGTAAGCCATTGAAACTTATTTTCAAACAATTGTTTAACATTTGCCTGTTGTCTTTAGTGAGTTTTGTTGCGTTAGCTGAAGGGATTACCGTAACAAAAGCTTACTCTAATGCAATGCCTAAAAGTGTTCCTAATGGTGCCGCTTATATGCGAATTAATAACCATACTGCAACGGACATTACTTTAGAGTCGGCGGTTGCCGATATTGCCAAAGTAGAAATTCATACCATGGTGAGTCATGATGGCTTAATGAGTATGGAACAGCTTGAAGCTATAGGCATTGCGGCAAATTCAAGCTTTGAATTAAAACCAGGTGGGGTACATTTGATGCTATTAGGGTTAAAAAAGCCACTGATAGCTGGGGAAAGTTTTGATGTCAGACTAAAGTTTAATAATGGTCAGACTTTGTTGGTTAATGTAGAGATTGCGCAGTCAATGCAGCATCATCACGGGCATCACTAGGATAATTTATGAGTAGAGCAAAGTTAATTGCGGCAGCAGTGAGTGGTATTTTTATACTATTGTTAGCAATCAGTAGTTATTGGAGTAATACTCCAGATGTCATTGAGCGTAATAAGTTACTGCCACCGCCCAATAGTAATGTCGTAGGCTTCGCCACCACCACTTCTTTAATTTTCACTACCCAAGAATTGCTTGATAAGCCAGGTGGCTATCTATCGAATGATATTCTGCCGCCATCGGTGATGATGGATAATATGCCTGCTTTTGAGTTTGGCGCGTTAGAGCAGATAAGAGATTTAGCGTTAATTATGCGTAAAGAGTTTAGTCGCAGTCAGTCCCAATCGATAGAGGATGTCGATCTTGCTAAAGCACAACCTAAGCTTAACGCCGACCACAAGCGTTGGGCCTTTCGAAGTGCTGAAAGCGAATACTATGACGCAATTGGCTATTTACTCGATTATCGAAGTAAGATTAGTGACCCAGCAACTAATGCCCAATTTTATGCTAGAGCTGATAATCTTACCCAATGGTTAGCCCTGGTTCAAAATCGCTTAGGTTCATTATCAGCAAGGTTAGCAGCCAGCGTTGGCCAGCAAAAAATTAATACCGATTTAGCAGGTGAATCTGCAGCAAAACAGTCTACGCCTAGTCCCGCTGAGCTTGCTTATAAAACACCCTGGATGAAGATTGATGATGTATTTTATGAGGCTCGTGGGGCCAGCTGGGCACTTTTAAACTTTCTTAAAGCTGTAGAGATTGATTTTGTAGACGTGCTTGAAAGGAAAAATGCTAGAATTTCTTTACAGCAAATTATTCGAGAATTAGAAGCGACCCAAGATACCGTTTGGAGCCCTATGGTCTTAAACGGCTCCGGATTCGGTATTATGCCTAACCACTCATTAGTCATGGCAAACTATATTTCCCGGGCTAATGCGGCAGTTATTGACCTTAACCAACTTTTAACCCAAGGGTAGTCATGAAGCATTTAAAATTATCAGCACTCGTTATAGGGGCCACAATGGCCACTTCTGTAAACGCCGATAGCCTCAGTTTTAAGGTTGGTTTAGACGCTTGGAATCCCCAGTCTAATTTAGCTTTTGGTGAGGTGCCAAATCTGGGTAATCCTGATGCCACTTTACAAGCTTTCAACACCGACAAAAAATGGTCTGGTACGGCTTACTTAGCGGTAGAGCATTTTATCCCGCTTATACCTAACTTTATGATCCGTCAAAATGAAATTGAGGTCGCGGGCAGTGCATTAGTGAATAATTGGAAATTTGCCGATTACCCTTTTGTTAATCAGAATGTTGCAGCGGATATGGATGCATCAAGCACCGATATTGTGCTTTATTACGAGCTGATCGATAAAGTACTCGGTTTAGGTATTTTTGAAGTAGATTTAGGTGTTAATTACCGCAAATATAAAGGTGCTTTACGTGCCACCCCTATTGGTGGGGTAGACGATGGACGTCGTGTTGAGCGTAGCTTCACTGACGGTGTCATTATGGGCTATGTTGCGGCTAAGGCGCACATTCCAGGAATTGGCCTGTACGGCTTTGTGGATGGCTATGTGGGGGCGAATGCTGGCACCCATACGGACTATCAGGTTGGCTTAGGTTGGGCTTTCACAGAAGATGAAGACCTAAAAGTAAAAGTCGGTTACCGCAACATGAAAATTGACAGTAATGATTTGTCAAAGCTGAGACTGAACACAGAACTCGATGGTGTATTTGCGGGAATTGAATTGAGATTATAGTAAACAGTTTATGAAAAAAAGGGCTTTGAAGTATTGCTTCAGAGCCCTTTTTTTATGCTCAGTGTCCCTTAACCATAAACTGTGTGTGCTAACCAAAGTGTCATAATGTAACCAATGGCATAGCAAAACAGTAACGCAGGGAAATAGCGTAAGTAACTTACAAAGGTCAGCTCTTTGATTTTGCTCATGGCAATAATGCCTGCTGCAGAACCAATAACTAGTAGTGAACCACCCACTCCAACAGAGTACGTCAATCCCAACCATTCAGCAGTGGTGAGTACCGGTTCTGCTTTTAATAGGGCTGCAGTTAATGGCACGTTGTCTAGAATTGCAGAGCCAACTCCGGCAACAAAGTTTGAAATATCTGGGTGATGAGAAGCATAGATTGCTGCTAATAAATCCAGAGTACCAATTTCTTTAAGCATGCCAACGAGCAATAAAATACCTAAGAAGAACAGTAAGGTGTCATACTCTACCTGACGAATATACTCTAAAATTTTAAGCTCTTCTTTTTTAGAGTGGTTAAATTGACCGATCAAAAACATAATCGACAGACCGGTTAAGAAGGTAAGTACAGGGGGGACTTGGTATAAGATATTTAACACCATCGTTGACATAATAGTCAGTAAGAAGGTGATACCAATGATGATGTCAATATGGGTAAAGCGACTCGGAGCTGGGGTTGTAGTGACAACGCCTGTGGCACCCTTAGAGAAAATAAGGGCCAGAATCATCACACTAAATGCAGCCGGTAAGGTCAAGATCAATAATTGCGCCATATTGAGGTGACCTTTTAAGAAGATCATCAATGTGGTGACATCACCAGTAATCAAGGCTACGCCGCCAGAGTTTACCGCAAAGATAATTAAAATGGCCATGCGTCTGCGGGTGCGCTTATCAAGGTCGAAAGTTGTTAGCAGTCCTAAGGAGACCAAGGTAGCGGTTACGTTGTCACAAATAGCCGATAACACCAGCGCAAAGCCAGCTACTTGCCACATTAACATCCTAACTGATACTTTTTGCGGAAATAAAGTTTGAACGAGAGCTTGGATCATACCTTTTGCATTGAGGTAGGCAACAAAGGTCATAGTTGACATCAAGAACAGCCATAATGTGGCAATCTCAAGCAGGTTCTCATTAAGCTCATAAATTATTTTGGGCGTGTGATTGGTAAATGAAGCATCAATAAATAGCGCGAGCCAAGATACACACCCAAAAAAGAGTGTTGTTTTAGCTTTATTGATATGGGTGACTTCTTCAAAAACCACGCTAAGCAAAGCGAGTACGGCCAAGGAGATAAGAAACAGTTCAAACATAGCTCTGTTGAATCCTTTTTGTTCTTATTTAAAAGTGAATTTTAAGACCGCGGCAGTATAAGGGCTAAGGATTCTGATTGAAATTGGTTTTTTTTCACTTACCACCTATAGGTAAGTTAGCCAGAAGTAGTGTACTTCTGGCTAAATCCAGAATTTAATAAAGAGGGGCGTCTTGTGGATTAGGGCGGGTTTTGAAGCGTCGATGTAACCACATGTATTGACTAGGGTTTTGCATGATAAGTTGCTCAATAACTTTATTGCCACGGGTGGCATCCTCAATCTCATCAGTACCTGGGAAATTTTCCAATGGAGCAGCAATATTAATCCGGTAGCCAGAATCATCGTCGTTACGCTCTACAAAAAATGGCAACACTTTAGCTTTTCCAAGTTTAGCTAGGCTCGTAGCCGCAGTGATAGTGGCGGCTTGTTCTACAGCAAATAGGGGGATAAATACTGCGGTAGAGCGGCCAAAATCTTGATCGGCGGTATACCAGACGACATTTTTTTGGCGAAGCGCCTTAATCATGTCCCGAACATCACGCTTGGAAACCAAGGCTTTATTAGAGCGCAGGCGGCCACGCACCTGCAGATATTCCATAACAGGGTTATCATGGGGGCGATACACCCCAACTCCCGGATGGAATTGACCAAAAATGCGGGCGCCCATTTCTAGGGGTAAACAGTGCACTGCAAACAACAACACACCATGGCCATCATTAATGGCCTGCTCAACGTGTTGCTGCCCCTCAATTTTCATGTGTTTTTGAATGCGCTTATTTGACCAAGACCATGCATTCACGGTATCAAAAATGGCTTTTCCCGTTTGTTCAAAATTCTGCTTCAGTAGTTTTTCGCGCTGTTGCTCGCTCATTTCAGGAAAGCACAGTTCAAGATTACGCTTGGCAACCTTCGAGCGTCTTGGAATATATCTAAGGGCAAGCCGACCAATACCTGCGCCAATTTTCATCTGGGTTTTGATAGGCAACAAGCTTAATAGTGAGGTAACCGCAACCCCTAGCCAAATTCCCCAGTACTTAGGTTTTAATAAACTCAGTTTAAATTGTGCGTGTTGAACCACTTTTGGTTACTCTTTATAACTTTAAAACAAAGATTGTACCCTAAATCTGATAACCTTAGGTACAATAGCCAGTAGAAAAGATTAAATATGTCAACATAGGAATGTTATGAAAGTTACCTTACCAGAATTTGAAAAAGCCAAAGTTTTAATCCTTGGCGATGTCATGCTCGACAGATACTGGATGGGACCGACAGGTCGGATATCTCCTGAAGCACCGGTGCCTGTGGTAAAGGTAGAAAACTTAGAAGACAGGCCAGGTGGGGGAGCCAACGTAGCATTTAATACCGCGGCGCTAGGGGCTGAAGTTACTCTAGCGGGTTTAGTGGGCAATGATGAAGCTGCTGCAGCGCTTAAGCAAGGAGTAGAAGCCCTTGGGGTTGATACCCAATTTATGGCGGTGGACTCTGCGCCAACGATCACTAAGTTACGTGTACTTAGCCGTAACCAACAATTATTACGTTTAGACTTTGAAGAAGCGTTTGCTAAAACGGATGCAGATTTATTGGCAGAGCACTGTGGCCAACAACTCTCTGACTTAGGCGCACTAGTATTAAGTGACTACGCCAAAGGCACATTAGCCGACCCTAGAACATTAATTGCTGCAGCAAACGCCATTAATCTGCCTGTAGTGGTGGATCCTAAGGGCAGTGACTTTGCTAAATACACAGGTGCTAGCCTATTAACCCCGAACCTTTCAGAATTTGAAGCGGTAGTAGGTAAGGTCAGTGATGACACAGATCTTGAGCAAAAAGCGTTAGCGCTTATAGAGCAATTCCAATTAGGGGCGCTATTGGTGACACGCTCAGAGCAGGGCATGACCCTAGTACAGCCAAACAAGCCAAGTTTACATATTCCAACTCAAGCTAAGGAAGTGTACGACGTCACCGGTGCTGGCGATACGGTAGTGGCTACCCTAGCGACCTCACTAGCAGCCGGTGCAAGCCTTGAAGATGCCTGTGTATTAGCGAATGAAGCTGCTGGTATTGTAGTGGGTAAAGTCGGCACCTCAACCGTAAGCCTATTAGAACTTGCTCAGGCCCTAGGCCAGCACCATGGTGATGTGGGCTTTGGAGTGCTAACTCAAGAACAAATGCTTAAAGGCCGAAAATTAGCTCTTGAAGCAGGAGAAACCGTAGTGATGACTAATGGTTGCTTCGACATTTTGCATGCTGGTCATGTCAGCTATTTACAGCAAGCAAAAGCCTTAGGTGACCGTTTAATCGTGGCCGTTAATGATGATGATTCAGTTCGTCGTTTAAAAGGGGAAGGTCGCCCTGTCAACCCAGTGGCTCGCCGCATGGCGGTTTTAGCGGGTCTTGCTGCGGTAGATTGGGTTATCCCATTTTCTGAGGACACTCCACAGAGGGTGATTAGTGAATTGCTGCCTGATATTTTAGTTAAAGGCGGTGATTATAAAATTGAAGAAATTGCTGGTGGTGTGGAAGTGATGGCTAACGGTGGTAGTGTCAAAGTGCTTGGCTTTGAAGATGGCTGTTCAACCAGCAGTATTATTAAAACCATAGTAGAACGTTCATAATTAGTAATGTTATTAGAAGCCTTAACGATTGGTCAAATGCAATGGTTGCAAGTTGAGCAACAGCAAATGTTGCTTTGCCCTGAAAGGGATTTGCAACAATGTGTTAAGGCTTTACCTGATGCGATTCAAAGCCGTTTGCCCACAGCGCTTGAGCTGAAGCAAAATCTCGAGTTTAGACAGGGGTTTTCACTAACCTTTTCTCATTCTGATGTCAAAGGCATGGTGCTCTATAAAACAGTACCGCAAGCTTTAATTGCGAAGGTTGGTTATCAGTTGATCGACTACCGAAGCGAGTTTGAAATCAGTAATTTTCTAATCCATGAAATTGGTCATATTGTGGTAAAAGCAACCATCAATGAACAGCAATTAGCGCCTCTTTTTTCTTGGCAGTGCGGTGATTTTGAATTTCAACATTATCAAGATGAGCTGTTGGCTGATTTGTATGCCATGTGGTCGATGGCTCAGTCGGAGCAATACCCTGAGCGAATTGCGGCGCTGGTTGATAAACGTAATTTAATGTTAGTCAATGATACTCAGAACCGTTATTACTGGTCAGTGCCTATTATTCAAGACATACGCGATAACTTTGCTGCCAGTGAAATCAAAAATACCACTTTCGCTACCTTTATAAATAAGGTCTGGCAGTTAGAATTGAAAGTGAGTGATCCTGGCTGGTATCAACAAATGATTGGCCTTTTTAAGGCAGAGTTTTCTTTACAGCCAGATTACCATCAACCCTCTTATTTACGCTGGCATAGGCGGGGGTTTGGCGAATATTTAAAACCAACTTTAGAGCGACACCTTGGCGCTGTGGTTGCCCAAAATTGGCTTAAAAAAAGAGCCTTATTGTAAGGCTCTATATCAACTTTATGCCAAAGAAACTAAAGGCTTTAGTTGCTTAACCTGGGCAATAAGGACCATTTGTTGGGATTGCTCATCCAAAGTGGCGGATAAAACTTGATAACCCTGTTCCTCTAGCATCTGTCTAGCGTCGTATTGTAAAGCGGTTTCTAAGTCGAACAACATAGCCATTTTATTACTTGATAATTCAATCACAGAATACTGTTGTTGCAATTCACCTTGGTAATTAGCTAAGAAAATGACATTGCCATTATCGTCAACAATATTAGAGAGAATTTGGTAGCCGTCTTGGGTAAAACGTTTTCTTAGTTCAAATTGATTTTCAATAGGGTCTTCAATAATGATCGACCATAAACCTTTGGTTAATTCTCTTTTTGTTATTGTGTTCATTTAGAAAAACCTTTAATTATGAAAATTCTGGGTGAACACTTTGTTAAATTTGTGTTTAAGCAGAATAATGTTTTTATAGTTGTTGTATTTTTAGCATAAATATTAGTTTTATTCAGCAAAAATTTGATCTTTGTCACACTATTATCTCCAGCAAAAACAGATGGATAGGGCTTTTTGTTCCGGATTGGCGTTGGGTTCAACTTTGCGAGTTTGACCCTAGAGAAAGTAGGCCATTTACGGTACCATAGACATTTCACTCATGGGCTTTAGATATAGATAACCAATGGAAGTAGAGAAGGTAGAATACCAAGGCAGAATCGCTCAAAAGGTCGATTTAGCCCATTCGATTATTCACTATTCAAAACAATATTTTTGCCAGTGTAAGAAACCGGCCAGGTATTTGATCTTGCAAAAAGGTAATCGCAAAAGCTTCTGCCTCCCATGTTGGAAAGCAGAAGAGTTACAGCAGGATGACTGGTAAAGCGCCGAGCTAGTTATGCTCGGTTTTTTTATATCCTTAAGAAGCTTCTTTAAGATTTGCTGCCAAATCTACTATAGCTTGTTTGCCATCACCAAATAACATTAGTGAATGGTCTTTGGCAAATAAAGGGTTAGGTAGGCCAGCAAAACCTGGACTCAGTGAGCGTTTAACCACAACCACCGTTTTTGCTTTGTCGACGTTGAGAATCGGCATGCCATAGATTGGGCTACCTTTGTCTTCTCTTGCTAGTGGATTGGTGACATCATTTGCGCCGATAACAATTGCCACACAGGTTTGTTCAAACTCAGGGTTAATGATATCCATTTCAACTAACTGCTCATAGGGAACTTCTGCTTCTGCCAATAACACATTCATATGTCCAGGCATACGCCCAGCAACAGGGTGGATTGCATACTTTACTTGGGTGCCTCTTTGTTGCAGGGTATTCGCCAGCTCTCTCACAGCATGCTGGGCCTGAGCCATCGCGAGACCGTAACCCGGTACTATGATAACCTTTTGTGCGGTTTCAAGTAGCATGGCGACTTCATCTGCTGTCGATGCTTTAATTTTACCAGCGTAAACTTCATCAGCATCAACTTTTTCGCCGACGTCAGCCATTACTCCAAACAGCACATTTGTCAGGCTACGATTCATCGCCTTACACATGATAGAGGTCAAGATAATACCCGACGCGCCAACGAGTGAGCCAGAGACAATCAGAACGGTGTTGCCAGAAATAAAGCCAGCGGTTGCCGCAGCTATCCCCGAGTAGGAGTTGAGTAGCGCAATTACGACAGGCATATCAGCCCCCCCAATAGGCAGCACTAACACTAACCCAAGCACCAATGCTGCAGCAATCAGGTAGTAGGCCAGTTCGAGCTGATACGGGTTTGCCACAATCAAGCCTATTAGTACTAAAGAGCCAATAAAGAGTGCCCCATTAAGGAACTTATTGGCAGGAACTTTAATAGGCTGGCCCGAGATCAGCTCTTGTAACTTGGCAAAGGCCACCAAAGAACCAGAGAGCGTCACTGCACCAATTAACATGGTGATGCTGCCGGCAATCAATGGTATTAGTGCCGCTTCAGAGTTGGTATCCATAAACAGTGCCAGAGCTACAAATAACGATGCACCACCACCGAAACCGTTAAGCATTGCCACCATTTGCGGCATTGCGGTCATCTGGATTTTCTTCGCAAAAACAGCACCGATAACCGAGCCCAAGAGTACCCCTGCGATAATCCATTGGAAACTGATAATTCCTTGGTCAGTTAAGGTTACGACCACAGCGATAAACATGCCAAGTGCGGATAATTGATTACCACGAACAGCAGTTTTGGGTTTAGTTAGCCCCTTAATGCCGAGAATAAATAAACTAGCGGCGACTAAGTAACTTAGATAAATAATTGTCTCGTTCATGACTTACTTCCTTTTAAACATAGCGAGCATGCGGTCGGTAACCATATATCCACCTACCACATTAATGGTGGCTAGAGTCACCGCAATAAAACCAAAAAGGTTGACCCAAAAACCTGCTCCAGATCCTGCGGCAAGGAGTGCCCCAACTAAGGTGATACCTGATATTGCATTCGAGCCTGACATCAGAGGTGTGTGCAACGTGGGTGGCACCTTGGTGATAAGTTCTACCCCGAGGAAGACAGCAACAATGAATAAAGTCAGTAGTAATAAATATTCCATGATTAAACTCCTGCAGTAGTTGCTTGAGGCTGGTCTAGCTTGATTAAATCGAGTAACCGTGAACTAATAATTTTACCTTGATGAGTGGCACAGGTTTCTTTAATGACTTCATCTTCAAAATCTAAAATTACCTGACCTTCTGCCCTGGTCATCAGCTTTAGCAAGTTCTCTATGTTGGTAGAATACATCTGACTGGCATGGGTGGCGGCACGACAGGCGATATTACTGGGGCCCACTATCGTTACACCATTAATGACTACTTCTTCATCAAGTTTAGTCAGCTCACAATTGCCACCAGTTTCTGCAGCTAAGTCGATGATAATGGTGCCAGGTTTCATCTGCTCAACCATGGCTTTGGTGATAAGCTTGGGGGCTGGTCGTCCAGGTATCGCCGCGGTAGTGATCACGACATCTTGTTGAGCGAGCACATCGGCCATGGCTTGCTGTTGTCGTTGAATAAAGTCATCAGACTGTTCTTGCGCATAGCCGCCGGCAGCTTGAGAATGATCGGCTTCTATATCCAGTACCACAGGGCGGGCTCCGACCGAAAGAATTTGTTCTTGAGCGGCAGGGCGAATGTCATAAGCCTCGACAACTGCACCTAAACGTTTGGCAGTTGCACAGGCTTGCAAGCCTGCTACTCCTACGCCCATAACGAATGCTCTTGTTGGTTTGAGCGTTCCAGCGGCAGTCATCATCATAGGGAACAATCGTGGAGACTTATCTGCTGCCATAATGACTGCTTTATAGCCGGCAATGGTTGCCATTGATGAAAGCACATCCATAGATTGGGCGCGAGTAATTCTTGGTACTAATTCGAGACCAAAAGCAGTGACGTGTTTTGCCGCTAATGTTCTAATGGTGTTGTGCTGTGTAAGAGGATCTAAGGTCGCTATGATAATTTGCTGAGGCTTCACCATCGCCAATACATATTCAGCCATAGCACCTTTCACATTGACAGCTGTAATTATGTCTGCGCAAAATACCTCGTCGTCTGTGACGATTTTGGCATTAGCCTTAATATAATCTTCATCAGTGTAACCAGCGGCGATTCCCGCCCCTGCTTGCACCATTAACTCAAAGCCTTGTTCGCTAAGCTTGGTTACCGCAGCTGGGATCAGAGCAACACGTTTTTCTGCCTGATTGCGTTCCTTAAGTAATCCAATTTTCACAGTCTTGCACCTCTGTTAATAACGTCTAAATTTTAATCTATCACAATCATCCCTCTATTTTGTTTGAATAAAATTCAATAAAATGTGCAAATTTATGCAATAGTTGTCGGCTTTTCTGTGTAACTCTATACGCCATAAGGTTTTGCTTAGATTAAAGTAGTAGTAAGCCCATTTAAAATTTGAATGCTTTTGCTTCAATTATGGAATTTGGGTATTGTATGGTATTTATATTCTTTTAGGTTATAAAGAATTGCAAAATGTTACTTTTTAATTATAACGGGTTGTTCTATTTTGATGTTCTGACTTCTACAGGACACCATCATGCTGTTAAAGGAATTGAATGCCCTTGGCTCACCGCTAGAGCAAAAACAAATAGAATCATTGCAGTCATTAGTTGCAGAGCTCAACCCTATACAACAGGCATGGGTGAGTGGCTATCTGGCTGCTAGTGCTAATCAAACCTCCACTACCACCGTGGCAGCTGCGCCAGCCGTTAGTGTTACACTCACCATTTTATATGCCAGCCAAACCGGTAATGCCCAAGGGGTGGCGACAGCCTTAGCAGATCAAGCCAAGGCAAAAGGTTTCACCGTTCGTTTAGAAAACATTGCCAGCTATAAGGTAAAAGAGCTTAAAACAGAAACGGCTTTAGTTATTGTGGCCTCTACCCATGGTGAGGGCGATCCACCGGATGACGCCCTAGAATTCCATAAATTTATTCACTCTAAACGTGCGCCTAAGCTCGATAAGCTTAATTACGCGGTATTAGGGCTAGGGGATTCCAGTTATGAATTTTTTTGCCAAACAGCCAAGGACTTTGACCAAGCCTTTGCCAAACTCGGTGCTAAGCCATTAGTCGCCAGAGTTGATTGTGATGTTGATTATGACGATGCAGCCAAAGATTGGCAGCAGCAAGCTATCAGCGCATTCAAACCGATTATTGGTGACCAAACCCAAAGCGCACAAGTGGTTACATTGCCAAGCCTAGCCAGCAGTAATTACAGCAGAGTAAACCCCTATCAAGCTGAAGTGATTGTTAGTCAACGTATTACTGGCCGGGATTCATCTAAGGTGATCCACCATGTCGAGCTGGATTTAGCGGGATCGGGCTTAAGTTATCAAGCCGGTGACTCATTAGGGGTGTACTTTCAAAACGATCCAGAGCTGGTAACGCAACTGCTTAAAGCTTTAAGGCTTGAAGCAACTAGCCAAGTGACTCTTAAAAATAATGAGCTTGAATTAAAAGCCGCGTTAACAGACAAGCTTGAACTGACCCAATTAACCCCTAAGGTCATCGAAGCCTGGCAACAGTTGGCGACCAATGACCAGTTAGCCAGTCTGTTAGCCGATAAAGATGCATTAAATGCGTATATTAAATCCCATCAATTTATTGAACTGGTCAGCGAGTTCAATGCAGAGGTAACGGCGCAGCAATTAGTGGAATTACTGCGACCATTGGCACCCCGCTCCTACTCGATTGCTTCAGCACAGCAAGAGGTCGACGAAGAAGTGCATTTAACCGTGGCGCTAGTCAGTGAGCAGCGTGATGGTCAAACCTACCAAGGCGGTGCTTCTAGTTACCTGACCCAAAGGGTGCAAGAGGGCGATACCCTAGGGGTCTATGTTGAACCTAATAAGCACTTTAAGCTACCTGAAAACCCTGATACCCCAGTGATCATGATTGGCCCTGGAACCGGCATTGCGCCATTTCGTGCTTTTATCCAACAGCGGGCGGCCAGTGGCGCTAATGGTAAAAACTGGTTGTTCTTTGGTAACCCTGAGTTTACTCAAGACTTCCTGTATCAAGTGGAGTGGCAAAAGTACGTTAAGGACGGCCTGATTAATAATATTTCGCTGGCATTCTCAAGGGATCAGCCCCATAAAATTTACGTACAGCATCGCATTAAAGAGCAAGCTAGCGAACTGTATCAATGGTTACAAGACGGTGCCCATATCTACATTTGTGGTGACAAAAACCGTATGGCGAAAGACGTCGAGCAAGCACTGTTAGAGGTAATAACCGAGCAAGGTTCAAAGTCTTTAGAGCAGGCCCAGCAATACCTAGATGAATTAAAAAGCAATAAGCGTTACCAAAAGGATGTCTACTAATGTCAGAAGTCAAGTTATCAGTAAATGAGCGAATTAAAGGCGAAAGTAGACACCTAAGGGGCACCATTAGCGAAGATTTAAAAGATCCGCTAACCGGTGGCTTTACCAGTGACAATTTCCAGCTGATCCGTTTTCATGGCATGTACCAGCAGGATGACAGAGACATACGTGCTGAGCGTCAGGCGCAAAAGCTGGAACCTTTGCATAATGTCATGCTGCGTGCCCGCTTGCCAGGTGGGGTGATCACCCCTAAACAATGGCTCGCTATCGATGAATTTGCCGACACTCACACCAGCTATGGTTCTATTCGTTTAACCACCCGTCAGACTTTCCAGTTCCACGGGGTGCTTAAGCGTGACATTAAATTGATGCATCAAACCCTAAACAGCATTGGCATTGATTCCATCGCCACTGCCGGTGATGTCAACCGTAACGTATTGTGTACCTCTAATCCGGTTGAGTCTGTGCTGCATCAGCAGGCCTATGAATGGGCGGCTAAAATCAGTGAACATCTATTACCGAAAACCCGTGCCTATGCGGAAATCTGGTTAGATGGCGAGAAAGTAGAATCCACCGAAGACAACGTAGAGCCTATTTTGGGGGATACCTACTTACCCCGTAAGTTTAAAACCACAGTGGTGATCCCTCCCCATAACGATGTTGATTTACACGCCAATGACCTTAACTTTGTCGCCATTAGCGAAGGCGACAAGCTGATAGGTTTTAATGTGCTGGTAGGTGGAGGCTTAGCAACGACCCATGGTGATACGTCAACCTATGCCCGACGTGCCGACGATTTTGGTTTTATTCCCCTAAGCCATACCCTGCAAGTCGCTGCCGCAGTGGTGACTACCCAGCGTGATTGGGGGAACCGTTCTAACCGTAAAAATGCTAAAACCAAATACACCCTTGATAGGGTCGGTATCGATGTATTTAAGGCGGAAGTAGAAAGGCGTGCTGGGATTAAATTTAGTGAATCTAAACCCTATGAATTTACTAGCAGAGGCGACCGCTTTGGTTGGGTGTCAGGGATTGACGGTAAAGAGCACTTAACCCTATTTGTGGAAAATGGCCGTCTGCTCGATACGGTGAAACCACTAAAGAGTGGCATGCGTGAAATTGCCAAGGTGCATAGCGGTGACTTTAGATTAACCGCCAACCAAAACCTGATTGTGGCGGGTGTTGCCCCTGAAAATAAAGCTAAAATTGAAGCTATTGCCCGTGAATACGGGTTAATTGACGACAGTGTAAGTGATCAACGCAAGGATTCTATGGCTTGTGTTGCCTTTCCAACCTGTCCCCTCGCTATGGCGGAGGCCGAACGTTTTCTCCCTGAGTTCGTCACCCAAATTGAAGGCCTGCTGGATAAACACCAAGCCAACGATACCATAGTAGTGCGAGTAACAGGTTGCCCTAATGGCTGTGGCCGTGCCTTGTTGGCCGAAGTGGGCTTAGTGGGTAAGGGGCCGGATAAATATAACCTACATTTAGGTGGCAGCCGCTATGGTGAGCGTATTCCTAAAATGTACAAAGAAGGGCTAAGCTCAGCGGTTATTTTGCAAGAATTGGATAGTTTAATTGGCCTGTGGGTCGATGAGCGTAATTCAGGTGAGAGCTTTGGCGATTTTGTGATTCGCGCAGGCATAGTAGCCGAGATTAAGGTCTCTAAGGTGGACTTTCATGACTGAAACCAATTTCTACCAATTGCTGCAACTCGATAAGGAGCAGCAGCAAAGTACTCTGGCCGAAGTGAATAAACAGTTACAGGCAATGACCGCCCAACAACGCATTAAATGGGCTCTAAAGTATTTGCCGGGTAGTCATATTTTAAGTTCAAGCTTTGGGGTGCAGTCGGCGTTGATGCTGCATCTAATCAATGAGCAGCAGCCTGATATGCCAGTGGTGTTAACCGATACTGGCTATCTGTTTAGTGAAACTTACCAGTTTATTGAGCAGATGCGTGAGCGCTTTAAGTTGAATTTAAAGGTATATCGCAGTGATTACTCAAGTGCTTGGCAAGAGGCTAAATACGGTAAGTTATGGGAGCAAGGTCTAGAGGGCATAGATACCTATAACCGCATTAACAAAGTCGAGCCAATGCAGCGTGCCTTGCAAGAGTTAAAGGTGAAAACGTGGTTCTCCGGACTCAGGGCTGAGCAGTCTGACAGTCGTAAAGACTTACCCATATTAGCAATTCGCTCTGGTGTGTATAAGTTTTTACCGATTATTGATTGGTCGACCAAACAGGTGCGCGACACTATGTTCGAATATGATTTACCTTACAATCCACTGTACGATAAGGGCTATGTATCAATTGGTGATACCCATACCTCACGGCCATTATCCGAAGGCGAAAAAGCTCAAGATACCCGCTTTTTAGGTTTAAAACGTGAATGTGGTTTGCACTGGGATATTTAGGCTGACAGAGTCTAAAGGCAATAAAAAAGCGCTTACAAAATAAGCGCTTTTTCAATCTAAACTCTTTATCAATCAAAACTAGAGAACCGAGAACCCCAGCATCATAGTGCTTTTGATTAACTTTCTAATATACTCGTTAATCCTACCGTTAATCGGTAAATCGCCCAAGCTAGGCTTGCGGCGATAATCACATAGCCTACCAACAGGCTTAAGGTCATGTAGCCAAAGACAATCGCAACACTGCTTAGAGCGAAAGTACTAATAATATTGAGGTAGTGTTTTTTATCTTCAGCATTGGCATTAATTATGTTTAATAGTGCCCACACCACTGCTAACACTGCGGTTATCCCAGATAATAAACCACAGAGCAAAAGGGCATAGCCAGTGATCACTTTAGATTGAGATAACTGATTCTGCTGAGTCTCTGATAGGCTGGCACTGGCGAGCTGTAATTCTGGCGTTTCCTGAATTTTTGGGTTAATTAACTTTTGCGGGTTAATTTGTTCTTTTAAGGCATCGTCTTGGCGTTGATAAAGCCAAGTTTTGTATGCAAGCAAGGCTACGATGACAGCCGGAATAGTAAAAAATAACGCAGCCGCTGAAGGAAATCCGATTAGGGTTACCCAGCCACAGATTAAGGTCAACAAACCCATTAACCAGTAAGGCATACCCTGGCTCAATTGATTAAAACTTAGGGTAGGGGATACAACTTTATTGGTGCTAGAGGCTACAACTTCTTCAGCCATTGATAATGCTTGTGAATTCACGCAGTACTCTCCATATAGCGTTGTTTTTGTTTGAAATATAATCATGTAGAAAAGACGTAGTGATGTCAATAGAAGCTCAGATTATGTATCTAATGATGCCCTTTTGATAATGTTGCAGTACATCCTGTTGAGTTGTATCTTAGCTTAAACATTTTGATTCTTAGGTTTTAAATGGAATTACTGCAAGGTCTTATTTTAATCGGTTCTATACATTTATTGGCTGCAGCCTCCCCAGGTCCTGATTTCGTTTTGGTTACTCAACAAACTTTAGTGAACGGCAGACGCACAGGCCTGTTATGTGCGTTAGGAATTGCTTTAGGGTTATCGGTTCATATTCTTTATAGTGCCTTTGGTTTGGCTGCGATAATTGCCAACTCGGAACTCGCCCTTAATTTGATTAAAATATTGGGTGGTGGTTATTTATTGTATTTGGGTTCTTTAGGGTTACGAAGTCAACCTCAAGCAGCCACAGCAGCCACACTCCCCCAACCACAACAGCTATCTAGCCTAGCAACCATTAGCAAAGGCTTTTTATGCAACGCATTTAATCCCAAAGCACCCATTTATTTTGTGTCTTTGTTTACTGTGGTAATCAGTCCTGAACTGCCGATATATCAAGTGGCGATTTACGGTGGCTGGATTATGTTAATCCAGTTATTGTGGTTTAGCACAGTGGTATTGTTGTTGTCCCACCCCGCGGTATTGTCTCGATTCCAGTCCCATAGTCATTGGGTCGATAGGGTGATGGGGTTAGCTATGGGTTTACTTGGATTGCATATATGGTCTACCTTTATCTTTTAAAGAGAATGTGAACGTTATTTAGATTCTTCTAATATTAACTTGAATATTAGAAAAATCTAAATTAGTATTGTCTCATTGTTAATTTGTGAGAATCCCTCAATGAAATTGAAACAGTTACTTATCGCAATGACGACAGGCTTAAGTTTGTCAGCGCTAGCAGAAGAAACCTTAACTCTTGAGACGCAAATGCTGCCACAGTGGCAGAGCTACAGTGCTCAGGTTAGTTCACGCCAGGCTGCCACTGTATCGGCGCAAACATCCGGCCGAGTGGTAGATATCTTTTTTGAAGAAAACGATTTCGTTGAAAAAGGCCAAGTACTGCTAAACCTAACGGCTAAAGAGCAGGGAGCGCGCGTACAAAGTGCCACCGCTGAACAAGCCCGCGTTCGTGCCTTATTATTGCAGGCTGAAAATCAATATCAGCGTTATGTTGCTCTGCGGGAAACCGGGGCTGTATCTGCTCAACAATTAGAAAACGCTAAAGCGCAGGCGCAAAGTACTAAAGAAGCGTTTGAAGCTGCAAAAGCTCAAGTGGCCGCAGCTAAAGAATCATTAAACTACACCAAAATTTATGCGCCATTTAGTGGTCGTATGACCAAGCGTTTTATTGAAGTAGGCGAATCTGTTGCTCCAGGTGTAAAGCTGTTTAGTGGTTATAACGATGATACTTTACGTTTAGATGTTGCTTTGCCACAAACCCAAGCTAAGGCCCTTAAGGATGGCACAATAGTTAAGCTTTTTGACGGCAAAGAATGGGTTATTGATGCCTCTGGTCAGCTATTTAGCTTTAGTGACAACGCCCTAAAACAAACCCTGCGTATTGAGCTTGCTGGTGTTGAAGGGATTGCCCTAGGGGATTGGTTAACAGCTAAAGTCGCCGTTGATACTAAAGCAGGCTTAGTCATTCCTGATACAGCCTTAATTAACCGTAATCAAATGACGGCGGTATATTTGCAATCAGGAGACAGTTGGGCCCTTACTCAGGTACGTGTATTGCCATTTGAAAACAATAGCTGGCGTGTGGTTTCTGGCTTAAAAGCCGGTGATGTTATTTCAACTGCGCCGCATACTGTGGTTAAAGCAGGTAAATAGTTATGGCACAGTTTGGTCTTTCAGGCAATTTAGCCAAGAATTTTGTTAACTCAGCGATTACGCCATTATTGGCGTTGGTCGGTTTGTTAATGGGGATATTTGCGGTGATGGTGACGCCAAAAGAGGAAGAGCCGCAAATTGATGTCACCTTTGCCGATGTTTATATTCCATTTGCCGGCGCAACGCCACAGCAGGTTGAAAACATAGTGTTAAAACCGGCTGAGCGGTTAGTGTCACAAATTAAAGGAGTAGATAACCTTTACTCGATTGCCCAGCATGATGGCGCGGTGATGATTGTTATTTTCGATGTCGGCATTAGTCGTAATGATGCAGTGGTGCGCTTGTATAACGAGTTTTACTCGAACAAGGACCTATGGCGAGGTCATCTAGGTGTCAGTGATCCTGTGATTAAACCTAAGGGCATTGAAGATGTCCCTGTGGTGAGCTTTACCCTGTGGTCAGAAAACGATGTGGCTTTGTCTGAGGTGACGGATGTTGCTAAAGCGCTGCAAGCAGAGTTAAGCGCGACTCCGGGCACCAAAGAGGTGAAGCTTCTAGGTAAGCGCGAGCAAATTGTTGATGTGCGCCTTGATGCGCAAAAACTGAATCATTTTGGTGTGCATTTAGGGCAATTGTCTCAGTTGCTTAAAGGCATTAATGCCCAGTCAACTCATATGCAACTTAACCAACCTGAAGGTGTGGTACAGGTTAAAGTGGGCCAATTTGCCCAAAGCGTTAATGACGTCAGACAGCTCGTGATTGGGGTACACAATAACCAACCAGTTTACCTTGAAGATGTTGCCAGTGTGACTCTAAACGATGAAATGGCGACCCAAGGTGTTTGGCAGGTTAACGACAACGGTACTTTCCCAGCAGTCACCATTAGCGTGTCTAAGCAAGTCGGCGTGAACGCAGTGGATTTGGCATCAAGCCTAATTGCTAAAGCCGATGCTGCTAAAAACACCCTAGTGCCTGCAGATATTCAAATGCAGTTAAGCCGTGACTATGGTGAAACCGCTAACACAAAGTCTAATACCCTAATTGGTAAGCTTATTTTCGCCACTATGGCGGTAGTGTTATTGGTGGTGATCACCATGGGCGCGAAAGAGTCGGTGGTGGTTGGTTTAGCTATTGTAGTTACCCTAGCACTGACGTTATTTGCCTCATGGGCCTATGGTTTTACCCTAAACCGCGTGTCTTTGTTCGCGCTGATTTTCTCAATCGGTATTTTGGTGGACGACGCCATTGTGGTGGTGGAAAACATTCACCGTCATATGCAAATGGGCAACAAAAAGCTGCTTGAACTTATTCCTATCGCGGTAGAAGAAGTCGGCGCACCAACTATTTTAGCAACCTTTACGGTCATTGCGGCATTACTGCCAATGGCCTTTGTTTCTGGCCTGATGGGGCCATACATGAGCCCAATCCCAATTAATGCTTCTATGGGCATGCTGATCTCTATGTTTGTGGCGTTCACCATTACTCCGTGGTTAAGCTACAAGTTATTGGGTGGCCACGGGGTGCATCAAAACCATGAGCCAAGCAACAGCGATAAAAAGCTACTGAGCATTTTTGATGGCATTATGTCACCAATGCTTAAGGGCGATAAAGCTGGTCGTACTCGCATGATGATGTTCGGTGGCGTGACTGCGCTTATTATGGTGGCGGTAGCACTGCCTGCAACCGGGCTTGTGGTGCTTAAAATGCTGCCATTTGATAACAAGTCAGAATTCCAAGTGATGGTGGATTTACCTGAGGGCAGTTCATTAGAAGACAACCAACGCCTACTAAAAATGCTGGCAAACGAGCTTAAGTCTGTGCCAGAAGTGAAAGACATGCAATTGTATGCGGGCACCAGTGCCCCCATTAACTTTAACGGTTTAGTGCGTCATTACTTCCTGCGTGAGTCAGCCGAGCTTGGTGATGTACAAGTAAACTTGGTTGATAAGGGCGAGCGTGACCGTTCAAGTCATGAAGTGGCATTAAGCGTGCGCGAGGCTTTGCAGCAAATTGGTGCAGCTTATAACGCCAATATCAAAGTAGTAGAAGTGCCACCAGGTCCACCGGTATGGTCACCAATTGTGGCTGAGGTTTACGGCCCAACCCAGGAAATTCGTAATCAAACGGCAATGCAGGTTAAACAGACCTTCTTAGAAGAAGACCATGTTGTAGACGTAGATATCTTTAAACCAGATGCGCAAAGCCAGTGGGCAGTGAGTATTGATAGCGCCAAAGTGCGTCAGCTTGGCCTTAACTATGCTGATGTAGCAAGTGCTATGCAAGTTGCCATTGGTGGCCAAGATGCCAGCTACATTTACCCAAGCTATGCCCAAGACCCAGTACCGGTGCGTATGCAGCTAAACGAGTCGCAGAAGCTAGGCCTGAATGACGCTTTAAGCCTTACTCTTACCAGTCAAACTGGCGCTAAGGTGGCAATTGCAGAGGTGGTATCGGTGAGCGAAGTCACCCACCAAGACTACATTATGCGAAAAAACCAGCGCCCAATGGTGATGGTAGTGGCCGATGTGGCTGGTGGCTCTGATAGCCCGTTATACGGCATGTTTAGCATCTTCTTTAAATTGTCCGATACTACTATTGAGCAAAACCTAGTCGAGCAACCAAACGGTTTGGTGCCAGCAGTGCTGTGGGATGGTGAGTGGAAAATCACTTACGAGACCTTCAGGGATATGGGTATCGCCTATGGCGTGGGTATGATTTTAATCTACCTGTTGGTCGTGGCCCAGTTTAAAAGCTATTTGGTACCGCTGATTATTATGGCGCCAATCCCGCTAACCATTATTGGGGTTATGCCAGGCCATGCTTTATTAGGAGCTCAGTTTACTGCAACGTCTATGATTGGCATGATCGCTTTAGCGGGGATTATCGTGCGTAACTCAATCTTGTTGGTGGATTTTATTAACCAAGAAACTGAAAAAGGTATGCCTTTTGTTGAAGCTGTAATTAAATCAGGAGCGGTGCGTGCTAAGCCAATCATGCTAACGGCATTAGCGGCTATGATTGGTGCATTGTTTATCCTAGATGACCCAATCTTCAACGGCTTAGCGATCAGTTTGATTTTCGGGATCTTTATTTCTACCATCTTAACCTTGGTGGTGATCCCAGTATTGTATTTTATGTTTATGCGTAAGCGCTTTAACGCTTAATTAGGAGAAATGAAGATGAACTTAGCGAGAACAATTCAAGCCTTTGCAGGTGTCATGGTATTAATTTCAGTAGTGTTAACTGAATTTGTGCACCCTAACTTTATTTGGTTCACCGTGTTTGTCGGTGCCAACTTATTCCAAAGTGCATTTACAGGCTTTTGTCCAGCAGCAATGGTGTTCAAAAAGCTGGGTGTGAAAGAGTAATTCTCAGTGGTTAAGCCTGTCGAAATCGACAGGCTTAATGAGGAATAAAATATGAAACAATTTCTTAAGGCAGGCTTGGTTGCAGCGCTATTGAGTGGCAGCGCAATGGCTGCTGATTTAATGCAGATATATCAGCAAGCTCTGCTAAACGATCCACAAGTCCTACAAGCCAAAGCCCAGCGTGATGCCCAGTA
>NZ_WINH01000028.1 GCF_010993985.1 Paraferrimonas sp. SM1919 | reverse complement strand
AGATGGATTCGAACCATCGAAGGCTGAGCCGTCAGATTTACAGTCTGATCCCTTTGGCCACTCGGGAACCCCACCACGGGTTACAATTTACTAATTGTGAAAATGGTGGTGGGAGATGGATTCGAACCATCGAAGGCTGAGCCGTCAGATTTACAGTCTGATCCCTTTGGCCACTCGGGAACCCCACCACAGGAGTGCTGCGAATACTATAACCAGAACATGAACTTGTAAAGATGATTTTCACAAGAAATGCTTATAAGGGTATTGTTTGCTGGATAAATGTGCAAGCAGTCAAAAAAATGCCCACAAGTACAAATTTGATTAAAGCTTAAAGATGATTGGTCGATAACTTTTTTGTTATCAATACCAGAGTCCGTTATGCAGGTTAGTTCACTTCATCACATTACCGCTAATCAAGAGCTGCAGTTAAGTATTGCTGTTAATGGTGCTGCTCGTAGTCAATTTAGTTTGCTATTAGCGATGCAGTTTGGTGATCAACCTAATAATCATATTCAGCAGCAACCCCAAGTTGATGTTGAGCAAGCATTAAGGCAACAGTTTGAATTGCCCCAAGCTCAGCCTCTGAAAAAAACATACCATCAAGCCTCTATTGCAGAGCGAGACCCTGTATTTCATCAAGGCGGACTCATTTCGCAGCGATTGCAAGATGCTTTAGTTGCCCCCACCATTCATTTTGATAGTGAACCAGACCATGGCATGCAACTGGCTCTGAGCAATTACCGTCCGCCAGCGGCAATCAAAGATGGTATCGAACAGTATGATTTTTGTGAGTTGGTCAACAAACAAAGAGTCTTTTCTGAGATTTTAGCCACAGTCTAATTCGCCCATTAGTATTATATTGTATGGCTAATGTTTGTTGGATTTTAAAATGACTCAAAATAATATTGTCATCAAAGACGATTGCACAACTTGCGGCAGTCCAGTTGAAATGGGTTCAATTATCGATAATCAAGACCTTGATTTAACGATAAAACTAGAAAAACCCGATATAGATAGTCAATGGCAACAGATGTCTGAGCAATTAACCCAGCGCTTTCCAGAGGCCCGCATGAAGATTTTAGAGCATACCAGCCACTATCAAGTGGTGATAAGTTTTAGCTGTGGTGTCGAGAAAATTTTATATCAACTGGAAATGCTGAGATAATTTTCTTAGATATCTCATAAATATAGTCTGAACGACAAGCGAGTTAATGCTGAGTTAAATGGCGAGTAAGCGATAGTCAATCTTCACATGCAGCACTTTTTGAATTTTTTTGTGCTGCCGCAGACACAGGGGTCGTTACGTGCGGGCAGTTGATAGTCAAGGGCTTCGCCAGCAAGATAATACCACTGCTCTTGCTGATTCAAGAAGACAGAGCGTTCATGGATGCAGCCCCATTGATTGCCAAGCTTGTACCAAGCCTTAAACTGGACCCAGTTGTCACCATAGTCAACAATTTCTAACCCTTTCCAAGATTCAGGCTGTTGATCGCTAAAGTCAGCTAATGAAAGAGGATTACCAGTCTTATCAGTATCAATTAAATACTGATAATTTCCCATACAAAAGGCGCAATAACGACTTTTCATTAATTCTAAGGCGGTAGTTGCCTTTTGCTGTTGTTGATGCAGCCTTTGACAACACGCTGAATATGGCTTGCTGGAACCACATCGACAATGATCTTGATTTAACATTATTACGGTTCTATTGTTTGCAAGGAATTAGGGGCGTTATCATTTGGTGTGTGTATTTGAGCTTTAGCCGACAGGTACATATTCAGTTCGGCCTTGTTGGCAGTGTCTAAATTAATTTGCCATTGCCCTGACTTATTTTTAACAAAACCCATGGCAAATTTTCCCGCAAAATGGGAAAGCGGTTGCTCGGAGCTCGTCGAAGGTATTACCTCAACCAAATAATAGCCGACATCATTAGCGTAATTTTTTCCTATTTGCCTAGAGATAGTTCGAAAGCCGACTTTAATTTTAGCTTGTTTGTTTTTTATCTTTTTAAAAATTTCTTCATAAATGTCAACAATGTTATCCCTTCCAATGATGATTTCCCTGTGACTGGCAGCGGGCACATAGCTGGCTTGCTTTGAGTAAAGTTGCGCCAAATTGGTGGCATCAAGGTTTTCGTAAGAATGTGAAATTTGATGGTAAATTTGATTTAATTGTTTATCTTCTGGGCTCGCTGAAAAAGCAGGAGCAACGCTCAAAAAAGCACCGACTAGCAATAAAACTATGGAAATTTTTATTTTCATTATTCACCTTTAATAATGCTTATGTCATTAATATAAACTACTAAAGATTAACGGCAACTGTTAAGTTTTTACAAAATGTGTATTTACCGATGTAAACGCCATCTGGATTAAGGAGTAATATATGAAAGATGAAGGCCTTGATTTGTTTTTTCAAGAAATGGCTGATGTCAAACCTCTTCAAAAATCCAATACTGTCGTGCTAGTGAAGGATAGCACAGTGGCGAAGCAACAAAAGCTTTCTGCTCATATGTTTGCTGAGCGTATCAATCAATTAATGATTGATAAAAGCCGGATTGAGATGTTGTCTGTGGATGAACCGATAGCGGGGAAAACCTCTGGACTTCAGACTGGCGTATATAAAAACTTGCGTTTAGCAAAATATGACATTGAAGCGCAATTAGATTTAACAGGACTTTCGCTCAAGGCCGCCCGCTTTGATTTTGTGACCTTTATTGACGATTGCTACCGAGCGAATATTAGATGCTTGTTAATCAAACACGGCAATGGCAAAAAAAATGGAATGCCATTACTAAAAAGTGCTTTGAAACAATGGTTAGAGGTTTATCCTTATATTCAAGCCTATCATTCAGCGCCGTTAAAATTTGGTGGTTATGGTGCTACTTTAGTTCTTATCAGTAAAAATGAACGCCAGAAATTAGAAAATCGTGAAATACACAAAAGGGGCTGAACGCCCCTTTTGTAAACATTAATCCGTTTGTCTTTCAGCGATTAAATTTATTAAAACAGTTGGATCGGCGAGGGTACTTGAATCACCCATTTGTTCGATTTCGTTTGCGGCAATCTTCCGCAAGAAGCGACGCATTATCTTTCCTGAGCGGGTTTTAGGTAAGCCAGGCGCCCACTGTATTTTGTCTGGAGTCGCTAAGGCCCCAATTTCTTGCCTTACCCAACTTTTTAACTCACTGACTAATTCAGAAGAAGGTTCAACGTGATCATTTAAAGTGACATAGGTATAGATCCCTTGACCTTTAATGGCATGGGGATAGCCAACGACAGCAGCTTCAGCGACTTGGGGGTGGCTAACCAGCGCGCTTTCAATTTCAGCGGTGCCTAACCTGTGGCCTGATACATTCAATACATCGTCCACCCGACCTGTGATCCAGTAGTAACCATCATCATCCCTACGGGCACCATCGCCGGTAAAATACATACCCTCGAATGTTTTGAAATAGGTATCGACAAATCTTTGGTGATCCCCATATACGCTGCGCATCTGGCCTGGCCAAGAGTCCAGCATCACTAAATTACCTTCACAGGCCCCCTCTAGGATATTGCCTTCACCATCGACAATGGCGGGTTGCACCCCAAAAAAAGGTAAAGTGGCAGAACCAGGTTTGCTCGCTATTGCCGATGGGATTGGCGAAATTAAAATGCCTCCTGTCTCCGTTTGCCACCAAGTATCTACGATTGGGCAGCGGCCCTTGCCAATAACACTATGGTACCAGCGCCAAGCTTCAGGATTAATTGGCTCTCCAACACTGCCCATTAAACGCAGGCTGGAGCCATCAAGTTCACTAAAATAGCCTTCACCATGAGCCATTAAGGCGCGGATTAAGGTTGGTGCGGTATATAAAATCGTCACCTTGTGCCTATCAATCATATCGGCTAAGCGACTTGAATCAGGGTAGTTAGGCACACCTTCATGCATTAAAATGGTGGCACCATTTAATAATGGGCCATAGGCCATATAACTGTGACCAGTGATCCAACCCACATCGGCGGTGCACCAGAAAATATCATCATCCCTGTGATCAAAAATATGTTTAAAGGTGGTTTGTGCATACACGAGATAACCACCTGTGCTATGAAGTACACCTTTAGGGTTACCGGTTGAACCTGAGGTATACAGAATAAATAGCGGATCTTCGGCGTTCATCGTTTCAGCAGGACAGTCACCGCTTTGCTGGGCTACTAGTGATAAATAATCGAGATCTCTGCCTTCAACCCAATTTATTTCCGCATTGGTTCGTTTATAAACTAATACATTGCCCACCGTAGTGACGATAGGGTTCGATAAAGCGGCATCAACCGTTGCTTTTAATGGGATGGTTTTTCCACCGCGAAGACCTTCATCAGCAGTGATCACCAGTTTAGATTGACCATCGTGAACACGAGTGGCAATAGAATCAGCTGAGAAGCCGCCAAAGATAACAGAATGGACCGCCCCAATGCGACTGCAGGCCAACATCAAAATAAGTGCTTCAGGGACCATCGGCATATATAGAGTCACCACATCACCTTTAACGACTCCTAAGGATTTAAGTAGGTTGGCGCTTTTGCATACCCTTTGATGAAGCTGGGCATAGGTCAGTGTTTCTTGGTCAGCGGGGTTGTCGCCTTCCCAGATAATGGCAGTTTGATCGCCTCTCTCTTGTAGATGCCTATCAACGCAGTTGAAACTGGCGTTTGTTTGGCCATCTTCAAACCAACGAATATGCAAGTCTGCAGCAGCAAATGAGCAGTCTTTAACTTTACTAAAAGGCTTAAACCAGTGTAGCTTTTTTGCCATTTCACCCCAGAAAGATTCGGGGTCAGAGATGGAGCTCTGGTACATACTTTGAAATTGTTCAAGTGACGTGCTTTGGCTATTTGCGAAGTTAGCTGGGACTTCATAAATGCTTTGATGTTCCATAACATTCCTTTGTTGCTGTGCTTTTTTAGTACTCTAGCAATACCTAAAATTGCAAATAAAATCAATTTCTGTGCAAATAAGTTGGCCGTTTGGTTGGCTTATGGATATTTATTAATACTAGCAAATCTTTTAAAGCCCAAAGATAGTGATGGCAGCGTTGTAATTTGGCTGAGTTAAACCAAGGGGTTGCTGCTAAATAAAGCATTTTAATTTTTATCGTAAAATGACCGAGAAAACTCTTTCAAGGGCGAAGTAATGCCGGTGGTTAATTAAAACATATGCCGCTTGATACCAGTAATTTCCAAGATTTTAGTCGCAATTTCTTCTACTGAATGATAAGTGGTATTGATGTAGGGAATATTTTCTTTTCGATAAAGCATTTCAACTTCGTTAACTTCCATTCGGCACTGGCGTAAAGAAGCATAGCGGGAACCATTAAGCCTAGATTCACGGATCTCTTGTAACCGCTCGGCGGCTATCGTTAAGCCAAATAACTTATGCTTATATTGCTTAAGAGCTGCAGGCAAAGTTAAGTTGTCCATATCATCTTCTACAAATGGGTAGTTTGCTGCTTTTATGCCAAATTGCATGGCTAAATAAAGTGAGGATGGGGTTTTACCACAGCGGGAAACACCCAACAGTACAATATCAGCTTGCGCAATGTTTTTTAGAGATTGGCCATCGTCGTTATCGAGCGAGTAGTTAATTGCATCAATACGTTGGCTGTAATCTTGGGAAATACTGTGGGTTCGATGACTTTTGGGCTCGGCTTTGATTCCAAGTTGTTGCTCAAGTGGTGCTACGAAAGTATTTAAAAAATCATAATCTATCGCTTCAGAGGCAAAAATAATGTCACGGATTTCTGGATTGACAATCGAATGAAAAACCAAAGGCCGTTCTCCTGTTGTAACAAAATTATCATTTATTTGTTTTACTACATTTTCTGCTTTTTGTTTCGTTTCCACAAAAGGGATGGTTATGGTATTGAATTTTATGGGGAATTGCGAAAGTAAGGCATGCCCGAAAACCTCGGCAGTAATCGCTGTTCCGTCAGAAATATAGAATACTTGTCTCATTTTGTTCCGCCTAAGAGTAATAAAATTACAATTAAATTAAGGGTTTACGTTTATTTTTTTATGAGTGTAGAATGATATTGCCTTTGATGGAAGAGTTAGGCCTTATAAACGAGAACTGGGAGAGACGCGCGTGCAGCAATATGTACTTTGGTATCAAGACTTAGGAATGTCCGATGTTGGCATTGTGGGGGGAAAAAATGCTTCTCTGGGTGAAATGATCAGTCATCTCACCGGTATGGGAGTGCAAGTACCTGGTGGTTTTGCTACCACATCCTATGCTTTTAATGAGTTTCTAGAGCAAAGTGGCTTAAATCAGAAAATTTATCAAGTCTTAGATAGGCTAGACGTAGATGATGTCGATGCTTTAGCTCGCGTTGGTGCAGATATCCGTCAATGGATCATAGACACCCCTTTTCAACCACAACTTGAGCAAGCCATCCGAGCCAGTTTTGAACAATTAGAAGCGGGTTTAAATGGGGTATCATTTGCGGTACGTTCATCTGCAACCGCTGAAGATATGCCCGATGCGTCTTTTGCGGGACAGCAGGAAACTTTTTTAAATGTACGTGGTTTTGATGCTGTGTTAGTGGCCATCAAACACGTTTATGCCTCGCTATTTAACGACCGTGCCATTTCTTACCGAGTGCATCAAGGATACGATCACCGTGGTGTGGCATTGTCTGCCGGTGTGCAGCGTATGGTGCGCAGTGATATTGGGGCTTCGGGAGTAATGTTTTCAATTGATACTGAATCTGGCCACGAAGATATCGTATTTATCACTTCTTCTTATGGTCTAGGTGAGATGGTCGTACAAGGCGCAGTAAACCCAGACGAATTTTATGTTCATAAGCCGATTTTAAAACTAGGCAAACAAGCGGTAGTTCGCCGCAATCTAGGTTCTAAGCTGGTGGAAATGACTTATTCAGAGGACGAGTCGCACGGCAACCAAGTACAAATACAAGGCATAGAAGCGTTACGTAGTAAGCAGTTTTCCATCAGCGATGCCGAAGTCCAAGAACTGGCAAAGCAAGCAATCATTATTGAACAGCATTATGGCCGTCCGATGGACATTGAGTGGGCTAAAGATGGTTTAGATGGCAAGTTGTATATTGTGCAAGCGCGTCCTGAAACTGTGCGCTCTCGTGAAAATGTGCAATTAATTGAACGATACAATTTAAAGCAAACGGGCCCGTTGGTTGCAGAAGGTCGAGCAATTGGTCATAAGATTGGTCATGGCACAGCTAAGGTTTTAGCTTCCATTGCAGATATGAACCAGATAGAAGCGGGTGATGTATTGGTGACCGATATGACGGATCCAGATTGGGAACCAATCATGAAGCGCGCGAGTGCCATCGTCACCAATCGTGGTGGACGTACCTGCCATGCCGCAATTATCGCGAGGGAACTAGGAGTCCCTGCGGTAGTCGGTTGTGGCAATGCTACCGAACTGATCAGTACTGGACAAAAAGTGACAGTTTCTTGTGCAGAGGGAGATACCGGGTTTATTTATCAAGGTGAGTTGCAGTATGAGGTGAAATCATCTCGAGTGGATTCGATGCCAGAGTTACCAATAAAAATCATGATGAATGTCGGTAATCCTGACCGAGCATTTGATTTTGCCAAACTGCCCAATGCTGGGGTGGGTCTGGCGCGTCTCGAATTTATCATTAATCGAATGATTGGTATTCATCCTAAGGCACTTCTTGAGTACGACCATCAGGATGCTAAAACTCAAACGATTATCAATGAATATGTCTGCGGTTATGAGTCACCTAAAGAGTTTTATATCTCAAAATTGGTTGAGGGTATTGCCAGTATTGGTGCGGCTTTTTATCCACAACGGGTGATTGTGCGAATGTCTGACTTTAAATCGAATGAATACGCTAACCTCATTGGCGGTAAGCGTTACGAACCAGAGGAAGAAAACCCAATGTTAGGGTTCCGTGGTGCAAGTCGTTATATTTCTGAGTCATTCCGTGATTGTTTTGCGCTAGAGTGTGAGGCATTAAAACGAGTTCGTAATGATATGGGCTTGACTAATGTGGAAATTATGATCCCCTTTGTGCGCACGGTTTCCGAAGGTCAGCAAGTTATTCAGTTGTTAGCTGAGCAGGGACTAAAGCGTGGTGAAAATGGTCTGAAAGTGATCATGATGTGTGAGCTGCCATCCAATGCGTTATTGGCTGATCAATTTCTAGAGCATTTTGATGGTTTTTCGATAGGTTCAAATGATTTAACCCAACTTACATTGGGTTTAGATCGCGACTCAGGTATCATCAGCCACTTATTTGATGAGCGCAATGAGGCGATTAAAGCCTTGTTGTCTATGGCGATAAAATCGGCTAAAGCTAAGGGGAAATACGTTGGTATTTGTGGTCAAGGGCCATCGGATCACGAAGATTTTGCCGCTTGGCTGGTTGAGCAAGGTATTGATAGTGTCTCTTTAAACCCAGATACCGTGGTGGATACTTGGTTGTATTTAGGCAATAAATAAATTTAAAACGTAAAATTTACTTATTTTCATTAAGAAAGCCGCCCATTGAGCGGCTTTTTTTTTATAATGGCAACAAAGCACCATTTATATTGAGCCGTTATGCTACCTAAACTTGAACCAACTCAAACGATTAACCTTGAATATCAAGCCTATTTAGAGGCACTGCAGAGCAGTAATTTCCAAGGGGAAATCGATCATCGTTACAGTGCTCGGTTAGCGCAGTCAGTAGATAACTCGATTTACCAATATATACCTGAGGCGATTCTTTATCCTAAAGACGACCAAGATTTAGTTATCGCCTTAAAACTGGCCCAGCAATCTGCTTATAAAGGGGTTAATTTCTCCCCGAGGGGTGGCGGCACTGGCACTAATGGCCAAAGCTTAAATAAAGGTATTTTGGTTGATTTATCACGCCACTTTACCCAAGTAGAATCGGTGGATGCAAAGACGACAAGTGCTTGGGTACAAACCGGTGTAGTTAAAGATTTCCTTAATGATGAGCTGCGTCCCCATGGTTTGTTCTTTGGGCCGGATTTATCCACCTCAAACCGTGCCACCATCGGTGGCATGGTTAATACCGATGCCTCTGGTGCAGGCTCACTGGTTTACGGTAAAACCTCCGATCATGTGCTTGAAGTCGAAGCGGTACTCATTGACGGCACTAAAATCACCACTAAAACCATCAATAGCGCTGATTTAGCTAACCACTACAGCGGCAAGGCCTTAGCGATTGCCCAGCAAGTGAAAGACTGGTGTGAGCAACAGCGTCAATTGATTAATGAGCGCTTTCCGAATTTAAACCGTTTTTTAACCGGCTACGATCTAAAAAATGTCTTTAATGACGATTTAAGCCAGTTCGATTTAGGGCGGATCCTTTGTGGCTCTGAAGGAACCCTCGCTTTTATCACTAAGGTTAAGCTTAACGTTGTGCCTATTCCTAAATCTAGGGTCTTGGTTAATATCCAATACTCTGATTTCGAAGCGGCGTTGCGACACGCACCTTCATTAGTGGCGGCTAATGCGACCGTGGTTGAGACCATTGATTCTACAGTACTTGATTTAGCCCGTCGGGATATCATTTGGCATTCGGTTTCAGAATTGCTCGATGGTGAAACGCCTTATTTAGGCTTAAATATGGTGGAGTTTGCAGGTGACGTTGAGGATGTGTCTGCCCGCTTGCAGCACTTATTACAAGTGCTTGGTGACGATACAGAATCAAAAATTGTTGGTTTTAAGGTATGTGACGAACTGGCCAGTATCGGTAAAATTTACGCGATGCGTAAAAAAGCCGTTGGCCTATTAGGGGCGGTCAAAGGCCCACGTAAACCGCTTCCATTTGCCGAAGATACGGCGGTGCCGCCGGAGCAACTTGCTGACTTTATTATGGAATTTAGAGCTTTGCTTGATGATGCAAAACTCAATTACGGCATGTTTGGTCATGTTGATGCGGGAGTGTTGCATGTTAGGCCTGCGCTTGATATGTGCGATCCCGCTGATGAACGCTTGCTTAGGGAGATATCAGATAAAGTCGCTGCCTTAACCCTAAAATATGGCGGACTGATGTGGGGCGAGCATGGCAAAGGGGTGCGGGGTGAATACGCGACCGACGTTTTTGGTGACGAGTTGATGCATACCCTAAGAAGTATTAAAGGCTTGTTCGATCCTGATAACCGTTTAAACCCAGGTAAATTATTTACCCCAGTGGATTCCAGTGTCGAGCTTTACAATATCGACGATCTTAAGCGTGGTCACAGGGACAGACAAATTCCTGTGGTCGTCAAAGACGCCTATGCGAGCTCATTAAATTGTAATGGTAATGGCCTTTGCTTTAATTACGCTAAAAATTCACCCATGTGTCCATCTTTTAAAGCCACGGGTGATAGGGTGCAGTCTCCTAAAGGGCGTGCCACTATTATGCGTGAATGGTTACGCTTACTGAGTGAGCAAGGTATTGATGTGAGTCGTCTAGAAAATGTTAAGTCAGCAAGTTTTATCGACAAACTGAAAAATACCATGGCCAAAGATGATGATTTTAACCATCAGGTTAAGCAAGCCATGTCAGGTTGTCTCGCGTGTAAAGCATGTGTTAATCAATGCCCAATTAATGTTGATATACCAGATCTTAAATCTAGATTTAACTACCTGTACCATAAAAGGTATTTGCGTCCAGTCAAAGATTATTTAGTCGCCAACATTGAGGATTCGGTGCCGTTGATGGCTAAGTTCCCTAGACTGGTTAATTTTGCCTCTAGTAATGTATTGTCCCGCTGGTTGTTAAAGCATACTGTCGGTTATGTTGATGCCCCTGAACTTTCTATTCCGACCCTTAATCAGCGGCTACAAGGTGACGAAGCTTTGGGCTATGATCTAGAAGCATTAAAAGCACTGTCGCCACAGCAAAAACAAAAAACAGTCCTGATTGTGCAAGATCCTTTTAATAGTTTTTATGATGCCGAAGTGATGCATGATCTGGTGCAATTATTGCAAAAACTGGGTTACCTCGCAGTGTTACTGCCGTTTAAACCTAATGGCAAGCCAATGCACATAAAAGGCTTTTTAGATAAATTTGCTAAAACGGCGCAGGACTCCAGTGACTTTCTTAATCAATTACATCAATTAGGTTTGCCTATGGTGGGTATCGATCCTGCTTTGGTATTGACCTATCGAGAGGAATATAAGCAAGTATTGGGTGAGCAAAGAGGTGACTTTCATGTCGATACTTTACCTGAATGGTTAGCGACTCAATTGGCGGGTATTCAAGTGAAAGATCTTGAGGGTGAATTTACCTTATTAAGTCATTGCACCGAACAAACCGCTTTGCCACAAAATATGAAATCATGGCAGAAAATTTTTGCTCACTTTGGGCTACAACTCAACACTAAACCCATGGGGTGCTGTGGTATGGCTGGCAGTTATGGCCATGAAACTGAAAATCTAGTGAATTCGGAAGCTCTTTACAATATGGGCTGGCGCCAACAAGTACAGCAAAATCAGTCTAAATTATTGGTGGCTGGTTACTCTTGTCGCAGCCAAATTAAACGCATGGATGGGATTCACACGCTTCATCCGGTGCAGGCCTTGGTAAGGGCGCTAGGAGCATAAATGGACTTAACTGAGTTATCAAAGCAACTCGATAACAATGAGCATGTAAGAGCCAGTTGGCAACCAAAAACTTGCGGCAATATTGATATTAGGATTGATACTAACGGCGATTGGTACCATCAAGGTGTTAAGATAACTCGTTTGCCTTTGGTTAGGCTTTTTGCGGGTGTACTAAGGTTTGAACAAGGGCAATACTATTTAGTCACAGCTGTCGAAAAAATGCAGATCCAAGTGGATGATGTGCCTTTTTATATTAGTGACTTAATCTTTAACGAAGAGCAATTTATTGGCCAAACTACTGTCGGCTTAAGTTACCGAGGCAACATAGAAGATATCGATTTTGATGGCGAGCAGTTAAGTTTTACGCTTTGGCAAAACTGCAAAGCTAAGCTCACTCGTGCAGAACACCTACGGGTATCTGAAAAAGCCGTTATTGAGGGGGATAAGTTAATATATAATCTGCCAGCAACCCCCCTTAAATTTACATTAAAATAGTTGCCTCTTTTTAATATTATGAACCATTATTATAAATAACAATGGCTTAATATCTGGTGGTGCTATGGTGCAAGAATGGACGTTACAACAACAATTATCCGCCCTAAATGAGCTTTTTCAAACTCAAATGGATAATAATTTAAAACGTTACCAATTGGAGTTTCGCTTTTGGCCAGTGTTGAATCAGCTTTGGCAAGCAGAAGGGATGACTCAAATTGAGCTTGCAAAAACCTGCGATATTCCCAGTTACACCATTACTCGAGTACTTGATCATCTGCAAACACTCGGATTTATAGAGCGCCGTCAAGAACCTGAAAACAGGCGTGTGTTCAGGATTTTCTTAACCATAGAAGGAAAAGCCATTAAACAAGATCTAATGGTTGAGGTTGAGAGAGTCGAACAGGAACTACTCAACAGGTTAGCGCCACAGCAGCAAGCTTTATTAAAAAACCTACTGCAGCAATTAATTAATTAATGGATCCGGTCGTATTCTGGTAACTCCATTATATCGATGACCTGTGGGGTAAGCAGCTGCAGTTGTTGCAGTTGTTCTAGCAAGCCAATGAAGCCTTGGGAAAGTCGAGTAAACAACGCAGTGAACTGGCTGTCGAGTAAACCTTCACTGACGACTGCGGTATGAACGACCAACAGCTGATGACCAGCATCATCTACTTCCAAGAGTATCTTGAATTCAGGATTTTGAATGCCCAGTTGAGTTAATGCCGCATTAATTTGCAGAATTTGACTGGCAGAAAAATCGATGCTTGAACTCCAGATCAGTAATCCATCATAAATTTCTAGCTTGCAGTCATTAACAAAATCCAGTTCATTGAATTTTTCAAGGTGCAACCCACTACAGTTAGGGCAGTAACTGTAAGAAACGGCCATTTCATCTAACCATACTTCAAGTTGTTTATTGGTAATTTGTTTAGGTTGCAAGGGTCACCCGATGTTAAATTCTAAAATGGCCGAGTAGGGTAGTCTAAGTCAGCTTTAGTCTCAAGGGGCTAGTCACTAAACTTTGAACAATGTTGGCTATTGTTGGTGGTTTCCTATACAAATGGTGACGATGAGTCTTGTAGTTAGCCATTGACATGCTAAAGTGGCTCAAAAAATAGGAATTTATAAAGATGTCAGAACAACAAAATACCCAACAATTACAGGCGCAGTGGTTACAACAACAATTTCAAAAAACCAATGGATTTTTAGCAAGCAAAGGTTTATTACCAGAAAAGGTGTTAGTAGACGATTCGCGTCATTTAGCGCCATTAGTTGCCCTTTGGAAAGTGCAAACCACCCAACCAATCGGATACTATTGGGTGATCACTGGTGAATTGCCAACGGATCATGTTCCTTTTTCTGTCGCAACCAGTGCCCGGGATGCCATGCGTCACTTTTCCCTTGCTTGGCAACTAAAGGCGGAAAATATTATGCAGGCCACTAAAGGCCAAGATAAAACCCAAGCAGAGTTTGCGCAGTTGTTAGTGACTCGAGCACAAGATCTGCATAACTTTGCTAATGACGATAAACTTTGGCAAGCATAATCCGATCTATAAGCTAATGTCAAAAGAGGTCATATGACCTCTTTTTTTATGAATTTTATATTTAAAAAGGGTACATTAAGCAAACTTACACTGTCACACACTATAAAGGAATATTTGTGTTCAAAGCCTATCTTTATTTGTTCCCCATCCTTGTATTCGTCCCTTGGGCTAGTGCAGCACAACAGAAAATAACCATTGATGAAACTAACCAGCCCCTGTGGGAGTTTGGCTTAGGCGTCGGTGCCGCAGTGTTACCTGATTACCTAGGATCAGATCAATCGAGTACTTATGTGTTACCCGCTCCCTATATCCGTTATCGTGGTGAAAAATTCAAAGCCGATCGCCAGGGCGTTAGGGGAATTTTTTACGATAGCGAAAAGCTTGATCTTAATTTGAGTTTTAGTGGTTCCTTGCCGGTTCAGAATGAGCAAAATGAAGCTCGTCGCGGCATGAATAATTTGGATTTAGTCGCCGAAGTGGGCCCCAAGTTAGAGTATCAGTTACAAAAAACCTCAAGCTATTTATTAAGATTAGATTTGTCTGCTAGGGGAGCTTTTTCAATTGGTAATCCAATGCTGTATCATCGCGGTTGGACTTTTGAGCCAAGATTTTATTATGAACGGGAACTTGGGCAGTGGTTATTTACCAGCAAATTAAGCAGCAGCTTTAGTGATCAAAGATACCATCAATATTACTTTGGAGTAGCACCTGAATTTTCCACAGAAACTCGTCCTAGCTACCAAGCAAAAGCAGGTTATACCGGAACGGAACTTGCTTTTAAAGTGCGTCGTCGCTATCAAAGCTGGTATTTTAATTTTGGTGTGAAGTATTTTTCATTGCATGGTAGTGCTTACCAAGATTCACCATTAGTAAGGCAAAACCATTATGTGTCTGCCACCGCTCTGGTCAGTTATATCTTTGGGCAATCGAACACATCCAAGTAGCCCAACCCTAGAACTTTTTCGCTAACACTCTAGCCCAAAGGCTTAGCCATGCTAAGCCCTTGGGTTAAGCGCGAGATCATTCGTCGTCAAAGACCATCAGGCCTTGATTAACCATTTCGACCAGAGCGTTTAAAATGTCTTTGGATTCGCACAGCTCTTCTAGAGCGGCAGGTGGATAAGCAGTTAGATTGGCCAGCATATAACAATGCTCAATACTGGCATCGCCAAAGCGGTACTCCTCACCATTGACAAATACTCTGCTGTGCTTATCTTGCTCTAGAGATAATACTTTTACCCCTGGCAACCGGTAGAGCGTTTCTTTAGCAAACAAAGCCAGGCATTGCTCAATGCTGAGGTCTTGATCTGGCTGATAAGGAGCTAATTCAAAGCGATTCTTGGACAATAAACAGCCAGTGATGGTGTTAAAGTCATCGGAATCTAAACTCTCTTTAATTAACGCTTTAATATCATCCATGGTGGTGCTGGCTAAAATCCCTGCTGCCGAGGTTTCCTCTGAAGTAATTAGGCGCTTTTCGCCCAAGGACTTATCTTCCAGTACATCCGCCCAGTTAGAAATAAACTCTTTTTGGCTAGGGGCTCTAAAGCCCATAGAATATGACATTGAAGGCTCAATGGTTTGCCCTTGGTGTGGGTAACCCGCTGGAATATATAGAATATCGCCAGGGTTAAGCTCAGCATCAATAATAGCCTCAAAGTCAGTCACCAGGCTCATGGTGTTATCATTACGGCAAGTGGTGTGGGTATTTGGACCTACCTGCCAACGGCGTTTGCCGCTGCCTTGGATAATAAACACATCGTACTGATCAATATGGGGACCGACACCACCACCGGGGGTCGAAAATGACACCATTAAATCGTCAAAGCGCCATTCAGGAATAAAACGGAATGCTTCCACTAAAGGTAACGTCGGCGGATACCAGTGATTGACTGCTTGTACCAGCAATTGCCAGTTATCGCTGCCGAATTTATGGTAGTCGTTAAATGGGCCGCTGTGGGCTTTCCAGCCATCGCTTAGGGTTTCAATGATCCTTGAGGCCACTTCGTCTTCCATGGCAAGACCTGCCAGTTCATCGGCTTCAATTGGGTCTTCAAAATTGCTGATGGCTTTGCGAATAAGCTTTGGCTTTTTTTGCCAAAACATGCCCAAGAAGGCATCGGTATCAAAATTTAAATGCATATAAAAAATAACAGCGGCCAAAGCCGCTGTTCCTTTATTGGTATAGGCGAATTATATATTAGCCTAAAAGATCGGTTAGACGTATCGCATCACCTAAGTAATTAGCAGGGGTGAGCTTTTTCAGCTCTGCTTTTACTTCTTCAGGCAGTTCTAGGTTGTCAATAAAATCTGCCATGCCTTGGGCATCGACACGCTTACCACGGGTCAGCTCTTTTAGTTTTTCGTATGGCTTTTCAATGCCATAACGACGCATTACGGTTTGTACCGGCTCTGCCAGTACTTCCCAGTTGCCATCAAGCTCATCCAGTAGACTTTGCTCGTTAACTTGTAATTTACTGATCCCTTTAAGAGTCGCTTGGTAAGCAATTACAGCGTGGGCCAGACCCACACCTAGGTTACGAAGCACCGTTGAATCTGTCAGATCACGCTGCCAGCGAGAAACAGGCAATTTGCTTGCTAGGTGGTTAAGCAGGGCGTTAGCAATACCGATGTTACCTTCCGAGTTTTCAAAATCGATAGGGTTCACTTTATGTGGCATGGTTGATGAACCAATTTCACCAGCAATGGTTTTTTGCTTAAAGTGACCTAGGGCAATGTAACCCCAAACATCACGGTCAAAGTCCATCAGAATGGTGTTGAAACGAGCCACCGCATCAAACAGTTCCGCAATGTAATCGTGGGGTTCAATTTGAGTGGTGTAAGGGTTCCAAGTCAGACCAAGGCTAGTCACAAACGCTTCTGAGGTCTTATGCCAGTCAATTTCTGGATACGCAGACTCGTGGGCATTGTAGTTACCTACAGCACCGTTGAATTTACCTAGGATTTCAACGTTTTCAATTTGCTTAATTTGGCGTGCAAGACGGGCTGCTACGTTGGCCATTTCTTTACCAAGGGTGGTTGGTGAAGCAGGCTGACCGTGGGTACGAGACATCATCGGCACGTCACGGTTTTGCTTAGCAAGCTCGCTGATAGCGCTTAATAGCTCGTTACAGTAAGGCAGTAATACCTTAGTGCGTGCTTCAGTTAGCATTAGGCCATGGGACAGGTTGTTAATGTCTTCAGAGGTACAAGCAAAGTGCACAAACTCATTGATTGCGTCTAGCTCAGCGTTACCGCCGAATTGCTCTTTAATGAAGTACTCAACCGCTTTTACGTCGTGGTTAGTAGTACGCTCAATCTCTTTCACACGAGCCGCGCCTTCAACATTGAAGTCATCACGGATAGAGTGAAGAATGGCTAGTGCTTCTTCAGAAAAAGCAGGAACTTCGCTAATTTGAGGGTTATTAGCAAGGGCAATCAGCCAGTTAATTTCTACCTGCACACGATATTTGATCAGACCAAATTCACTGAAAATGTCTCTCAGTTCTTTGGTTTTACTGCCATAACGACCATCAACTGGAGATACGGCGGTCAGTGCGGATAATTCCATTTTGTGCTCCTAATATTATTTATTAGCGAAGTTTATTTTGTGCGAATTCTAAGATGCCTTGACGGCTAAAAATTAATTGTCGACGCTTGCCGCCTAACTGGCGCCATAATACAGCAGAGCGCATGGCACTTAGCAGACAGGCTCTAATCATATTTTGACAATCAGGCTTTTGTAAGTGTAATGGGTTTCCACTGACTTGGAGTTTCGGACCTAAGGGGCTTATCACGTCGACATAAATGCTCGCTAGGTTAGCGATAACAGCGTCATCACTCAATTCAAAATGATTCAATTGACGATTTACTTCATTAATGCGTTGACCTAGCATGCTTAATGCTTGAGGGTTTTTAGAGAGTTTGCGCTCAAGGGCAAGTATGCCAACAAGGAAGCGACTGCCTTCCATATCTTTGTTGGAAGCCGAACCAAAAAGCTGAACAATACTTTTAAAGCCTTGGGTGATCATTGGCTCTGATGGGTAAACATCATTAGTACTGTCTGGATTCATCACCAGAATCGGGGCAAGTACATCTTGCAGTTGTTGTTTATCAAGGTTGCCATGTCGGGCAATGTGCTGTACTTGATTAATCGCTTGCATTAGACCAGCCAATGCAAGCATACGCTCATTTAAGTTAGCGCTCATTATTTACGATTATTCCTTAATCAAGGTGTCGATGATACCGCCACCAAGACAAACGTCGCCATCATAGAATACGGCTGATTGACCTGGGGTTACCGCCGCGACAGGGGCATCGAAGATAACCTTAATTTGACCATCTACCTCAGGATATACGGTACAAGGTACATCCTGTTGGCGGTAACGAGTTTTGACTGTTAATTTGCGCTCTTGAGTAATTGGCTGACGATCGACCCAATGTAACTGGCTCGCTAATAGGCCAACAGACATTAAGCGCGGGTGATTACCACCTTGACCCACAACCAAGACATTACGCTCTAGATCTTTATCTACTACGTACCATGGATCCTCAGATGAGTTTTTCATACCACCAATACCAAGACCTTTACGTTGGCCTAGGGTGTGATACATCAGCCCCTGGTGGCTACCAATGACTTCACCTTCGGTGGTTTCAATATCACCAGGTTGTGCTGGTAAGTACTGTTTTAGGAAGTCAGTAAACTTACGTTCGCCAATAAAGCAGATACCAGTAGAGTCTTTTTTCTCAGCGGTAATCAAGCCCAGTTCTTTAGCAATTTCACGCACTTCTGGCTTTTCAAGTTCACCTACAGGGAACAAGGTTTGCGCTACATGCTCATGGGATAGGGTATATAAGAAATAGCTTTGATCTTTGTTGTTATCCACACCACGGATCATTTGGAACTGGCCATCCACTTCTCGGCGACGTACATAGTGGCCGGTAGCGATATAGTTCGCCCCTAGCGCTTCTGCAGCAAACTGCAAAAAGGCTTTGAATTTGATTTCTTTGTTACAGATGATATCTGGGTTTGGGGTACGACCCGCTTTGTATTCTTGCAAGAAGTGCTCGAAAACATTGTCCCAGTATTCAGCAGCAAAGTTGACTGAATGCAGTGGAATATCCAGTTTGTCACATACGGCTTGGGCATCTTCAAGATCTTGAGCAGCGGCACAGTACTCTTCAGTATCGTCTTCTTCCCAGTTCTTCATAAATAAACCTTCTACCTGATAACCCTGCTTTTTAAGCAGGTAGGCAGATACGCTGGAATCAACGCCACCAGACATGCCGACAATGACTTTGATGTTGTGATTTTCTGACATAACTTTGCTATACGTTTAGGAAATTAAGGCGCGCTATTCTAGCACGACAGTTGCGAGCACCCAAGCGATTAACCATTTAGCAGGTGAAAGCTTAGACAAGCTCACAAAATTGTTTGAATTTTAATCGGTTTGTTTTGCTTTTGGCAAACATTGATAGGTTACAGGGTTAATTCTGTCCATTGACCAGGTTGCAGTTTATCTAAGGTCCAATGGCCCATACGATAACGGATCAAGCGCAAAGTTGGGTAACCGATATTAGCGGTCATTCTTCTTACTTGTCTGTTTCTACCTTCAGTAATGATGATTTTCAGCCATGTGGTTGGAATATTTTTGCGCTCCCTGATGGGGGGCGTTCTATCCCAAACCTCCGGCTCAGACATGACCTCCACCTTGGCAGGTTTAGTTGGCCCATCTTTTAAAGTAACGCCATGACGAAGCTTGTCCAAGTCAGCAGCTTGCGGGCAACCTTCTACTTGCACCCAGTACTCTTTTTCTGTGTTTTTGTTTGGTTGAGTCAGTTTAGCCTGTAATTTACCATCATTAGTCAGCAGGAGTAATCCCTCAGAGTCCCTATCTAATCGGCCGGCGGCATACACATCTGCAACATTAATATAATCTTTCAAGGTTTTACGGTTTTGATCATCCGTAAATTGGCAAAGCACGTCAAAAGGTTTATTGAAAGCGATCAATTGAGTCGGTTGTTTCGATTTCAGCCCTTGTTTGGACTTTACAACCGCTTTAGAGCGTCGAGAAGGGACGCTTAGTATTTTTGTTTTAGGGCGATATCTTGTATTCATATGGGTATTTTAGCAATAAACCAAGATACATAGAAAATAAAAAAGCAGACTTGAAAAAGTCTGCTTTTATTAGAGCGTTAAGGCTCTATTTTACAGGACTGATCACAGAGGCGTGCATACCTTTAGGGCCTGCTTCTACATCATAAGTGACTTCTTGACCAGCCTTAAGAGTGCGGTAGCCTTCCATTTGGATTGTTGAGTAATGTGCAAACACATCTTCACCGCCGGATTCAGGGCAAATGAAGCCAAATCCTTTTGCATTATTAAACCATTTTACTGTACCGGTTGCCATTATCCTGTTCCTTCTTCAGTATTATAACTATTGAGAACCTTTGGGTCTTTCAGTGCTCAAAAGTTCTACAACCAGAATGAAACTATGTAAATAAACTGTCAAGCCCTTTTTTAACATTTAGCTAACATTATCAGGGGTGAATTGACATCTAACCAAGTTTTATACCTTTATAGCAAATGTAAACCTATTGATATGACAGTAAAGGGTGCTATCTGCTGGGGTTTTCAGGTTTTTATGGATGAGTGTAATAACCAATACTGATATCATGTAAACCACTTGAAATAAAATCAGAAATTTTATTTATTGATCAAGTTGGATCACTAAACAAAAAGGGGCTAGGATAAAAATATGTCATCGGATCATCAGTACCAAGAAAGTTTTGAAAATGTTCTCGAAAGAGAAGCGCTGGCACCGCCACCTCAGTATCGAGTGGTGTTAAATAATGATGACTATACGCCCATGGATTTCGTAGTAGAAATATTACAGCACTTTTTTTCTATGAATCTTGAGCAGGCAACTGAAGTGATGCTTGAGATCCACAATAAAGGTAAGGGCGTATGTGGTATATACACCAGGGACATAGCCGAAACAAAAGCGGAACAAGTGAATCAATGTGCTCGTGCCAACGAACACCCACTTTTGTGTTCAATTGAGAAAGTTTAGCGGGACAGACAAAGAGGGCGCCTATGTTCAATAAAGACCTTGAGTTAACATTAAATGCTGCATTTCAAAAAGCTCGTGAAGCTAAGCATGAATTCATTACGGTAGAACACTTACTTATTGCATTACTCGACAATCAATCAGCAGTGCAAGCGTTAGAGGCTTGTGGTGCGAAAATAGATCATCTTAGAAAAGAGATCCAAGATTTTGTCGACCAAACTACCCCTATTATTGCTGCAGACGACTCAGAAAAAGATACCCAACCCACGCTCGGGTTTCAAAGGGTTTTACAGCGTGCTGTTTTTCATGTCCAGTCTTCAGGTCGAAACGAAGTCACAGGCTCTAATGTGTTAGTGGCGATTTTTTCTGAGCAAGAGTCTCAGGCAGTCTACATTTTGCGTCGTCGTGACATTAATCGTTTGGATATTGTTAATTACATTTCCCATGGTGTGGGTAAAATTCAGAGCAAAAGCAACCCCACTTCTCCAGAGCCTCATATTCAGGTTGAGCACGAGCAAGATAATAATCATCAAGAGTCTCCTTTAACTCAGTATGCCGCTAATCTCAATCAGTTAGCACAACAAGGGGAAATCGATCCTTTAATCGGTCGACATCAAGAAATTGAACGTTCAATCAGTGTCCTGTGTCGTCGTCGCAAAAACAACCCACTTTTAGTGGGCGAGGCTGGCGTAGGCAAAACAGCCATCGCCGAGGGCTTGGCCTATCGTATTGTTAACAATGACGTTCCTGAAGTGATGCAAGACGCCACTATTTACTCTTTAGATCTTGGGGCATTATTGGCGGGCACTAAATATAGAGGCGATTTCGAGAAGCGTTTCAAAACTGTCCTTAAAGCATTGCAAGCAGAGAAAAATTCGATTCTGTTTATCGACGAGATCCACACAATTATCGGAGCTGGTGCTGCAAGTGGCGGCATGATGGATGCATCGAATTTACTTAAACCATTATTGTCTAATGGTAAACTTCGTTGCATGGGGTCAACCACATATCAGGAATACCAAGGCGTTTTTGAAAAAGATCGCGCCCTCGCAAGACGCTTCCAAAAAATTGATATCGTCGAGCCTAGTGTTCAAGAGACCACTCAAATTCTGACCGGTTTAAAAGAAAAGTATGAGCAGCACCATGGGGTGACATACACCCCAGAGGCATTATCTGCAGCAGCGGTATTAGCAGATAAATACATTAATGAGCGTCAACTTCCAGATAAAGCCATTGATGTGATTGATGAGGCTGGCGCACAAGTGGCCTTACTTCCTAAAGCCAGTCGTAACAATAACATCAGTGAGGCGGACATTGAAAAAATTGTCTCTAAGATGGCACGAATTCCTGAAAAATCAGTATCCTCTTCGGATGTTGAACTGCTTAAGAACTTAGATAGAAACCTCAAGATGGTGGTCTTCGGTCAGGATCAAGCAATTGACTCGTTAACCAGTGCCATTCGTCTATCACGAAGTGGCTTAGGTGGCGAAGATAAACCGGTTGGTAGTTTCTTATTTGCTGGCCCAACAGGGGTAGGTAAAACCGAGGTGACGGCGCAGCTGTCTAAGTGCCTGGGTATTGAACTGGTACGTTTCGATATGTCTGAGTACATGGAACCCCATACGGTATCAAGACTCATCGGTGCGCCCCCTGGCTATGTGGGTTATGACCAAGGTGGCCTGTTAACCGATGCTGTCATTAAGAATCCGCACTGTGTGGTGCTTCTCGATGAAATCGAGAAGGCGCATTCAGATGTCTATAACCTGCTATTACAGGTTATGGATCATGGTACCTTAACCGATAACAATGGTCGCAAAGCAGATTTTAGAAATGTGATCTTAGTGATGACGACCAACGCAGGTGTGCAGCAAACCATTCGTAGCTCTATTGGCTTCAAACAACAGGATCATTCTCATGATGCCATGGACGATATTAAAAAAGTGTTCTCTCCAGAGTTTAGAAATCGCTTAGATTCTATCGTTTGGTTTAACCATTTAGACATGACCATTATCGCTAAAGTAGTGGATAAATTCTTAACTGAATTACAAGCTCAGTTAGATGCCAAACAAGTGGTATTAGAAGTATCTGCAGATGCGCAAATGCTGTTGGCAGAAAAAGGCTATGATAAATCTATGGGGGCCCGACCCATGGCCAGAGTGATCATGGAAAATATTAGAAAACCGTTAGCAAATGAAATCTTGTTTGGCCAATTGAGCCAAGGCGGTAAGGTTTCTGTTTCGGTTGAAAATGAGCAAATTAAACTTGATTATCAAGCCAAGCGAGCGGTTATTGAAACCCAATAATTAGCATGAACGCTCATTAAACCATCAAAAAAGCCCGCATTTTAGCGGGCTTTTTGGTGAGTCTGTTACTCTATTAACGGGCGCGGAATACGATACGACCTTTAGTTAAATCGTAAGGAGTCAGCTGAACCGTTACTTTGTCACCAGTAAGAATACGAATGTAGTTTTTACGCATTTTACCAGAAATGTGAGCAGTCACAACGTGACCATTCTCTAGTTCAACTCGAAACATGGTATTAGGCAAGGTCTCAAGGATAGTTCCTTGCATCTCAATACTGTCTTCTTTAGCCATCTAGTGTTTTTTCCCATTAATACTCAAATTCAAAACTCGGCTATGATGCCGTAAAACCGCCTTAGTGTAAAGCTGAACCTGTTGGATTGCTACAAATATCACTCAAAATAGTCAGCGAGTTTGATCTTTTTACTGTGCAACAAGTTTAATCTATTTATAAATTCACGCCTTTTGAGCACGTTAAAGCCGAGAGACATGAGATGTGGGTTTTCTATTTGGCCATCTATCAATTCTATTCCGGCTTGTTTAGCAATGTTATTTAAACAATAAAAAGCCGCTTTGGAGGCATCGGTGACCTTATGAAACATCGATTCGCCACAAAATACGCCCCCAACTAAGATCCCATACAAGCCTCCCACAAGCGCATTGTCTTGATACACTTCAATACTATGGGCATGGCCAAGCTGGTGGAGATTAATGTAAGCTTGTTTCATATCGGCAGTGATCCAAGAACCTAATTGGTCAGCACGAAGGCCACTGCAACCATCAATAACCGCAGCAAAATTATGATTCACTTTGAATTGCCATTGATTCTTACGAATACTTTTTAATAAGGAGCGGCTAGGTTGATATTGATTAACTTCAAGTACTGCTCGCTCTGATGGGCTCCACCACATCACGGGTTCGCCTTCGTTAAACCAAGGAAAAATACCGCAACGATATGCATTAAGCAGCCATTGAGGGGTTAACTCACCACCAACAGCCAATAAGCCATCAGGTTCAGTTAATGCCCAATCGACATCAGGGAAATGGGGATCGGAATAAGGGTCCAATAAAGTAAGCTTCATAGGTTCAATACTAAAAAGGCAGCCATGGAGCTGCCTTGAATCCAATTATAGTGCGTCTAAGTAGCGTTCGGCATCCAGCGCCGCCATACAACCGGTTCCTGCCGAGGTTACCGCTTGACGGTAAATCTGATCCATCACATCACCACAGGCAAATACACCTTCAATATTGGTTTGGGTGGCATTGCCTTGCAGTCCACTTTGAACTTTTAAATAACCGTTAGACATTTCAAGTTGGTCAGCAAAAATACCGGTATTGGGTTTGTGACCAATGGCAATAAATACCCCAGCCACATCCAGTTGCTGTAACGAACCGTCTTCAGTGCTTTTCAGTGATAGCGCATTTACCCCCATATCATCACCTAGCACTTCATCTAGGGTTTTGTTTAGGTGGAGCTTAATGTTGCCATTCTCAACTTTATCCATTAACCGCTTAGTGAGGATCTTTTCACTGCGGAAAGTATCACGACGGTGAATTAAGTGCACTTCTTCGGCAATGTTGCTTAGGTAAAGAGCCTCTTCTACGGCAGTATTACCGCCGCCGACGACCGCTACTTTTTGACCACGATAGAAAAAGCCATCACAGGTCGCACAGGCAGATACGCCGCGTCCTTGGTATGCTTGCTCTGATTCTAACCCTAGGTAAGTTGCTGAAGCACCCGTGGCAATGATCAAAGCATCACAGCTGTATGAACCCATATCACCGGTTAAGGTAAATGGGCGCTTTGATAAATCCACAGCAGTAATTTGGTCGAACTGAATTTTAGTTTCAAACTTTTCGGCGTGCTGCTGCATTCTTTCCATTAATGCAGGACCGGTTAAGCCCTCAGGATCGCCCGGCCAGTTTTCTACTTCAGTAGTGGTGGTTAATTGTCCACCTTGTTGCATACCAGTAATTAATAAAGGTTGCAGGTTGGCACGAGCTGCATAAACGGCAGCGGTGTAACCAGCAGGGCCTGAACCTAAAATAATTAACTTTGAATGGGTTGCTGCTGTCATTGGAACTTCTCTGTCATATTTTTTATGCAAGTTTATGTCATCAATACTAAAGGGTAAAGAGGCAAAATACGATTACGCTGATAGGGTAAATTAAAGGAGCTAAAGTTCCATTACCTTTAATTTATCGCCATCTTATAATTGAAGCTTTACAGGAGGCTTGATAATCTTTAACAAAATTAAATTGATGAAATGATTATGCAAAGAAAAATTATTCCGGTAACCCCGTTCGCACAAAATTGTTCAGTAATATGGTGTGAACAAACTTTAGCAGCAGCCGTTATTGATCCAGGTGGTGATATTCAGAAAATCATTGCGGTTATCAATCAGTACCAATTACAGGTAGACAAAATTTTGTTGACCCATGGCCATTTAGATCATGTTGGGGGAGCCCAAGAGTTGGCCGATGCTCTTGCTGTGCCGGTATTAGGCCCCCACAAAGCGGATGAATTCTGGCTAAGTATGCTCGACCAACAAGCATTGCGCTTTGGCCTAACAAATACCGGGAATTTAACCCCTAGCCGTTATCTTGAGGAGGGGGAGGTGATTGATATTGGTAATATGCAATTAGAAGTTATCTTTACCCCAGGGCACACCCCAGGTCATATTGTTTTTGTGAATAAGCAGCAAAAACATGCTTGGGTAGGTGACGTTTTGTTTAAAGGCTCAATTGGACGAACTGATTTCCCGATGTCGGTTCACCAAGATTTAATCGATTCGATCAAACTAAAACTACTTCCTTTAGGAGAAGAATACACCTTTACGCCTGGTCATGGTCCAGAGTCGAGCTTTGGTTTTGAGGCAAAAACCAATCCTTTTCTTAGCTAAGATAAAAACGAAAGCGCCGCTAGGATAGGCGCTTTTACTAAGCTCAAAAAAAAGATGTAATTTTTTTGTAAATAATGTAACACTTAATTAACTTTTTAACGGTTTTTTAGTGGACAATGACAAAACTCAAATACCTAGGTAAAGCTGCGACTCGTATTGATGGCGTAAAAAGACGTATTAGTATATTAGAAGCGACTTTGACCCTAATTGGTCATCATGGGATCAGGGGCGTTAAGCATCGTTCGGTAGCACAACAAGCTAAGGTACCTTTGTCCGCGACGACTTATTATTTCGATGATATTGATATCTTAATAAATGATGCCTTTACCTATTTTGCCGAAAAGTCTATCAATCGATTAAAAAGTCTACAAAAAAAGTGTTTTGCCCTTATTCCTAAAAATCACCTCGGAACTTTAACCGACGAGGCTCGTTGGTTATTAATTTCTCAATCAGGTCGGTATTTAGCTGACCACATTTATTCACAGATTAGCCAACCCCTTCAAGTTAAAATTGAAAATGCATTCAAAGAAGAATCAATGCGAAATCCACCTTTAGCAAGGGCATTTGATAGTTTAGGGCAGGGTGTGTTGATGGCGATCGGTGAGTTTTTTAACAGTATCGGCTCACAGCATCCCGAAGTAGATGGCCTAGCGCTATTTGCAATTGCCAATCAAATTGAATTTACTCATGCGGAACTTAATAACGAAGTTACCGCGGAAGAAATTTACTCTCAAATTGAGCCTATTTTACAGGGGATCAGTTTAAGAATATCTAAAGAGGCGAGCAGTATCGGCCATAAAACCAGCGCTTAAATTAGGGTCAAAACTATGCTTGAACGTCTGTTTCAATTAAAATCGAACAAAACCTCCCTTAAACAAGAAGCCTTTGCAGGGTTAACCACCTTTTTGACAATGGCTTACATTATTTTTGTCAACCCCCAAATGTTAGCTGATACCGGTATGGACCATGGTGCGGTATTTGTTGCAACCTGTTTAGCAGCGGCAATAGGTTGTTTTATAATGGGCTTTTATGCAAATTATCCAATCGCTCTAGCGCCCGGTATGGGGCTTAATGCGTTTTTTGCCTATACCGTTGTTGGTGAGCTTGGCTATGACTGGCAAACGGCATTGATGGCAGTGTTTTTGTCAGGGGTATGCTTCTTAATATTGTCATTATTTAAGGTTCGAGAGTGGGTCATTAATTCTATTCCTTTACCTTTAAGAATGGGCATAGGGGCAGGCATAGGGTTATTTCTAGCAGTGCTGGCTCTTAAAAATTCCCAAATAGTAGTTGCTAGCCCGGCAACTTTGGTTACGGTGGGCGACTTAACCTCATGGCCTGCGGTAATGGGGGCCTTAGGCTTTCTGTTGATTATTGGTTTTGTGTACAGAGGGATCCGTTCTGGGGTGTTATTATCGATTTTAATCGTCAGTGCTATCTCTATATTTAGCGGCGACGTTATCTATACAGGCATCGTCTCTATGCCGCCCTCTGTGGCTCCGACCTTTATGCAGTTAGATTTTTCACAAATGTTTGAAATCGGTCTGATCAGTATTGTGTTTGCTTTTTTGTTTGTCGATTTGTTTGATACCTCCGGTACGCTAGTGGCCGTCGCCCAGCGTGGTGGCTTGTTGAATCAAAACGGTGAATTACCGAGATTAAAGCAAGCCTTAGTCGCGGATTCAACCGCCACTATTGCTGGTGCTGTAATGGGCACTTCGACCACAACCAGTTATGTGGAATCGACAGCAGGTGTCAGTGCAGGTGGTCGAACTGGACTGACTGCGGTAGTCGTTGGTCTGCTGTTTTTAGTCGCGCTTTTCTTTGCGCCCATCGCTGCCATGGTTCCTTCCTATGCTACAGCTGGGGCGTTATTCTATGTTGCGGTGCTAATGCTGTCGGCTTTAGGTGAGATGAAATGGGCCGATATCACTGAGGCTGCGCCGGTGGTGGTAGTGGTATTGCTAATTCCATTTACCTTTTCAATAGCCACCGGAATAGGCTTAGGCTTTATTGCTTATGTCCTGATTAAAGGGATCACTAAAGGATATCAAGATCTCAATATTGGCGTGGTTGTTATTGCATTATTATTCTTGCTGAAGTTTATTTTTAGCTAAGCAATAATTTCTCATTTCAGCCCTGACAAAATAGCCTTGCTCAAAATTCAATTTCATTTTAGTTGATAATTCGTTATAAACATGATGGATGACTGAGTGAGGCTAAAGTGAAATCTTATCAACGAGTTGTAATTAAATTAGGTACGTCGGTATTAACCTCCGGCAGTAGCCGCCTTGATAAAGAGCATATGGCGCAAATTGCGGCTCAAATTTACGCTTTATATCAAGCTGGAATTGAGGTGGTGGTGTGTACTTCTGGTGCGATTGCAGCAGGAAGGGAATATCTTAATTTTCCTGAGCTAGAATCAACTTTAGCCAATAAGCAAATGTTAGCGGCCGTAGGACAAGGGCAGCTATTGCAGACCTGGAGTAACTTATTAGCGGATTTTGACTTAAAAATAGGTCAGTTATTACTTACCCAAGCGGATCTGCAAGATAGAGAACGCTTTCTAAATGCCAAAGATACGCTGATGACTTTACTCAGCAATGGCATTATTCCTGTGATTAATGAAAATGATGCGGTTGCGACCGCTGAAATTAAAGTGGGTGATAATGATAATTTATCAGCCAGAGTCGCCATATTGGCTGAAGCCGATTTATTACTGATGCTAACCGATCAGCAAGGGCTTTTCGATAAAGATCCAAGGGCTTATAAAGATGCCCAATTAATTACTAATGTAGTTGAAATTACTGATGACATTCAAAAGCTTGCTGGAGGCTCTGGTACCTTGTTAGGTACAGGAGGAATGGCAACAAAGTTGATTGCCGCCAAACTTTGTCAGCGAGCAGGGATCCCTTCGATAGTTTGCAGTGGTTTTCAGGCGACAAACATAACCAACAATATATTATCTGCCGCGACGACAGGAACCTTGTTTGAACGTTTAGCCGATCCCTTAGAGCAAAGAAAACAATGGTTGCTAGCAACCGCCACTCATCAAAATCGAATCATTATTGATAAAGGGGCGGAGCAGGCCATTGGTCAAAATGGACGTAGTTTGTTACCTAGGGGTATTGTTAAGGTTGAAGGCCGATTTAGTCGAGGTGATATGCTCCAAATATGCTCGAGTGAAGGGGTGCCCTTAGCAAAAGGGATGAGTCGTTACAGCGACCATGAATTAAGTTTAATTAAAGGTAAACACTCCAATGACATTAGCGGTGTCTTAGGCTATAGCTGTGGAGATGTCGCAATACATAGGAACGATTTGGTACTGTTATGATAAATTTAAATGAAATGGGTAAACAGGCGAAGCAGGCCAGTTTTGAAATTGCCAATCTAAGCACAGAGCATAAAAACAAATTACTTGGCCGAATAGCAGAGCTTTTGCTTGAACAACAACAGCAAGTATTAACTGCCAACAGTATTGATATTAGCAATGCCCAAGCAGCGGCAATGAATGAAGCCATGCAGGATAGACTGTTGCTCAATAGTCAACGCCTGCAAGCCATGGCATCAGATATTAAAACGGTAATCAATCTGCATGATCCCATTGGTGAAACCTTTGACTCGAAAGAGTTAGCAAATGGATTACAGTTATACCGTCAAAAAATCCCTCTTGGTGTGCTTGGTGTGATTTACGAAGCACGACCGAATGTGACCATAGATATTGCTAGTTTGGCGCTTAAAACCGGTAATGCAGTTATTTTACGAGGTGGCAAGGAAACCATAGAGTCGAATCGCGCATTGCTAAATATTATTCATCAGGCCCTTAAAGAGCAACAATTAAACCCTAACATCGTCCAACTCATCGATAGTACCGATAGGATGTTAGTGGAACAATTGCTCAAACTTGATCAATATGTCGATATGATCATTCCTCGTGGTGGACCAGGATTACAAAGATTTTGTTTACAAAATTCGACCATTCCAGTAATCACAGGTGGGGTTGGGATCTGTCACATTTATGTTGATAAACTGGTAAATATCGATAAGGCCATCAGTATTATTATCAATGCCAAAACCCAAAGACCCAGTGTTTGTAATGCCCTAGATACTCTATTAATTAATGAGCAATTATCAGAGCAAAACTGGCAAAAGTTGGTTAATGCGCTTGAGCAGCATGGGGTGAAACTTAAAGGTGACCGACACGCGACTGAAAAATTTGCTAGTATTGCCCCACTCGAAGCTGGTGAGCTGGACAAAGAATGGTTGTCGTTAACCTTGGGAATCGTTCAAGTCGCTAATATCGATGAAGCAATCAACCATATTCGTGAGCATTCTAGTGGTCACTCTGAAGCCATACTGAGTGATGATCTCGAGCAATGTAAAAAGTTTGTACAACAGGTAAATTCAGCAGCCGTGTATGTAAATGCCAGCACCCGCTTTACCGATGGCTCACAATTTGGATTAGGTGCAGAAGTTGCCGTGAGTACACAGAAGCTCCATGCACGGGGACCAATGGGATTAGAGGCATTAACCAGTTATAAATGGATTGGTGTAGGAGATTACCTTACGAGAGGCTAATTTTCAAAGCTGATTTCATATGAGGGGGAGTTTCCCCCCATAGCGGTTAAGGTTGCTCTGGACAGCCTATATGGCCGCGCTGCTGTGGTATTATTTATCGAGATGTGAAAATTTTAATGGGTATTTATAGGCATCGAGCTTTTCAAAGTACAAGGTAACATTAGCCACATTTAAACCAAACTTATTAATTGCCGCCCGGTTCAACACTCTATGTTCATCAAGCATGATCATTTGATCATCAAAGCTTACTTCATACTCACTGCCATCAACGGGGAGCCGCATTGAATATTGCCATTGAAGGACTGGCCCAGCTTGGGTGCCGATGGCATCACCAATGATATCATCAGCTTGGCCTTTGTAGCGGCCGGGCGCTGTTTTTTGAATTCGCCACTGTCGATATTGAGTTTCGCCATCATCATAAATAAAGTACTCATCTAAAACGCCATTGTCTCCTTCCCAGCGGCCTTCAATTCTAACACTGAACCTTCTGAGCATCTGATCTTTATGGTCAGTGACCACTCCGTAGGCGAGTACATCACCATTGAAATATTCTTCGATGAGAAAGTTAGGAGTTTTGGATTGGTATTCTTTGAAGTTTTGCGAACAACCTGCAAGTATAAAGAGCATTCCCAGAAGGTATTTATTCATGTTAGTTGCCTGTCAGTTTTTTTGTAAGTTTAGGATAATTTGAATTTTCTGATAACCATATAGCAAAAAAATCATTAACTTGTTGGCTATTCTCAAGTCTTGCTAGTTCAATACCTTGATGCAAAAGCAATACCTGCTGATCTTCTAGCCTAACTAAAGTCAGTTCTTCACCTTTGCGAATATTGGGGAACAATTGATTGATTTCAGTTAACCAGGATTCATCGCTTTGGTCATATAAACCAAGCTTTTGCCACTGGTTGCGGGTCTCGTCAGTGAGTACTTGACGATCGATATCCCGCCAGTAGGTCAATTTAAGTTTCAAGGGTTGCTCAAGGTTGCTATAGCGACCGTCAGGGGTCAATAATTCAGCGGTGTAAATGTCCCAAAATAGAACTTTTAATTTAGCACTGCCGACCGTTTTCCAGTCGTTATAAGTTTGCTGATGGCTGTAACTGAATGCACTAAAAATCACAATCAGAAAAACAAAAAAACTTTTCATAACAAAGACCCTTTCAAACACTTGCCTTTGATTACGCTATTATTGGGGATTTAGATCAAACTGGAACTTGTTCAAAACAACTTTACTAAACACTAATATGGCAGCCCAAAATGGCGGGATAAAGTACCACGATTCAGCGGTAATGGTGACAACATCAAATTTACTTGCAGCGACATAGGCTAAGGGCCCAAAGATAGCCCCCATGACAAACCAAGCCAGCCAATGCCATTGAAAATGATTAAGCATGTCATACAGATAGCGACTAAAACACAGCCACAACATCATTAGCCAAAATGGGAATTGGTCGTTGCTGAATTGATAACCTTGAAAAATAAATAAGCCATAATCAAATGTTACCCCGACCGAGGTTAACAGCAACACAAATGACCAAGCTTTGATGGGGATTTTTTGGGTGGTAACCCAAAATACAAAAATAATTAGACTAATGAAGAAATATTGCTCCCCAAACATAACTAAAGCAAACCACAAAACTTGGAAGATGACAGAAGATTTGACAAAGTCTTGATTGAGGGTTTGCTTTAGTTTGTTCATAGCGGGGTTAGTCTTTCGCCAAGTTTTCAGCGTTAAACTGGATCACAGAGATCTTTTTGGTGTTGAAGCCAGCTTCACAATAGCCTAAATAAAACAACCATAAGCGTTTGAACGGCATATCAAACCCATGTTCACTGATCTGTTGCCAATTGGCCAAGAAGTTGTGGCGCCATTTTGCAAGCGTGATGCCGTAGTCCAGACCGAAATCTTTGATGCCGCGCAACTGCAGATCCGTGTGCTTTGAGAGACGTTGGCTAATCATTTCAACGCTCGGTAAGAAGCCCCCTGGGAAAATGTATTTTTGAATAAAATCAACCCCATTTTGGTAGCTGCGCATGCGATTGCAGTTAATCGTGATGGCTTGTATTGACAGCTTGCCTCCAGGTTTGAGTAATGATTGACACTTTTTAAGGTAAGTATCCATATACTGTTTACCGACAGCTTCAATCATTTCAACAGACACTAGGGCATCGTATTGGCCTTCGAGTTTACGGTAGTCCTTGGTCAGTAGGGTTATTTTGTCTTCTAGACCCAGAGATTTCACCTTGGCCATGGCAAATTGGTGTTGAGCATCTGAAATGGTTGTGGTGGTCACCTTACAGCCATAGGTTTGGGCAGCATAGATTGCAAGTCCACCCCAGCCGGTGCCAATTTCAATCAAGTGACTTTGTGGGGTAAGATCGAGTGGCTCCAAGATGCTTGCCATCTTGTTGAGCTGTGATTGATGTAAGCTACAATCTGGGCCGTCAAAAATGCCACTCGAATAGCACATGCTATCATCCAAAAATTGAGTGTAGAGGTGATTACCTAAATCGTAATGGGCCAAAATGTTCGATTTAGACTGTTTTTCGTGGTTACGGTTACGCCAGTGGCTGAACTTTAGAAACGGTATGAGCAACCAGCCAAAGCGCGCTTCTAGTTTGTCTAACCACTCCAAATTGTCTGCAAATAAACTCAACAGCTCAGTTAAATTATCGGTGTGCCAGTGACCTTCGATGTAGCTTTCTCCTAGTCCAATACTGCCACCAATCAAGGCTTTAGAATAGAACTTAGGATCACTGATCGTCAGTGATGCCTGATGGCCATCATGACTACCTTTAAAATGATATTGGATATTGTTTTCGTCGATTAGGGATAACTGTCCACGGCTTAAATTAGCTAGGGCCTTTAGCAGCATTCGTTTTATTAATGAATCACTTACTTTTATGGATTTTGTAGAAATTGATTTACTTGACATGTGATGTCCTTAATTCTTGCTTTCGTTACCGTGTCGTCCTTGATGCCCCAAAAAAGGGATCCCTTTAAGCACCAGTTTTAATGCTTGCCAGTATATTTTGAACAAGGTAGAGAACATGGCTCCAACACTCAGAGTCATTACGGACAGAGTTTTGGAGAAGATCAAATTTTGTTTATTCAAATTAATGCTGGCGACAAATATCTTGTCGGGATCGTGCAGCTCTATCGATAAAGCTAACTTATCGCCTTCATTAACCATTTGCCAGTGGTAATCGCCACTGGTTTTCATAAAAGGGGAAACCTGAAAATTTTTTTCAGTCAGCATTTGATTGTCGCCCAAGGGGACAACATAATGATGACGCTCACCCCAGGGCGTGTTTGATACCTCGGCTACTAAATGGCTATGGGAATTTTCACGCCCAACCAGATAAAAGTTAACCGGGCTAAAGTACATCCCAAAATAGCTTAACTGCCCGATAAAGGTGACCGGATGGGTTTGTGCATCATCTTTAACCCCAGCCCTTGCGCGTATGTCACTGGCAAGGCTTTGATTGTCACCCAAGTATTTATCGCGATTAAACTTAATCGGACTAAAACGCTTAAACAGCCAAGGGTGAGTTTGTTTGACTTGCTCGAGCTCATCTAGCGGCAGTTGCACCATAAAATAAGGGTAACTAAACGCATGCACCTTAGGGGCAAAGCGTTTATGGAAAACCTTACCTATGGCTAACTTGGCAAGGCTCATAGGCTAATTCCAAAGCGTTTACAGACATCTAGCGCGCTTTTTACGCCGTCTTCATGGAAGCCGTTGTACCAGTATGCCCCTGCAAAGTGAGTATGGTTTTTACCGCAAATCAGTTGACGCTGCTTTTGGGTGTTGATCATGTCTTCATCCATCACTGGATGCTCATAAATAAACTCTCGCAGTACCTTATCTTTATCGACTTTGTGAGCCCCATTTAAAGTAACAAAAAAGTCTGGAGCGTCTTTAAAGCCCTGTAAGCGATTCATGTAATAGCTCACGAGGGCAGGATCCGTTGAGCGCTCGGCTTTATCTTCTAATAAAAAGTTCCAGCTGGCCCAACTTAACTTGTGCTTAGGCATCAAGCTTTCATCCTGATGCAATTGCACAACATTGCTTTGGTACTTCATTTTAGAAAGTAGCGTCTGCTCGTCTTCGGTTTTGTCAGATAACAAGGCTAATGCTTGATCACTGTGGCAAGCCAGTACCACTTCATCAAACTCTTGCGAGCCATGCTCGGTGGTCACGGTGACACCGTTTTCATGGCGAGTGATGGCCAGCACCCCGGTATTTAGATGAATGTTGTCAGCAAAAGGCGCAGTTAAATCATTAATGTAACTGCTAGAGCCGCCCTCAAGCACAAACCATTGTGGACGGTCGTTAATATTCAACAAGCCATGGTGGCTGAAAAAGTTTAAAAAGAAATCAATAGGGAACTTGGCAGCGTCTTCTAACGAGCAAGACCAAATCGCCGCTACCATAGGCAAAATATAGTGCTCACTAAAGTGCTCTGAAAAGTCATAATCATTGATTAAATCACCTAAGGTGAGCGGCTTAGCTTGGTTCGATGAATGCAGTGCCTTTGATTGATTGTTAAAACGGACAATCTCGCTAATTAACTTGTAAAACTTAGGCGAAAAAATATTCTTACGTTGGGAAAACAAGGTATTTAAATTATGGCCATTGTATTCAAGCCCAGTGAGTTCGTTACGACAACTAAAGCTCATTTCTGAGGCTTTGGGGCGAAAGCCAATTCTGTCTAACAGTTTTAAAAAGTTAGGGTAGGTGCGATCGTTAAATACAATAAAGCCGGTATCCACGCGGTGGGTTTTACCTTCAACCTCAACTGATACCGTATTAGTATGGCCGCCAATGTAGTGGTTTTTCTCAAACACTTCTACTTGGTGTTGTTCTGATAATAAATGGGCGCAGGTTAGGGCAGAAATACCGCTACCAATGATGGCTATTTTCATTCTTTTTCCTTAATTTGAACCAAGTTTATTTTTAATGAAGTGGATGATCTTGCCAAGCAGTGGTAATTTTTCGTACAGCATGGCACCTAGGTCAAAGTAGTCCCGGTGATACACGATTTTGTCGTTATACCATTTAACCTTAGAGCAGCCTTCAACAACGACCTTTCGGCCTTGGTTAAAATTGGGGTGGGTAAAGTTCAAAGTCCAGCTGATGAAACCAATATCGCCAAACGCTGCACTGTCATGAATGTCGAAGTAACACTCCGTTAAAGGGGCATAGAGCTTAACCATGTAGTCATGGAAACTGTCTAGACCGGTGATATTGTGAGCGGGGTCTATGAAGGTGAGATTTGCATCATAAACTTGGTATAGAGTATCTAAATTGTGTGGAGACAGTTGGCTGAAAACTCTGATGAAGTTTTGCATGTTACTGTGGGCAATGGTCATAACAACTCCTTGTTTCTAGTTATATTCCTTATAACGTCGTTCCACTATAAAGAGATCAAACCAATAGATCTATTTTATTTGAAGATGCGTAGCAAATAGTGATTTTATAATTTGAATGCGGATGCCATGAAACAGTTACCTATTTTTCCATTAAATGCCCATGTTTTCCCAAAAGGTAAGCTTAGCTTAAAAATCTTTGAGCCAAGATACCTGAATATGGTCAAACAGCATGTCTCTAACAGCCCAAGTTTTCTCATGGGGATGTTGTCCCAAGACAATAAGGAGATCTTAAATCTAGCTTGTGAAGTGAATGTCATCGATTTTAACCGCCTAGACGGAGGCTTGTTGGGGATCACTGTTGAGGGCACCCAGATGGTAGAAGTACACTCAAATTTTCGCAAAGATGACGGTCTAAATATTGCCAATTATTCAGACTGCAATATTTGGCCGGATAGCACTATAGAAGCCGATTTGGCAGCATTGCTTCACAACCAATATCAGCAAATAATTAACGATTACCCGCAACTGAGTAACTGGTATAAAGGTTGTGATTTCTCCAATAAATATCTATTGTTAAGGCTGTTGGAATGGATGCCTATCGCTGCAGAGCAAAAAGTTTTATTGCTGCAACAACCCAAACTTGCTTATGTGGCTAACTATTTAAACAAATTTCTGCATATAGATGATCCGTTAACACTTAACAAACGTAATTAAGGAATTGTACATGTTAACCAATGGTGGAGTATGGAAGTTTTGAGCAACGAAAATGCGATACAGCCCAACTCTAGTAACGCAGCTTTGAGTGGCAAAGAACTCGAACTCGCTCAACTACGTAATTGGATGGTCAAAGTCGCCAATGAATCATGCCAGCACTCTTTTGCCCAGCTTTTTGAGTACTTTACTCAAAAAATAACCCGCTTTGGGTTTAAACAAACGGGTGACGAAAATAAAGCCAAAGAAGTGTTGCAAGAAACCATGATGATGGTCTGGCAAAAAGCCCACTTATATAATCAAGACAAGGGTAACGTCAGCACATGGGTTTATACCATTGCGCGCAACATCTGTTTTGATATGGGAAGGAAAATGGGCCGCAGCATTTCCATGGTGGGCTCCGATGACATTTTCGAAGATTTCATGGAATACCAAGCGGGTGAGTTAGAGAACCCAGAACAAGATTTAGACAATAATTCCTTGTTGGAACAACTCAGTAAACTTCCTGAGCAGCAACAGCAAGTCATCAAACTGGTCTATCTTCAAGATATGTCCCAGGCGGCGGTTGCAGAGCATTTGAACTTACCCCTCGGCACAGTGAAAAGCCGGGTTAGGCTCGGCCTGATCAAGCTTGAGCAAATTATAAATAAAGAGAGTTTTGGTTATGAATAAAAAGCATCCAGATCCTATGTTAATTAATCAATACAGCTTAGGTAAGTTAGACGATGTACATAGCATTTTGGTGTCAGCTCATTTAGAACTATGCAGTAGCTGTAGACATCAGTATCAACATCAGCTCGAAACGGAAGCTAACAACCAATTGGGGAGTAAAAGCAAAAGCAACGGTAGCAGCGAAATCATGTTGGATAAGCAAGAAATGGACGCCATGTTAGCGACCATTATGGCTTCAGCCAAAGTGGATCCCCAGCCCAAGCCGCATCCGATCATTGATTACCGTGGTCAAGACTTTAAATTGCCCAAAGCACTCGCTCCTCTTGTAGCGAAAAAGCAAGCATGGAGTAATGCCATTGGAAAAATCTGGCGTGCTAAAGTCGCAGAACACGGCCAAGATTATCAAATCGATTTTCTCTACATCGAGCCAGGCGGTAAGGTTGCAGAGCATACCCACAAAGGCCAAGAATGGACGCTGGTTTTAGAGGGCAGTTTTAGTGATGGTATCAATGAATACAAAGCTGGGGACCTGAGTTTAATGGACGATAGTAATACCCATACCCCGGTATCAGAACAAGGTTGCTTATGTTTGTCTGTGATTAATGCACCACTGCAGTTCACTTCTGGAACCGCGCGGTTACTCAATCCATTTAGCAACCTTTTCTATAAGGCCGGTTAGTTCTCGAGTGCTTCGAAAGCCGCTTCTAGCCTCTGAACAATTTCAGGGGCTTTTTTATAAATGCGAATCTCTCTAAAAAGTTCATTTGCTTGCGGGTACTGGCTTTTTAGATACGAGAACCATTGTTTAATACGGTTGGGATAATACAGACCTTTATCTCCTTCCATCTCTAGCTCAGAATAGCGCAGCATCAATGCTACTGTTTGCGTCCAATTCATGGGCTCACTTGTATTGCGGATCACTTCCCCAAGATTAGGCAGGTTAAGCGCACCTCGCCCCAGCATTAATTTATGAGTGCCGGTGATTTGTTGACATTTAAGGGCAGAATCTCGATCGATAATGTCGCCATTAGCGGTAACAGGAATATTGACATGCTTTACAATATTGGCAATTTGCTGCCATTTCACCGTACCAGCTTTATAACCGTCAGCTTTGGTACGACCATGAACCGCCATTTCATTGGCGCCAGCTTGGTAAATGGCGTCGGCGAGTTCTAAGCAATGTTCAGCACTATCCCAACCTAAGCGCATTTTGGCACTGACAATTTTGTCCTTTGGCACGGCTTCACGAACGGACTTTACTACCTGATACATAACTTCAGGCGTCTTAAGTAACGCAGCGCCGCCATTGGAACCATTCACTAATTTGGATGGGCAACCGAAATTAATGTCAATGCCATCCGAACCGAGCTCAATAGCAGCATTAGCATTTTCAGCCATCCAACTAGGATGCTGACCTAATAATTGGACACGAACAGGGGTACCGGAGGGCGTCTTAGAACCATTTTTGAGTTCGGGGCAGAGTTTATAAAACACTCTTTCAGGCAGAAGCTGGTCGATAACACGAATAAACTCGGTAACACATAAATCGTACTGACCACTTCTGGTCAGTAAATCCCGCATGAGGTGATCAAGAACCCCCTCCATAGGGGCTAAAGTTAGGTGTAACATCTACAGCCTTATTAATGAAATAGAAAGGGATTTTAGCTTGGATACATTTACATACAAAGCAGTATGTGCATTTTCTAGAAATACAGCAAAAAATAATAGATACTATATGTTAATTATGTGAGATTATTATCACTCTATTGTTAACTTAGGAGCTAACTATGGCTAATTCTAAAACAAAAATAGCTGGTGCATTAGGCGCAGTAGTATTAAGTGCCAGTTGCTTATCAGCCCAAGCATTGGCACAAGGTGCCGACATTACTCAACTAGAGGCGGGTTACCAAACATTTGCTGCAGAAGGCAAGTGTGGCGAAGGTAAGTGCGGCGAAGGTAAGTGCGGTGGCAAAAAAGCGGACAAAGCCGATAAAGCCAAAGAGGGTAAATGTGGCGAAGGTAAGTGCGGTGAAGGCAAATGCGGTGGCAAAAAAGCCGATAAAGCCAAAGAAGGTAAGTGCGGCGAAGGCAAATGCGGTGGCAAAAAAGGCGATAAAGCTAAAGAAGGCAAATGCGGTGAGGGCAAGTGTGGCGCTGCATAATAGCTAAACGCATATGAAGTCTAAAAATGTGTTACAGGGTGCCGGTTTAGGCCTAAGAAGAGAATTTCTTGATGAATGTTTAAACCAGCCACCCAATGTCGATTTCTTTGAAGTGGCGCCTGAAAATTGGATGACACTTGGGGGTCATTTAAAGAAGCAGTTTCGTGCCCTTACCGAGCGCCATACTTTTGCTTTACATGGTTTATCGTTATCTATTGGTAGCAGTGATCCCCTTGATGTGGACTTTGTCAAAGGGATAAAACGCTTTATGGCGTTACACAATATTGACATTTACTCTGAACACCTTTCTTATTGTTCCCATAATGGCCATATGTATGACTTAATGCCATTGCCATTTACCGAAGAAGCGGTCATGCATGTGGCCAATAGAGTTAAGCAAGTACAAGATATTATTGAAAGGCCGTTGATCCTTGAAAATGTGTCTTTTTATTCAATGATGCCGAGTCAAATGACAGAGGCCGAATTTACCCTTGCGGTTTTGCAAGAATCCGGTGCGAGGCTGTTATTAGATGTGAATAATGTTTATGTTAACAGCATTAATCACCATTACGACCCCTATCAGTTTATCGATGCTATGCCGAGGGCAGCAATCCAGTTAATGCATGTTGCAGGTCATTACGATGAAGCAGAGGATCTAAAAGTGGATACCCACGGCTCTGCGGTGATAGATCCGGTTTGGCAGCTATTAAAACACGCTTATTTAAAACATGGGCTTAAGCCAACATTATTAGAGCGTGATTTTAATATTCCACCTATGCACGAACTGCAGCATGAAATTAATATGATCAAACATTTGCAGCAGCAACCGTCTTTAGCAAAGCCAGCATAATGGACTTATTCAGCACCCAACATCATTTTACTCAAGCGCTTAAAAAAGCTGCTGATACCATGCCGTTTGCAATAGAAACTCGGCGCTTAGAGATCTATCAAGAGCTCTTTTTTAATAATATTAATGGTTTTGTTGCTCAGGCTTTCCCTGTTTTAAAATCATTAGTTGACCCTAAAGTGTGGCAATCTTTAGTTCGAGAATTTTTTATTCATCACCCTTGCGCCAGTCCTTATTTTGTTAATATTAGTGAACACTTTTTAGAATACTTGCAGACCCTGGATTTACAACAGTGGCAGTTGCCTCAATACAGTCTGCATTTAGCCCATTACGAGTGGTTAGAGCTGTATTTAGACACTTTAGATTGTGAAGAACCTGAGCTGCTGACAGAGCTCAATAATGATAGCCACATGCAGTGGTACCAAGGGGCGCAACTATTACAATATCCGTGGCCAGTTCATCAAATTAGTCCTCAAAACCCAGCGCCAGAAGCACAAGATACTTTTCTGTTAGTTTATCGAGATAGTCAAGATAGAGTGCAGTTTCTGCAGCTTAGTCCTGTAGTTGCGGTAATATGTAACCAAATTGTTCAAAAAGTAGGCATAAAATACGCTGAACTATACGATATTTTACTCAGTTCATGGCCACAAACAAATCAGAGTGATTTAGTTAACTTGTTGAAAAACAATATCAATATGTTAGCTCAGCGTGGGATTATTCGCGCTGCTTAAAAAAAGCTAATAAAGTCAATGAAAATTAAGGTTTTCATTTGTCGCTTATACCACTACAATGCCTCAAATTATTCGAACTAAATCAAACTTTTTGTACTTTGAGGTTAAATATGTCTTCTGAGCAGTTTAAAGAACCATATAACATTTACTACTTCCTAGGTTTTATCCTTGCATTACTTATCCCTACCGCTCCTGCAACCCTTACGCTGTTAAAGCATGCGGGTATTCTGTCTGTAGGCTGGTAAATAAAATTTCAGCGAGTAATAATAAGGCACCTATCGGTGCTTTATTTGTTTATGTTTAAGTATTTTTATAAAAGTGTTGGCATTGTCAGCTTATTATTAGGGTTTATTGGGGCTTTTTTGCCTTTATTGCCGACCGTTCCTTTTATTTTATTAAGTGTCTATTGTTTCGCCAAAAGTGACCGCCGGATGCATGACTATTTAGTGAATCATCCTTGGTTCAAACAAAGCATTGATGATTGGCATCGGCATCGGGGGATGCGCTTAAAGGCAAAAATTAAAGCCAGCATTACCATAGTGTTCAGTTTTGCGCTCAGTATTTATTTGGTTAACTATGGAGTATTAAAAGTGATGCTGCTATTGATGGCGGTAGTATTGATCACTTTTATTGCCCGATTACCTCTTATTAGGTAAATGCTGTCGGATTTTTATTTGCAAGTCGTAATCGATGCCTATATCCTTTCGCGGTAATTTTATCTTTAGGATTTGAACAATGACTGCTAAGCAGGACTTAATCAAACAAAGCATTAAAACCATTCCAAACTACCCTAAAGAAGGGATCATGTTTAGGGATGTGACTTCATTAATGGAAGTACCAGCGGCCTATCAAGCCACTATCGAATTATTTACTGAGCGTTACAAAAACCTTGGCATTACTAAAATTGTTGGCACAGAGGCTCGCGGCTTCTTATTTGGTGCGCCATTAGCTCTAGCCCTTAATGTAGGTTTTATTCCGGTGCGCAAGCCAGGCAAATTACCTCGGCAAGTAATTGGTCAAACCTACGAGCTTGAATATGGTCATGACACCTTAGAAATTCATACCGATGCCATTAGTGATGGGGATAAGGTCTTAGTGGTTGACGATCTATTAGCCACAGGTGGCACAATTGAAGCGACAGTGGCGCTTATTCGTCAATTAGGCGGAGAAGTCGAGCACGCAGCGTTTGTGATCAACCTCCCAGATATCGGTGGTGAAAGTAAACTCAAAGGTTTAGGCCTGGATGTTTATTCCCTGTGTGAATTCGAAGGGGATTAATTCTGTGCAAATGACAGCCAAAGTCGGGTTGTCTTTGCCGTTGTCATGAAACGAGTTTGTTGGCTTTATATACAAAGCAGTGCGATGGCTTTTGGGTTATCCCTAAGCCTTAAGTAGCAATGCAGTGAAATGGCTAACAAACTTTGTTCTGAGCAGGCGTTAAAAGGGTCATTTGGCCCGTCACTGCTATTTAGTTAGAATCACTATGCTTCCATTGCTTGTCCTTTAAAGCACATATAAAGTCAACATGAAAGATAAACAAAGCCTAGTATTGGGCTCTTTTTTTATCTGTGATAGCATGGGTCATTGACTAATTTGAAGGATCAGGAATATTAATGTCCTATCAGGTATTGGCCCGTAAATGGCGTCCTGCTAAATTTGAGCATGTAGTGGGGCAAGCCCACGTTTTACAAGCGCTAACTAATGCGTTAGAACAACAAAGATTGCATCATGCCTATTTGTTTACTGGTACCCGCGGGGTAGGGAAAACCACTTTAGCACGTTTGTTTGCCAAAGGCTTAAACTGTGAAACCGGGGTGACAGCCAATCCTTGTGGTCAATGCGGAAGCTGCCAAGAAATCGCAGAAGGCCGATTCATCGACTTGATAGAAGTGGATGCCGCATCACGAACTAAAGTTGATGACACCCGCGAAATTCTAGAAAACGTTCAATATCGACCTACTAGGGGCCGCTATAAGGTCTATTTAATTGACGAAGTTCATATGCTGTCTAAAAGTAGTTTTAACGCTTTGTTAAAAACCTTAGAAGAGCCACCTGAGCACGTTAAATTTTTATTAGCGACGACCGATCCGCAAAAACTACCAATTACCGTGTTGTCACGCTGTTTGCAATTTACCTTGCAAAGCCTCACTGAAGAACAAATCAGCCAACAAATTGCCACCATTTGTCAGCAAGAACAAACCCATTACGACGACCAAGCACTGCAGCTGATCGCCAAAGCAGCCAATGGCAGTATGCGAGATGGTTTAAGCTTGACCGATCAAGCCTTAGCACACGGTGCAGGCCAATTAACATTGGAACAAGTGCGGTTGATGCTAGGCGTACTAGATGATAAATATGTGGAAGCCATGCTCAGTCATGTGGTCAATGGTGAGATCGCTCAAATTCAGCAGCTGGTTGAGCATGTTTTAAGCATTGGTACCAGTGCTGATCAAGTGTTAGTGAATCTTTTAGAGTGCCTGCATGAAGCCAGTTTGGTGCAATTTGTGGCCGAAGCCATACACCTAAGCAGCCAACCTAAGACAGTACAAGCCATAGCCAGCCAATTATCACCAGAACAAATTCAGCTGTACTACCAAATTTTATTAGAAGGCCGCAAAGAACTGGCGTATGCGCCAAGTCCGAACAGTGGCTTGTTGATGACACTGATCCGTGCTGCTGCCTTTGTGCCACAAAAGCCGGTTAATGTGCAAGTAACTGAACGTCAAAGTATTGATTTAGCCGCAGCGGCGGTTGTCTCAGCACAGCCTCAAGCGGCATCGCTTGAGGCTAGCCCTGAGACTGCCACTTTGACGCAAGCGCCTAAGACTGAAGCCCCTTTTGCAGAGCAAGCACAAAGCCAGCAAGCTTTAATGCCTGTAGAACCACAATCTCAGCCTGAAATAGATGGGCAAGCCGTTGTTGAACAACCGCTCCTGCAACAGGCTGAATCGGCTCAAACCACTACAGTGGCGGCCACTGAGCCAGTTCAAGCGCAAACATCGCCTCAAATAGCGCCAGAGCAACAGCCAGCAGCCACCGAGGAGGACATCCTCGATCCACTGCTAATGGCAGCCATTGCTAATGCAGAACAGCTCAAACAAGATACTAAAGGTGAGGACGACGCCGTAAAAAAGCCTAAACAGGGGGCTGAGCAGGTGCAACAGTCGCCTGTAAATAAGGAATCGTCATTACCGCAACAGTCACCACAACAAGTGCCAGCGGCACATCAAAGTGCGATTGCTCCAGTAAGCACAGTAGTCACTGGTGATAGTCGTGACCTAGGTTGGTACAAACGCATGGGGAGTCTGTCAATTGGTGGTCGAGTAAGACAACTGGCGATTAATTCAATTGCTGATGAACAAGGTGATGTGTTAACCCTAAGATTGAAAAATACTCAGGGGCATTTAAATAACAAGAAAAGCCAACAAGCTTTGCAAGACGCCTTGAATCAAGGTATGGCCAAGCCTATCTCCTTAGAGGTAATCGTTGAAGATGTTCCAGAGCGAGAAACGCCACTCGAGGTCAGACACAGGTTTAAAGCCGAGCTTACCGAAGACGCGAAGCAAAATTTACTGCAAGATCCTAATGTAAATTGGTTAATGCAGCGCTTTAATGCGCAAATAGACGATGATACGGTACAATTTCCCCAAGAGTTGATTGATAATCGTATATAAATAAGTAATATGGCAGCTATAAATTTGCCTAAATCGAAGAGATAGTAACATGTTTGGAAAAGGCGGCATGGGCCAGCTAATGAAGCAAGCCCAACAAATGCAAGAAAAAATGCAAAAAGCTCAAGAAGAAATTCAAAAGCTTGAAGTCACCGGCGAAGCAGGTGCAGGCATGGTGAAAATCACCATGAACGGCAGCCACAACGTTCGTCGCGTTGAAATTGACGAGTCACTAATGGAAGACGACAAAGACATGCTAGAAGATTTAATTGCAGCAGCAATTAATGATGCGGCCCGTCGTGTAGAAGAGACTCAGAAAGAGAAGATGGCGGCAGTGACAGGCGGGATGCAGATGCCACCGGGTATGAAAATGCCTTTCTAATCTTTCACAGATTGTTGAAACCGAGCTTGTTATAGCTCGGTTTTTTTATGCCTGTTATTTTTAGTCGCTCAGTTTCAACTATCGTGATAATCAATTCGCAGATGGTTTTGTAATATTAAGCTGCGCTTGGCTGTTCAAGTTGGGAGTCAGCGATGCTGAGATTTGATTATTTTTAAGTTACGCTTGACTGTTCTAGTACATCCACGGACTTGTCGGGGTGCCGACAGCACCCAGAAGGGAAAACCAGTTTTCCCCAATATTCCAGGCATCCTGCCTTCCACCCGCCGGGCCCGCTAAAGAGGTTCAAAATTGTTCCAGACAATTTTGTGGACTCCCCTCCTGCCCCCGCAATCTGCTTCCTCTTAATTTTCAATCGTCATTACGCAGGCGGCGGATTATTCCGGACATCCTGTCCTCCACCCTTCGGGCCAGCTAAAGCTGTTAAAATTTGTTCCAGACAAATTATTCGGCGTCCTGCCTCGAACAGACCTCACTAGACATCCTGTCTATTACAGCTATTCCTCAATCAAATTCTTCGCAAAGTCAGAGGGGAGTTTGAGTAGCGGTACCTCATCAAACCCGATACATCTAAATCATTTTTGCCCTAAAATGAGTTTAAACTCAGTCCATCATTGGTTAAAAACCACTAAGTATTTATACAGGTATAACTGTTGTCCTGATTAATGGGTGACAAACAGAGCCAAAATTGGCTTTTTGAAGGCTCGATAATCTTCCAAAAATTAACTAAGTTATTGATTAACTTCAAAGTAGCCAAGGGATGTAGGGAAACCCTACATCCACGGTCTCGTTTTTGCCGAGCATGATTTTCAGTTTTTCTTATCTTGGTGAGAAATTTGTACTTTATTTCAACAGCTTAAAATGACATATTATTTGTAAGTTAAATTTTGCGCGGAAGATTATCGAGCTTCCGCTTAATAAGCTGTTATAACTTTGGGTGAGCAATGAAAGGAAAGTACTCGAAATTAATTCAAGAGTATTGTGAGCATGGAGGCGTTTATGTTCCTCCCGGGTTCAAGCGCCACTCTGCTTCTCACTTGGCGGTAATTCGACATGATTCAGGGGAGCAAAAATTAGTAGCAAAAACCTTCTTTAAGAAAGAAGATCTTAATTATTATATCTCTTCCACATTAGCGGGATTGGAGCCTGATTGTGACGGTAACCTTCCAGCAAAGGTGATTGATTTCAAAGAAAATATAGAATTTAAGGTAACAAGTAATGGTGCGTTGGTTCAGTTATAACAAGTCAAATCACTCGGACTTGTTAAAGCTGTCACTTTTTTTGTTCCAAAAAAATCGCCATCTTCACCAATCCGGTGTTTGAGGCGTTAGTAGCCTTTGGGAGCAGTCTTGAAATATTTAGTCATCAGTGAAGAGCCAAAAAATTGGTGGAGTTGGATTTTGAAACCGTCTGTATTGGATTTGATGGCTTATATCGAAAGTATTGACGGTGTTGAATTCAGCTCATTTCATTACATAATGTGGACTGATGAGCTAGAGGTCAAAGGCACTTTCTGGGAGTTGCCTTTTGAAATAGTTATGGAGCCGGGTGGTTTAATCTCACTGATATTTGAAGATAAAGTAACTTCAGAAAGCTTTAATAACATAAAGGCCCTGATAGGAAGCTACAAATATGTAGGCTATAAAAACAGCAAAGCTGCTAAAGCAAGGTTTTTGGAGTTGGCAAGGAAAGGCAACTAACAAGCGCATCAAGGCGCTCGCAGGCTCGCTGGGACATCAAAACTACGCGGCGATTAGTTTTGGTGCTTCGCCCAAGTTTAAACCAATCGCCGCTACGTTTTACTGCCCCTTATGCGGGCGTTGGTATGACTCCCCTTGTCAATAAAAAGATCTCTTTCTTCTCCAACACTAATTAGATTTCAGCCTCTATTA
>NZ_WINH01000027.1 GCF_010993985.1 Paraferrimonas sp. SM1919 | reverse complement strand
AAGACCACCAAACTTTGATTTCCACTTGTAATAGGTGGCTGAACTTATTCCATGCTTACGACAGAGTTGTTCAACCTTCATGCCCGAGTCAGCTTCTTTTAAAATGCTGATAATTTGGGTATCTGTGAATCGTGACTTTTTCATAGTGCCTCCTAACATTACTTTGCCAGAAAACTCTACTTAATCAATGTCTCAGTTTAGGGGAAGTGGACAGTTTTTACTTATAGAGACAACAAATAACTATGGAATTTAAGAAATGGACATCAATTGCAGCTGTACTATTGTTTTTAACAGCATGTAACTCTGAAGATACTTCTGAAGAAGGGGAAGTTATTCTTGAAGGGGGGACGTTTTATAGTCCAACACCTATAGAGGATGGTGTGCAGCTGTTTATTAACAAAGATGCGAATAAGAATTATTTTTCCTATGATGCTAATGCTGGAGATTACGTTGGTTTATTTGTTGATTTACCAACCTATGGATACAAAGAGGCCGTACGTGAAGATGGCGAGTTAACGGTACAGGTTGGCAATCAGTTAGTGGCGCGTACAAGTGACTATAATCCAACTTTAAGTTTTGAAACTTATAGCGATCGTTACGTAATCCATGCAAACTACCCTGGGCATGAAGGGCTTATGACAGCTTCTATTTCAGAGCAACCAGAGGGATATAGAAAATTAGCAGTCTCTTTTGGTGGTGCATATCTTAATAATGATGCATACGTTAATGTTCAAGCCGATCCCATATCTACGGGGGGATTTTTATACAATTCAGATGAAAGTGTTCATTACCAGAATACAGGCAAAGTAGTTCAGTTTTATAGTACAAGCCCTAAAACAACAAGCGTGTTAATGAAGCCAGTTGATTATAATACTTATGAATCAGGTAATTGGCTATCAATGAAGATAGCAGATCTTATCCCTTATCTTGAGGGCGGTTACGAGTCTTATGATAGCTATACCGGAGTGACATATTTATACGCTTGCTTAGTATATGATACAAATGAGATTGTTGGGATGTATCGACGCTCGAAAGAAGGCCAAACATCTGTTGATAGTTGCGAGTATGAAGGTGAGAACCTTGCTGATTACTTTTTAAGGTCAGTAGTTAATTAACGCACTCCTCAATTATATCCAAAGCATTAATTGATAAACTAGTCAGCATAATGTGAGCGAGAGTGTCAGTTACACAAATTCTCGCTCATTAACCTATCTTCATATTTTATAGATAAAGCGGGTATTAAACTCGGGATCTAATACCTGTTTTATATTTTTGAAATGATTGTATTTTTATTTTTTCAATCATTCATCAAAATAGCCTTTATTCCTCTTTTAGGGCGGATCTAGTATTTTTAATATTTCATGTTACAGTATTAACTTTGGCTGTTTCCTGAGATGAATTTTTCTATATTGATAACTGAGTATAAGGATATATTATGAAAATTAAGGAATTATTAATTGAGCTGCTACAGGCTTCTTGCTTTGTCGCTATTTTAACTTTCTTATGCAGTCTTATTGGGTTTGAGAAAATGAGGTACGTATCACAAGCAACCCTATTTTCTTTTGTTTTTGGTGGAATACCCATGATGTTGGCTAAAAGATTTATCTTATCTTTTTTCGTAACTAATACAGATACTGATTAAAACAAGAAGCACTATTTGATAAGGTTGGTTTTATGAAGCTTATTTTTTCGTTATTATTCTTGGCTTTTTCTTCGAATCTGTTTGCTGAGACTTATTCAGTAAACGTTAAAAGAGCTAGTAGTAACTTATATCAAGACTCTTCAGGGGTTTTTATTGAAACAAAATACTGTTACCAGTATACCTATGGAGACAACGCTATACTCAAATATAGCCCTGATTCATACAATAACAAACTTATTTTTAGTACTGGTACTGAATGCCAAGTTAAATCAGTTTTTAACTCACGAAGCACACCCGACACAAATAGTACATCTGCTAATGTTTCAAGTTCTTCCTATTTAATTGAAGTCGCCCATAATGATGAGCTATTTATTATAAATGGTGAAAAATTTGAAGCTCAGACATACTGCTTGGGATGGGAAGAGGGAGAGAGTGTAATTTTTCTTGAGGGGAGTGAATATGGTGCATGCGCTTCTGCGACTTTATTTAATGTTCAGCGTGATGAGTCTTGTGATGTTTGGTGTGAGTAAAAGTTCTTCAAAATCGTTCTGAAAACAAATAAAACTTAATTAACATACCCCAAAAGCCAGCTTCATTCGAAGCTGGCTTTTTAACAACCTTGCTCCGAACTTAAATCGTACGTGGGCACATCTCGTTAAATCCAACTCGTATTACGCTGTTGTCGCTGTATTTACAGAAGCGGTACATGCCTTCGGTCCACTCTTGCATTAAAACGGCGGCTGACGCTGGCATAGCAATAGCGATTAATAGGGCGGCAATGGTCTTTTTCATGATAGTTCTCTTGTTATCGTTATAGTTTTGTACTTAGGTTAAGCGAATAAGCATTGTATAGGCTTATTTGGCTGCGACCTTTGTATTGGTTTACCGTGCCTTGGGCACAGACTTGTTGGTTTAGCAGTTTATCAATTGAGCCGAAGCGCTCATTAAAGCTGCCCATGCTGTTTTCCCAAATCACCAGGGTTAATGGCTGCTTTGGGTAGCGCTCATTAATATTTAAGTAAACGCCGCGTTTAAAGCGAGTAGTTTGTTTAACCACACCACAGGCGACAACGTCTTTACCATTGTAAAAAGGGGCTTGGCTGGCATCAATTTTAGTTTGGGCGCTGGCACTAAAACCAATAGCTAAAGCGACGAATCCGAGTAACATTCCTTTAGTCATAATCATTTCCTTTTAATAGTTGGTAACCGATGGGCCAATGCAACGGCCATTGATTACAGTACCTAAACATTTTTGCCCTTGTCCAGGCAATGTTGAAGTGGGTGTCATAGTTCCAACACACTGATTATTAATCACATTACCAATACAGCCACTTGGGTTATAAAGGACAGGCGCTTGTTGATAATGGGTTGGGCTAGGTGTGTAGCTTGGGATGCTTGGCGTATAACTGTTATAAGCACGTTGCTGATTAGCGGCTTGGTTTAATGAATTACTAAGCTGCTGCATACTCTGGTTAAATTTAGCCTGTTTGTATGCTAACTCTTGGGCAAGTACAGGAATCATCCTAACCACTTGGTTGTTAAAAGCAACTAAACTGGTGCTACAGTATTTCTGGCTGCCTTCTTTGGTTGTGGTGCTTACTTTTTCTTGATAAGTGGCTAATGCTTCTGCCATTTGTTTTTTACTGTGGGAGTAATACCCAACAAAGCTTTCATTGTTCTTTTTAGCAGAATTATAAAAGTAGCTATTAATATGACCATGCTTTAGGCAAACATCTAGTGCTACTTGTTGCATGGCAACTGCTTTATAAAACTGCTCATTAGCATTACGTGCAGAGGTAATGCAACCCGTTAAAAATACAGCCAAGCCAGCAATTATTATCAAGCGTTTTATCATTGTTATTATGCTCGGATTAATGTGATAAAGATCACTATTTTAATGGGCATATGCTGAGTAATCTATCACACCATAAGGTATCTAGTTGTCCAACTTTGGCGTTAATATGTCGTTTAGTGTTCATGTGTTACCCATCAAGGGGAAATCTTGATATACACGCTGTAAGCTTTTGCTGCAATTTATTAACAAAGTGACGTTATAGGGTTATTACCTGTTCAGGTGGGGTTATTTGTCATTGTTTCATTTAAAGCACCTTGGTACATTTGAGGTAATAACAACATCAATTAAGTTGCCCAATGAACAACCAAGAACAACAATTTCTAAAGGATTTAGAATCCAAACTGTGGAACGCCGCCGACAAGCTGCGCGCCAGTCTCGATGCGGCACAATACAAACACGCGGTACTTGGCCTTATCTTCGTTAAATACGTATCCGACGCCTTCAAACTGCGCCAAGACGAAATCAAAGCGGATTTAACCAATCCCGAGCACGAATACTACCTCGATCCCGACGACTTTACAGAACAAGAGTTAGAACAAGAGATCGCCGCCGAGCTAGAAGTGCGCGATTTCTACACCGAGAAAAACGTATTCTGGTTGCCCACTGCATCGCGCTGGCAGTTCCTGCAAGATAACGCGCCGCTCTGTATTGGTGGGGCAGAATTAACCATAGATGGCGCCAGCAAGCGCATTACCTCGGTAGGCCACCTAATTGATAACGCCCTAGAAGGGATCGAGCGCGACAACCCCAAACTAAAAGGGGTGCTAAACAAAGCCTACGCCGCATTAAAAATCGACCAAGCCAAACTGAACGAGCTAATCAACCTGATTGCCACCATTCCGTTTGTCCACGCCGACTTAAACAGCAAAGACATCCTTGGCCACGTGTACGAATACATGTTGGGGCAATTTGCCCTAGCCGAAGGCAAAAAGGGCGGTCAGTTCTACACCCCAGCCTCCATTGTTAGCCTAATTGTCGAAATGATAGAGCCCTTCGAAGGGCGCGTGTACGATCCGGCCATGGGCTCGGGCGGTTTCTTTGTGCAATCGGAAAAATTTATCGAGCGCCACGCAGGCGAGCGCCAGCTAGACGCCATTACCCAAAAGCAAAAAATCTCCATCTACGGCCAAGAATACAACCACACCACCTGGCAGCTCGCCGCCATGAACATGGCGATTCGAGGTCTCGATTACGATTTCGGAAAAGAGCCCGCCAGCACCTACACCAATGTGCAGCACCCAGACTTACGCGCCGACTTCATCATGGCCAACCCGCCATTTAACATGAAAGAGTGGAACACCGGGGTAGACGATAACGATCCCCGCTTTAAATATGGCCAGCCGCCAGCGGGTAACGCCAACTTTGCGTGGATGCAGCACATGCTTCACCACCTCGCCCCCGATGGCTCCCAAGCCCTGTTACTGGCCAACGGCTCCATGAGCTCCACCACCAATAACGAAGGCACAATACGCCAAGCACTTATCGAAAACGACTTAATCGAATGCATGGTGGCGCTGCCAGGGCAGCTGTTTACCAACACCCAAATTCCCGCCTGTATCTGGTTTTTAACCAAGAACAAAGGCGCCCGCACCGACAAAGCCGGCCGCCAGCTGCGCGATCGCAAAGGCGAAGTACTGTTTATCGATGCCCGCAACCTTGGTTACATGAAAGACCGCGTCCTACGCGATTTCAACTTCGACGACATCCAAAAAGTGGCCGATCTATACCACGCATGGAAAACCGGGCAAGAAGTTCACGGCGTAAGCTACGAAGACGAAGCAGGCTTTTGTAAAGCGGCCAAGCTAGAAGATATCGCCAAACACGACTATGTGCTCACCCCAGGCCGCTATGTCGGCGCCGCCGAAGAAGAAGACGATGGCATCCCATTCGGTGAGAAAATGACAACGCTAACCAACACCCTAAGCGAACAATTCGCCGAGAGCGCCAAGCTAGAAGCGGAAATTAAGAAGAACCTAGCGGGGTTGGGTTATGAGTTGTAATTGGATTGAAATTCCTTTAGGTGATTTCATTGAATTAAAAAGGGGTTATGACTTACCTAAGAGTAAAAGGCAGTCTGGCGATTACCCAATAGTCTCATCTGCAGGAATTTCTGATTTTCATAATGCACAAAAGGTGAAAGGACCTGGTGTAGTCACAGGCCGATATGGAACAATTGGCGAAGTATTTTTTGTTGAAGGTGATTATTGGCCTCTAAACACAACACTATATGTCAAAGACTTTAAGGGAAATTGCCCTAACTTTGTTTATTACCTCTTGAAAACATTTGATTTTCATAAATATAGTGATAAAGCTGCGGTGCCAGGTGTAAACAGAAATCACCTACATCAAGAGATTGTGCGTGTACCAGAAACTTATGAGTGGCAGCAAAATATAGCTGATTTTATTTCGAAGTTAGACGATAAAATCACTCTAAACACCCAAACCAACCAAACCCTAGAAGCGATGGCGCAGGCCATCTTCAAGTCTTGGTTTGTCGATTTTGACCCCACAAAAGCGAAAATGAGAGGCGACGCCCCAGAGGGGATGGACGCCGCCACCGCCGCACTCTTCCCAAGCACCTTCGTCGACTCCGAACTCGGTCCCATCCCAGAAGGGTGGGAGGTATGTGAATCACAGAAAGTTGCAACCATTGGTATAGGGAAAACACCACCTAGAAAAGAGTCGCAATGGTTTTCTGATGACAATAGTAATATTACTTGGATATCGATCAAAGATATGGGTGCTTCAGGGGCTTATGCACTAGATTCATCTGAATATCTAACTAGTGAAGCTGTCGAAAAATTTAATGTTAAAGTTATCCCTGACAACACATTGATCTTGAGTTTCAAGCTTACAGTTGGTCGTATAGCAATCACAAATGGAGAGATGACTACAAACGAAGCTATCGCTCATTATAAGTTAGGTGATAATTCTAAGGTAACAACCAACTATCTATACTCGTACATGAAACAGTTTAACTTTGAATCTTTAGGTAGCACTTCTTCAATCGCAAAAGCAGTAAATTCCAAAATAATTAAATCTTTACCTGTTATTGTGCCTTCGAAAGATATACTAGACAGCTTCGAGGGTTTAGTTAACCCAATTTTTGCAAAAATAAAATTACTACAACTAGAAAATAAAAACCTTGAAGCACTCCGCGACACCTTGCTGCCGAAACTCCTCTCTGGCGAAATTGAGCTAGACAACCTCGCCACTGAAACCGCAGAAGCCGAGGCGAGCTAAGCATGTATAAAATCAATAAATCGGACAACCGCATCAGCCGCATTCAAACCATGAGCTTTTCTGAGCTTGGCTTTCGAGAGCGTGAGCATTTACAGGAGTGGCTCGCTAATGCGCCGGAAGCGCTAGACAATGATTTGCTGATCATTCAAAAAGAGTTTGATGGCTTTAAAGACACCCGCGAGCGTCTCGATTTATTGGCGCTGGATAAAAGCGGTAACTTGGTGGTAATAGAAAACAAGCTAGACGACACGGGCCGCGATGTGATGTGGCAGGCGTTAAAGTACGCCTCTTACTGCTCTAGTTTAACCAAAACCCAAATTATCGATATTTACCAAAGTTACCTAGACCGCTATGAGGGCGGCGGCAACGCCAAGGCCAAACTAAGCGAGTTTTTCGAGGTAGAGTTAGACGAAGTGGTGCTGAACTCCGGCGTAAAGCAGCGCATTATGTTTGTAGCCGCCAATTTCCGCAAAGAGGTCACCAGCACTGCATTATGGCTACTTAGCCACGGTATTCAAATACAGTGCTTTAAAGTCACCCCTTACGCCATGGGCGAGGAGCTGCTGCTAAACGTAGAGCAAATCATCCCCACACCCGAAGCCGAAGAGCTGATGATAAGCATGAACGCCAAAGAGGCCGAAGAGAAATCATCCGAAAAAGAGCAGAAAAACCGCCACAAACTGCGCCTAGAGTTTTGGCAGCAGTGCCTAGAAGCATTGGGTGAGAGCACTACCGAGCTGTTCAACAACATCAGCCCGAGTAAAGATCATTGGTTAAGTGCCGGCAGTGGTGTAAGAAGCTGCCCATTTAGTTTGATTTTTGGCAGCCGTTTTGCCCGTGTCGAATTTTACATGAGTAAAAGCAGCAGCGAAGAAAATAAGCAGATATTCGATTACCTATATGAACATAAAGCCGAAATAGAACAACGCTTTGGCAGCGAATTAGAGTGGCAAAGGCTAGAAGATAAAAAAGCCTGCCGTGTACAGTTTCAGCAAGAATTCGATGGTTATAATAAAGACAATTGGCCAGAGATTATCGCTTGGCTAGTAGAGCACATCGAACGGCTAGAGAAAGCTTTTAAACCTGCTTTAATAACAGTAAATAAAGAGATTAAGAGTAAGTAATGTCAGAAAAAATAGACGTTTTTGATTCAGTCAGAAGGGGCTATAACGACCTAGAAAGTTCCAGCAATGATGATATTGCTGATTTTTTTGGTAATGCCGATAGTGAGGCGATGACAGGCCACATAAGCAATGTAAAAGGAATGGTGTTCGAGCAGCAAGTCACCAGTGCGCTAAACGAGCAAGGGCTAGAAGCAAGTATTCATGAGGCGACTAATCATCCAGATACCGATTTATCCATTTACCTTGATGGCGAAGTGGCGGCAGAGTTGCAGTTAAAAGCGACTGATGATGTAAGTTACATCAGGGAGACACTAGCTGATAACCCTGATATTCCTATTATTGCGACTAGTGAAGTGGCTGCGCAAGTTGACGATCCTATGGTGATTGATTCTGGCATTGAAAATGCTGAGTTAACCTCTTCGGTGAGTGATGCCCTTGCAGGGGAGGCAAGTTCAGTTAGCAGTGACGCAGTGAGTGAGGGTTTAGCTGAAGTTGTCACCGAGACAGCGCTACCTATTAGCCCAATAGGCGCCGTTGCTGCGCTTCTAGGATTGCCGTTTTTATAAGGATACTCAATGGCTATCATTTACCCAGATTTTGACAATATCAGTCGTTTAAAAGTAAAGCCCACCGAAGGCGAGCTTTACTTGGCGAACTATTTAGTTACAAACCTAGATGACAGCTATGAAATCTTTTTTAATCCTTTTTTGGATGGGGATAGGCCCGATTTTATAGTTTTAAAAGAAGGGGTAGGTGCCTTTGTTATAGAGGTGAAGGATTATCAGCTAGCGAACTACCGAATTACCGAGCGTAATCGTTGGCAGGTCAATAATGGTACAAGGTGGGTTGCCATTGCTTCTCCTCAGTCGCAAGCCTTTAGGTATAAGAAAAATCTGTATGAACTCCACCTTCCTGTTCTTGGCCTAAACAATTTAAGCAATCCCAATTTTTATCGAGTTGTATACCCTTTAGTGTATTTACACTGTGCAAATAAGAGCAGTATTAATCAACTTTATATGGGGGCGGAACAGTCCATTAACTTTGTAAAACAGGAACTGAGTCAGCAACTGGCAAAGAAAAAGATTAGTTACGATGAATATAATTGGCAGTCTGATAAGTTACAGCGTTATTCCAAGGCGTTAACTAGAGATAAAAGCTTGGCATACGGTAACGATGCACTAGATTCATTGATTAGGAAGATCAAAAGTACAAACAGTCATGTATTGTTTGATGACAGAATCTACGATGATTTTAAGCGTCGTTTATTGCCTAGCGAACATACTAAAACCCAAGGGATTTTGCCAAAGCTTGATGATAAACAACATGGCTTAACGCTAAGTAAGCCTGGTCATCAAAAAGTGAAAGGGGTAGCAGGCTGTGGTAAAACAACCATTTTGGCAAATCGTGCAACCAATGCTCAAGAACGCCATGGCAATACAGTATTAATCGTCACCTTTAATATTACCCTTAAGAACTTAATTAAAGACAAAGTTAGCGATATTTTAGGCCGAAGGGATCAGTACAACTATGGTGTGACCAATTATCATCAATTTTTTATATCTCAATTAATTGCCATTGGTGAAGATATTCATTCACTCCGTGAAGGGGCTTCATTTGATGAGATCTTTAAAACCGATTACTTCAAAGATAAGTCAGTTGAAAAGTTTGACACTATTTTGATTGATGAGGTGCAAGACTACGAGCCTGAATGGGTAAAAATTGTTAGAGATAACTTTTTAGCCGAAAATGGCGAGATGGTACTTTTTGGAGATGAATCGCAAAATATCTATCAGCGTGAAACGCAAAGGGCTGCAGTAATTGCACAGGGCTTTGGGCGCTGGGTTAAGCTAAAGCGTTCGTATAGGACGACACAAGACTCACCACTTAATCAGCTTTTTAAAGACTTTCAAGAAAAGTATTTACTAGAAAAGTATTCCGATAGTGAATTGACTGCAGTGATGGATACGCAAACAGGCTTTAACTTTGATTTAATGGTCTATGAGCCTTTGCCGGATGACTGGATCCCCAATGCTTTTGAAAAAATTAATAGCTTTATTCAGCAACATAGCCTTCACCCCAATGATATTGTGATCTTGTCTTCACATATATTCTGTGTAAGGCATTTAGCAGAGTTATTTAAGGAACGAGAGAATGTGCATTGTATGTTTGAAGACTATGAAGAGTTGCATGCCCAGTTGCTATTACCGCCTACCTTTAGCATAGAAAAGTTAAAGCAATTAAATGAACTAGAACTTCGTGAATTAATCACAAAGCAGCAAGCTGTCTCAAGGATTGAATCTGCAAGACGTGCCAAGAAAAATCATTTTTATGGGAATAGTGGCCATATAAAGTTATCAACTATTCATAGCTATAAAGGCTTGGAATCGAAAACCGTGTTTTATATTTTGGATGACGGAGATAGCCCAGAGGTGGCCTATACCTCTATTACCAGGACTACAGAGAATTTGATTGTACTAGACAAAAGTAAGGATAATCAATTCTCATCCTTTTTCAGCCTTGAAATAGCTGAATCAACAGCTATATAGGAGGTGCATATGCTTTTTTACATTATCGTCTTCTTAACCATAGGCTTTGTAATAGGGCTGTTTACTAAGTCGGGCGAAGTTGCCTATCCTGTTTATGGGTTGATTGCCATAGTGTGGTTTTTTGTATGGGGCCCATATGCCGTTTTGGCATTTATAGAATTAGTGCTTGGTGATTATCTTGCACGCAGAATTAAATCAATATTTTGATAAGAAAAATTATGAATATCACGGAAGACCAATTAGAAAATGAATGCTTAGAGTGGTTTAAGGGTGTTGGCTATGAGTATCAGCATGGCGTGGATATTGCTCCGGATAGCAGCAATCCATTACGTGATGATTATCATAAGGTGGTGCTAGAGCCTTTGCTGATTAAGCAGGTTGAGAAGCTTAACCCTGAACTACCGCAAGATGCCATTAACCAAGTAGTGGCTGCTGTGGTCAACCCTGATAGCCCTGTTCTAATTAAAAGTAACCATAATTTTCATAAGCTGCTGATTGAAGGTGTGCCTGTTGAATACACCAAGGTGGTTGATGGTACGCCTACCACAACTCACACCCATGCAAGCTTGATGGACTTTAGCTCTACCTCTAATAACCACTTTCTAGTCGTTAACCAATTTACCATTACTGGCAGCAAAGGTAACCGTAGGCCTGATGTGGTGGTGTTTATTAATGGCTTACCTGTAGCAGTGGTAGAGCTGAAAAACCCCGCCAATGAAAGCACCGATATTTGGGATGCGTTTAATCAGCTGCAAACCTATAAAGATGAAATTACTGATTTATTTGTATTTAACGAGGCATTGGTTATTAGTGATGGATGGAACGCTAGGGTCGGATCACTTACTGCCAACAAAGAGCGTTTTTTACCTTGGAAAACCGTTAGTGGTGAAGATGATAGGCCTATGTTTGATTGGCAGTTGGAAACTTTAGTGAAAGGTTTTTTTAAACCTGAACTGCTGCTTGATTACATTCGCTACTTTATTCTGTTTGAAACCGATAACGATAAGCTAATTAAAAAGATAGCTGGCTATCACCAGTTCCATGCGGTCAGGGCCGCGGTAGAAGCCACGGTGTTGGCCAAGCAAGCCGACGAATTACCCATGGTGGCCGATAGTGCGCCGCAATATCAGGTTAAGGCAAGCCGTGGGCTCAGTAACATTAAGCCCGGTAGCGGTAAAGCGGGGGTGGTTTGGCACACCCAAGGCAGCGGCAAAAGTATCTCTATGGTCTGTTATGCCAGTAAGCTATTGCAGCAGTCGGCCATGAATAACCCAACCATTGTGGTAGTAACAGACCGCAATGACTTAGATGGGCAGCTTTACAACACCTTTAGTATGGCTACAGATGTTCTTAAGCAAATCCCTGAACACGCTGTAGGGCGAGATAATTTACGTGATTTGTTAAAGGGCCGACAATCGGGCGGTATTATATTCACGACGATTCAGCGCTTTGCCTTGATTAATGATGAGCTTAAACATCCAGTTCTCTCTAAGCGCGCCAACATTGTGGTAGTTTCAGATGAGGCACACCGCAGCCAATATGGCAATCAAGCTCGCTTAGCTGATATTAAAAACGAGCATGGTGAGGTGGTGGAGCAGCGCTACGTGTATGGTTATGCCAAATACTTACGAGATGCTTTACCTAATGCTTCATTCATTGGCTTTACTGGCACCCCTGTTGCTCTGGATGACAGAGATACCCGCGCAGTGTTTGGTGACTACGTCTCTATTTATGATATTCAAGATGCCGTAGACGATGGGGCTACAGTACCGATCTATTATGAATCACGCTTAGCGAAGCTCAATATTGAAGATGCAGCATTAGAAGCGCTTAATGATGACTTTGAAGAAGAGCTTGAAGGTGATGACGATACTAATCACCGTCAGCAAGTAAGAACCAAATGGGCTGCAGTTGAAAAACTCGTTGGCAGTAAGCCAAGGCTGCAGCAAGTGGCCAAAGACTTAGTTGAGCATTTCACTACTCGTATTAGCACCTTGCCGGGTAAAGCGATGATTGTGGCTATGAGCCGTGAGATCTGTGTGGATTTATACAACGAAATTGTTGCGCTTAAGCCTGAATGGCATAGCGATGATCCAGCCAAGGGCACCATTAAAATTGTAATGACTGGCAGTGCGTCAGATCCTGCTAAATTACAGCATCATGTTTATGATAAGACGACCCGAAAAGCGTTTGAGGGCCGCTTTAAAGACGTAAATGATGAGCTTCAGCTGGTGATTGTGCGTGATATGTGGCTAACGGGTTTTGATGCTCCCAGTTGCCATACCATGTACGTGGATAAGCCAATGAAAGGGCATAACTTGATGCAAGCAATTGCTAGGGTGAACCGCGTATTTAAGGATAAACCTGGTGGATTGGTGGTGGACTATATAGGTATTGCTAACGAACTTAAAAATGCCCTGAAAACTTATACTAACAGTAACGGTAAAGGACAACCAACGGTGGACACTGCTGAGGCCTTTAGTGTGTTTTCTGAAAAGGTCAGTGTTATCCGTGACATGTTTGCCACACCTGTTGATGGGCAAACCTTTATCTATTTGGATACCTTTGAAAAGCAACCGCTAAGGTTAATTCCTGGGGCGGCTAATCATATATCAGGTTTGTCACATACTAACAGCAAAGGTGAAACCAAACGTGATGGCAAGAAACGTTTTTTAGATGAAATGGCAGCATTAAGTAAGGCTTATTCATTATGCAGCACCTTACCAGAAGCAAAAGAGCTAAAGGCTGAGGTTGCCTTTTACTCTGCCATTAAAACGGCTTTTTTAAAGCATTCTAATGTTGATAAGAAGCGCACCGAGCAAGAGCGTAATAGCACCTTAAAACGTATTCTAGACAACGCCATTGTGGCGGAAGGCGTGGATGATATCTTCAGTTTAGTAGGACTTGATAAGCCGAATATTTCACTGCTTTCTGAAGAGTTTATGGAAGATGTGAAGAACATGAAAGAACGTAACCTTGCGGTTGAGTTACTGGAAAAGCTCTTACGTGATGAGGTCAAATCTCGCCTTAAAAGCGACGTAGTGCAAGAGAAAAAGTATTCTGAGTTAATTCAGAATACCCTTAATAAATACCATAACCGCAGCATTGAAACTGCTCAAGTGATTGAAGAGTTGATCCAGTGGGCAAAAGAGATGCAAGAAGATGCGGAACTACTTGATAAATTAAAGCTATCACCCGATGAAATGGCTTTTTACCGTGCCTTAGTCGTTAACGAAGCGTCAGTAAGAGAGCTTGGTGATGATGCCTTGCGTGCCTTAGCTATTGAGCTTACGCAACAGCTTAGAAAGTCTGCCACTGTAGACTGGCAAAAGCGTGAGGCTGTTCGCGCCAGAATGCGTAACTTGGTTCGTCGTTTACTGCGTCGCTGGAAATACCCACCAGATAAAGCTGATGAGGCTATTGAGCTTGTATTAAAGCAAGCAGAAGTGGTCGCCGATGGTTGGGCGGCTTAACCCTGTGCGAATAAATGAAAGTAACAAGGTGAACAATGGGTAAGATTTATGTAGCTTGGGATACTACTAAGCCTGATTTGGCCAAAGTAGGGATGACCACTCGTGATGCTTTTGTACGCGTTGCAGAAACTGAAAATCCTGATTACGTGCTGTTTACTGATTTTGATGTAGATAATGAACATATCGAGCAAACAGAAAGAGATATTCACTCATTCTTAGAACGCTATTTCAGTCGGCGCCATCATAAGTCCTATGGGGGTGTTTCTGAGTGGTTTGAGGGGACACCTAAGGAAGTTGCTGAAAAATGTGGTGAGTTTTTAAAGCACGGTACTAGTGCTCGAGAGCTAAGGATAACTATTGCAGATTTAGAGAAAGAACTGTCTGCAGCTAATGAAGAAAAAGACAAGGTTTTAAAAGAACATGAACGTTTAAAAGATCAGTATTCAACGCTCGAGACAAAATTTGAAGCTTTAAAGCAAATATTAAAAGAACTTAGTGATTTTGACGGTACAAGCAGTCTACAAAACTCGGTAGCAGAGCCGAAAACAACAAATAAGCTGAGCAAGAAATCAGTCAAAAACGCCTTAGAAGTATTAAGAGGTAATAAATGAGTACAAGTTTAACGATAACAAAACTAGAAGAGTTATCAGCGCATTTGAAAGCGCATGAAGGGGCTTATGGCTCTAGTGCAGCACAGGTAATTAGTGAGACTAATTTGCCCACTGTTGAAGAGTTTAAGAGTGTTGTTAATAATCAAGATGATACTCTTGAAATAGGCATTGTGGGGCGTGTAAAAGCAGGTAAGTCTTCAATTGTTAATACCTTATTTTTTGAGGGTGAAGAGGTGTTGCCTAAAGCGGCAACCCCTATGACTGCAGCACTAACAATATTGTCTTATGATGAAGAAGCATCTATAGAGGTAGAGCTTTACAATCAGAATGATATTAAAGACATAGAATTAAAATCTAGAGAGTATGAGCGGAAGCGTTCAAGGCTTATTGAAGACTACATTCATGAAAATTCAAATTTTATTAAGAAGTTAGTTGGCTCAGACATTGAACGCAAGGCGGTCGAGTATGCTGACAGTTTAATGAAAGATGACGAGCTTTCTTTCTACCTGCATTGCTACAATGATATTCAAGCTCATATCGATAATTTACCGAGCGATGATAAGTTAACCCTAAAAGTAGATGATCCCTACAATATTAATAAAGAGATTTTGGACTATGTAGGCTCTGATGGTAAATACACCCCATTTACAAAATCTGTTCATATTCGTCTGCCTTTAGATTCCTTAAAAGGGATTAAGATTGTCGATACGCCTGGTATCAATGATCCTGTTGCATCCCGTGAAAGCATTACCCGCCGTAGGTTGAAAAGTTGCGATGTTGTATTCATCGTTACCCCTTGCGGGCAGTTCTTAAATAATGAAGATGTAAAGCTGATTGATAGGGTCGCGAATTCTGAAAAAGCAAGGGAGTTGTATATTGTTGGCAGCAAGTTAGATAGCCAATTGTTTAATATGGAATTACAAGGAGGCCTGCCTGAACGTATTGACCATATTCAGACAAAGCTTTCAATGCTTGCTAGTCGTACATTTCGAAATTTGAAAGCGACAAATTTGGAAGTGGATAGCATGTATGATGAGCTGATTGAAGAAGCCAAAGAGCGTGTTATTTTGGTTTCATCATATGCTGAGACTATGTGTAAAAAAGTTGCCAAAGATACAGATTTGAGTGCTGATGAGCAACTGCTGTTAGATAGGCTTCAACAAGTTTTTCCTGACGATTTTAAAGACGATAATAGTTCTATGGTTAACCTTTCAACTATTTCTAAATATACGTTTTTGAATACGGTGTTAGCTAATGTTAACGAAAATAAGTACCGATTGATCGAGGAAGCTAATGAAGCCTACAGTAAAAAAATATCGAAAATTCATTTACTTTGTAAGGATAAATTGCAAAATGCTCTCGAAGCTAAGTTAGATGCACTTGATGATTATGATGTTGCAGAATTAAAGCAAAGATCTGAATTAATTCAAAGTTTTAGAGATAAAATTACTGATGAGTTAAATGATTTTTATGCAGATTCAGTTCGTGAGCTTAAAATTGCACTATCTAAATTCATGAAAGAAAGGATTAGCGCTAGCATTGATAACTTTAATGTTCTGACTCAAACGACGGTAAAAAGTGGTGGTGCCTGTAGTGCCAGTAGAACAGTAGAGCAGATACGTACAGGTGCCGCATTTGCCAAACTAGAGTTGCTTATACAAAATGTTGAAGATCATGTGTCGGCAACATCTGAAGAAGTGCTTTTTAACTGGAAAAAGAAGTTAAAACGAGATTTAACGACTAAGTTAGAGCCGCTGATTAATGATGATGTTATTGAGCTTGATATGGTCCGCTCAATTTTATCTGGCATTTATCCTGAAAACTTGGAAATTAACTACAAAGCGGCAATCCCTAAAGAACTCCAACCATCTGGTACCCTGAGTGGGCGTTCGGCTAGAAATTATGCTCAAGATATGGTCGCGTTTGGCCGAGATAAACTTAAATTACAAACCAGACAAGATATTAAAGAATACATTGCAAAGTTAGAAGCTGAATTAATGGAAGTCTCGCCAGCAAAACATATTTTCAATGAGTTTGAGCAACAAAACAATGATCTATTAGCTTTGGTTGGTCACAAAGAGGAAGCTGAAGAACTCATTGAGGCTGCGATTGAATCACTTGAAGGCTTGTCTGATGACTAGTGACGTTAAAGAGGATAAAAAGCTAAAGCGCTGTAAAGATAAAGTTGAGCGTTTAAAGAAAGAAATTATTGAGTTAAAGGACGCAAATGAAGATCTTTTAAGTCAGTTAAAAGGGGCGAAGTTTTCCACTGACGAAGAACAGTCTAGCCTCAAGGTTGATAAGGTTATTTTAGAGAAGGAAGCGCTTCAAAGAGAAGTCGATTTATGCAAAACATTAGCATCTATGACTCAGAATAAAGCTTTGAAGGCATATATCTCTGAAGTTCAGATGCTGTTATCGCGTTCAGATTTACCTTTTGTGTCTTCGGAAGTTGCCGATTTAAGGGCGGCTTTTTTAAATGCCAAAGAGTTAGTTCCCATGCGTGGCTTTCACGAAAAAGCTGGTTTTGCTGTAGGTGGTGGATTTAGTAGTGGTAAGTCTTCATTTATTAACTCATTTATTGCGGAAGATGGCGTTAAACTTGAAACAGGTTTAACACCAATGACTAGCTTACCTACATATATCGATTTTTCAGATACGAATGTTGTCGAGCTATTTGATGCTACAAGTAAAAAAGTAAGCGTAGACATAGATGTGTATAAGCAGCTGAACCATGACCAGTCGCCGAGTATTTCGGCACTGCAAAAGAGCATCAGCAGAGTCTTAATTGAAACGAAGACCAAGCAGACTTCGCATCCATCATTTTATTTCATAGATACACCAGGTTACGACCCTGCCCATAGTGACTCGACAGCTAATGATGAAAAAAAGTCTCGTTATGCGCTTAGCCAAGCGGATGCAGTGATATGGCTAATAGGCTTGGATGCAAATGGCACAATACCTAAGTCAGATCTGTCCTTTTTATCGCGGAATTTACTGGCAAGTCATAAGTTAATGCTTGTACTTACAAAATCAGACCTTAAAACAAGTGCTGATATTCAAGCAATTATGAATCGAGTAAAAGTTGACCTTAATAATGCACAAATTCAGTTTGAAGGTATCCAATCTTTAAGTCAGCATGGCGAACAGGATGTTTTTCATGAAGGTTGTACCCTGGCTGAGTTTTTTAAGCAAGTTTCTAATGACATTGAAAAACCAAGTTTACTTGAAGCTAATGCAATGATCTCAAACGTATTTCAACGTTGTATAAACAGGGTTTCAGCCTCGATACAAAGTTATGAAACCCTGAGAAAAGCTTTAAAAAATGTACAAATTGCACAGTTTAAAAACGATATTGAAAATGAGCTGGTCGATGATGGTCTTCAAGAAATATCTAAAAAGATAAAATCCGAAAAATCATCACTTAACCTTCTGAAGTCATTAGCTAAAGAGCTCAAAGTATTTTTTTCTAATCATTGCCATTATAAGTTTGATATGGAGCTGTTATGGCCAAGTCAAACTCATCAAAAAAATATTTCGACAAATCTTGTGGATGATGGGTTAAAGTCTTCTTCAAGAACAGAATCTGCAATAGCTGCATCTACTGCAAATACCCTTACATTTTCTGATGAGAGGGTAAGTCTTACAAGAGCAATTCAAGAGATTGCTGTTTTTCACCCTGAATTTTCTGCTCACACTGCTGCAAGTGTAAATAGAATTCTTCGTCAGCATGGTATTTTGCAGCTAGTCCAAAATAAAACCGCAGTAACTGAGAAAGCTGCTAAATATGGTATTACTTCAGTATTGAGAACAGACACTAAAGGTGAAGAATATAACGCTATTTTGTATGACAAAAATGCCAAGTTGTTTGTATTAGGGTTACTTAGAGATTCTGTAAGTTTCTAGAGGCCAAATTCTAGTTACTCAGTAAGGTACAAGAAAGCCAAAAATATTAAAGGGGAAATCCATGTTTATGAGCTGGAAGATGCTGACTTAGCGAGGCGTTGGGCAGATTGATTCCATTTATTAAACCTCTCATAAATTGTCTGCAATTTTCAATGCCTCAATAATTCGATTATGGCTTTGATAGGCATAATGGTGGTTGAAGCAGATACACACCCTTAAGTCATTAGCGGCTTCTGCGTTTGCCGTGTCTAGGAATTTAAAGCTGTGGGCGCAGACTTCTAGGGTCAGTGCCTCATGGTTTACTCGCTTAGCTAAGTCGGTGAACTCGTAGTCTTGGTTGTAGCTTTTGATTTTGGCAAAATCATGAATTAGCCCAGCCACTATTGCTAAGTCATGTTCGTATAAGCTGCATGGGCCAAGTTGTTGCAGAGTATGTAATGTATGTATGACTCATAACTTTATCCTTTGATAATAAAAATCATCATTCGTATTTGCTTTTAGTCGTGATGATTTTTATTATCAAATTAAGAGTTAAATAATCTTTTGATGTGCTTAGAGTGAACTTGAGGTTAATTAAGAACTAACATGGACTCATATTATTAAGTTAATTCACTTTTTTAGACCAAGGGGCGGTCGTGATAAGATTTTATATAAAAGAATTAATTTCGGAAAAAAGTTTTAGGGAAGGGCAGGTTATTACCATTTCTGAGGTTGCTCAGCATACCGGTATTCATCGAATGACACTTTCAAAAATGGTGAATAAGAAGGGCAGCTCGGTCACAACAGATAATATAGATAAGCTGTGTAAGTATTTTGAGTGTGAAGTATCAGATGTCATGCGGTACGTTGATAGTGATGATTGACCTCAGGTAAGTGAATGAAGCAGATCTATAAAATTACCTATCATCCTGTAAACAAAATCTATATTGGTAAAGACAGTGTTGGTAGCTATAAATATTTTGGTACTCCCAATATGGAAATTGTAAATCTTGATTTTGAAAAGTTGCCCGATCACATCAGAAAGAATTACACCATTCAGAAGGAAATTCTTTGGGAGTCTGAGAACTGCAGTGAAAGTGATCTCTCATTAAAAGAGGTGGAGTTTATCCGCCAGTATCAATCGAATAATCCTAGTATTGGCTACAATCGTTGGCCTAAGTTTACCCCTAAAGCTTAACTCTTCTGCTTAACTACCAGGTACACTAATAGTCGCTAATCGCCATTAACTGTGCCTATTTTGTCCTTTTCAGCTATTCAATTTTTACATTTCAAATTGTTCTATTTTTTGTAAATTAGGACACAGTAAAAACAAACGGTGTATCTGGATTAATCATTGTAAGTTTATGTTTTAATTGTGCTATTACAGGTTTTCTTGAAAGTAATATAAGGTCAATTAAAGTCAAAAATGACACGGATACGACACGAAAATCTGTGTCATTTGGTTTACGCAAGCACTATGGATGTCACATGACCCTAAGGTCAAATCTTGAATACTTATGCAATGGTAAATTTGGAGATTCTTGTCAGTTTGTGACACGAACAGGGCACATGTGTCGTAAAGCGGCTTAGGGTTGTTTGTCGACCTGGCAAAAATTTTGATAACTAAAACTAATGCTGATTTAGAAAAGTTAGCTTTTTGTAGCGATGGTAGGTAGTGGCTACCTAGATAGAATATGAATTTATGACACAGAGCGTCACAGATTGCACTATACTTAAAGCATGAAGCCTGAAGGTAAGCTTATGAATATATTGAGGAATTGGTTGCGGGGGCTGGATTTGAACCAACGACCTTCGGGTTATGAGCCCGACGAGCTACCAAGCTGCTCCACCCCGCGTCCGAATTGTAGTGATTAGTTTTTTTGACTCTCTTAATCATGAGAGGAATTGGTTGCGGGGGCCAGATTTGAACTGACGACCTTCGGGTTATGAGCCCGACGAGCTACCAAGCTGCTCCACCCCGCGTCCGAATTGTAGTGATTAGTTTTTTTAACTCTCTTAATCATGAGAGGAATTGGTTGCGGGGGCCAGATTTGAACTGACGACCTTCGGGTTATGAGCCCGACGAGCTACCAAGCTGCTCCACCCCGCGTCCGAATTGTTGTTCTGTTTTCTGGGTTACCCCGTTGAACAGGTGGCGCACTTTAACAGAGTTGACGCTGGTTGCAACTAAAATTTCAATAAAAGTGTTTGTTTGTCTGGTTTTTGCACCAAATGTACGTTTTTCGATTAATTTAAGGTTTTTTAAGGTTTTAGACTTGTTTGCTGTTTTGACTAAAACTGACTTTCTTCAATTTTTATAAATTGGTCTTTACCGCTGGGTATGTTAAAAAAGGTTTATAAAAAGTAATTGAGTTGTGTTTGGGAATAAATGAAATTTCTTACAAGAATAATAAACAGTCTTGGAAAGCTGTGTGCTTGGCTAACGGTTTTGTTAGCTGTGTTGTTGCTTAGTGTGGTGGTACTTAGGTATGGATTTAATATTGGTGCCACAGCAATACAAGAAACGGTGGTGTATTTTCACGGCTTTGCCCTGTTAATGGGGGCAGGCATGACCTTAATTGACGATAAACATGTGCGAGTGGATGTGTTTTATCGCAATTTACCCCTCCAAAAACAGGGCATGATCAATGCGGTCGGCTTATTCATTTTAGCAGCGCCAGTATTTATCTTTATTGCCTGGATGAGCTATCCCTATGTATTGATGAGTTGGCGTTTATTAGAATCCAGCCAAGAAACCGGTGGTTTGCCCTTTGTTTACCTACAAAAATCCATGTTGTTAATGTTCCCGTTAGTGATGCTACTGAGTATTAGCGTGTGTTTGGCTAAGGCAATTAAGCAAATAAAAGGAGTACACTAATGGCCATTGTTTTATTCGGGTTTATTTGTGCCTTGTTAATGTTTGGCTTTCCTGTGGCGTTAACGCTGGCGGGGGTGTCATTAATTGTGGCCTTTATCGCGTCCATGTTTGGTGGCTTTGATATGGCATTGCTGCATGCGTTTCCAAGTCGCTTGTTTGGCATTATTAACAATCAAACTTTGTTGGCGGTTCCGCTGTTTGTGATGATGGGGGTCACCCTTGAAAAAGCTGGGATTGCCCAGGCGCTGCTGAATTCTATGGCGCAGCTGTTTGGGCGCTTTAGGGCAGGCTTAGGCTTTTCTGTGGTGTTTGTGGGTATGCTATTGGCGGCCAGTACTGGCATTGTCGGCGCTACTGTAGTGACCATGGGCTTAATGAGTCTTCCTAGCATGCTCAAACGTGGCTATCACCCAGCCATTGCCAGTGGCAGTATTTGTGCCACCGGCACCTTGGGGCAAATTATTCCACCTTCAATAGCCTTAGTGCTGCTTGGGGATGTGCTTTCAAGTAGCTACCAAAAGGCCCAGCTTGATATGGGCATTTTCTCTCCGAAAACGGTATCGGTAGGGGACTTATTTGCGGGCGCTTTAATTCCTGGGTTACTGCTGGTGGCCATGTATTTTGGTTACTTACTGCTGATGAGTAAACTGAAACCAACGTGGTTTGGCAAAGCAACCGAAGCCCCTAGTAAGGTTGATATTACTGCTCTAGTGAACTCCCTAGTGCCACCAATGGTGCTGATCATATTAGTGCTTGGCTCAATTTTATTAGGAGTAGCCACACCAACGGAGGCGGCCGCTGTGGGCGCTTGTGGTGCCTTAGTGTTAGCCCTTATTAAAGGGCAGCTGAATGTGTCGGGCTTGCAAAATATTGGTTTGGAAACCGTTAAAGTCACTTCGATGGTGTTTTTGATCCTTATTGGGGCCAGTTTGTTTTCGTTAGTGTTTCGCGGCCTAGGTGGAGAAGAATTAATTGAAGGTGTATTCCAGCAGTTACCTGGTGGTGCGGTTGGGGCGATGATCCTAGTGATGCTGGTGATCTTCTTACTCGGCTTTATTCTTGATTTTATTGAAATCACCTTTGTGGTTGTGCCCATTGTGGCGCCGGTATTAATGATGATGGGTATTGATCCATTATGGCTGGGTATTATGCTGGCGGTTAACCTACAAACCTCATTTTTAACGCCGCCTTTTGGTTTTAGTCTGTTTTATTTACGGGGTGTGGCACCTAAGTCGTTGCATACCAGTGACATTTATAAAGGGGTGATCCCTTTTATTGGTATTCAAGTTTTATTACTGATTATGTTGGCCCTGTGGCCAGAGCTGGTGACGTGGTTGCCAGAACAGGTTTATGGAAAGTAAGGAAGAATAATGAAGAAGTTAATTGGATTAGCATTAGCGGCATTAATGCTGGCGGGCTGTGGTAATGAGCAAGCCCAATCAAGCCAAGGGGCGGTGCCTCTTAAAAATTATGAATGGAAGTTAGTCACCTCTTGGCCGAAAAACTTTCCAGGCCTAGGGATGGCGCCAGAACGTTTTGCAACTATGGTTGATGAAATGTCGGCAGGGCGGCTAAAAATTAAAGTCTATGGCGCGGGTGAGTTAGTGCCTGCGTTTGAAGTCTTTGATGCGGTCAGTGGTGGCGTAGTGCAAATGGGACACTCGGGTGCTTACTACTGGAAAGGCAAAATTCCTGCGGCGCAGTTTTTTTGTTCTAGCCCATTTGGCATGAACCCGCAGCAATTTAATGGTTACTTACACTACGGTGGTGGCCTTGAGTTATGGACTGAACTGTATAAGCCTTATGGTGTTATTCCTATGGCGGGGGGTAACTCTGGCATTCAAATGGGTGGCTGGTTTAATAAGGAAATCAACAGCATTGATGATCTAAAAGGTTTAAAAATGCGTTTGCCTGGTTTAGGTGGCGCAGTGCTAGAAAAAGTTGGCGGTGTGCCGGTCACTTTACCTGGTCGTGAATTGTTTACCGCATTGCAAACCGGTGCCATTGATGCAACTGAATGGGTAGGGGCTTACAATGATTTAGCCTTTGGTTTAAATCAAGCCGCCAAACATTATTATTACCCTGGCTGGCATGAGCCCGGCTCAACGCTTGAGTTTCTTATTAATGAGGCGGCCTACGCTGAATTACCTGCAAATCTTCAGGCGATAGTGAAGTATGCGGCGCGAGCTGTCAATCAAGATATGTTGGATGAATACACAGCGAAAAATATTATCGCATTAGAATCATTGGCTAAAGAACATGGCATTATCCCTAAACCCTATCCTAAAGAAGTCCTTACTACTTTAAAAACTGCCTGGGATGAGGTGGTGGCCGAGATGTCTAACAATGATCCGCAAATACAAAAAGTTTACAGCCATTATAAGTCCTTCCAAGAGGGCGCTGGTAAGTATCATGCCATTACCGAATCAGCAATAGATACGATTAACCAGTAAGGGCTTGCAAGGGATGCTACCCTTATGTAAGGTATGCGCAAAATTAAATTGAAGGATAATTTCGATGCCATTATTAGATAGCTTTACAGTGGACCACACGATTATGAACGCGCCAGCGGTGCGTGTGGCGAAAACCATGTCTACCCCGAGTGGTGACAAGATCACAGTGTTTGATTTACGTTTTTGTATTCCTAATAAGGCAATCTTGTCTGAAAAGGGGATACATACCCTTGAGCATTTATTTGCTGGTTTTATGCGTGATCACCTTAATAATGGCCCACAAGAAATCATCGATATTTCCCCTATGGGTTGTCGTACTGGCTTTTACATGAGCCTTTTAGGGGAGCCAAGCGAACAAGAAGTGGCAGACGCGTGGAAAGCTTCTATGACTGACGTGCTTAACGTGCAGAATCAAAATGAAATTCCAGAGCTAAACGAGTTCCAGTGTGGGACTTACATGATGCACTCGTTAGAAGAGGCCAAAGAAATTGCCCAAGATATTCTTAAGCAGCCAATTGGTGTTAACTATAACCAAGAGTTAACGCTGTCAGCGGCCCAGCTTGAAGAGATCAACAAGCATTAATTCGGCGTGAATAAGCACTAACTGGTTAGACCATATTAAGGGCGAATAGAGTTATCTGTTCGCCCTTTTTTGTTTGAGAAAAATTCATCAAAGTTAACTAAACTTTAGCCAATTCATAGCATGAGGGCTTTGTGTAATTTGTAGGGCTTTTTGTAAGCGTAAGCTAACCATGGGTTCTATGCTATGCGGTGTAAATTGGTTAACGTTCGGACGCATTGGTCATTAATTGTTCCTTTAGTGTAACTAAAGGGTTAGCACCCATTTTAAAAGGTATTTTTCATGGCAACAATTTTTCAATTCCTGTAGAATGCGCCCGGATCAATGTGATTTGTGTCTCGTTTCTTTAGATTTAATCGAACCAACTCATGTTGTGTATGGAAATAAACTACGTGCGTTGGTCATCTTTAGGCGTTAAAGAACGCGACGTAACACTTTCAATTTAACGTAGTGCTTGAGAGTATGATTACAATAAAACAAGGCTTGGATTTGCCCATTAGTGGCGGCCCAGAACAAGTAATCCATGATGGCCCAGCCATCAAGCGTGTTGCTACATTAGGTGAAGAGTTTGTAGGCATGCGCCCAACCATGAAAGTAAAGGTTGGCGATCGTGTGCAAAAAGGTCAGGTACTTTTTGAAGATAAAAAGTCACCAGGCGTTTTACATACAGCTCCAGCAGCCGGTGTGGTAGTAGAAATTAACCGTGGCGCTAAGCGTGTACTTCAGTCAGTAGTGATTGAAGTAGAAGGCGATGAGTCAGTAGAGTTCCCTAAGTTTGAGCGTACCGCGCTTTCTCAGCTTACTGCTGAGCAAGTTAAAGACGTATTAGTTCAATCAGGTCAGTGGGTGTCTTTACGTGCACGTCCGTTTAGCCGAGTTGCTGCATTAGATGCGACTCCAGCAATGATCTTTGTTACTGCAATGGACACTAACCCATTAGCAGCTAACCCAGAAGTGATCATTAGCGACAACAGCGAAGCTTTCGTTGATGGTCTAACGGTGCTAAACCAACTAACTGAAGCAAAAGTGACCGTTTGTAAGGCTGCTGATAGCCAAATTCAAACGCCAGCTAACATTCAGGTAGAAAAGTTTGCGGGTCTGCACCCAGCAGGTAACGTGGGTACTCATATCCATAATATTTGCCCAGTGTCTGCAACTAAGCAAGTTTGGCATTTAGGTTACCAAGACGTCATTGCTATTGGTAAGCTATTCACTACCGGTGAATTGTTTACTGATCGTGTGATTTCCCTTGCGGGTCCTGAAGTAATTAAACCTCGTCTAGTTCGTACTCAAGTTGGTGCGTCTTTGAGCGATATTACCGCAGGTAACGTATCAGATGGTGTTAACCGAATTATTTCTGGTTCTATCCTATCTGGTACAAATGCGGCAGGCCCACATGCTTTCCTTGGTCGTTACCACAATCAGGTATCTGTTCTGCATGAAGGTACAGAGAAAGAGTTATTCGGTTGGATTATGCCAGGTAAAGAGAAGTTCTCTTTCACCCGTACATTCCTAGGCCATTTAAGTCCTTCTAAGCTGTTCAACATGAGCACTTCGACAGGTGGTTCTAAGCGTGCGATGGTGCCAATTGGCCAATACGAGCGTGTAATGCCTCTTGATATTCTTCCTACTTTATTACTGCGCGATCTGATTGCTCGTGATACAGATAATGCACAATTATTAGGTGCATTAGAGTTAGATGAAGAAGATTTAGCATTGTGTACCGTTGTATGCCCAGGTAAGTATGATTACGGCGCTCACTTACGTGCGTGTCTAGACATCATCGAGAGGGAAGGGTAATGAGTTTAAAAAATTTCCTAGAGCGTATCGAGCCTGATTTCGAGAAAGGCGGTAAATACGAAAAGTGGTATGCCCTTTATGAAGCGGTAGCTACTATTTTCTATACCCCAGGTTACACCAACAAAGGTGGCGTTCACGTTCGTGATAACATCGACCTTAAGCGTATGATGATCATGGTGTGGATGTGTACCTTCCCGACGATGTTTGTTGGTATGTACAATGTGGGTTTGCAAGCACAAGACGCATTAGCCGCGGGTTATCAACTGCCTGATGTTTGGCAAGTGGGTCTATTCGAACTGTTTGGCACTACGCTAAATGCAGAATCTGGCGTTGCCGCCCTTATGTGGTACGGCGCGTGTTTCTTCCTACCTATCTATGCGGTGACTTTCTTCGTGGGTGGTTTCTGGGAAGTGCTTTTTGCGTCTGTTCGTAACCACGAAGTAAACGAAGGTTTCTTCGTTACTTCAGTTCTGTTTGCACTAACACTGCCTGCAACGATTCCTTTATGGATGGTGGCACTAGGTATTACTTTCGGTGTTGTAATCGCTAAAGAAATCTTTGGTGGTACCGGTCGTAACTTCCTAAACCCTGCACTTGCTGGTCGTGCCTTCCTATTCTTTGCATACCCTGCAAGCATGTCTGGTGACACGGTTTGGGTTGCTGCGGATGGTTTCTCTGGTGCTACTGCGTTATCACAAGCGGCTCAAGGTATTATTGAATACTCTGATGCAAACTGGATGAATGCTTTCTTAGGCTTCATCGGTGGTTCAGTAGGTGAAGTTTCTACCCTAGCCATTCTAGTTGGTGGTGCCTTCTTAGTGTACTCTCGCATTGCTTCTTGGCGCATTATTGCTGGTGTGCTTGTAGGTGGCTTCCTAGTGGCGACACTATTCAACACTATTGGCTCTGAAACCAACAAAATGTTCGAAATGACCTTTGCATGGCACTTCGTACTAGGTGGTTTTGCCTTCGGTATGATCTTCATGGCAACTGATCCAGTATCGGCATCATTTACTAACCAAGGTAAGTGGGCGTACGGTATGTTGATCGGTGCAATGGCGGTATTTATCCGTGTCCTAAACCCTGCTTTCCCAGAAGGCATGATGCTAGCAATTCTATTTGCTAACTTGTTTGCTCCTCTGTTTGATCACGTTGTAGCTCAAGCAAACATTAAGAGAAGGATGGCACGCAATGTCTAAGAACAACGATACTTTCGGTAAAACTTTAGGTGTAGTTATTGGCCTATGTTTAGTGTGTTCAGTAATCGTATCTGGTGCTGCAGTTGCCCTTAAGCCACTGCAAGATGCTAACATCAAACTTGATAAGCAAAAGTACCTATTACAAGCTGCAGGTTATGAAACCACCGGTGACGTGGGCGCAACCTATGAAAAGCACATTGAAGCTCGTTTAGTTGACCTAAAATCTGGTGATTATGTTGCCGGTGATGCAGAAGCTTTTGATCAAGCTAAAGCGGCTCGTGAAGCGGCAACTTCTACTTTAGTTGCAGATGATGCGGGTTCTAAGGTTAAGCGCGTTCCTAACACTGCTCAGGTTTATCTTGTTAAAGATGAAGCTGGTCAAGTTACTAGCATCATCTTACCAATTAAGGGTGCTGGACTGTGGTCAACCATGTACGCTTTCCTTGCACTTGAAACGGATATGAACACAGTTAAATCTCTTGTTTACTATGAGCAAGGTGAAACGGCTGGTCTAGGTTCAGAAATTCAAAACCCAACTTGGATGGCGCTATGGCCAGGCAAGAAGGTTTATAACCAAGATGGCGAGATTGCACTTGCGGTTGCTAAACCAAACCCAAGTTTAGATGCAATGAACCAGGTAGATGCATTATCTGGCGCGACCCTAACGGGTAACGGTGTAACTAACTCGATTCATTTTTGGCTTGGTGAAGAAGCATTTGGCAATTACATTGCTAAAGTTCGTCAAGGAGGCCTAGAGTAATGTCTAACGCAAAAGAATTAAAAGAAGCGTTAACGAATCCAATCGTTAACAATAACCCGATTGCTCTGCAAGTTTTAGGTGTGTGTTCGGCTTTAGCTGTTACCTCTAAAATGGAAGTTGCACTGGTTATGAGTATTGCTCTTACTGCAGTAACAGCATTCTCAAACTTGTTTATCTCTATGATGCGTAACCACATTCCTAACGCTGTTCGTATTATCGTACAGATGACTGTGATTGCGTCATTGGTAATTCTGGTTGACCTTATCCTAAAGGCATACTCTTATGAAATTTCTAAGCAGTTGTCTTTGTTTGTTGGTCTGATTATTACCAACTGTATTGTAATGGGCCGTGCTGAAGCGTTTGCCATGAAATCTCCGCCTCTACCAAGCTTTATTGATGGTATTGGTAACGGTTTAGGCTACGCAGCGATTCTAATGACAGTAGGTTTCTTCCGTGAACTGTTTGGTTCAGGTACCCTATTTGGCATCGAAATCCTAAGCAAAGACTGGTACGTCACTAACGGTCTGTTAGTACTGCCACCTAGCTCGTTCTTTATTATCGGTTTGATCATCTGGGCTATCCGTACCTACAAACCTGATCAAGTTGAGAAGGGGTAATAAGCAATGGAACATTATTTAAGCATTTTTGTTCGTGCTGTTTTCATTGAAAACATGGCGTTAGCCTTCTTCCTAGGTATGTGTACATTCCTAGCGGTATCTAAGAAGGTAACCACTTCGTTTGGTCTAGGTATTGCGGTAATCTTCGTTCTGACTATCTCAGTTCCTGTAAACCAAATTATTTATACTAATATTTTGGCGCCAGGCGCATTAGCTTGGGCAGGTCTTCCGGATGCTGATTTAAGCTTCCTGAAGTTCATTACTTTCATTGGTGTAATTGCTGCACTTGTGCAAATTCTAGAGATGGCGTTAGACAAGTTCTTCCCACCTCTATACAACGCACTGGGTATTTTCCTACCGTTGATCACAGTTAACTGTGCGATTTTCGGTGGTGTATCTATGATGGAGCAAAACAGCTACAACCTACCTGAATCAGTGGTATTTGGTTTAGGTGCTGGTGTGGGCTGGGCATTAGCGATTACGCTACTGGCTGGTATCCGTGAGAAGATGAAGTACTCTGATGTACCAGATGGTCTTAAAGGTTTAGGTATTACCTTTATCACAACTGGTCTTATGGCGCTTGGCTTTATGTCATTTTCTGGCGTTTCACTGTAATAAGGTAGGAATTAGTAATGGATCTAATTATTCTTGGCGTAGGTATGTTCACCGCCATTGTAACCGTGCTAGTACTTATCATTATGTTTGCTCGCTCTAAGCTGGTGAACTCTGGTGATGTAACTATCTCTATTAACGGTGACCCGGAAAAATCAATTACCACTGCTGCAGGTGGTAAACTGCTTAACGCACTATCTTCAAGCGGTATCTTCGTATCGTCAGCTTGTGGTGGCGGTGGTTCTTGTGGCCAGTGTCGTGTGGACGTTCATTCAGGTGGCGGTGACATTCTGCCAACCGAACTTGACCACATCACCAAGCGTGAAGCTAAAGCAGGCTGTCGTCTAGCGTGTCAGGTAAGCGTAAAAGAAGACATGGAGATCGAACTAGAAGAAGAGATCTTTGGTGTTAAGAAGTGGGAATGTGAAGTTATCTCTAACGATAACAAAGCCACCTTCATTAAAGAGCTTAAGCTTGGCATCCCTGATGGTGAATCAGTACCTTTCCGTGCGGGTGGTTACATTCAAATTGAAGCGCCAGCGCATCATGTTAAGTATTCTGATTACGATATTCCTGAAGAATACCGTCCAGATTGGGATCACTTTGGTTTCTTCAAAGTTGAGTCAAAAGTTGATGAGCCGATTATTCGTGCTTACTCTATGGCGAACTACCCTGAAGAAGAAGGCATTATCATGCTGAACGTGCGTATTGCTACGCCACCGCCACGTGATTTAAGCCTACCTGCTGGTCAAATGTCTTCGTACATTTGGAGCCTGAAAGAAGGTGACAAGGTTACCATTTCTGGTCCATTTGGTGAGTTCTTCGCGAAAGAAACTGACAACGAAATGGTATTCATCGGTGGTGGTGCGGGTATGGCGCCTATGCGTTCGCACATCTTCGACCAACTTCGTCGTCTTAAGTCTAAGCGTAAGATGTCTTTCTGGTACGGTGCTCGCTCTAAGCGTGAAATGTTCTACGTTGAAGATTTCGATACTCTACAAGCAGAAAACGATAACTTCATCTGGCATACCGCTCTGTCTGATCCTCAACCAGAGGACAACTGGGACGGTTACACTGGCTTTATTCACAATGTTCTATATGAGAACTACTTACGTGATCACGAAGCACCAGAAGATTGTGAATACTACATGTGTGGTCCACCAATGATGAACGCTGCTGTAATTGGTATGCTAAAAGATCTTGGTGTTGAGGATGAAAACATCCTACTCGACGACTTCGGTGGTTAATTGAAATTGGTTTCTGAATGAGATTAATTAATTACTGGCTGGCCCTTATCGGGCTGGCCTTTTTTGTTATGGGCTGTAGCCCTAAAGCGCACATTGTTTCCCTATCTGGGGCAACCATGGGCACAACTTATCACGTTAAATTTGTTACCAATGAAACCGTCAATTCGCAGCAAATCCAAGCCGAAATTGATGCACTATTGGGTAAAGTGAATGATCAGATGTCTACCTATCAGCTGGACTCTGAATTGTCACAATTCAACCAGATGGGCATTGGTGAAATGGCCGTGTCGGCGGATACCATCAAAGTTGCAGCAGCGGCTTTGGCGTTGTATCAACTCACTGATGGCGCTTTGGATGTGTCTTTAGGTCCGCTAGTCAATCTATGGGGCTTTGGACCTGATAAGCGCCCACTCAAAGCGCCAACGGATGAACAAATTAAACGGACCCAGTTACAAACAGGTATCCATCAGTTTGCAATAGAAGGTAATCGTCTGATCAAGTACGACAGTGCTTTGTATATTGATTTATCTTCTATTGCCAAAGGTTATGGTGTTGATGTGATCGCAAGTTATCTTCAAGGGAGCGGTTATGTCAATTTTTTAGCTGAAATCGGCGGTGAAGTTCGCACCAATGGTACCAAGCCTGACGGTCAACCTTGGCGAATTGCAATTGAAAAACCAAACAGTGAAGGACGGTCAATTCAGTCAGTGATTGCGCCTGGTAACCTTGGTTTGGCGACTTCTGGTGACTACCGTAACTACTTCGAAGAAAATGGTCAGCGCTTAAGTCATTTAATTGATCCCCGCACCGGTAAGCCAATCGCTCATAATTTAGCATCGGTGACCGTTTTACATGAAAGTGTGATGATTGCAGATGGATTAGCCACGGCTTTAATTGTGATGGGCACTGAGGCAGGTTTAGCGTTAGCCAACAAAGAAAATCTCGCGGTGATGTTTATTGAACGTTCTGCTGAACAATATAAAGTGATATACTCGCAATCGTTTGAACGATTTTTAAATAAAGAGTTGGAGTAACCATGCAAACCTTTATAGCAGCCTTTGTTTTACTGCTAACCCTAGTGGTACTGATGTCAGTTGGCTATATTTTTAAACGTAAGTCTATGGCCAGTAGTTGTGGCGGCATTAGCTCTTTAGGAATGAAGAAGGTGTGTGATTGCGATGATCCTTGTGATAATCGTAAAGCTAAGATGGCCAAAGAAGAACAAAAACGCAAAATGCTTGAAGAAAATCGAATCATATGATTTCTATTAAGTTTTTGTTAAGAAAGCGCAACCTTTAGGTTGCGCTTTTTTTGTATACAATTTAAAGTTTAGGTTAATTGGGACGCTTTGTTTTTAGTAATTTTTTAATTTTTTTGATTTTTGTTTTAAGTGGGGAAAAATGGACTTTTATAAGAGCTTCATGAAAAGATTGTCGATCAGTCAACGATTATTGTTTGGCATTATCGGAAGCATGACGGCGCTGCTTATTCCGGTGGTTTATTACACGTTAATTTTTGATGCCGAAAATGTTGAAATGGAGGTGACCGATTCAATAGAGCGCGTGGTTGATGGTAATGCTTCGCGGATCTCTGCTTATCTTGAATCAAAAGGCCAAATCATTCATTCAGTATTTAATAATCCAAACCTAGTTGATTGGTTTGCTAATTATAATGATCGTCGCAGCGATCTTTCCAAGGACAAGCAATACCAACAAATTGTCGACTATTTCAAGTTTTTCTCGGACTCAGATCCAGATATTAAATCGGTATTTTTAGGATCTGCTAATACTTTCGAGTATTTTGATTTAAATGGCCGCTACGATGGCGATGCTAATTATTATACGAATAAACGTCCATGGTGGCAGGTTGCTTTAGACCAAAACCGTTTGTTCGTAGGTGATCCAGCGGTTGATGCTAACGACTTGTCCATTTCTACCACGATTAAAATACCGGTGCGTGATAGCAAGGGCCAGTTAGTCGGTATCGGTGGTATGGATATTTTAGTTTCGACTATGAATAAGATGGTGGCTAAAATTCAGTACCAAAATATGGGCAAGGCTTTTGTGTTTACAGACCAAGGAAAGCTGATTTCATTTCCTGAATTTTCTCAAGAGTTCCCACCGAGTTCGCAATTAGCAGAGGTGGATCGTCACTTTAGTGACAGCGCGGGCTTTGGCAATATAGAGCAATTGGTTAATGAAGGCCAAACTCAGTTTAAAGAGGTGACTTATAAAGGCGCCACTTATCATATTTTAGTCGCACCGGTGGTTTCCGATTACCCCCATGTTCGCTGGTATTTAGGCTTTATGATGCCCACCAGTTATATGGAAGAGCAGATTAGTAATGCTGCAACATTGGTATTGATCATCGCATTGATTGTTCTTGCGGTCATTGGCGCTGCAGCGTGGTTAATTATTTTACCCGTTAAAAATCGCTTAAACAGCCAAGTGCAAGCGATGCAAGACATTGCTCAAGGTGATGGTGATCTTTCTTTAAGGTTAAGTGAATCAGGAAATGATGAACTCAGTGAGCTAGCACGAGCGTTCAATATTTTCACCGCTAAAATTCAAGAGCTACTAAAAGAAACCAGCACCCTATCTGTTCAAGTTAACCAAGCTTCAGAGCAATCGGTGGTGGTTTGTGATCAGACCTTAACGACAGTGACCAAACAAAAGCATGAAATGGAGCAGGTGGCGACTGCCAGTACTGAGATGGCGCAATCAAGCCAAGAGATTGCCAATAGTGCAGATAGGGCCGCTCAGTTTGCTCAACAAGCAAATACCGAGGCCGAGCAGGGTGCCAAAATTGTTGCCGAAGCGACAACAGGTATGCAGCAACTGTCAGAGCAAGTGATCAGTGCCGCTAAGGTGGTGCGTGAATTACGAGTCAGCTCCCAGGAGATTGGCGAGGTGCTGTCAGTCATTCGTAACATCGCAGAGCAAACTAACCTATTAGCACTTAATGCGGCAATTGAGGCGGCTCGTGCCGGTGAGCAAGGTCGCGGCTTTGCAGTCGTTGCTGATGAAGTGAGAACCCTAGCATCCCGTACCCAAGACTCAACTGCCAATATTCAGACCATTATTGAAAAATTACAACAATCGACCCTTGAGGCTGAGAATGTGATGGAAGAGGGTGTGGCTAAAGCAGAGTCGGGCCAGGCTTTAACAGAACAAGTTCATGGTGCGCTAGGAGCCATCACTAATGCGATTGAACAAATTGAAAATCAGACCACAGAAATTACCGCTGCGATTGGCCAACAGGCGGTAGTGGCTGAACAAGTCGCACGCTCCGTTGAAATGGTATCTTCGATGACGTCAGAAACCCAACAGGCGAGTGAGTCATTAGCTTCCAATATGGGACATTTCTCTAAATTGACTAATGAGCTCGATGGCAATATTAGTCAGTTTAAACTTTAGTAAGCTATGAGCTAATAAAACCGTTCGATTTTCTTCGAGCGGTTTTTTTATATCCAAAACTTGCTATACTGTGTTTTTGTACAGTTGCGTAGATTAGAGCGGCGCGGGCAGTTTTGGCTTTCAGAACGCCACTGCGGAGCTCGAGATTTAACTAACTGAATTCGGATGACGGATTGACTGTATTGCGTTAACAGTGATCCGTATTCATTTTAAGTTTCTGACTTTTGACGTTTATTCATGTCTAAACATCGTAAATTTATACATATTGATATGGATTGTTACTTTGCCGCTATAGAAATGCGTGACAATCCTTCCCTTCGCGATGTGCCAATGGCTATCGGCGGTGCTAAGGAGCGCCGTGGAGTAATTGCGACATGCAACTACCTAGCAAGGGAGTATGGCGTTAAAAGTGCTATGTCGACAGCAATGGCCTTGAAGCTTTGCCCGCAACTGGTTTTGGTACCTGGTAGAATGCAAGTCTATAAGGACACGGCAGAAATTATTCGCAATATCTTTTATCAGTACACCGACCTAGTCGAGCCTGTGTCAATTGATGAAGCTTATTTGGATGTTACAGACTGCGCGCTATTTAATAATTGTGCCAGTGATATTGCCAGAGCCATCCGTGAACAGATTTACCAAACAACGGCTTTAACGGCTTCGGCCGGTATTTCATCGGTGAAGTTTGTCGCCAAAATAGGTTCTGATTTAAATAAGCCCAATGGCCAGTTTATGGTTACCCCAAATAACATTGAGAAATTTTTAAGCCCGTTAGCAGTGAGTGCAATTCCAGGTGTTGGCAAAGTGATGACTGCGAAATTACAGGGTTTAGGTATTGAAACTATTGCCCAATTAAGACTGCTGACCCGAGAGCAGTTGATTGATTTATATGGTAAGTTTGGGCAAGTGTTATACCAAAGAGCCCGCGGCATAGATCCGCGAGTATTGCAATTATCTAGGCTGCCCAAATCAATGGCTAAAGAAACGACTTTATCTGAAGATATTCACACCATTGAGCAAGCAGAGCCAATCTGTTTAGGACTATTAGAGTATCTTAAACTTAAGTTAATTCAGTTGCCTGATATGCAGCTTGAGGGGATCAGAGTAAAAATAAAAGACGCCAGCTTTAAGGTGTTTTCAAAAGAGTGTAAAACCTCATTTTTGGCAGCAGATATGGTCAGAGGCTTATTACAACAGTTGTGGCAACAAAATTCACAAAAAGGGGTGCGCTTAGTCGGGGTATGTTTAAGACTTCAGCCTAAGCCAACTTATTCACAACTTAACTTGTTTGACTGAAGAATATTAAAGTTGCAACTTGCTTAATTTAGTTGTCAAAATTTTCTTCTATAATATCTGAGTTTAGCCAACCCAAGGAATAAAAATGACACATCCAACTTGGTTTCTTCCCCTTGATTCAGAAGCGGGACTGATTTTAACACCTTGCCCAGGAACTAAAGGCGTGGATTTAGTAGACAGCTTGAGCCAGTTAAGAAAGCAAGGGGCAATTGCAGTGATCACTGGTTTAACCTTTGATGAATTAAAGCAGTTAGGGGTTACCGATTTTGGTTCTCAAGTTGAAATGCAGTCGATGCAATGGTTTCATTTTCCGATAGACGATGATGGCATCCCTGATGATGAGTTTGAATTGGCCTTTAAACAAAACCGCACTCAGCTTTTATCGGTATTAAATCAGGATGCTAAGGTCGTGATCCATTGTGCCGGTGGATCTGGTCGTACAGGGTTAATTGCTGCTAGGTTATTATTGGCTTTAGGTTGGCAATGGCCGCAAATTAAACAGCAAGTGCAAGCATTAAGACCGGGTGCTTTTACTAAAGAAAACCAATTAAGTTATATTGAATCTTTTACCTAAGCTAATGGCGCCAGAGTAGCGAAACAAATCTAAGTAGATTTTAAAATACATAATTTAAAGGATACTGAGATCTTGCTCTGGTGATAATGGGGCGCGCTCTAATGAGCGATTGAACAAATAGGCCGGCTTGGGGCCAATAATTCTGATTTTATTTTCTTTTACTAGCAGCAAATTGCAGTTTTGTAGGGCTAAAATTGTTGCATCTTGATTGAAGCGATAAAATTCTTTTAAAGTATTCGCTAACTTAGTTTTGATCGCCAGTGGTTCAAAATGAGTGTGGACAAAAAAGTCGACGAGCTTAAGGCTATCAAATGAATCCACTTGTACAATAGGCATATCTACAGTGGTTTGGATGCTGGGCCCAGCAATAACGGCCCCAGCTGACCAACCCAGATAGGGGGTGCCGGAGCGAACTTTAGCTCTAATCGGTTCTAATAAATTTTGTTCTTTTAATAACTTCAACAGTCGAAAACTATTGCCTCCGCCTACGATGATCCCTTCTGCCTGCTCGATTGCTTGCTTGGGGCATTGGTATTGATTAATTGAGAGAATGTTAATGTCTAAACACTGCAGCGCATTAATGACGATGCTGTGGTATTGCTGTTCATTAAATTTGATGGCTGCGTAGGGGATGAATAGCCATTTTTTTCGAGTAACGGTAAATTGTTTTAGGGGCTCGATGGCCTGTTGTAAATAAGGTTGGCCATTACACTTAGCAGTGCTAAGTAACAACAAGTTGTGCGACATTTCCATTCCTTGGTAACGGTATTGCTAGTGATAGTAGCAACTGACGCAGTCGATATACAGGCCATATAATTCGCAATTAATATTTTGTTAAACTCTATGCCTTGAAATTACGGTTTCTGACCATATTATATAGGAGCCTTTAATTTTTAATTGCATTTGAGGAGCAATATGAAGCGCGTTTTTCTTTTTTTACTTACTAATATGGCAGTACTGTTATTAGCAAGTATTGTTATGAGCCTTCTTGGTGTAAACACCAAAACCATGGGTGGCTTATTGATTTTCTGTGCTCTGTTTGGTTTTGGCGGCTCATTCATCAGCTTACAAATGTCTAAGTGGATGGCTAAGAAGACCATGAATCTTCATGTGATTGAGCAACCACGCGATCAAACTGAACATTGGTTAATGCAAACGGTTGCCCGTCAAGCTCAGCAAGCGGGTATTAAAATGCCAGAAGTTGCTATTTACCATAGTGATGATATGAATGCTTTCGCGACAGGCCCTAGTAAAGATAATTCATTAGTGGCAGTTTCGACGGGATTGATGTATAGCATGAATCAAGATGAAGTCGAAGCGGTGCTCGCTCACGAAGTTAGCCATGTGGCTAACGGTGATATGGTGACTATGGCACTCATGCAAGGTGTGGTGAATACCTTTGTAATGTTTGCCGCTCGTTTGGTTGCTGGCATCATTGATTCATTCCTACGTGGTGATGACGAAGAGGGCGAAGGTCTGGGTATGATGGCCCATATGGCGGTCGTTTTTGTGTTGGATTTAGTCTTTGGCCTACTGGCATCGTTTGTTGTTAATTATTATTCTCGTGTGCGTGAGTATCGTGCCGATGCTGGTGCCGCTAAACTTGTTGGTGCCAATAAGATGATTTCAGCTTTACAGCGTTTGCAATCAGGCGCAGAAGGGCACATGCCATCAAATATGGCAGCCTTTGGCATTAATGGTGGTAAGTCACTGTCTGAATTAATGATGACTCACCCTCCAATCGAAAAGCGTATTGCCGCTTTACGCTAATTTAGTCACTAAAAAACCCAGCACATGCTGGGTTTTTAGTTTTAGCGCCAAACCGTGGGTCATTAGTTATAATAATGACTCACTCACTTGAGGCTTGGTCACTAACTCTTCTTCAATATTTTCAATATGCTGGGCAATTTGCTGGGCTTGGCTTCTTTAGGAAATATCACCAAAGTCTTACCCGTCACAGCTTGCAAAGCAGGGTTATCATCAAGGCGTAAATCGTTTCTTAAAATGACTAGGTCGATACTCTTCATGGTTGAATCACAGCTCCATTGTAGTCAAAAACTTTACCCGTATCTTGCATGCTGAGGTTTTGCATTACGCTTATTAGCTTAGAGGCAGACTCTTGTGGTGTTTGCCACTGGCTTGATGCTTTTTTATAAGGAGCAGACAGTGGACTGTCTACCGTTCCTGGGTGCAAGCCAACCACGCAAGTTTGTTGTTTATTACGTTGGGCTTCAATGGCGAGGTTTTTAAGGCCCATATTTAATGCCGCTTTGGAGCAACGATAGCTGTACCAGCCACCAAGACGGTTATCGCTGATAGAGCCGACTCTGGCAGAGAGTGTAGCCATTAATGTGAATTTGTCTTTTTTTAGTTTAGGCAGGCAATGTTTCAAGATACACAGTGGTGTTAAGCAATTAGCCTGCATTATCTTGGTGAAGCTTTCAGCACGGATTTCTTGAATGCTTTTTTCAGGTTGCAACTGATGGTTATGCAGCAACCCTGTTGCGACTATGACGGCATCTAACGAATCATTATTTATATATTGGCAGGCTTTAATTATGTTAGCTTCGCTATAATCCTCAATAGCAATATAGGAACTAGGGAGTTTATCTGTGTGGCGACATATAGCAGTAATAGTATGTGTGTGTTGAAGCGCATTGATCAATGCACTCGCTATAGTACCTTTGGCACCAAAAACAGCAATATTAAGCATAAAATTATCCTTGTACTTTTATGGATAAGTACGCTTAACCCACGCCAATGGTTCTATTTACAAAATAAACTGACTTGGGATTTTAACTGCTCTGGTGAAGTCTCCCTAGGGCAATTTAAATAGGTTTCAATGCCTAAAGGTTTGCGTTTAACCTTAATGCTATGATGGTGACAGTGCTGATGAGCACTGGCCCAAGCGTTACCTAAAAACTGATAATCCCCAGTATGTTCAACAATAAACCTTTTACCAGCTCCAATGGTGATTTTTTCAAAGGGTTTCCCAAAACTGGTTTGCATAACCGGAATACAGGTATAAAAATCAAACTCTTGTTTGGCCATGTCAAAACTTAGGTAGTAGTTAAATGTTTTTCCAGTCGGTGTAATGTTTATCTTATTTAGGTATTTTTCTAACTGTTCTATGTTGGCTCCCATATATTGTGGCATTTCGTTCATATGACATTTAGAACGTAAACCAATAGCGTTAATACTGTTAGCCTTTTTAATGCCAATAATATTTAACTGGGAATGGATTTGCCCTTGCTCAAGCTTTGCCTTTAGCATTTTTAGGCCGCGCTCATAATCTAGGGTAATCATATTCTTAATAAACGATTTAAAAGGCAGTAAGAACCACGGAACTTTGGCGTCCATCACCCAAGTGACATGGGTTTTCTGCTCGAAAGGTTTAAGTATAAAACTTACTGAGGCACGGGACTTAAAGGGCTTAAAAAACTCTAAGGACATTTTTAGGGAGTCTGAGTCGTCCAAAAGGAACATCTTTCCAGCTCCTACCAAATCACCACTCCAGTAGTAGCCATGGCCGACTTGATGAGTTTCTCCTTTGTATTCAAATTGACAGTCAGGATCCATCATTAACCATGGTGACCATTCGGGCCAAAGCTGAAAATTAGTGAGATGTTGTTTTACCGTATCAAGGTTTTTATTTATGGTAGCCGTCCGTTTTACCTGATAACTAAGCATAATCAAATTAAATGAGTGAACTGTGAAATAATTGTAGGTGAAAAACAAGGGGGTAAAGGTTTTCGGCAAGTTTTTTGATACTTATTTAAAAATAATCTGACTCCTTTTGGGAGTGCTTGCGTCTTTATTAATGAAGCAAATTAACGCTATTTTTAATTGAGGTATTAATATGACTAACTATAACTGCTCAGCACCAGAACCAATTGAACAAAACTGTTGTGAGCCAGCACCAGAGTGCTGCAACCAAGAGGCGTGTTGTGCAACCGAAAACTGTTGTGAAGATAACCAGTGCTGTAGCCAGAGTGAGTGTTGCACTGATGATAATTGCTGTGAAGGCACAAACGGCTGCACAGCACAATGCTGTAAAGAAACGGAATGCTGTGCAGAGCAGACAAGCAGCTGTTGTTAAGTTAATCTTAACTTAGGTTAGAGGAAAGGTGGGAGCCATGTTTATTGATTTATGGCAGCAATTTCACAGTCAATTGCTGCAGTTTATTCGCTCTAAAGTAAGTCACAGTGAAGATGCTGAAGATATCTTGCAAGAGGTGTTTATTAAAGTTCATCAATCACTGGATAAACTGAGTGACGAAACTAAGTTAACTCCATGGCTCTATCAGATTTGCCGTAATACGATTATTGATTATTATCGCAAACGTAAAACGGACAACGATGAACTGGCATTAGAGCAACTGGTTGCGCCAGATTTATACGATCACGATCAAGATGCCTTGCTTGAGTGTGTGCATACCCTAGTGCAGGGGTTATCTGATAAATCCCAACAGGTGATTGAGTTGGCGGATTTGCAAAGGCTTAAGCAGCAACAGGTTGCCGAGCAACTTGAGCTAAGTCTTACAGCAGTTAAATCTCGTCTAAAACGTGCCCGTCAGGAATTTAAGCAAGAGGTGAGTAAGTGCTGTGTTATAGAGTTCGATGAGCACGGCCCACAAAGTGATTGCGATAGCACTTGCGGCTGTTGATAGGTATAATCGTTTTCTTTTTTATCTGAGGAAAAATTTCCATGGTACAAGCAACGGCTAAGCACCTTTTAGTGGATACTGAAGCACAGTGTAATGAAATTAAACAGCAAATTTTAGACGGTGCCAGCTTTGAAGAAATGGCTAAGCAGCACTCTAACTGTCCATCTGCTGCTCAAGGTGGCGATCTAGGTAGCTTTGGCCCAGGTATGATGGTACCAGCATTTGATAAGGTAGTATTTTCTGCTCCTATCAATGAAGTTCAAGGCCCAGTTCAAACCCAGTTTGGCTACCACCTACTTATCGTAACTTCTCGCGGTTAAGATAAGCTTTTAGAATACGGGTTACGGATCACAGACGTCGGTAATCCGTATTCTGTATTCAAAGCTCGAGAGTTTTGTATGACCCCTGCGATAAACCTATTAAAAAAGCATAAAATTACTTTTACTGCTCACCAGTTCGATGCTGATCCTATTGGCACCACCAATGTGGGCGATGAAGCCTCACAAAAGCTAGGCATCAAGCCTGAGCAAATGTTTAAAACCCTGCTTGCTGCCGATGAAAGCGATCCTAAAAAGTTGCTGGTGGCATTAGTGCCGGTTGTCTGTCATTTGGATTTAAAAAAATTAGCCAAAGCGAGCGGCATTAAGAAAATGAATATGGCAGATGTCGACTATGCGCAAAAGGTGACTGGCTATTTAAAAGGGGGCATTAGCCCGCTTGGGCAAAAGAAAAAATTAACAACCTTTATTCATAATAGCGCCACAGAGTTCGATTATATTTATGTCAGTGGCGGTAAACGCGGCCTATCTCTGCAAATTAAACCACAAGATATCATTCAGCTACTTTCTATAAGGCTTGCTGATATCGCGGTATTGCGCCCAGAATACTGATTAAAGCATTATAGAAGAAGATTTTTAAAGGATTAAATTATGAATCAAACCACAAGAGTAATGGCAGCCAGCAAGAATATTGCATTGGTTGCCCATGACCATTACAAGCCGCAATTACAAACTTGGGTGCAAACCCATAAGCAACAACTTGGCCAGCATACTCTGTTTGCCACAGGCACCACAGGTAATATTCTGGCTAAAGAAACAGGCTTGGCTATTACCCCGCTGATTTCTGGCCCTATGGGAGGAGATCAACAGCTTGGCGCGATGATATCTGAAGGCAAGATTGATATGCTTATTTTCTTTTGGGACCCTTTAAATGCCGTTCCCCATGATCCTGACGTGAAGGCGCTTTTGCGTATCGCTTCGGTATGGAATATTCCGGTGGCAGCCAACCAAGCCAGTGCTGACTTTTTAATTGCCTCACCTTTATTTGATACAGAAGTAGAAATTACGATACCTGATTATCAAAGCTACTTAGCCGAGCGAGTATAAAGCCAATGAAGAAATCCCGAAATGTTCATTTCGGGATCATTTTACGCTTGGGTGAGCAATATGAACTTTTCAGCTAACTGGTCTGTGGTTTCTTTATGGTTGGGATCAGGGTCAATACAATCAATCGGGCAAACACTGACGCAGGTGGGCTTATCATAGTGGCCGACACATTCGGTACAGCGTGCAGGATCAATTTCATAAATTTCTTTTCCCATGGTGATCGCCTGGTTTGGGCATTCAGGTTCACACATATCGCAGTTAATGCAGTTTTTCTTAATATACAGCGCCACAGTGTTTAGGTTCCAAGTCATAGAGAAAAATTAATACCAATTAAGATTATTGTAACATATTGGAAAATTTAGTTTTCAATGAGAAGTTTAAAAATGCGTGTTGGCCAGTGAAATGTTCAAGACTTTTGATAATAGGGCGGAACCTAAGTCAGCATGAATTACCCCACCGTTACAAGTCGTCTTATTATTATTTGGTATAAATCGCTAGCTTGTATTGCTGCTTTTTAACAGTACTTTTATGCAGTCACCCCTTAAATAAACATGAATAATTTTTTACTTGTCAGTGAATAAAATAAAATTGCCATTATAGCTTTGGTTATTTTACAACTTTTTAAAATCTCGATCCTGTAGGATCTTTGGTTCCACAGCTGATGACAGTGCGTTGCTGTACAATAGCGCTAAATGTATGTAGTTACATGGTATTTTAATCATTTGTTAATAAAGTAAAGTGAATTGAAATGGGTCATGCACTTTTATATGAAAATTTAAAAATGATGCAAAATTACTAAAAGCCTAATTTCTCAGCTCAATTTGTGTAAAATTTCTTATATGTTTGTAATTAAGTTACATTTTGGTTTGAAAATAAATTTACTAAATTCAATAGCTTACCCACAGGGGGGGATGTTATTCTTATTCCATAGTTGAAAGAATTAACGGGCAATTAATGTCATTGGGAAACAAGATGTACGCACTAGATCAAACACCTAAGCAATTAGACCTAAGCCAATACGGTATTATTAACCCAACTGAGGTTATTCATAACCCAAGTTATGAGCAACTGTTCTTGGAAGAAACTAAAGATTCTCTGACTGGTTATGAACGTGGTGTGGTAACCGAATCTGGTGCGGTAGCGGTAGACACAGGTGAGTTTACCGGTCGTTCTCCTAAAGATAAATATATTGTGCTTGATGACTCCACCAAAGAGAACTTTTGGTGGACCAGTGAGCATGCTAAAAATGATAACAAGCCGATCAGCACTGAAGTCTGGAATGATCTAAAAGCAACCGTGACTAAACAGCTTTCCGCTGAACGTTTGTTTGTGGTGGATACTTTTTGTGGTGCCAATCCAGAAACTCGCTTAAGAGTTCGCTTTATCATGCAAGTGGCATGGCAGGCGCACTTTGTGAAAAACATGTTCATTCGCCCAACCGAAGCAGAGCTTGCTGATTTTGAGCCTGACTTTGTAGTAATGAACGGTTCTAAGGCAACCAACGATAAGTGGCAAGAGCACGGCCTGAATTCTGAAAACTTTGTGGCCTTTAATCTAACCGAGAAAATGCAGCTGATCGGCGGTACTTGGTACGGTGGTGAAATGAAGAAAGGTATGTTCGCGATGATGAACTACTACCTACCACTTAAAGGCATTGCTTCTATGCATTGTAGTGCCAACGTAGGTAAAGAAGGCGATGTTGCGGTTTTCTTTGGTCTATCTGGTACGGGTAAAACCACGTTATCGACCGATCCTAAGCGCGAGCTAATCGGTGATGACGAGCATGGCTGGGATGACGAAGGGATCTTCAACTTTGAAGGTGGTTGTTACGCCAAAACCATTAATCTAAGTGCGGAGGCCGAGCCAGACATTTATGCTGCTATCAAACGTGATGCACTACTAGAGAACGTAACAGTACTGAGCGATGGTACAGTAGACTACGATGATGGTTCAAAGACGGAAAACACTCGTGTGTCTTACCCAATTCATCATATTGACAATATTGTTAAGCCAGTGTCTAAAGCCGGCCATGCGCAAAAAGTTATCTTTTTAACGGCCGATGCCTTTGGGGTGTTACCACCGGTATCTAAACTGACTAAAGAGCAGACTAAATACCATTTCCTAAGTGGCTTTACTGCTAAGCTTGCGGGCACTGAGCGTGGTATTACTGAGCCAACGCCAACCTTCTCATCTTGTTTTGGCGCTGCGTTTTTAACACTGCACCCAACCAAGTACGCCGAAGTATTAGTTAAGCGTATGGAAGCGGCAGGTGCTGAAGCTTACCTAGTGAACACCGGCTGGAACGGTACAGGTAAACGTATCTCGATTAAAGATACTCGTGCCATTATCGATGCTATTTTAGATGGTTCAATTGAGGCACAACCAACGAAAACATTGCCAATCTTTAACCTAGAAGTACCAACGAGCTTACCGGGTGCAGATAGTAATATTCTAGACCCACGCGACACTTACCAAGATGTTGCAGTGTGGCAGGGTAAAGCTGAGGACCTAGCCCAGCGTTTCATTAATAACTTTGAACGCTTTGCCGACAACCAAGAAGGCAAAGACCTAATTAAAGCGGGTCCTCAACTGTAATTACACTGAGTGACAAGCACTAAAAAGCCGCGTCATGGGTTACCATGGCGCGGCTTTTTTGATTCCAGAACCTAGATCTTAGGGTTTAGGATCTAGGACTTAGAACTTAGGTGCTTACTTCACTTCCGTTATTTTAACATGAGGATTGCGAGTATCTTCACCACCTTTTAAGTTACGCAGTAAAATCGCTTTATCAAGGTCAACACCCTCTGGCATATCCATATATACGGTATGACCAGAACCTAGACCCGCTTCCACTTGTTCGTTTTTACGGTTCATTAGTGCTTCAAGTTGCAGGTTTAAGTTACCGTTCGGGGTCATGATTTCAATTGAATCCCCTACGCTGAACTTGTTCTTCACATCAATTTCAGCTTGACCAGCGGCGTTACGATTACCGGTAAATTCACCGACAAATTGTTGGCGATCCGATACCGAATAGCCATATTCGTAGTTTTGGTAAGTGTCATGGGTGTGACGGCGTAAGAAACCTTCGGTGTAACCACGGTGAGCAAGGCCTTCTAGGTGATGCATTAAGCTAGGATCGAATTCACGACCTTCGTAGGCATCGTTAATGGCTTGCTTATAAAGCTGAGCAGTACGGGCCACGTAGTAGAATGACTTAGTACGACCTTCAATTTTCAATGAATCAATGCCCATTTTGGTTAGGCGTTCAACGTGCTGAATGGCACGCAGATCTTTTGAGTTCATAATATAAGTGCCGTGCTCGTCTTCAAACGCTGGCATGTATTCGCCCGGGCGATTGGCTTCTTGTAGCAGATAAATGTTATCTGTGGTTTCACCTTCACCTAGGGTAGGGGCAACCGCTTCAGGTTGTTGGATTGCAACCACATCACCATTTTCGTTTTCAGTCGCTTCATGGGCATCGTACTTCCATCGACAAGCGTTAGTACAGGTACCTTGGTTAGGGTCACGCTTGTTAATGTAGCCAGATAGTAGGCAACGGCCAGAGTACGCCATGCAAAGTGCGCCGTGTACAAATACTTCTAGCTCGATATCTGGACAGCGTTGGCGGATCTCTTCAATTTCATCAAGAGATAACTCCCGCGATAAAATGACACGCTTAATGCCTTGGCTTTCCCAAAACTTAACCGATGCCCAGTTAATGGCGTTGGCTTGCACAGACAAGTGTACAACTTGCTCTGGGAAGGCTTCACGCATCATCATGATTAGGCCTGGATCAGACATGATAATAGCATCAGGCTTCATATCAACCACAGGCTTCATGTCGTTAATGTAGGTTTTTAATTTGGTGTTGTGTGGTGAGATATTACTCACTACATAGAACTGCTTACCAAGTTCGTGGGCTTCATCAATACCTACTTTTAGGTTTTCCATGTTGAAGTCATTATTACGAACTCGAAGGGAATAACGAGGTTGGCCGGCATAAACGGCATCAGCGCCATAGGCAAAAGCATAGCGCATGTTTTTTAGGGTGCCCGCAGGCGATAACAGTTCAGGTTTTAACATCTTTTAAACTCTTAACAGGAGAATTTATCGGGTAAAGTAGCCAATTGCTTATAAATAAGGCTAGCTTACCCATTAAAGAGAAGCGCAGTATTATAAATTTTTCTTTATCAATAGTATAATCCTTGGCTTAATTAAATTGCTGTAAATGAACTCCATCACAATTATAAGGATAAAAAAGTGTCAAAATTCGTAGTCTGTGCGCTTTATCGCTTTACCACTTTGGAAAATTTTGAAGAAATTCGCCAACCATTGCAGCAAAAAATGCTGGATTTAGGTGTGGTTGGTACCCTATTGCTGGCCAAAGAAGGAATTAACGGTACGGTTGCCGCCAGTCGCGAAAGCATTGACGCTTTATTGGCTTATATTAAAGGCATTGATGGCCTTGCTGAAATCAGCTGGAAAGAATCGTTCACCGATGAACAGCCATTTCACCGCACTAAGGTTAAGCTGAAAAAAGAAATCGTCACCATGGGTGTTGAGGGCATAGACCCTAATAAGGTGGTGGGCACCTACGTTAAGCCTAAGGATTGGAATGCGCTGATTAGTGATCCTGAAGTGATTCTAGTTGATACCCGTAACGATTACGAAATCGAACTGGGTACCTTCGAGGGGGCGGTAAACCCAAATACCGAGACCTTCCGTGAATTCCCAGATTATGTGAAGGAAAACTTAGATCCTGCTAAGCATAAAAAAGTGGCGATGTTCTGTACCGGTGGTATTCGTTGTGAAAAATCGACCGCCTATATGAAAGAGCAGGGCTTCGAAGAGGTTTACCACCTTGAAGGCGGTATCCTCAAGTACCTAGAAGAGGTTGAGCAAGAAGATACCATGTGGAAGGGGGACTGTTACGTGTTTGATAACCGTGTGACGGTTGATCACAACCTAGAAGCAGGTAACTACGATTTATGTCATGGTTGTCGTTTACCAATTACCCAAGAAGATAAGCTTAAGCCAGAATATATTGAAGGTGTGAGCTGTCACCAGTGCCACGATAAGCTAACCCCAGAACAAATTGCCCGCTTTAAAGAGCGTGAAAAGCAAGCTAAGTTAGCCAAAGAGCGTGGTCTTGATCATATTGGTTTAGATGCACGTAATCAGATGGAACAACGTAAGCTGGAAAAACAAGCTCGCCGTCAGGCCCAAAGAGAAGCCAGCAAAAAAGCATAATAATCAAGGAAGTCTTTAATGAGCCCAACACAAGCAGCTAATAAAACAGGTGTTCTGTTAGTGAACCTAGGTACGCCATCTGAGCCCACGGTCAAAGGAGTGCGTGCGTTCTTAAAAGAGTTCTTGAGCGACCCTAGGGTGGTGGATTTACCGCGCTGGCTTTGGAAACCGATTCTGCACGGCGTGATCTTAAACATTAGGCCGCCAAAGGTCGCTAAAGCTTATCAAAGTGTTTGGGCTGATGAAGGCTCACCTTTAATGGTGTACTCAAAATTACAGGCGAAAGCTCTACAGCAGTCGCTCAATGAGGCGATGGGTCATGAGGTGCCATTGCAGTTGGCGATGACCTATGGCGACCCTGCTATTGCTGATGGTATTTCTAAATTGCAGGCCCAAGGTGTAGAGAAAATCATCACTTTACCCCTCTATCCACAGTACTCTTGCACGACTACCGCATCAGTTGTAGATAATTTAGCCAATAGCATCAAAAAATTAAGAAATATACCTGAATATTGTTTTGTAAAAGAGTATTATCAGCACCCATTTTATATTGAAGCTCTAGCAGCTTCGGTAAGAGCGCACTGGCAGCAACATGGTCAGGCGCAAAAATTGGTAATGTCGTTCCACGGTATTCCACAACGATTTGTGGATGAAGGCGACCCTTACCAAGCACAATGTCAAAAAACTGCAGAATTGCTGGCTGAGCACTTAGGCTTGAACGCGCAGCAATGGCAGGTGTGTTACCAATCAAGGTTTGGTCGTGAGCCATGGCTGCAACCATACCTAGATGAGTATTTAACCACGCTTCCTAGTCAAGGATGTACTAGCATTGATGTAATTTGTCCGGCATTTGCCAGCGACTGTTTAGAAACGCTAGAAGAAATTGCGATAGAGAATAAACAATTGTTCATCGAAAATGGTGGCAACGACTATCGTTATATATCGTGCTTAAATGACGACCCTAAACATATTGATTTAATGGTAGAACTGATTAAATCAAAATGGGGCAAATAAAATCTTGAGGTAACAAGGGCTATGAAGTTTCCTGGTCAACGTAAGTCCAAACACTATTTTCCGGTGCAATCGCGGGATCCGCACCTACAAGACTTACAACCACATTCTGTGCCGTTTTCTACATATGTAACCGGTATTGACCAAATTTTGGTTGATATCGAGGCCGCTGTTGACGAAGAGTTTTTGCTGCGTTATGGCCTACAAAAAGCGGCTTCTAACCTTGTTGCGGACGATATTGCCCATGCGCTTTATCAAGAGCTAAAGCGTAATGAGTTGGTTTCAGAAGAATTCGCTGGTGGCACCATAGGTAACACCCTACATAATTACTCAACGTTAGCTGATGATAAGTCGGTACTATTCGGCGTTATGAGTAAACAAATCGATGTTGGCAGTTATTCATACCGTTATTTATGCAATACATCTTCAAAAGTTGACCTTAACCATTTACAACCAGTAGATGGCGCGATAGGGCGCTGCTTCACTTTGATCTCTCCATGCGGAGAACGCACTTTTGCGATCTCAAAAGGGGTAATGGATAAACTTGAGCCTGAATACATCAACAAAAAAGTGATCCAAGAAGCTTCTGCTTTTGTCATTAGTGCCTATTTGATGCGGGCCGATGAAGGTGATCCTATGACCTCAGCAGCGATACAAGCCGTTGAGTATGCTAAACAAGCTAACGTACCTGTTGTGCTCACCTTAGGAACGCAATTTCTCATTGCACAAGATCCAAAATGGTGGCAAGGCTTTATTAATGATAATGTTACCGTGTTAGCGATGAATGAAGAGGAAGCCGAAGCCCTAACGGGGGAAACTGATCCATTACTAGCGACAGATATTGCATTGCAATGGTGTGATCTGATCTTAACCACAGCAGGCCCTGCGGGCTTGTATATGGGGGCTTGGACTGAAGAAGAGCATAAGCGTCAGACTAAACAGCCCCTATTACCAGGCTCGATTGCTGAATTTAATCAATATGAATATTCTAGGCCGATGGCTAGAGGGGGTTGTAAAAATCCCATAAAAGTATTTTCCCATATTGCACCTTATATGGGGGGGCCAGATAAAATCCGTAATACCAATGGTGCCGGCGATGGCGCACTAGCAGCATTGCTGCATGATATGGCATCAAACGTCTACCACAAGATGAACATTCCAAATTCATCTAAGCATAATGTTGAAGCTTTGTGTTATTCATCACTGGCCCAACTTTGCAAATATTCCAACCGTGTGGCTTTTGAGGTGTTGGCACAACATAGCCCACGTCTTTCAAGGGCATTACCAGAGCGAGAAGACTCACTAGAAGAAGCTTACTGGGAAAGATAATACCTTGCCTAATTTATTCATATTTAAAAAAACCGCCACTTATAGGCGGTTTTTTTTATGCTAAATTATCACTAATTTTGGTAATCAATACTCTAAGGCATTGAAATATAATGGAAAATAATTTTTAAAATTTAATTGGATTTGCCCTAAAGTTTTTGCTTTTTCGGTCGTCTAGCGCTATCGTTGCACGATTATTAAACGATCAGCCTTTCAAGGAAGAATTAAATGACGTTTTTAAAGAGCATAACTTTTTTATTGTTGTTATTTGGCGCTAATCAATTTGCATTTGCTGCAGTGATAGACCTTAGCGCTTCTTCTGAGAATTGGCGCATCATTCTCTATGGCCAGAGTTTTGATCCTTCTGGTGATGAACAAGCTCAAGCAGCGGGTCTTGATCTGGTTGGTGATGATGATCATCCTATTTTGTACTCTTGGATTGATGAAAATGAGGATTTAGCGTTTAGGATACGCTTAACCGATAATACTGAATCTAATGTCTACTTGATTGGACTGGATATAAATACAGATAACGAATTAGATTTGTTTATCAGTGCGGATGGACGTAATTCTAGAAATATCACAATATGGGGAACAGATGAATGCCCCAATAAAATCCCCCAGTGTAATATCTCTCCAAGTACTACTACCATAGGTTCAAACCTATGGGCACAAGATTATGATGAGGTTTCTTTCACTAATTACTATTTTGCTAGTACCCAGAGCATTGATGGAAATAACATTAATTCCGATGTCGATAATAATGGTTCGCTTGATCATTTCTTAAATTTTAAATTTGCCTTCTCTCAAATCAACAGCGCGTTAATTGCCAATGGCAAAACAGCTGTTGCAGCCAATGAAAAAATTCGTTTTATGTTATTTAGTGCCCAGCAAACGAATTCCTTGAATGGGGATTTTGCGGGTGTTGATGATAATTTAGCAGGTGAGCTAGATAAAACCTTTGCTGAACTGGGATTATTTTCTGAAGAGTTGATCCCAAATAATAATATTCCAGAGTTAACCTTGGGTGCCGTTAGTAACTTCACCCAAAATAATGGTCATACGGTAGGGGAAACTGTAGTTAGCTATACCACAGCTGATGCCGATAATGACACAGTCACTGTTACTTTATCAGATACTATCAATTATGCCCTAGATGAAGGCAATCAACTTGTTACTTTAACGGCAGCTGGTCTGGCACTGGTTAATGCTGGTTCTGATTTACCTGCTTTTACCTTAACTCCTAATGACGGAATTGAAGATGGTATTGCAAAAACCGCTGATCCATCGGTCACTGCAACTAATAATACCGGTTCAGTGACCATCTCGGGTAATACAGCCATTGGCAGTACCTTAACGGCGGTGGTCAGCGATGATGACGGCTATGGCTCAGTCAACTACCAATGGTACGCCGATGGTGTGTTGATAACAGGCGCCACTAGCTCCACTTATGTCATAGCCTTAGCAGATGCGGGTAAAAAGCTGTCTGTGGTGGCAACCTATACCGATAATAACGGTTTTAATGAAAGCCCGAGCTCTAATGAGATCACAGCTGCAACCAATGTTGTCGCTACGGTGTCGATAACTGGCACTAGCAGTATCGGCTCAGAGCTGACTGCAACGGTCAGCGACAGCAATGGCTTTGATGTTAACTCAGTCAGTTACCAATGGTACCGTGGTGGCGTTGCTATTAGTGGTGCGACTTCTGATAAATACACCCTAGTGGCCGCCGATGGTGGAGAGGCCATTAGCGTGCAAGCCAGTTTTACCGATAATGATGGTTTTAATGAGAGTCCGACTTCATC
>NZ_WINH01000026.1 GCF_010993985.1 Paraferrimonas sp. SM1919 | reverse complement strand
TGGATGCTCGATTACAACAATGAACGTCCACATGAAAGCATTGGCAATATTCCACCATCGGAATATCACCAGAGCTTAATAGGAGAAACCTCTACTTTAGATGTGACTCACTAATGGGGAAGTGGACAGTAATAAGGGGTATCTTCAACTGAAATTAACGTACTACGGGGTCTATGCATAACAACCTCCTACAACTCGCTATTAAACAAGTTTAGTAGGAGGCTGAAAAAGCAGCAATTAATTATGGCTGTCTATGTGTGTTATTTCTATTCTATTGGCCTTCTATCACTGTGATCATTTCGGTGCCTCTTAAACTCCCATACATGGGAGTTAATTAGGTTATAACAAAATTCAGAATCTATACCTTTAGAAGCACTTAACTGATAAAAGCCTGAACTGCTTTCTATGCTCGATAAGTAATTCTTAATGTTATCATTTTTATAATCAATATTTTTTAGACAGTTAAAAACTGTTAACTTATCTCTTCCTGAAAACTGATGTAAAAGGGTATCTATACTTTCCTTGTACAACCCTGCATTCTCATCTGATATCAACTCCATCAAAAATGGTATTTTCTCTCTGTAGGGGTTAAATCTAAGGGCGTATAAAGCCTCCCTCAAAATCACTTTATGCGTATCTTTTGTCAGATACTTTGCAATATAGTCAGCTGTTATCCATGAATAATACTTTTTTAATCCAAGTAATGTATGTAATTTAAGCTTTAAAATAGGGTGTTGAAGAACTCCTTCATCTCTGCTCTCAACAAGCTTAATTAGCAGCTTAGCCCTATCCAGTTCTTGATCAGGTGTTAAATAGTTCCAATCAGAGTAAAATGCTGTATGTATTTTCGAAAATAAGCCTGAGCATACATCATTAGGTTTTCCTATATCTGTTTCACTATAGACATCACAGCCATGTTTATCTGCTGAATGGATCGCTTCTAGAACTGACTCTTCCCATGTATTAGCAAAAGCAGTACTTGAAAAGAGGGTTAATGTTAAAAAAATTATTTTATACTTAATCATAAATATTTACACATTATCTTGTTAAAGGAGATAGTGCTGGAAGTAGCGTAGGTGGTGAAGGTAGCGGAAACTCCACTGTATCAGACTTCGCTCCCGTCTCAGGAAATTAACTATGCCTGTCCATATGTGTGTCACTTGTTATTCTTAACTATTTGTATTTTTAATTAACAAAGAAACAATTTCATCTTTGGCGTTTCCCTTTGCCCAGGTTACGAACTTAACACCTTCGTGAGTTATAAAGTCAGTACTCGCTCCGTATTCTAATAATAACCTTACTGCTTCGACATTACCTTTTGAAACAGCATAATAAAGTACTCTATCTTCAAACTTTTTGGGGCCTTTGCTACTGAAATTACCATATTCAGTTTGCTCTGAATACAAATGATCAGGTGAAAAGCCATGTTTTAAGAATACTTTCAGCATAGCCATATCATTATATAAAATTGGCCAAAATAAATAACTATGAAATGGGTGGTCTGATAACTTCATACCGTTACTAAGAAAAGCATCGATTATTTCAGCATTTTGGGTTGTGAGTACATGACGCGACATTGTAGGTGCCATTCTATATCTCAACCCCATCCAAGGCTGATTTACATTAGCACCTTGTGAAATCAATTTACGGATATTATTAATATTTTTAACTTCCACGGCCTTCCAGAGCTGTTCGTCGATCTGTTGCTGTTCCCGTTGTGCTTCAGTGAGTGGCTGCTCTAAATATTTCGTAGTTAATTCACTCAATTTAACTTTGAACATCACTCGAACCTGATCATTACCGTCTACAGTGACTAATAACTTTCTAGAAGGGTTACTTCTAAAATTTTTGGGTACCACTGCAGAAAAATCAAGAAATTTTCCTTTAAAAGTGTCTTGGGTTGTACTCCACCTAACAGATATTCTCGAAGGTAACTCTCCACAGTATTTTTGCCGATAACCTTGATAAGCACCATCAACGTACTGTTTGCTTCCTATTTTAACATTGATTCCTAGTGGGTAATCTTTCCAGTTTTTTCTTCCTTTTTTCAAGACTTCTACAGGAAAACATGAAGCCGGTGAACTTTTTGAAAAGGTACAAGAGGTTATAAAGAGTAGTAGCACCACTTTAACTAGATTCTTTATTAAACTATTCATATTTTAGAGTCTCAAGCTCCAAATCATAACTTACTCCATAAATTGGCCTATCAGGTGTGCTACCGAATATTGTAGTATGCAAGATTTGTTTGAAGCCTTCATAAGGTAATGCAAAATGTGGGAAACTAGCTGATGAATCATGATATTTAAAATGAGTATCTGCATCAGGCTTGAGATTAAAAATCCTTTTTTGCACTTTATCACCATGTTCATATGCTGTACGAGATTCATTAATACCCTTTTCGCCACCATCAATAAATTGACGCATATCATTTACTCCCAATATAAGATCATTTTGGTTACTATCCATTCCATTTATTGCATTCATAGCTTTCAGAAAATTTAACTGAGCTAAGTTATCGTTGTCAAGATAGCCACCACCCACATCCGAATGAGCTCCCAACCCACTTATAGTTAAAATATTATCTGGTGAATCATCAACTAAATTTAGACCAAATGAGCTTCTGTATTCATGCTGTGCAACAATATGAACAGCACTAAAATTATTTAACTTATCTGTAGGGAGTTCTAAATTAAGTAATTAATTATGGCTGTCTATATATATTCCTTTGATTTTATCAAACGTTCCTTTACCGTCAGCTCCCTGAGGTTATATTCAATTTTTGATTTTATGTAATCTAACGCTTTCTCTCTATTCTTATTTAAAAAGGCCTCATCTTTATATATAAAAGTTATAATTCCATCCATCGAAAATCTTTCATTTTCAAATTTAGAAAAAGACAACTCACCATATTCGTCAATATAGTGAAGTACAAAAGCCATAGACTCCATTGTATCCAAATCAATTAACATTCCAGACTTTTCATCGCATGAATGTATTCTGCAACTAGAGATAATAACTATACTATCTTGCTTATCAATCTCTTCTGGAAGCTGAGTTATCACAGGTAGAACCTCTAAAATCATATGCTTAGGCTTTTTCTCCCTAAAAAATGATGATTTTTCATCAAGAAAAAACTTGCTTGCATAGTTATAAAAGAGAGGATAATCAACTTCATCATTAGTTTTCGCATTAATAATGCTTTCTTTAAGTAAAACCCTATCTAATATTTGTTTGAGCTCTATATACCTTCTTGAGTATGAACCCATACAAGAATAAACAGATGTACATAGACCGTTTCTTACCTTAAGCCAATCCCTCTGAGTTGAAACAAAGCTCTCAGCTTCATGCTTTGGAAGCGCATTACGAATATCCCTGTATATTTTAGATAACTTTACATCCAGCTCTCCAAGCTCGTCATCATAACATATAAGGTTTTCGACAGATGTTGAACGTTTAGCACAATCAAAACTGGCGGCTTCTGCTGATTCAAACATTGTTAACAACATAACAGTCCACAGCATTCTATTGAGTAACATTTAATTTTCTTCCCACGGCTAGACAAGCCAAATATCAATCACTAATCAATAATCTACAACACTAAAACCTGAGCATCAATTAACGATTATTCATCTTGGTGTGATCCCAAAATTTAAGCTGATGGTTCAATTTACTAACTTCCTCTCCTCCTCAAATACAAAAAAAGCGCCCCCCTTTCGGGCAGCGCTTTGTAGATCGTTTTGAGCCAAGTACTTAAAAGCGAAGCGCCCTAGCCCCTCGCAACCTAGTCCCTGAAAACCTATTTGTTTTCCATCTGATACGCTAACTTCTCAGTCAGGCTGTCGGTTAACACACCTTGGTAATGCCATACTTGCACATCGTGGGGAGCTACTGTGGCTTTAAGTTCGCCTTTAATACCCATGCCATCATCAGACAGTAGTGACTGCCAACGGCCTTGGGGTAAATCAGCCACGCTAAATTCAGCGGCAATATCGCCTTTGTTCAACAGCACCAGTGATACTTCAGCGTTATCTTTAGTGCCTAAAACACGTAAGAAGCTGGCTTTATCGCCGCTAAATTCTAGGTTTAGCTGCACGCCAGATTGCAGTGTTGGGGTAACTTTGCGCAGGTTAGCAATGCGGCTGAGTTTGGCATGGATTTGATGCTGCGCTGCCAGCTCGACATTGTCTTGGCCAAAGTAGTTACGGTTACCCGCATGCTCGCCTGTACCACGCATAAAGCCCATTTCAGAGCCGTAGTAAACCACCGGAATACCACGGGCAGTAAATAACAGGTTATGGGCATCAATAAAGCCGTTATCATCGGCATTCATGCGCGCCATATCATGGTTGTCATAGAACGTAGTGAGTTCGTACACATTACGGTATGGGCCATGGGTTAAATGCAATGCTGGGGCTAAATCGGCAAAGTCTGAGTCCTTATTTTCAAAGGTTTTCAGCATTTGTTCTTTTAGCGGGAAATCCAGCACTGAATAAGCGCCATTCTTCTCTAAGGTATGCTGGGCAATAAAGTTGGCGTTGTAGTCAAAGCTTTCACCAAACATAAAGAAATCTGGATGCTCAGCGCGAATGTTATCGCTAATTTGCTTCCAGAAGTGATGCGGCATGTGCTTAATGGTATCCACGCGGAACGCATCTGCACCTTGGTCAATCCAGTGCAGGTAAGCACGGGTTAGGTAATCCACTACCGCTGGGTTGTCTTGGTTAAAGTCAGACAGCTCGGCAATGTCTTTTTTACGGTTAAAAAAGTCATGCATTGGATTATTGTCATCCAAGTCCTGCGGCATCACATTTTGGTGATCGGCAATCAAAGTGCCGTCTTGGTCGAAGATTTTACCAAACTTAGGTTGCTGGCTTTCCATGGTAAAACTTGGGCTACCGTGGTTGGCCACAATGTCCATAATGGTTTTAATGCCATGCTTATCACGCAGGGTTTGGCTGTACTCTTTAAAACCTAAACCTTCACTTACCCAGTGCTCATCTTCTTTGAAGAAGTTAACGCCCCAATAGCCATGGTAACCAGTTTTACCGCCATCTTTAAACATGCCGCCAAATTCAATTGGGGTGCCGCCAGTAAAGGCTTCATCTGGGTTGTCCCAAATTGGCGTTAGCCAAATGGAAGTAAAGCCCATATCCGCAATGTAATCGGCGTTATTAAGCACACCTTGGTAGTCACCGCCTAGATAACCCACGTTGGCGGTTTTGCCATCTGGGCCCTTTAGCTCACGGTTAAACGTATGGGTCGCATTACCAAACTCACCGCCTTGGGTTTCATGGTTATTGGACTTATCACCATCAACAAAGCGGTCGGTCATTAAAAAGTACACCGACTCTTTGGCAAATGGATGTTTAGTGCCGTAAAACTCAACGGCTGACTCATTATCAGCAGTCGTTTCACCGCAGCCCATCAGTATTAAAGCGGCTAACGGCGCTAGCGTAAACTTCTTCATGTAAATTCCCTTCAACAAAAATTATTGTTTTTGTACTGGCTTAACAAAGGCCACGCTTAACGCCGCAATCACGAAGCTGATTGCACCGATTAATAGGGCGTAGATTGGTTCATTATTAAATAGGTATTTCACCAATAAACCTAAGATGGTCGCCGCTAAAATTTGTGGCAATACAATGAAGAAGTTAAAAATCCCCATGTAAGTACCCATCTTGTTAGCTTTAATCGAGTTTGAAAGCATTGCATATGGCAGTGACAAAATAGAGGCCCACGCAAAGCCAATACCCACCATAGAAATGATCAGGTAATCGGCATTTTCAATCACTAGGAATGAGGCAAAACCGGCAGCGCCCAGTAGTAGGTTGACCGAGTGCGATAAACGAATGCCAATAAAGCGAATAAACACAGGAATAAGCATCGCCGCAACCACAGAAAACGCGTTGTAAGAAGCAAACAGTACCCCTACCCAGTTGGCGCCTTCGTTGTAGGCATCCGAGCTAGTATCTGTGGTGCCAAAATGGAATGAGGTGACTGCCGCTGTGGTGTAAATCCACATGGCAAATAAACCAAACCAAGAGAAGAACTGCACCACCGCCAGTTGCTTCATGGTGCTTGGCATCATGTATAAATCGTCAAACACGCGCCATAGGCCAGGTAGCTCACCTTTCGATGATTTGATTTTGGCAACGATTAACTGCACCACACCAAACACCATCAGTCCGATAGATAGTATATAAAGTTGCTGATCCGCGTCCTGCACATTTACCACAGCTGTAAGCACTGCACCAACGGCTAGGTAAATCGCACCTAGTTTGGCAAACTTAGCACTTGCCAGGCCAGGCTCATTAGCCTCAGCTTCCTCGTCAATACCATCAAAACGGGCTAACTCTTCAGGGGTGTACTCTTTAGATTTAAGTACCGTCCAGCCAACCGCTAAAAACAATACCACAGCACCGGCGTAGAAAGAGTAAGTCACCGAATCCGGTAGGCCACCGTCAACGGCTGAGTTCGATACACCAAACCAATTAGCAAAGATCCACGGCAGCATTGACGCTACAACCGCACCAATACCGATAAAGAAGCTTTGCATGGCATAACCAGTAGGACGTTGCTTCTCGTTAAGTTGATCCCCCACAAACGCACGGAATGGTTCCATAGACACGTTAATCGACGCATCTAGAATCCATAGCATACCCGCCGCAATCCATAGGGTTGGCGAGTTAGGCATAAAGATAAGGGCAATAGAGGTAGCAATAGCACCGTATAAGAAATACGGGCGACGACGACCTAACCCAGTCCAGGTTCTATCTGAAAAATAACCCACAATTGGTTGCACAATCAGGCCAGTAATTGGCGCGGCAATCCACAATAGTGGGATTTGATCCATTTCCGCCCCTAGGGACTGGAAAATACGGCTCATGTTCGAGCTTTGAAGGGCAAAACCAAATTGAATGCCTAGAAAGCCGAAGCACATGTTCCAAATTTGCCAGAAGCTTAAATTTGGTCTTTCAAAAGTATTTTGACTCATTTAATCATTTCCATGATGTTGTAATGCAAAAGCCAAACCCTTAATGGGTTTGGCATTTTTGATAATTAAGACTTAACGACTAGTTTTAATCCGTTGTTATTAAGTTCAGTCTTAACCGTTAACTTACCGCTGCTTTTATCAAAATCAAAATCAACGCTTTGATTATTAATGGTAACCTTTGTCGGCTTAGCGCCAAAGTGATGCAGCACTAGGGTCAGCTCACGAGATTGGGGCTCCCCTTGGTAACCTTTACCTGAAGCGTTAATGCTGATGGCATAGTTATCATCTGCACGGGCAGCTTCAAAACCGAACAGGCGGTAATTGCCAGACTCGATGGTGTTAACACTTACGCCATCGTCTTCAAACATTTGGCCTTTGGCCGCATTGACGCTGGCATCCACATAGTGGTGCAGAGTTAATGCTTTCGAAGAGTAGTTATCCGCCGATTGCACTGAAGCTACCATAGGGATAAAGCTACCTGCCTTTACAAATACCGGTAGGGTTTCAATATCAGTTTTAGTGGTTACAGTTTTGCCACCTTCAAAACGCTGACCATTAAAGTAATCAAACCATACGCCCTTTGGTAGCTCGGTATTAACGGTTTCCACGCCAGCATCGACTACTGGGGTTACGAGGAAATTCTCGCCCCATAGGTAAGAATCTTTATTATCTAGGCTGGCATCATTGTGGTGGTAGAACACTGGACGCATTAACGGCGTACCCTTAGTTGAGTTTTCAAAACTCAGGGTGTAGTTGTACGGCAGCATTTGGTAGCGCAGTTTAATAAAGCGCTTCACTATGGCTTGCGTCTTTTCATCGTGGAAAATAGGCTCAGGGGCGATGTGTTCTTGACCGTGTGGGCGGTATACCGGCTGGAATGAACCAAACTGTAGCCAACGGGTATAAAGCTCGCTGTCAAAGGTCTCGCCACCAGCAAAACCACCAAGGTCCGAGTGAATGTAACCAAAGCCAAACATGCCCATTTGTAGAGCCAGCTCAACCTGTGGTTTTAGGCCGCCCCAAGTACGGTTAACATCGCCCGTCCACGGGATCATACCGTAACGTTGTGAGCCTAAGAAACCGGCACGCATCATAATAAATGGGCGATTTTCAGGGCGTTTTTGCGCTTCAAATTGCGCAACCATCTTAGCCCACTGGTGACCATAGGCATTGTGGATTTCATCCGCGCTGCCTACCGCATGGATGGTGTCTGATGGATGCACCTCTGGCTCACCTAAATCGCCCCACCAGCCTGCTACGCCTTGGTCGGCCAAGTCTGAGTAAATGCCTGATAGCCATTTTTGACCGTCTTTATGGAACACATCAATCAAGCCAGTGTTACCAAAGTAAAAATCAAAGGTCTTTGGCTTACCGTTTAAGCCTTTGGCTAGTACATTTTGTTGTACCGCCTCTTCCCAACGCTTTGAGCTGGTTAGCACAAAAGGTTCTGAAATCAGGATAGTTTTAACGCCTTTAGCTTTAAAATCCGCAATCATTTGCTCTGGATCCGGCCAAGCTTCTTTATCCCAGTCAAGGTTACCCATATGGCCCTTGATGTCTTTACCAAACCAGTATAAATCCAGCACGATGGCGTCTAGGGGAATGTCTTTTTTAATAAAGTCATTCACCACTTGGGTGGCTTCTGCCTGAGTGCGGTACCCAAAGCGTGAAGCAAAATTACCTAGGCTCCAGCGGCTTGGTAAAGGCTGTAAACCGGTGACTTCCGCGTTCGCTTCTACTAATTCTGGGAAAGAATCTGCAGCGCTCACCACGTACGATGTACGCCCTGCGACAGCTTCAAATTGTAAGATGTCTGCTTCAGTGGCACCAAGGTCAATATGCCCCGTTGCTGAGTTATCAAACATGATGGAATATTTGTTTGAACTCATTACCGCAGGCAAGCTGAAGTACATTTGCTTAGATTCCGTCTCGTAACCATAGTGGGCACGGTTATAAAGCGGTAAGCGGTGACCACGACGGTCCATACCTAATACACGTTGGCCTGCACCAAGCAATTTTTCACCATCTTCAAGTTCAAAGCGGAAACCACGCATGGTCTCAGTGGCAAAAAAGCCCACTTCTTCGTTTACTAGTGGCTCGCCTTTATAGAAGTAGCTAATGCGCACTGGGCTTTTATCAACCACGGCCTGCATGTCACCTGCAGTAAAGGTAATGGCTTTGCTTGACGCTTTGACACTGGTTGCCACCTGCTGTGGTTTACCCGCAATGGCATAACTTGGCAGCTGCTTCATGTGCTGCTTTTGGTAAAAGACCTCCATCGCGCCATCATGCTGTGGCGTTAGTTTTAGCTTACCTTCGTCAGTGTAAATAGTCAGCGCACCATTATTTAAGGTGTGCGACACATAATCGGCCGACAGTGCTGGTAGAGCCATCATGCCCGCAGCAATTAATGAGTATTGTAATTTTGTTATCTTCATTTATTTTTCCTGCAAAAAAGCGCCCGATTAAGATGGGCGCTTATAAGCAATAATTATTTTGCTAAACGGTAAACCGCGCTTTGTAGGCCATCAAGTTCAATAGCAGCCGTGTAGCCATTGTCACCCTTAGTAAAGGTAATATCGCCCTTACTGTTTAGGACATCGCTGAATGCTTGGCTGTTATCTAGCTTCCAACTCGTTGCCAAATCGCTAGGAATGGTTAGGGTGAAGCTTTGCTTGTCGTAGGAGAAGTTGTTTAGTACTACCAGCTTTTCGCTATCCGTGTAACGGGCAAATACGTTCACTTTTTGTGGGTAGTCAGTACCTGCAGCTAGGTTTTGGCTGAACAGAGGTAAGTACTCACCTTCACGAACTGATTCTAGCTTGCTAAGTGGTAGCAGACGCTTGTAGAAGTCATGCAGTTTAAGTTCGCTATCGGTTGATTTACCGCCGTCCCAGTTGCCGCCATTGTTAAAGCGAATGAGCGAAGGCACGCCTACGTAATCAAAAATAGAGGTACGGGTTGGCTTACCAAAACCGGCCATCTCACTACCGTCTTCGCCAAACTCTTGAGCGAAGTACATCAGCGTTGGTGAAGTACCTACTAGGGTTGAGTAAACCATAGCTGGGCGGCCCATTTCGGCATCACCGGCAAAGTCTGGAGAAGCAATACGTTGCTCATCGTGGTTCTCAAGGAAATGCAGCATGTGCTCTTCAATGTCCAGCACCTTGTCGTGCTCTGCAATCACCTTCTCAAGGCCGCCTTTATCCTGCATAACCAGTTTCAATGCATCGTAAAAACCCACTTTGTCGTACAGATAATCCATACGACCGATATCGATGTACTCTTTGTACAGGGTTGGGTTGTAAACTTCTGCCACCAATGCTGCATCAGGATTCTTGTGTTTAATGTGACTATTTAGGTAGCTCCAAAACTCCGCAGGAACCATTTCTGCCATATCAAAACGGAAGCCATCTACGCCCTTATCCAGCCAGAAAAAGGCTATGTCACGCATTTTGTGCCAGCTTGGTGGCACGTCTTTACCCTGCCAGAAATCATAATGGGCTGAGGTTGGCGCATTGCGGAAGCTGTCATCCATTTGTGGGAAATCTTCGCTGCCATCAGGGCGCACGCCATAGTTAATTTTTACGGTTTCATACCAGTCATGCATATTTGGCTGGGCTGCGCGGGCGCCGTTGCCTGTCCATTTCGCTGGGCTTTCGGCAAATTTACCGTCTGCTAATGGGTGGGCTTCGCCACCTAGAGGTGCATCACCTTTAGATACGTCAGGCACGATAAAGTCTTGGCCTTCTACGTAGTAAAAGTCGTTATTGCGAGCGTAAGTAACCGAAGTGTCGTCGTTGGCACCTAGGTCTACCACGCCCTCAGGCTTAGAAGTTGAGGCGTAGTTACGGGCCACATGGTTCGGCACGATATCAATGATCACCTTCATGCCATGCTTATGGGTACGGGCAATCAGGGCTTCAAACTCTGCCATACGTGCAGCAGGGTCAACCGCCATATCTGGGTTGACGTTGTAGTAATCTTTAATGGCGTAAGGCGAGCCAGCGCGACCTTTAACGACGTCTGGATCGTCATTAGCGATACCGTAATCGGTGTAATCACGGATCACGCCATGGTGTAATACCCCCGTGTACCAAACATGGGTAGAGCCAAGCTCTTTAATGGCTTCAAGTGCCGCATCGTTAAAGTCGTTAAATTTACCTACGCCGTTTTCTTCAATGGTACCCCAAGGCTTGTTGGTATCGTTCTGGTTACCCCACAGACGGGTAAACACCTGATAAATAACTGGCTTAGATTGCATCTGCACTTCAACTGTGACGGCTTGATTCGTTTGCTTTTTAGGCGCTTCACTACACCCGGCAACAAGGGCAAGTGAAACTACAATAGAACTGGTTAATTTTGATAAACGCATAGTGCACCTAAAATTGTTACTGAGCGGTTCCTTATTAGTGGCAACAGCAATGCTCAGCTTGTAATTATAATGCTAAAAATATTACTTGTTTGCTCGCTTAAGGTATATGTCATGCATACGTATTCAAGAATCATGCTTCAAGCAAATAATTCCATGTAAATAAAGCAAATCCAAAAAAAATGACCTCTCACTTTTATCATAAAAACAGCATAAATTAACTCTAATTGATTGCATCAAAAAAAACTTTAGCTAAAAATCCGCTTCAACTCAGCCACTTAATCAAAGACTCATGAACACGATTCATGTTGTCATAGAGATATTTTACTTGCATACGTATGCACATGATTGGTTTTAATACCTCGGTAAAGTATTCTTTAATGGTCTATATAAAAGAAACCCTTATTCACAAAAAGGCCTGACATGAAAGATTTAACTTGGTGGCGAGGCGCCGTTATTTATCAAATTTACCCACGCTCGCTACAAGACAGCAACGGTGACGGCATTGGTGATCTTCGAGGCATCATCAATCGTTTAGATTACATTGCTAGCCTGAATGTAGATGCGATTTGGATTTCACCTTTCTTTACTTCTCCGCAAAAAGATTTTGGTTACGACATTGCTGATTATCGAAATGTTGATCCTATGTTTGGTACCTTAGCGGACTTTGACGAGCTAATTGCTAAAGCCCACAGCTTAAACGTTAAGGTGATGATTGATCAGGTTCTAAGCCACACCTCTAACGAGCATGCTTGGTTTAAAGAGTCCCGCGAAGACAAAACTAACCCGAAAGCCGACTGGTACGTATGGGCCGATTCCAACGAAGATGGCACCCCACCAAACAACTGGCAATCTATCTTTGGTGGTTGTGCTTGGCAGTGGGAACCGCGTCGTTGTCAGTACTACCTGCACAACTTCCTAACTGAGCAGCCAGATCTGAACTTCCATAACCCAGATGTACAACAAGCCGCCCTTGATAACATTGAGTTTTGGTTAAAGCGTGGTGTGGATGGTTTCCGTTTAGATGCCATTAACTTCTGTTTCCATGATGCTGAGTTAAAAGACAACCCTGCTAAGCCATTAGAGCTTCGCACTGGTCGTGGTTTTGCTGCTGACAACCCGTACGCATTCCAATACCACTACTACAACAACACTCAACCGGAAATGATTCCGTTTATTGAGAAAATTCGAGCCCTACTTGATAAGTACCCAGGTACTGCGGCTTTAGGTGAAATTTCATCAGAAGATTCACTAAAAACCATGGCCGAGTACACTGAAAAAGACACCGGCCTGCACATGGGTTACAGCTTCGAGCTGTTAACGGAAGATTTCAGCCCGCAGTACATTGCCAATACGGTTGCGACTCTTGAAGAAAACATGACTGAAGGTTGGCCTTGTTGGTCAGTTTCAAACCATGATGTTAAGCGTGTGGCTACCCGTTGGGGCGGTGAAAATCCAAGCCCGGCATTAATTAAAATGTTAGCCCGTCTGGTCAGTTCATTACGTGGCAGTGTTTGTATGTACCAGGGTGAAGAGCTTGGCCTGCAAGAAGCCGATGTTGCCTTTGAAGACTTACAAGACCCATACGGCATGACCTTCTGGCCAACCTTTAAAGGCCGTGACGGTTGTCGTACGCCCATGCCTTGGGAAGCAAGCCAAGATAACGCCGGCTTCTCAACCGGCACGCCTTGGCTGCCAGTGAGCAAACAGCACGTACCAATGAGTGTGTCTGAGCAAGAGCAAGACGATGCCTCTATCTTAAACCACTACCGTCGCTTTATGGCATGGCGTAAGCAGCACAACGCCTTAGTTGTGGGCGATATTAACTTCCATGACATCAATAAAGACGTGCTGTGCTTTACCCGTAAATCTGATGAGCAACAGGTTCTGGTTGCCTTTAACCTATCAGATAAACCAGTAAGCATTGAAGCCAGTGGTAAGCTGCTAGCAGACAGCGATGCTGCCACAGCGAGCCTAGCAGGTAGCAGCCTAACCCTACAAGCTTGGGGCAGCGCGTTCATCGAACAATAAAGCTGATAAATTAACGCTTTAACTCAAGGCTGTTACTCGTTAGAGTAACAGCCTTTTTTATAGGAAGTCGTATGAAAACAATAATGAAGATTGCCGCATTAACGGCAGCCGTTGCCAGCTTAAGTGCTTGTCACACCCACACCAACCCACAAACCGACTTTATGGCTAAGCTAAATGCCCTTTGTGGTCAAAGCTTTGAAGGTAAAGTCGTGACGACTGATAAGGCCGACTCTGGTTTTGCCAGTGAACGCCTAGTCATGCATGTAAAAGAATGTTCAACTGAACGTATGGCGATCCCATTTAATGTGGGTGAAAACCGTTCTCGCACTTGGTTAATCACCAAAACTGACAATGGTTTACGTTTAAAGCATGATCACCGCCATGAAGATGGCAGTCATGACGAAGTTACCATGTACGGCGGCGATACTGAAACCCTGGGTAGTGCCAACAAGCAATCTTTCCCTGTGGATCAGTTCTCTATTGATATGTTTAATAAAACGGGCTTAACGGCCTCGGTGACCAACGTTTGGCATGTCCATATTGATGACAACACCTTTAGCTATCAGCTTACCCGTGAGAACCGTAACTTTAAGGTCGACTTTGACTTAAGCCAACCTGTGGCTACCCCCGCGGCGTCTTGGGGCCATTAATAAAATATAGGGCTTGGCTTGAGCCATCGAACTCACAAAACCGCGCCCTTCCCTTTCACATATCATCCTCGCCTGTCGCTTGTACAGTATTGCACCCCTGTCATAGCGCAGGCACAATATCTGCACCCACTGGTAAATTGGAAAAAACATGACCATTGCAATTGTTATCGGCGCAAGCGGTGCTGTAGGTAAAAGTCTTACCAAACAACTCTCTACACACCCTCAGTTTAATAAAGTCATTGCGGTGACTCGTAGACCAATTGATTATGCTAGCCCCAAAATCATTAATATGGTCATTGATGATTTCAAGCAGCTAGATAAAGCGTTAGCAGCAACCAACGCGGATTGTCTATTTTGCGCTTTAGGCACCACTAAAAAAATCGCTGGCTCTATTGCAGCACAAAGAAAAGTGGATGTGGACTTAGCAACCTTAAGCGCCACTATCGCTAAAGATATTGGCATAAATCACTTTTTATTAGTCTCTTCACTAGGAGCAGACCACAACAGCAATAACGCTTATTTAAAAATGAAAGGTGAATTAGAAAATAATATCAAGCAGCTTAATTTCAATAAAACCACGATTGTTCGACCTTCATTACTACTCGCACGCAATCGAGCCGATAACAGAATAGGGGAAACTTTAGGGACTATTTTTATGCCACTAATTTGTAAATTGCCAGGACTAAGAAAATACGCCCCCGTTGCTGTTTCCGCTGTGGCAGCAACACTAATAAAACAAGCGGTAGAGCAATCCCTCCCCCTTGAGATCATAGAATCAAAACATATTCAATGATCTTACAGACCTAAAAAAACAGCCTCACCTTAATGGTGGGCTGCTAACAGGTTAGATGCCATTGGCAAAAAATAATTCACTTACAATTAGTATAGACAGCTTTGATTATAAAAGTTCCTAATAGAACAAACTTTGTTCAAAAAAGAATGAATCAATCATCAACCCATTGCCAGTAAGCCCTCAAAAAAAACCGCTAGGCACTTGGCATAGCGGCGGTACAAAACACACAAAGGTGCTAACATAAAGGGGAATGTTAGCAACATTTATAACGCTCTCCACGGTAAAAGGATCACCGGCCGCATAGTTTTTGATCAAGCCAGTACAAAAAAACCGCCAAATTGCTTTGGCGGTTGCAGTTTGTCGACAGTGTGGCTAACACTTGCTAGTTTTGAGTCACCGTTAATTTCATATCAGCCTTATTAAAGCCGCTAAGAGTAAAGGTATAACTGCCAGCGGTAGCGACATCAATGCTAAGGTTAGCAGGATTGGCGCCATGCGCGACGGCTATCGCTTGCCCCAACTCAACATCAACGGTTCCTGCAGCACCAATATTATTGGTACTCCAGTCCGCTGAAGCAAACTTAAATTGGTATGATTGTGCCGCCAAGGTGGTGGTTACCGAATAACGATAAAAGCCGCTTTCAGTTAATTTAAACTGATCCGTAACATCACCCCAGCTGGTCATTTCACCACGTAAATAGATTGGCGTACCCGCAAAAGGATCGGCATTATAAACTGCCGCTTTTGGTGTTGCTCTATCAGAGTAATCTAAAACAAAGGTATAATCACCATCCACATCTGGGGTGAAGCTTAGGTTTCCAGCTCCGCTGACAAGCTCTGTCTCAGCTGCTAGAGTGATCATACCGTTATCTGCGCCCCAATTGACAGGCCCCCAATCGGCATCAGCAAACTTAAACTGATAAGTTTGACCAGCTGTTAATGAAGCTTTTGTGGAATAAACCCCGTTAACATGATGCACCAATGCATAATTAATATCATTACTCCAACCATTCATATCACCTTTTAAGTAGACAGTGGTATCGGCGTAGAGATCTTCAAAATACACTGAGATAGTCGGTGCCGCTGGATCAATGGCATTAACATTCACCACATAGCGACCGGCCTTGGCTGCATTAAAGAACAAGTTAGCACCGCCTGGGGCCATGGTCACCACATCGCCTTCACCAAAGTTACTGACACTGCCACCACCGAAGTCAACGGTAGACCAATCAGCTGATGCGAACTTAAACTCATTATCACCCACGTTAAATTGGGTGATCACTTGATAAATACCACCACCAATATAACTGAACTCAATATTTTCGTTCCAAACGCCTTCAGGCAAATTACCTTTTAGGTAGACTCCTGTCGAACCATATGGCACGACATCTGGCGCACCAGCGGTAACATCAGCAGCAAGTCCATAGCCTTGCGCTAAACCTTGGGGTTTAACAAATACCGCAGTGGTGTAGGCAGGTACGCTAAAGGTACCGTTGTCGTTGTCTTCATCACGGCTGAAGCTTGATGATTGTACCGTTGCATCAAAACTCATTTGCTGAGTCGCGTGCAGCTCGAAGCCAGCAGCGGTCGCAACCGTGTGGCTTTGCTCATTTGCAGTGGCGTTCACCACTACTACCATAGCGTCTAGGTTAGCATCTAAGTCAGCTAAATCTGCGCCATCATCAATGCTCATCACAATCAGACCATGGGTTTGGTTTTTACCAATATTATGGAAACCTACACGGTCAATAATGTCTTGGGCAGTAGTTAAACGCAGCAGTGGACTTTGGCTACGAATGCTCAGTAACTCATTAAATACATTAGATGCAAAATCAATCTCAGCATAACCCACCTTAGCGTATGGGTTTGAGTTCATTGTATGCATGTAAGCGTACTTTTCTTGGTTATCTTGGGCTAATGGCAAGCCAATGTCCCAGTTATTGGTTGCTTTAGTGAAATCCACATAGTTAAACCAATCGCCAGCATCATAGGAGTTACGGTCTAACGACTTAGAACGAATCAAGTCCCCCCCCATTTGTAAGAAAGGAATTCCCTGACTCACCAGTGGTAAGGTCGCCGCAATATTTTGCATGCGAACACGCTCATCCATGCCTAGGCCAAAAGGCATAATGTACTGCAGTTTATCCCACAGGGTTTCATTATCGTGCTTAGATACATAGTTAATGGTATCAGCAGGGTCTAGGGTGTAACCCGTTTCCTGACTATCCCAACGGAATGCCGTCGCTTTAGCTTGGTTACCGTTAGCATCCATTAAGATGTAATCTTGTAAGCTACCTGCCATAGCAATACGTAGATTGTCTTGCTCACGAATATCAGCATCAACGTCACGGGCTGCCTCTTTCACTTCGCCATCTTGGTTTTCCATGTTGATTGCGACAGGGAATAAATGGCCACGACGAATAGTTTCACGGAAACGGTCGTTAAAGGTACCCACTTCTGTACCAGCCATATCTTGCTGTTTAGCTTGAACAAATAGTGAGTTGTTTGCTACCTCGCCAAAGTTCCAACCCTCGCCATAGAAGTAGTTGTCTGCATCTACTGCCCATACAGCATCACGCGCGGCCAATATGGCATCCTTAGGAATATGACCCATGATGTCAAAACGGAAACCGTCATAGCCGTATTCTTTAGCGAAGTGCACTAAAGAGTCTGACATTAGTTTTGCCATCATCTTATTTTCAGGCGCAGTATTTTCACAACAAGTCGAACGCTCAAGACCCCCCGCTTGGTTGTATCTGTGGTAGTAACCCGGTACGACTTTATCCAGTACTGAGTTGTCCCATAGACCTGAAGTGCTGGTATGGTTGTACACCACATCAAGCACCACTCGTAGACCAATTTCATGCAGTGATTGGTTCATTGAACGCAATTCTTTTACGCGAGCAACACCTTCAGAAGATGAAGCATAGCTGCCCTCTGGGGCAAAGAAGTGCTTAGGATCGTAACCCCAGTTAAAGCCATCTAAACCACGCATTGCTTCAACAATCTCTTGGGCACTGCCATGCATATCATAGCTAGGTAAACCAGTTAAGATATCGATAATTTGAGAGCCTTGATCATGCTTAGCACAAAGCTCTTCATTATCAATTTGCGCACATAGCTCACCGAATGTTGAGGTTAGCTCAATGCGCTTAGACTCATCTTCTTCAATGGAAGATATGTCATTAACTGGTAAGACTTGGAAGTGAGTTAAACCATTATCCGCAAGGGTTTTAAGATGCTGCATAGGGGCAGAATCTTGCTCGGTAAAGGCTAAATACTTACCACGATTGGCTTCAGTAGTAGACTCATCACGTACTGAGAAGTCTCGCACATGGCCTTCGTAAATCACCATGTCCTCTGGTGCGTTTACGGTAGGTACCATGTGGTCATCCCAACCATCAGGTTTGGTTTCATCGCTGCTTAAATTCACTAGCTGCGAGTACATGCCATTGGTAGATACGTTCACCGAATATGGATCTGAGGTAAGCAGGGTTTGTAACTGCTCAGTCTCATGGTGGTAAACGGCAACTTCATACTGGTAATACAGCCCATCGTTACTCGCATCTAGTGTGGTTGACCAAATACCTGTAGCCGCATCTTCAGTTAATGCAACTGAGGCGGTTTCGTTTTTGGCGGCATCAAACAGTTTTACCGCAACCGATTGTGCGGTAGGAGCCCACAACTTCAGCTCGATTCCGGCATCGCCATAAATCACCCCAAGCTGGGCTTCATCGGCGTCATCTTCGCCCATGGTATATAAGCTATCCAGTAGCTTAGCTTGCTGCACATAGGTAGCATAAATCGGTGCATTATCAGCATCAAAGCCGGCAACCATTAGCTGGCCTTTTGCCGCCGCTTTTGCTTGTTCCGCAGTTAAACCCGTTGAGTATGCTGGCCAGCTTTGCATTCCAGGTACACGCGCTTGCTGCTCCTCTGTTAAAGAGGTTTGAGCGAGCACAACGCGCTCACCACCAGTGATATTGTCTGGATCAACATCTATAGTAATATCAGCATTTTGAGCATGTATTAGCTGTAATGATGCAATGAAGCCATTTTCTGGATTGACCAAAATCGTATCGGCATCCAGCCAATAGGCGGAACGGCCAGAAATGGACAGTGGCGGCGTACCAAGGCTTACCACAGGGTATTCAAACACACTTGAATTACCATGGAAGGTCCAATTCATTCGTACAGCACGTTCATCGTCTTGCATTAATGGCATTTTCAGGTCGTTATTCCCCAACGCCTTTTCATCACCATCGTGAATAATGAAGTTGGCACAATCACTGTAACCGTCTTTTAGCTCTAGGATCCAGTAAGCACCATAATTCGCATCAACGCCATCAATTTTATGACCGTTATTCCAATCAGTGGCATCGAACGGCGCGGCATAAGCGTCACAAGCATCATTGTTCCATGTATGCAGCTCAAAGCGAGTATATTCAGGATTGCCGGCTTCATTAGCTGTAAGTTCGTTGTTGTAATACAGCACCGCTTGATTAGGCCCTGGTTTAAATACTGGCTCCGGTGCCGTCTCATCAAAGCCAACAATACAAGCTTCATTCTTCTCATCAGGCACCGTTGGTACTGGACATTCAATAGGTTTCGGGTCGACGCACTCAGTTCCCGCACTATTAGGAACCATAGGAACATCACAGGTCAAAAGTTCCACAGCCTGTTGTTCGTTATCTGAACCACCGCAAGCCGTTAGTCCAAATACTGCCAATGTCAGGGCAGTAAATTTATATAAAGTTGAGACACGCTTCATTAGAAAGCTCCTTGTTCTCGTTTTTTATTCATTAACTAATTAATCGTTTTAGTTAGCTTAGAAATTGATATTGGTGCCTAAGTAGAACTGACGACCGAAGTACTGCAGAGTACCGGTACGAGATTCACTACCGAAATATGAACGAGTCGGCTCATCCGTTAAGTTATTCACTTGGAACAACACGCCAACATTGTCATTGATCTGGTAAGAGGCTTGGTAATCCAATACTGTCTCAGGGGCAAAGTTGACAATTTGTTCGTTAATTGCCACTTGCTCAGACACAAACTCACTACGATAGCGGACTGATAAACGGGTATCGAAACCTTGGTAGCTATAGAAGAATGAGCCATTAGCAACATGCTTAGATAAACCTGGTAGGGTTTGTTTTAAGCTTAAATTGCCGGATTCATTGACCATTTCAACTTCGGACTCAGTTAGCGAGTAACCCGCCGTTAAACCAAGGCCGGCAAACGGCTCAGGCAGGAAGGTAAAGATATGGGTGTACGCCAACTCTAAGCCACGAATGTAACCACCTTCAGCGTTGTTAACTGCAGTAGTGTAAATCCCGTTTTCGGTTGGCGTCTCTACGCCACTTTCAGGATCAATTACATAATCAGGAACGTTAAAGCCATTGCCCTTAAAATCATAATCTTCAATGGATACCGTCTGAATAAAGCTATTAATATTTTTGTAGAACAGGGCTGCCACTAAGGCGCCGCCTTCAAAGTAATGCTCTAAAGAAATATCGTATTGATCAGCATAGAAAGGTTTTAAATAAGGGTTATTAGTACTCGAACCATTAATAATGCCATCATCATTGGCAGAAGCACTAATATCTCCTGCTAAACGGTTGATTGGTGGACGAGACATGACCTTCGCAGCAGCAAAGCGTAGCTGTAGATCGTCCATTAGGGCAAAATTCAAGTTCACACTTGGTAAGTAGTCGGTATATTCTTCGCCTTTGATCGTTGGTGCATACAGACTATTAACAATACCGTTTTCATCCATAATGTATTGGGCACCAAGGCTTGGATCACCATCAACGTTTTCTAACATTGTCGCTTTCTGATCGGTATCCACTCGACGTAAACCGATATTACCAGTCCAAGCTAAGTCCCCAATTTCACCGTCCAAATTAACCATTACATAGCTTGATAGTACTTTTTCAAATACATCGCCCGATTGCAGTACTGACCAGGAATAGTTGGTGGTGTATCCCATAGGGTCGTTAACGCCATTGGCATTACCCCAGGTTTGCACCGGTTGTGGCACACCTTGTGGGAACCAAGCATTTAATGCTGAATCAAGATCGATCGCTAGGTATGATGGGAAGTGAGCAAAGTCGCCTGACCAATCCACTTGAGTCACCATATCTTCAGTTAACTGCAGTGGCGGTTGGCTTGATGAGAAGTCACCATCGTTGCCATATTCAAACACTGAGCGATCATTAGAATATTCACGATCTGAATAACGCACCCCAAACTCAACAGAGGCAATCGGACCAAGCTCTAAATCCCACTGAAAGTCAGCGCGATAGGCATTTAATTTATCTTCATTTAGATAAGGATAAATACCATACTTACTGACCATGACTTTATTAATGTCAGCAAAATAATCCCTTTGGGAAAAACCAACATCCGGCAAATCTAAGCCATTAAGCTTATAGTTAATGCTGACATTGGTGTCTAGTTGCGGGACTTGGGCATTAGCATCTTCAGCCACGAGTGACCAAAGCAGGCCATTTCTAAAATCAGACTTAGCTGAAGAGTGGGACACATCGAAATTGGCACGGAAAGTATCAGTAATTTGCCAATCGGCATTAATACCTAAACTGTTAACTTCATCCTTGTCCTGGTTATCGTCATTAACGATTTCAACTCGAGTCCAACCATTGGTAGTGCGACCAAAGTTGCCCCCAATCACTACGTTGTCATCAATAATTGGGTTGGAAATAGCGGCAGTATCACCACCAAGTTTCACCCTAAAACCACGGGCAAACGCTTCTGAATCAAAACGAGAAATAAAGGCATCGGCTTTTAAGTTAAAGTTATCTACGGGTTGCCATTCAATCGCCCCCATATAACCATTACGAGTTTCAACACCACCTAAATGCTGCATCTCAAAGCCTTCAGAAACAAACTCATGGTTTTCTTTTTGTTCAGGACCCTGCATGTCATTGGCAATGCCATCGACATCTTTTGTAGCATTATAATGCAGACCGATAAACTGGGTAGCAACACTGGGCTGGTACAAGCGAGCATAACCAACGGCAACCCCAAGGGTATCTTCTAGGAACTTACCTTGGTAAGAAAAGCTGGCACGATGGCCCCACTTCTCAGCACCATAGACTTCATCGGCACGGTCATTGGTCATGCCACGCAGGTTAGCGACGAATTTATGATTATCCTCTAAATCGAGCGGACTGGCGGTTTTTAGCTCAACCGTACCCGCAACACCACCTTCAATTAGCGATGCCTTTGGAGATTTGTATACCGAAGCAGCGGAGATCAATTCCGATGGGTATTGGTCAAACTCAATAGAACGCGAACCAGAGGTAGACACCTGCTCACGGCCATTTAAGGTTGAGAAAACAAAGCCACCAGACATACCACGAATGTTAATTTGCGCGGCCTGACCACCGGTACGTACCGCGGAAATACCGGGTAGTCGAGTAAGCGCATCCGCCATGGATACATCAGGTAGTGCACCTAAGTCATCGGCCGATAACTCTTCTGATACCACATCGGCAAATCGTTTTGCGTTAATCGAATCCACTAAGGAGCGACTGAAACCTTTCACTTCAATCACTTCCATTTGTTCTGCTTCGACTGGAGACTGTTCAACTTCAGGCTCTGCTGCCATTGCCGGTAACGACAGTGCACCAGCAGCAAATAAGCCTAAGGTTAACTTATTAGCTTTAAAGTAGGTCATATTAATTTCCCTATTAATGTCACTTGGACGGTTTTGGTGAACCCAGTGAATACTTCAAAAGATTACCCATCCCTCAAAAGCTAACAACTGATTAACAAACCAACAACTGCATGCATACGTATTCATCAATTTAACTCACGCATTAATTGAATAAATTGTGATTATTCAAGGTGTAATCTGTTGCTATTTAGCCTACAAATGTTATGAATACGTATGCATAAGATTGATTCATCTTATACATGATGTTGATAATGCTTTACGCCATTGTTAAGTAAAAAAATAAGGCATGGCGAATAACCATCATAATTTTAAAAGGGAAGCGTGATGAATAAATTTAAACTGAGTGCTCTAACCAGTGCACTACTAGTTGCTGGCATGCAAAATGCTTTTGCCGCTGAAGAAGCAAATACCGCAGTTCAAGCTCAAGAAGAAGTAGAAGTTATTGAAGTAAAAGGTTTCCGCCGCTCACTTCAAGCGTCACAAGCGGAGAAAATGGCCAATGATTCAATCGTTGAAGCGATTTCTGCTGAAGATATCGGCAAACTGCCAGACGTTTCAATTGCTGAGTCTTTAGCACGTCTACCTGGTGTTGCCGCGCAGCGTCTTGATGGCCGCGCCAATGTTATTTCTATTCGTGGTTTAGGTCCTGATTTTACTACCGCCACCCTTAATGGTCGTGAACAAACCACTGTTAACGACAACCGTGGTGTTGAATTTGATCAATACCCTTCAGAATTACTCAACGAAGTTGTTGTTTATAAAAGTTCTGACGCATCCTTAATGACCCAAGCCGTTGGCGGAGTGGTTGACATGCGTACCATTTCTCCACTCGCCCACGGTGAACAAACTGTCGCCGTTAACGTGCGTGGTGAATACAATGACTTAGGTGCCTTAAATGCAGGTACAGAAAACACCGGCTACCGTGCCAGTGTTTCTTATATCGACCAATTTATGAATGACACCCTAGGTGTCGCCATTGGTTATTCAAAAATGAGCTCACCAAACCAAGAGGAACGTTGGCAAGCTTGGGGTTACCCAGAGCTCGATTACGATGCAGCCAACCCACTTGTTCTTGGTGGTGCTAAGCCTTATGTTCGTTCAAGCGAACTTGAGCGTGATGGTGTAATGGCCGTGCTAGAATGGGCGCCAAATGAGCAATTCACTTCGACTTTTGACCTGTTTTACACTAAGTTCCAAGATGAGCAAGTATTACGTGGTATCGAAATCCCAGGTATGTGGGGTGCCGGCTGGGCGAACACTGGTATCACCGCTATCGAAGATGATGGTCAATTAGTGACTGCTGGCATTATTAATAATGCGGCGGTTGTTGTTCGTAACGATGTTAATTTACGTCAAGCCGATACAACCGCAGTAGGTTGGAATAACCAATTTATTGTTAATAACAACCTAACCCTAATGGCTGATGTATCGCTATCTCAAACTAACCGTAAAGACTGGGGTCTAGAAACTTACTCAGGTACCGGTCGTGGCACAGGCAACGGTGCTGTCGATAATCTTGGTTTTGCAATGACTGGCCCTGGTGGTGCTATGTTTAGCCATAATCTGGACTATTCAGATCCTAGCCTAATCAAGCTTGGCGGCGCCTTCAGCTGGGGTAACGGTGTAACCGTACCTAGTGACGGTCAAGACGGTTTCATCAACACCCCAGAAATTGAAGACACTCTTCAAGCCATTCGCTTAGGGGCTAACTACGCCTTTGATGACGCTTTCGTTAGCTCTGTAGATTTAGGTGTTAACTACTCAGACCGTCATAAGAAAAAGCGTGATGAAGGTTTCTTCTTAACGCTTAAAAACTACCCTGATATGTTAGAAGTACCTGCAGAGTACCTACTAGAGCCGACTTCTCTTGATTTCATCGGCATGGGTAACATGTTAAGCTACGATGCAATGGGTCTATACCGTTCTGGTATCTACACAGAGACTTCAGAGAATGCAACCGTTGCCTCTCGTGCTAACAACAGCTGGGATGTATACGAAAAAGTAGCCACGGTATTTGCTAAAGCCAACCTTGATACTTATCTTGGAGATGTTCGCTTAAGTGGTAACATTGGTCTTCAAGCAATCCACACCGATCAAAGCTCAGACGGTACCGCTATCGAAATCAAAGACGGCTTAGTAACCAAAACGCCAAACTTCTCACAAGACAAGTACTGGGAACTATTACCAAGCACCAACTTAAACTTTGATTTAACTGAAACCCAAAAGGTTCGTGTCGGTGTTGGTCGCACTATGTCTCGTGCACGCTTGGATGATCTTAACTCAAACATCAACCTAAGCTACAACCAAAACCCTGGTGCAGGCGATCCAAACTTTACGGGCTCAGTAGGCAACACCGCTCTGAAGCCTTGGATGGCTTGGAACTACGATATCAGCTATGAAAACTACATCGGTGAATCAAGCTACTTTGCGGTTGCCGCCTTCTACAAAAACCTAGAGAACTACATCTTTAAGCAAGTAGAATTCGTTGACCTAACTGGTGTTATCGACATCCCTGATGGCGCTTCTCCAATTGGTCGTTTTGATTCACCACAAAATGGTGATGGCGGTTATGTTAAAGGTATTGAAGCTTCTTTCACTCTAAGTGGCGCTCTAATTCATGATGCATTATCAGGCTTTGGTTTCATTGCCAACGGTACCATGACTGACTCAGAAGTGAAAGAGACACCAGAAAGCGATCCATACCAGCTTCCAGGGCTATCTGATCGAACCTTCAACGCTACTTTCTTCTATGAAGATTACGGCTTCAATGCACGTATCAGCTCACGTTACCGTAGCGACTTCCTAGGTGAAGTCACTGCGATAAGCTTAACTCGTCAGCTGGTTAACGTGAAAGCAGAAACCGTAGTTGATGCGCAATTAGGCTACGACTTCAGCGAAAGCGGTATTGCGTCACTTGATGGTCTGTCAGTAATGTTCCAGGTAAACAACTTAACCAACGAACCATTCACGACTTACCTAGATGGTAATAAGTCATTAGTTCGTGATTACCAAAACTACGGCCGTAACTTTATGTTCGGTGCGAACTACAAATTCTAATTAGAATTTGAGATGATTAAGCCTCAGCTCATTAGCTGAGGCTTTTTTTTAGGATAAAAATAATAATGAAAAATATCGTCATCGTCGGCGGTGGTACATCTGGATGGATGACAGCTGCCATGCTCAGTAAAGTATTAGGCACGCAAATTAATATCACCCTAATACAGTCTAAAGAGATCGCTACCATTGGTGTTGGAGAAGCAAGCATTCCGCCCCTTGTCAGCTTTAATCAATCTTTAGGCATTGACGATAAAACCTTTATCAAAGCCACCCAAGGCAGCTTTAAATTGGCCATTTGTTTCGATGGCTGGAAACAACCACAACATCGTTATTATCACGCTTTCGGAGAGATTGGGCATCAAGTCGGTTTGTCTCCTTTTCACCATATCGCCAGTGCCAATGCTCGCTCAATTTGGGATTTTTCTGTCACCTCAAAAATGTGTGATACTAATAAAATGGCCATTAGCGCTAACCTAGCCGGCACCCCCATAAAAGGCCCTAGCCACGCCTACCATTTTGATGCTGGGCTGTATGCGCAGTTACTACAGCAACAATGCCAAAATGACATCCAGTTAATTGAGGCCACCATTAGTGAAGTCAAACTCAGTGACGATGGAGCAATTACTTCGGTAATTACTGAGCAAGGACAAATCAGTGGCGACCTCTTTATTGATTGCTCCGGTTTTAAGGGCTTATTAATCAAACAAGCCCTCAAGCAAGGGTTTGAAAGCTACGCCAACTGGTTACCAACCGACAGAGCCATCGCCCTGCCCTCAAAAGCATTAGCGCCGCTACCAAATTACACCGAGTCTACCGTACATCAGGCAGGTTGGATGTGGCAAATACCACTGCAACATCGTACCGGCAATGGCATCATCTATAGCTCTAAACATATGGATGATGAGCAAGCCTTACAGACACTGCTCAATAAAGTTGGCGAACAAAATGTAATCGGTAAACCTAATTTTATTAAGTTTACCCCAGGTCGAACCGCTAAACAGTGGCATAAAAACTGTATTGCAATTGGCTTGTCTTCTGGCTTTTTAGAGCCATTAGAGTCAACCAGTATTCATCTGGTGCAAAGTGCTATTTTACGTTTATTAAAGCTGTTCCCAAGGGATAATAATTATCAGCTTTTACAAGAAGAATATAACCAACAGTCGCAAATCGAGTTTGAACACATACGAGACTTTATTATTCTGCATTATCACTTAAACCAGCGTACAGAACCCATGTGGCAAGCTTGTCAGAACATGGCGATTCCGACTGCACTTGCCCATAAGATTGCCCTTTACCAAGCCAGTGGAGAAATTCATGGTAGCAGTGAAGACTTATTCTCTTTACCTGCATGGTTGCAAGTGATAGCTGGACAGTCACAGCAAAGCACCCGCTATAATCCGAGTGTGGACATGATGTCCAAGGAACAACAACGACAGTTATTGACGGATATTAATAATATCCAAGCCAAGGCTTGTCAAAGCATGCCAAATCATCTAGATTTTCTAAATAAAATAATGAATTAGGTTTACTATGAGCATAGCCATAGCCGTTGATCAAGGCACCACCAGTTCCCGTGCCATTGCTTTTAAAGCCGATGGCACGATTGTTGCCAGTCACTCTCAGCCTTTAGCGTGTCATTACCCACATCCAGGTTGGGTCGAACAAGATGCCAATGAATTGTGGCAGGGTCAGCGCCATTGTTTACAATTTTTAGTCGAAAATCATGATCTTGATGGCCAGCAACAATTCTCTGTAGGGATCACTAATCAAAGGGAAACAACCATTATCTGGGATGCCACCACGGGGATCCCCATCGGCCCCGCTATCGTATGGCAATGCCGCCGCTCTGCCAGCTATTGTGATGCCTTAGATTTCAAACAAAAGTTAATGATCCGAGAAAAAACCGGTTTAGTTGCAGACGCTTATTTTTCTGCCACTAAAATTCGCTGGTTGTTGGATAATATTGAAGGCGCTCAAGCCCTGGCTGAACAGGGACAGCTAAGATTCGGCACCGTAGATACTTGGTTAATGTGGAACCTAAGCGATGGTCAAAGCCACATTACCGATGCCACCAATGCCAGTCGCACCATGTTATACAACATCCATCAACACTGCTGGGACAATGAACTGCTGGCTTTATTTAATATTCCTGCATCATTACTGCCAGAGGTCGTTGCATCTGGCGGTTTGCATTGTACTTTTGAGCATCAAGGTAAGCAGCTTCAGTTTGGCGCGATTATTGGCGATCAGCAAGCGGCGTTGTATGGACAAGAATGTACCGAAGCTGGATTGGCTAAGAACACCTATGGCACAGGTTGCTTTATGTTGATGCACACTGGTAACCAAGCTATCGAATCGAATCATGGCTTATTGACCACGGTTGCCCTTAATAGCGATGGCAGTAATGGCTATGCTTTAGAAGGTTCAGTATTCATGGCTGGGGCGACGATGCAATGGTTAAGAGATGAACTGGGTATCATTGCAGATTTGCAAGAATCCAGCGAGATTGCCGCTGGATTAGAATCTAACCTTGGGGTTTATTTGATCCCCGCCTTTACGGGTATGGGTGCCCCCCATTGGCAGCAAGATTGCAGTGCCAGTATCGTTGGATTAACCCGAGGCAGCAACAAAAACCACCTGATCCGAGCGGGCTTAGAATCCATAGCCCACCAAAGTGCTGATGTCATCGCGGCGATGACAAATGATTTACATTCGGTTATCAAAACGTTAAAAGTGGACGGTGGTGCCAGTAATAATGAGTTTCTGATGCAATTCCAGGCAGATCTACTCGATTGCCAAGTGATCAAGCCCTATGTCAGTGAAATCACTGCTTTCGGCGCAGCTAAGCTTGCCGCTCTAAGTCTGGGACAATGGCAATCAGAGCAAATAAACATCGAAATCAATAATCGCTACCAGCCAAAGCTTGATGCTGTTAAAGTTAGAACATTAAGGCATGAATGGCTCCGGGCATTACAGCACTGCCTTAATTATTAATAATAATAAATTTCGCTCTTAACTTATGCGAGTAAAGCAATCATCCGCCTGTACTTGATAAGTCTATTTGCCATGGAAGTTGATGTATGAAAAAGTTACTCCCGATTTATGCCGCTTTATTTTTAGCAGCATGTGGTGGTTCTGATGATGTAGATGAGCCCCAACCAACCCCTCCAGTTCCCAAAGTTGAAATGAACATTGATGTTTGCTACTTGATGCAGACTTCTATGGGTGATATTACCTTTGGACTGGATAAATTAAATGCGCCAAACACCAGTGATAACTTTGAAAAGTATATTGAAGTAAACCATTACGATGGTCTAATCTTCCATCGAGTTATCGAGAACTTTGTGGTACAAGGCGGTGGCTATAATCAAAATTATGAGCCTGTAGAGACCTTTGCTCCAATTGCCAATGAAGCCAATAATGGTTTATCAAATTTACGCGGTACTTTTGCTATGGCTCGAACCAATCAGCCTCATTCAGCAACCGCACAATTTTATATTAACCACCAAGATAACCGCAGCTTAGATTATTCAAGCGACTTACCAAATTCTTGGGGTGAGTATCCAGGTTACGGTTATGCCGTATTTGGTCAGGTGCTTACTGGTATGGATATCGTTGATCAAATGGCTCAAGTTGAAGTGGATTATTGGAACCTGCCAACCACCAATATCGTGATCGAAACGATTTACCCAATTGATTGCCCTAGTGCTGAATAACTCCTAGCACGGTACCTACAAAAATGCCCAGTACGTCTACTGGGCATTTTTTATCTATTATATATTAAGCTGTTGCTTGATCGTGCATCAGCACAGCGTCAAGGGTAAGTTTAATCATGTCATTGAGCGTCTTTTGACGGTCTTCCGCGCTTAGGTGCTGACCTAAGGTTAGGTGATCGGTTACTGTCATCATTGCCATGGCTTTAATGCCATGCTCAACCGCCACACCGTAAAGGCCGGCGGCTTCCATTTCTACCCCTAGGATGCCGTATTTTTCCATATTGTCATAACGACCATCTTCTGGTGCGTAGAACAGATCTGAAGAATACATGTTACCGACGTGGTAGTTAATGTTGTGCTTTTCGGCTGAGTCTACACAGCTGCGCAGTAAGCCGAAGTCAGCAATCATAGCAAAATCAGTATTTGGGAAGCGCATGCGATTCACACCTGAATCCGTTGATGCCCCCATGGCCATGACAATGTCCATCAGCTTGATGTCTTTGCTCATGGCACCGCAAGAACCGATGCGGATAATCTTTTGCACACCATAGTCTTTTACTAACTCTTTTGCATAAATAGAGATAGAAGGAATACCCATACCTGAACCCATGACCGAGATACGACGACCTTGGTATTCACCGGTATAACCGAGCATATTACGCACGTCACAGACTTGTACGGCGTTATCTAAAAAGTTTTCAGCAATGTACTTAGCGCGGAGTGGATCACCCGGCATAATAACCAGATCAGCAAAGGCACCTTGTGGAGCGTTAATATGTGGAGTCATAATTTTTTCCTTATGCACCAAGAGTAAATAGGAGACCGGCAACCGTACCGCTCATTAAGTTTGCTAAGGCAGCAGCAATAAGGGCTCGCATGCCAAGGCGAGTAATGTCATCACGACGCTTTGGAGCGAGAGCAGCTAGGCCACCAATAACCATCGCCAATGAACCAAAGTTAGCAAAACCACAAAGTGCAAATGAGATGATGACTTGAGTCTTTGGTGAAAGTTCTTCTGCCACCTTAATGTAGTCCATGTAAGCCACGAACTCGTTAATAATCATTTTTTGGCCAATAAAAGAAGCGGCCTGTGTCGCTTCAGCCCAAGGCACACCCATTAACCAAGCAAGCGGTGCCAATGCCCAACCTAAGATGGCTTGAATGGTGACACCTTCATAACCGAATAATTCGCCAATATTGCCAATTAAACCGTTACCCATGGCCATTAAGCTCACAAATGACAGTAATAATGCCGCAACAATTGCAACCTGTTGCATGCCCATGATTGAACCATTAGAAATAGCCTCAATAACCGTTTTAGGTTGATCTTCCTGGGAATCGACAATTTTGTTGATGTCTTGGTTAGGCGTTTCAGTTTCTGGATACATAAGCTTAGCGAATAATAAACCCGCTGGCGCAGTCATAAACACGGCGGTAAGCACATATTTAACGTCAACACCTAGGCTAATGTAGCCCACCATAGTGCCACCAGCAACCGAAGCAAGACCGCCAGTCATCACCGCAAATAGCTCTGAGCGAGTCATGGTATTAATAAATGGACGTACCATAGAAGGTGCTTCAATTGGACCAACAAAAATGTTTGCCGTTGCCGATAAACTTTCTGCACGACTGGTGCCTAATAACTTGCGTAAGCCACCGCCGATAACCGCAATCACCTTCTGCATAATGCCGAAATAGTATAGAAGTGAAATCAATGCACCGATGAAAATCACTACACAAAGCACGTTAATAACGAAGATGAAACCTTGGCTAAATTTAGCGAGATCACCAAAAACAAAAGCTAAGCCCTCATTTGAGTAACCAATCACCCCCATCACCCCCTGAGAGATGCTATCGAGTATTGATTGCCCCATTGGCACATACATCACAAAAGCACCAAAAGCGACTTGGAACAATAATGCTAAACCAACGGTTCTTATATTGATTGACTTGCGATCGTTAGACAAAAGCACAGCTAAAGCAATGAGTGCTGCCATACCTAATAAACTGATGAAAACTTCCATACATTTTTACCTGTTAAAGCGGGAACTGAGGCCAGTGTATGAAGTTTGCTGAGCAACACATGTGAGCGGGTTCACAAGTTTCCAACTAGGGATGAAAAATTCCTTTTTAATTGCCAGCGATAACATTAACTTAACGCAAGTTAACCAACCGGCTTACAAGGGCCGTACGCGCCCACTTAGATTGGATCATAACGGCAACATATAAGGTAAGTAAATGCCAGCATAGGGAACCAAAATCCCCATCAGCAATCGGAAACTGACCAACGAAAATGTAATTAAATTACAGTGTGAAATGGGTGTTTCAGTGCTTTAGCTATGGTTATTCCCTAAAACCCCAAGCTAAAGTGTGAGTAAAGCGAACATTAGCCACTGACATCAACCCAGCGCCCCCACCCTTAACCAGCCCCAATAAAAAAGCCCTGTCGACTGACAGGGCTTGGCAACTAAAAGGGTTGCTTAGTGGTTTTCACTCACCATATTAATGGTGTATTTAGGAATTTCGACCACTAAGTCTTCATCGGCTACCCTTGCTTGGCATGATAGACGACTTTCAGGCTCTAAGCCCCATGCTTTGTCTAGCATGTCGTCTTCCAGCTCGTCAGATTCTTCCAGTGAATCAAAGCCTTCTCTGACCACTACGTGACAAGTCGTACAAGCACACACCTTTTCACAGGCATGCTCAATATGTATGCCGTTCTTAAAGGCGACATCAATAATAAGCTCGCCCTTTTCAGCTTCGGCTACAGCGCCATCTGGACAATGCTCTTCATGGGGTAGAAAGATAACTTGAGGCATATTAGGTATCCGTTAAATTTGGTCTACATTGTGACCGGTTAATGCTTGTTTTATCGAGTTTTCCATTCTCAATGCGGCAAACTCGGTACTTTGTTTATCTAGCTGTTCAATAGCCGTTTTAATGGCTTTGCCATCTTCGGCTTGGGCAATCTTGGCTAACTGCTCAAGGGCAAGGGTTAATTCTTCCACCTGCTGCTGAGGTAACAAATTGCCATCTTCTTTTAAAGCAATGGTTAACGATTCAATGACTCGCTGGGCTTCCACTCTTTGTTCAAGCAGCATACGCTTTTCAATGTCTTGTTTGGCATTATCCATCGACGCTTTAAGCATATCGGTAATTTCGTTATCAGAAAGACCAAAAGAAGGTTTAACTTCAATGCTTGATTGCACCCCTGAAGTTTTTTCCATGGCAGTAACGCTCAGAAGTCCATCCGCATCCACTTGGAAGGTCACACGAATAACCGCCGTACCCGCCGCCATCGCTGGAATGCCCCTAAGCTCAAACTTAGCTAATGAACGACAATCGCTGACCAACTCACGTTCACCTTGTACCACATGGATAGCCATCGCCGTTTGCCCATCTTTAAAGGTGGTAAACTCCTGGGCGCGGGCCACAGGGATAGTGGTATTGCGAGAAATCACTTTCTCACTCAAGCCACCCATGGTTTCCAGCCCCAAAGACAATGGAATGACGTCGAGCAGTAACAAATCTGAATCAGGCTTATTACCGACCAAGATATCCGCTTGAATCGAGGCGCCAATGGCAACCACTCGGTCAGGATCAATCGAGGTTAGAGGCTCTGACTTAAAAAACAGCTCAACTTGCTCACGCACTAATGGGACACGGGTTGAACCCCCTACCATCACCACTTCATTGACATCAGCAATAGTGACATCCGCATCTCGTAGGGCTTTACGACAACTGCGAATAGTGCTCTTAACTAAATCACTGATCAAGCGTTCAAATTGTGCCTTAGTCACGGTCAGGGTTTGGCCTGCAACCGTGACTTGGGTTTGCTCATCCGCCGATAACGCTTCTTTAGCAGAGCGGGCAGCCATTAATAGCTCACGTTGCAGTGAAGCATCAATGTCCGTTAAGGCTAATTCACTAATAAAGTATTGGCTTAGGGCATGGTCAAAATCGTCACCGCCCAAAGCCGAATCCCCACCAGTGGCTAATACTTCAAATACCCCACGATTTAAACGCAGAATCGAAATATCAAAGGTACCGCCACCTAAGTCATAAACGGCAATCACACCTTCTTGACCGGAATCTAAACCGTAGGCAATGGCCGCTGCAGTAGGCTCGTTTAATAGGCGTAACACTTTTAGCCCAGCTAACTCAGCGGCATCTTTAGTGCCAGCTCGTTGGGCATCATCAAAATAGGCAGGAACCGTAATCACCGCACCGGATAGTTCACCACCTAGGGTTTCTTCCGCGCGTCGTTTTAATGGCTTTAAAATTTCTGCCGAAGCCGCAATCGCATTGACTTTACCTTGGACGGTTTCAAACAGTGGTAAACCATTGTCAGAAGCAACCAGCTGATAAGGTAAATCTGGGTAGCGTGCGCTTACATCCGCTAAAGAGCGACCCATAAAGCGCTTTACTGACACGAGCGTATTGCTCGGATCACTAATGGCGTGTTGTACTGCACTGTAACCCACGGTTACCGAATCTTGTTGATAACGGACGACAGAGGGCAGTGAGTGACGACCTTGCTCATCAGCAAGGGTGGAGGCTTCGCCGCTGCGCACTGCAGCGACGAGAGAATTTGTGGTACCTAAATCAATACCAACGGCCAATTTGTGGGCATGGGGTGCCGCACTTTGGCCTGGTTCAGCAATTTGCAGTAATGCCATAATATTTTTTAATCAATGAGATCATCTTCAAGTGTACGTAATTGTTCACTCAGTTTCGCCATAAATTTTAGCTTAGGTAAAATGGCTTGGGCATCTAAATAGGATTGGTTGGCAAGTAATCGCTCAACATCTTTAATCATCTGAGCTTGCTGCTCAGCAATCGTATCTTGTAATTCATACAAGCTATCTTCATCATGATTGCTGTTAATGTCTTCAATTTCTTCTTGCCACAGCATTTGTTGCATTAAAAATGCTGTATCCCTAATGGTTTTGCTTTCATCCACAAGCTCAATGCCGGCCAGCTCTATAAGGTGCTCAGCGCGCTTGATGGGTGATTTTAAACGCTCAAAGGCATCGTTAATCTGCGCGGCTTTTTGCATCGCAAACCGTTGCTCAGCTTCGGAGCCATTAGCAAACTTATCGGGATGAACACTTTTTTGCAGCTCTAGATAGTGCTTTGATAACTGGCCTAGATCAATGTTAAAAGTTTGTTCTAGACCAAAAATTTCAAAGTAATTCATGACTGTTTAGACCGTGAAGCTTTCGCCACAACCGCATTCACCGTTGGCATTTGGGTTGCTAAATTTAAAACCTTCATTTAAGCCTTCTTTGACATAGTCAAGCTCGGTCCCTTGTAGGTAAACCACACTTTTAGCATCGATAACGATATTGATGCCATCTATATCAAACACTTCATCATCGATGTTCTTTTCATCAACAAATTCCATGACGTAAGCCAAACCAGAACAACCAGAGGTTCTAACGCCTAAACGTAAACCTAAACCTGTACCGCGGTTCTCTAGGAATGATCTTACGTGTGAAGCAGCAGCTTCTGTCATGGTTACGGCCATTTACTTCTCCAAGCCTTATTTAGTTTGCTTTGCTTTATAATCATCAACGGCTGCTTTAATAGCATCTTCCGCTAGGATTGAACAATGGATCTTAACAGGAGGCAGCGCTAATTCCTCGGCAATGTCTGTATTTTTGATCTTCATCGCTTCATCAACGCTTTTGCCCTTTACCCACTCAGTAACTAATGAGCTTGAAGCAATGGCACTGCCACAACCGTAAGTTTTAAAGCGAGCGTCTTCAATAATGCCTTGATCGTCGATTTTTAATTGTAGTTTCATCACGTCACCACATGCGGGTGCGCCTACCATGCCTGTGGCAACTTGAGGATCATCTTTCGCAAACGCGCCAACGTTACGAGGGTTTTCATAATGATCGATTACTTTTTCACTGTAAGCCATTTTCTAATACTCCAAATTCATCCGAAATTAGTGGTGTGCCCACTCTACCTTGCTAAGGTCAACGCCATCTTTAAACATTTCCCAAAGCGGTGACATTTCACGTAAACCATCAATCGATTTATGAATCGTTTCAATTGCATAATCAATTTCTTCTTCGGTAGTGAAACGACCTACTGAAAAACGAATAGAACTGTGTGCTAATTCGTCGTTTAAGCCTAGTGCACGTAATACGTAGCTTGGCTCAAGACTTGCTGAAGTACATGCCGAACCAGAAGATACCGCTAAGTCTTTAAGCGCCATCATTAGTGATTCACCTTCAACAAAGTTAAAGCTGATGTTTAGGTTACCAGGGAAGCGTTGCTCCATGTCACCGTTCACATAAGTTTCTTCGATATCTTTAATACCGTTGTATAGCTTGTCACGGAGCATTCTTAGACGCTCGTTCTCTGCTGCCATTTCTTCTTTTGCAATGCGCGCGGCCTCACCAAAACCAACTATCTGGTGGGTGGCTAAGGTGCCACTACGCATACCACGCTCATGGCCACCACCGTGCATTTGCGCTTCTAGGCGGATACGCGGCTTACGACGTACGTATAGGGCACCAATACCCTTAGGGCCGTACATCTTATGGGCAGAAATAGAGATCAGGTCGACTTTCATTGCCTGTACATCTAGCTCAACCTTACCTGCACTTTGGGCAGCATCGGTATGGAAGATGATCTTGCGGCTACGACAGAACTCGCCTAAAGCCGCAACGTCTTGAATTACGCCAACTTCATTGTTCACGTGCATAATCGACACCAAAATAGTGTCTTCACGTACGGCGGCTTCTAGCATTTCTACAGAGATTAAGCCTGAAGCAGCTGGCTCAAGGTAAGTCACCTCAAAGCCTTCACGCTCTAGTTGACGACAGGTATCTAAAACGGCTTTGTGCTCAGTTTTAGCAGTAATGATGTGCTTACCTTTATTTTTATAAAAGTGAGCAACACCTTTGATGGCAAGGTTATCTGACTCAGTCGCACCTGAGGTTAATACGATCTCACGAGGGTCGGCATTGATCAGTTCTGCAATCTGATTACGGGCAATATCTACTGCCTCTTCAGCTTGCCAGCCAAAGCGATGTGAACGAGATGCTGGATTGCCAAAATTACCATCTAAGGTAAGACACTCGGCCATCTTTTGAGCCACACGAGGGTCCATAGGGCAAGTTGCTGCATAATCAAGATAGATTGGTAACTTCATTGATTTCTCCGTACTGGCTTATTCGTTAAGCAAACTGCGTACTTTTAAAATTTGCTAAATTAAAACTTATACATTTACATGGATGCGCTGTGGGGCGGTATTAAGCAATTTATCTTGCTCGCTGGCTATCGCCTGCACATCTCTTTTTTCCATTAAATCCGCAAGACTGATGCCATCTAGGAAATCACTAATACGTTGACTTAGGTCACCCCAAAGTGAATGGGTCAAACAACGACCACCATTTTGGCAGTTGCCTTTTCCCTGACAGCGGGTAGCATCAACGCTTTCGTTTACGGCATAAACGACATTAGAGATACTAATCTCAGCAGCATCTTTACCTAAACGGTAACCGCCACCTGGTCCTCTAATCGAGCACACTAGGCCATTCTTGCGAAGCTTGGCGAATAATTGTTCTAAATAGGACAGTGAAATACCCTGGCGTTCCGAAATATCAGCCAATGGCACGGGTCCATGGGGAGCATGGATTGCTACATCAAGCATGGCGGTGACGGCATAACGCCCTTTTGAAGTCAGTTTCATAGTACTTCGCCCTATTAAAAGATGTCGCCATTTGACCATACCCGACTAAAACAGTCAAGTATTTAACCTACTAAATTACTCAAGTATTAATTGTTACCGTAAAATCGGCTGAATGGATTAATCTTGGAGGGTGGCGACTCTCTAAAAATTGGCGGCTATTGTCCTTGTTTCTGTGACTAGAATCAAACCTTTTGCTTGAATTTGTCTAGTTCACACACAAATAAATGCATTTTTGTAACAACATCAAAAAAGCAACCGCCAATTTTAACAAATTGAGCTATTTATCCACTCGTGTTTGGCCACGAGCGGTTCTATCAATAGAACTTAAGATACCGCGTAAAATGTTCATTTCAGGTGCTTCGACCCTAATTCGGTTAAATAAACGGCGCAGTTTATTCATTACCTGACCTGGGTGGGCTTTCACAATAAAACCGGTTTTTAATAGGCTTTGCTCTAGGTGAGTGTAAAAGCGCTCCATACCTTCAGAGTCTACGTAATCCACCTCTGACTCAACCACTGGCTTATCAACAGTTTCTAGATAAGCACAACGCATTTCATAACATAGAATTTGCACCGCTTGGGCAAGGTTCAAGCTTGAGTATTCCGGGTTGGCCTCAATACACACATGGTAATTAGCCAGTTGCAATTCTTCATTAGACAAGCCATTACTTTCACGACCAAAAATGATTGCTACCTTGCCTTTAGCAGCCTCAGCCATGGTTTGACGTCCAGATTCTCTTGGGGTCAACACTGGCCAATCCAAAGTACGATTGCGAGCACTGCAGGCCATGACCAACTGACAATCACTGATGGCTTGTTCTAAGCTGTCGACAATTTGAGTATTTTTGAGAATATCAGAGGCCCCAGCAGCCAAAGCAATCGACTTACCGTCAATTTCAGCTTTGGGCTGTACCAACACTAAATTACTCAATCCCATGGTTTTCATCGCCCTAGCGGCTGAACCAATATTTCCAGAATGCGTAGTTCCTACTAAAATTACTTTGATTTGGTCTAACATTATTGAGTCACTGTACTGAATCACAAATTTACTAAGATCGTAACACAGCTTACGCCCTAACGTTTAGTTCCTTGCTAAAAGAATCTTTTCTGTTAGAATCGCCGCCGCTAAAACGTTCTTTGACAACTTAAAGGTAATTTTCATGCTGCCAATGATGACCATTGCGGTTCGTGCTGCTCGTAACGCAGGCAATCTAATCGCACGCGCTTTTGAAGAAAGCGATAAAGTAGAAGTACAATCTAAAGGTTTAAACGACTTTGTTACTAACATTGACAAAGCCGCTGAAGAAAAAATTATTGAGACGATCCGTAAGTCTTACCCAGATCATTCAATCGTTGGTGAAGAACTTGGCCAAAACCAAGGCAGTGATACAGATTACCTTTGGGTTATCGATCCCCTAGATGGTACTGCTAACTTTGTTCGCGGTATTCCTCACTTTGCGGTTTCTATCGCACTTAAAGTAAAAGGCAAAACCGAAGTTGCTGTTGTTTACGATCCAATTCGTGACGAACTATTCTCTGCCCTGCGTGGCCGTGGTGCACAACTAAACGGTTTCCGTATTCGTGCATCTGAAGTGAAAGATCTTGATGGTACCATTATTAGTACTGGTTTCCCTTTCAAGAACCGTCAGCACAGCGAAACTTACCTACACCTTATCAACGAAATGTTTAGCCATGTTGGCGACTTCCGTCGCTCAGGTTCTGCTGCTCTAGATCTTGCTTATGTTGCTGCGGGTCGTCATGACGGTCACTTTGAGATTGGCCTTAAGCCTTGGGATATCGCAGCTGGCGACCTTATTGCCCGTGAAGCAGGCGCAACCGTTACTGACTTCGTTGGTGGTCACGATTACATGAACTCTGGCAACATTGTCGCTGGTAGTCCAAAAGCGACCTTAGGTCTGTTAAAAGTAATGCGTCCATTACTTTCAGAGGCGCTAAAGCGCTAAGATTGACAACGTAACCTTAATTCAGAAGAACAAATTGCTCACCAACAGTGACGACCTTCTAAGTTCAGGTTAACTTGCAATACTGTGATAAAAAGCGCCTTCTGGCGCTTTTTTGTTAACTGTAACTATTTCCCCAATTTTTTCATTGCTCAAGATCACATTTTGCCAGCGACAACCTGATATTTAGTTCCTAAAAAAAATACAATAGCGCCATTATTTATATGAGGTTTTTAATAATGAGCTGGTTCTTATTATGTGTAGCTGCCCTTATTGGTGGTTATTTTATTTATGGTGCTTTTGTAGAAAAAGTATTTGGCATAGACACTAAACGCCAAACCCCTGCTTACACTAAGCAAGATGGTGTTGATTATGTACCAATGAGTACCAGTCGCGTTTATTTAATCCAACTATTAAATATTGCTGGTGTCGGTCCTATCTTTGGCCCAATTATGGGTGCACTGTATGGCCCAGCCGCAATGATTTGGATTGTATTAGGCTGTATCTTTGCTGGTGCCGTACATGATTACTTCTCAGGTATGTTATCGGTTCGCAACCAGGGGGCTTCTGTACCAACCATGGTTGGTAAGTACCTAGGCAACACCGCTAAATACATCATGAACGCCTTTGCCATCGTCCTTTTACTGCTTGTTGGTGTCGTGTTTGTATCAGCTCCAGCCGGCCTGTTAGCTAACCTTACTGGCGTTTCTGTTGGCATCTTAGTGGTTGTCATTTTTGCTTACTACTTATTCGCCACCATTGTGCCTGTAGACAAAATTATCGGCCGCCTATACCCATTCTTTGGTGCTTTATTAGTATTTATGTCATTGGGTCTCACTATCGCACTTATGGTTTCTAGTGAACATGCGGTACTGCCTGGTTTTGAAATGAGCCAGCTGATGACCAATATGAACCCGAACGATATGCCATTATGGCCAGCACTATTTATTACCATTGCTTGTGGTGCGGTGTCAGGTTTCCACGCAACACAATCACCGCTTATGGCTCGTTGTATGGAAAATGAAGCCAATGGTCGTTTCGTATTCTACGGTGCCATGATTGGTGAAGGTGTGATTGCGCTAATTTGGTGTGCACTCGCATTATCATTCTTCAATGGTGTTGAAGGCTTGAATGAAGCGCTTGCTAATGGTGGCCCATCTAATGTTGTTTATTCTGCATCAACCGGTCTGCTCGGTGCGGTAGGTGGTATTGTTGCTATCTTAGGGGTAATTGTTCTGCCTATCACCTCTGGGGATACCGCTTTTCGTAGTGCACGTTTAATTTTATCTGAGCTATTTGTTGTTTCTCAGGAAAAATTAAACAAACGCATTATGATGGCACTGCCTTTATTCGTCATTGGCGCTATCCTAACTCAAGTCGACTTTGGTGTGATTTGGCGTTATTTCGGCGTAGCAAACCAAGCGACAGCAACGGTGATGCTATGGACCGCAACTGCTTACCTACATGGTAAAGGCAAGTTCCACTGGATCACCACGATTCCAGCACTGTTTATGAACTCAGTCATTTTCACTTTCATCCTAAACAGCAAAACCCTCGGTTTTGGCAATGAAATGACCGTATCGACTATTGCTGGTGTTGCTGCGAGTTTAGTTATCATGGCAATCGTACTGCTACGAAGCAAAAGCCACAACGTTGATGCCCAAGCTGAAACGGCCTAATTAAAAAAACAGCCCAGTATTAACTGGGCTGTTTTGTTTTAGGCGCTAGTGCCTTGATGAAAAATCAACTGCCATTGGTCGCCATTAGCCCGCCATAGCGAACTTCTTAAAGAGTTTTCAAACTCTGTTTGACCGGCCTGTAAAGTCTTAGCCTGGTAACGCACCTGATATAAGTCACTGCTTAATTGAACACAATCAAACTGCTCAACTTTGATATAAGGTGGATTTTCAAGCGGCATTCTCTTCACCACATCGCTCTTATTGTAAATGCTTCCCGTGATTGAAAACTCACAATAATCATCGGCGAGTAATTTTGATAATGCTTGACCGTCCTTTCTGATCACTGGCTTAAAAAGTTGTTTCTCAAGATCTATTATTTGTTGTTTTACCATTATTCGTTACCACTTAGAAATATTTTTCGGTGAACTCAGCAAGTGAACTGCGCTCGACTTCATCAAAAATCAAAACACTGCCCTTTTCATAATCTCGAAATACATTCACTGCTGCACTGGCACCTGAACTTGCCGGGCTTACAAATTTATCATCAATTTGAGATAAATTGCCACAAACGACGGTTCGACAATTTCTGCCACCGCGGGATAACATCCCTTTCATTTGTGCTCGGGTCATGTTCTGAGCCTCATCGATGATCAATACCGCATCATCAATAGAGCGACCTCTAAAATAAGCCATAGAAGTGAACTCTATATTCGCTCGTTCAATAATATGCTCAATTGTCGCAGCAATATTTCTATCATCATTGTTATCGGTGTGCATTGATATTAAAGCGTCGGTGATCCCCGCCAGTAAAGGTAAAGATTTCTCTTTTAAATCCCCCGGCAGATAGCCAGGATCATCATCCATAAAGTCACGGCTTCGAACCACGACAATTTTCTTGTACTGACGCGTTTCTAATACTTGATGCAAAGCAGCGGCGAGGGCTAAAAAAGTCTTACCAGAACCTGCGGGACCTAACAAAATATTTAAATCAAAATGAGGATCGGTTAACTGACTAAGGGCAATAGCTTGACGTGGGTTTTTAGGGCTTATGCCCCATACTTTGTCTTGCTTTCTGGGTAACAGCTTAGTGTAAACATGCTCATTAGTGACTTCGCTTATATAACCAATATGACCTTCTTCATCATACCAATACATATTAAACTGAGCATCGCCATTAAATACTGATCGTGCAAAACGATAAATCTCTCCACTAAGGGAGAACCCCTCTAAATCAGAAGCCCTATCAAATAAATTACCTTCAAAGCTCTGCACTCCACAATACAGCAGGTTAATGTCTGATATTTGCTCTTGGGCGTCAACATCTTCACTGTCTACACCAATGGTTCTTGCTTTGAGGCGCATATTAATATCGCGGCTAACAATAGTAACTTCGCGGCCTAAACTATTTTGCAAATGTAAGGCGTAGTTAATAATTCGGTTATCAGCATCACTACCAATACCATGCTTGAGGCTTTTGGCGATGGGTAACTCGGTATCAATACCAATAAACAACTTAGGGCCATTAATGCCTTTGTCTTTTTGCAGAGCAATTCCCTGCTCTAATTCATTAGCTCCATAGCCATTGACAATATCTTCGAGCATTCTGATCACTACTCGCGCATCCGCGCTTACTGACTTATCTCGTCGCTCTTTAAGATTGTCAAGTTCCTCCAAAACGGTCAAACACACATAAATATCAGATTGGTAACTCCACAGTGAATTGGGATCGTGGACAAGTGCTGAGGTGTCTAATACTCGGGGATTAGAGTTGCTAGTTTGAAGACGCATGTTGACCTCCTTAAGCAGTGCTGGGCGATTGAGAAGACTTTCTCAACCCTCATTTTTAAGCTACAGAGTTCATTAGCAGAAGTAAACTCAGACACCGAAATAAGGATCTTTGTGCGAATTACTAAAGTAATGAAGCACAAAACACTGGTAGGTCATGATAAAGCCAACATCAATCAGTTAATTTGACCATTTATAAGTGCATTAATTCAATCTAGATCAACAGAAAGTTTTACAAGTGAATATTGTTCAACTTACCCCTTGACTTGGTGTGATTTTTAATCAATAAATGGTAGGTGAAGCTCTATTACCGATTTGAATAACTTATTTATTTTCAGGTAAGGCAGGTTTTTGGTTCGTCTGCTGTATCGACGAGATATTAAACGAACACAAGGATTATGTTATATGCAAGTAACTCATTTATGGGGTCTTTATCACCACCCTAAAGGTGAATGGCAACAAATCAAACAACAACAACAAAGTCTTCTTCACCCTTTATTACATGTCATGCTGTTAGCACTGATCCCACCTATTTGTGGGTATGTCGCCAGTGTATACATAGGCTGGGACCTCGGCGCGGGTGATGCCATCAAATTAACCAGCTCAAGTGCTCTAGCCATCGCTATTGCAATGTATTTTGCTTTACTCGCTGGCGTGGCCACACTGACCTACTTAATTCATTGGATGGCCCCAACATTTGGTGCCTCTCCTTCAAAAGTACAAGCCCTAGAACTCGCTTGCTATACGGCTACGCCAATTCTGATGGTGGGTGTGGGAGCATTATTACCACAACTTTGGTTCTTAATGCTAATTGGTCTCGCTGGGATCACCTATTCGGTGTACCTGCTCTACAGTGGCGTCCCCATTATGATGGATATTCCTTATGAGAGAGGCTTTATTTATGCAAGCTCTATCGTAACTTGCGCACTGGTATTGACCGTGGCCATTTTAACTGGCTCAGTGATTTTATGGAGTTTTGGTATTGGTCCAGTGATCAGCTAATAAAAATCACTTATGCAGATAGTAAAACACCCGCACGAGCGGGTGTTTTTATTTGAGCTTTAGAGCTTTAAGGGTGACAAACGTTATGCAGTTCTAGATTGCTGCTATTTTCTCTACTGACTAATTTAGCATCGTCGTTACGCATAGCAGTCAAATAATCTAGATAGCTCTGATCCACATCTTGAGTGATATACACCCCATCGAATACTGAGGTTTCAAAACCATCAATATTCGGGTTTAACTCTTTCACTGCTGCCACAAGGTCGGTTAAGTCTTGGAAAATAATGCCATCAGCACCAATAATTGCACCAATTTCATCGGTATCGCGACCATGTGCAATCAACTCATTGGCCGTTGGCATATCAATACCATAAACATTAGGAAAACGAATTTCTGGTGCCGCAGAGGCAAAATACACTTTCTTAGCACCAGCTTCTCTCGCCATTTCAATAATTTGCTCAGAAGTGGTACCCCGTACAATTGAATCATCGACCAGCAGTACGTTTTTACCTTTGAACTCAACATCAATGGCATTCAATTTGCGTCGAACCGAGCGCTTACGCTCCTGTTGACCTGGCATAATAAAGGTACGGCCAATATAACGGTTTTTTACAAAACCCTGACGATAGGGCTTTTCAATTTGATTAGCAATCTCTAACGCGATATCGCATGAGGTTTCTGGAATGGGGATCACCACATCAATATCAAGATGACGCCATTCTCTTTTGATCTTTTGACCAAGTTTCACCCCCATGTTAACCCTTGAACCGTATACCGAAACCCCATCAATCATAGAATCTGGTCTCGCAAAGTACACATACTCAAAGATACAAGGATGCAAGGTGGCTTGGGTGCTACATTGTTGTGAGAACAACTGCTTATCTTCAGTGATATAGATAGCCTCTCCAGGAGCAACATCGCGCAAGTATTTAAACCCAACCGCATCTAGCGCGACGGTTTCAGAAGCCACCATGTACTCAATACCATCTTCAGCAGTCTCACGCTTACCTAAAACAAGCGGACGAATACCAAACGGATCTCTAAAGGCAACCATACCTTGGCTGACTATCATTGCCGCCACGGCATAACCACCGCGAGCAATCTGATGTAAATTAGAAATGGCGTTAAACACATCTTCAGGGCTAAGTTGATTGCCTTGAATGTTTTGAATTTCTGCCGCCAGTAAATTCAAAAGAATTTCTGAATCAGAAGTCGTATTAATGTGACGACGCTGGGTGATTAAGTGTTGTTTTAACTCTTTTGCGTTAGTTAAATTACCATTATGGGCGAGGGTGATCCCAAAAGGTGAATTCACGTAAAAAGGCTGCGCTTCTGAGGCACTTGAAGAACCCGCTGTCGGATAACGAACATGGCCGATACCTGTGGTTCCTTGTAAACGCTGCATATGTTTAGCTTCAAAAACATCTTTTACTAAACCATTAGCTTTTCGTAAGCGAAATGCGTCATTTTCAATCGTTACTATCCCTGCCGCATCTTGACCACGATGCTGGAGGACGGTCAAAGCATCATAAATGGTTTGATTGACACTATGGTTAGCAACTATTCCAACTATGCCACACATGAAAGCACACCTTATTTTTATTTGTATTTATCTAGTTTAGTACTTCGGTAACAAACTAGAGTTTTGTTTCATTAAATCAAAAAACCACTCAACCACTACCGACAACTCAGGAATTAACACTGATTGTTGCCACCACTGGGACTGGTTTGCTGGAGTAAGGGTATCAAGAAAAAGCAGCATCAAACTGGTAATTAGCACGCCACGGATGGCACCAAAACATAGCCCCAAGACTCGATCAGTCCCAGATAGACCGGTTTTGATAACCAATTGTCCAAGGATATAATTAACCATGGCGCCGATGATTAGCGTTGCTATGAATAATATGCCAATGGCCGACGCTGTTCTAACTGTGGGATTATCGATCTGGGTAAGGTGGACAGACAAGTCTTCATAAAAACGGCTTGAAATAATAAAAGCAGTAATCCAAACCACCAAAGACATCGCTTCTTTAGCAAAGCCTCGCACTAAACTTACCAGCGTAGAAATTGCAATAATGCCAATAATGAGGTAATCAATCCAAACCATCTGCATATCATTTTCCTTGAAATTTGCGGCATTTTAGCTAGGTTAATTGAGAGTTCCTAGCTAACAATTTTCATGTTGTTATTTACTCTATGATCCTTGACTTAACGGACCAACTCAGGTTGATAAGCCACGATTATTGGCTTAGTTGAGAAATCCTTAGCCAACACATCAAGATAAGGCTCTAATTTATTTCTATCTATATTCGGTCCCACAAATACTTTGTTCCACTGGCCATCAACCGGCACCAAAGGCAAGGTATAGACTTTAAATTGTCTTTGCTTCAAAGAGGCCACTAGGTTGTTTACGTTATCAACGCTTTTGAATGAACCTAATTGGATTGTCCAAGCAATCTCAGTTTGAGCAGCGACATCTTGTTTGCTTTGTGATTGTTGCCCATCAGTTTCAGTAGTGCTGTCAGAGCTATCCGTGCCCTTATCAGCATTGACGACTTCGGTCACTTGTTGCTGTGGCGCTTCAAACTCATCCTCGAGTTGCTGGAGTTGTTCAACGATTTGGGGATCTTTATCAATCCCAGGCCTAAGTGGAATAACAGTAAACTCTCCTTCTTGGGATACTTTTTTACTATTAAGCAAATCCGGCAAGATGATCACTGCTAATGCGGCGATGACAACTATCCCTACTAACCGATTTTGAAATGCACTAGACACTGGTTACTCCCTCAAAAAATGCGCTTTAAACTCTGCCACAGTATAAAATGAGCCAAATATCAGTACCATATCATCTTGACACAGTTGTGGCTTAAGCCGCTCCCATGCCGAGGCTACATCTTGATAAATATGAGTATCAAGATCTCCACTATGCTGAGCACACAATGCTTGTTGTAATTGCTCCGCTGTGGCACTTCTGTGTGTTTGTAGGCTCACTAAATGCCAACTGTCGATGTGGTCATTTAGTAAAGATAACACTTGCTGATAATCTTTATCTTTTAACATGCCACAAATCCCATAGGTTCGTCCACTCACCTTGGGCAACTGCTGCTTTAAATAAGCAGCGGCATGGGGATTATGGGCGACATCTAGCAGCACCGAAGGTTGCTTAGATAAATATTCCATTCTTCCCGCTAGTTTAGCAACTTCAAGCCCTTGCTTTGCATGCTCTAGCTGTAAATTGGGGATCAAGAAATGGCAAATAGCCAAAGCCGTTGCCGCATTGGCTAGGGGTAATTTAGGTAACGGTAGCTGTGACCAATGTTGATGCTCAAACTCAAAGGCCCAATGGGAAGACTGCTCAACATAGTTAAAGTCATGACCGACTAAATAGAGCTTGGCACCTATGTCATCAGCATAGTCAATCACTGTCTGCGGGCACTCTGGTTCGCCAATAATCAGTGGTTTGTTAGCGCGAGCGATGCCGGCTTTTTCATATCCCACTTTTTCACGGGTATCGCCTAAGTACTCAACATGGTCAAGACCAATTGAGGTAATCGCGGCGCAATCGCTCTGCACAATGTTGGTGGCATCTAAACGGCCACCCAAACCAACTTCTAAAATGAGGACATCTGGTTGTTGTTGTCTGACTAATTCTAACGCCGCTAGCGTAGCAAACTCGAAGAAAGAGAGTGCTCGATCTGCCCTTGCCTTTTCAACCGTAATAAAAGCACTGATGTGTTGGGCATCGTATAATTCTTCCCCATTGATCCTTAAACGCTCTCGATAATGTTCAAAATGAGGTGAGGAATAAACAGCAACACTGTGACCTTTTGCTAAGCATAATTGCTCGACCATAGCGCAGGTTGACCCTTTACCATTAGTGCCTGCAACGGTAACAACCTTAGTATTTTCAAAATGGGTTAAGCCCATTTCCTGAGCGATATCCGTAATACGCTCAAGGCCAAGATCAACTTCGATATTGTGTAGGGATAACAAATGATCAAGCCAGTCGCTCATGGACTGGCTTGTTAATGGTGCTTTAGGAGTCATTAGTACCTTAGGCAGCTGGCAAATTTTGGAACTTACGAAGCAGTCTTGAAAGCGTATCACGCATTTCACGACGGTCAACGATCATATCAATAGCACCTTTTTCTAAAAGGAATTCACTACGTTGGAAACCTTCAGGTAGCTTTTCACGTACGGTTTGCTCAATAACACGAGGACCAGCAAAACCAATTAAGGCTTTTGGCTCTGCAATATTAATATCACCGAGCATCGCAAGGGAAGCCGATACACCACCCATAGTTGGATCTGTTAATACCGAAATGTAAGGAATGCCGCGGTCACTCATTTTAGCTAAAGCTGCAGAAGTCTTAGCCATTTGCATAAGAGAGAATAGCGCTTCTTGCATACGGGCACCACCAGAAGCAGAAAAACACACCAGTGGGATGTTCTTAGCAAGTGATAGCTCACAGGCTTTAATAAAGCGTGCACCCACCACTGATGCCATTGAACCGCCCATGAAGGCAAATTCAAAGGAAACAACAGCAACTGGCTGGCCATTCAAAGTACCTTCAGCGGCGATCAGAGCATCTTTTTCTTTAGAAGCTTTCTGAGCTGCAGATATTCTATCTTTGTACTTTTTAGAATCTTTAAATTTAAGTAAATCTTGAGGCTCTAGCTCCTCACCAATTTCTTTGAATGAGCCTTGGTCAAGCAGCGCCAGCAAGCGTTTACGAGCGCCAATGCGCATGTGATGACCACATTTCGGGCACACTTCTAAATTCTTTTCTAAATCAATTCGATAAAGAACTTGCTCACATGAATTACATTTGCTCCAAATCCCTTCTGGAACCTTAGAAGCACCGCTGCCTTTATTTTTTGATAATATTTTTTCTAGCCAACTCATTATAAAACTTCCTAAATACCTGCCTCAAAAAGAGACTATAAATAGGCGACTAAGATTAGCAAATACTAACCCAGAGATCACACCTATCAAAATCTGCCCGTATTAAAGCATAAAAATTCAAAGCAAGCACATCAAAACTGGTCATACCCTATCAATTACCAGGCTGAAACTGATAAGCATATAAGTTTTCTGGGAAAAACAATGGTCCCGTAGCCATTTTAGGTAGCTCAAATTGGGCTGGATAAGTCACTGAAACTAAGTAAAGCCCATTGGGTTTGGCCGTTGGTGCGGCTAAGTCACGATTCTTTGCCTCTAAAACCGATTTAAACCAAGCGGCATCTTTATTACCTGAACCGACCTCTAATAATGAGCCGACAATATTTCTGACCATATGGTGTAAGAATGCATTGGCACTAATTTCAACCACCAAATAGTCACCATGGCGAGTCACTTGTACATGATGAACATTACGAAAAGCGGAGTTAGATTGACATTGGGCAGCCCTAAAGCTGGTAAAATCTTGTTCACCAATAAGCACTTGAGCGCATTCATGCATTAACTCAGCATCCAATGATTCATAATGGTGGGTCACTCCGGATTGCATGATTCCGGGTCGCAATGGCTTATTAGAAATAACATAACGATATTTTCTCGCGGTGGCACTAAATCGCGCATGGAAATCAGCATCAACCTCTTTCGCCCATTTTATTGCGATATCAGCAGGTAAATTGGCATTAATTCCCATAGTCCAAGCTTTTAGTGGACGCACCGCATTGGTTTCAAAATGGATCACCTGATTGGTAGCATGAACCCCCGCATCGGTTCGGCCTGCACATTGCAGTTCAATGGGCTCATTCGCAACCGTAGATAGTGCCTTTTCCAATCGAGCTTGCACTGTATCGACTTCTCTTTGGCGTTGCCAACCGTAATATTTGGAACCATCATATTCCAAACCTAAAGCAATTCTCATTTTCTTTCCAACAACTTAAAACAGTAATTTTATACTATGGAGCAGAAATAGAAAAACCCCTTGAATAAGGGGTTTACTATCGAAAGGTTATTTAGCTATTAGCTAACCAATTAAAAGTGATACTCAGCTACTTGTTTAAACTCACTCTTAGCTCTTGAGCCTCAATTTTTTGCTCATCGGAACCCATACTCTCAACTTCCTCAAGCAAGCTTATGGCATTATCAATATCACCAATTTCAATGTAAGCTTTGGCCAGATCAAGTTTCGCATTGATACTATTTTCGGTTGAATCGACATCAACTACAGGCTCTTTTTCGATTAACTGTTCGATGTTGCTAAAGTCGATGTTTACTTCATCATAGGGATCTTTTTCTAACTCGACTTCTTTGGTCTCATCAAGCAGTTTTTCGATATCAATAAATTCTTGTATATCCTTTTGCTCAGACATATCAATCTCCTTATCCTCAATGCCTACTGGCTCAACATCATCTAAGTCATCTATTGCTAATGGCTGATATTCATCACTTTGCTCAAGTTCAATATCAACGGCTGATTCTGATTCTGATTCTGATTCTGAGTGATTTTCATCATTGGTTAAATCTTCTTGTTTAACCTGCTCTTCAATCCCCATCGCTTCTTCCCAAAGGGCATCTAACGAACGAGTATCTTCCATTGAAAAAGCATCAACCGCTTTCTCATTTTCGATATCAGTAAGAGTGTCACTATCGAGTTTTGCCTCTGGCGGCGTTATGCTCTGCTCCGCTGTCGACTCTTCAGCAACCACAGTGTCAAGTTGCGCATCTTCTGCGTCTGGCTGTTGCTCATTTTCTTGTGCCGATTCCTGTGTGAGTTCATCAGTTTCTGGCAAAACCGTTAGATTCTGTACGGGTTGTTGAGTCTGTAACTTCTTCCAAATTAATAATGCAATCGCAATCACGATTATCATCATCAAAGCAATGACCAGCACTATGTTATCAAGTAGGTTTTTCCATAAACCGCCTTTTTTAGCTTGCAGAGCATAAGAGTCGAGTTCATTTTGAATATCTGCCATCCTACTGGCAAGTTGCTTACTCTTTTCATCACTGATCAACGCTTTAGCTTCAGCCTGTTCAATAAGCGCTTCTGAACTTTCAACTCGAGTTAATAAGTTATATTTTTGTTGCTCCAATATTTGCAATTGTTGTTGCAATTCTTCGGTATTGGCAACATGTTCTTGCTGAAGTTGTTCTAATTGTTGCTGTTTTTCTTCTAATTGTGCTTTTAAAGCGGCCACCTCAGCTCTCAGATTCTGCTCTGATTTAGATGGTTCAAGTGGGATCTTAATTGAAGGCTTTAAAGCTTTGATCGCTTTGATTTTAGCCGGATTAATTTTGGCGGTAGCCGATATTTTTTCATCGTTAGGAATCGATAGAATCATGCCAACTTCTAGGGCATTAATATCATTATTCAAAAAAGCATGGGGATTTGCTTCATAAATAGCAGCAAGTGTTCGGTAAACATTAAGGTCATGGGCTTTGGCATGTTTAAATGCGATGCTCCATAAGGTTTCGTCTAGTAGTGTTGGCCCATATTGCTTGGCTGGTACTACTTTGGTTTCACCATTAGGACCAATAATACTGATGTTATTTGCATTAGCTACTAGAGGTAAACTGACTGCGAGCCACATCCAAAAAATGGCTTTCCCTAGTTTGTTCATAAGGCTTCCCTTTAAATCATTAAGCACAGGTTAATGTACACAATCTTTAACAATACAGCTACATTAAAAAAGCTCACTTTGAAAAAGTGAGCTTTTTTACATTTCCCACTTATGTGCCTTCAGTGAACTAACAGCGGCATAAATGGTATATCGACATTTTTTTTGAAAACTTAATAATAGTTTGCGATTAACTCTTCAGCGATTTGAATGCTATTTAAGGCGGCGCCTTTACGGACGTTATCTGCGACCACCCAAAGGTTTAAGGCATTGTCACGATGTAAATCTGCTCGAACACGACCTACGTGAACTTTATCCACACCAACGGCATCACCCACCGCTGTTGGGTAATCACTATCATTGGCTTGTAATACGATGCCAGGGGCGTTACTTAATAACTCTTTTGCTTCTGCCACATCAACCGGTTGAGTCGTCTCAATATGTAAAGCTAACGAGTGACCGTAAAAAACTGGCACTCGAACGGCCGTTGGATTTACCTCTATCGACTGATCAGAAAAAATCTTATGGGTTTCATTGACCATTTTCATTTCTTCTTTGGTGAAACCGTTGTCCAATATCTCATCGATTTGAGGGATCACATTAAAAGCAATTTGGCGGCTAAAGGTTTTGGCCTCAACGGGTTGCCCCTGCAGTAACGTAGTGCATTGAGACGCGAGTTCACTGATCCCACTATTACCAGCGCCTGATACCGATTGGTAAGTGGCAACATTAATTCTTTCAATTCCATATCTATCGTAAATTGGCTTCAGTGCAACTAGCATCTGAATAGTAGAACAATTTGGATTACTAATAATATTATGATTTCTAAATTCCACTAAAGCAGCTGAGTTAACCTCTGGGATCACCAAAGGAATATCATACTCTTGGCGGAATTGGGAAGTATTGTCAATCACCACCACCCCGGCCTCTGCCGCGATAGGCGCCCATTTCTTTGATGCTTCTGAGCCGGCACTAAAAAAAGCAATCTGTACCTGAGACCAATCAAATGTTTCTACATCGATAATTTCAACGTCATCGCCTTCAATTTCTACGGTTTTTCCAGCACTTCGTGAACTGGCAAGTGGAAAGATATCTGCAAAGGGAAAATTCCTCTTTGGTAGCAATTCCAGCAAAGTTTTGCCTACGGCACCGTTTGCACCAAGGATTGCAACATTAAATAATTGGCTCATTCTAGCCCCTTGTAAATCCGAAATTAAATAAGTATTCAAGCTCTGCAGGCAGGCTTGTTTGGTCAATAGTAATAGCCGAAAATTCTCGTCTATAAGTATGTTTCTTTCTTAATTGGTCAAAGCCACCAGGGCGGCATGCGTATTGCCTAAATAACCAATCATCGTGTTTGATATCATAGCCCAAATTGATTAGAGCATTTAACTGTCGCAGATCTAATGGCCCTGTAATGGCCACTTTAGGGATCCCCGCCCCAGGTAAAAGAGAGGCTAAGCTTGGTGTTGCTGGCCAATCATAAAAACCTTGCAACCAATCATAAAGCATGAGCGTTCCCCTTGCTTTACCTTCAACGGAATAACCCGCTATGTGGGGAGTGGCAATATCCACCAGTGGAATAAGTTCAGGAATAGGGTTAGGTTCATTATGCCAAACATCTAAGACTAATTTGGCTTGGGGACGCTTGTGCTTCCAGTCTAAAACCGCCTGATTATCGATGACATCGCCACGACAACAATTAATGAGCCAAACATCTTGCGCCAGCGCCTCGAGTTGTTGCGCATCAAACATATGAAATGTTTCATCTGTTAACGGCACATGTAAACTCAGCACATCAGCTTCATTGATGAGAGTTTGCCAATCTTGATAATCATTATCTGGATCCGTATTGGCTTTGTATGGATCATACAACAAGGTCTCAATCCCAAGCGCTTGGTAACATTTTTGAGCCGCTGAACCGGTGTTGCCAAGACCGATAATGCCCACTTTTTTATCCTGAGGCTGGGTTTGAGTGCGTTGGCATAATTCTAAAAAGGCGGTTACCGAGTACTCGCCTACCCCTAGAGCATTACACCCAGGTGCGTTACTGTAAGCGATGCCGCGCTGTTGAAGCGCATTGGTGTCCAAGTGATCCATACCAATAGTCGCAGTACCAACATATTTTAATTTGTTGGCCAGTTCGAGTAAGGTTTCATCGACGACAGTCACTGAACGAATTAATAAAATATCAATATCGATAAGATCAGTAGCTTTGATATTACGACCATTTTTTGTTATGACCTCAGCCAGAGGTGAGAAAATCTGCTCGGCATAAGGCATATTTTCATCAATTAGGATCTTCATGGTAATTGGCAAGCGCTTGGAAAAGAGATGAATTTTAGGTTAAATTGCGGCAAATAAAAAGGGGAGACAGATACTGCCTCCCCATTTATTTTTTATGTTAAGCATTCCAGCTATTATTTATGCGCTCCTTGCCCATCCTTGCGTAAACTCATCCTGAGTTCATCCTAGATTCCAAATCCTATTGGAATGATTGTTAAGCTATCCCGCTATAATTTTGCTTCCTGCCCATCCATGCGTTATCACTATCCATAGTGAGTCCAAGTTCCCTATGCGATCCATCCTAGACCGAAACTCTTCCTGAGCTATTCATTGCAATACTATCCTGTATTGGAAATCCTTTAGCGTCCTGTTAACCATACTAATCCATTAGTATCTGCTGTCCATTGCTGCAAAGTCCTTGCAAAGTGGCTCCGCCACCATTAGGCATCATGCCTAAGCGTTGTAAACGCTGTTAGTTGATCCATCACCTTAAAATTAGACTGTCCTTTTGTCTTCTTTAAGAATTCCGTCTCCCTAACCACAAAATCAATTGTAATGATTAAACGGCTACCATCCACCTGGGAAAACTTTTATTTATGATTATCGTTAAATAGCAAAACAACCATAAAAAACATAAAGCATTGAAATTAAAGGGGTTTAATTAAATATTTCTATTTATCTCAAGCTTTATCGCCGAAAATATTACAACCTTGTGAGAGATCGCTTACAACAATGACTGACAATTTCTGAATTTCATACGGGTAAACCTAACAATAGGCTCACAAAAAATAAACCTAATGCTAAATTTCACTTAACAATAACTCACCTGCTACCGCATCAATAACAAATTGCCCTTCAGAGTGAAAACCATTATTCAAAAACAGTGATAACGGCCCGCCCTCAGGGACAAAAACCGCCAAAGCTTGGCCAGCGGCATATTTACGACGCCAATGGTCAGCGGTCTTTAATAATTGCTCTCCAATTCCCCTACCTTGATAGTGTGGATCGACAGCAATGAAGTGCAATAGTGAGTAGTCGACATCTTTTAGCCTATCTTTAAGGAGCTGCTCTTTGGCCATTAACTCTTTGGTTGAATACCAACCCGCACCAATCATCATTTTGAGTCGCCAATGCCATTGCCTATCGTCTCCTAAACAATAATATTCATCAGCGATGGCGGTTAAAGCAACCAGCTTGTGCTCCTGAAAAATACCAATTAAAACCTGTTTTTGTTGCCACAAAGATTGCAGCTCTTCACGAATAGCGGCCCTAAGCTTTTGTTTGTATTGCTCAGGGTTTTCATCGGCTAAAATTTGTTTAAATAAAGGATCGTCCTGATAGGCATTAAACAGAATAGAAGCCGCAACGCGATGATCATCAGGAGTTAAGAAACTTGCAGTGAATGCTGAAATACTATCCATGGTAGACTCTTTTTTTTAATTGTTTAACATAAAAATAACAAAGCCGGAGTGTATTTAGCAACATCAATTTTAATGGCTCCCCAATAAACTCAATGTTGAAATTAACACCGAAAAAAATAGCCCATAAATATTAGTCTATTTATGGGCTATGAAAGGGAGATGGGCAAAGCAGTTAGTGATTTCTTACTCGATGGTAAGCCGTTTCACCAAAGCCTGTTAACACGTTATCAACCAGCACCACAGGCGTGCATTCGTCTTTCGTGGTTTCACCGTCACCGTGTTTATGTTGGGTACGGTAGAACCAAACTTGTACAGATTGCTCACCATTATTAAAAATCTCATTCAGATCAGGCGCCCCCATCAATGCTTGCACCTGCTCAGTAGTCATCCCTACCTTTAACTGAGAAAGATTGGCTAAATTTTCCGCTTGTTGAACTTTCCAATCATTAGATTCGTGGTATTTATCGCCACCAACATGAACCACACAGCCTGATAATAATGCTGTGGCTAAAAATAAAGTGACTATTTTAGGTGAATGAGTTTTCATTGTTGTTTCCTTAACATATATAATGATTCACATTATGTTATAAGCAGTAGTTGTGCCAAAACATAAGCCACTGAATTTATTGCATTTTAATTTTTACAGCACTTTTGTTTAGCTAACTTTTAGGAAATTTAACTACTAATGAGTCAATTACAACAAGTTCTATTAACCTGCCAACTCATTGAACAGAAAGGGCTTAATTTAGCTGTTGCGACCGTTAAAGCCCACATCGCTCAACCCACAGCGTTGCCTATTATCATCCAAGGCATTCAAGCGTATAAAGCAGGCTCAAGGGCAGAAGCGCCCCTACAGAATCAAGCCCCTGCCCCAAAATTGGATATCACTCAAGAGCAACTGGTTGAAAAAGTGCTGCAATTAGAAGCGACGGTAAAACAGCTACAAGCAAAATTAGAGTCCCTATCCAATGTATAGCGCTGAAATTCATTTCGAATGTTACGCCGACACCACCATTACGGCAGTAGAGCAAGCGATCAATTTTTTACTTGAAGGCTATAGAAATAACGGTCAAATACTTGGGCGTGAATTTCCGATTGCCGCCCAAGGTGCTGAATTTAAAGTCCGAGTGTTACTGCCTGACGAAGATGCGCTCAAACCCAGCAATAACAGTCCTTGGGTAAAAGTCGCTTTAGAGCGGTTAAAGAATGCAAAATTATTAAGCCCCCGCAGTCGGATCTTAGGGCTTGACCTAAACTCGCAAACGGCCACCGAATTGCCGATTCAATGGCAAGTACTTTATACCAGCTATGTTCATAACTGTTCGCCATTACGAAATGGTGCCGACCTAATGCCAATTCCCCTTTATAAGATCCCAGCGACATTCAACGGCGACCATAAACAAATTATTCGCTGGCAAACCCAGTGGCAAGCCTGTGATGAACTGCAAATGGCCGGTAATAATAAAGCTGAATTTGCCGCCCTAGATGAACTTAAAGAAATTGACAGTGATCTATTCAGGCAGGGTTGGGATTTACGCGGCCGCATTGAGTACCTGACGAAAACCCCGACGTATTACTACCAATATCAAGTGGGGGGCCAATCATTAGCCGAACAAAAGCAAAGACCTTGCCCCAAATGCGGCAATCCACACTGGTTACTGGAACAACCGTTACTGGATATCTTTCACTTTAAGTGTGATGACTGCAGAATCGTATCGAATATTTCTTGGGAATACGTTTAGCGCCAAAATTTTAGGTGTCCAAGCATATGTCTAATACGCTCACCTAGCCCCATATTGGCTTGTGGTGGTTGCTCAAGTTGTTGTTCAAATTGCTGTTCTAACACCAATCTTGGGGATATCTGA
>NZ_WINH01000025.1 GCF_010993985.1 Paraferrimonas sp. SM1919 | reverse complement strand
CCGTTATTGGTCACTAGAAGTATTTAAGAAGACTCTCCACTATGCTTTTTCTGCCGCGAAGCGGCTTCGTTCAACAAGTCGTTTAAAAGGACAAAAAACAGTTGGCTTTTGCTCCTTCGTCGCTAATTTTAGCCAACTATTTTATTGCCTCTTAACGAGGCGTTATAAGGCTCAGAAATGGAAATCACAGTTTCAAACATGGTCACTCTTATTGTGTTTGGCTCTTGGTTGGTATTCTTTCCAAAACATTTAGCATTTGCTTTCGTTAAGTTTCAAATTTTCTCGTTCAAATATGTACCTCTTACAAAACGCGTATTAAGAACAGAAAAGGAAGCAACGAATCCTATTTTTAATGAGCGTGCGATTAGAGCTATAGGATTTGCAAATTATTTAGGCGCAATTGTAATAGCAACTAAAATACCTTGGTAAGCCTTATAACAAATAAGGATAGGCCGCGCGCAGCCGCGACCTTATCCCGATTGTTGAACAAGCCCGAAGCTAGATGAGTCTGCTTATTTATAGGAAATAGCGCGTGGTGTTCTGATAGGGTTTTGGCTGTTGATTCATCGCCATTTTTTCTTAGATATGTTCTGACCTTAGCCAAGCGGCTAAACTGCTGTTTCTTAACCTTTTTGTGTGTGTTTCCTCTGTTTAAATGAGTGTTTTCCTAGAGTTGTTCAAGTTGAACTTAAGCTCGGTTGAGCACCTTCTTCATTAATATCCCTTTAAACAACATAGGCTCATGGCAACAAGGGCAAGCTCGGTAACTACAGGGCTTCGATGTTTCTATTGTTGTGCGCCGTGCTTTCCTCTGTGGTTTTGATAAATACACAAATAGAAACTACGACTATCGCCGAGCCTGGGTTGAATCTTTAATTAATAAGCTCAGTGGCTTTTTTTCTATTGATGTTGCCGCGTATGCACGCTTTACCAGATTTGGGATCCAACCATCTTCACTTGGTTTTACACATTGATATTTATCGAGATAATGAGTGGTCAGATAGAGAAGTTGTAGAGTGATTGCACAAGCTATTTAAAACCACCTTGTTAAGCCTGCGCTTTGCAAAAGGTGACTTGCTCTTTGATGGTGAAGCACTGACTCTGCGTAAAGCCATTTCCGAGTATCGTTCAAGATTGTCAGACATTTCATGGTTTATGCGTTGTCTTAATGAACCTATTGCCCAAAAAGCGAATGCTGAAGACATCTGCACAGGTCACTTGTATTCGCTGCCATCCATGGCGCTCACCTCTGGGCCGCCTAAAGGCGTTCAAATTTATTCCCGATAAATTTGTGGGAAGGTCGATTTAAATCACAGGCTTTATTGAAAGGCGCGGAGCTGTGTCGTTGAATAGTTCACTTGCCTCGTTCAAAGTTCAAAATATACCCTTTAAATACTTCTGCTAGATAGTCTGTATCATTTGGCCTTAAATGTGATGACCGGTAGCCAAAACCTTCCATTTTTTGGGTAAGTTTATTTTTCCGCCCTCGCCCGGGATCGACAATAATCACTTCACACTCTTGTTTGGCATGCTTGTTTATAAAATTTCCAACAAGTTCAACGTGATCATCCTCATAAAGCAAGTCGCTGCCAATGATAAGATCAAATAAACCAAGATCTGTATCTTGCTCTGACCAATCGACCCTGACAAAAGTGATTCTATCATCACAGTTAAGGTCGGTATTTCTATTTAAAAATTTACCAGCTTCTGGATGATAATCGGTTGCAGTAATATCATCTTGGCGCTTATTGAGTAAAAGACTGGTCAAGGCTGTACCACAACCAATTTCTAATATACGCTTGGAGCTGGTATTAAAATTGTTGATATAATTAGCCAGTACGATCCCTGATGGCCATAGTAGGCCAAATATTGGCCAGACAGTGGAGCTAATGCCTAGGCGTTCTGCCTCGCCGTCTGGATCGTAAAATTCTTGTTTGTTTCTTAGTGTGCAAAGGTGAATGTCGACTTTACCAAACTCAATGGTTTGGTAACATAAACGGAGATCTGTCATCGGCTTTCTCAATTATTAAGCGCTAAGCCAGATATATGTGATAGATGACCAAACGAAGAAGTGTTCCCCAGCATATAGCAGCTAGATAAAAACACAAGGTTTTTAATAGAGTGTCGCTGAAAACTACTCCAAATTTTCTCACAAGCCTTAAGCGGGATAAGTCTGGTTATTTAGTCTAGTCATAACTTAACAGTGGGTGACTGTAATACAATACTAAAGCATACAACACAATGATTGCCGTTAATTTAGGTTAAAAATTTGCTAGTGATGGGGCTATGCTGGCAGGCTGTCAGGGAAAATTGCTTGTTATGAACAGGGCTCATCACTGAACCCTGTTAACTTAATGACTAATTCACTTCTGTGATCAGTTCCGTTTTAGGTTTTCTTACTTTAGTTAAATTAACTAACCAATCTTTGTCAGCATCACGATAGCCTAAGGTAAGCATCACGCAGCTGCCGAGGCCTTTTTGTTTTAAACCTAAAATCTCATCCACTTTTGCCGGTTCAAAACCTTCGATTGGTGTCGAATCAACCCCTTCAAAGGCTGCTGCTGTAATCGCTTGAGAAAATGCGATATAAGCTTGTTTAGCGGCGTGATTGAAGTTTTCTTCTTTACTTTTATTAGGATACAAACCTAACAGCATTTGGCGATAATTTTCCCAACCTTCATTGGTAAAACCCCTTACCTCATTGACTAAATCAAATGACTTATTAATACGCGCTTCCGTGTAATGGTCCCACGCAGCAAAAACTAACAAATGCGAACAATCTGTGATCACTGATTGATCCCAAGATACTTGTCGAATTTGTTGCTTTATTTCTGGGTTGGTGACAATAAATACTTCAAATGGTTGTAATCCAGATGAAGTTGGTGCTAACGATATCGCCTCAATAATATTATCAATTTTATCTTGTGCTACTGCTTGACCATTCATCGCTTTGCATGCGTAACGCCAGTTAAGTTTTTCTAAAAGTTCCATGATTACTCCTTTTGAATCATCATAGATATGGGGTTCGCATACTTAATATCAACCCAGTAAAGGTTTTTTATTAGCTTCTGTTAACTCATTAATCAAATGGCACATTTTGTTTATCTATATAAGCTAATTTATCTGCGGTTAAACTAGCAATATAAATTCTATTGATGGTTTCATAGGCACCTGTATTGACCCCATAATGCCCAAGGGGATCCTGTAAACTGGTAATACGCCCTTGATCATCAAAGGCCATTACATGTCCGTAATGTACCGCTTTGGGCCTTATAAATTCAGGTAAGCGTTGTAGCATTTTTCTCAAAATTGGCCATTGGGATAATAGATCAAGAAGCTCATTTCTTGGAGAAGCTAAGCCTAGCCAATAACGCCCATCGAGCCCACGGGTTAAATTATCTGGAAAACCAGGCAGATTGCTGATAAATGGTTCGAGTTTTCCTTTATTGTTTCCTTTTAAATGATACTTATATACCTGGTATCCGCCTGTTTCAGCAATATAAAGACTACTTTGATCGTGACTAAGCGCTACCCCATTAGCAAAATTAAGTTCAGCAATCAGTACACTGGTGATGCCGCTGTTGAGATCATATTGCAATATTCGTCCATGTTGCCCATGCTCAAGAAGATCCAGTAAACTGGCCTCATAGGTACCGCCAAACTGCTTGGCTCCAAACTTAGTAGAAGCATCAGAAAAATAGATGATACCTTCATCACTAATATCAAGATTATTGGCGTAATTAATTGGGCGAGAATTTACCTGATCTGTTAATAAACGAATTAGCTTTGAATGAAGGTCGACTTGTACTAAGCCTTGATAGGCATCTGCGACATATAGATGCTGCTTATAAATCGCCATCCCAAGAGGTCGCCCCAAAGAAATGACCCATGGCTCAAATTTCCCATCGGCATTAGTGCGTAAAATCTCACCTTGATGAGTTGAAACATATAAGCGGCCAAGATTGTCTGAAACAACATCTTCTGGGCCAGTGGAAGAGCCAATATCGATATAGTTGAGCTGGGAAAGTTTGTTATTAGATTGAAAGTCACCAACAAAACCAGCGTTCACAGGGGCTTGCCAATACTTAGGCTCAACAGCGACTGGTGCCCCAAAAAAGTACGCCACCAGCAAAGCAATAAACACTAACCACTTATTCATGTTATCTCCTATAAACATCCAAAAGCGGAATTATTTAAGCTTTGTGAACCACTTAAAGCTCATTCTTGTAATTGCTTATAGTAACTTTTTTATGAACAATGAAAAAACTATTTATCTGACTTTACCCTTTAAATAAACATCAATGGCCACACAACCCTGCCTAGAAAAGTTGTGCAAGGTTGTGATTAAATAAAATTAATATTTTTACGGCCGGTGGTTTTTGACTTGCCTTCGGCGTTAGATTGATTAGCCTTGCCAGAGTGAGCGGTGCCCTGTTTAGGCATTTTCTTTTTGTTGTTTTGCTTTTTAAAGCGACTCACTGCGGATTTATTTTTGACACCCTGCTCCACTTTTTTCTGGGGTTTCTTTTTACTTTTGCGTACTTTTTTGGCTTGTTGGGGCTGTCCTGCTGTTTTGGCTTGAGTCTGTTTGCTCGCTGATTTGTCAGCTGTAATTTGTTCTTTAGGCACTTCTACCCATGAGTCCTCTGGCCAATCAAGCTGTTCATCTTCAGCAAACGGCTGACCATAGTCATCTGCCCCTTCGCTGTCAAAGTTTTCCGCCTGTGGGTTTTCCACCAGCACATAAAACTCTTCATCAAACTGGAAGAAGTCACCAAAAAACATCTTTCTGCGTTTACGGGTTTCTAACTCACCATTTACTGCCACATATTCTTGTGCAATAAGGTGTTTCGCTTCTGCCCCCGCGCTAACGACGTTGGCAAGCTTCATCATTTTATAAAGCTCTACTGGTTCAGAGGCGACTTCAACGCCAATGGCTTCAATTTCGATTTCTTGTGGCTGTTGGTCTGACATTTTACTTCTCAATTAACGACGATGGCCAGATGATAGCACATGGCAAAAGGTTCGCCTTAATCTATTGTATCAAGACGCTGCCAAATTAGCGTTTTAGAGAAAAAACCTACTGAGACTTCAAGTTGCAACTGTTCCTTTTCTGGTGTCAATTCAACGTCGTAGTAACTTTCTCTTTTTAGTGAATAGATTTGACCTGAGAATCCAGTATCAGTTGCTACCACCTCAGATAAAATCACTTTACCTATTGGTGCCTTAGCATTATCAGAAGCAATGATCACTCCCTGCCATTGCTCCTTGTTTTGACTGACTTCAATTAGAGTATTGTGCTCTTTTGTCACATAAATGCCAGTCAAGGGATTGGCAATAACCGTGCTGCTAAAACTAAATAGTAAGCCTAATAAAATGCTTTTAACTTTCATGATATTTGCCCATTCCTTTAACAATAACTAGCGTGATAGCACTATAACCGAGTATCTGCCCAGCGATGAAAAATCCGTATTTCACAGCCAAAGGCGCCTCTTCAGAGATAAGCTTCATGCTTAACTTGCCAAATATGGCGAATATTTGATAGAAAATGGTCGAATCTGGGTAGTTGTACCAATTGAACCCAAGCAGCCCTAGCCCAATTACAGGGCCAACTAAAGCTGACGCCATGGCTATTTTTATTGTCGTCATTAACCCTAACTCAAGCTCATTAGGGCTTCTTTAGTGTATGGCTTAAGGCTATCTAGCTCGCCATTTTTCACCTTATTCGGCCATTGCGCGTCCACAAGAATGGCGCGCCCCACTGCGGCTAACTCAAATTCATGGTTTTGCATTCGTTCGATTAGGTTATCAATACCACTGATATTCGCCTGCTCGCTCATGGCTAGGCCTTTATCTTCTAGAAAATCATCATCCAGACCAACACTACCCACCGTAATAGTCGGCTTACCTGATAATTTTTGGGTCCATCCTGCTAAGTTTAGGTCAGACCCCGCAAATTCAGGCTCCCAAAAACGGCGAGTACTGGCATGGAAAATATCCACCCCAGCATCGGCAAGCAAATTGACCAAAGTAGAGAGTTCTTCAGGGGTTTTCGCTAACTTAGCCCCATAGTCTTGGGACTTCCACTGGGAAAAACGAAAGATAATAGGAAAAGCATCCCCCACAGCTTTACGTACGCTTTGCACTAATTCGATAGCAAATTGGGCACGCTTAACCAATGAACCACCGTATTTATCTGTTCTTTGGTTGGTACCTTCCCATAAAAACTGGTCAATCAAATAACCATGGGCACCATGAATTTCAATGCCGTCAAAACCGATGCGCTGGGCATCCACTGCTGCTTGGGTAAAAGCGGCAATAACGTCATTAATGTCTTGTTGAGTCATGGCCACCCCATTTTCTTTACCAGGCTTGTATAAACCAGATGGCGAATAGGCAGGCGCTTGTTTATCTGGACCTATACCTTGACGACGAACTGAGCCTACATGCCATAATTGCGGGATAATTTTGGCCCCTGCTTGGTGAACTTGCTCGACCACCTGCTGCCACCCTGCCAATGCTTTTTCACCATAGATGGCAGGTACGTTCGGATAACCATTGGCGCCTTTATGATTGACTATGGTGCCTTCGGTAATGATCAATCCTACTCCACCTTCAGCGCGGCGGCGGTAATATCCAGCGACTTGTTCATTGGCGATATGGCCAGGAGAGAATGAGCGAGTCATTGGCGCCATCACTAAGCGGTTTTTTAAATTGAGTTTCTCTGACTCAAAGGGGCGAAACAGTACTTCTACAGACTTCATGATTGTTAAATCCTTTTAAAGAGCTCTTACCATAAATACTTTTGAATTTTGACGGCCACTTTCTTGCCAACCAAGGTGTTTATATAAACTGAGGTTTTCAGCTAAAGCTTGATGGGTAGCCAAATGCAGTTCATCAAAGCCCGCTTGTTGTGCTTGGGCTATACCGTGTTTAATCAATACCTTGCCCACACCTTTGCCTTGGCTATTTGGTGATACGGCAATATTGGCAATTGAGGCTTGTTCTTCTAAAACTAAAATAATGCCACCAACCAACTCACCTTTAAGCTCTGCTACCCAAACCGGATAATGCTTGATCTCCTCAAGGTAATCCACATGTAATGGCGGCAATGCGTCTTTATCTAACCTATCTAAATATGGACTGTAGGCCTGCACCATACATTCGGTTAATGCCTTAGCATCTGAGGCAACTGCCTGACGTATCTTCATTGTTGTGCCTTCACCTTTAATCCAGCTTGGATCAGCTGCATATGAATAGGAATTAAATCTGATTCATTGGTACGATATCCGCCACCAACAACACAGCCTATTGGGATATGCCTTTGTTTCGCATAGCCAAGCAGCCATAGATCCCTCTGGTAAATCGCCTCTGTAGTAATATTCATAAAACCCAACTCGTCATCAATATGAATGTCGACCCCGGCATCATAAATAATGATATCTGGCTGGTGAAAATCAATGGCAAGCTGGCAACTGCCCTTAAAACTTTGTAAAAACTCCTCATCACCACAGCCCTTAGCAAAGCCAACATCGTAATCAGATTGGGGTTTTCTTGAGGGGAAGTTTTTATCACAATGGAAAGATAAGGTAATAATATCCTCACGCTGGGCACACAATGCTGCTGTGCCATCACCATGGTGCACGTCTGAATCAATGATCAATACCTTGTTAATATCACTGTGTTTTAGCGCTTCGTTAGCGGCAAGCACCAAATCATTCACTAAGCAAAAACCACTGCCAAAATCATAATGGGCATGGTGATAACCACCACTTAAGTGAATAGCCATCCCCGTTTCCATCGCCTTTAACGCTGTAGTGACTGTACCCCCAGCACTGGCTAAGGTCCTTTTAATTAAGGCTTCAGACCAAGGGAATCCGATACGACGCATTTTGGCCGCTGGCAACTGCCCCGAGCATAACTGTTCAATATACTGACTTTGATGTACCTGAGTAAGCTGCGTAATCGTTAACGCTTCAGGCTTAACTATCTGATAAAGATTAGATTCGACATTTTGTACAATATGCTGATACAACAACTGATATTTATTAATGGGGTAACGATGGCCATCCGGCAACGCTAAATCAGAATAAATACCATGATTAATTAGGGTTAACGGCATCCATTACCCCTGCCATTGGTAAACATTAAAATGGTGGCCCTTCCTTAGATAATTATCGGTTTGGATAAAGCCTAATTTCTGCAGCACTTTTTGTGAAGCAATGTTGTTCATATCGACTTCAGCAACTAATTGGCTAATAGTAAGCTGGTTTTGAACATACTCAAGCAGCGCGGCAACCGCTTCAGTGGCGAGGCCTTTACCCCAATATTCAGGTAGCAAGCGATAGCCAATGTCATTAGCATTTATCTCAGTTTCAAATTTAATCCCACAAAAGCCAATCACCTTATTATCAGCTTTGTGTATTAGTGCATAACGGCCATAACCGTATTGCGCGTATTCCTTCAACCATATATTGGTGATCACATTTAGGGCATCTTGCACACTAGTAACCACTATACCATCACCGGTATATTTTGTTACCAAAGGATCAGCTAAAAACGGATAAACATCCGCCGCATCATTAGCGGTAAAGTGGCGCATTTGCAATCTTGGGGTATCTATTAAAATCGTCATCATTACTAATCTTGATTATATGGGTTCAACAGCTTTTTCTGCATTAGCTTATCGGGTTCATCTGCAGCTACAAAGCCATATTGTTGATAAAGGGAATGTGCATCATGGGTCGCCAGCATCATACGACGCAACCCTTGCAACTGTGGATGTTGGTCAATAAAGTTCATGATTAATTTAGATAAGCCTAAGCCACGATGGGCTTTCAAAATAAACACATCAGCCAGGTAACCAAAGGTGGCTTTATCTGTGATCAACCGTGCAAAGCCCAACTGCTGTTTATTTGCACTGTAGACCCCAAAGCACATTGAATTTTCAATAGAAGTTAACACCACTTCCTTTGGGATCCCCCTTGCCCAGTAAGACTCGTTCGCTAGATAATCGTGTACCATTTCTATATCGAGTAACGCTTTTTCCTCACTCACAAAGTAATCCATTATGCTCTCCATCACTGACTTGCTTTCTCCCATATTATCAGCAATTTATAACAATACCATAAGTGCGTATTGACTAAATGACGAGTAATATTTCCCCCTTGCTAACAATCTTGCATGTTGGTCTAAATATATAAATAGTGTCAATCCAGTTCCACTTCAGCCTAAATTAAGTAATTTGTCTACGGTTAGTGTTGAGCCTACACAGGCAATTTGCCACAATAGGCGCAAAACAAATAAAGAGAACAATAATGAAACTGTACGGCATTAAAAATTGCGATACTGTTCGTAAAGCAAAAAAATGGCTAGAAGCTAATAATATTGAACATACCTTTGTTGATTTCCGCGTGGATGGCTTAACCCAAGCCGATATTGAAGCTTGGTTAGAACACACCTCTTGGGAAACCCTATTTAATAAGCGTTCCACCAGCTTCCGTGGTTTAACTGATGAGCAAAAAGCCGACATTGACCAAGCCAAAGCCATTGCCCTTATGCTTGAGCACCCTACCCTCATCAAACGCCCCGTTTTAGCAATGGCCGATGGTGTTATGGTGGGTTTTAAAGAAGCCGATTACCAAGGTGCGTTGCTGTAATGACTACTGAAGTTTTAGATTTAACCATAGATCTTATTAGCCGTAAAAGTGTCACCCCAGTAGACGAAGGCTGTCAGCCATTAATGGCCAAACGCCTTGAAGCCGTGGGCTTTACTAATGAAGAAATGGTGTTTGAAGACACCACCAATATGTGGGCTCGCCGCGGCACAGAAGCCCCTGTATTTTGTTTTGCCGGCCACACCGATGTGGTGCCAAGTGGTGATGAATCCGCATGGACCTTCCCCCCCTTTGAGCCAACCATTAAAGATGGCTATTTATATGGCCGTGGCGCCGCCGATATGAAAGGCTCATTGGCAGCGATGGTTGTCGCCACCGAGCGCTTTGTTAACAATCATCCAGATCATAAGGGCTCAATTGCCTTTTTGATTACCTCTGACGAAGAAGGCCCATTTATTAACGGCACTACCCGTGTGATCGATACCCTTGAAGCCCGCAATGAGAAAATTACTTGGGCATTGGTGGGAGAGCCATCCAGTACCCTCCAAGTTGGCGATGTGGTTAAAAATGGCCGTCGTGGCAGTTTAACCGGCAACCTTACGGTCAAGGGTATTCAAGGCCATGTGGCCTACCCTCACTTGGCCAAAAATCCTGTTCATGAGTGTGCTTTGGCTCTCGCTGAAATGGCCAATGAACATTGGGATGAAGGTAATAAATTTTTCCCTGCCACCAGTTTCCAAATTGCCAATATCAACGCCGGAACGGGTGCATCCAATGTCATTCCTGGCACTTGTGAGGTGCAATTTAACTTTCGCTACTCAACTGAATCAACCGCTGAAGGTTTAATTGAGCGGGTGATCGCAATCTTAGATAAACACCAACTTGATTATGATATCAACTGGGTTTTTAATGGCTTACCGTTTTTAACCGGTGAAGGCCATTTACTTAGCTCTACCGTTGAAGCCATTAAAGAAGTTACCGGCGTAGATTGTGATCCGCAAACTACAGGGGGCACCTCCGATGGCCGCTTTATTGCTCCAACAGGTGCTCAGGTGATTGAACTTGGCCCAGTAAATGCCACCATTCACAAGGTGGACGAGTGTGTTAAAGTGGATGACCTAGAACTTTTAGCGCAGTGCTATGAACGCCTACTGGAAAAATTACTTTGCTAACCCCTAGTCAATATCTTGGTCTGGACAACAGCCATCTGCTTAATCATCAAGGCCATTGGTTTGAAGCCCAAACCTTACAAGCTTTTTTAAACATGGTGCAGGCGGCAAAGGATGAGGGCATATGCATTGACTTGGCCTCCAGTTTTCGTAGCTTTAATACCCAATTAAGCATCTGGAATAATAAAGCCACTGGTAAGCGACCATTACTTGATCAGCGGGAACAGCCGCTCGATTTTAAGCAACTTTCAGAGCAGCAAATAGTTGAAGCCATTTTACTTTGGTCGGCGCTACCAGGTACCTCAAGGCATCACTGGGGGACGGATCTGGATTTGTATGATAGTAGCGCAATCGCTATTGATGAGCTGCAATTGATCTCTACTGAATATCAACAAACGGGGCCCTGTGCCAAAATGGCCAACTGGCTCGAGCACAATGCCGCTAAGTTTGGCTTCTATCGCCCTTTTGTGGAAGGCAAAAGTGGCGTGGGCCCGGAGCCATGGCATTATAGCTATTGGCCTGCCAGTCAATTAATTATGCAATGTTTCGATATTCAGCAGCTGACATTGGTCCTCGAAGAACACAATATTTGCTGCAAACAAAGTATTTTAGAAAATTTAGATAATATCTGCGAGCGCTACTTTTACAAAGTGGCTCTCCCTCTGGAACAAGCATGAATAAATCCCTATCTCCCGCAAATTTATTTAAAAATAATCGTGATTGGGCAGCGACAAAATTACAACAAAATCCAAATTTTTTTGCAGATTTATCCACCGTGCAAAATCCTGAGTACCTGTGGATTGGTTGTTCAGATTCAAGGGTACCTGCAAATCAAATCGTCGGTTTGATACCTGGTGAAGTTTTTGTCCATCGAAATATTGCCAATCAAGTGGTGCATTCTGATCTTAATTGTCTGTCAGTGATACAATATGCTGTCGACGTGCTAAAGGTGAAGCACATTATGGTCGTTGGTCATTACGGCTGTGGCGGTGTCAAAGCCGCAATGGACAATGGTAAAAATGGTCTTATTGACAACTGGCTCGGTCACATCAAAGATGTCTACCGTATGCACAGCAAAGTGCTAGAGACTTTACCTCAACAACAAAAATTTGATCGTCTATGTGAGTTAAACGTAATAGAACAAGTCGCTAATGTATGCAATTCAACCATTATTCAAGATGCTTGGCAGCGTGGCCAAGACATCAACGTTCATGGTTGGATATACAGTCTAAACAATGGCCTGATCACCGACCTTGAAGTCTCAAGTGGTTTAGAGCAGTGGCAAGGTTAAATTTAACGGTGTTTTAGACGGCAAAAATCGTTGAAGCTACCCCCTTTAGGGAAAAAAGTTTCAGTTTTGCTAATTTTTTACTCTATTAGCTCAAACAGGCATCGCCAGATCCCTGTTTTTACAGCTATAATCAGCACAATTTATGTTTGAGCCCTGTGCTCATTTTTCTCATTCTTAGGAGTAGGTGTAATGCCAGGTTTTGAGTTTTTCGGTCCAGAAGAGACCAAAGAAGTAAATGAAGTAATGGAAAACGGCGTTACTTTCCGTTACAACTTTGATGGCGTTCGTGGTGACCAATGGAAAGCCCGTCAAATGGAGCAGATGATCCAAGAACAGATGAACGTTAAACACGCTCACCTTGTATCAAGTGGTACTGCTGCACTGCAGGTTGCCCTTGCAGCCATGGGCGTTGGTGCAGGTGACGAAGTCATTGTTCCGCCATTTACTTTCGTAGCTTCTGTTGAAGCAGTGATTGCCGCGGGTGCCATTCCAGTATTTGCAGAAATCGATGAGACCTTATGTCTTTCTCCAGAAGGCATTGAAGCAGCGATCACTCCACGCACTAAAGCGGTCAACCTAGTTCACATGTGTGGCTCTATGGCGAAGATGGATGAGATCAAAGCCGTATGTGACAAACACAACCTTCTTCTTCTAGAAGATGCCTGTCAGGCTATCGGTGGCAGCTATAAGGGTCAAGCGCTTGGTACCATTGGTGATGCTGGTACCTATTCTTTTGACTCAGTAAAAACCATCACCTGTGGTGAAGGTGGCGCGGTGATCACCAACCGTGATGACGTATACGGCCATTCGCACATGTACTCTGATCACGGTCACGACCACGTTGGCATGGACCGAGGTGCAGAAGATCACCCAATCATGGGTCTAAATTACCGTATTTCTGAAATGAACGCGGCTGTTGGTGTTGCGCAAATGCGTAAGCTAGATAAAATCATCGCAACCCAACGCTACAACAAAGCCAAAATCAAGAACGCAATTAAAGATATTAGCGACATCCAATTCCGTGAAATCCCTTGTGAAGAAGGCGATTCAGCAGGTTTCCTAAGCTTTATTTTGCCATCTGAACAACGCGCTCTAGAAATCAATAAAAAACTCGCTGAAAACGGCGTTGATGGTTGTTTTTACTGGTATGGCAATAACTGGCACTATGTTAAAAACTGGAAGCACATCCAGAACCTAACCGCTCCAGCTAAGTTACCAATCGAGCTAATTGAAGACCGCCCTGACTATACTAATATTCAAACGCCTAAGTCTGATGACATTATGAGCCGTACTATCTCGATGCTGATCAAACTGTCATGGACAGAAGAACAAATGGACGCTCGCATCGAAGGCATTAAAAAAGCTTTCGCTTAATTGGAGAACCTATGAGCTATCGTAACTTTAAATGTGTGCCAAAAATGATTTTTGGCCGCGGTGCGTTTAATCAGCTTGATGAAGTATTGGCTGCTGAGCGTAAAGACGAACAAGATTTTGTGGTTTTCTTAGTGGATGATGTTCACCAAGATAAACCTCTAAAAGATCGCATTCCAGTTAAACCACAAGATATTGTTCTTTGGGTAAGCGTAGCAGAAGAACCCACCACCAAACAGGTTGATGATTTAACCCTACAAGTTCAAAACCACTGTGAGCGTGAAGCGGTATCGGTAGTGGGTATTGGTGGCGGCGCGGCCATGGATTTAGCAAAAGCGGTATCACTAATGCTAACCAACGAAGGCGGCAGTGCTAAATACCAAGGTTGGGATCTAATCGAAAACCCAGCGGTACACCACATTGCAGTGCCAACAATTTCTGGTACTGGCGCAGAAGCGTCACGTACTGCGGTACTGTGTGGTCCTGAACGTAAACTGGGTTTGAACTCTGATTACACGGTTTACGACCAAATTATTATGGATCCTGAGCTAATCCAAGGTGTGCCTAAGAACCAATGGTTCTACACGGGTATGGATTGTTATATTCATAATATTGAAGCCTTAGAAGGCACCTTCATTAATGAATTTGCCCGAGCCTTTGGTGAAAAGTCCCTTGAGTTATGTCGTGAAGTATTTATCGATGATCACATTGAAAAAGACGACAAGCTAATGATGGCATCATACATGGGCGGTATGAGTATTGCTTACTCTCAAGTGGGTGCATGTCACGCATTATCATATGGCCTAGGCTATGTATTAGGTTACAAGCATGGTATTGGTAACTGTATCGCTTTCAATGCTTTAGAAGACTTTTACCCTGAAGGCGTAAAAGAATTCCGTAAAATGGTTGATATTCATAATATCGATATTCCTACTGGCATTTGTAAAGACCTACCAGCAGAGACCATTGCTAAAATGGTGAAAATTGCCAAGGGTATGGCACCACTTTGGGACAATGTATACGGCCCAGATTGGCAAGAGAAAGTAACCGATGAGTTACTGACTGAACTTTACTTAAAAATGTAATGGATATGGGCACCGACAGGTGCCCTTTTAAAACATGAAAACAGTGTTACTTATTCCTGCCCGATATGGCTCAAGCCGTTTTCCGGGCAAGCCATTAGCACCGATTAATGGCAAACCTATGATCCAACATGTGCATGAGCGCGCAAGCCTTGCCCGTGGGGTTGATGAGATCTATATTGCCACCGATGACGAGCGCATTAAAGAAGCGGTGGAAGCCTTTGGTGCGAATGTGGTGATGACGCCATCAGAAGCGGCCTGCGGTACCGACAGAATTAATGATGCGGCCAATATCTTAGGCTTAAATGATGACGATTTGATCATTAACCTACAGGGCGATCAACCCCTTGTTGACCCACTTTCGCTAGAGCAAATTATCGAGCTTTTCGATAAGCACCCTGGTGAATTTGGTATGGCGACCTTAGGTTTCCAGATTGTCGATAAAAAAGAGTTAAGCGATCCTGGCCACGTTAAAATGGTATTCGATGCCGATAACTACGCCATTTACTTCTCTCGCGCCTGTATTCCGTTTGCCCGTGATGTGGATGAGTACCCGGTATACAAACACCTAGGTATTTACGCTTACACCCGCGAATTTGTAAAATCATTCAGTAAATTACCACTTGGTAAGCTGGAAGATTTAGAAAAGCTTGAGCAATTGCGTGCGCTAGAATACGGTCACAAAATTAAAATTGCCATCAGTGCTTTTGATTCACCAGAGGTGGACACGCCACAAGACGTGCTTCACTGTGAACAACGTTTAGCCGTTGATTAAGAATTAGGAGATTTGCAGTGCAACATTTAATGGATAACCTCGATGTATTATTAATTATTGGTCTGGTCCTTGGTGTGATTTGGTCCAATATTGCACTGCTGAAATACAGCGCCAAGTTTAAGGTGCCAGTGATCAATAAAGATCCCCTGAAGCTTGATGAAGCCCACCAACAAGCTTCTGAGCAACAAAAGCAACAAGATAAAGCGTCCTAGTGGCGCTTTTAATTTTTAAGGATGAAACCATGCTAAAAAGGATAGCCAAGCTTCTGTCTCTATTCCTTGCAGCCAGCAGCACCATTAGCAGTGCTACTGAGCAACCCCTTCAACTCAACCCCATCACAAAAGCATCTGCAGCTATTGTTATTGATGGCAAGATAGATAAGACTTGGGATAAAGCCAGTTGGGCGCCTTTAGATAAAGCCATTATTGGTCAATTGCCCCACCCTACTGACTTCTCTGGCCGCTATAAACTGTTGTGGGATAAGCAGCATTTATATGTGCTGGCTGAAATTCAAGATGATGTACTGTTTGATGCCCGCCCCGATCCCACCGATAAATACTGGGATGACGACTGCCTTGAAATATTTGTTGATGAAGACGCCAGTGGCGGCGAGCATCAATTTAACTTTAATGCATTTGCCTATCACCTAGGTTTAGATAATCAGGTTTCTGATATCGGCCCTATGCTGGGTGAGAAGGTCAATTTTATTACCTTGAACGCCCATGTGCGTAATCGTTGGCAACGACAAACAGAGCCGCCTTACAAAATTATCTGGGAAGCGGCAGTCAAGCTCTACGATGACAGTTTTACCCTAGATAGCAACCACCAGCCAGTCACCCTTTATAAGGGCAAAACCATCGGCTTTATGCTGGCATATTGCGACAATGATGGTTCAGCTGAACGAGAAAGCTTTATCGGCAGCCATGAGATTGCCCCTGTCAATGGTGATAAAAACCTAGGATATAAGGACGCTTCAGTGTTTGCACGCTACACACTGGTCAAATAATAGACTTTGCGCACAGTACATTAAGCAAGGCCGCGATATAATCGCGGTTTTTTTGTGCAAGGCAAACTTATGACCATAAAACTATTCCTTGCCCAAACCCTCGGCTTTGTCTCATTAGCTTTAGGGCTATGGGCCAGCAAACAAACAAGCGATTCAAAACTGCTGCAAGGTAACTTAGCTGCATCGTTTATCACCGCCATTCACTTTGGCTTATTAGGCTCATTAGTCGCCATGCTCAATCAGTTACTGAACCTTGGCCGGTTTAGCCTATGTCAAAGTTATAAGCATAAGTTACTGGCATGGATCTTCTCCGCTGGTGCAATGCTAATAGGTTGGCACTTCTGCCAGTATTACTACGAGTGGTTAGCCGTAATTGCTTCAGTCATTCTAAGTTTTGGGCTTTTTTATGCGAATGGAACGGCACTGAGAAAATTAATGTTAATTGCAGCCCTGGTTAATCTATGCCTAGCTATTTTCCTTAACTCATATTCGGGAATGCTCTACCAATTGCTCAGCAGCTATTTACTAGCCAGCCAAATTGGTTTGCTAGGCCAATTCAAAACGCTCTATTATCGGGGCTTACAGGTTACCTATTCTAGCTACTAAAACGCCACCCAAAGGTGGCGCATGCTATTAGCTTAGCTTTGTTTAAGTGAGTTGCATACCTTGTATGATTTCATGGGCAATCTCAGGGGTTGTTACTTGTGGTTTTTGATGCAGGTATGCTTTCAAATGGCCTTTCCTATGAAGCAAGGATGCATGAAGTTTTTTAATTGCCCCAGAAACAGAAGGATACATGATATCGTGCTCACTGGTTGCTGAAATTGCTGCCCCTTGGTAGTTGGTTCTAATTTCGGTTTTAAACTTGTTATGCGCTTTACTGATGATGACATCTAAAGAAATGAGGGTTGGAAATTTTTGTTCAGTTTTTTCGAACTTTTCGGCGATGTCTGATTTGATGTTGTCTGTTAAATCGACGTGGTGACCAGATAAGTTTATTTTCATAAAGCTTTCCTTCTTTGTCTAGCTAACATGGCTTATGACCAACAACTGATACTCAAAGAGCACCCAAAAATCATAAGAAGTAGAGCACTTCAAGGATGCTCTTACCGTGTTGAAAAACCTCTCAACACCCTTAAGCCTACTCTGCAAATACAGTTTATTCAAGGTACTTTTTACAACTAAATGATTACATTTATTTATTTATTTTTTTTAAATTTTAAATCAATTAATTAGCATAAATATGTTTTGCTAATTACCCTCTCATATTGTGATCCGTGTCCTTGAAACTCTGTCTTTTTGGTCTAAAATTGCCGAAAATGAAAACCATTCTCAATTAGAGCACATTTAAAACACATGCAAAAATACAAACTCAGCCTATTAGCCATTGCTTGTGGCACGATTTTAAGTCCAAATATTTTCGCACAAGAAGTGGAAACTATCACCGTCACTGCCACCCGTTACAAACAGGATCCAGATAAAATCCCTGGCAGTATAAGTGTTTTAAAAAGCGCTGAAATTGAGCGACAATTGAGTGTCAGCGATGATATTACCAGTGTTATCGCTAAGTTAGTTCCAGGAATGACCCCAAGCCGTCAAAAGTTGTCTAACCAAGGGGAAAACTTCCGTGGCCGTACTGCCCTTACCCTAGTGGATGGTGTCCCGCAAAATAATCCTCTGCGTAATGGTAATCGTTATGGTTATACCGTTGACTCATCGATGTTAGAACGAATTGAAGTTGTGCCTGGCGCCTCTGCGGTTCAAGGCATGGGAGCAACCGGTGGTATTATTAACTATGTGACTAAGTCTGCGAAACAAGGCGATAACTGGAAACAAACCATAGGTACGCGGCTGAACTCTAATTTTAGAAAAGATGGTACCGGCGGCAAAGTCTATTACAACCTCAGTCAGCATGATGAAGATTACGACTTATTTGTAGGCGGCGCTTGGCAACGTCAAGGCTTATATTACGATGGTAATGGTAACCCTGTAGGCATGAACCCTATTCAGGGTGAGACTCAAGACTCTACCTCTGGTAACTTTTTAGTTAAAGCAGGCTATAATTTTGATGATGCTCGTCAGCGAGTAAGCTTCAGTGTCAGTCGCTATGCCCTTGAGGGTAACCACAACTATGTTGCCATTAAAGGCGATCATATCAATGGTATTCCTGGTACAGTTGTTGAGGGAAAACCTGCTGGGCTGCCTACTCGTAACGATGTAAAATCTTACTCAATGACCTACAACCACTATGACCTATATGGTGGTGAACTCGAGTTAAAAGTATTCAAACAAGATTATGAAGCCCTGTTTGGCGAAGCAAACTGGTGGGGCGCACCAAATCAACAAAAAGATCAAGGCGCAATCCTTTCTGGTAAGCAAGGATTTAAACTGAGCTATAGCCAAACAGACATCCTAGGCTTAGATGATAACTGGGTCGTCGGTATCGATGGACTTGAAGACAATACCAAGCAAACTCTGATCCACTCGAAGCGTGATGTGACGCCGGATATGGGTTATCAAGGATTGGCGCCATTTATTCAAGGTGACTTCCTAGCCATGGATGATTTGCGAATTTCCACTGGTGTTCGCTACGAAAATACCAAAATATCATCATCAAATGGTAAAACTCTGTGGGGTTATGGTAATGGTGGTCACCGTGAGGTAAACATTATTGGCGGTACCCAAGAATTTAGCCAAGGGGTATTTAATATTGGTGCCGTTTATGAGTTAAGCGATAATTTAAATGCTAGCGCAGGCTTTAGTCAGGGCTTTGGACTGCCTGATATAGGTCGTATTTTGCGTGGTAACTGGATTGGTGGTCCCAATGTCGAAGCACCTGTCGGTGGCAAGCCCATTGATTTTAATACCATGCCTGCAGTTAAGCCTGTAGTAACAGACAACTATGAAGTTGGCTTAAATTATGACAACGGCACAGTCAATCTTGCCGGTTCTTACTACACTTCAATCGCTAAAAACAATGCTGAGTTAGCCTTAAATAGCGGTGGCACCTACGATGTTCGTCGTCAACGCACAGATATTGACGGGGTTGAATTCAAGGGTGGCTATCAGTTCACTGAAAACACCTCTGTCATGGCTACCTATGCCCATGTAGAAGGTAAAGTAGATACCAATCAAGATGGTGTCGTCGACAGTGATAGAGACCTGAAAAACCTGTCTCCTGATCGCTTGTTTATTATGCTAAGTCATAGCTTCAGCGATAGCGTTTCGGCAAACCTGCAGTACAACCATTTGTTCTCGCGTAAAAAACAAGCCAATGGCGCCGGAGCGGCTCAAGAATTTAAAGGATATGGCCTCGTCGATTTATCCGTTCGTTATGATATGGGGAAGAATGGCCGTCTTAACTTCGGTATTGAGAACCTACTAGACACCCAATACATTAATTACTTTAGCCAAATTAGAAACCATTCAAGTTACTACTTTGCTGGTCGCGGTCGCACTTTCAGTGTTAACTATGAAATCAGTTTCTAGCATTACCGATTAAATAGCCAAAGCCCCAATTTCAGGGGCTTTTTTTATCGACTAATAAAAAAGAAAAAGATACTCTAGCCCTTTGCTATCTTGTTTATAAAAATTATGTTTGATTGGACTTTATTTGCAGTATTCCTACCCACTTTTTTCTTTGTTTCTATCACCCCTGGAATGTGTATGACATTAGCCATGACCCTAGGAATGAGCGTGGGCGTTCGAAGAACATTATGGATGATGTTAGGCGAGTTAATTGGCGTTGCAACGGTTGCGGTAGCCTCAGTAGTCGGGGTCGCAAGCTTTATGTTCGACCATCCACAAGTGTTCACTGCTTTTAAATTCGTTGGTGGATTATATTTGGCTTATCTTGGTACTCAAATGTGGCAAGCCAAAGGTAAGATGGCATTAACTAATGACAATGTGACTGCTAGGATCAGTAATTATGAGCTTTTTAGTCAAGGGCTTATTACCGCAATTGCTAACCCGAAAGGTTGGGCTTTTATGGTGGCACTGCTACCGCCCTTTATCAATCCAGAAAAGCCCTTTATGGTCCAACTGAGTGCCTTAATAGGCATCATTATGTTTACTGAGTTTAGTTGTTTAATGCTTTATGCATCCACAGGTAAAAGCATTAGGTTATTTATGAACCAAGGCAACAATCTCGCATTGCTTAACCGCTTCAGTGGTGGCTTGATGCTGTTGCTGGGACTGTGGCTTATTCTTGGCTAAGCCATCAGCTCTAGCATTGATAATGCCTTAACAAGGTTACGTCTTTTAAAACGCAATAACTCATTATCAACCCTATGTCAGTCCATGCTAACGTGCGGTGCTGACATTGCTTGTAACATATCAAGACAATTTGTTTACAGCTTTTCACTGTAATTGAACCATCTTAAAAGTAACCTTTGTTGATGGAGATCATGATGAAAAGAGTTATTTTTGCGCTCATTGTTGGCACTCTAGCCTACACCCAAACAGGCTATGCCAATACGAAATTTGTAGGCACAGATCAAAGCTTAACAACACAAATCTGTTTAGCTGCAGCGAATGGTTCCTTGAGCCAATTTAAACGTTCGCTAAGGCATTTAGCGCCCAAACGCCCAATGGTAAAAGCTTACCGACTCGCCGAGAAAAATATTCGTTGTAATGGCCGTTACTTATCAGAATTTGCTTTAATGCACGGTAATCAGCAAGTACACAATGTGTTATTAGACCACAACTCACATATTATGCTGAGTTACCATAAGGCCAAAGCCAATAAATAATTAACGGGTCAACCGCGCCGTCAATGGGCTGTGATGCACTTGGGGGGGGCAAGGTGGTCATTGTCACGGCTTGTGGTCACGTTTTAAAGACAACAAAAAAGCCAGCATAATGCTGGCTTTCACGATTGCTGTTACTTATTACAGTTCAGCAGCAACTTCTGCTAAAGACTCTTTAAGTACAGAGATAAGCGTGTCGATGTTCTCTTTCGTTAGTGTTAACGGTGGAGAAACAACAATCTTACATGCGATTGGACGGATCACAACGCCGCGAGCCAAACACTTGTCGAATACTTTTTGTGCGACGAATAGGCTTTCTTTAGTTGTCTTATCAGCCACTAAATCAATACCTAGCATGAAGCCTTGACCACGTACGTCACCCACGATTGGGTTGTCGATTAGTGCCGCTTTCATTTCTGCTTGTAGGTATGGACCAAGCTCTTTAACGTTATCTAGAATGTTTTCTTTTTCTAGAATTTCGATGTTCTTAAGTGCTGCAGCACAAGCTGTCGCGTGGCCAGTGTAAGTAAAGCCAAGAGACAGTACACCACCTTCTGATTGTGGTTGTGAAATCACATCGTAAATCTTCTTGTTGAAGATGGCCGCGCCTAGTGGAATGTAGCCAGAGCTAATACCTTTAGCTACTACTAGTACGTCAGGTACGAAGTCGAATTCAGATTCACAAGAGAACCACTGGCCTAAACGACCAAATGCAGTAACTACTTCATCAGCAATCACAAGTACGTCGTACTTCTTACAAACTTCAGATACTTTTTTGTGGTAGCCTTTAGGAGCAACTAGAACACCACCAGCACCCATTACCGGCTCCATGATGAATGCCGCAACGTTGTCAGCACCTAGTGCTAGAATGCGGTTTTCGATTTCATCTGCAAGGTACTGTGCGTACTCTTCTTCAGATAGGTTTTCTGCGCCAGCCGGACGACGGTACATATCTGCTGCAGATACGTATTGGAAAAGATCTTGAGCGATATCGTCAAACTGATCTTTACAACCTTGAATACCGGTTAGCGAAGCAGAGAAGTAAGTTGAACCATGGTAACCATTGTTACGAGAAATGATCTTCTTCTTGTTAGGCTTACCATTTAGGTTATGGTAGTAATGAATTACACGTAGTGCAGTATCGTTAGAAACCGAACCACCACAGGTAAAGAATACGTGATTTAGGTCACCAGGAGTCATTTCAGCTAGCTTCGCAGCAAGTTGAGCAGCTGGAGCATTGGTGGTGTGACCAAACGGGTTGTAGTATTGCATATCCATAATTTGTTTATGGATCGCATCAGCCATTTCTTTACGACCGTGACCGATATTTACACACCATAGGCCTGCAATACCGTCTAGGAAACGGTTACCTTCACTGTCTACAACATAGTTGCCTTCAGCACCTGTGATCACCTGAGAACCGTCTTCTTTGAACGTTGAAAAGTCGGTGTATGGGTGGATCATGTGGTCTTTATCTTGTTGCCACAGTTGCTGGGTATTATATTCTTGAGTCATTGTTATTAAACCATGTTATGTGATTTCGGGCTCTATATAAACAAATCCGAGCACTTCATTTCCATAACCTCTAGTGGGTATTATACAAAAAAACGTTAAATTTCAGATAAATGCGATTTAATAAAAAAAATATAATGCCTTAAATACCTCGCAAATTTAGTACTTTGTTTAATAATTTGTCTCGCCCACCCTGAACCAGAACATTGTCGCAAAGATCAAAATACAAGCCACCAACCATGCTTTCACAGCAAATTAACCGACAGAAACCATTCCTTTACAATTCACTATTTTATTCTTTAAATCACGGTTTTTTAACATAAAATAAGTGTGATTGACCTCATATTTCCACTAGATGTAAAACAGAAAGCTGGTACAATATATCCAGATATTTTTTGAATTCATGAGAATAATTATATGCTGTATGTAGATGGTGAAATTGATCCAATGAACTGGGCCAAAGTAATCGAGACTTGTGGTAATGAATCATTTTTTGAAGAGTTAGCAATCGGCCTTCACCAAGCTTCTTCTTATGAAAGTGTGGTCGTTTTTGAATACATCAAGGGTAAACAACCTAATGTATTATTCCATGATCTAGAAGAAAGATATGTACAACCGGCATTAAATGTATTTTTGCAAGGTGGCTATTTACTTGATCCTTTTGTCATCGCCATTGATAAAGGCATTGAAAGCGGCTTATACCGACTCAAAGATCTTGCGCCAGATGATTTCTTTACTTCAGAGTATTACTTGTCTTACTACCAAGGCAGTGGCCTCAAAGATGAGATTAATATTATTGCTCGTATTTCTGATGAGAAGGTCATTATTATCTCACTAGGCTTAAGACAGCATACGGTAAATTCAAATACTCGTGAATTCCAATACTTATGCAAAAAGCGCCCAATTTTAATTGCGTTTCTGAAAAAGCATATCGATTTGTTAAGTCAACAATCAGAAGTAGAAGAAAATGACTTTGATTCGCAGCTCAGTATTGCCTTTAATAACTTTGGTCGAGATGTGCTTTCTGAACGGGAAAGAGAAATCATCCTACTGATCCTTAAAGGTTACTCTTCGAAAGCCATTGCAGGCTTATTAGAGATCAGCCCTGATACCGTAAAAGTACATCGTAAGCGTATCCACAGAAAATTAGACATTACTTCACAAGCAGAGTTGTTCTCATTGTTTTTGTCTTCTTTATCTATGATAAAACACAATAACGATGCCGATCCGCTTGCCTTATATCTAGCGGAATTTGAACTGCCTGTACGATCAGATATTGATTAATTACAAAAAAGGCTGAACCTCCTGGTTCAGCCTTTTACTCTTAGATCAAATGGCTAAAGCCACCTCTGTTGCTTGCCTGATAGCTCTTTTAGCATCAATTTCTGCCGCCACATCAGCACCACCGACTAATTCATAGTTCAATCCAGCTGCATCGAATGCATCAGCTAAACTCCGCTCAGAAGTTTGCCCTGCACACAAAATAATGGTATCTGCCTTTAACTGTTGTTGTTCACCGTCTATCTCGATAATGAGCCCATCCTCTGTGAATCTATGGTAACTGACCCCGGTCTTTTGAATAACCCCTAGATGCTTAATTTCAGCTCTATGGATCCAACCAGTGGTTTTACCCAGACCTTTGCCAATCTTAGAACTCTTGCGTTGTAAGATGGTAATCTTTTTATCATTGTGGATGGTAATTGCAGCGCTAGTGTCTTTAATTCCCCACTTTTGTTGCCACTGCTCTAGGCTTGGCGACTCAACCCCAATTTGCGCCACGAACTGAGCCACATCAACACCAATACCGCCACCACCAATAATGGCAACGTTTTTGCCAATCCGCTCAGGTTGATTGATGGCTTGTTCGTAAGTCAGCACATTGGCTAACTCAACCCCTTCAATTTCAGGCTTACGGGGCACCACACCTGTGGCTAAAATCACCTTATCAAAGGCTTTTAACTCTTGCATGCTGGCTTTATGGTTCAGTTTTACTTCAACGTTATGTTTTTCAAGTTGTACTCTAAAATAACGCAACGTCTCGGCAAACTCTTCTTTACCAGGGATCATGCGGGCCAACCTAAATTGACCACCAATTTTATCCCTCGCTTCAAACAGAGTCACCTTATGCCCTTGCTTGGCTGCGGTTACTGCAGAAGATAAACCTGCGGGACCGGCGCCAACCACAGCCACTGATTTACTTGAGGTTGCCACCGCTGCAAGTTCAGTTTCATAACATGCGGTTGGATTGACCAAACAAGAAGCACGTTTTTGCGAAAACACATGATCCAAACATGCCTGATTACAACCTATACAAGTGTTAATTTCATCCGCTCTATCTTCCATGGCCTTCAAAACAAATTCAGGATCGGCTAAAAATGGACGTGCCATTGAGACTAAATCAGCTTGACCAGAGGCAATAATGTCATTCGCCTGTTGGGGGTTGTTAATACGGTTACAAGCAGAGACTGGGATCGTTAAGCTTTGCTTAATTTTTTCTGACCACTCAACAAAAGCCCCCCGAGGAACACTGGTGGCGATGGTCGGCACTCTTGCTTCATGCCAGCCAATACCCGAGTTAATGATACTGACCCCAGCTTTTTCCAATTCAACGGCAAGATATTCAATTTCGCTCCACTCGTTACCACCTTCAACAAGATCCAGTAAAGAAAGACGGAACACTATGATAAAGTCAGTCCCCACAGCAGCACGGATCTGTTTGACGATTTCGATGGCAAATTTGGCTCTCGATTTAATATCACCGCCATATTGATCTTTACGCTTATTGGTGCGGCTACAGAGAAATTGATTGATTAAATAGCCTTCTGAGCCCATCACTTCGACACCATCATATCCTGCACGCTTGGCAAGTTGCGCACTTTTAGCAAAGTCTTTAATGGTGTTTTGTACCTGTTTAGTGGTAAGCATTTTGGGTTTAAAAGGATTGATCGGCGCTTGCTGATCCGTTGAAGAGGCATTAAATGGATGGTAAGCATATCTGCCCGCATGCAGTAACTGCATACAAATTTTACCACCTGCATCGTGTACCGCTTGCGTAACTGGCTTATGACGACGAAGTTGCCAAGGAAAAGTCAGTTGATCACTATGAAATGATAAACGCCCACGAAAGTTTGGAGATACTCCCCCGGTAATGATCAGGGCTACCCCTGCTTTGGCTCGTTCTGCATAGAACTTTGCCAATTTAGCAATACCGCCACGTTCTTCCTCTAAGCCCGTGTGCATAGAGCCCATAATAATACGGTTTTTCAAGCTGGTATGGCCCAAATCTAATGGAGCCAACAATTCCTTATACTTCATTGTTAATCCTTTTTATCATTTTACAAAACCATAACCTCTGACCAGTTAAGTTTCAAGAGTAAATACTCTAATTTTAACATTAGGACTTTTTTCGGCTTTTTTATGCTCACGAAAAATAGGGTTACAAATCAGCGCTTAACCATTTTGTATTTCTAAGTTAGCATAGAAGGTGGAAAATATTTTAAAGGAAGAGTTATGCAAAGAAAGCCATCAGTGGTGATCAAAGTTTTTAAGTTTCTTTGGACGTTGATCAACAACACTCGTAAATTAATCTTAAACTTGTTGGTTTTTGGGCTTTTAGCCATGCTGATCGTTTCTCTTAGCGAACAAGAGCAACAAGTCGTCATTCCCGACAATGCCGCTTTAATTATTAATATTAGCGGTAATTTGGTCGAGCAGAAACAGTACCAAGCCCCCATAGATAAAATCACTCAAGATGACAAACCTTCAGAAACTTTAGTTTCAGAAGTCGTTGATGCCATTAACCATGCTGCCGAAGACGACAACATTCCCCTGTTGATTATTAGTGCTGACATGATGCTCGGCGCCAGCATTGATAAACTTAATACTATCGGTCAAAGCATTAACCAATTTAAAGCCATGGGCAAAAAGGTGTATGCCTATGGATCTTGGTTCTCACAATCAAGCTACTATTTAGCCAGTTTTGCCGATGAAATTATCATGAACCCTATGGGGGCAATTGGCTTAGAGGGTTTTTCTCGTTACCGTATGTACTATAAAGATGCCCTTGATAAACTAAAAGTTAATGCCCATGTATTTAAAGTTGGCACTTATAAATCAGCGATTGAGCCTTATATTCGTAATAATATGTCTGATGCCGCAAAAGAAGCGAATCAAGCTTGGTTAGATCAACTTTGGCAACAATACCTTACCCATATCAGACAGCAAAGACAGTTGACTGATGAACAATTACCGTTTGCAGAAGAGGCTTTGTTAACAGCCTTATCCAACGCTAATGGTGATAACGCCAAAATGGCACTGCAGTTAAACTGGGTAGATTCATTAGCCAGCAAGTACGATATTGAAATACGCTTAATTGATGAGTTAGGTAAAGACGGTGACTCTTATCCAGCCATTGGTTTTAAAAGTTATTTAAAACAGCTGCAGGATATCAATCCTATGCAGCAGCTGGAGCAAGCCAATATCGGTATTATTGTTGCCAATGGACAAATTCTCAATGGTAAACAACCTGCAGGTACTATTGGTGGTGACTCAACTGCTGAACTTATCAAACAAGTGCGCAACGATGAAAACTTAAAGGCATTAGTTTTACGTGTGAATAGTCCTGGTGGCAGTGCCTTTGCTTCTGAAGTCATCAGGCAACAATTGCTTGCCTTACAAGAAACGGGAAAACCTGTGGTAGTAAGTATGGGGTCGATGGCCGCATCCGGTGGCTACTGGATCTCAGCAGACGCCGATTACATTATTGCCCATCCAAGCACCATAACCGGTTCAATCGGTATTTTTGGTTTATTGGCAACCTTTGAAGACTCGCTTGGTCACATTGGCATTCAAACTGATGGCGTTGGTACGACCCCTCTGGCTGGATTTAGCGTGACCAGGGCTTTCCCACAAAGTGCTAAACAATTAGTCCAAATGTCGATAGAAAATGGTTACCAACAATTTATTACTTTGGTTGCTGATGCCCGTAACATGAGTACAGAACAGGTAGACAAAATTGGACAAGGTCGAGTGTGGACTGGCCAAGATGCGTTAAAGTTCGGTTTGATCGACGAACTCGGTGACCTACAACTGGCCATTGATAAAGCCGCTGAGTTAGCAAATATCAAGAAACCTAGAACGCGCTTGGTTGAAAAAGAACTCTCCGCTAAAGAAAAATTCTTAAATGATATTTTTGAAACTTCAATTCCATATATAGGAAGTTTAACCGCGCCGCCGACCAACTTAAGTAAGTTCATCAATAATATGGAGCAACAAGTTGAATTTATTACTAAATTTAATGATCCAAATGGTGCTTACGTTCTCTGTCAAGAGTGTCAATTGCAACCCTAATGATTGGTACAATTAATAAAAATGGCACCTTGGGTGCCATTTTTGTTTTTTTACTTCGCTAATGCTTGCTATTATTGCCCCAACCTATGTCTGCTATTGACCTGATGAATGACTAAACCCTCTATTTATATTGCTTACACCGGTGGTACCATCGGTATGCAAAAAACTGAAAATGGTTTTGCTCCCGTTGCTGGCTTCTTAACTGAAGCTATCACTCAAATGCCAGAGTTTTATCACCCAGATATGCCAGAATTTACTATCAGTGAATACTCGCCGCTGATTGATTCTTCTGATATGACCCCAGCAGATTGGCAGCGCATTGCCAATGACATCAAAAACAACTATGACCATTATGACGGTTTTGTGATTCTGCATGGCACCGATACCATGGCTTATACCTCTTCTGCATTGTCATTTATGCTAGAAGGACTGCAAAAACCTGTCATTGTTACGGGCTCACAAATTCCCTTAGCGCAGCTGCGCTCTGATGGCCAAACAAACTTGCTTAATGCGTTGTACCTTGCAGCGAATTACCCAATTGCTGAAGTGTGTTTATTTTTTAATAACCAGTTATTCAGGGGTAATCGTAGCTCTAAAGTTCATGCCGATGGTTTTAATGCCTTTGCCAGCCCGAACTATCCAGCATTATTAGAAGCTGGAATTGAAATTGAATTAAAAGCAGGTGTGCTCACCCCAAATCCACTGCCACAACCGTTAAAGGTGTACGAAATTACTCCCCAAGCGATTGGTGTGGTTACCCTCTACCCGGGGATTTCAGTAGAAGTGATCCGTAATATTTTACAGCAACCAGTAAAAGCTCTCATTTTACTAACCTTTGGCGTGGGAAATGCCCCCCAAAACAAAGACTTGTTAGCCCTATTAAAGCAAGCCCAAGAGCAACGAATTGTGGTAATTAACCTAACCCAATGTCGTCAGGGTCGCGTCAATATGGGGGGCTATGCCACGGGTAATGCGTTGGCCCAAGCTGGGGTATTAAGCGGCTTTGATATGACCATTGAAGCGGCATTAGCCAAATTGCACTACTTGTTGTCACAAAACCTAAGTTTTGAAGAAGTGCAGCTGAAAATGGGGTTATCTCTAAGGGGGGAGTTAAGCTCCCACCCATAAGTTTAAAGGTTCGCGCTAAAGTAGATGTTCTTTAACCAGCTTAGAATAATTCTGCTTCAACTTGTGCATTTTGGGACTGATCACCACTTGGCAATATCCTTGGTAAGGATGCTGCATATAATAATTGTGGTGTTCAGGCTCTGCTTGGTAAAACGCCTTAGCCTCCACCAGCTCGGTAACAATTGTTTCAGCTTCGTACTCTAGCGTTTCTAAGTTCGCCATCGCCTCGGCAGCTAATTGTTTTTGTTTGTCATTATGGTAAAAAATCGCCGAGCGATATTGTGGACCGGTATCATTACCTTGGCGGTTTAAGGTGGTTGGATCGTGACAGCCAAAAAACAATTCAAGCAAAGTTTGGTAACTGATTAAGTTATCATCATAAATAATTTGCACCGCCTCTGCATGCTGCGTTTGGCCACAACACACCTGTTGATAGTTGGCCGTTTCCGCATTACCTCCGCAGTAACCAGAGGTCACCTTTAACACCCCTTTAATCGGCTGGAAAAACGCTTCTAGGCACCAAAAGCAACCTCCCGCAAAGGTCGCCAATTGGGTCTTAACAGGCTTAAACTGCATAGACACTGAATTCACGCAGTGGCGAGTATTTTTAGGGGTGAGGCGCTCACCATTAAACACATGCCCAAGGTGACCACCACAGTTATGACACAAAATTTCTGTACGGCGCCCATCGGCATCTACTTCCCTAGCAACGGCAAAGGGGATTTCGTCATCAAAACTTGGCCAACCACAGTGGGATTGGAATTTATCTTCAGATAAGTACAAGGGGGCATCACAAGCACGACAGCAATATACACCCTGTTCAAAATGATCGTGATATTGGCCTGAAAAAGGAGGCTCTGTACCCTTGTTTAAAATAACGTGTTTTTCAAAGTCCGTTAACGGTTGGTTACTCATGTCCATCCTTAAGCAGTTAGTTGTTTATCTATATTACCGCCAAATGGCAACAATTGATCAGAGTATAATCCTTTTTATTTAGTAAACTTAAGCCAACTTAGCTACAATAGCGGCAACAGTTCTAGTGAGAGATTTTTCATGGCAATCCAATGGTTTCCAGGGCACATGCATAAAGCCCGTAAACAGATTGAAGAAGTAATGCCCCAAGTTGACGTCGTTATTGAAGTCGTTGACGCCCGCATCCCCTATTCTAGTGAGAACCCTTTAGTTGAGGGGCTAAGGGGCGACACCCCTGTGATTAAGCTACTAAACAAAGCCGATTTGGCTGATCCTGATACGACTGCATTATGGCTAGAGTATTACGATCAACAAAAGGGAGTCAAAGCACTCCCTATGATAAGCTCAGACATGACCTTGGTGAACAAAATTGGTGATCTGGCTAAGAAGCTGGCGCCGCACCGTGATCAAGATGGCAAAGCCCTTCGCTGTATGATCATGGGCATTCCTAACGTAGGTAAGTCTTCCTTGATTAATGCTTGGGCAGGCCGCCCTATCGCCCGTACCGGCAACGAACCAGCAGTCACCAAGTCACAACAACGCATTAATCTTAAAAATGGCATTGTGCTGTCAGATACCCCAGGGTTCCTATGGCCTAAAGTAGAGAACGAAAACTCAGGTTACCGCCTAGCCATTACCGGTGCGATTCGTGATACCGCCATCGAATATGAAGATGTGGCCCTATATGCCGCTGAGTACTTTGTTGATCATTACCAACAGCGCCTGCAGGAACGTTATAACATTGATGCCGAAGACTACCCAAGTGAAGGCATTCTATTACTGGAAGAAATTGGCCGAAGCCGTGGTTTTAAAGGTCGTGGTGGCCGTGTAGACTTACACAAAACCTCAGAAGTCCTGCTGCATGAACTGCGCTCTGGCAAACTAGGCAAGCTAACTTTAGAGACCCCAGAAATGGTTGCCGCCGAAGAAATTATTGTCGAGCAGCAAAGGGAAGAAAAACGCATCCGCGACGAAATTCGTAAAGAAGCCTACAAAAAGAAAAAACGCCGCTAATGGTTATCATAAAAGGAGCTCAATTAAGCGCTCCTTTTTTTCGCATAATTAATTAAACACAAAATAATCATTGAGCTATTGACCAGCAATTTGTTGGACTGAGTTTGCAGCCGCGAATCAAAGATTGATCTGTTTTGCTAATGATCCTTGCAAAGCATCGGCATATGACATGTCTGGGTTACTACGGCAAGTCGCCTCAACCATAGAAAAGGCAGAACTTAGCCTTTTGAACCTAGCCAGTTGAAATTCTGTAGGATAACGCCCTAACATCAACGCGTGCATGCCTGAAGTGTAATTGAATATATTGTTTTGTTTATCTGTGCCACTTTGTTTATTGAGGGCTGCCGTTTGATTTATTTGCTCAGTAACCACAGCACAAGAAGGGTTGTAGGTCTGATGACGGCGAACAATATCGACCACTTTTTGATCAAACTGTTGATTCAATTGGGCTGGGGTTAACTTGGCTTTAGGGGCAGTAGAATTACAGCCTAAAATAGCCGTAGACAATAACGTAATAGCAATATACTTATGCAACATAAACATCCTTTTTATTAATTTTTTGTAGTCTATACAAGCTCGAGTAACATAAAAATATCAAGTTAACATATTGAAATAAAGAAATTTTTAAAATTTAAGATATTTAAGCAGCGACCACCGAGACCATTGTAGAGAATAACTGACTGACACTCGTCCCTAACCGTAAGCATTAACTAGCCAAGCCACAAACAAAATTTGTGGCACACTGATTAACGGCAGAAACAGGGCGAACTTCCAGCTTTGGCTGGTATCTTTAATAACCATAATTTCAGTGTAATCGGTCGCAACCCCAGCCATTAGGAAGGCAAAACCATTACCAGGCGCTTGAGCACGATTAATAATATCAGCTGCGATTGGTGCAGAGCCTTCCGAGCAAATTTCCAACACCGTAGCCAACAGCAGACTCACTCCTAAACCGACCACTGTAGGACTAAAATATTGTACAAATTGATGCTCATCCAAAACCAGTCTTAATAATCCTGCCAGTAAAATTCCAAACAACAACCAACGCACTACCATTTTTGAATCTTTGATGCCCGTTAACATGACTTGCCCCAACCATTGCCAGTTAAATTGGGTGGCCTTAAGGGCAATCTTCGCTTGTGCAAAAAATGCAAAGTCTGGGTTTACTGATATGCTGTTAGGATTCGTGGGAAGGAGTTGATGTTTGACACAAAGATCAAATAACCAGCCACTAATAAAGGCGATAACCGCCGACAAAACAATAAAGATTACAGTTAATTTTAGCCCGATTAACCCAATTAAAATTAAAGTAAGGGAGAAAGAGTTCCACGGGCTCGCCAACAAAAAAGCCACCATCTGACCCGCACTGGCGCCTTTTTGATAGAGTTTGCTGGCAACCATTAAAATGCCGTGGGAACAGAGATCAAGCAACACCCCCGCCAACGTGGCGCGGACTAAGCCGCGATAACTGCTTGGTTGACCTAATAAACTGATAATGAACACCTGCGGCACCTTCGCCAGCAAACCAATGCTCAGCATTCCAATCAATACCCCCCACCACATTGATCCGAGCATGTGCATCACAGTATCGGTCATGATGTCTAACCAATCCCCAACGATAACTTGATTGAACCATTGGCCTCGAATAAACAGCAGCAACACCGCCAGCAAACTGAACCAAAATAACCAATCAAATTTTGCTTTTTGGACACTGGAAGATGAGTGGCAGCATTCATGCTTTGGGGCGTTAGCTGGAGGATCTGAAGGTGCTTTAGCGGCCATGCTCTGTCCTTATATTTTCGCTCGTATCTTTAATCAAAGTAACTTGAAACGGCTTGCTAACAACCACAATCAAAGTGGATAGAACCCACTTTAGTTATCCCCACCTAAGTGGATAAAATTAACTTAACAGGCCCACAACAAGGGCCTTGGCGGAGTCTTCAATTAAATCTAATACGGTTTCAAAACTGGCTGCGCCTTGGTAATAAGGGTCGGGTACTTCCATCCCAATATTTTGACCAAAGTCCAGCATCATATTAATTTTATGCTGATATTGTTCAGGGCAAATGGCTAATAAATCATTAAAATTACTTCTATCAGCCGCCAAAATCATATCGAATTTGGCAAAGTCTTTTACGGTAATTTGTCTGGCCTTTATTGTGCTCATGTCATAGCCACGCTTGCTGGCAATTTCACTCGAACGTGGATCCGCAGGTTTACCTTGGTGATAGCCCATGGTGCCAGCAGAGTCGACGTCTAGCTTAAGGCCATTATCTTTTGCTATCTTATCCAGCACCGCTTCGGCAGTTGGCGAACGACAAATATTTCCTAAACAAACACAAAGGACACTTTTTACATACTTATTTTGTTTCATGGGTTAAGCTAATAATTCAAATTTCTGTATTAAGTGTACCTGAGATGGACCAGAAAGACAGTGAAACTGTCGACTAAATACCTTAACTCAGCCTAAGCCGATTTATTGCTGCTCACTATCGTTAAATTACCATCTAGATGGATATCCCTTTGTGGAAAAGCAACCACTATGCCATGTTCATTAAATGCCTTATCTAACGCAAAACGAATATTGCTTGCAACTAAACGTAGGCCTCCTTCAACTTGTGAATTAATCCAAAAGTAAATTTCGAAAACCAAAGCATTATCACCAAAGTCCTGAAAATACACCTGAGGTTCTTTACCAGCATCAACAAGGGTCTGTTGTTGGGCATTAGCGACATCTAACAATATCGCTTTAACCTGCTCACAATCACTGCCATAAGCCACCCCAACTTTAACCGTGCCTCTGATCAACTTATCCCTCAAGGTCCAATTAATTACAGTATTTTCTAATAATTTACTATTGGGGATCAGCATATGAACGCCATCAACACGCCGCACTCGTGTAGACCGGGTATTAATTTCTTCAACCACGCCTCTGACTCCCTCGACTTCCAGAAAATCGCCAATCCTGATTGGCTTTTCCCCCATTAAGATCCAGCCAGAAATAAAATTATTAATGATGTTTTGCGCCCCAAAACCAAAACCAATCGCCACTGCCCCCGATAAGAAAGCAAATGCGGTAATTGGCACATTTAGCATGGCTAGGGTAGTAATGAAGATCAGCGCAAATGAAATAACATAAAGCAAACGAGTGATCAGCTGAATCATATTAGGATCTTTATGATTCATGGTGAGCTTTTTGGCCAATTTCTTTATTAGAAAATGCGCTAACCAAAGACTGAATAACAACCATAATGGTAGCGCTAATACTTCAATGGTGGTGATCGGTCTTTCATTAAATGTAAAGATGGGATAATTAATCCAGTAGTTAAATTGCTCAAACATTCACTGCCCCCTTTATTTAATGTTTAAGTTTTAACCAATATCACCTATGTCTAATTTTTAGGCAAGTTTATTTTTAAAGTAGGGTAACTCCCATCATTACCCTATTTATTGATTAGCCTACGAGATTAATTTGCAATGGTAATTTCACCGACACCGGCATTAATTGCTAATTCTGGACCAGCGGTGCCTCTTTGATAGAAACGCTCCCCAATCAAATGACTCGATATCTCGGCATAGGCAGAGTCATGCTTCAAATCCATATCACCAACGCCTACTTTAAAGTCCAATTTTGAAAAATTGTTACTCGGGTGCTTAATCTCAACCGTACCGACACCAACATTGACATTAATATCTTGGCTCATTTGGGTGATACTGACCTCTCCTACCCCAGCTTCGATTGCCACATCAAGGGTATTAGGAACAAATAATATCCAATGTTGATGAATATCATCTTGATCACTCAATTCCAGATGCATTTTGCCTCTCTTAAGCTTTGTCACCAATTCTATTGCATCGAGATCATTACGATCAAAACCAAAACTAAACCCTTCTTTTTCATCTGCTGTTTTAATTACCACTTTAATTTCAATTTTATCAGAATCAGTACCCTCGACATGGATCTGACCAACCCCCACATCTAGGCTAATTTGGTCAATTTTGTCGTCAAAGACTGCATCAATCGTTTTCTGTGGTGTTGCCATGACACTGGTAGTAAATAATATAAGGGCAACAGCAGCAATAAAATTAAACGTTTTCATCATATATCCTTGTCTGATTTTTAATATATGCCAATAGGTTTGCCAATTCTGTGCCAACAATTAAAACCCTTTAATATCAATGAACTAGAAATTTATTGTGGGTAATTTGAAACAGCCTATAAATTTTTTAACAAAATATTAGTGATTTTGACCACATAAAAGTGATCAAAAATAGGCAAAATTAAATGATTACTTCCATAATCATTAGCATTAATTATTGTTCTGTGCGACTCGTGAAATCAAAACCTGCTATTGGCCAAAAAAGTTTATTCAGCCTCACCCTTCCTATTTTCATTGATTTGACTTTTATCTTCTTAATAAGTGCTACCGATGCTTGGTTTTTAAGTCAAATTGATGATCAGGCTGCCGCTGCCGTTGGGGCTATGATGCCTATCTTAGGCATTGCTTTTGCGCTTTATTCCACTTTACATCAAGCCGGTTGTTCAATAGCCTCCCAACGCTTAGGGGCAAATGATTTTAAAAATTTAGCGACAAGCTACGGCATTTTATTATTGTTGTTTGTTTGCGTTGGATTAATCATGCTCAGCTTTTTTGTGCTTGAGACTGATTACCTAGTTGGACTCATGGGCTTACAGCAACCCATGTTTGCAATGGCCACGTCTTATATGCACATTTTGGGCTATGGGACCTTTTTTCTGGCAATGCGCTATTGCGCCGCTGCCATACTCGCTTCCCAAGGTATGACCAAATGGAATATGTATTCCACGGCCTTGATGTCCATCGTCAATATCGCCCTGAATTACCTGTTAGTCGATGGCAAACTCGGCTTTCCCGCTTTAGGCATCGATGGGGTGGCGCTGGCTTCGGTATGCGCTTGGTTAAGCAGTTGCATTTTTAGCTATGTCGTTATTTGGAAGCAAAAGAATATTCACATAACTTTTGCTAATAGCGTTAAACAAGCCTTAGCAGCTGCTAAACCGATAACCAAATTAGCCCTACCCTCTGTTCTAGAACCGCTATCTTGGCAAATTTCACAATTGTTTATTACGATGATCATCGTCAGCTTCGGTGCCATCGAATTAGCTACCAGGATCTATACCTTCAATTTAATTTACCTCACCATTTTATTCGGCTTTGCCATGAGTGCGGGTGTGCAAATTAAAGTGGCTTATTATATTGGCGCAAATGAGTATGAACAGGCGCAAAAGATCTTATTCACTGGGGTTCGTTACGGTTTAATTGGTGTCTTCAGTTTTATGTTAATTGTCGTCAGTTTTGCCGAGTTTTTCTATCATTTATTTACCTACGATGAAGCTATCATTGCACTGGGTAAAAAAGTATTAATGGTTTCTTTAGTGACTGAATTTGGCCGTTCGCTTAATTTAATTGTAGGGGCTTCACTAAGGGCCTGCGGTGACGCAAAATTCACATCAATCGTTGGCTTTAGTAGCATGTGGGGGGTTGCTCTAACGCTTTCTTACTTACTAGGCGTAAGTCTTGGATTGGGGTTAATCGGCGTAGCATTAGCCATGTGTATCGATGAAGTGTTACGCGGTAGCATCAACATTTTTCGTTGGCGAACCGGCAAGTGGCAGACAAAAGGCTTATACCAACAATCTCGCAAAAAACATCATTAGCTTTGTTTATTAACCACCGACATGACAAATTTTGAAGTGGTTCCTGCCCCCATTTTTCACTAAATATAATTGCTGATCGGCAAGTTCAATTAACTGGCTTGTGGTGATGGCTACCTTACCGTCACTAAATACCCCGCCGATGCTTATTGTTACATAAGGTTTCACTGTTGAATATTGATGGGCTATTTTCAAATCTCGAATAGCATCAAGTAACTGCTTTGCAAGTAAACTCATGCCTTGCATACTCGCATCACTGATCACCATGGCAAATTCCTCGCCTCCATAGCGGCACACCATGTCACTGCCTCTTTTCATGACGGAATCTAAGGCTGCTGCGACAGTTTGAATGCAATCGTCCCCCTGCAGATGGCCGTAATGATCGTTAAACTGCTTAAACTGGTCAATATCACAAATCATCAAACCCACTGGGGTATGGTCTCGGTTTCCACGAATCACTTCCATTTCTAAGCGTTTATCAAATTCCCTGCGATTAGAGATACCTGTTAATCCATCAATTTTTGCCAATACTTGCAAATGCTGGTTAATATCTAACAACTTTTGCTTGGTGCTGACCAAATCCTGCCTCATCAAAGCGATCCGTTGCATCGCTTCAATCTTGGCTTGCAGCACTTCAATATTAATCGGTTTAGATAGGTAATCATCCCCCCCGGCAGAGATCCCTGTTACGATATCCTGTGGCTCATCCATGCTTGAAGTAAAAATGATTGGGAACCACTGTGACTCTTGCTGGCGCAATCTTTTGGCCACTTCAAAGCCATACATATCCGGTAAAACTACATCTAAAAGCACAAGATCAGGTTTCACTTTATTATAGGTTTCTATGCCGCTACTGCCCGTTTCCGCCATAAATACACTGTGATCTAATTTTTTTAGAAAAGCTTCAATTTTAAGTCTTTCAATTTTACTGTCTTCAATGACCAGAACTTTCATATAAGTACTTTACTAATTTGTGTTATCAAAGTATTAGGCAAATATTGAAAAAGGACAAAAAAAACCTGCCAAAGGCAGGTTGTCAATTGATAGAGGCTTAGCGCTTGGACTTAATAGCCCCCCAAACGATGTCTTTTGCTTGCTCAAGTAACGTTTGTAGATGCTGCTCACTGATAAAGCTTTCACCATAAATCTTATAAAGGGGCTCGGTACCAGAAGGACGGGCTGCAAACCAACCATTTTCAGTACTCACCTTTATTCCGCCAAAACTGGCGCCATTACCTGGAGCCTGAGTAACACAAGCAGTGATGGCTTCGCCTGCCAGTTCAGTGGCAGTAATATCTTGCGGTTGGAGTGACTGTAACACGGCTTTGGCTTTAAGATTAATTGGTGCATCGAGTCGTTGATAAAAGGCCTGACCATGTTTAGCAGTTAAGTCTTGATAATATTGGGCTGGAGTTTTACCTGTCACCGCTAAAATTTCTGCTGCCAATAAGCCAAGAATAATACCATCTTTATCGGTACACCAGGTGCTTCCATCAAGCTTTAACAAAGAAGCGCCTGCACTTTCTTCACCACAAAAACCTATCTCACCCTGAGCCATACCCTCAACAAACCATTTAAAGCCCACAGGTACTTCATACATGTTTAATTTTTTATCCGCACAAACACGGTCAATCATTGAGCTTGAAACAATGGTCTTGCCAATTTTAATTTGAGCGGGCCAATTCGGGCGATGTTGTGATAGGTAATCAATGGCGACTGCCAGCATATGATTAGGATTCATCAAGCCTGTGCCTCGGCATACAATACCATGGCGATCGAAATCAGGGTCATTACCAATGGCAATATCAAAATCCAAATCACGCTCTAACATACTTGCCATCGCATAAGGAGAAGAACAATCCATACGGATTTTGCCATCTTTGTCTAGGCTCATGAAAGCAAAGCTAGGGTCAACTTTATCATTTACGGTTTCAATATTTAAACCATAAGCATCTGCAATATGTGCCCAATAGCTCACCCCTGAGCCACCTAATGGATCGGCGGCAAGCTTAATATTGGCTTGCTTAATTGCCTCAAGATTAATGACTTGATGCAACTGGCTAATATAATGTGCTCTAAAATCGTGCTCTTTGATGTAACCCGATAACTTTGCCAACTGCATATTATTACGCTTAACTGCAGTTAAACCGTTTTTAATATATTCGTTAGCTTTATTTTGGATCCAACTGGTTGCCTCACTGTCCGCCGGGCCACCATGGGGAGGGTTATATTTAATACCTCCATCTTGTGGTGGATTGTGGGATGGCGTTAAAATTAAGCCATCACATTGCACAGCGTTGTGATTGTTAAAATCGATAATGGCGTGGGAAACCACCGGAGTTGGGGTAAAGCCAAGATCTTTCTCTACCCACACTTCGATATGGTTAGCCGTTAACACTTCTAAAGCAGAATAATAAGCACATCGTGATAGCGCATGGGTATCAACACCCAGCATCATCGGCCCTTTAACGCCGTTTAAGGTGCGATAATCAACAACCGCTTGCACTATGGCTAATATGTGTTGTTCATTAAAAGATTTATTTAATGAACTGCCTCGATGGCCAGAAGTGCCAAAGCTCACTTGTTCCGCCGGATGCTCCATATTGGGGCGACTGACATAATATTGACTTAGTAGATCACTGACATCAACCAAATCCTTTTGTTGGGCAATTTGCCCAGCTCTGTCATGTAACGACATGCTCTTTCCTTACCTAAATTTGCTCAGCAATTTGTTCTGCTAAAACTTCTGAACAGCCCGCTAAGATTAATACATCACTTAGCATTCTGCGTTTTCTGTCAGTATTTGAATTAGTGGCTACCCAAAAGCCACTGTCACCGATTGCTCTTGGTTTTGCCGCTTTACTCGAATTGAGTAACTCTTGCTCCGTGAGCGCAAAATATAATCTTCCACGACCTTGCACTTGTAAAACAAGTGAAAATTTATCGCCTAACAGATGATAGCTTTGCAACAGCAAGAACAAAAATCGACCAACGGCCCCTTTTTGATCATTAATCGCCGTCAAACCTAAAAGATGCTTGAATTCATCACTTTGGACCAGTGTCGCTGATTGTTCTGTTACTAAAGCTTCTGTTTTGGCCACTTCTTGAATCTCTTCAGCCATAGTAAGACTTGGCTGGCTAACTTCTGTTGGAATGGTTTGCACTTTAGCTTGAGTTTCCATTCCCAGTAAACGACGAAGGATATCTGATGCACTTTCACCAATATGCTCAGTTTTACTGGCAATATAACGATATACCTGTTCGTCTACTTCAATATATTTCATATCTTGTTCCTAGGGTCTAAAGACCAAATTTTGGCTGATGTATGGCCCACTTAAGGTTTAACCTTATAACATCCTGCAGCTTGATTTGAAGTAAAACCTTGGGTAATACATTATCATTTAAGCAAAGATGGCAAATATTTATTTTACAAAGAATTATACATAGCCCTAATGGCATACTCTAGGGGGCAGTAATACTATTTGGCTAATTTATCGACCAAATTAAGATATCGTAAATTATCTCTTTCTGATTGGCGTGTTTTATTCTTGTAAAAAACTAAAATGTTGGCAAAATTTATCGGCTCTTTTTTTATTGGTAACCTTATCCATGTCCATGCTTAACCATCAAATCCAAGGCGAAGGCCCTAAAGTCCTGCTTATCCACGGCCTTTTTGGGGACAAAGCCAACCTTAATGGCCTAGCGAAAACCCTAGTACAAGACTATCAAGTGATCCAAGTTGATTTAAGAAATCATGGTGAATCCTTTTGGTCAAATCAAATGAATTACCATCTAATGGCCGCCGATGTCGCCCAATTACTGAGCCACTTGAAGATTAAACAACTGCATGTGGTTGGGCATTCAATGGGGGGGAAAACTGCTATGGCTCTGGCTTTGACCCAACCGCAATTGGTGCAAAGTCTAACCGTTGTCGACATCTCACCGGTGCGTTATGAACATAAACACACTAAAGTCTTTGACGCCTTGTGTTCATTACCAATAAAACAACTTGATAGCCGTAATCAAGCTATTGCCCATATGCAACAGCAACAGATAGATATTGGCACCACTCAATTTTTACTCAAAAACCTAAAAAAAGAGCAAGATGGCTACCGTTGGCGCATGAATTTAGACGTTATTGAGCAACAATATCAGCAGATTGCAGATTGGCCTTTTAGCGATGAAACTTATTCCGGCCCAACGCTTTTTATCAAAGGGGAGCTGTCAGAATATATGCTGCCGCAACATCAACAACAGGTTGTTAACCACTTTCCAAACGCGAAAGCTAAAGTCATAAATGGCACTGGACACTGGTTACATGCTGAGAAGCCAAAAATATTTCATAAACTGGTTGGCGATTTTTTAACTAACTGCTACTGACGAAATGTTTTTAGCTGTGATATAGTCCGCAACCCGTTTATTGAAGTATTACAATTATGCTGTCTGAATATCTTGTTCAAATTGAAACGATAGGTCTTAACCTATTTTTTGCCGCTATTTTCTTCTTTATTGGAATGGCCATTAAAGATGTGCTTGATCAAGGTAATGTACCTAAAATCGGTAAGATCGCGGTATGGACAGTATTATTCACCGGTTGTACTGGCTTTATAGCCAAGGGCATTATCCAGTTCTTGTTTGAGAGCGGGGCTATTAATTAAGTTGTTAACATATGGCTAAGCAAGAATCAGATAGAACTACCATTGACCTATTTGAAGACGAGAAACGGCGTGGCAGACCTAAGACCAACCCCCTTTCTCGGGCTCAACAGGTTAAGCAGAACAAACGAAATCAAACCATTCGAGAAAAAGCGAATGGGATTAAGCGTATAGAGTTAAAGGTGTCACAACAATTGGCAGAAGCCTTGAATAAAGCAGCCAAGGAAAGTAACATCAGCCGCAGTCAATTAATTGAGCTAACCTTAGCCGAGCAATTTAGTTGCGAATAGCTCAAGCAGATATTTGAAAGGTAAACAAATGGCCACCGTAGGTATTTTTTTCGGAAGCGATACTGGCAACACCGAAGCCGTAGCGAAAATGATTCAAAAGCGTCTAGGCAAGAAGCTGTGCGACGTGAAAGACATTGCTAAAAGCACCAAAGAAGAAATTGCAGAATTTGATCTGCTGCTTTTTGGTATCCCAACTTGGTACTACGGTGAAGCACAATGTGATTGGGATGATTTCTTCCCAGAGCTAGAGCAAATTAACTTTGAAGACAAGCTGGTAGCCATCTTCGGTTGTGGTGATCAAGAAGACTACGCTGAGTACTTCCTCGATGCTATGGGCATGGTTGGCGACATCGTTAGCGACCGTGGTGGCATCATTATTGGTAATACTTCAACAGAAGGCTATGACTTTGAAGCCTCAAAGGCACTTGTTGATGACAACACCTTTATTGGCCTAGGTATCGACGAAGACCGTCAACCAGAGCTAACTGAAGAGCGAGTTAACGCTTGGTGTGATCAAATTTATTCTGAAATGTGTCTCGCTGAGCTTGAAGACCTTTAAGCAATATCACATCAGTTAGACAACAAAAAAGGTGGCTATAGCCACCTTTTTTTATGCCTTATCTTTTTCGGGCTGGTTTCATGATAACTTCGGTAGTATACAAACCATTGTTGATCACAGGATATTCATCATAAGTTTGAAACAATATACCCGCTGCTGAACTGATGTGGCTCACCACGACATAATTGGCTTTCTTATCAATCACCTCTGGTTTTAGGGTAAATTTAAACGGTACCGCATTCACCGCCACATTAAAGCTTTTTTGCGCCAAAATTTGGCCCCGGGTATTAGCATCAATAATTGCAATAGTAATGCGAGCGTCTTGAGGTAATCTAATTTTCTCTAAGAAGCCCGCTGCACCACTTACGGTCACCGGCTTTTCATTCACTACCGTCACACAACCACTTAAACTGATCACTGCAGCCATCATCATCAACAATCGTTTCATTTACACTTGCTCCTGTTGTGGAAAACGGATTAAGCCTTCTTGAGTGGTAGAGGCCACTAGCTTACCCTCAATATCAAAAAACTGACCTTTTACAAAACCGCGGCCACCGGTAGCACTGGTGCTTTCCACATGATACAGCAACCACTCATCAAACTTAATCGGTCGATGAAACCACATAGCATGATCAATTGTGGCCATCTTCAACCCCGGGGTTAAAAATGAGATTGGGTGGGGCTGAATTGAAGCCACCAAAAAATTAAAATCTGATGCATACGCTAATAAGGAACGGTGTAAATCACATTCTTCGGCCAAATTACCATTAGCCCTTAACCATACCTGTTTAATTGGCGATTGTGGCTTATCGGATAATGGGTTTTGGGGACTCACTAAGCGCATTTCTATTGGAGAATCCTTTAAGAAATGCTGCAGTACTTTCTCTGGTACCTTACCAATCAGTCCCTGAGCCAATTGTTGTTGGTTCAACAAGCCCTCTGGTGCTGGCACATTCGGCATTGGTGATTGATGTTCAAATCCCGCCTCTTCGCTTTGGAATGAACAGGTCATGTAAAAAATAGGACGCCCTTTTTGAACGGCTTTAACACGTCTCGAACTAAAGCTGCCACCATCACGTAAGATTTCAACATTATAAATAATGGGTGCGTGTTCATCCCCTGGCAATAAAAAATAACTGTGAAAGCTATGAACCTTGCGATCATTGGCTACGGTTCGGCTTGCCGCAGCCAAGGCTTGACCCATTACCTGCCCACCAAAAACATGGCCAAAGCCTAAATCGACACTTTGTCCCCTGAATAAGCCCTTATCGAGTTCTTCTAAATTATGGATATCAACCAAATTTTGTAGGCTTTGTCCCATTATGATACTCCTAATCCATTGATAGTTAGACTTTAACTCAAAGCAGATAGTTCAACAACCGCCGCTACTGCGATTACTGTTATTTGTGTTAATTATTGAGCAAGATCAATGTCAAAATGCATAAATTTCCCTAGGTTAACAAGGTCTAAATCAAAGGATAAATAACTAATGGCTGGATTTAACAAAGTGGTTCACACTCTAGATCAAGCACTCGCTGGACTCGATTCCAACATGACTCTCATGGTTGGCGGGTTTGGTTTATGCGGCATTCCTGAAAACTTAATAAAAGCGATTGCACAAATGGATGTCACTGGCTTTACCGCCATTTCTAATAATGCTGGAGTCGATGATTTCGGCTTAGGCTTACTATTACAAAACCATCAGATTGCCAAAATGTATGCCTCCTACGTTGGCGAAAATGCCCTGTTCGAAAAACAACTCTTAACCGGTGAACTAGAGGTTATCCTTACCCCGCAAGGTACATTGGCGGAAAAAATTCGCGCAGGGGGCGCTGGTATTCCAGCATTTTACACCGCTACGGGTTACGGTACACCAGTGGCTGAAGGTAAACATTGCCAACAATTCAATGGTAAAAACTACGTGTTAGAAGAGTCGTTAACGGCGGATTTTGCATTAATAAAAGCTTGGAAAGCCGATACCTATGGCAATTTAATCTTTCGAAAAACCGCCGCCAACTTTAACCCTATGATGGCTACCGCCGCTAAAATTACCGTAGTTGAAGTAGAAGAAATCGTGCCAGTTGGCAGTCTAGATCCTAATTTTATTCATACCCCAGGGATCTATGTCGATCGTGTTATTCAAGGCAGCTTTGAAAAGCGCATTGAAAAACTTACCCTAGCGGAGTCTTAATCATGGCCTTAACCAGAGAACAAATTGCAAAGCGTATTGCGTTAGAACTAAAAGATGGCTATTACGTTAACCTAGGCATTGGTATCCCTACTCTAGTGGCTAATTATGTACCTGATCATATGGAGGTCATGCTGCAATCGGAAAATGGTCTGTTAGGCATGGGCGCATTCCCAACGGAAGCAACCGTGGATGCCGACTTAATTAACGCCGGTAAACAAACGGTGACCGAAGCCATAGGTGCCAGTTATTTTTCTAGCGCCGAAAGCTTTGCCATGATCCGCGGTGGTCATGTGGACTTAACGGTATTGGGTGCTTTTGAAGTGGATGTGTCAGGCAACATTGCCTCGTGGATGATCCCCAACAAACTAGTAAAAGGCATGGGTGGCGCTATGGATTTAGTAGCCGGTGCCGATAATATTATTGTGACCATGACCCACGCTGATAAACACGGTAATTCTAAACTATTAGAGAGTTGTACCCTGCCCCTTACTGGCGTTAACTGTATTACCACCGTAATCACCGACTTAGCCCTATTAGAGATCAAAGACGGCGCCTTCCACTTAATTGAACGCGCGCCAGGGGTAAGTATTGAAGAAATTAAGCAAAAGACTGCGGGCAAGCTCGTGGTACCAAAGAGTGTCCCAGAAATGCAGTTTTAAGGGCTAAATTTAGCCCATACAAAAAACCAGCTAACTCTACCGTTAGCTGTTTTTTTTATGATTACAAACTCTGCATATATGACAAGTCGCTAATTCGCCACATCATTCCAGCAGGTCTTGGTGCACATAGCCGATTTTACAGGGTGTCTTAAATTTACATTCTGGAGTGAAAAAGTGATTATATTTAAGCACTTCCACCTGATACCAGTCGCCTTTTTTAGCGATGGGTTTCAAGACCGTATTCTTAGGCAACACGGTCAGTTTGTTGTTGGCTATTATCGGTTCAGCTCTTAAATTAGCGCCATTGTGACTTATTACAATCAGGCGAGACTGTTCTGGACAACGATCAGATTGGTACTGTTGGTAAACCTGTTGAAAGCCAACTTGCTGTTTAACTCTGTCTAAGCAATCGAAGGCGACAAACAGCTGCTGACCATAACGCTCTAACCAAATTTGTTGTTTAGGGTCTAGCAACAGCTTTAACAGCGCCTGTTGATTTTCTATTGGCTGGTCATCTGTTAATTGCTGACAAGTTCCCCCTACTTTTGCTAAGGACTGATAAAGGTCTTGTTCTGAGAAATGCGCCATTGGACCTTTATCCTGCTTTGCCGTGGCCATAATCGCCTGTAATGCCCAGCTCACTTTGCCACAAGCTAAGCTTTGACCACTAAAAAAAACAGCGATTAACAATAAACCTAACCTAAGCATTGTGCATTTCCTTACAAATAAGCCCTCATTACGAGGGCATAAATTTATTATTTACTATTATGGCGTTGCCAGTAATCGGCAACCGACTGCTTCATGTCTTTTGCCAGCATGACGATACCGAATAAGTTAGGCAGAGTCATCATCACAATTGCCACCGCCGCGAGGTTCCATACTACGGTGGTATCACTCACTGCTGCTAGCATAAAGCCTGCAACGTAGAACACCCTAAATGGCATCACACCACGTTCACCAAACAAGTAGATAATGGCTCGATCACCGTAGTAACACCAAGCAATCGCCGTTGAAAACGCAAACAGCAATAGGCCAATGGATACCACATATTTACCATAATCCCCCATAAAGCCACGGGTAAAGGCTTCGGTGGTTAACTTAGTGGAGTGAATAAGCGATAAACCACTGACATCAATAGCATCTTCTACCAAACGACCATTTTCAACTTGAACTAATCCAGAATATGGATAACCATCAATTGAAAATTTAATATCTTCAGCAATGGAGCGAGCCGCAATTAGCGTAAATGCTTGTGAATCCGTCACCCCATTTTCCACCTCGAACTCACCACTGAATTTGGTCACGCTCGATTGTTGATTGGTTAACAGTTTGAACAGCTCTTGAGTCTGCTGCTCTGAATCTTGATTGTACTGACCTGTCACAAAGGTCATATCCGCTCTTTGGAAAGTATTTTCATGTTTTTCATGCCAAACACCAGAGCTAAGGATCACCATACCAGTCAAGGTACAAATAATGATGGTATCAATAAAAGGCTCTAAAATTGATACCATACCCTCGGCAACCGGCTCATTTGTTTTAGCTGAAGCATGGGCAATTGGTGCAGAACCTTGACCCGCTTCGTTTGAAAACAAGCCACGGTTAACCCCACGGTTAAATGCATATGCAAACGTTGCCCCAAGGAAACCACCGACCGCAGCTGAGCCATTAAAGGCATCAGACAACACTGTCATAAAAGATGGGATCACGTTTTCATAATTGAAAGCTAACACCGAAAACGCGCCAATAACATAAAGCACCGACATGGTTGGCACTAATGCTGTGGTCACCAAAGCAATACGTCGGATCCCTCCTAAAATCACCAGTGCGAGTAAAATCGATAGCACCCCACCAGTAACGTAAGGATCAATACCGAAAGTATCTTGTAAACCAACGGCAATATTATTACTTTGCGGCATAGAACCGGTACCGAATGATGAAACCACCGTCGCGACTGCAAAAATAACGGCTAACCACTTCATATTTAGCGCTTTGTCCATATAGAACATTGGGCCGCCGGCCATGGTGCCATCTTTGGTTACGGTACGATATTTATGAGATAGGGTCACTTCCACAAACTTAGTGGTCATACCCAAAAATGCGGTCATCCACATCCAAAACAGTGCTGCGGGGCCACCTAAGAAAATCGCAAAAGCGACACCACCAATATTACCCGTGCCTACGGTGCCAGATAATGCTGTCGATAAAGCTTGGAAGTGACTGGTATCACCTTGGGCGTTTTTATCTGTAAATTTACCTGTGATCACTCCCCAAGCATGCTTGAAAAAGCGAATTTGAGGAAAGCCAAGGTAGAAAGTAAAGAATAAACCTACCCCAAGAAGTATAAACGGAAAGTATGCTGCTGAACCTAAAAAGCCATCTAAGGTTAGCAACAAATTATTAATAAACTCCAAAATAATATCCTTGTTGTTATTGTCATTGGCCACCTACAAACTCGGCAGCTTGTGCCATCTAGCTGATGATGAGTTACAGTAACAAAATTACCGCTATAACAACAAGGATCTATTTATCTAATTCAACTTTTTGATGTAAAAATCAGCATTTTGCCATCATGTTATTCAAAGCAATTAAACAACTGCGACCTAATAACGCACTGCGCTCTGGCGACCATCCAGAAACAAAATCTGGCATATTGTCATTATCTTTAAATGGCATTTCCAAGGTATTGGCTAAACAACCAAACTGCTGCGCCACCCAGTTGGTTGCCACCGTTAAGTTTGCTTGCCCTGGATCATCCACATCATAGCCATAGGCGGTTTGAAAATCAGAGCTGGCAGCCAATAATGCATCGGAGAAACCTTTTTGACGCTCTGCCATGATGCTGTCGTACCTTGGCACGCCTTCTGGTCCTGCTAGGAAGTTATATGGGATTGCTTCATCGCCATGAACATCTAAAAAGCAATCAACCCCAGTCTCAAGCATTTTTTGGCGTACCAAAAATACTTCAGGTGATTTTTCCATGCTTGGCTCTAACCACTCACGATTCAGGTTGATGCCCGCCGCGTTAGTTCTTAAGTGGCCTCTGACTGAACCATCAGGATTCATATTGGCAACCAGATAAATGTTGGCTTTTGCTAATAATGAGCGGCCATTAGCATCGTTATGATCCAACAAAGAATTTAAGAAGCCTTCAACCCACCACTGGGCCATGGTTTCGCCAGGATGTTGACGGGCAATCACCCACAGATTTTTCTTAGACTCATCGCCATCACCAATTTTAAGTAAGGTCATATCACGACCGTCTAAGGTGTGACCAAGGAACTCTTGAGAGACTAGCGGATGGGTTTGCGCCTCGGCAATCAAATCGAGATGACGCTCGTAGCTATAAGGGGCAAAGTAAGCAATCTGAATAGAATCGCACTCAAGTTCTAGATTGATTTTTAGCTCGCCATTTTCATAAACCGTTGGTAAGCGGAACCAGTGATTTCGATCATAAGAAGCCACGGCCTGATAATTATCCCAGCCTTCCACGTAAGAGGCTTCACCAGCATTAATAATGTTAAGTTTGTAGCTTTTTCCCACCTGGCCTTCAAAACGGAAGTTAAACCACTGGAAAAATTCGTTTCCTACATCTGGCTTAATTTTTAATTGGATATTTTGTGGATCTTCAATTGCAACAACATCGATGTTGGCGCCGTCAAAAAAGTGATTAATTCTCATTATATTTCCCGTACATATGCACTATAAAAAGCCGTAATGACATACTGGCTAAACTTGAATAGCCCACTTGTTTAGCCACCAATTGATTATTTTCATCCACTATATAGTAGGTTGGATAGCCAATTATGCCATATTTGTCTGCCAATGATGGGCTCCCTAAAAGGATAGGCATGCTTAACTGTTGCTCGTTGGCGTAGTCTTGAACTTCTTGAAAATTAGAATAACTTAACGCCACCAGCAAAATATCAACGCCATTCTCTTGCAGTAATTGGAGGTTAGAACTGGAAGCTTTACAGACTTGACACCATGGTGCAAAAAAATAGACAACCTGCGGCTCAAAGTCTTTCTTAGGATATTGCAGCCATCGCCCTTCTAGCATTGATAAATCATTAACCTGAGGTTGAGACTGGATACTTCTAACAAAGCTACCTAATTCAATTACCAGCCAGATAAAAACCAGCCACTTAAGCGCTTTGAAAATTAAATTCAGCATAAATACAAAAAGGCACTGAAACGTGCCTTTAAGTTTACTCAAGTTTCTTTATTTAGGATAGTGTTGAGGTTCGATATCCAATACTTTTTGCATAACTGAAATAACTTGGTTCGAGTAACCAGACTCATTGTCATACCATACATAAACAATCGCCGACTTGCCCTGACAGATTGTCGCTTGAGAATCAATCACACCGGCAAAGCTCGAACCAATCAAATCACTTGATACAATTTCTGTAGATTCAGTGAAGTCAATCTGGTTTTGTAACTCAGAAAACAACGCCGTTTCACGAAGGAACTGATTGAGCTCTTCACGACTGACTTCTTGTTTCAGAGTTAAATTCATGATTGCCATCGACACATTTGGTGTTGGAACACGAATCGCATTACCCGTTAGCTTACCCTTAAGTTCTGGGTAGGCTTTGGCCACGGCTTTAGCCGCACCTGTAGAGGTCAACACCATGTTCATAGGCGCACTGCGACCACGACGATCTGCTTTATGGTAGTTATCAATTAGGTTTTGGTCATTGGTGTAAGAGTGCACCGTTTCAACGTGACCAAGCTCAATGCCGTATTTATCGTTAATGGCTTTCAACGAAGGGGTAATCGCATTTGTGGTACAACTCGCCGCTGAAATAATTTTGTCTTCTGGAACAATATCTTGATGATTCACACCGTAAACGATGTTCTTTATATCGCCTTTAGCTGGAGCGGTTAACAGTACTTTATCCACCCCTTTAGCGTCATAGTGACGACTTAAACTTTCTTCATCGCTCCAACGACCCGTATTATCTACAACTAAAGCGTCCTTAATACCGTAGGCCGTGTAATCAATTTCACTTGGATCATTGGCATAGATAATTTGGATGTAAGCACCGTTCGCAATTAGCGCGGAATTTTCTTCATCGATGTAGACCGAACCATTAAACGGTCCATGGATAGAGTCACGGCGTAATAAGCTTGCACGCTTCTCTAAATCTTCCTTACCTTTACCGCGAACAACAATCGCTTTTAAGCGCATTAGGTTGTTAGCACCTGATTTATTAATAAGTAGGCGTGCAAGTAAACGACCAATACGGCCAAAACCATAAAGTACCACATCTCGAGGTTTAAGATCTTTGGCGCTTCCAGCAATCAATTCGCTAAGTTGCTCTTTCAAGAATTGATCTACATTTGATTCGTCATTATGCGTCTGCCAATACTGATAAGCGATTTTGCCAATATCAATTTTAGCGTGATGAACATCAAGGACAGATAATGCAATAATAAATGGAAAGCTTTGTCTTAAACGCAGTTTGTCACCTTCATGATGACGCACAACACGATGCGACTTTACAATTTCAATAGTAGAAGAATTAAGTAATGGACGACCATAAACAGTTAACTCGATGCCTTGATTACGATACAACTTACCAATTAAAGGTTGCATCGCTTCAGCTAATTCAAATCTTTCTTGCCAACTTTGTAGGTGCTTATCAGAACTCATTAGAGGATATCCTTGATTACAATAATTTACGATGACCTGTAGTGGTCAGTTGTTGCTATTGTAGATAACTTAAACCCCTGATTCTAGGGGGCTTTGAGCGAGCATAAATGTAATAAAATTAGCAATTCGGGCGGTTTTATTAAACATCTGAGGGATAATTTCGTAAAAAACCTTCAAAGGGATTACAAAAAGGCAAATGTAACAGACTCACAAGCAAAATAATGAAAACTTAAACCAGCAAAAAAGCCATGAATTAAATTCAACTGCGCAAAATTCGTCCTCAAAATCGAATTGATCACAAAATAGTAACAGTAAACTCCCCATTCTTTGCAAAATCGACTGCATTCACTAATAATTCCGCACATATGCTGAAACAGCAAGTCAGTGAAACCCTATTTTGGTTTGTTTATTTCGTAATTTTATTTCAATATTTAACTGATTGTCGGGTTTTAGCCCAATTCAAACTTGACTAATCACCCATATTTGGTAATTTTACTACCATAACTGTGTTAGAAAGAATTTTTAGACTTTAAGGAATTAACATGACTATTCGTGTAGCAATCAATGGTTTTGGCCGTATCGGTCGTTTTGTATTTCGTGCCGCACAAAATCGTGACGACATAGAAGTTGTAGGCATTAACGATCTTATCGATGTTGAGTACATGGCATACATGCTTAAGTATGACTCTACTCATGGCCGATTTGATGGCACTGTTGAAGTGGTTGATGGCAATCTAGTGGTTAATGGTAAAACTATTCGCGTAACCGCTGAGCGCAACCCAGAGGAACTTAAGTGGGATGACATCCAAGTTGATGTTGTTGCTGAAGCTACTGGTTTATTCCTTAATGATGAAACTGCACGTAAGCATATTACTGCAGGTGCTAAAAAAGTCGTTCTAACTGGCCCTTCTAAAGATGATACCCCTATGTTTGTAATGGGTGTTAACCATGATTCATACGCCGGCCAGGACATTGTTTCTAACGCGAGTTGTACCACTAACTGTTTAGCCCCTCTTGCTAAAGTCCTTAATGATAAGTGGGGTATCGAGTCAGGTCTAATGACGACTGTTCACGCTACCACTGCAACTCAAAAAACAGTCGACGGTCCTTCAGCGAAAGATTGGCGCGGTGGTCGTGGTGCATCACAAAACATTATTCCTTCTTCTACTGGTGCGGCTAAAGCAGTGGGTAAAGTGATCCCAGAGCTAAACGGTAAACTCACTGGTATGGCTTTCCGTGTTCCTACTGCCAACGTATCGGTTGTTGATTTAACTGTTAACCTGCAGAACCCTGCTAGCTACGAAGAAATTTGTGCTGAAATCAAGCGCGCTTCTGAAAACGAACTCGCAGGCGTTCTTGGTTACACAGAAGATCAAGTGGTATCTCAAGACTTCATCGGTGAAACTCAAACTTCAGTATTCGATGCCAAAGCTGGTATCGCCTTAACGGATGGTTTTGTTAAGCTAGTTTCTTGGTACGACAACGAAATTGGTTACTCTAATAAGGTTCTAGACTTAGTTGCTCATATCAGCAAGTAAGTAAAAACCCTGTTAAACTAAAGGCGCCTTAAGGCGCCTTTTTCTTTTTGGAGTATTATGAAATCCCTCTATCAATTATTCGAGCGTTGGACGGAACCCTTTCCCTCTACCGATGCCGCTACCCCACCTCAGGGGCTTATCAAGTTTTGCTTGTCCTTTACTAAAGGTTTTGGCTTACCATTAATCATCATGGGTATCATTAGTGCCCTAGTAGCCATCATCGAAGTGTCGTTATTTAACTATGTTGGTCATTTAATCGATTTGCTTAGTCGTACTGATGTGCAGACTTTTAAACAGCAGCACCTCGATGATGTAATTAACATAGGTTTACTCATGTTAATTGGGGTGCCCATTTTAGTCGCTATACATTCATTAATTACCCATCAATCTTTACTGGGTAATTATCCTATGTCTATCCGTTGGTATGCCCACCGTTACCTATTAAAACAAGATTTAAGCTTCTATCAGGCAGACTTTGCAGGCCGTATTGCCACTAAAGTCATGCAGACCGCCCTCGCCGTGCGTGAAACCATTATGAAGCTATTAGATGTGGCGGTTTATGCCATCGTCTATATGAGCGCCATTATCGTGGTGTTGGCAAGCAGTGATTGGCGCTTAATGATGCCGATGCTGCTATGGTTAATCGCTTATGTTTGTATTCAACTTTATTACATTCCTAAACTTAAAAAAGTCTCAATGGATCAAGCGGATGCCCGCTCTGTCATGACTGGCCGCATTGTGGATACCTATTCCAATATTATGACCGTCAAGCTGTTTTCCTACACCCAACGAGAAACCGATTATGCTAAATCCGCCATGGATGGATTTTTAGTCACCGTTCACAAGCAAATGCGACTCGTCACCGGACTCAACTTTTGGGTTGAATTAGTGAATTATTTATTAGTTTTCGCTATTGGAGCCATTTCTATCTGGCTGTGGCTAGATAACGCTATCAGCAGTGGTGTTATCGCAGCAGCACTTGCTTTAGTTCTACGTTTGAATGGTATGGCTCACTGGATCATGTGGGAGGTATCAAGCTTGTTTGAAAACATAGGTACTGTGGCTGATGGCATGCAAACCTTGACCAAGCCCCTGCCCCAAGAACCTAAAACACCGAAAACATTAACGGTTAATGGCGGTCAAATCAGCTTTAAAGACATTCGCTTTGGTTATGATACTAATTCAAAAGTCATTGATGGACTGAATTTATCAATTGCCGCTGGAGAGAAAATTGGTCTAGTGGGTCGATCGGGAGCAGGAAAATCGACATTAGTTAACCTTCTACTTGGCTTTTATCCTCTGCAACATGGCAGCATTAGCATTGATGATCAAGATCTTATCCATGTGCCCAAGGAAACTCTGCGCCAACATATTGGTATGATTACCCAGGACACTTCGTTGCTTCACAGAAGTATTAGAGAAAACATTCTGTATGGCCGCCCTGAGGCCAGTGAGCAAGAGCTAATAGACGCTGCTAAAAATGCCCATGCCTATGAGTTTATTCAAGAATTAGTAGATGAACAAGGTAATAAAGGCTTCGATGCCCAGGTGGGGGAACGCGGCGTTAAACTCTCTGGTGGACAACGTCAGCGCATCGCTATCGCGAGAGTTCTTCTCAAAAACGCACCAATACTCATTATGGATGAAGCCACTTCAGCCCTTGATTCCGAAATTGAACAAGCCATCGGTGAGAGCTTAAATCAACTCATGACAGACAAAACCGTGATTGCCATAGCCCACCGTTTATCCACCATTGCCGCAATGGATAAACTGATCGTGCTTGATAAAGGCCAGATAGTAGAGTTTGGTAGCCACCAGCAACTACTCGCTCAAGATGGCATTTACGCCTCTTTATGGAAGCGCCAATCCGGCGGATTTATTGGCGAAGATTAATAGGTTAGGACGCTGCGCTACGGCACGCTGCTGCTACGGCACGCTGCTGCGCAGCTACAGGACGTGACAGTGTCACTACAGCAGTGGGGGCTTTATTTTAAGCTGCGCTTGGCTGTTTGAGTTTTATGTCGCGGTGCTGAAATTTGATTCTGTTTAAGCTGCGCTTAACTGTTCTAGTACATCCACGGACTTGTCGGGGTGCCGACAGCACCCAGAAGGGAAAACCAGTTTTCCCCAATATTCCAGGCATCCTGCCTTCCACCCGCCGGGCCCGCTAAAGAGGTTCAAAATTGTTCCAGACAATTTTGTGGACTCCCCTCCTGCCCCCACAATCTGCTTTATCTTAATTCTCAATCGTCATTACGCAGACGGCGGATTATTCCGGGCATCCTGCCCTCCACCCTGCGGGCCAGCTAAAGCTGTTAAAGTTTGTTCCAGACAAACTTTTCGGCGTCCTGCCTCCAACAGTTCTTACTAGGCATCCATGCCTAGCAACTCTATTAACTCAATCAAATTAAGCGCAGAATGAAGGGGTAAATTGAGTAGCTGGGAGTTATCAATCAAGTGTTGTTCAACTCATTTATGGACAAAAACGATTTATAAATTGAGGTGGTAACGCCCGGCTCAACTGCCGGAGGCTACTGGCGCATTTTTTGCGGGTTTATGCAAAAAAGGTGACAGTGGCCGTAGGTCAGATTGCAGCCGCTTGTTATGCATTGCCTGCACCAAACAACACTTTATAAATATCACGTACTGTATCGTACTTTGTGAAATCACCTTTATTTAATTCTCTAATATTTGGTCGCTCAGCTTTATAGCCATCTTGATCACCTTTAGTGTGACGAGCAACTTTTGCTTCATGGATTGGAGGAAGTGGATTACCTGGCTCACCACCTAAAAAAAGAAAAGGCCCTAATTCTAAAGTCTCTTCATCAAAGTAAATCCAGACCACACACCCAGATGGTTTGTCAGCTAATTTTACATGCACTTTTTGACGTGAAGTTTTTCCACCAATATAAGAAGCCTTTAGTTGGACGTGCCTAACTATACGATTAGCTTCAATTATCACGTCGTAGCCTGAGTTATCAACTTCTGGCTTTCCTACCTCAAGTTGACAGTCACCATTCTGCCAAGACAACTTAAGTAGCTCACCAATAAATAAATGTTCGATGAGTTTTTCTCGATATGAAGAATGTTCTGAATGTTTGCTCATACTCTCCTCATGCATAACAGCTTATTAAGCGGAAGCTCGATAATCTTCCACACAAAATTTAACTTACAAATAATATGTCACTTGAAACTGTTGAAATAAAGTACAAATTTCTCACCAAGATAAGAAAAACTGAAAATCATGATCGGCAAAAACGAGACCGTGGATGTAGGGTTTCCCTACATCCCTCGGCTACTTTTAAGTTAATCAGAGACTTAGTTAAATTTTGGAAGATTATCGAGCCTTAAAAGAGACAATTTTGGCTCTGTTTGTAACACCGTAATCGCCAGAACGGTTATACCTGTATAAATACCGACCTGTTCCCAATATGCTTCTAACTCATCCCTAGAAGGGCGAAGCCCGCTCTCGTCACTCGCTACTCGTAACTCGGAAAGGGGCACTTCCGAGTTAGACTGCCTAGCTTGGAAATGGACAAAAATGATTTACGATTTGAGAGGTAACGCCGCGCTCTGCGGCAAATTTGGAGCGCAGCGGAAAATTTGTCCGACAGCAGCGCCTTGTTAGCTGTGGCCACAACTGGACTCCCATGATTGGATTTGTGATTTTACTGCATCGTGGATTTTTGCCCTAAGAGCCATGTTGTATTCACTGACTTTATATTGATAACGAATACCTTTGTAATCAAGATCTATCTGACAATCGTAGCTGCCTACAAGCTCGCCGCAATGGCCAACATACCACGATGGCTCAAAACCATTTTTGGGGGTTCTTTCAGGCGGGCTCATAACAAAATGCCAAGGGCCTATGGCCTTTTCAAAGTGATAGATTTTGTATAAGCCTGTTTTTTCGTCTTTTTCTATGACTGGCTTTTTGAGTTCGCCATAGATGTTCCAAGCCTTTTTGGCCAGAGCATGAGGATCAGAGAAAGAAGACTTAGGATAGACAATGCCTCTAATATCGTGAGGCACTGCTGGATTATATTTATTTGCATGACTCTCAACATAGCCTTGAACCAGCTTAGCCACGTCAGTAGCGGGAATATACACAAGTTGCTCACCATGAGATTCGTCTAGTTGGTCTTTTACTGGAGCTAAAAGAGCGTCGGTAAAAGAAGTATCCGGTGAATACCTTGCTGGATAGCAAATAGTAGTTCCATCAAGAGTAACTTTGATAAGGTTTTCTGCATGAATAGTGATGCTAGCCAAAAGCATTGCCAAAGTTGCAGCTAATTTTTTATATCCTTGCACCATAGTCCCTCTTACAGCTAACGCCGCCATATTGGGCGCACAAATGCTTGGCTAAACTTAGCGACGAAGGAGCGCAAGCCAAGCGTTTTGCGTCCAATTTGCCATAATGGCCTTGTTAGGTGACGTTTAAATATCATCTATACAAGGAATACCCAATTTTTCACTTACCAGATCATCAAGTACTAAGTAATTGCTTAACCCCCACGTTCCAACCAACCCTACTGGGTTTGGAATTTCATCACCATCTGGATCTATGTACTTTTTAAAAGGCACATCAAAATAGCAATATTTTGTAGTGAGTTTCATTAAGGGCTTGTTAGCCACAATTGGCATATACCCGCGCGAGAAGCCTAGGCGATTAATGAATAAAGGTGCAAACATCAACTCATTAAATTCATCTTCGTTTACTTTTTCAGGGTCACTAGTTACGAAGTCGAATACGTTAACTTTTATGCAGTTTTCAAAGCCACCCGTATCTGCGGTTAAGGAAACGACCTGACCAAATATATACCTACAACCAGAATATTTAAGCCTAAAGATATCGCCAACTTTTGGCTTTTTTCTATAAGGCTTTTGCACTTCCATATTAGTCTGAGGTAATGCCATTTAGTCACCTAACGCCTTACTAATGGGCGCATAAATGCTTGGCTAAAATTAGCGACGAAGGAGCACAAGCCAAGCGTTTTGCGTCCTTTTGAGTAACTTGTTGAACGAAGCCGCTTCGCGGCAGAAAAAGCATAGTGGAGAGTCTTCTTAAATACTTCTAGTGACCAATAACGG
>NZ_WINH01000024.1 GCF_010993985.1 Paraferrimonas sp. SM1919 | reverse complement strand
TTATCTGCAACTGGTTGATGATACGGGCAGAATCATTCGCGATGACAAGCGTGGTGCTATAAGTAAAAAGAGTAAAGGCATACTTGAACGGCTCAATATTCCAGCAGAGAATTGGGCAAAAATCGTCAATGATTTTGGTAAGGTATTTCATGGACCCGTGGGTACCTTGCAAGAGTATGATAAATACTGTGAGCACTTAGAAAGGCGGCGAAAGCATTTCAAACAAAGTTGCCAACTCTTCGAGTAAACCTATTGTTTCCTTATTATATCTTTGCACCGCATTCGCGGTGGGTTGATGCTGCGTCAATTTGTGCATATAACCACTTAAAGCAAACAAACCAAGCTAATCGAACACAAGTTTCCCCCTCAATAGCCAATGACTAACCTCAACATGAGTAATGCCTGATTGAAGAGCAATCCTTAGTGTTGTAACTTATTGATTAATAATGGGTGGCTATAGTTAATTTCATCGCCATTACGCAGACGGCGGACTATTCCGGGCATCCTGCCCTCCACCCTTCGGGCCAGCTAAAGCTGTTAAAGTTTGTTCCAGACAAACTTTTCGCCATCCGTGGCTCAAGCTGGCCTTATTGGGCATCCTGCCCAATCCTACTAATGCCTCAATCAAATTCAGCGCAGACTGAAGGGGTAAATTTGAGTAACGATGCGTCTTCAAAGCCGATACCTCTAACTCATTAATGCCCCCAAATGAGTTACGAGAGCGGGAGTTGCCATTCGAGGGATGAGTTATAAGCACGTCGAATAATGCAAATTAACTACTGCTAAAAGGTGAACATTTATACAGGTATAACTGTCCTCCTGATTATTGGGTGACAAACAGAGCCAAAATTGACTGTTTAAAGGCTCGATAATCTTCCAAAATTTAACTAAGTTATTGATTAACTTAAAAGTAGCCAAGGGATGTAGGGAAACCCTACATCCACGGTCTCGTTTTTGCCGAGCATGATTTTCAGTTTTTCTTATCTTGGTGAGAAATTTGTACTTTATTTCAACAGCTTAAAATGACATATTATTTGTAAGTTAAATTTTACGCGGAAGATTATCGAGCTTCCGCTTAATAAGCTGTTAAATGGTCATGAACATACAACCTTTCTTAGATAAACATAGCGATGCTTTGGTAGAAGACTTGCGAAATATCATTGAGCAGGATCTTCCTGATGATGTTAGATGTATCCAAGCACTTATATTTAGGGAGAGCCTTCCTGGTATTCCCTTCTATGTTTATTTTCTTAATAGATTTCAAGGTTCATCAACCGGCATAAAACCAATCGAGCCTTTAGCGGGATTGGATGTGTTAATTGATTCTGATGATTACATCGGACGAGAGGAGGCTGTTGTTGAGTGTTTTGAGATCGAGGATCAGCAAGAGCAAGATCGCGTTTATCAAGAGATTAATGACCGCTGCAACTCGGAAAATCTATTAGTTGCCAAGTGGTTTACGGACTGCTGGATCAAAGCTGGGGGCTCTGAACTCGATACTCCAGCGTTTATTATGGATGAGGATGGTCTTATAAACCCCATAAATTTAAAAACTGGCGTCCAGGTTAAACATTTAACGGAGTTCTCAAATGTTTTTGATGGATAAACCATTTAACAAGCAAAGGCAATTGAAACCCAAAGCGTTGCTTTGGTTTCAATTGCTTTGAGCGTTATAAGCCCAAGTTCGTTAAAGCGACAGCACAATCGCTAGATGTCAAACCGGACTTGATTGAACTATACCTATTTGGCGCGAATTAAAGCCACAAAATGCATATTGTACCGCAGAATATGGTTGGTTATACGATTACATTAGTAAATTTAAAAAGGTAAAGAAATGGATAACTTAATAACAATTGGCTTAATAGCGGTCGCTATTCTGGCTGTATTAGGGCTTGGAATAAAGGTTGTAATGAGCTTTAAAGGTGGTAGTAAAAGCAGCTTCAAAAATATTCGAGCTGGTGGAGATGTTGTTGGCAGAGACAAGGTTCAAAAGTAGATGTTAAGTTGGATCAGAAATATCACTGCGGGCGGGGATGTAGTTGGACGAGACAAGATAACAAATAATTTACCGGCTCCAACACAAATGGATTTACTGTCTCAAAAGTATGTTGAGGAAAAGTCTAATCAACAAGTGACTAATGTGATTATTGATGAGCTAACTCACTACAGTAATAAAAATTACGATATAAGAGATTTGACCGAGAAGCTAGAAGATGCCGGATTTGGTTATTTAATTGAGACCGGAGAAGAGCTAAAGGAAGAAGTAAGTAAACTAATTATTCGAAATCAACATTACAAGTCCGCTCAGAAAATAATTACCTATTTACTAGCCGAAGTAGAGTCAATCTTTAACGCAAATATAAAAGGAAAGCTACTTACAACTAAGGAAGAGTCTGCTCTTAAACTGCTCTTCAGAACTCACTTAGAGCAAGAAATACAAGCCCGTCTAGGTGAAAACGTCCTGGAAATATTTAACCGTCAAATCAATGGAATGGTCTATTTCTTAACAGGAAATTGCCACCTGGAGTGGAAATGATGCTTTTATACAACAAAGCGTTGGATGCAAATCATACACTACTTCGCATGACTGCATTATTAGTCTCTTGGAAAGCAGAAACCGTAGAGGGTGAAGCTCTACGGTTATTTGACTTCTTAATAGCAAATCCTGCTCATATCCAAAAGCTGTCTGTGCCAAGAGATAGGTTTGTCGAAAAAAATGAGTTTAAAAGTTATAAAAACCGATATCAGAACTTTGATCCAAAGAGCCTCTTCAATGCTATGAAAGAAACACACTATGTAGTTATTGAGCGACTTGTTGATCTAGGTATTTTTCAAGCACATAAAAACTCTTCGGAATATCAAGTTCTGCTCGACAATATTCCAGAAGAATTAAAAAATTTAGCTGAATCAAGAGAAAACAGCATATCCAGTCAGGCAATTGATTTCATCGTAGCAAATTTAATCACGATTCCTGTTACAGGCTCTGATGGGTTGAAAAAAATAACAAGTTTAATGGACTACAAATACGATGTTAATTAAACCTACTTTGAAGGTTGAGAGGCTTCATGTAAAAAGAGGTTCTCAAATTGCTTTTGATGAAGTTTTTCATCAAGGTGTTAATGTGTTGTTTGGGAAAAATGGTTCCGGCAAGACTTCCGTGATTCAACTGCTAATGTATGGGCTAGGATATGAAGTCCCAAACTGGAAAGACGAAGCGGGACTATGTGAAAACATTTATGTGGAGTTAAGAGTCAATGGTAGTCCCGTTACGATTAGACGTAAAAACAATGGTTCAGATAAGCAATCAATGGATTTTTGTTTTTCGGAAATGGATGCAGCATTAGCCTCTCCTCTCACAAGTTGGTTTAATTATCCGTATGCAATAGGAAGCAAACCTAGTTTTTCTCAACAAATGTTTGACATACTTGGTTTACCTGAAGCAAAAGCAGATGCAAACAATAATAATGTAACCTTGCATCAAATGTATCGACTTATTTACGCGGATCAATCAAACACCTCTAGTGCCATATTTAACAATGAGCCTTTCGATTCGGCATTCAAAAGGGAATCAATAGGTAAATACCTATTAGGCTTGTACGACAACGAGCTTTATGACGCAAAGATCAAACTTGTTGAAGAAGAGAAAAAACTGCAAAAGATAATTTCAAAACTTCAAGCAATTCAGTCGGTTGTCGGAAAGACTTCTTTTGGCGAGGGCATCGAAACCATTGAAGAACAGAAGACAAACATTTTAAATGATATAGCTTCTATCAATGTCGAAATTATAAAGGTTAAAGAGGAATCTTTGGTTTCATACAGTTCTGAAAAAAAGGAAACAGAGTCCTCGGCAAAAGATAGCGTAGCAATTCGAAATAAATTGCTAGAAGTAGAAACTGAAATTCAACAATTGAATTACAACATACTTGATTCTGAAGAGTTCGTTTCAGAGCTTCTTGACAAACAGTGCGCATTAAGGGACTCAATAAAAGTTGGGAGTTTGATTGATGGGTTCAAGTTTTCTTCGTGCCCAAGTTGTCACAAACCCCTCAAAGAAAAAGCCAAGGAATGCTGTGGCGTATGTGGTGAGCCGAGAGAATCAAAAGACAGTTCAAATAGCCTCCTCAGAATGAAGAATGAAATCGAAATCCAACTTCGCGAATCTGAAAAGCTATTGGAAAAGAAAAAGCAAAAACTAACGGATCTTACAGCTAAACGAAAGGAATTAAGAACCTCATTCAGAAAACAAGTTAGCAAAGTAACTGCAACTATGAGCTCAGTCGACGCCAGTAAAGAAAAGCAGCTATTTGAGCTTTACCGACAAACAGGAGAGCTAGAAGAAAAGCTTCAGACATTAGATAAAATTGCTGAACTACATCAGTCCTTACTTGAATTACGAGCTGACAGGGACTCTGTCCAGTCTGAAGTTAACAGGCTCAACGATAAAATCGAATTGATAGGAAAACAAAGACTCAAGCGTGAACCTGAAATTAAGGCGCTTATATCCGAGAAGCTTTGTGAGTTGCTGAGAAAAGATAATGGTGCAGAAAAAGAATTTAAAAATGCAGGTTATGCAGAGTTTGATTTCGCTGCCAACAGTGTATCAGTGAACGGAAAAACAGCCTTTTCAGAAAGTGGAATGGTCTTATTAAATAACGCGTTTCATGTTGCACTCTTGATGGCCGCACTTGAAAAAAAATATGTGCGCCTACCTCGATTTTTAGTTCTCGATGGCATTGAAAATGGCGGGATGGAAGATGACCGCTCAAAGAATTTTCAGAAAGTCGTAGTTGAGGCACTATCCAGTTACGAAGTAGACTTTCAATTGGTCTTTGCGACAAAAAATGTTGATGAAAGTTTAAAATCAGAGGCTTATATGATTGGTGAGGAATATAGCGAGTCAAACAAGAGCCTAAAATATTTCAGTTAACTTTTCCATATATGACTGTGGTGGAAAAAGGGCTTATAACAAATGGCTGTTGCCGGACGCGCCTACGCTTCGCTCCGGCACGCCGCAAAGCCAAGCGTTACCACTTCAATTTATAAATCACTTTTGTCCATAAGTGAGTTTGAAACGCATCATTGATAACGTACTGCTACTCAATTCCACCCTCATTTTGTCCTGAATTCGATTGAAATGATTAGCAGTGCTGACCATGGATGGTCAGTAAGGCCTGCTTGAGCCATGGATGGTGAATCAGGCCGCCTGCGTAATCATGATTGAGAATTCAGAAAAAGACAAAATGCGGTGTGCTGCGGGGGAGTCCAGAGGGGGGCGCAGCCGCTCCCTTCTGGGTGATGTCGGCACCCCGACGAGAATAACGTGATGAGCCTATAACAGCTAAACCTACCCAGTAAACAAGAAAGATATAAATCCGCCGTGGCGCAGCCACAAACCATCAAAATAAGGCCATGCCCATTAAGATATCCTCCACCAGCTTAGGCACACTCTGACTGGCTTTACCGCCCTTTTTCAGTAAAAACTGGTCGTTATTTCGACTTGGCGCCAGATTCACCTCAACCGTAGTGGCACCTGCCTGATTAGCCAGTGAAACAAAACCAGCCGCGGGATATACCTCCCCAGAAGTGCCGATGGCAATAAACAAATCGCATTGAGATAGTGCCTGTTCTATTTTTTCCATTTGCAGCGGAATTTCGCCAAACCAAACAATATCTGGTCTGAGAGGTTGCGGTAATGGACAACAATCACATAATGTATCAAAACCAAAATGCCCAAAATCAGTGGTCTGTTTACCACTGCGGGGACAACGGGCAGAATTTAACTCCCCGTGCATGTGCAACACTTGCGCCCCTGCCCTTTCATGGAGGTTGTCTACGTTTTGAGTAACTATCAACAACTCCCCACCAAATTGCTTTTGCAGCTTTGCTAAAGCTTGATGGGCATCATTAGGCTTAATTTCTGGCAAACTCAATTGCTGTCGGCGAGCATTATAAAAATCAAACACCAATTGTGGATCACGTTGGTAACCTTCAGGAGTAGCCACATCTTCTATGGCATGGTTTTCCCACAAACCATCATTATCTCTGAATGTATTTATGCCTGATTCAGCTGAAATACCGGCACCAGTTAATACCACAATTTTTTTGTACATCTTTCATCCAATGAAGTTAAATTTAATCACAATTGATAAAAATAATTATTATCAATTGCAACTTTAAGGTTTCAAGTTTACCTTGTAAGCATTAAAATAAAAATATCGATTTCCAAAAAGACAGTTTCATGGCCGAACAAAATCAAGCATTAAAAAAAGCAGGACTGAAGATCACCTTACCTAGAGTAAAAATTTTAGAATTACTTCAGCAACCTGAAAACCAACATATTAGTGCAGAAGATTTGTACAAGATCCTGTTAGAGACAGGTGAGGAGATTGGTTTAGCAACTGTTTACCGTGTGTTAAACCAATTTGACGATGCTGGCATTGTCACCCGTCACCACTTTGAAAGTGGCAAAGCAGTTTTCGAATTAGCTTCAAATGACCATCATGATCATCTGGTGTGCCTTGACTGCGGTGAAGTCATTGAATTTGAAGATGACACCATCGAGCGCATCCAGCATGAAATCGCTCGTAAGCACAATATCAAACTTTCTAATCACAGCCTTTACCTTTACGGTCACTCTACTGACGGTAACTGTAATCACTAATTCAGCCCTTATATTTGCCCTAAATGCATATAACCACTAGGGTTATCTGTACCAGCGTGTTAGGATGCGCGCTGCATTTTTTATAGAGGGCAAATTCATGGTCGCTATTGGTCGTTATAATCGTTTACAAATTCTAGAGAAAGCGCCTCAAGGTATCTACTTAGATGGTCAAGAGCTAGGTAAAATTTTGCTACCCAAGCGATTCACCAATGATCAAATGCACATTGATGATTACCTTGAGGTCTTTATTTTATTTGATTCCGAAGACCGTTTGGTGGCGTCCCTAAAAACGCCTCGTGCACAGGTGGGTGAGTTTGCCTTACTGAACGTTATCGATACCAACAATGTTGGTGCCTTTTTAGATTGGGGCATGGACAAAGACTTATTACTTCCCTTCGGTGAACAGCGCAAGCGAGTTCAGTCGGGTGACCGTGTATTAGTGCATATCTACCTTGATAATGCTTCTGAGCGTATTACCGCCAGCGCTAAAATTGACAAATTTCTGGATAACACGCCTCCACCTTACGGTAAGGGAGAAGAAGTTGACCTAGTGATCGCGACTAAAACTGACTTAGGCTTTAAGGCCATCGTTAATAATAAACATTGGGGGGTATTATTCCACAATGAGGTTAACCAAGCTCTGCCCCAAGGTAAAAAGCTTAAAGGCTACATTAAGCAAGTTCGTCGAGATGATAAAATTGACCTTTGCCTGCACAAAAATCACAAAGCAGCCAAAGATGATGCCAGCGATAAAATTATTGCCACTCTCAAACAAAATGAGGGGTTTTTAGCCGTACATGATAAAAGTGAACCTGAGCTTATTAAGCGAACGTTTGGGCTATCTAAAGCCGCTTTCAAACGTGCTATTGGCAATCTTTACAAACAAAAACTTATTATCATTGAAAAAGACGGCATTCGGCTAGTCTGATCCAGTTCACAATCGAGCCTGCGTAACTATGCGCGGGCTCACATTTCCAGTCCTTGCTGCCACCCAGTCGGTAATTTTGTGCCACCATAACCCTTGCCTTTTTCACACTGAAAACGCTTTTAAATCAATTGTTCATAAACATTGTTAACTCACTCGCAAAATTGTGTTTGGGTGATTTTTTCAAATTCTGCAATTGTTATAATTTAAATATAGGTAAATTGGTCTTACCAATTAATGGACCTCTCGGTTGGGTTTAACCCGTAATGCCACAAATTCTATTTTAAATCGCTTATTAGCAACCTAATAGGCAACAGCAAAGCAACAAGCATTAATATTCTTGTTGTAAAGGTGACAGTAATGACTGAACAAACACAAATGTTCGCAGTAGCCTGGGATGGCTTCAAAGCTGGTGATTGGAAAGAAAACGTAAATGTACGCGACTTTATTCAAGCTAACTACACCCCATACGAAGGCGACGAGTCTTTCTTAGCGCAAGTCACTCCAGCAACAACTGAGTTGTGGCAAAAAGTGATGCAAGGCATTAAACAAGAAAATGCTACCCACGCGCCTGTTGATTTTGATACTGATGTCATTTCTACCATTACTTCTCACCCTGCTGGCTACATCAACAAAGATCAAGAAACCATTGTTGGCCTGCAAACTGAAGCGCCACTTAAGCGTGCGATTATCCCTAACGGCGGTATTCGTATGGTTGAAAGCTCTTGTAAAGTTTACGGCCGCGAACTTGATGCTGGTATCAAGCAAACTTACACCGAGCACCGTAAAACCCATAACGCGGGGGTATTCGACGTTTACAGCCCGGATATTCTACGTTGTCGTAAATCAGGCGTACTAACCGGTCTACCAGATGCCTACGGCCGTGGTCGTATTATTGGTGATTACCGCCGCGTAGCACTATACGGTGTTGATTTCCTAATGCAGGAAAAACAAGCACAACACCGCTCAACCCAACATGATTTTGAAAATGCAGCCAACGTTGCTGAAATCATGCAACTGCGTGAAGAGATTGCTGAGCAACACCGTTCTCTAGGTCAATTAAAAGAAATGGCAGCCAGCTACGGCTTCGACATTTCTGGTCCTGCTACTAACGCCCAAGAAGCGATTCAGTGGACATACTTTGGTTACCTAGCAGCCGTTAAGAGCCAAAACGGTGCGGCAATGTCTATGGGCCGTGTATCTAGCTTCCTAGACATCTACATTGAGCGTGACCTTCAAAAAGGCCTGATTACTGAAGTCCAAGCACAGGAATTCATGGATCACTTCATTATGAAGCTACGTATGGTTCGTTTCCTACGTACTCCTGACTACGATCAACTGTTCTCTGGCGACCCAATTTGGGCAACAGAATCTATCGGTGGTATGGGTGTTGATGGCCGTACCCTTGTCACTAAAAACGCTTTCCGTACTCTGCACACGCTATACACCATGGGTCCAAGCCCAGAACCAAACATTACGGTACTTTGGTCTGAGCAACTGCCTGTCAATTTCAAGCGTTACTGTGCCAAAGTATCGATTGATACTAGCTCTATCCAGTACGAAAACGATGATCTAATGCGCACTGACTTCAACAACGATGACTACGCTATCGCTTGTTGTGTCAGCCCAATGATCATTGGTAAGCAAATGCAGTTCTTCGGTGCTCGCGCTAACCTTGCGAAAACCATGCTGTATGCCATCAACGGTGGTGTAGACGAAAAACTTAAGATCCAAGTTGGTCCTAAGACTGATGCCATTACTGACGAAGTACTAGACTTTGATGATGTAATGGGTCGCCTAGACAGCTTTATGGATTGGTTAGCCGTTCAATACGTAAGCGCGCTGAACTCTATCCACTACATGCACGACAAGTACAGCTACGAAGCCATTCAAATGGCACTGCACGACAAAAACGTTGAGCGCACTATGGCTTGTGGTATTGCTGGCCTGTCGGTTGCCGCTGACTCTTTAGCCGCCATTAAGTACGCCAAAGTTAAGCCAATTCGTGATGAAAACGGTATTGCCATTGATTTCGAAATTGAAGGTGACTACCCGAAATTTGGTAACAACGACGCCCGTGTCGATGACATTGCAGTAGAGCTTGTGGAAAGCTTTATGACTAAGATCCGTCGTCAACACACTTACCGTAATGCCCGTCCGACGCAGTCAGTACTGACCATTACTTCTAACGTTGTATACGGTAAGAAGACGGGTAACACACCAGATGGTCGTCGCGATGGTCAACCATTTGCACCTGGGGCTAACCCAATGCACGGTCGTGACCAAAACGGTGCGGTAGCGTCACTTACTTCGGTTGCAAAACTGCCATTTAGTCACGCTAAAGACGGCATTTCTTACACCTTCTCTATCGTGCCTAATGCCCTAGGTAAAGATGAAGACAGCCGTCGCTCGAACCTGGCAGCGCTAATGGATGGTTACTTCCGTCACAATGACAAATTAGAAGGTGGGCAACACCTAAACGTGAACGTGCTAAATCGTTCAATGCTTGAAGATGCGGTTAAGCACCCTGAGAATTACCCTCAGCTCACTATCCGCGTTTCTGGTTACGCCGTGCGCTTTAACGCGCTAACGCCTGAGCAACAAGCTGACGTCATAGCCCGTACTTTTACCGAAAGCATGTAATTAATACTGCGCACTCTGTTATTGGGAGTGCGCAGTTTTTACATGAGTTCCTTTTAAAGGTACTAGAGTCTAAATTAAAGGGCACAGGCCCTAGGTATTTACATGTCATTGATTGGTCAAATTCATTCTACTGAAAGCTTTGGCACCGTTGACGGTCCTGGTATTCGCTTTATTGCCTTTATGCAGGGCTGTCTGATGCGATGCCAGTATTGCCACAACCGTGACAGCTGGGCATTAGATGAAGGTACCAGCATCAGCAGTGCTGAATTAACCCAGCAGGTATTGCAATATCGCCACTTTTACGAAAATGGCGGCGGTTTTACCGCCAGTGGTGGTGAAGCGATACTTCAGGCCGAATTCCTAGCAGAAGTGTTCAGTAACTTAAAAAGCCAAGGCATTCACACCTGTTTGGATACCAACGGCTTTGTGCGTAAGCACAGCCAAGGAATTGATGATCTATTAGACAATACCGATTTGGTGATGTTGGACATAAAACATATTGATGATCAGGCTCATATTGCGCTGACGCATGTGAGTAACCAACGTACCTTACAATTTGCCCAATACCTGCAACAACGCAACCAGAAAACCTGGATACGTTATGTGGTGGTACCGGGTCATACCGATAAAGTTGAAGACGCGGAAAAGTTAGCAGAGTTTATTAAGCCAATGACCAATGTGGAAAAAGTAGAGTTACTGCCGTACCACAAACTTGGCGCCCATAAGTGGCAGACCCTAGGGCAAAAATACCCTTTAGAGGGGGTAGAGCCACCGACTATCGAAGTTATGGAGCAGATTAAAAACGTATTTAAAAATAATGGAATATTGGCGCAATATTAAAGTTCTCGCCAGTAATCCTCATCAAGTTTACCAAAGGCTGTATTGAGTATTTGGGCTAAATCTAAATACTTACCGCCGTTTTCCATACGGGGGGCAGCATAGCCAGCAGCTTTGAGGGTTTGACGTAATTCAGAGCACCAATCCATTAACGAAAGTGGCAATGGTGCTTGAGCTCGCTGTCCAAGCCAATACAGTCCCTGTAACGGCAGGCTGATAAAAAACAAGCCGATGGTGACTGCCAGCTCAACGGAAGAAAAGGGATTAAATAGCAATTGACTGCTGACGCTGACTACCGCAACGATTGGAGCGAACTTCAATCCGAAATTGGTAGCACGGATCACCCGGTATTCGGGAAACAAGGACGCTAGAGGTTTAATCATTGGCCAAATCTTTAAATATTTTTGACCCATGATGAATGTATGCCAAACAGAGTTCATGTGTATTACAGCCTATGTGATGTTTCTTTAACATAGCATAAATACGTCAAAGAAGTCTTAACAGCTTGCATTTTAAACGCATTAAACGATTAATTTTCGGCACAGCCGTTATCTCTTTGTTAAAATATGAGATAACCATTCGACTGTGACACACATTCAGGTGAATATCGATGTCTAAAAATTTAGTTCTAGTTCTTAACTGCGGCAGCTCGTCGCTCAAATTTGCTGTAATGGATGCCGCAACTGGTGATGACCTAATTTCAGGTCTTGCTGAGTGTTTCGGTTTAGAAGATGCGCGTATTAAGTGGAAAGTGAACGGCCAAAAATCTGACGCTTTGCTTGGTGCATACAGTGCCCACCGTGAGGCTGTTGAATTTATCGTTAATCAAATCCTTGGCGATAATCAAGAACTTTCAGATCGCATTGCGGCAATTGGTCATCGTGTGGTTCATGGTGGTGAGAAATACACCAAATCAGTATTAATCGATAATAGCGTGATCAAAGGTATTGAAGATTGCGCGGCACTAGCGCCTCTCCACAACCCTGCGCACCTAATTGGCATTCGTGCTGCTCAAGCCTCTTTCCCCGATTTACCTCAGGTTGCTGTGTTTGATACTGCTTTCCACCAAACCATGCCAGAAAAAGCTTACATTTACGCGCTACCTTACAAACTGTACCGCGAGCACGGTGTTCGTCGTTACGGTTTCCATGGTACTAGCCACCTTTTCATCACCCGTGAAGCGGCTGCTGCCTTAGGTAAAGATATCTCTGACACTAACATTATCAACTGTCACTTAGGTAACGGTGCTTCTGTGGCTGCCGTTAAAGATGGTAAATGTGTGGATACCTCTATGGGCATGACCCCACTAGAGGGGCTAGTAATGGGAACTCGCAGTGGCGATTTAGATCCTTCGATCTTAACCCATTTAACCTCAACACTGGGTTACACCAACGAAGAATTAAACAACCTTCTTAATAAACAATCAGGTTTACTTGGTATCTCAGAACTGACTAACGACTGTCGTGGTATTGAGGAAGCCGCAGAAGAAGGCCATAAAGGCGCAACTTTAGCCTTAGAAATATTTTGCTATCGTTTAGCCAAATATGTTGCTTCTTATTCTGTCGCCCTAGGTCGTATTGACGCTATCACTTTTACCGGTGGTATTGGTGAAAACTCTGATGTGATCCGCAGCAAAGTACTGACTTACTTAAGCATCTTTGGCATCAAAGAAGATGCTGCCGCTAACTTAGCTGCTCGTTTTGGTAAACAAGGATTAATTACTACCGCAGATTCGGCAATTAAAGCAATGGTGATCCCAACCAATGAAGAGTGGGTTATTGCACAAGACGCTATGGCGTTAATTTAATCGATGGTATCTGGAGGAGTGCAACTCCTCCTGTAAACAGAGGCATCTATGTCTAGAAAAATTATGTTGATCCCGGTAGGATCTTCTGTTGGTTTAACCACCATAAGCCTGGGCCTTGTCCGCGCTGTTGAGCGCACAGGGGTTAAGGTACAATTCTTTAAGCCAATTGCGCAACAACACAATAATGATAGTGGTCCAGAACGTTCTACCACCATCCTGAGTCGCTCGCCAACCATAACACCATTACAACCATTTACTATGGATTATGCTGAAGAGTTAATTGGCTCTAAGCAATTGGACATTTTACTTGAAGATATTGTTGCTCGAGCTGCAACGATTGACCGTGACACTGGAGTGACCATCTTAGAAGGCTTAGTGCCTACTCCTCAGCACGGCTTCGCTGATGAAATGAACAAAGCCATCAGTAATGCCCTAGATGCAGACATTGTATTTGTTGCAATACCTGGTGAAGACAGCCCCGCTGAAATCAAAAACCGCCTAGAGATCATGTATCACAGCTGGGGCGGAGCCTCTAACAAGCGAATACTCGGCTGTATCATCAACAAAATTGGTGCTCCCATTGAAGGAAGTACCGAAGGTAAAGATACATTAGCGCTTTTTGATGACTCTATCGATTATAATGCTGTAGCTGCTCAAAGTTTCCAACTTCCGGGTAAGTCACCATTAAAAGTTTTAGGTGCGATCCCTTACCAACTTGGCATGGTTTCTCCCCGTGCTTCGGACCTTGCTAAGCACTTACGAGCTCGTATCCTAAACGGTGGTGAACTAGACACTCGTCGATTAACAAAGGTTACCTTCTGTACTCGCTCTATTCCAAACATGATTGAGCATATTACTCCTGGGTCACTCTTAGTTACCTCTGGTGACCGTGCCGATGTATTAGTTGCGGCGTGCTTAGCTGCCATGAACGGTGTCAAGATTGGTGCAGTACTACTGACTGGTGGCTATGAGCCGGAAGGGCCGGTAATCAAACTATGTGAACAGGCCTTTGAAACTGGCCTTCCAATTTTCCTGGTTGAGTCAAACACTTGGAACACTGCGATTGCTATCCAACGCTATAACGATGAAGTACCTGTCGATGACACTGCCCGTATTGAAATCGTTCAAGACTCTGTTGCACGTCATATCTCATCAGATTGGATCAGTAGCATTACTGATGGCACGGTTCGAGAACGCCGCCTATCACCTGCCGCATTTCGATTCCAGCTTACCGAGCTTGCTCGCCAGGCCAAAAAAACTGTGGTGCTGCCTGAAGGTGATGAACCGCGTACTGTGCAAGCGGCAGCCATTGCAGCTGAGCGTGGTATCGCGAAATGTGTGCTTATTGGTAACCCTGAAGAAATTCACAGAGTAGCGGAACAACAAGGGGTGACCCTAGGTGAAGGTATTGAGATTATCGATCCTGAACTAACCCGTCACAAATACGTTGCGCCGATGGTCGAACTGCGTAAGCATAAAGGCTTAGAAGAAGTCATGGCTGCCACGCAGCTTGAAGATACGGTCGTACTCGGCACTATGATGTTGGCACTAGATGAAGTAGACGGGTTAGTTTCAGGAGCTGTGCATACCACCGCGAATACTATTCGTCCACCACTGCAGTTGGTTAAAACCGCCCCTGGTGCATCACTGGTATCTTCAGTATTCTTCATGCTGCTGCCTGATCAAGTACTGATTTACGGTGACTGTGCGATTAACCCAGATCCAACCGCAGAGCAATTAGCTGACATTGCCATTCAATCGGCAGAATCCGCTGAAGCCTTTGGTATTGAGCCACGTGTAGCCATGATTTCATACTCTACCGGTTCATCAGGTACGGGTTCAGATGTTGAAAAAGTACGTGAAGCAACCAAACTAGCCCAAGCTAAGCGTCCAGATCTAATGATTGATGGCCCACTTCAGTATGATGCAGCGGTTATGCCTAATGTTGCAAAATCTAAAGCACCTAACTCACCGGTTGCAGGTAAAGCTAACGTATTTGTATTCCCTGATCTAAACACGGGTAATACCACATACAAAGCGGTACAACGAAGTGCTGATCTAATTTCTATTGGTCCAATGCTGCAAGGTATGCGCAAGCCAGTGAATGATTTATCCCGTGGTGCCCTAGTGGACGATATCGTGTACACGATTGCGCTGACAGCGATTCAGGCTGCCCATAACGATTAATGGCTTAGCCCTGTAGTTGCAATAAAAAATCCCGAGCCAGTTTCATCTCGCTCGGGATTTTTATAGGGTTAATTTTAGTGTCTAAGTATCTTGTCTAAATAGTGCTTCTACTGATAAACCTTGCTGGGATAACATATCCTTCATCCGGCGCAATGCTTCGACTTGAATTTGACGGACACGTTCACGGGTTAAACCAATTTCACGGCCAACATCTTCAAGTGTTGAAGGTTCATAGCCCATCAAGCCAAATCTTCTCGCCAGCACTTCTCTTTGTTTAGTGTTAAGCTCAAATAACCATTTAACGACTGAATCTTTGATATCAGCATCTTGCACACAATGATCAGGAGCACGATTATCATCATCAGCAATAATGTCTAATAATGCCTTTTCACTCTCTCCACCAATCGGCGTATCTACAGAGGTAATACGCTCATTAAGCTTTAGCATTTTGCGGACATCTTTAACCGGTCTATCAAGGGCTTCAGCGATTTCTTCTGCGCTTGGTTCATGGTCAAGTTTTTGAGCAAGTTCTCTGGCCGCGCGCAGATAAACATTTAATTCTTTAACGACATGAATGGGTAGGCGAATGGTACGGGTTTGATTCATTATAGCCCGTTCAATAGTTTGACGGATCCACCAAGTGGCATAGGTAGAAAAACGGAAACCACGTTCAGGATCGAACTTTTCGACCGCTCGTATTAAACCCAGGTTCCCTTCTTCAATTAAATCCAGAAGTGGTAAACCACGGTTGTTATACCTTCTTGATATTTTAACGACCAGTCTCAAGTTGCTTTCAATCATACGCTGCCTAGATTTAAGACAACCTTTTAAAGATTTACGTGCAAAATATTTTTCTTCATCGGCAGAAAGCAATGGAGAAAAGCCTATCTCACTTAAATAGATTTGGGTAGCGTCGAGTTGCTTAGGGCTATCAGACTTACCTGATAGTGCAGTAAGCTCATATTGATCGGAATTTTCACTTTCTTCAATTTCATTTAGTTCAGAAATTGAAACATCTATATCATCAACATTGCCATTAAGTTGCTGTTCAATTGCCGCATTTTTCATTTGTTCTCTCCCATAATTCAAAACTGAAAAGTGAAAGTACTTCAAATAGCGACTATCAAATTTGACAGTCAAAGTTAAGGCAACAGTTTAATTGGGTCAACAGGCTTACCATTTTTGCGTATTTCAAAATGTGCCATTACTCTATTGATCCCGGAACTGCCAACCTCGGCAATTTTTTGTCCCTGCAATACATTCTGTTTTTCTTTAACTACAATCCTATCCGAGTGAGCATAAGCACTAAGGTACTTATCAGAATGTTTAATTATTACTAAATTGCCATAGCCTCTCAGTGCGTTACCAGCATAAACAACAGTTCCAGCTGCTGCAGCCTTAATAGACTGCCCTCTGTCTGCCTGTATTCTTATTCCTTTCACACCATCAGCTTTGTAAGAAAAGCCCTCAAGCAACTCCCCTTTAACAGGCCATGTCCAGCTGCCATCAAAAGTTGCCTTTTGGGGTCGAACATTTTGCTTTTGCGATTCTTGCCTGTGGACAACATTGTTAACAACTTGTTGTCTACTTGTTGAATAATACTGAGGAGTCTTTGTCGTTGCAACGGTTTTAACTGGCACGCTCGTTCTATTTAAATTCTTAACCGGTTTGGGCCTTACCGCAGGCTTGAATTTTGACTTTGGACGCTTGTTAACTGGTATGGGCTTAAAATCATTGGGCTTATCAAGTTTGGCCATAGCGACTTGTGTTGTTGGCTTATCAATAGCAACAGGCGGAGGCGTTAACACCAGTACTTGGCCTGGAAAGATTTGGAATGGTGCAGAGAGCTTATTAAGCTTAGCAAGCTCGCTATAATCTTTGCCAGTTTGCCAAGCAATTGAGTATAACGTCTCCGTTTCCTTAACCGTGTAAACCGTTCCAGTATAAGATGAACGAGTATCTTCGGTGTAATTTTTGCCGACCATTATATTCTCTACCGGAGCCGGTACCCGTGGGGCATGACTACAAGCAGTGATTAATGCGATTAAAATTAATAAACTTCCTTGCCTAGACACTCTGTTTCTCATTAATTAAATTATTTCTGCCACCAAAGGAACGAATTTCACTGGCTCGATGGCCGTTTGGTAATATTGATCTTCTTTGCGTTCAATGCAATACAACATTTGTTGCTGTTCGCCAACCGGTACAACTAAGCGACCGCCAGGAGCAAGTTGCCTCAATAAAGCCTGCGGGACGTCAATCGGCGCTGCCGTGACAATTATGGCATCGAATTGATGTTGCTCGCTCCAGCCCAGCCAGCCGTCTCTGCATTTATATTTAATGTTATGACAATCCAGTTTGCGCAATGTTGCTTTAGCTTTGATTTGCAACTCTCGTAAACGTTCAACCGTATAAACTTGCTCAAACAATTGCGACAAGATAGCTGTTTGATAACCACTCCCGGTACCGATTTCAAGTACTTTTTGGGGCTTGATTTGTGCAATAAGCTGAGTCATTTTGGCCACAATGTAAGGTTGTGAAATGGTTTGCCCAGAACCAATAGGCAACGCCGTATTATCAAAAGCCTTAGCCATTAAACTTGAATCAATGAATAACTGCCTCGGCAAAGTAGACATTACTTGCAAAACATTTTGGTCTGTTATCCCTAACTGAACAAGCTGTTGTACCAACTTCTTAGCTGCAAGTTGATTAATTGTTGATGTCATCTTTAATCCAATCTTCTAATTCAGCGAGCTTTTCATAAGCCGTTAAATCCACCCACAGAGGCGTAATTGCAACGTAGCCTTCTCGGATAGCAGCGAAGTCTGTGCCAGGCCCTGCATCTCGTTCATTACCTAATGAACCAATCCACAAAATGTTTCTCCCTGCCGGATCTTTATCTGCCACAATTCCTCCTGCAGGTTCCCTAGAACCTAGGCGGGTAACCTTGATCCCTTTAATTTGTTCATAAGGCAGATCTGGCACATTTATATTCAAAATTTGATCGGCAGGTAATGGCTTAAGCATTAATTTTTCTACGATTTCCCTTGCAACTTTGGCAGCAGTATCAAAATGCTTAGATCCAACCAGTGAAACCGCTACTGCTGGCATACCTAAAAAGCGACCTTCCATCGCTGCAGCTACAGTACCAGAATAAAGGGTATCATCACCTAAATTAGCACCAGCATTGACCCCTGAAACGACAATACTTGGTCCACTTTCATAGAACTCCCGCACAGCCATATGCACGCAATCTGCAGGTGTTCCGTTGACACTCAAATAACCTTTTTCAACCTCTGTGATCCTTAACGGTTGAGTGAGTGTGATTGAATTACTGGCGCCGGAACAATTTCTATCAGGAGCCACAACTTTAACGTTTCCTAACTTGCTAAGCTCAGTGGCTAGGGCATCAATCCCCGGTGCATGAACACTGTCATCATTAGAGACAAGTATATTCATTTCAACAGGGGCTTGTGGAGGCTCTTTTTGTTGTTGTCTGGCTCTTTCAAAAGCATCCTCATAGTTAAGCAACTCCCGTAAAACTGAAGTGGCAAAACAACCTGCTGGTAAAAAGAAGCTGATTTCTAGTTCACTGTCACTCAGAACTTTCCAACTTAAATGCTCCGGATATAACCACAGATTTTTTCTCTCCTGTTTGAGCCCCGCATGTTCTAGCCCATCTTGTAAGTGTTCACAGCCTTGCATGGCATTCGCTTCAAACTCAGCAATTGCACCTTGGGCAATCGTTTCCCCCCTACCCCATAGCGGGCCTGTCAGCTGCACATCACGACTCTTAAAGCGCTGCAGATCTTGTTCATCACCTTGATGGACAAAGTAACTTTGAGTGCCTCGAAGCTGTAATGGCTCACCTACAGTTAGTGTTAATTGCTGTTGTTGTATACGATGACTTAAACAAAGATTAAATAGGTAAGAGCGAGCAGCAGACAGATACATTGAGCGCTTATTCCTGTCTTTAGCACGCCAGCCGGCAAACATTTTTTCGGCTTTTGCAAGATTGCCTCCCTGATGACCAAAACGTTGTTCACCAAAGTAATTGGGTACACCGTCCGCTTGCACGTTAACCAGTCTTTGGAGGACATCTTGGATATCACTAATTTCACGTATAACTAAAGTGAATTTATTCCCCGCCAGAGCACCGGTTCTAAGCTTTTTTAAATGTCGAGTATGTTTAAGTACTTTTAACCCTGGAAGCTGTTGCTCAAGTTGCTGCCAATCAGGGCTGGTGAGCCCTGGAATACGAACACATATCCACTGCTGGGTGACTGCATGACGATCTTTTTGCCCCGCCACCGACACATCTCTTGCGGCAACACCAGCAAATTGAGCAATTTGATTGACCGCATACTGAGTATTCATGCCTTTTTTTTCTATGTATAAATAGTGGTGTTCACCTTCTCCACTAAATTCAAAAGGCAAAATCTCTGTTACACGAAAATCTTCCTCGGTGGTACGGATCACACCATAGGATTTTGGCTTAGAATAAGCATAAGCCCAATTAAAATGATAATCAGTCATTAGTATCTCGAATCAATAAGGCAACGGCCGCAACGGCAATGCCTTCTTTACGACCAACAAATCCCAATTTTTCTGTTGTTGTCGCTTTTACATTAACAGCGCTAATATCGACATTAAGATCTTCACTAATGCACTGTCTCATTGCATCGATATGTGGACGCATCTTAGGTGCCTCAGCCATTATGGTGCAGTCGACATTATTGATGATATAACCTTGCTCTTTACACAGTCTGACGCACTCACGTAAGAGTACTCGAGAATCAGCACCAGCAAAATTAGGATCAGTATCGGGAAAATGTTTTCCAATATCTCCAAGCGCTACTGCACCCAATAAGGCATCACTTAATGCATGTAATACGACGTCCCCATCAGAGTGAGCAAACAGGCCCACGTCATGTTCAATCGTTACACCGCCAAGAATTAACGGCTTTTGCGCACCAAATTTATGAACATCAAAACCATGGCCGATACGCATCATAGTGCTTGCTCCTGAGCTTGCATAAACAATTTTGCTATTTGCAAATCTTGTGGGTGGGTCACTTTTATATTATCGAAAGATCCACCAATCAGTTGAACTTTACCACCTAGCGCTTCAATAGCACTGGCTTCATCTGTTATGTTGATGCCCAAACGTTGCGTCTCAATAATGGCCTGCTGTAACTGCTCCTTATCAAAGATTTGGGGTGTTAAAGCATGCCATAACTGACTTCTATCGACAGTCTGTGCAATGCAATTATTACTATCTGAACGCTTCATAGTATCCCTTACTGGCATCGCTAAAATTGCACCATCTTCATGTTTACGAGCGGCATCAATAAGCTTATTGATATCTTGCTGTGTGATACAAGGCCTAGCAGCATCGTGTACCAAAACAAAGGGCGACTGAGGCCATTCAATCGCTTGTAATCCCGCCAAAACCGAGTCAGAACGTTCTTGGCCACCTAAAATTGCTTGCAATTTTGGGTGCTTGGCAACGGCGAGGTGTTCAAACCAAACATCATCTTGATGAAGTGGAACAATAACTTGCTCGATTTGCGGATGATTAAGAAACCTTTCAAGGGTATGCTCTAAAATCGCTTTACCATTGATCGTTAAATACTGCTTTGGCAGCGAAGATTGCATGCGCGAACCAATTCCTGCTGCAGGAATAATGGCAAAAATTGCCTTAGACGAAGTCGTCACCTTTTACCTCTTGGGAAATATAGCCTTTTTATTTTGAGCGACTCACTCGGTAGAAGGTTTCGCCCTCTTTGACTAAACCTAATTCATTACGAGCTTTTTCTTCAATGGCATCCAAGCCATCTTTTAAATCCTGGATTTCATTTATAAGCGCTTGATTTCTCAGCTCAAGCTCAACATTCCCTTGCTCTAAGGCGTAGACTTGTTGGCCCATTGCTATTGAATCTGAAAGACTGTTCTTGCCGAACCAAAGTCGGTACTGCAACAAGCCTAAAATGATAACTAAAACTAGAAACAATCGATTCATCATTAAAACCAGTTAAGTCCTTGAATACTCATATTATTGCTGATTTAGATAAAATCACAAGTATAAAAAAAGCAGCGACAAAGTCGCTGCTTTAGGACTAATCAATAAAATTATTGACCTTTAACTTCTTTTAAGCCGTTAAAAGCCACGTCACCTAGTTGCTCCTCAATGCGAAGCAATTGGTTGTATTTAGCGATACGGTCTGAACGTGATAGTGAACCCGTTTTAATTTGACCAGCAGCAGTACCTACCGCAAGATCAGCAATGGTTGCATCTTCAGTTTCACCACTACGGTGAGAGATAACCGCAGTAAAACCAGCATCTTTTGCCATCTTAATAGCATTTAGAGTCTCTGTTAGAGAGCCAATTTGGTTAAACTTAATTAAGATTGAGTTACCAATGCCTTGCTCAATACCACGAGCTAAAATCTTAGTATTAGTTACGAATAAATCGTCACCAACAAGCTGAACTTTGTCACCTAGGATTTGAGTTTGGTATGCCCAACCATCCCAATCTGACTCGTCTAGACCATCTTCAATAGAAACGATTGGGTATTGCTCAGTTAGTTCTTTTAGGAAGTCAGAGAAACCGTTAGCATCGAATTTCTTACCTTCGCCAGCTAGGTCGTACATGCCATCTTTGTAGAACTCAGATGCCGCACAATCCAGTGCTAGAGTAATATCTTTACCTAGTACATAACCTGCTGCTTCTACTGCTTCTTTAATTACCGCTAGGGCTTCAGCATTAGAAGAAAGATCTGGTGCAAAACCACCTTCATCACCTACCGCTGTATTTAGGCCTTTACCTTGCAGTACTTTCTTAAGTGCGTGGAATACTTCCGCACCCATACGTAGCGCTTCACGGAAATTAGCTGCGCCCACTGGCTGGATCATAAACTCTTGGATATCAACGTTGTTATCCGCGTGCTCACCACCGTTAATGATGTTCATCATAGGTAGTGGCATAGAGTACTGACCAGCTGTGCCGTTTAGCTCTGCGATGTGTGCGTATAACGGCATGCCTTTTGCGGCGGCAGCGGCTTTAGCTGCAGCTAAAGAAACGGCAAGAATAGCATTAGCCCCTAGCTTTTCTTTATTTTCAGTGCCATCAAGCTCTAGCATAATGTTATCTAGGGCTTCTTGTTCACGGGCATCTTTACCGATTAATGCAGGGGCAATGATGTCGTTTACGTTAGCTACTGCAGTTAGTACACCTTTACCTAGGTAGCGTGACTTATCGCCATCACGCAGTTCTAGCGCTTCACGGGTACCAGTAGACGCACCAGATGGTGCAGCTGCTAGCCCTATGAAACCACCTTCTAAGTGAACTTCAGCTTCAACGGTTGGATTACCGCGTGAATCCATAATTTCACGACCTAATACTTTAACAATCTTGGCCATAATTACCTCAATGTAAATTTAAAAATAGAATTTTTTTAACCAAAAACGGCGCCAAAAATGGCACCGTTGAAAATCTTTTAAGAAATTAACGAATACCCTTTTGGTAATCGTTTGCAGCAGCGACAAAGCCTTCAAATAGTGGCTGACCATCCCTAGGGGTTGAAGTAAACTCAGGGTGGAACTGACCTGCAATAAACCAAGGGTGTTCTGGCACCTCGATAATTTCAACCAGCTGTTTATCCGCTGAAAGGCCTGAAAAAACAAGTCCAGCTTGCTCAAGTTGAGCAATATAGTTGTTGTTCACTTCATAACGATGACGGTGACGTTCAATACAAGTGTCGCTACCATAGGCAGCTTGAGCTTTAGTTCCTGGTACTAAATGACACAATTGCGAACCTAATCTCATCGTACCACCTAGGTCAGATGATTCAGTACGAACTTCTGTTTTGCCTTCGCTGTCTTGCCACTCGGTAATTAAACCTACGACTGGGTGAGGTGCATCAGCATTAAACTCTGTTGAGTGGGCTCCTTCAAGGCCTGCAACATTTCGAGCATACTCAATTAAAGCCACTTGCATACCTAAACAAATACCAAAGTATGGTAGTTTGTTTTCGCGGGCATACTGGGCAGCAAAAATCTTACCCTCAACACCACGCTCACCGAAACCACCTGGCACTAGAATGCCATCAATACCTTGCAGGGCATCAGCGCCTTTCACTTCCACATCCTGTGAATCAATGTATTTTATTTTCACTGATAGACGGTTCTTAAGGCCGGCGTGCTTTAAGGCTTCGTTTACTGACTTGTATGCATCTGGTAATTCAATGTACTTACCGACCATACCAATGACTACTTCATTTGTAGGATTGGCTTCTTGGTAGATGACGTTTTCCCACTCAGAAAGATCCGCTTCAGGGCAATCTAAGTGGAAACGACGAGTGATAATTTGATCCATACCCTGAGATTTCAGTAACGCAGGGATTTTATAGATGCTGTCGACGTCTTTCATCGAGATCACCGCTTGCTCTTCTACGTTACAGAACAGCGCAATTTTGGCACGCTCATTGGCAGGGATCGCCGCTTCACTTCGACAAATAAGAATGTCAGGAGAAATACCGATTGAACGTAATTCTTTAACCGAGTGTTGAGTTGGCTTGGTTTTCACTTCGCCTGCTGCCGCTAGATACGGTACAAGGGTTAGGTGCATAAACATCGCACGCTCACGTCCCAATTCAACACCCATCTGACGGATGGCTTCAAGGAATGGTAATGACTCAATGTCACCTACCGTACCACCAATTTCAACGATAGCCACATCATGACCTTCACCACCAGCAATTACTCGCTCTTTAATGGCGTTAGTAATATGAGGAATAACCTGAATCGTCGCCCCTAGATAGTCACCTCGACGCTCTTTACGAAGTACGTCTGAGTAGATTTTACCAGTGGTAAAATTGTTGCGCTTGGTCATTTTGGTACGAATAAAGCGCTCATAGTGGCCTAAATCTAGATCGGTTTCTGCACCATCTTCAGTGACAAATACCTCACCATGCTGAGTTGGACTCATGGTACCTGGATCAAGGTTGATATAAGGGTCCAGTTTTAGCATTGTCACATTTAAGCCACGAGCTTCTAAGATCGCCGCGAGTGAAGCTGCTGCAATACCCTTACCAAGGGAAGAAACAACCCCGCCTGTTACAAAAATATACCTAGTTGTCATGATGAACCTGAATTCTAAATTTAATGGAAGTGGCAGTTGATAACTGCAAACTCGGACGGGGAATTAGTATACCCAAATCCGGCATTAGCAACAAACTTCCTGTTCAAAAAAATGAGTGTTCTTGAGCAAATAGTCATTTTTTAATCAAAACAGAATAATTTTTAGCTATGCTTCTTTGCTTCTATCCAATAACAGTCTAGTTCTTGCAGAGTATGTTGGCTAAATAATCGACCTGATTTCTGAACTTGCATTTCGACTTGCCTGAATCGAGACGCAAATTTGTGAGTGCTGAGGCGTAGTGCTTGTTCAGCATCAACGCCTAGGTGTCGTGCTAGATTAACCACGGAAAATAACAAATCTCCAAGCTCTAATTGCAACGCTTGTTTATTGACCATTGGTCTATTGGCCTCTTCCAGCACTTCGGCTATTTCTTCATGAACTTTCGCTAATATTGGTGCTAATTCTCCCCAGTCAAAGCCTACCGATGCCGCTCTTTTTTGGACCTTTTGGGCTCGACTCAAACTGGCTAAAGTTAACGGCAGATCGTCCATCAAAGAGGCCAACCCTTGCTGCTGGCGCTGTTGAGTTTTATTTTGCTCCCAATCTGGTTGAGGCTGTTGAGCAAACACATGGGGATGACGCTCAATGAGCTTTTGTTTTAACCCCACTAACACATCTTTAAAATCGAATTGGTGCTGTTCTTTGGCTAACTGACAATAGAAAACCACCTGAAATAGAAGATCCCCAAGTTCTAGGGGTAATTCAGCCATGTTTTTTGACTCGATGGCCGCCGCCACCTCATAAGCTTCTTCGAGGGTATGGGGAACAATACTCTCAAAGGTTTGTGCTAAGTCCCAAGGACAGCCAGTATCTGGATCCCGCAATTGGGCCATAAGCTGCAGGATTTCATCGAGTTCTAGCAACGTTTTGCCTCTATCACACCTGAAACTTGTTCTATCTTATGCAATAGTCTGGAAAAACTATCGATATCATTGAGTTCAAACTCAAAATCTATGGTCGCTAATTGAGTTTTAGCATCGGTGCGGGTGCCCATACCTATTACATTCACTTTTTCATTGGCCAAAATAGTGGTGACATCTTTTAATAGCCCTGAACGATCTTGGGCGATGACTTTGGCTTTGGTTTGGAATACCCCGTTGTATGCACTTGACCAAGCCACATCTACATAGCGTTCAGGATTATTATTAAGTAACGCTTTAAGCTGCTCACAATCAGCTCGATGCACTGAAATCCCTTTGCCTACGGTAATAAAACCTTGGATTGAGTCACCCGCTACGGGATGGCAACACTTTGCCATTTGCGTCATCAAATTACCCACCCCCTCAACTTCTACCTGATCGCCTTTTGACTTACGGGTTTTATGGGTTCGACTTAATACATCTTGGAGGACTTCTTCATCGGATTCTGGCTGTTTGTTCAGTTTTGCCTGAAGATGATTAATCACCTGATGGATGCCTACGTCACCAGCACCGATAGCAACGAGCAAATCATCCATTGTGGCCATATTAAAGCGAGCCACCGCAAGCTCTGCATCTTTGAGGGTAAAGTCAAAATGCTTAAGCTCATTATCAAGGATCTCTTTACCTGCCGCTAAGTTTTTATCCTTATCCTGCTTTTTAAACCATGTCTGAATTTTGGCTCGGGCCCTTTGCGAGTATATATAGCCCAAATTAGCATTTAACCAATCTCGCTTAGGCTCAGGCTCTTTTTGAGTAAGGATTTCTACCCTTTGTGCGGTTTCTACCTTATAGGTAAATGGCACAATACGACCATTAACCTTGGCACCAATGGCTTTATGTCCCACTTGCGAGTGAATATAGTAGGCGAAATCCAACACGGTCGATCCTAATGGCATATCAATTACCGCACCATTAGGGGTAAAAACGTAAACTCTATCTTCAAATACCTGATTTTTAATCTCTTCTACCAGGTTACCTGATTCGGCGACATCTTCTTGCCACTGTAAAATCTTACGCAGCCAATTGATTTTTTCTTCATAGCCGCTCCCTTTAGAGCCTGCCGCCCCCTCTTTGTATTTCCAATGTGCGGCAACCCCTAACTCTGCATCTTGATGCATAGCCTCTGTCCGAATCTGTATCTCTACTGATTTACCTTCAGGGCCGACTACGACCGTATGAATCGATTGATACCCATTCTGCTTAGGGTTAGCGACATAATCGTCGAATTCAGAGGGAATGTGTTTAAACTGGGTATGAACCACCCCTAATGCGGCGTAGCAATCTTGCAATTTATCCGCAACAACCCTGACCGCTCTAACATCAAATAATTGATCAAAGCTGAGATTTTTTTTCTCCATCTTCTTCCAAATACTGAAGATGTGCTTAGGACGGCCATACACTTGGGCTTGTACTTTATTTTCATTTAAGGCTTGTTGTAAAAGCGCCACAAAATCTTCAATGTACTTCTCACGATCGAGTCGCTTATCAGTGAGCATCTTCGCAATTTGCATATAAGTTGTTGGATGCAAGTATCTAAAGGCAAGATCTTCAAGTTCCCATTTTAACTGGCCGATACCAAGTCGATTGGCTAAAGGGGCATAAACTTGAGAGATTTCGCGGGCCACCAACACGCGGGTTTCCTCATCGTGGTTTTTAATTTCACGCAGTACCACCACACGTTCGGCCAGTTTGATCACTACCGCCCGAACATCTTCCACCATAGCCAATAACATATGCCTGATTTTTTCGATTTGGTTACCATCAAGCTTATTATTGATAATACTCAAGCTGCCAATGGCATTCATCGAAATAGCACTGCTTACCAATAATTTTAATGAAGCACCATAATCCTCTTCTATTTGCTCCAACGACAACCAATCACTGTCGACTAGGGTAAAGAGAATCGCCGCCATTAAGGTTTCAAAATCCATATTCATTGGCGCAAGGATTTCAATTAACTCAATGCCTTTATGACGTAATAGCTGGGTTTGCAGTGGCGAGTGCCGCTTTCCCAAAGTTTCTATCAGTTGAAACAAGCTCAATAGCTGCGCATGTTCTTGCGCATCGCTGCAAAATTGCTCTAACCACTGTTCAACATTGTTCGTGTCATCTTGCAGATGGGTTTGACGAACAGAAACCATACTTCATATCCTTGATTTGCTTAAAGGCTAAATAACGCCATTGTTTCAATTTGATTGGTGTGGGTAAACATATCCAATGTACCCATTTTTTCTATCTTATAACCCGCTTTAACTAAAGGTTTAGCATCTTGAGCTAAACTGCTGGGGTTACAGGCAATGTATAAAATTTTGCTGGGCTTATATTTGACTAATCTACTGATTATTTCAAATGCACCCGCTCTAGCGGGGTCGACCACCACCTTAGTGACGCCCTTCATATCGACCAAAGTATTGAGGTCACTCAAATCACCAGCGCTAAACGTTAAATTCTTTAAGCCTAAGCGTTGGCTGTTTTTTCGGGCTTGCAAAACCATAGATTCTACCCCCTCTACCCCGTGCACTGAACCAGCCAGCTTAGCCATTGGCAGAGCAAAATTACCTACCCCACAGAACAGATCTAAAACTTTATCATCAGTGTTAAGTTGCAGCCAGCTTATTGCCTGGGCCACCATCTTTTGATTAATTGTATCATTAACTTGAATGAAGTTGTTCAAAGTAAATTCAACATCAATTTGGTCGCTAAGCTGGTAACTGGCGCTGCTGCTAAAATCCTTGGTGATTGGATTTAAGTTTTGCTGATTATCTTGCCAGCCAATGCTTAGCTGGTGGCTCTTGGCAAATGTGGATAATATTTCAATGTCGTTAGCGCTTGGGGCTTGCATCAACCGTAAAAGTACAACATTTGTTGCCTGACCTTGGATTAACTCCACATGGCCAAGGTGTGACACCACCGATAATTGGTTAAGCAACTGCGACAATGGCTGTAATAATCCAGAAAATGGCTCGACTAAAATTAAACATTCACTGACTTCAATAATTTTTTTTGAAGAGGCGGCTCGAAAGCCCAGCTTTAATCTATGTTGCTGTTTATCATAAATACAAGCTAAACGGGCTCGGCGGCGATAATGTAAGCTGTCACTGATGATAGGCTCAACGATACTTTCTGGCTTCGCGGATGTTGCCTTTTGTACCATAGACAATACGGCTTGCTGTTTGTAGTCATGCTGCAGATCAACACTTAAATGTTGGGTCTGACATCCCCCACAGCGACCATAGAAAGTGCAAAAAGGTTTCGCTCTATGTTGGCTGGGCTTGTCTATTTTTTTTAATTTAGCTCGCCAATGAAGCTTCTTTGATTCGACTATGTCCACCACCACTTGCTCACCAGGTAAGGCAGCTTCGATATAAACCTGCTTACCTTGATATGACGCAACGCCATCAGCAAAGTGACTCAAGCTATCAACCAACAGAGTAAGATTTTTTGGTAGCGCTTTGGAGGTGGAAGTTTTAGATTTAAAGAATTGAGCCATAATCAAATTTTCGAGTAAATATGCACTGAGAAGAAAGCATGTTATTCTATATTTCAAGTTTAGTTTGTTGAACACAAAACACATTGCTAAGTCGGTAGACGCGATTAACAACAATACCGCTCCTAAGGACATTTTCCCACAAATGAATAATTTGGCAAAGTTTAGCTTAAGAACTTGGGTTTTTATTGTAGGTTTCCTACCTACTCTGATCATAGGTACCGCATTAGGTGGTTACTTTACCCTCAATCGCTTTGAAGAAGTAAAGAAAAACCTTATGACTCAGGGCCACAACATCATCACCCCTATTGCAGTAGCGGCAGAGTTGCCAATGTCCTCTAAGGACCGAGAAACCGCAAAAAAGCTGATCAGTTTATCGCAACTGAAAAATAGCCAATTAATTAGCTCGATTGCTATCTTCGATGAAAATAACCAAATTTTTGTCACGTCGAATTTCCATCGTGATTTCGAAAATATGCGCTTCCAAGGGGATATTAATAACATTCAAGAAAATACTGTCAACGCTTATGGCGACAATGCTATTTTCTATATGCCGATCTATTCAGATCCTTTTTGGTTAAATAATTTTTCCAAAGATGAGCCTCAAATCATTGGTTATGTATCAATATTACTGAAGCTAGAATCCGCCATACTCGCCCAACATCGAGCTGCCATGGCTGCTTTTATCATTGTATTCCTTGGCCTGCAGCTAAACATATTCTTCACTCTGAGAATGTTCAAGTATATCTCTAACCCCGTTAATCAAATGGTCAATGTGGTTAAAAAAATTCAGCAAGGAGAACTCGATGCCAGAGTAAGTGGTCCGTTAGTCGGCGAGTTGGATCACCTACGATTGGGCATCAACTCAATGGCCAGTTCCCTGAACGATTATCATCATGAATTACAGTTAAGTATTGATCAAGCCACCCAAGATCTAAGGGAAACCCTTGAACAGTTTGAAATTCAAAACGTTGAGCTAGATATCGCTAAGAAAAAAGCGGAAGAAGGTTCAAAAATAAAATCAGAATTCTTAGCCAATATGTCTCACGAATTAAGAACGCCATTAAATGGTGTGTTGGGCTTCTCAAGACAATTGCTTAAAACCCCACTTTATGGCAATCAACAAGAATATATCAGAACCATAGAACACAGTGCTGGCAACCTGCTTAAAATTATTAATGACATTTTAGACTTTTCAAAGTTAGAAGCTGGCAAGATGGTGCTGGAGCAGATCCCCTTTAATTTTAATGATTGCATCGATGATACCATCAAGCTTTTGAGCCCTATCGCCCATGATAAACAATTAGAGTTAATTATTGATATTGACCCTAATTTACCAGAAAACCTTACCGGTGACAGCTTAAGAATAGCTCAAATAATCAACAACCTGGTCGGCAATGCCATCAAGTTTACTAAAGAAGGTTCAATCACCTTTAAAGTGGAAGTGGTCAATATCAGCCCTGAAGAAATCGACATCAAAGCTGAAATTATCGATACCGGTATCGGTATTTCCGAAGCTCAATCTAAACAACTATTTAAAGCCTTTGGCCAAGGGGATTCATCCATTTCAAGAAGTTATGGCGGCACAGGTCTGGGCTTAGTGATCACCAAACACTTAGTTAATCGAATGGGTGGCCAAATCGGATTTTCACGCAATACCTATAACGGCACCACATTTTGGTTTAGTTTAAAACTCAAAACTGGCCCTTTCCAAATTGATGAAAGTAAACTCTTTAAAAACTTAAAAGATAAAGTAATGGTCATCATTGAGAGTAAAAGTGCGAGCAACTACAACCTTAGTAAGCGCTGTCGGCACCTGGGTTTGAATGTGCAATCTTTTGAACATATGGATATGGCGATTGAATATATTGAAAATACTCCCAAAGTTGACTTTGTCACTTTATCTATTCATAAAGATCAACAATATACCCAGTCCATAAAAACCATCCAAAAATATTGTGAACAGATGTTGATCAGTCATGACAACCAAGATATTCATCAACTGCAACCGCTAATAAGGGCGGATAAAGACTCTTTAGTTAACAACCCAATCAGTCACAGACAATTGACAAAGTCACTGCTGTTCAGAGGCGTTGCCCCCATTCAGACCATTGATAAGAATAAACGCATCAATGCCCATGTGCTTTGTGTGGATGATAATCCTGCTAATTTAAAGCTCATTAAAACTCTGGTATTAGATCATGTCACTGAAGTGACAACTGCAGAAAATGGCGAACAAGCGATTAGCCAAGCGTCAGAAAACATTTTTGACCTCATTTTAATGGATATTCAAATGCCCATTATTGATGGCTTACAAGCGACTGAAGCTATCCGTAAAGACTCGAAAAATACCACCACGCCAATCATTGCGGTTACCGCCCATGCTGATGCCCAAGAGCAACAAAAAATCATCAGTTATGGCATCGAAGAGATCATCACTAAACCTATTTCTGAGGCGAGAATTAGCAAAATGCTTTATTCTTGGCTAAACAAACCTAATGTGGCCAATACCGATTCTCTTAATTGGGCATTAGCCCTAAAACAGGCAAACAACAAACCAGAATTAGCGAAAGATATGATTTTAATGTTGCTTGATTCTTTAGCACAGGCCTCTCACGCCATTGAAGCAAACTTGCAAAATGATGATGCTTCATCATTAATTGAAGTCGTCCATAAATTACATGGCGCAAGTTGCTATGCTGGCACCGAGCAATTGCAAAAAATTTGTAGGCAACTAGAACAGTCCCTCAAAGCAGGGAGAACGATTAACCAGTTAGAGCCTGAGATTCTAGAGCTGCTTGATGAGATTACTAATATTGAATCAAGTGCCCCAGCCTTTATGGCAAATTTAAATGTGGAAATCAATTAACTATGTCCAAATCCAATGGATTTTTCCAACGCATAAAAGCGTTGCCAAAACAACACAAACTGATTTTTGCTGTAGCGTTAACTCAGCGAATGCAGCCTAATTACAAATTATTTTGTGAAATTGAGCAAAAGGACTTTCTCGATCAGTACAATGCAGCATTGGACAAGCTGTGGCAAAAAAGCGTTAATCCAAAATTAAAGATCAACTACCAGGTGACTTGGGAGAGGCTCGATGCTATCACCCCTGAACCGGAACAATACAATTCTTATGTGGCGTTTCCTGCTCGGGACGCAGTGGTTTCTTTAGTTGCTATTTTTAATGCCCTAGAAACCGTTGAAGCTGAGGATGAACTGATTAATATTTCTAAACTTTCGAGTTCAACGGTGGTGAATTATATCTCGGCTGCTGAGCAGATTGAAATTCCTCTAGAAGGCTTATCTGATGACTTCTATGAGCATCCATTAATGCAAGATGAACAAGCTTTCCAGCAAAGTATTTTAGATTGGATAGAACCGATTAAGAATATCACTCAAGAAGTCGTCCAAGACTTAAGAAAGGCTTTAAAAGATCATAACGTCTCTAATTTAGGGCTCTGATCTGTAGAAGCTTGTAAAGAATATCAAGGGTTGCTTATGCAACCCTTTTTTAAAGGAACTGGGCCGGTAATTATCGAAATCACCAACTCGCTGCTGATAAATAGGGGGCCAAAATCGCCGCCGCAATGGCCCACATGGTCACAAAGATAAAACGGTCTAGCCACATCCAAGAGGTCGGTTTTTTGAATATGGGTGCCAGTTTTCGACTCATATAAGCCAAACTAAAAAACCATAAGAAAGACGCTAACACTGCACCGGCAGCAAACCAAGGACGAGCCGAATCGTCAAATTGGGTACTGATGCTTCCTAACAGCACAACCGTATCTAAGTACAAATGTGGGTTAAGTAAGCTAATCGCAAGCGTTCCAATGATAGCCGTTTTTAACGGTTCAGCGGTTCTGTCAACCGCCAACTCCATCCCCTGAGCTCCCATTGAACTTTTTAACGCCGCGTAACCATACCAGATCAAAAAGCCAGCACCGGCAAAACTAGCAATGTCTTTAACCATTGGGAAACTTTGAATTAAACGACCAAAACCCGCTACTCCAGCAGTGATCATCACGGCGTCAATCAAGGCACAAATAAGCGCGATTGGCAGCATTTTTTGCCCCATGATCCCTTGCTTCAACACAAACGCATTTTGAGCTCCAACAGCAATGATCAAACTGGCGCCGACGCCAACACCTTGAATAAATGCTAATTGCACCACTCCACCCCACACAATTTGGCCTCTTTGATGGCCTGCAATGATTTAGATGGCGGCAGAATAGCTTGCGCCTAAAGGTAAGTAAAACTAATATATTTTATATATGATAAGTAAAGCTTATAACCCATTATGTTCGATTACAAATCAATACAATCATTAGAAGCGATCGCAACCCAAGGGGGATTTGATAAAGCCGCCAAGTCCTTACATATCAGCCAATCGGCCATATCTCAAAGAATTAAGCAATTAGAAGATCAGATAGGGCAACCGCTGTTAATTCGCAGTAATCCTGTTGAAATCACCGCCACCGGCAAAAAGCTTTTGCGCCACTTCAAGCAGGTAAGATTACTGGAACATGAGTTGCAAGCAGACATAAAAGGAAAAACCAACCCTAGTAGCGTTAACATTGCCTTAGCCGTCAATGCCGACAGCCTTGCTACTTGGTTCATGCCAGCCCTAAATGACTTGGTATTAAGGCAAGATTGGTTATTACAAGTCACCATAGATGATGAGGCACAAACCCATAACCTCTTAAAAGCGGGCTCAGTTATTGGTTGCATCACCACTCAAAAACGCGCCATGTCTGGTTGCTCCAGTGATTTTTTGGGGATCATGCGCTATTTTTGTGTTGCCAGCCCGCGTTTTTGCGACAAATATTTCCAACCTGCAGCCATCAGAAGCAACTTACTCAAGGCACCTGCAGTGGTGTTTAATGCTAAAGACAAACTGCATCATAAATTTTTAAAGCAATATTTCGACATTGACGAACAGCAATTTAACAGCCATCAAATCCCGTCTAGTGAAGGGTTTTTAGAAATGATAAAGTTAGGTTTTGGTTATGGCATGGTCTCCCATTTACAAGCCGACAAATTGATCCAACGCGGTCAGCTCGTAAATCTATTCCCTGAGCACTTCATTGATGTGCCCTTATATTGGCAACATTGGAATATTAGTGCACAACAAAACCGTTTGTTGTTTCGAGCGCTCAGTTTAAGCAGTCAAAAATTACTTATTCAACCTGGGCAGCTTGCGGGCTAGCGGTTGGCCATGCATTTAAAATTGCCCGAACCAATGAGGCTAAAGGTATTGCAAAAAATGCTCCCCACACTCCCCAAAGGCCGCCAAAGATCAATACCGCAATAATAATAACGACAGGATGTAAATCAACAGCTTCCGAAAATAACAGTGGCACCAGTAAATTACCATCGATTGCTTGAATGATGCCATACGCCAGCATTAAATAACCCAATTCTGAACTTATTCCCCATTGGAAGAAACCCACCAGCGCAATCGGAATGGTCACTAAGGTTGCACCAATATAAGGGATCAGCACTGACAAGCCCGTGAGCACGCCTAATAAAGCCGCATACCTAAGATCCATCAAGGCAAACACTAGATAACTAGTGGTACCGACGATAGCGATTTCAATTACTTTACCGCGGATGTAATTAAAGATTTGTTGCTCCATTTCAAGCCATACCTGTTGGGCAACAGCATTTTTGGCTGGCAAAAATCTTTTCGCGCTATTAAGTAACTGGGTTTTATCTTTGAGAAAAAAGAACAGCATTAACGGAATCAATATCATATACACCATTAACACTAGTAAATTTGCAGACCAGCCCAAAATGGAGGCTGAATAATCAATGATCTGTTCCGGGGCTAAAAAATCACGAAGTCTTTGCAGTAAATTAGCCACCTGTGATTCAGAAATATATTGAGGGTAAGCTTCTACAAGCGTCAACAAATAGGCATTACCTTTATCAATGATCTTAGGGAGTTCCGTAGCCAAACTGACACCTTGTTCAAAGATGCTAGGGATCAATCCTAATATCACCCACAAAGTTAACAAGATAAAAAAGAACAGCACAATACTGGCACCGGCTAGCCTTGGGATTTTGCATCGTGTCATCTGCTTTACTGGCCATTCCAGTAAAAACGCCAACACTAATGCGACTAAAACTGGGGCGAGGATATGGCCAGCGAAACCGATCAACAAAGCAAACATAACCAATAAGGCTAATAGGGTCACCGCTTGAGGATCAGAAAAATGTTGTTGCAACCAAGATTTAAGCACTTTAAACATGTGGAGCAGTGGTCCCTATAGTTGAATGATTGATAAGAATTTCAAAACCCAATTCATTTGCTCCACAGCTAATGTTATAGCCTTTTTTTATCAGATATTTAGGTAAATCGCTAATACTTGCAGAGTCTTTTACCAAAACCGTAATGGGTAATTGTGAAGCGTGTTCCTTTAAAAACATCTTAGTCTTTACCAAAGGCAAAGGACAGTGTAAATGACGATAATCCAAGTAAACCATATCAATATATTTTATCAATATCTAAAATCACTATTATCCATTGTCACTCACAATTGCTCAATAGTGGTAGCGTTAAAGATTTCAACAGATTAAACTGAAACTAATGACATTTATGTTGGTCTACCTATAGGTAAGCTAATTAAACAATACAAAGGGAATCCATTGCTTCTGAACAAGAATCGAAAAGCCTTGTGGCTTGCTGCTGCACTGTTTTGTAGTTCGACCAACGCTCAATATAGCCATTCAAATCTACCCGATCTGGGTACCGCTGCGGTGAATACTTTAAGCATTGAAAAAGAAATGCTCTACGGTGATGCCTACATGCGTGTGATCAGAAGTTCCGCTCCGATTGCGGATGATCCAGTTCTGAATCAATATATATCGGAACTTGGTGCAAAACTGGTTGGTAATGCTGAGGACGTAAAAACTCCTTTTTATTTTTTCTTATTACAAAACAATGAGATCAATGCATTCGCCTTTTTTGGCGGGCATGTCGGTGTGCATACTGGTTTATTTTTAGCGGCGGACAATGAAGCACAATTGGCTTCGGTTCTTGCCCATGAGGTGACCCACGTCACCCAAAGACATTTAGCTCGAACTCAAGAGGCCGCCGCCAAAACAGGGCCAGCATCGATGGTCGGTCTATTAGGCTCGATTTTATTAACTATTGCTGCTCCGCAAGCTGGCATGGCGGCATTGGCAACAACCCAAGCACTCGCCACACAATCTAAAATTAATTACACCCGACTACACGAAAAAGAAGCAGACAGAATCGGCATGGCGACCATGGTTAATGCTGGTTTTGATCCTAATGGCGCGCACCAATTTTTTGGTAAACTAGCCAAACGTTACCGTTATAGCTCTACTATCCCGCAAATGCTGTTAACTCACCCGATTCCAGAATCGAGGATCACTGAAGCACGAGCCAGAGCAGCCAATTATAATGTGCCTAGATACAAAGAAAATCTAGACTTTCACCTAGCTAAAGCAAGAATTGAGGTCAGGTTCTCGCGCACGTCAGCGGAAACCGCTCTGGCCAATTACCAAGCAAAAGCCAAAAAAAATCAATATCTCTATAAAGAAGCCGCGGATTATGGCTTGGCATTAGCCTATTTTGAAGTGAAGGACTATCAACAATCACAAAAGATTATCGATAGATTATTGGCCCAAGATCCCAATAATCTTTTTTACATTGATACCAAAAGTGACTTATTGTTAGCACTTGATAAACATCAGCAAGCCATTGAGCTACTGAATCATCATTTAAAGTTAAAACCGACTAGCACGGTGATTTTAGCCAATCTCGCTTATTCTTATATACAATATAATCAAGCTCAAAAAGCCATTCCTCTGCTCGAAAACATTGCCTATCTCGATAAGCAATCAATGTTGCCATATTCAATGCTCATCTCTGCCTATCAGAAATTAGGCAACAAAGCCAAAGAACATTTAGCCAGAGCCGAGCTATTAGCCCTTTCGGCTAATTACAAAAACGCCATAGATCAATTAAACTTTGCCTACCGCTTAACCCAGGAAGATCCGCTTCAAAGTGCCCGTATCGAAGCTCGTATTCGACAATTCAGAAGTGCAGATCAAGCATTAGAAGCATTAAAATAAGAGAAAAAAATGAGTATTACTATTTATCACAATCCCCGCTGCTCCAAAAGTCGCCAGACCCTTGCATTACTTGAAGAAAATGGTGTCGCCGCAAAGGTAGTTGAATATCTAAAGACACCATTAACTCAAGATGAATTAGCGAGCTTAGCAGACAAGCTGGGGGTAGACGCTATCGCAATGACACGCACTAAAGAAGCAGAATTTAGCCAACATGGTTTAACTAAAGACAGTGACAATCAGCAGCTGTTTGCGGCAATGGCAGCCACCCCAAAATTAATGGAGCGTCCAATTGTGGTTAACGGCCCCAAAGCCGTCATTGGCCGCCCACCTGAAAATGTTTTGGAAATTATCTAATGCGTATTGAAACAGCGAAACTGGCACGCCTTAACCAAATTGGTTACCTATCCTTGGTGTTATTAATGGCTGGCTATTTTTTTGGCCAAAGCAGCGAATACTCTTTGGTTTTTCGAGCACTGTTGTGGTTACCACTATTATTTCCACTAACAGGGATATTACAAAGTAATCCATATACCTTTGCTTGGGCTAATTTTATTTTATGTGGCTATTGGTGTCATGCCATGACTCTTTGGTGGGTAGCACCTGAATTACGAATTTTTGCGACGATTGAATTTCTGCTGATCAGTGCTCTACTACTTGGCTGTATGTATTATGCGAAATGGCGTGGCCAAGAGTTAGGTTTAAAGCTCCCTAAGCTCAAAGATGAAAATAAATAACTCTAACTAACCCGAAAATAAAAATGCCACTTCGTTTTGAAGTGGCATTTTTTATGGAAAGTGGTTTACCCCAAGGCGACATACAATTGGGCAATAATAATGACAATCCCTGCCAAAGTGATCAATCCAAGCCCAAGGTTTCCGCCAGCAACCTGATAACCTTGAGGCTGAAGCTGACGTTGTTTAATCGCCATCAACACTGGTAGGAACATGATCATTATCACTAAGGGTAAAGCGGCAAAGCCCAGTACTTTAAAAAAGCCATCAGGATAAAATAGTGCGCATAAAAGCGGTGGCACAAACGTCAGCAACCATGTTTTCGCTCTGCCAGCAGCATCATTGCTTGCCTTAATTAACTCTGCAACATAATCAAACAAACTCATGGTCACGCCTAAAAATGAAGTGATTAATGCCAGGTTTGCAAATATATCAATAATTTGCTTTAGAGCATTGGAGTTGGCTAAATCTTGTAAAGCATTAACCAATAACGGCAACTCACCATTAAAAGAGAATACTTTTGCAGGACCAACCGTACCAACAGACACCAGCAACCACAATAAATAACAAATTAAAGGCAGAGTAGAACCAATAATTAATACCTTGCGAAGTGAAACGACATCACCCTCTAAATAACGCACAATCGAGGCAATACAAACATGGAAACCAAAACTTGTGAAAATAATGGGAATGGCGGTTAAGAATAATCGATTGAAGTTATTGGCTGTTACATCATCGATGGCCACCACATTACTTAGCAATAGCAAATCCACCTCAGGTAATAAATAAACCACCACTACCACAAATAGCGCAACCATCAACGAGAACAACAACCGGGCAGCTTTATCTATCCAACTTACGCCAAAGGCAATAATACCGCCGAACACTAGGGTAAAAATCAGTACCGCGGCTTGTTTATTTAAATCTATCCCTAAAGGCAACAGGCGGTTTTCTAATAATGAGGAACCGCCCATTAAATAAACCATGGTTAAGGCAAATAACAGACTCATAAACGAGCCACCTTGAATCATTTGACCTACTGGCCCAAGAAGTTTGCCAGTTATGGCATGGACATTGTCCCCTACGCCACTTTTGAGGTTAATTTCTAACATCAATAATGCGGTGTAAACCGAAGTCCCCCAGATCCCTACTAATAACAGTAAGGCTGGTAAAGTACCCAATGCAGCAGTTGCTAGTGGCAAAGCTAACATGCCTCCACCAATAGCGGTACCTGCCACAATGGCAATCGATCCAAGTTGTTTTAAATTCACAATAATTCTCGTTATTTAGTTATCGTTTATAGCCTAATCAAATTTTGACACGCTGACAGTAACAATGCACCACCACATTATCAAGAGTATTAGGTTATAAACACCCTAACAGCTCAAATTGACAGCAGCCTCCCACAAAAAAAGCAACAATTTAACAACGAAATCACAAAACCCAAATGCTTTAAAATCGACTATAATCGGCGTTTTTATTGTTAAGGATTTAGATGGAAGCCCTCTTCACCTCAACTGTCGCCGTGGCTATTGCTGAAATAGGCGATAAAACCCAATTACTGGCGATGCTCCTTGCCGCCCGCTTTAATAACCGTTTAAGTTTAATTTCGGGCATTATCGCAGCGACCCTATTAAATCATTTTGGTGCCGGCTTGATAGGCCATTACTTTACTGGTTTTTTCCAAAATGAGTGGATTGGTTATGTTGTAGGTGGTGCCTTTATTGCGCTTGGGTTATGGCTATTAATACCTGATGAAGAAGATGAGGAAGACAAACGGTTTTATAAATATGGCGCATTTATGGCGACTTTTGTCCTGTTTTTCTTGGCTGAAATTGGAGACAAAACACAAGTGGCCACCGTACTATTAGCCGCTAAATATGAAGATTTATTCATGGTGGTGATAGGGACGACTTTGGGTATGCTCGCAGCTAATGTACCGGTTATCTATATCACTCAGTTTTTCATTAAGCCAAATTATTTAATGTGGATCCACAGAATTGCGGCTAGCCTATTTATTATTCTAGGTATCATCACAGTGATCAGTTACTAAAGTCACAACCAATGAGTCTCATTAATCGTCTCTGACTTGAAACATTTATCAGCTTTATCCGTAGTAGTTAGGTAACCAATAGATTATTGCACCCTGCAACATTTGCACAGTGCAATCATTACTTGTTGTTTTTTATAGATTTTTATCACAAAAACGGCAATAGCCAACTAATATTTAAATAGGCTTGGTTAAATGTTATCTGGGACAATGCTATGAATATTTTCGATCAATTTCAGCAGCGCTATGAAGCAAAACAAGATGAACAACTTTCAATAGAGCAATATTTAAATCTTTGCAAGGATGACCGCAAGGCCTATGCCAGCGCTGCAGAAAGATTACTTAGTGCTATTGGGGAGCCTGAGATCATCAACACAGCAGATGATCCAAGACTCAGCCGCATCTTTTCAAATCGCATCATATCCCGCTATCCTGCTTTTAAAGACTTTTTTGGAATGGAAGAAGCCATTGAGCAAATTGTGGCTTACCTTAAACACTCAGCCCAAGGATTAGAAGAGTCAAAACAAATCCTATATTTGCTAGGCCCAGTCGGGGGCGGTAAGTCTTCCTTAGCAGAAAAGCTCAAATCGCTGATGCAATTAGAACCTATCTACGTCTTAACCGCTAATGGTGAACGCTCGCCTGTTAACGACAGTCCACTTTGTTTGTTTGACCCCGAGGAAGATGCGCAATTACTTGAGCAACAATACGGAATAGGACAGCGCTACATTAAAACCGTGATGTCGCCATGGGCGGCAAAAAGATTACAAGAATTTGGCGGCGATATCAGCAAATTTGCTGTTGCCAAAATATACCCGTCCATTTTACAGCAAACAGCCATAGCCAAAACCGAGCCTGGTGATGAAAATAACCAAGATATCTCTTCTTTAGTAGGTAAAGTTGATATTCGTAAACTCGAATCATACTCCCAAGATGATCCGGACGCCTATTCATATTCAGGGGCCTTGTGCCGTGCCAATCAAGGGTTAATGGAATTTGTTGAGATGTTTAAGGCGCCTATTAAAGTTTTACACCCATTATTGACCGCCACTCAAGAAGGTAATTTTAATGGTACTGAAGGGCTATCTGCACTGCCTTTTAGCGGCATTATATTGGCCCACTCTAATGAATCAGAATGGCAAAGTTTTAGAAATAACAAGAATAATGAAGCCTTCTTAGACCGTGTTTATATCGTCAAAGTGCCATATTGTTTAAGGGTTTCTGAAGAACAGAAGATTTATCAAAAGCTGTTGCTAAACTCTGAATTAACGTCGGCCCACTGCGCCCCAGGTACGCTAGAAGCCATGGCCCAATTTTCTGTCCTGTCGCGACTAAAAGTTCCTGAGAATTCATCCATTTACTCGAAAATGCGAGTGTATGATGGTGAAACCTTGAAAGATACCGATCCGAAAGCAAAATCCCATCAAGAGTATAAAGACTATGCGGGTGTCGATGAGGGCATGGATGGCTTATCCACCCGTTTTGCATTTAAGATTTTGTCTAAGGTTTTCAACTTTGATACCACTGAAATCGCTGCTAACCCAGTCCATTTATTCTATGTTTTAGAAAAACAAATCGAACAAGAACAATTCCCAGCCGAAACTGCAGAAAGATATTTAGAATTCCTGAAAGGATTTTTAATCCCCAAATACATTGATTTTATTGGGAAGGAGCTGCAAACCGCCTATCTAGAATCCTATTCAGAATTTGGCCAGAACATCTTTGATCGCTATGTTACTTATGCTGACTTCTGGATCCAAGACCAAGACTATCGCGACCCTGAAACTGGGCAATTATTTGATCGTTCAGCCTTAAATGCGGAACTTGAAAAAATTGAAAAACCAGCGGGCATTTCCAATCCGAAAGATTTTCGCAATGAGATTGTCAATTTCGTGTTACGGGCTAGAGCCAATAACTCTGGTAACAACCCGAAATGGACCAGCTATGAAAAACTCAAAAGCGTTATTGAGAAAAAGATGTTCTCTAATACCGAAGACCTATTACCAGTGATTTCATTTAACGCCAAAACCTCAACTGAGGACCAGCAAAAACATGATGATTTTATCGCTCGTATGGTCGAAAAAGGCTATACCACCAAACAAGTAAGATTGTTATCTGAGTGGTATCTACGAGTTCGTAAAGCTGGATAGGAAACACTATGACCCATTTCATTGACAGAAGGTTAAATGCAAAAGGCAAAAGCACCGTAAACAGACAAAGATTTTTGCGGCGCTATCAGCGCCAAATTAAAAAATCGGTTTCCGACGCGGTAACAGGCCGGAGTGTTACCGATGTCGACTCTGGTGAAAGTGTCAGTATTCCGACCAAAGATATTAAAGAACCTTATTTTAGACAAGGCATAGGGGGAATTAGGCAAAGAATATTTCCGGGTAATGATCAATACATTGCTGGAGATAAAATTGAGCGTCCCCCACAAGGCGGCGGCACTGGCAGCGGCGGCTCAGATGCTTCAGATTCTGGTGAAGGTAAAGATGAATTTGCTTTTGAAGTCAGTAAAGATGAGTATCTTGACATTTTGTTTGAAGACCTCGCTTTGCCCAATATGCATCAGACTGAGCAAAGCCGAATTGTTGAGTATAAAACTCGTAGAGCGGGCTTCACCAACGATGGCGTGCCGAGCAATTTAAATATTGTACGCTCATTAAAATCTTCCATTGGCCGCCGATTAGCCATGACTGCCAACAAAAAGGCTGAACTTAAGGCACTTGAACTCGCACTTCAGCAACAGTCACAACCTGAGAAAATTCAAGAGCTTGAACAGCAAATTGCAGCCCTCAAACGTAAAATCAAGGCGGTCCCTTTTATCGATAGCTTTGACTTACGTTATAACAATTTTAACAAATACCCAGTACCAAGTTCCCAAGCAGTGATGTTCTGTTTAATGGATGTTTCTGGCTCTATGGATCAAGCCACTAAAGATATTGCAAAACGTTTTTATATTTTGCTGTTTTTATTTTTGAACAGACGTTATCAAAATCTAGAAGTGGTCTTCATACGCCATCATACCCAAGCCAAAGAAGTTGATGAACATGAATTCTTCTATTCCCAAGAAACGGGGGGGACTATCGTTTCTAGTGCACTCAAATTAATGCATGAGATCCAACAAAGTCGCTACCCTTCGCAACAATGGAATGTATATGTTGCCCAAGCTTCAGATGGGGATAATTGGGCCGATGATTCGCCTACCTGCCATCAAGTACTCGAACAAAAAATACTTCCGCACTGCCGTTACTATAGCTATATAGAAATTACCAACCGTGCTCATCAAAGTTTATGGCGAGAATATGAAAAACTCGCTGAAAAACACTCTCATTTTACTATTAAGCATATTCTCGGGGTTGAAAACATCTTCCCAGTCTTTCGAGAGCTCTTTCAAAAACAGACAGTATAGGGGGAATCATGTCTAACACACCCTTATCTGATGGGCCTGATTGGAACTTCGGATTACTTGAACAGTATCAGCAGCAAATAGAACGGGTTGCCAATCTTTATAAGCTTGATTGCTATCCCAATCAAATTGAAATCATCACTGCTGAACAGATGCTAGATGCTTATGCCTCTATCGGCATGCCGATTAATTATACTCACTGGTCCTTTGGCCATAAATTTATCCAATCACAACAAGGCTACCAACGTGGGCAAATGGGGCTAGCCTATGAGATTGTCATTAATTCCTCTCCTTGTATTAGCTATTTAATGGAAGAAAATACCATGCCAATGCAAGCACTGGTGATTGCTCATGCCTGTTATGGACACAATAGCTTTTTTAAAAATAATTATCTTTTTAAAACCTGGACTGATGCCGGTTCTATTATTGATTATTTAGTTTTTGCCAAAGACTATGTGGCTAAATGTGAAGAGAAATATGGTATTGATGCGGTTGAGGAGATCCTAGACTCTTGCCATGCACTGATGAGCTTTGGCGTCGACCGCTATAAGCGGCCTAACCCCAGATCATTAAAAGAAGAACAAGCCATGTTAAAAACAAGGCAAGAATACCTGCAGACCCAAGTTAATGACCTATGGCGGACCATCCCCAAAAACAATGCTGACAAAGTAAATAAACAATACCGGTTTCCAGAGTCACCAGAAGAAAATATTTTGTATTTTTTTGAAAAGAATGCGCCGTTACTCGAGTCTTGGCAAAGGGAATTAATTCGTATTGTTCGTAAAATGGGGCAATATTTTTACCCTCAAAAGCAAACTCAAGTGATGAACGAAGGCTGGGCCACATTTTGGCATTATACTCTGCTGCAACATCTTTACGATGAGGGCAAACTCACTGATAAATTCATGCTAGAAGTGCTGCACAATCATACCAATGTGATCTATCAAGCACCCTATAACAGTCAATATTTTAACGGCATCAACCCTTATGCTCTCGGTTTTAAAATGTTTACCGACATCAAACGAATTTGTCAAAACCCAACCGCCGAAGATCACTATTGGTTCCCAGATATTGCGGGCAGTGATTGGCTAGAAACTCTCCATTTTGCCATGCAAAATTTTAAAGATGAAAGCTTCATCAGCCAATATCTGTCACCTAATGTTATTCGTGATATGCAGTTATTTGCCATTTCAGACAATGCCAAGAAAAAGTATATTGAAGTAGAAGCCATTCATGATGAACAGGGCTATAAACAAATCAGGCAAACCCTATCAGAGCAATACAACCTGGCAAATAACGAACCCAATATTCAAGTCTACAACGTTGACCTAAAAGGGGATCGCTCATTAACATTACATTATGTGCCACACCAAGAAATCCCTTTAGATAAAAGCTTCAATGAAGTCCTTAAGCATTGCCATAGATTGTGGGGATTTGAAGTCATATTAAAAGAAGACAACAACGGCCAGTTAACAGAACTTGGACGGTGCAACAACAATTAAAAAAGCCGCTAAAGAAAGCGGCTTGGGTGTTTATAAAGCATCTTGAGCGATGTCTTTAGGCATATGCTCACGCATCCTTTGCCAAACCAATCCTGATTCTACGCCATGCTGGCGCATCAGTTCAGGAACCTTATGGAAATCATGGTCTTTAGCAATCAATAAAAGGTTCTGATAAAAACGCTGAGCCAACTGTCGAGCCTCTGCATCATCAAAGTAAAATTCACCCACTCTTGAGTACAAACCTTTAAAGCCATTTAAAATCAGCACATAAATAGGATTACCAGAGGCAAAGGCTAACGCATGATGCACTTTATAATCAAAATCAGTATAAGCTTTAGAGGTGTCTTCAAGTTGGGCAGCAGTCTCTAATACCTCCACCACTTCACGAGGTTTTAAGCGAACCGCAGCTCTAAAGAAGATAATGCTGATATTAGTGCGAGCAGATAAAAGTTGGTCAACCAATTTTGGTGCCCCCTCTTGATCAAGCTGAGCAATCGTTTCAAGAATATTAAGTCCTGAAGTTTCCCAAAAATCATTAACTTTTGTCGGTTTACCGTGCTGAATGGTTAACCAACCATCTCTGGCAAGACGCTGCAATACTTCACGCAAGGTAGTTCGAGTAACACCAATAAGTTCCGATAGCTCACGCTCTGCTGGTAAAATTGAGCCAGGTGGGAATTTATTTTCCCATATTGAGCGAACAATATACTTTTCAGCAAAGCTCGCTGGGCCTTTTGCATGGATGATCATTAAATACAGCCTTTGTGTTATTCAAGAGATTGAGTTCAAGCTCAATTTTATCTTTTATCGGTAACTGATCATACCAGAGGTTTAAAGAAAAATAAGTCTTTATCTCGGTATTATTTCAATTTATTCACCTAAAACACGAATAATTGACGATAAATTCCCCGATTTAACAGGGTTGTTGAGCAAATAACATCCAGCACGATAGCGACTGTCATATGCAGCCACTAATTATGGTTGATTTTTCTTGCCATAAATTTAAAAGACCGCAAAATAGCAATAATAATAAACATCGACTATCAGTAGAAAAAATATGCTTGTGGTTTCAAAAACACTTACTTCTCGTAAAAGCTATGCGCTATTGTTGGGACTCAGTGGCTTTTTATTCATTGCCGCGTTATTTTCCCAGCATGTACTAAATTATCAACCTTGTATCAATTGTGTCTATCAACGTTTAGCTATGGTTATGATTATGTTGAGTGCCATTATCGCAATGGTTGCGCCGCACTCTTGGCTGATACGTAACCTTGCTTTTAGCATTTGGGGCACGGCTGCGATTTGGGGAAGCATTAAAGCATGGGAGCTTTACCAACTGCATGCGGACCCTAATCCATTTTCTTTTTGTTCTTTCTTCCCTGAGTTTTGGCTACCCCTAGAACAATGGTTACCGCAAATATTCCAGCCTACTGGTGGTTGTACCGATCCCGTTTATTCTGTTTTTGGCCTATCTATGGTGCAATGGAGCTTAGTTGCTTTTATTTGTTTTACTGTGGCTTGGGCAATATTTATCATCCCTTCATTACTGCAACGCAAATGAACAACGTAAACTGGCAAATACTCGAACAGCAATGGCCTCAATTTGTGCTAAAAATTGAAGCACTATTAAAGCAATTGGATTTATGGCCTCTTCAATATCAAATTGACCATGTCGCCTTGAGGACCAATCAGCCAGAGGCCACTCAAGCATTGTGGCAACAGGCTCATGCTCAAGGGGCGCAACTGTTATCTGATACCATGGTAAATGGGCGTCCTATCTATGTATTTAAAAGCACTCAAAGCTGGTCTTTATTGAACCAAGATGTGAAGGTCATAGAAATGCCCTTTCCAGGTGAAAAACAATATTTTCATCAGGGCTGGGAACACATAGAGATCGTCTTGCCAGCTCAGGTTAATGCTGTCGCGGATTTCAAAAAGACTATCCAAAAACAGTTGCCTAATCTGCTTAGCCAAGCTCAAAAAATCGAAGCGGAGATCAAATGGTCAATGCCCCAAGCAGCAGGTGAACAGTTAGCAAACCCAACCATTGCGATTAAAAAAAATGGGGTATGCATTAAGCTACACCCCATTGCTTTAGAACACATCGTTAGCCATCACGCTTAGTTCATCGGTGGCGCCCATAATTGAGGGTCGAGTCGTACTTGCCCCCAATTTAAGCGCCAATCTAGATGTGCTCCAGTGGAGCGACCTGTGGCGCCAATTTCACCAATTTTATCGCCTTTAATGACCTTATCACCAACGTTGACCGTTAACTTACTTAAATGTAAATAACTGGTATTAAGGCCAAAACCATGATCTATCACGATAGTGCCACCAGAATAAAACATATCTGGACTGGCAACCATAACGACTCCAGATAAAGGCGCCACAACTTTAGTGCCTGTTGGCTTTGCCACATCCACCCCATAGTGAGGTCTACCTGGTTGCCCGTTATATATTCGCTGGGAGCCATACACACCACTTATTGGCCCCGTTGCAGGCCAAATAGGGGTTTGCTTAAAATAAGGTTGAGTACTTCGGTGTTGCCGGGCCATATAAATCTCAGCACTTTCTTTTTTAATACGTGTTAAATCTTCAGCTGATGGCTGCATTATCGATTTTTTAATGCCCGTTATTCGCTGAATTTGATAATCCCTGGGACTCAGCTCGATGTTTCTAGAAATGGTTTCACCGTTCGCTAAATTAATCTTAAGCTGATGGGTTAATGGCGCATCCCTTCCAAAACCAATAACAAAATCACCGCCTTGATCAACCTCAACAACTTCATTATTCAATGTTACTGTTGACCCCGTAGCCACTCTTCCCATCAGCAAACCACCTTGGGTAAAGTTACCTTGCAACTCAAGGTTGGCCGCCGCCCCCATACTACATAGGAGTAATGTAGATAAAAATGCTTTGATTTTCATTTACTGTCCACGTCTTTTTAATTGATCTTTCAGATTCGGTGGTACCCCATGAATCGTTAATGTATCGGCTTCAGCGTTATAAATGACCCGTTGACCCAAATGCATACCTTCAAAACTAATACTGACTCCACCACCTGTACCAGAAAACTTTTTCAGTTGCCTTAATTGGGCTTTATCTGCATGAAACTCTTGTTCGAGCGCAATCTCAGCGCTATCGGCATAGCTGGAAAAATCTTGTAAACCTGTTTCAGATAATTGCTCAGATAACACGTCTAACTGCACCGGAGCCCCCGCATCTAACTGTTCAGAACAATAATTAAAGACTAATTCTCTGACCTGCTGGGACTGATCTTGATCCATCTCTTGTTGGGTTAATGATTTTTCAACCACCTCTAATAACGCTTTAGATTGTGCTTTGGCATTGGAACCTTCAGAGCATCCCATAAAATCTAAAAAGAAATCAGCAACCTTACGACCCGCACGCCCTTTTACAAAAGAGATGTATTTATTTGAGTCAGCAACCCTTTGCCATTCCGTCAGATCAATCCTTGCTGCAAGTTGTAAATTATTAAGATCCAAATGCTCATTGTGGGCTAATTCGAGATCGCTGCCGATGGTCAAAGAGGGCTTGGCGCTTAACAGCGCAACAAACAAATAATCACAAGCCATATGCGAATAAGTCGCTAATAATAAAAACCCACCCTGGGCAAAATCATATTTACCAAGCTCTTGCTCTAACAACTTACCAGCCTTCGCCGAGAAAGCAGTAAAATCTTGTTGCTCTGATAACATCGCCTGAAGGGCATTTTTAAATTCAACATTCGCTTCACCATCGTCGCCTTGGATACCAAAGTGACCATAGCCTTTTCCAGCTTTGGAGGTATAAATTCGATGCAGTTCTTCAAGGGTATCATCAAGAGCTTGTGACTGACTTAAAGGCTTAGGGCTCAGCTGGCAAGTTAACTTTCCTTGATTATCTGCTGATATTGTATGAATAATGGCATTTTCTATAGAAATCAAAATTATCTACTCATAGTGATTATGTTACTTTTAAGCTATTATAGGGCGTTTATTATGCCAATTGCGAAGAGTTTTAACTATGGCCCAAATTTCAAAATACACCAACGAGCAAGTAGAAGCATTAGTTGATGATCTATTAGCCACCCTTGAAAAGCATCAAGCGCCTGTTGATCTATCAATGATGTGTTTAGGCAACGCCCTAAGCCATTTACTGAATACTAGAGTGAATAAAGAAACTCGAGTTCAATTAGCTGAACAGATCGGACAAATTTTAATATCATCGACTAAGTCTTAATTGACTAAGATAAGGAAAGCCAAAACCCATGGGGAACGATAAAGTAAGGGTAAAAGATAAAACCTCATTACTCATTAATTGGGGCCACTGGTTCTGTGTATTTAATGGTTTTTTAGCGGTTTTAATCGCCAGTCGCTATGTCATTGCAATGGGCTCACCGACCGACTTTATTGGTTGGCTGTATTTGCTCACGACAGGCCTGAGTCACTTTATCTTTTTGGCTTTCATTGTCTATGTAGTCGTCATATTCCCGATAACCTTGCTGCTGCCCTTCTCTACCATATTGAGGGGGACGGCTGCAGTCATTTCAACCTTGGCTTTATCATTACTTATGTTTGATGTGGCCGTGTTTAATGAATATGGGGTCCATTTAAATCCTTTTTCATTAAGTGTTGCTAGCAGCGATTTACCCAGTTTACTGGAAGGCCCCAAACCCATCTTCTTACCCTTGGCGATCTTAGTATTAGAATTGGTTGCCGCGAATTGGCTTTGGAAAAGAATTAGGCCGATACAAAAGAAGAATATGGGAATGAAAGTGGTCACTTTTGTCGGCGCTTGTTTTGTCTTATCCCATGGCATTCATATTTGGGCAGATGCGTATAACGTAAACTCAGTTACTCGCCAAGATCCCATGTTCCCTTTATCTTATCCTGCAACGGCACAACAGCTGTTCAAAGACTATGGGGTAGCGACGAACCCTAATGACAGCCAAGCCCAAGCAAGCCAATTACTCAATTACCCATTAACACCGATGCAGTGTCAACCACAGCAACTGCATAACATCACCCTGGTGATTGTTGACAATTGGCGCAGCGATTTGGTGTCGGTCGATTCAATGCCGAATTATTCTCGCTTCGCCAATAACAACCACCAATGGCTGAATCATTATAGCGGCGGACCTAGCGTTCAAAGTGGTTTATTTTCCATCCTCTATGGCTTACAGGGCAGTTATCAAGAAGCTCTAGAGTCTGATCTGCAAGCACCGCTACTGACTCAAGTAACGAAAACCTTAGGCTATCAAAATCATTATTGGAGCTCAGGCCACAGCGAGCAGAATTTTAACTATGCTTTTGCTGATATCAGTAAGCATATTGTTGATGAGCAAAAAAACCTTGCTGAAAATGACATTGTAATCGTCACCAACTATTTACAGCAGCAACACCCTAGCACAGCCCAATTTAATATCATTCGCCTTTCCGGCCTCAGCAGTTATGATGTCCCAGCGGGTCAAGTGGGTATTGCCGCAGTGGAAGCCCCAAGTGGTTACAACACAGCTAAAAAAGTGTTATTCAATCAATATCGCCAAGCACTGTTTGCGTTAGATAAACAGCTGCAAAGGATAATCGATGCCGAGCCGAATTCAACGCTGATCATCACTGGCATCAATGGCATGCTATTCACCGTAAACAGTTATGATCACGAACATGATCTGTCTCCTGAGTCCCTTGCTGTTCCATTGGCTTGGTCTAAAGGCTCCGATGTGAAAAATACTTTTCCCCAATTCAGTTCTCATCACTCAGTAGTTCCCACGTTGATGAGCAAACTTTTAAAATGCAACAACCCAAGTTCTGATTACTCCAGTGGGGGAGATCTCTTTGATCAGGATTCTAAACCTTGGTGGTTTGCAGGTAACCGCCATAATTTTGCGATATATCAAAATAATAAAATTACCGTCATTGATCGACATGGTCGCTTCGAAACATTGGATTATCAGTTCAATCCGATAGAACAAGAACTCGATGCTCCCCAACTGATAAAAATGATGCGTGAAGGAAAGCGTTTTTACCGAAATTAGCGTCTATTAATTAGTCACTTAGTTCGATAGCTATTGCATTCGTTATTTAACTAAGTAGACTGCATAGGTATCGGAACGTAGCGCAGCTTGGTAGCGCACTGTCATGGGGTGTCAGGGGTCGGAGGTTCAAATCCTCTCGTTCCGACCAAACATCAAAGCCTTAACATTGTTAAGGCTTTTTTTTCGCCTTGATTTTTTATCAGCACTCATCGGTGCAGTTATTGGCACTTTTCAAGATATACTCCCTTACATGCAATGAAGCAGAGCTGCCATTGCAGCGATTATGTTATTTAGAAAAGGTTTTCAATGTTTTTAGCACCATTCCACACTAGTACTCCTGAGTCTATCAATATTACCCCTGAGCAAGCCAGTAACTTTGCTAAGGGTGTGGCCCATGACTTTAACCCTATTCATGATCCCGATAACAAGCGTTTCTGTGTTCCTGGTGACTTACTATTTTCATTAGTGTTAAATCGCTATGGCATTGCTAAGAAAATGCATTTTCGTTTTGAAGGCATGGTAGGGGCGAATGCCGAATTAGTTTTTCCAGAACAGCCTAGTGGCCAATTTGCCATCACCGATAAACAACAAAAAACGTTTTTAACGGTTAGCACCGAAGGTGAAGCTAAACATTGCCCACTGGCAATTGAAACCTTTGCCACCAATTACGTTGCGTTCTCCGGCCTTAATTTTAATGAAGCCCTGGTACCATTAATGCGCCAACACCAGTTAATGATCAACCCAGCCCGTCCATTAGTTATTTACGAGCAAATGGAGTTCGAGTTTGACACCCTAGATGTGGTTGCCCCGACATTACAACCTGCAGGTGCCGATATGGTGGTAAATGGCAAGCGTGGTGACGTTACCTTGAGTTTTGACATTATTGATAATGGCATGAAAGTCGGTACTGGCTCGAAAAAATTGGTGATGAGTTCATTACGCGCTTACTGCCAAGACAGCCTTAACGACCTTTGTGAAAGTTATCAGGCACGCCAGCAAAGTTTTGCTATTGCCAGCTAAGCAGTGAACTATCTGCTAAGACACAATATCAGTAATACATGCTGACATTGTGTCTTAAAGTTATTGAGCTAACAGCTCTTCATATAAAAAAGGGCCAGATAGGGCCATTAAAGCGGCACGCCCGCCTCGCTTATTGTTAATTTTCCAACTACCGACCAAGAATCCCGGACTTTCAATAGTGAGCTCATAGGTAACGCTATGATTTCGCGATTGACCAGCTTGATACTGCTTGGTAAAGATCACCGTCTTATTGGAAACAAAGCCTGAGACATCGGCCACAAAAACACCGCTATCACTGTTCGCCCCTTCATTAGGCTCTGTGATCATACCCGTTAGAAAATTTTTGTTTTCTTTTAAAACAAGAGTAAAGCTTTCTGGTGGCATCCCATCCGTTTGTTCATAAGAGAACACCCCAACCCAAACACCCGATAGATTATATTTGGCTAAGCCGCCAAAACTGACCACGCTTAATAATATAAATAACAATGCTTTCATTCTCTGACCTAAATTAGTTTAATTTATGTAATAACCATAATGGGGCGAAACGCATCAATATTCCACCCACTACATTCCAAGGCCAGCCGGGGACAAAGGCATGCTTAGGTTGTCGAGCAATAGCCTTAATTAACTTTTTCCCCCCCTCCTCAAGGGAGATCCGAAACGGCGCATACTCTAAATCTTTGTTGATATCAGTCAGAATGTAGCCAGGATATATGCAGCTCACCTTAATAGGTTTATGGTAAAACTCAAGCTGTAAGCCTTCACATAAAGACGCTAAAGCCGCCTTGGTCGCCGCATAAACCGTCATATTGCCGCGAAAGCCGCGAACCGCCGTAATAGAAGATATCGCGACAATATGTCCAGAACCTTGCTCGCGCATAATAGCAGCAGCAAAATGCAATTGAATTAAGGCGCCGATGAAATTGATGTTAGCGGTTTGCAAATTTGCAGAAAGCCCTTGCTTACCAATCGGCTGGCCTTTGCCGATGCCCGCATTAACAATGATGCGGTCTAATCGACCAAAATGTTGTTTAAACCCATTAAATACAGCTTCAACCTGCTCTCTGTTACACACATCAACTTGCGCGACCTGCACATCAATATTGCTGCTGAGCGTAAGTAATTCGTCTTTTAATTGATTTAATGCCTCAAGATTACGGGCACAAATCCCAAGGTTGTAACCCAATTTGGCGTATTCACGCGCCATTTGCGCCCCCAAACCTTGGCTCGCTCCAGTAATAACGATATTTTGACGCATACTTTTTCCTTCTATAGATATGCAAATATTTATTTTTGTACCACCTTATGGTTACTGCTGGTTTTTGTAAATTAAATGTCATCATTAAATGTAAAAAAAACCATCTAAATCCCCCTCTGAATGGCACCGCCCCACCCAAAAGCAAACAAAACCACATACATAAACGCAACATTGGTTAACACTGTGTTTCAATTCTGCCCTTGCAGTATACCTATATAGGGTGATCCGCTCACAAAATAATCGATATTTGTGAGTTATTGCTAAACCCACTCAATTGCATTTAAAGTACATCCCGATAAAGATTTAATAACAAATGAAGTAACAAAAAAGATGAATAAAGCAGTATTATCATTACTAGTGCCAGCAACCTTGGCAGCAGTCCCAGCCCAAGCTGTTGAAGCAGATTTTAGTTTAAATACTACGCTAACGACTGATTCAAGATGGCGTGGTGTGAGTTTAACCAATACCCAGCCGGCTTTACAGCTCACCGCTGACCTATTCTTTGATAATGGCTTTTACTTGGGCAGTTGGTTATCACATATTGAAAATGGCACATTAGATGCTAATAACCAATTAAGTGGCGAGCAAGATATCGAACTGCATGCTTGGGGTGGCTATTCTAATTTCCTCACTGATGAGATCGGCTACGCGGGCAGTATTATGTTTTACAACTACCCAGAGCCAGATGCTAATTTGACCGGTTTCTCTGAGTATATCGCGACAGTATTTGGTTATGGTTTCGTAGTGGAGTATGCATACAGTAATGACTTTTCTGGTTTAGGAACGAGCAGCCATTATTTCGACGTGGATTTCGAACAACCACTTATGGAAAACTTAACTCTTAATCTGCATGCAGGTCATAGTTGGGGTGAATATGCAGATCTCGCGATGGCTGGTTCTTATACTGATTTATCAGCGAGTCTAAAAACCAGTCACTTTGGCTTTGATTTCTCGTTAGACTTAATACATAACATCTTAGATGATAGCCAAAAGTTTAACCCTAATGATATTTTTAGTAACTTTGTATTTACTGACAATGGCAGTACGGCAGTATTCTCTATAGGTAAGACTTTCTAACTTACTAACTATCATTTTGAAAAGTCCTTCTACTAGAAGGACTTTTTTATTTGTTCAATACCCAAGTTTTAAATAAAACCCACCTCTCATTTAACGGTCACCTGATAAGTATTTATCAACAACATGCTTTTAAGGTTCAAAGAAATAAGTTATTTTGCAAGCGCTCATATAAATAAGGCAGCGCATAATAATGAAAAAAATACTTTCTAAAGCATTAAAAGTAAATAAGGACATCAGCCACGCTAAAATGCAGAGGGAAACTCGAGAATTGCGTCGCTTAGAAACGTTAATTGATACCGTTTTCGCGTTGATGATCATTTCTATTGTGTTCAACGAACCGCTACCAGATAACCTTGAACAAGATCAAATCATAGCTTTTATTACCGACCGCGCTTACCACATGTTAATGTCAGCCATAGGGATTGTGGTGGCGTTTGTATACTGGTTTCAAAGCAATTTATTACTGGGTAATTTAATTCGCACCGATACCCCCCATGCCATTATCTCTATCAGTCAAATTTTTATGATTTTGCTGTATTTAATGACCTTGCACTACGGCATCATACTGGGTAATGAACCGATTATTTTAGCGGCACAATCACTGGCGGCAACATTAGTAGGCTTAACAGCTGCCGCGGCTTGGTGGTATGCTAGCTACCAACGGCGATTATTGACACCAGAAGCCTGTAATCACGATGTCGCCGCTTTGCGATTACGAGTTATTGCCGAACCATTGACTGGAATATTCACCTTATGTATGGCTTTTATCAGCCCTAGTTTTTGGATAATAAGCTGGCTTAGCTACCCAATATTTATTCAGTTGCTGCGCCCGAGAATAAGCCATTAACTGCTCGACTTAAACCTACCTAAGCTGGAGCGCCACTATGGAATTTAAAGTCCTGATCTGCTGATGAAATAAGCTCTGCTTCTACCTTGCCAAAGAAAACAATACGCTCTGAAATATCATGGCCTGCGATTTCTTCAGCAAGGGTAAGGTAATCTTGGTAGTGGCGCGCTTCTGAGCGCAGCAAAGACACATAAAATTTGGCAATATCATCTTCTAAATGCGGCGCTAACTTGGCAAAACGTTCACAGGAGCGGGCTTCAATATAAGCACCGATGATCAGCTTATCCACCAGCGCATCTGGCTCGAAGGTTTTCACATGCTTAATCAACCCCTTGGCATAGCGGCCGGCCTCAATCGGTGCGTAATCAATACCTTTAGATTCTATTATTTCCAACACCTGATAAAAGTGATGTAGCTCTTCTTTAATCAGCATCACCATTTTATCCACTAAATCCTGACCGTAAGCGCAGTCAGGGCGCACTTGCACCTGTTTAGAGATATTCGACTTGCCCTTGAGGGTGTCTAGCCCACCAATACGCTTATAAGCAAAGGCTTCATAGGGCTTGATCCATGCAGTTAAATCCTGGGCACTTTGCTGGTCTACTGCATACTTGCGAATTAAAAACAACGCTGACTGGGCAGCCTTAAGCTCACAAAACATATGATCGCGCAAAATCACATCAAGGTTCTGCGGATCTTTCGCTTTTTCAATCCAGGTATCTGGGGTTTCACAGTGTAAGAATTGGTGGATCGGGGCAAGTAAATCTTGGTATTGGTCGAGCATGGCTGGCTAATATCAGTGGTAAATCATATGACCCTTAGTGTACCACAGCACAACAACGACCAACACCGTTATGCCGTTACAGCCCCAATCATCCTAGTCGCGTATAATAATATTCATTCACGCAAATAAACGATAAACATTATCACTTGATATCATGCGGTTTTCTTGTTCTTGTAACTGCTTACTTTGTTCTTTAGAAAGTCTAATATCAAAATCCCGGGGCCAATCGCTTTGGTCATAATCAAATCGAGCCACATCATCATATAAGTTTGCCATACAAAACTCCTTTTCACTTCCACTTGGCATTTGTAATTTTATTACATATTACAACCCAATCTGTCAACAATAACTGCTAAACAGACCTAATATGAAACTTAATTACATAAAGTAAGTGAAAAGTCAGATGCAAGAGAACAGTTTAGTGGTTAAATAAGTAACCTAAACCACTGATGCTACTTTGAACCATTGCGAGTGTGGTAAAATTCAATTATCACAATTTTTGAGTAACCCTATGTTTATCCATCATGTTAACGGCATCGACTGGCTGGTGATCACCGCCTATGAAGAAATAAAAAAGATGTTCATTGAAGAGGCCGGTGTCATTCCCTCTTATTTCTCTAGCAAAAGTGAATTGAGTCTTATTGATCAGGCCAAACGCCATTATGGATACTTACCCACATACACAGGCATCATCACAGATACCGGCGTTTTCCAAAGCCCCAACAACGAAGAAGATTTGAACCCACAACTTGCCTGCCTAGTGGAAGGTCGCGGCCGCGTGTTTATTTACTATGGCGGCTATGTCGCTTTTGTGGATGAAGAACAAACGTTTATTACTCGGATGGATTAGTCTATCGGTACGCTGCTCCGCAGCTTTAGTACGGAACTGCGTTCCTTTAGCACGGCTGCGCCTTTGGTACGGCCTTTGGCCTTTAGTCATATTTTAAGACGGGCTTCGCTTGCTAGGTGAATTTATCAGCAAGCCCCCTTGTCATAAAGTGACTGTGTGGATCTAACTTATAATGAGAAAATGGACCACAATTATTGAATCCAAACTTTTCATACAATTTCCTTGCGGGTATAAAAAACTCTTGAGTACCAGTTTCCAAACTCACTTGTGTGTAACCACGGTCAATTGCCACATTTAGAGCGTGACTCAGTAATCTCGATGCCACTCCGGATTGACGAGAAGCTTGGGTCGTTCTCATAGACTTCAGCTCAATATGCTGAGGAGTTAACTGCTTGATAGCAAGGCAGCCTTGTAACTCACCGTTGGACCAACCGCTGAAAAAGGTAATATCAGGTGACTTTAACTCTTTTACATCTAAAGCATGCACACTTTCCGGAGGCGATGTCGCATACATATCAGCTAAATGCTCTTCGAGTAATTGAATGACTTCCCCACCAGACAAGTCATCGATCTTAATTTCCATATATTGAATGCTCCGTGTTTATTCTATCTTACGACAATGCTTAAGTTGATTAGCCTTTACCTGTCTTGACCGTAAAGGTGCTTGAAGGCCCTACATTTAAGCCGTTGGTCACAAGAAATACTTCAATTTCTAGATCCAACTCGATTTGTTGGGAAGGATGACCATCTAACCATGCGAATAAAATATTACTCTTGCCATGCTCTATCACCCCAACCATTGGGATATCAGGAAAAATAGCATCAGGAAGCGTGCCACTCTTTAATCGAAAATAAAAGCCAAACTCTTCGATAGAGTAAGTAGATTGTTCAGGAAGTGATATTTGTAATGACAGCGTACCCGCATCAGAGCAAGAAGTTCCCGGTTCAGTTGAACCTCTAGTCACACTTATCACTTTAATTACAGGTGCGGGAACGGGTTCCCAATAACTGCCTTGTTCACCTCTTTGCGCTGGGCCAGGATGCTGCTGCCAGCGCTCCAAGGTTGGCTTAAATAAATCCGAACCTGCAAATGAGCAAGCCAGTGCCCCTTGAGAACTAACGATCAGTAATACCGCAATGATTTGAACTAGATGCTTCATATCTCTTCCTGTGAATCTACACTTACAGTCGTTATGTTGGAAGACCAACTGGGGCGAATTATTACTCTTTGATTTGGTAGGCTTAAATCAAAGAGCGTATTGTTATGTTTACATTTGACCTAAAGGTATATTCCAGCTTGTTCTATTACTACCGCCAAGCCCCAAATAAACTGCATCATCTTTCACACCTTTAATGATACTTTTAGCATCTAGGTTAGGATATTTTTTAGAAACAATATCCAAATCTATTTGGGACTGATCACTATAATTGACTTCTACGCCTGTCACTGTAAGACCCATACTATCGGTCTGTATAAAATCAAAGTTACCTATATAAGTTGCTTTACCCGGCTCAACCTTAAACTCAATGGCGATTGGAACAATCGGCTTTAAAAAGACATGACCACTACTTACTCCCCATCTCCATACTTTGTAATTTCCTGCAGGTAACTCAACAGCAAAGACTTCTCCTTTGCGATTCAAGTGAGAAAAGTCGCCTTTAGGAGGGATGGGTAATAGAGCAACACCTTCACCAAATTTAATGTTGCCGCTAATTCCGTTGCTTATTCCTCGGTAAAATACAGAATAACCAGAGTAACCTCCCCGATTGCTCACAGAAGAAATTAACACTCCGTTACCTGACTTATCATTCAGGGAATAACTCTCCTTAATCGTTTTGGTTGAAGCGCACCCCGTTAAACAGAGTAATAATAAAGCTAAGCTAATAAATTTATTCATAAGTTGTCGACCTAATTACAATAATAAAACTGACTATCTTGATTTATTCTTCTCTTGTAAAGAACCAGAATACACTCGCCGCAATGGCGCCCGTAACCCCCAGAAATAATGACTGCAGTATTTTCTGTAAATATGTATCGTTACCAAAGAAATGAAAACCAAACACAGTAACAACACCAAGCACAAAGCCAAGAATAATGTAGTAAACCGGTGAGTAATACTTTTTGTGTTTTAATAACATTACCGGGGCAGCCACTATTAATCAGTAACTTAGCAAAATAAACCTCTCGATAAAAACAAAATATTTCGATAGTTGGTTCAACTCAGTAGGTTACTGAGTAACATTGTGTGTTTTGCCATCTTTTCACGTATTCACTAGCCTAATAGCTGAAAATTAGATATGAAAAACCCACTGCTTAAAAGCAGCGTTGTAAAATATTGGTATGGATAAAGGCTAGCTTTTGTCTATTAACATACAGCTTTGCTTAAAGTGCCGTCGCACCCGATTGGTATGCTCACAAAACTTGTCATGCTGTTGTAAGTGCCCCACAGGGCCATGGAATAGCTTGCCAAAGTCATTCACGATTTTTAACCAATTTTCAGCTGGAACGTTAAGCCTTTCAAAGATTGCTAAGCTACTTTCGCTTATTGAGCCTCGTTTATCATGGCGGATTACTCTGCCTGTTTCATCCACTAATTGGAAGTAGTCTTTGACTGAAACAGCTAACCCTTTCGGTTGGTTAGCACGCTCATTGCCTATAAACGGCAATAACTCTTGTGGCTGCTCACCGTTTAGTGCTGCCTTAATTCTTAATTGAATACTGGTGTGCTTGGATTCTTCTGGTGTGTTAGCCATTTTAGCTCTTACTGGGTTTAAATCCACATAGGCCATACAAGCCAACACTGCTGCTTCATCAAGCAATGCCTGGCACTTGAAGCGCCCTTCCCAAAAACGACCAGTGCACTTGTCTTCTGCATTGGCTTGCCTCGCAATAGGTTCATTCAAACAGCGCATAAACCAGGATATATCCATTAGGCGAGAACGATATTCTCTCACCTGTTTAATCAGCACGAAGGCCTCGCCACCACTAAGCACTTCACCTTTGGCAAATCTTTGAGTAATTTCAGTGCCTTTGAATAATTGATGCCAATGTTCGACTACCTCTAGGTCACTCCAAGCATTGGCTTTATCTACATCAACACTGAGTACGACATGTAAATGATTAGACATCACTGCATAGGCAGCAACATCAATAGCAAAGACAGCTGGAAGTGATAGAATTAACTCTTCTACCCAGCCCCTCCTATGGTTATAGTCTTTACCTGTAAGGTGATGTTTTCCCATTAAAAAAGCACCACGAACCATTCTGGTATAGCAATGGTAAACTGTGGTGTCTTCATAAGATATTTGGTACTTGCGCGGAAGAGTCATAACAACCTCCTATAACTCAAACTTAACTAAGTCTAGTCGAGGAGGCGTTATCCTTCCATTAACGAAGGGTGTCCTTGTTATTTTGCATTAACCCACCACGAATGCGGTGCACAGATTGAATATATAACAGATATGCTTACTCGAAGAATTGGCAACTTTGTTTGAAATGCTTTCGCCGCCTTTCTAAGTGCTCACAGTATTTATCATACTCTTGCAAGGTACCCAC
>NZ_WINH01000023.1 GCF_010993985.1 Paraferrimonas sp. SM1919 | reverse complement strand
CGGCGCCAGAACCTAAATCTGGTGCGTCTACCAATTCCGCCACCCCCGCACAAATTTTTTACACTAATTAACCCTAGTGTTTGGGTATTATGAAACAGAGCCATTAAGCATTATCACTCGTGCGCTTGGTAGAGCGCTGATAGTTTACTTAACAGAAAATGGTGCGGAGGGAGAGACTTGAACTCTCACACCTCGCGGCGCCAGAACCTAAATCTGGTGCGTCTACCAATTCCGCCACCCCCGCAAATTCTGTTTCATTTTTAAATTGTATGGTGGCTATGGCGGGACTTGAACCTGCGACCCCAGCATTATGAGTGCTGTGCTCTAACCAGCTGAGCTACATAGCCAATGGCTGGGATACCAGGATTTGAACCTGGGAATGGCGAGATCAAAACCCGCTGCCTTACCGCTTGGCGATATCCCAACAGCGCTGAGTGCGAGTCCTGCATTGGTGACAGTTAAAGGCTTGTTCAGCAACCTTTAAATTAAGACTCTAAAAGAGTGGCTGGGATACCAGGATTTGAACCTGGGAATGGCGAGATCAAAACCCGCTGCCTTACCGCTTGGCGATATCCCAACAACTTATTCTTGGTGACAACCCGCTTTACAAGCCAGTTATCTGCAATTTGTGGTGCGGAGGGAGAGACTTGAACTCTCACACCTTACGGCGCCAGAACCTAAATCTGGTGCGTCTACCAATTCCGCCACCCCCGCACAAATTGTTTGCTTCATTGGTGGCTATGGCGGGACTTGAACCTGCGACCCCAGCATTATGAGTGCTGTGCTCTAACCAGCTGAGCTACATAGCCTTGAAGCATGCTTCTTATTGGAAGCGGGGCGTATTATGCTTATTCGCCCCTGTTTGGTCAACCGCTTTTTGTAAGATAATCGCCAAACTTTTACTGCTTGCAGCTATTTTGAGCAAAAGGGCATACTTTAGCGATTTTTTAGATCTAAGCACACCCTGAAGCGTTAAGTTTTAGTAACAAATCAACCTAACTTTTATTACACATTAAAGCGGAAGTGAATAACGTCACCGTCTTTAACAATGTAATCTTTACCTTCTAAACGCCATTTACCGGCATCTTTGGCACCAGCTTCACCATTGCCCGCAATATAATCGTCATAACCGACGATTTCGGCACGGATAAATCCTTTTTCAAAATCAGTATGAATCTTACCTGCCGCTTGCGGCGCTGTTGCTCCTACTGGAATTGTCCAAGCACGCACTTCTTTAACGCCTGCGGTAAAGTAAGTGTGTAGACTCAACAGAGAGTAACCACCTCGAATCACACGGTCAAGACCTGATTCAGTCATGCCTAGATCTTCCATAAATTCAGCACGGTCTTCGTCTTCAAGCTCTGACAGTTCAGCTTCAATCGCGGCACATACAGATACGACGATAGCACCTTCTTTTTCGGCTAATTCTTTTACTTGGTCTAGGTATGGATTATTTTCAAAACCATCTTCTGCTACGTTAGCAATGTACATCGTCGGCTTGATGGTCAAGAAATTAAACCCATCAACAATGACTTTTTCTTCTTTAGTAAATTCAATTGAACGAATTTGACCCGCTTCTTCTAGTACTGGCAGAATCTTTTTCAGCACTTCGGTTTGTTGTACCGCTTCTTTGTCACCGCCTTTAGCACGCTTTTGTAAGCGGGTAATGGCTTTCTCACAAGAATCTAAGTCAGCAAGCGCCAGCTCAGTGTTGATCACTTCGATATCGTCCAGCGGCGATACTTTACCGGCAACGTGAACGACGTTATCGTCAGAGAAACAACGAACCACGTGGCCAATGGCATCAGTCTCACGGATGTTGGCTAGGAACTGGTTACCTAAACCTTCACCTTTTGAAGCACCAGCTACCAGACCTGCAATGTCCACAAATTCCATGGTGGTTGGCAGTATGCGCTCAGGGTTTACAATTTTAGCCAAAGCATCTAAACGTAAATCCGGTACAGGTACCATACCTGTATTTGGCTCGATGGTACAAAACGGAAAGTTGGCCGCTTCGATACCTGCTTTTGTTAATGCATTAAATAACGTTGATTTACCTACGTTAGGTAAGCCTACTATGCCACATTTAAAACCCATGGTTTCACCTTTTACGTTTACTTTGCAGTGGCCTTAAAGCTATGAAGACGACTCATCGCTTTTGCCATATCTTGTTTAAATAAAATATCTGTCGAACGAACAGCCTCATCGATAGCTTCATCAATCATAGTTCGTTCATTCGCAGGCGGCTTACCTAAAACATAGCCGCTGACCCGATTTTTATCCCCTGGATGGCCAATGCCGATTCGCAGACGATAAAAACCCTTGTTGTTACCCATTTTGCTGATAATGTCACGCAAACCATTATGACCGCCATGGCCACCACCAAGTTTAAACTTAGCCATGCCAGGGTCCATATCAAGCTCATCGTGGGCAACTAAAATCTCGTCAATATTGATGCGGAAAAAATTCGCCAAAGCCGCCACTGACTTACCACTTAAATTCATGAAAGTCGTTGGTACCAGTAAGCGCACATCTTTACCAGCAATGGTAGCCTTGGCGCTTAGACCAAAGTACTTACTGTCTGGGCTTAGGCGCACACCAGCATCATTGGCTAATTGCTCGACATACCATTGACCTGCATTATGGCGAGTACCTGCGTACTCAGAACCAGGGTTTGCCAAGCCAACAATTAGCTTAATATCTGCCATTTTTATTGCGCCCTTCATAAAAAAGGGGGCATTCTAGCACCCTGTTTAAATATTTTATATAGCTATCCTAATCCCATCGCATACTTAAGGACTTGTTTTTTTATTGGCCCTGAATGATTCGCCAGCTTCAATAGCATATTTCGCAGCATTGGTAGCGGCCCCGTTTGTATTTTAAAGCCTTTATAAAAGACATCCATGGCAGACATCATTAATAAGTTGTCTTTATAGCGCCGGTCTTGGTAGCGCTGTAACCATGCAGTATCGCCAAGTTGCTCTGCTGCTACCTTTTCTAACTCTTGCAGTAATACCGCCACATCTTTAAAACCAAGGTTAACGCCCTGCCCGGCTAATGGATTAATGGTATGGGCGGCATCTCCCAGCAGCACCACATTATCAATAAAGTAACGTTGAGCATGGCGTCTGGTCAGTGGGAAACTGGCGTAATCTACGACCTCAAATTGACCGAGTTTATTTGGAAATATTTGTGCAATTTGGCTTTGCAATTGACGCGGATTTAGCTGCTGCAATTGTTTGATGGTGGCTGGTGAATCGTACCAAACTAATGACGCTTTGTTACCGGGCAAAGGCAATAACGCCTTTGGCCCTGTTGGCGTGAACTGCTGCCAAGTGGTGTCTTGCTGCCCTTGCTCAGTATTAATATTAATCAGCATGCAATGATGACCGTAATCCCAACCACTAATGCCAATGCCCGCCCAATGACGCACATAAGAATTGGCACCATCGGCGGCCACTAATAATGGTGCCGTTAACTGTTCGCCACTGGCCAGGGTGATTTCCACCACGCCCTTGTTGCGATTGATTTGGTTAATGCTGGTGTGGGTAAATGGCGTAATGCTGTGGTCTGCAAACTGCTGCCATAGGGCCAATACTATCACGCGGTTTTCAATAATATGACCAAGGTGACTGGCACCTACCTCTTCTGCGCGAAAGGCGGTTTTGACGTTTTCATTGCGCTCCCAGGTTTCTAGTCCTAAGTAGGGACAAGTGCGCATACTATTAATGCTTGGCCAGGCACCCAGCTGAGTCAGTAGCTGTTCTGAAGCGACACTAATGGCAGAGACTCGCAAATCCATAGGGCTGTTAGGATCAAAGTCTTTAGCTGGATTGGCTTCAATAATGGCGACCTTAAACCCCAACTTGGCCGCCCCCACGGCAACCGCAGCACCGACCATACCGCCACCATTAATGATTAAGTCAAACTTTCGCACTGGATTTCACCCATCCCATTTTCAACTAAAATTAGAATACCATTTCCTGCTAGGAGCGCCTACAAAGATTCATCTTCTATCTGGTTATGGGTAAAATCCCAGCAGATTTGTCAAAATTTGAGCACTCCATCGGAACAAAAGCTAGTCAAGTCGCGGTGAGATGGGTAAAATACGCGGCTATTTTCCAGTTGTATTTACGCGGATAACCAACTTCTATGAGCAAGAAACTACATATTAAAACTTGGGGCTGTCAAATGAATGAGTACGACTCTTCAAAAATGGCAGACTTATTAGGCGATGCCCAAGGCTATATCGAAACCGAAGAGCCAGAGGAAGCTGATATCTTACTTTTGAACACCTGTTCAATTCGTGAGAAGGCCCAAGAGAAGGTGTTCCACCAGCTCGGTCGTTGGAAAAATTTAAAAGACAAAAACCCTAACCTGATTATTGGTGTAGGTGGCTGTGTTGCTTCACAAGAAGGTAAGCATATCCGTCAGCGTGCGCCTTATGTTGATCTGGTATTTGGTCCACAAACTCTACACCGCCTGCCTGAAATGATTTCTCAGGTACAAGCGGGCGAAAAAGCAGTGATCGATATTTCATTCCCAGAGATTGAAAAGTTCGATAGCTTGCCAGAGCCTAAAGCTGAAGGTCCAAGCGCGTTTGTTTCTATTATGGAAGGCTGTTCTAAATATTGCTCTTTCTGTGTCGTACCTTACACCCGTGGTGAAGAAGTAAGCCGTCCGCTAGATGACGTATTATACGAGATTGCTCAGCTTGCTGAACAAGGTGTACGTGAAGTAAATCTACTAGGCCAAAACGTTAACGCTTACCGTGGTGAAGACCATGAAGGTGGTATTTGTCGTTTCTCTGAACTGCTGCGCTATGTTGCTGCGATTGACGGTATTGACCGTATTCGCTACACCACCAGTCATCCGTTAGAGTTTACCCCTGACATTATCGAAGCTTATGAAGACACCCCTGAACTCGTTGACTTCTTGCATCTACCTGTTCAATCTGGTGCTGACCGTATTCTGACGCTAATGAAGCGCCCACATACCGCTCTAGAATATAAGTCGATTATCCGTGCTCTTCGTAAAGTCCGTCCTAATATGCACATTAGTTCTGACTTTATTATTGGTTTCCCTGGCGAAACCGTTGCTGATTTTGAAGCAACCATGAAGCTGATTGAACAAGTTGAGTTTGATCAAAGCTTCAGCTTTGTTTACTCAGCACGTCCGGGCACACCTGCGGCTGACTTACCAGATGACGTAAGCGAAGAAGAGAAGAAACAACGTCTTTATATTCTTCAACAGCGCATTAATCAGAATGCCATGATGTATTCCCGTCGCATGATGGGTACCGTTCAGCGAATTTTAGTTGAAGGTCCATCTAAGAAAGATATTATGGAACTGCAAGGACGTACTGAGAATAACCGCGTAGTTAACTTCCAAGGTACTCCAGATATGATTGGTAAATTTGTTGATGTTGAAATTACTGAAGCACTAACCAACTCACTTCGTGGTAAAGTAATTCGCACCGAAGATCAAATGGACTTACGTCGTGAGCTGCGTCCACAGGACATTCTTGCTAAGCGTGATAACAACGCTAACTATGGCGTAGAAACTTTTCAACCATAATTGGACCTTAAAGGAATAATTTTGAGTAATAAACTCATCCAACTGGATGTTTATTTAGAGCCCGCAGAGCGCAGTCAATTGGCTGCTCTTTGCGGTCCTTTTGATGACAACTTAAAACAAATTGAACGACGTTTAGGCGTTGAGATCACCTATCGTGATAATCACTTCCAGGCTCTTGGTGCACCCGCACAGGCTCATGCTGTAATTGAACTGCTTAAAAAGCTTTATATTGAAGCCGCACCAATTAAAGGCCAGCAAGCTGACTTAGAGCCCGATCAGGTTCACCTTGCGATTCAAGAAGCTAAAGTTCTTGAGCAAGAACAAGAAGATCGCTTCGGTAAAGAAATTTATGTTAAAACTAAACGTGGTTTAATTAAGCCCCGCAACCCAAATCAGTCGCAATACTTAGCTAATATCGTTAATCACGATATCACTTTCGGCATTGGTCCTGCTGGTACTGGTAAAACCTATCTCGCGGTTGCCGCAGCAGTAGATGCCTACGAGCGCCAAGAAGTTCGTCGTATCTTATTGACCCGACCTGCAGTTGAAGCTGGCGAAAAGCTAGGCTTTTTACCTGGTGATTTAAGCCAGAAAGTCGATCCTTACTTACGCCCCCTATACGACGCCTTATTTGAGATGATGGGCTTTGAAAAAGTGGAACGCCTAATCGAGAAAAGTGTTATTGAAGTGGCGCCATTAGCCTACATGCGTGGTCGAACGTTAAATGATGCATTCATTATTCTCGACGAATCGCAAAATACCACTGTTGAACAGATGAAAATGTTCTTAACTCGAATTGGTTTTAATAGTCGGGCGGTGATTACTGGTGATATTACCCAGATCGATTTACCTAGGCATACCAAATCTGGCTTAAGACATGCCGTTGAGGTGCTTTCAGAAGTCCCCGAATTAAGCTTTAATTTCTTTGTGGCTAAAGATGTCGTTCGCCACCCTATCGTGGCCAGCATTGTAGATGCATACGAGCGTCACGATCAAAAACTAGCCCGTGAAGAAGCGGCTCTTAAAAAGCAAAAACTCATGGAACAACAAGATGAATCTGAATCTTGATCTACAACTTGCTTTTGAGCATAGTGATACTCCAAGCTTACAACAATTTGAGCTTTGGGCCAGTTCGGTATTGGCTGATTACAAAGATGATGCCGAACTCACTATTCGCATAGTTGATAATGAAGAGTCACAATATCTGAATCACCAATATCGTGGCAAAGATAAACCAACCAATGTGCTTTCTTTCCCATTTGAGGCGCCTGCACATATTGAGTTACCTTTGTTGGGAGATTTGGTTATCAGTGCCCCAGTGGTCTGTGCCGAAGCTAAAGAACAAAACAAGTCAATCATCAGCCATTGGGCCCATATGGTTATCCATGGCTGCTTGCATTTGCTTGGTTTTGATCACATAAATGAAGCCGAAGCTGAAGAAATGGAAGCAATAGAAATTGCTGTTATGACCCAGTTAGGGTATAACAACCCTTATGAACAACAGTAACTTGTTGTTCATAAGATATTTTAACTAACAAATGAAAGATATGAACGAAGATACCCCCCCGAGTACCAATCCCCAGAAAAAAAGCTGGTTAGACAAAGTAAGCCAGTTATTTCAAGGGGAACCACAAAGTCTTGAGCAATTAGCCGAAGTGATTACTGAAGCTGAACAAAATGATGTCATCTCAGAAGATGCCCGTGAGATGATCAAAGGCGTTTTAGAGGTATCGGATCTTAAAGTAAGGGATATCATGATCCCTCGCTCACAGATCGTAGCCATCCGTAAAGATGATTCAATCGAAGCCATGCTTAATTGCATCATTGAATCTGCCCACTCACGCTTCCCTGTTATTAACGAAGATAAAGACCATATCGAAGGCATATTACTTGCTAAAGATCTGATCCCTTATGGTTTTCGCGAGCAAACTAACAGCGAAGAGTTCAGTTTAGATAAAATTATTCGTCCCGCGGTAGTCGTACCAGAATCAAAACGTGTTGATGTACTCCTAAAAGAGTTTCGTTCCCAACGTTATCATATGGCCATTGTAGTTGACGAATATGGCGGCGTCTCTGGGCTAGTCACGATTGAAGATATTCTAGAAGAAATCGTTGGTGAAATTGCTGATGAATATGATGACGAAGAAGATCTAACCGAAATTCGTCACATTGCTCAACAGGTGTATTCTGTTAAAGCTTTAACTAACATTGCGGACTTTAATGACGCCTTTCAGAGTGACTTTAGTGATGAAGAGTTTGATACCATCGGTGGGCTCGTTTCCCATGGCTTTGGGCATTTACCAGAGCGTGGAGAAACCATTATCATTCATGGGTTTGAATTTAAAGTTAGCAGTGCCGATACTCGACGTCTAATACAACTGCAAGTCAAAGTACCTGATCGCGCCATCAGTGATGAACAAAGTAATTAGAGTCTAGGATAATGACAGCCATGCTCCAACGATTGGTCAACAATGGCCATTTGTTAGCAAGCTTCGCAGCCGGTGCGGCGACCTTGCTTGCTTATGCTCCCTTTGGAATATGGCCTGTCATATTACTCAGTTTTATTGTACCGCTGCATTTTAGCCAGCCGCAGCCACCAGCTGCAGCCGCAAAAACTTGGTTTGCCTATGGCTTAGGAAAGTTTTGCTTTGGGATCAGCTGGGTTCATGTATCAATCGACACTTATGGCGGCCTGCCGATAATTGTATCGTTATTGATCATGCTGTTACTGTGCGCTTACCTCGCCTTATTTAGCGCAGCCAGTGGCTATCTCCTGCAAAGACTAAATCCACAACATAAGCCTTTGCCTTTATTACTATTATTTGCACCTATATGGACAGCATTTGAATGGTTACGCGGCACGTTGCTGACTGGATTTCCTTGGCTTTGGGAAGGATACGCCCTAATCGACAGTCCGCTTGCTTTGTTGGCCAATTCTATTGGCGCTTTAGGATTAACCCTATTATTAGTGCAACTGGCTACTGGGTTGTATTTATTCCTAAAAAAGCAATGGTCCGCAGTTTTGCTGCCAGTTATTTTATTGACGATAACCTTTATCGTGAGCAACTTAAACAAACCGCAACTGACTGAGCAACAAGTTGATGTCGTTTTAGTACAAGGTAATATTCCCCAAAGCTTGAAATGGCAGCCTGAAAACCTCTGGCCAACGATGTTCAAGTATTTAGATCTTACCCGAGCCGATTTTGATGCTGATATCATAGTTTGGCCTGAAGCTGCCATCCCAGCGCCTATGCATATGGTCAGTAGTTTTGTTGCTAATGCTCATAAAGCTGCCACCTTTCATGAAGCTGCTCTGATTACTGGCATTATTGCCGTTGAAAATGACACCTACTTCAATCGCTTGATTACCTTAGGCCAAGCAGCAAGCACTCCTGTAAGAACCAGTCAATCTCTGACTGAGCCTGAAAGATCCATCGCCATCGCCCCCTATATAAATGAGTATTCAGGGGCGGATGTTGCCACCCAAAATAACCAATATGATAAACATCACCTTCTGCCTGTTGGTGAATTCGTTCCATTTGAAGATTGGCTTAGACCACTGGCACCTTTCTTCAATTTACCCATGTCTTCTTTTGCTCGTGGTGACTTAGTACAACCCAATTTAAATGCCAAAGGTTATCAACTGTTACCTGCGATTTGCTATGAAATTGCGTTTCCTGAACAATTAAGAGCAAATTTGACTGCAAATACCGACTTTTTGTTAACGGTCTCAAATGATGCTTGGTTTGGCGAGTCCGTTGGTCCGGTACAACATATGCAAATAGCGCAGATGCGAGCCATTGAATTAGGCCGACCGCTACTGAGGGCAACCAACAATGGCGTTACCGCTGTGGTAGACAGTTATGGAACCATACAAAAACAAATACCCCAGTTCGAAACTGGGGTATTACGCCACAAAGTTAATTTAGTATCTGGTGATACCATTTTTGCCCGCTATGGTCACTGGACTGTACTGTTAGTGAGTATTATCCTAATGATACAAGGACTTAGACATAGTTGGTCGAGAGAACCTTAAACTGTCGCATACGACACAAGGGCCAATTTTCTGTGGGTGATCATAGTGACTTTGGTGGTGGCAGCTATAACATTCAAGGTCACCATGTCCGATGATTTCACCCGAAAGATAAACGCCATTGGTACTTAAATCATGATTCAGTTCATGCATTTCTACCCGTTGATGATCAGCCATTGAATATAACCATTGCCATAATGAATCACGAGCCAGCAAGATAGAAACACTTTTATTTAATATGTTGGCATCTCGATTGTGTAAAAAGCTGCGTATATCACGGCGGATATACCTCTCAGTTAATAGCAGGTCATCCTCGTCTGCAAAGCCCTGAATATCCAGATAGGTTAACGACTTTTCCAGTAAAGCAGGCAGATCTGTCATGGTCAGATCGGGCTCGGCCGTATAGCGCTTTTGTAGCTGGGTTAACAGTTCATGGTAGGCCGTTAATAATCGACTATTTTCACTCATATATCCCTCCCCTTGAACGTCAAAGAGGTGTCATTGTTTTTCCCTAAACACTACAAGTCCTATCCTCAAGCCTAGCTGATAATGGCTTATTTGCACCAATAAATAATCCACTTTTGTGTTACAACTGGTGTCATTCATAAATATTGACAAATTTTGTACTTTTTCCGTTATCAAATTAGCCTTCAAGCCGATTCTGGTTTATCCTATGCAGCAATTTTTATGAATCATATAAGGTGGTGAGCAATCTCACCCTTTTAGCCTTTATCGACTGTTAAGAGCAACTCATGCAACAGCAATATAATCCTGCCGAAATCGAAGCTAGTGTTCAAAAGCACTGGACTGAAAATAAAACGTTTATCGCCAAGCCAGACTCTTCAAAAGAGAAGTTTTACTGCCTGTCTATGTTTCCCTACCCAAGTGGCCGACTGCACATGGGGCACGTCCGTAACTATACGATTGGTGATGTGATTTCTCGCTACCAGCGCCTGCAAGGCAAGAACGTTATGCAACCAATTGGTTGGGATGCTTTTGGTTTACCAGCAGAAAACGCTGCCGTTAAGAACAAGGCTGCACCTGCTGCTTGGACATATGAAAACATCGATTATATGAAAGGTCAGCTACAAACCTTAGGTTTTGGTTACGACTGGAATCGTGAGTTAGCCACTTGTAAACCTAACTACTACCGTTGGGAGCAGTGGTTCTTCACTCGCCTTTACGAGAAAGGTTTAGTTTACAAAAAAATGGCGACCGTCAACTGGGATCCAGTTGACCAAACCGTGCTTGCTAACGAGCAGGTGGTTGATGGTCGCGGCTGGCGCAGCGGCGCAGTTGTTGAGCAACGTGAAATTCCACAGTGGTTCATCAAAATCACTGATTACGCCGAACAGCTGTTAAATGATATGAACCACCTAGAAGGTTGGCCAGAGCAGGTGAAAACCATGCAACGCAACTGGATTGGTCGTTCAGAAGGCCTTGAACTGACTTTCGATATCGAAGGTTCAGACGATACCCTTGATGTGTACACCACTCGCCCAGACACCCTAATGGGCGTGACCTATGTAGCGATTGCGGCCGCGCATCCACTAGCGACCCAAGCCGCTAAAAACAACCCTGAACTTACCGCTTTCATTGAAGAGTGTAAGAACAACAAGGTTGCCGAAGCTGAAATGGCGACCATGGAGAAAAAAGGTGTTGCGACTGGTCTTTACGCTAAGCACCCATTAACCAGTAAAACGGTACCAGTATGGGCAGCGAACTTCGTATTAATGGACTACGGCACAGGTGCGGTGATGTCTGTTCCTGCCCACGACCAGCGTGACTATGAGTTTGCTAAAGCCTATGGTCTAGACATTGAAGCGGTTATCAAGCCTGCTGACGGCGAGCTAGACATTGCTGAAGAAGCTTTCACTGAAAAAGGCATTCTGTTTAACTCTGGTGAGTTTGACGAGCTAGATTTCCAGGGCGCATTTGACGCTATGGTGGTTAAGCTTGAAGGCATCAACAAAGGCAAGAAGACAGTAAACTACCGTCTGCGTGACTGGGGTGTATCTCGTCAGCGTTACTGGGGTTCACCAATCCCAATGGCAACCTTAGAGAACGGTGAAACCGTCCCTGTACCTGCCGAAGACCTACCTGTAACCCTTCCTGAAGATGTGGTTATGGATGGCGTAACCAGCCCAATTAAAGCCGATAAAGAGTGGGCCAAAACCACCATTAACGGCCAAGCGGCCACCCGCGAGACTGATACTTTTGATACCTTTATGGAATCAAGCTGGTACTACGCTCGCTATGCATCGCCTAACTTTGACGATGGCATGTTAGACCCAGAAGAAGCGAACCACTGGTTGCCTGTAGACCAATACGTAGGTGGTATTGAGCACGCGGTAATGCACTTACTGTACTCTCGTTTCTACCACAAACTTCTGCGTGACGAAGGTTTGGTTGATTCTGATGAGCCGTTCAAGCGTCTACTGTGTCAAGGCATGGTACTGGCTGATGCCTTCTTCTACGAAGACGAAAAAGGCGGCCAAGTTTGGGTATCTCCAACTGAAGTGATCCTAGAGCGTGATGGTAAAGGCCGTATCGTGAAAGCCACCGATGGGTCTGGCCGCGAGCTTAAGCACGCCGGTATGACTAAGATGTCTAAGTCTAAGAACAACGGTATCGACCCACAGGAAATGGTAGATAAGTACGGCGCCGATACGGTACGTCTATTTATGATGTTTGCCGCGCCACCAGAGATGACCCTAGAATGGCAAGAATCTGGTGTAGAAGGTGCAAACCGCTTCCTACGTCGTGTTTACAACTTAGCTCATGCCTTCCTAGAAGGTGGCATTGAGGCACCTGCACTTGATGTTGCGGCACTAAACAACGACCAAAAAGCGCTACGTCGTGAACTGCACAAAACTATCGCCAAAGTTTCTGATGATATCGATCGTCGTCAGCAATTCAACACTGCCATTGCCGCTATTATGGAGTTGATGAACAAGCTAACAAAGGCACCACTTGAGTCAGGCCAAGACCGTGCCCTAATGAGCGAAGCATTACTTGCGGTTGTTCGTCTGCTTTACCCAATGACGCCTCACCTATCTTTCCAACTTTGGAACGAGCTAGGTCAACAAGGTACCATTGATGAAGCATCATGGCCTGTAGTTGACGACAAAGCACTGGTAGAAGACAGCAAGTTAATTGTTGTTCAGGTAAACGGTAAAGTGCGCGGTAAAATCACTGTTAGCGCCGATGCTGAGCAAGATCAAGTAGAAGCTTTAGCCAAGCAAGAAGACAATATCAATAAGTTTATTGTCGACAAGACCATTCGTAAGGTAATCTATATTAAAGGTAAATTACTCAATATTGTTGCTAATTAATGGTTTTAAAATTTAAAAGCCTTCTCACTGCAATCCTAGCACTTAGCCTAATGCTAAGTGCTGGTTGTGGCTTTCGTTTTCAGGGATCACATCAGATCCCTGATAACCTAAAACAACTTTCGCTTGGCACTCAAGATAAATACAGCGAACTTACTCGACTAGTAGGGGAACAGTTACGTCTTTACTCGGTGAAGGTAGTTGAACGGGATCCTGAGCGAGTCGCTCACTTACAGCTTGTACATGATGAGTTAAGTCGGGCCACTCTATCCCTCTTTCCTGATGGCAAAGTTGCCGAATATGAGCTGATCTATCTCGTCGACTACACGATTAAATTGCCAAATCGTGAAGCCCAGTCTTATCAAGTCGAAATCCGCAGAGATTATTTGGATGATCCTCGCACCGCTCTTGGTAAGAGTCGCGAGATGGAGATGCTGCTAAAAGAGATGCGCATAAAAGCCACCAGCAGAATCATTCAATCTTTAGCCAGCAGCCAATAATGCGCCTCTATCCAAATCAATTAGTTCAGCAATTACAGCAGCTACCTCAGGTTGTTCTGATCTTTGGTGATGAGCCATTTTTAGTGGAAGATTGTCGCCAACATATCCTCAATTTGGCGCACAAGGCTGATTTTGAAGAAAGATTAAGTTTCTCTACTGAGAATCAGTTCAATTGGTACACTCTTGAACAGGAATGGCAGAGCTTAAGTTTATTTTCCTCTAAACGGATCATTGAACTAGACATTCACAATGCTAAGCCAGGAAAAGAAGGCACTACCGAGCTACTGAAATTAGTCGAACTAAAAAACCCTGATAACCTATTGATTCTGCATGGCCCTAAATTAGGCGCCGACCAACTTAAAGCCAAATGGTTTAAATCCCTAGAGTCATTGGGTCTTTATATCCCTTGCGCAACGCCGGAAGGACCACAATGGGTCAATTGGCTCAATCAGCGGGTAAATAAATATCAAATCAACCTAACAGCAGATGCTCAACACATGTTGATGAGCATGTATGAGGGTAATCTGTTAGCTTTGGAGCAAGCTTTACAACTGATAAAGTTATTGCAAAACTCCCAACAAGTGACTGTCGGCATGCTGCAGTCATGGTTGCAAGATCAATCTAGATTTAGTGTCTTCCAATGGTTAGATGCACTCTTAATGGATAAACAAAGCAGGGCCCTACATATGCTTGGGCAATTAAAAGCTCAGGGCGTAAGCCCGCAGATTTTATTGTGGAATTTACTCCAGGAGCTGGTTCGTTTGCAGCAACTTTCGCTGTTACAGCAACAGGGAAAACTGAACGCTTCACAGTGGAATGCATTGAGAATTTGGGATAAACGCAAAAGCTTATACCTCAATTGTTTATCACGCATATCTTTAGAACAGATTAATACTATGCTAGGCCATGCCCATCAGCTAGAAATGAACTTTAAGTTCTCAGGCAAAGAGAGCTGGCCACAATTAGCTCAATTAGCCTTGTGGTTTGACAGCAAAGCATTTCATAAATTACCTTGGAAGGATTTCTAATGGCAAAAATTGGACTCTTAGGCGGTACCTTCGACCCAATTCATAATGGCCATACACAATCTTTAGTATCCATTAAACAGCAGCTAAATCTCGATCAAATCTGGGTTATGCCCAATGCTGTTGCACCACATAAACCTCAACCACAAGCCAATGGCCAACACCGATTAGCCATGGTTGAATTAGCTATTGCCGATTTAGATGGGGTTAAAGCTGTAGATTTTGAATTAACTCAAACTGGACCTTCTTATACGGTTTATACCTTAGAAAAGCTGCAGCAGCGTTATCCTAACAATGATTTTTACTTCATTATCGGCATGGATTCCCTTGCAAATTTCAATCATTGGTACAAATGGCATCAAATTTTAAATTTTTGCAATCTATTAGTAATGACTAGGCCGGGTTGTGACGCTTTAGATATTGATGAACTAGATTGGTATCAGCAAATTAAAGAGTCGTTACCAAAGGGCAAAGGATCGATTTACCCAGTAAAAACGGATGAAGTAGATATATCCTCTACCCACATCAGGAACTGCTTAAAACTTGCTCAAGTTGGCAAGTTTGATATAAATCCTGCGGTAAAACGCTACATAGAGCAACATAATCTTTATCAATAGGGTTAATCCATGGCTTATCCTTGCTATAATCGCCAAGTTACCTTAACTCAAACAGAGACATTGAAGTGCAAATTACTGAATTAAAAGATTTCGCTATTGATAAAATTGAAGATATTAAAGCTCGCGATATTACTGTGCTGGATGTACAACAACATTCAACCATTACTGATTATATGATTATCGCCTCTGGTACTTCAAAAACCCATGTAAAATCAATTGCTGAATACCTTGTTGTTGAAGCTAAAAAAGCTGAAATTGAAATCATTGGCATTGAAGGACGTGAAAGTTCGGAGTGGGTTCTTGTTGACCTAGGTGATGTAGTGGTTCATGTAATGCAAGAACAAGCTCGTGACTTTTATCAGCTAGAAAAGCTTTGGAATTAATTTCAAGCAATGAAGTTACAACTGATTGCCGTTGGTACTAAAATGCCAAGCTGGGTGGCAACTGGCTTGGCTGAGTACCAAAGACGCTTCCCTAAAGATATGCCTTTTGAGGTAATCGAAATTGCAGCTGGGAAGCGAGGTAAAAATGCCGATATTGCCCGTATTTTACAAAAAGAAGGCGAGCAAATGTTGGCTGCGGTTAAGAAAGGAAACAGGATTGTTACTTTAGACTTGCCTGGCAAAAATTGGACCACTCCACAGCTTGCAACCGAGCTTAATAAATGGCAACTTGATGGTCGTGATGTCAGCTTGCTAATTGGTGGCCCAGAGGGACTTGCTCCTGCTTGTAAACAAGCGGCAGAGCAAAGCTGGTGCTTATCTGCATTAACACTTCCACACCCAATGGTTAGGGTGATGGTAGCCGAAAGCTTATATCGTGCCTGGAGCATTAATAATAACCATCCATATCACAGGGAATAGTTACCGTGAGACGCAGTCGCGTAACCATACAAAATCATACAGAAGAAGCGGCCCTGTTCAAGCGTCGCGCTTTATTTACCTTTGCGGTAGTGGTGATCCTTATCAGCATCCTGCTGAGCAATTTATATTACTTACAAGTTACCTCTCACACTGATTATCAAACCCGCGCTAATGAAAATAGAGTGCGAGTTATCCCTGTTGCACCCAACCGCGGCTTAATATTTGATCGCAATAATAATATTGTTGCCAACAACTTACCTGTTTATTCATTAGAAATGATCCCCGAAAAGGTCGCCAACCTTGAGCACATTATCGCTGAACTTGGTAAGCTGTTTCCTTTAGAAGAAGGCTTCATTGAAGATACCCAAGAAAGATTAAAATACCATCGTAGATTTAAAGCCTTTACGTTGATCAAGCAGCTTTCTGAAAAGCAAGTTGCCAAATTTTCCATTAATCAGCATAAATTTCCAGGCTTGTCCATTGCGGCTGGTTTAAACCGCTATTATCCCCAGGGCGAATCGTTGACACACTTATTGGGGTATGTGGCTCGCATCAACTCTAAAGATAGAGAAAAAATCTCCATCGATGATAAAGAGGGCATGTATGCCGCCACTAACCAAATTGGTAAACAAGGGATAGAGAAGTTTTACGAAGATATCTTACATGGCATTCCTGGTAGCACCGAAGAAGAAGTAAACAATCGCGGTCGTGTCATTCGTACATTAAAACATATTCCGCCTGAAGCTGGGCGCGACCTTCAACTAACCATTGATATAACCTTGCAAAATAAAGCAATTGAGTTACTACAAGGTCGTCGTGGAGCCGTTGTCGCGCTAGACCCTAATAACGGTGAAATTTTAGCGATGGTTTCAAGCCCAAGTTATGACCCTAACCTGTTTGTACAAGGGATCAGCTCGCGCAATTATTCAAATTTACTAAATTCAACTCAAAAACCACTCATTAACCGAGCGACTCAAGGGCAATATGCCCCCGCCTCTACCGTTAAACCCTTACTGGCTCTAGCCGGTTTAGAACATAATTTTGTTACTGATAAAACCAAAATTTGGGACCCTGGCTTTTGGCAAATTCCAAATGTAGAAAGAAAATACCGTGACTGGAAACGCTGGGGCCATGGCTGGGTTGATTTATATACCTCTGTTGCTCATTCATGTGATATTTATTTTTATGATTTAGCTTACAAAATGGGTATCCAAAATATCGCAGACTTTATGCAGCCTTTTGGTTTTGGTGAGTCTACCGGCATTGATATTCATGAAGAAAGTAGCGCAATTTTACCAGACAAAGGCTGGAAAAGAGCTCGCTACAATCAACCTTGGTACATTGGAGATACCATTTCGATTGGTATTGGCCAAGGCTACTGGACGGCTACTCCGATACAATTAGCCTACTCCACCAGTATCCTAGCGACCAAAGGTCAACGGTTTCGTCCTCATCTGTTAAAACAAGTGATTGGCGAGCCGGAAACTAATGCCAGCAGTAACTTAGCACCGATTAAGCTAAAAAATGAAGCGAACTGGAACATTATCTCCAACGCCATGTACCAAACCGCCCATAAATATGGTGGCAGTGCCTATAGTCTTTTTAAAGATTCCCCTTATAAGGCCGCAGTAAAATCTGGTACAGGACAAGTTTTTGGCATCGCTGAAGATGCCCAATACGATGAAGAAACCGTACAGGAACATTTAAAAGACAACGCCTTATTTGTAGGTTGGGCACCTTACAATAACCCCAAAATTGCTGTCGCAGTAGTATTGGAAAATGCGGGTTGGGGTAGTGCTAATGCTGGCCCGATCGCCAAAGGTATGTTTGATTCTTACCTATTAGACAACTAACTGGTTAACTATAATGAACAATAAAACTAGTTTTTGGACCAAAATCCATATTGATTTACCATTATTTTTAGGATTAGTTGCCCTTCTTAGCTTCTCCTTAGCTGTTGTTTACTCTGCCGGGGGGGAAGCCGTTGCCAATCGTCAAGTGGTACGAATTGGCTTGGCCTTTCTGGTGATGTTTATCTTTGCCCAAATTAACCCTGAAATACTTAAACGCTGGGCCCTACCAATCTACATTGTTGGTATCATTTTACTGGTTCTGGTTCACTTCTTTGGTGATATTAATAAAGGCGCACAGCGTTGGCTAAATTTAGGTTTTATGGAGTTTCAACCTTCTGAACTGATCAAGCTCGCTTTTCCCATTACCATGGCATGGTATATTAGCAAATTCCCATTGCCGCCCTCTTCAACACAAATACTCGGTGGGATATTACTGTTACTCGTTCCGACGTTATTAATTGCTTCTCAACCCGACCTTGGTACGTCAATATTGGTTGCAGCCTCGGGTATCTTCGTGTTATTTCTTTCTGGCATGAGTTGGATTATTGTCGGTGGCGCCATAACCGCGGTGCTCGCCTTTGTACCGATCCTGTGGTATTTCTTGATGCACCCATATCAAAAGCAAAGGGTACTGACCTTCCTCAACCCAGAGAGTGATCCTTTAGGTTCAGGCTACCATATTATCCAATCCAAAATTGCTATCGGCTCAGGGGGATATCTTGGTAAAGGCTGGCTGCAAGGTTCACAATCACAATTAGAATTTTTACCAGAACGGCATACTGATTTCATTTTCGCTGTCATTGGGGAAGAGTTTGGATTAGCCGGCTCTATTGTATTGTTATCCATTTATCTGTTTATTATTGCAAGGGGATTATTCCTAGCAAGTAAAGCACAGACCAACTTTGCCCGCTTATTAGCTGGGTCAATAACGTTAACCTTTTTTGTATATTTATTTGTAAATATTGGTATGGTTTCTGGTTTACTCCCAGTAGTAGGTGTACCTTTACCTATGGTTAGTTATGGTGGTACCTCGATGCTTACACTCGCCGTTGGTTTTGGCATCATAATGAGTATTCATACTCATCGACGTTTCATGGATAGATAGCAATGAAAAAAATTACAATCGCTTTATTTACCTTGCTTGCTAGCAGTTTACATGCTGCGGACAATAAAAGAATAGAAGAATTCAAACAAACCGTTAAGAAACAAGGGTTAAGCAGTCACTATATTGAGCAGCAAATCGAAAAAGCAGTATTCCAACCCGAGATCATAGAGGCCATTACCAAGCCATGGGAAGCAAAGCCATGGCATCAGTATTACCCACTTTTTTTAACCCAAGAGCGCTTACAGGCGGGGCTAAGCTTTTGGAAGAATAATCTCGATACGGTGACTAAAGCTTCTCAGCGCTTTGGAGTAGACAGCGAAGTTATCATTGCCATTATTGGAATAGAAACATTTTATGGTCGTATTTTTGGCAAGCATAAAGTACGTGACGCATTATTTACACTCGGTTTTCATTACCCACCTAGACAAGATTTTTTCATGAGTGAATTTGGTCATTTACTGCACCTAGCCAAAGAAGAACAATTAAATCTTGATGAGCTTTATGGTTCCTATGCCGGGGCTATGGGTTTTGGTCAATTTATTCCATCAAGTTACCGTGCCTATAGCATCGACTTTAATGAAGATGGCCAGCGCAATCTTTTTGAAGCTGATGATGCCATTGCATCTGTTGCCAACTACTTGCACAAACATAAATGGCAACTGGGGCAAGATATTGTTGCTAAAACACAGCTTGATAAAGCTGACAAAGCCTTATTGTGGAATAATAGATCACCACAAACTAGCATCAGCCAGTGGCAGCAATTAGGAGTAGATAAGGAGTCTGTAGCCCATTTAGCAGCCGACCAAAAAGCCATTTTAATCAAATTACAGCAGGTTAATCATGACGAATATTGGTTAGGCTTAAATAACTTTTATGCCATTACTCGCTACAATAGAAGTCCTCTGTATGCCATGGTTGTCACCCAATTTGCAAAGCAGCTAAAAAATGCCAAAGATTTTTAGTTTAGTCATCGCTTTACTGCTCAGTAGTTGCAGTATTGATAATGGACGCTACCAAATGGCCCAAGATAGAGGGCCTAGCTATGAGCCAGACCTTAGTCAAACCCAATTGCAAACCCCTAAGGCAGAAGCCTATTCCCGTGGAGGCAATAAAGACTATCAGGTATGGGGCAAGTCTTATAAAGTGCTCACTACCCATAAAGATTTCTCAGAACAAGGAATCGCTTCTTGGTATGGCAAGAAATTTCACGGCCACTTAACCAGTAATGGTGAGATTTATGACATGTATCAGCTTACCGCTGCCCATAAGCACCTGCCGATACCTAGCTACGCCAAAGTCACCAATTTAGATAATGGTAAACAAGTGATTGTCAGGGTTAATGACCGTGGCCCTTTCCACAACAACCGTGTTATTGACCTTTCTTATGCTGCTGCGGCACAGCTGGATTACCTCAAAACCGGCACAGCCAATGTTCGTATCGATTCAATTTGGGTGGAACAGTCAACCCCCCAAACTCCCCTTCCCCTGCCCCAAATGAATTCCCTCAACCAGTATTTTATCCAAGTGATGGCTTCTAAAGATCCAATCAAAGTACAGGCTATCGCCAGTAAATTACAAGTCCGCTATGGTTATCAATCTCAAATTGATCAACAACAAGCATTATTCAAATTACGAGTTGGGCCATTTTCGTCTAGAAAAGATGCAGATCAGCTTAAGGTTCTGTTAAAGCAAGCAGGCTATACTCAAAGCTACATTGTAAGCAGTCAGTCAAAGAGTTAATCTACAGCATTATTGCTTTAAAGATAACGTAAATACGATAATCGCCACACATTAAGGGTAAATACTTCCTAGGCATTAGTATTAGAGATGATATACTGATTGCGTTTTATTCTCATTTTCACCTTAAGCTATTTAAACGACTAATGACTCTTTTAAAGAAAACATATAAAAGCTTGTTTGTGGTGACATCACTAATGATGTCGGCACAAACAATAAGCTCCCCAACTATTATTCCTTCGGCGCCAACCATGGCCGCTAAAGCTTATGTTCTGATGGATTATCGCTCTGGCAAAATCATAGCCCAGGACAATGCCGAGGAACGCCTACACCCAGCTTCTCTTACCAAAATGATGACCAGTTATGTGGTGGGTAAAGAAATTGCTCAGGGGAATATCAAAGAAACTGACATGGTCACGGTTTCAGAGAAGGCCTGGGGTAAAAACTTCCCTGACTCATCAAAAATGTTTATCGAAGTTGGCAAACAAGTTAGCGTTGCCGACCTTAATCGTGGCATTATCGTTCAGTCAGGTAACGATGCCTGTGTTGCCATTGCGGAACATATTGCCGGCACGGAATCTGGCTTCGCCGACCTAATGAACACTTGGGCTGAGCAACTTGGCATGTTTGACAGTCATTTTGTTAATAGTCATGGTTTGGATTCTGTCGATCATTACACTACAGCATCGGATATGGCTGTTTTAGCCCGTGCGCTGATACGAGATGTACCAGAAGAATATCGCATATATAGTGAAAAGTCTTTCACATACAATGGCATCACCCAACATAACCGTAATGGTTTACTCTGGGATAAAAGCATGAATGTGGACGGCATCAAAACCGGCCACACCTCTAAAGCTGGCTACTCGCTGGTATCATCTGCTACAAAAGGTGACATGCGCTTGATTGCCGTGGTAATGGGCACTAAGTCCACCGCAGCACGCAAATCAGAAAGTAAAAAACTATTAAATTTTGGTTTTCGTTTTTATGAATCAGCCACGCCATACAAAGCGGGAGATTCTTTAGTTGAACAGCCAGTATGGTTTGGCGATAAAAAGCAAATAAAACTTGGTTTATTAGAAGATACTAACTTAGTGGTATACCGCGGCCAAGCCCGCAAATTAAATGCTGATTTTGAGATCAATCAAGAACTTGAAGCACCAATTGCTAAAGGTGATGTTATTGGAACCGTATTTTTTAATGTTGACGGTGAAGAAGTTGCGCAGTACCCCTTAGTTGCTTTAGAAGAAGTACAGCCGGGCAGTTTATTTAGCCGTATTGTCGATTACTTTAAAAAACTTTTCGCTGATCTTCTAAATTAATCCTCTATAAATAAATAGCTTATATAATTAAAATCACAGCTGCCTTTAGGTAGCTGTGATTTTTTACTTGAAATAAACCGAATTAATCACCATATAGTGTCACAGAATATTTAAGGCTAGCAAAGGCAGAGTTATGCAAACTAAATTTGATGAATTACTTGAATTTCCATGTTCATTTCCTTACAAAGTAGTAGGTAATGCACGTGCTAATCTAGCTGATGATGTTGTTGCTGTGGTGCAATCCATTGTGCCGGGTGATTACACAACTTCAGAACAGGCTTCAAGCAAAGGGACCTATGTTTCAGTTACCATTCGCGTTACCGTGCAAGACAAGCCACAAGTAGAATCCCTATATCAAAGACTTGCTGCAATTGAAGGCGTCAAACGAGTTCTGTAAATTTCTAACAATTCATAGCTTTTTAAATTATGTTGGCGATATAATGCGCCATCATAACTGACGAAATTAGAGCCCTAAAGCAGTGTCCAGCAACCAAGTAATTATCAAAAATCTCGGTCGACAGCCCTATCAAAAAATATGGCAAGCCATGCAAAGCTTCACAGATCAAAGAAGCATTGATGACCTTGACCAAATTTGGATAGTTGAACACGATCCAGTATTTACTCAGGGCACCGCTGGCAAGCCTGAGCATGTCTTAGATGTTGGCGATATCCCTATAATTAAAACAGACCGTGGTGGCCAAGTAACTTACCATGGCCCAGGGCAATTAGTGATTTATCCACTGATTAACATTAAGCGATTAAAACTTGGTGTTAGGGACCTCGTCACAGCAATTGAGCAAAGCATCATTGAAATGATGGCTCAATTTGGTGTCGATGCCTATGCTAAGTGTGATGCTCCGGGAGTTTATGTGGATAATCGCAAGTTAGCATCATTAGGTTTAAGGATCCGTAAGGGGTGTTCATTTCATGGTCTCGCTGTCAATATTAATATGGATTTAAGCCCCTTTTTACGTATTAACCCATGCGGTTATGCTGGTATGGAAATGGTCCAAGCCAAAGACCTAGGTGGGCCTCAAAATGTGACTGAGGCCGGTGATATATTGACACCTATACTTATCCATAAACTTGGGTTACAGAATTAACAGATACAGGAATATCTTCACAAATGAGTGATAGACCAGAAAGATTACAGCCAGGCGTAAAATTAAGAGACGCCGACAAAGTTGCCCGCATTCCAGTTAAGGTTGTGCCAACCGAAAAGGAAGACATGCTACGCAAACCAAGCTGGTTAAAAATCAAGCTTCCCAGTTCTTCTAAGCGCATTGAAGAAATTAAAGGGGCCATGCGTAAGCACGGCCTACACTCGGTGTGTGAAGAAGCTTCGTGCCCTAACCTGTCAGAATGCTTTAACCACGGCACAGCCACCTTTATGATTTTAGGTGCCGTCTGTACCCGCCGCTGTCCTTTCTGTGATGTGGCCCATGGCCGTCCACTAAAACCTGATGCCAATGAGCCTAGAAAACTAGCGGAAACGATTCGCGATATGAAGCTAAAGTACGTGGTCATTACCTCCGTTGATCGTGACGATTTACGTGATGGTGGTGCCCAACATTTTGCTGACTGTATCCGTGAAATCCGCGCCTTGAATCCTGGCATCAAGATTGAAACTCTGGTACCCGATTTTCGTGGTCGTATCGATAAAGCGTTAGACATACTAGCGGGCGATCCGCCAGATGTGTTCAACCACAACCTGGAAACGGCACCGCGTCTATACCGTAAGGCTCGCCCTGGGGCCTCTTACCAATGGTCACTGGATCTACTTAAGAAGTTTAAACAACGCCACCCTGATGTACCGACTAAATCCGGCATCATGATGGGCTTAGGCGAGACTAACGAAGAAATTGAACAAGTATTGTTTGATCTACGTAAACACGGTGTCGAAATGCTGACTCTAGGTCAGTACCTACAGCCTTCTAAGTTCCACCTTCCAGTAGAGCGTTATGTTACACCGGAAGAGTTCGATGAGTTTAAAGACCTTGCCACTACCATTGGCTTTACCCATGCCGCCTGTGGCCCACTTGTTCGTTCAAGCTACCACGCTGACTTACAAGCACAGGGTAAAGAGGTTAAATAAACGAAACTCGAAAAGATTAAAAAGGTTGCCCATTGAGCAACCTTTTTTATTCGCGTTCATCTTTCGATGTACTTGATTCGACGCCTAAAAATTATACCTGCCACTGATCCAGATATTATCGATTTTATGCAAATCGACTCTTTGTTTTCCAAAGTTAAAATTAGTATCTAAAAAGCGGCGTTCAAAACTCAGGCCAACGCTGACGCCATTCATCGCTGGGGTTTGGTAACTGACGCCTAAGCCTAATACTTTTAAGCCCCTCGAAGTATTATCGTAATAATCGTCCCCATCAAAGTAGGCGAAGTCGCTGAATTGCAACATGCCCCCGCCCGCACTGGCTTGTAGGCTTAAGCCGGTATCCGCTAATGGGTACTGCAGTTCGAGTGAAGCCGATAAAGATATTAAGTGCATATGGCGGACATCTTGATACCAGAAGTGGCCATAACGACCAAGACTGGCTAAATCGGCTCGAACAAACACATAGGGAATCACCTGATAGGCAGCAAACACTTTACCTGCAAAGCGGTTTTGGCTATCAGAGTAAACTTTATTATTTTCAATATAGTCGTAGCTAAAATTAGCATTTCCTAACGCTATACCGGTTTGCCAGGTTAATTGCGACTGGGATTGAGCGACACAATTAACACTGACTAATACCGCCAAAAGTAATAATTTATACATAGTTCCACCTTTGATTGTTATTAACTAAATATAGCTAATAAGAGAAACTATGCGGGCAATAGCTGACTGATTAATTGTTCACACTCAGCTTGAGTTAAAAGTTGTGGTACCGGATATGTACCATGCACTTCAGCATTTGCCCTTTGCGCTATCTCGGTAATATCTTTAATTTGCAATTGTTCAATACAAGTTGGGATCGCTAACTGCTGCAACAGTTGTTCTACCGCGCTAATAAACCCTAATGCTTTTTGCTCAGGGCTGTTACCGCTAACACCAATGACCTCTGCCAATTGAGCTAATCTTGGCGTCATGGCCTGCACACAGAACTGCAAAACTTTAGGCAACACAACGGCATTCGCAAGTCCGTGAGGGACGCCGTAAAGTGCCCCAAGTTGGTGTGCAATCGCATGAACATAGCCGACATAAGTACGAGTAAAAGCTAAGCCAGCTTGATAACTTGCTACTGCCATTGCACTTCGTGCCTGCAGATCCTGCCCATCCTCAAACGCTTTCACAAGACTCGTAAAAACTGTTTTAATTGCTTGAGTACTCATACCACGGGTAAAGCCAGAGGCATAATCACTTAAATAAGATTCAATCCCATGGGTTAACGCATCGATCCCTGTATGAGCGGTAATTTGCGGGGGTAATCCAAGCATTAATTCAGCATCTAAAATGGCGTATTTGGGTAAGATAAAAGGATCGGCAATTGCAAACTTTCGCTTTGTCTGTTTGTCTGAAATAACCGCAGCAACGGTCGCCTCGGAACCGGTACCAGCGGTGGTCGGTACCGCTATCATCAAAGGCACCTTAGTCAGTACTTTTAATAGACCTTCTAATTTATAGACGGGCTTGTTAGTGGCGGCGCATGCAGCAATCGCCTTACCGCAATCCATCGCTGAGCCTCCACCGAACAAAATAATACCATCACAATTATTTTTCTTAAAAACCTCAAGCCCCTGCTCTACTAATGTTATTGAAGGATCTGGAGTTATCTGGGCAAAAATCTCATAAGAAATATGCTTAGAATCAAGTAACTCACTAAGCTGGTTAACTAAACCTAATCTAATTAAATCTTTGTCTGTAACGATTAATGGCTTATAAATATGCTCAGCCTCGAGTACAGAGGTGATTTGTGCAAGAGAACCTGGGCCTTGAATTAATTCAGGTTTGGGGGTGGGGAAATACTTTAAAAAAGGTTTCTTTAAATTGACTAATAATTGATGCTTCATCGTTAATCCATTAACTGACGGTTTTATCTACCTTAATGGCTTAACATGTTTTGGTCAATGATTAAACACCTCATTCATTTACGGTGATAAAGAATCAATAGCCACCTCGCCTACATTTGCTTAGCTGTAATAAGACAGCGTTTTAAAGCAAGCAGTGACGAGGTGCTATTATGCTGTTAAAGCACTACATATTAACCTAACTTATCAAGCATATACGCTTTTAGTGCATTAAAATCAGCGTCCATTTCTAGCGATAAGTTTTGTTTATCGGCAACGGCGGCAAGTTCGGCGGGCAAGCCAATATCGCGGCCAACAATGTCTTCGACCACTTCTTTAAACTTAGCAGGGTGCGCAGTACCGACAAAGATGCCTTTTTCGTCATCAGCTAAAGTATCCGCTAGAGCTTTGGCAGCAATCGCGGCATGGGGCTCTGATAAGTAGCCTTTGGCTTCCATTTGTTGCACGCTTGCACGGGCATCTTGACCCGATACCATAGCCCCTTTTACTTCGCCATTATTCCAACCCATACGCTCGATCAGTACTTCTGCACGAGGCCAGTTACTTGGATCAGATACATCCATGGCGTTAGATTCAGTAGCAACGGTAGGGTTAACCTGCCACTGTCCGCTTTGAAGGTAACGAGGTACGGTATCGTTCTCGTTGGTAGCTGCAACAAACCGTTTAATGGGTAGACCCAGGGCTTTAGCAATCAAACCAGCGGTAAGGTTGCCAAAGTTACCCGATGGCACCGCCACCACTGGCGCATCTGTGTTTTCTTTACGGTATTGGGCTACCGCTTCAAAGTAGTAACAAACTTGAGCCAACAAACGACTAATGTTAATTGAGTTAGCCGAATTTAGCGCTAGCGCCTGTTTAAACTCGGTATCTTCAAAGCCTTTTTTGACCATGTCTTGGCAGGCATCAAAGTCAGCGTTTACTGCGACCGTGTGGATATTGTTACCTAGGGTACAAAACAGTTTTTCCTGTAATTCAGAAATGCGGCCTTTAGGGTATAAAATCACGACTTCTACGTTATCCAAACCGTAAAAGGCGTCGGCAACCGCAGCGCCAGTATCACCCGAAGTCGCGGTTAAAATAGTGACCTTGTTGCCATTGCTAAAGCGCGACAAACATTGAGCCATAAAACGGGCACCAAAGTCTTTAAAGGCTAATGTTTTACCGTGAAACAGCTCTAAACAGTAACGCTTATCATCAACTTTGACGAGTGGACAAGGAAAGTTAAAGGCCTGCTCCACCACGTCATCAATCACCTCTGGTGCAACTTCATCGCCTACTACATGCTTAACAATCACCTTTGAGCGACTGACAAAATCTAACTCTAATAGCGCTTCTACATCGTTCAACGCCGTAAATTCTGGTGGGAAAAAAAGACCACGGTCTTTACCCAAGCCCTGCACTACCGCTTGTTGAAAATTAACTTGTTGTTGTGGGTGTTTTAAATTTTGTAAAAGCATTATTTTTTCTCCACGACTGTGCCTTGGGTATCGAGCTTACATATATGCACAAAGCCGCCTTCACCCTGTAAGTAGGTGTCTTGTAATTTTTGTGCTGCCGACTTGGCAGTCTCTAAGTCTTTGGTCACCGCAAATACGGTTGGACCACTGCCTGAAATACCACAGGCAGCCACATCTAACAGCTGCAGTTGTGCTTTTGCGTCAGTAAAGCCTGGTATCGCCTCAGCGCGGTAGGGTTCGGCTAAGCAATCTTTCAATAATGCAAGTGCTAACCCTTCGTCCTGGCGGTGGCATGCATGCACAAAGCCTGCTAAATTTTGAGCATATTCAATGGTGGTAGCCATATCGATATCTGTAGGCATAAGCGCACGCATTTTTGCGGTGGAAATGGATACGCCAGAATAGGCTAATACCCAGTACCAATTATCAAAGCTAGGCAAAGGTAAACATTCTTTACCTGCCACAGGGCTCATTAACTGCATGCCACCTAAGTAACTTGGGGCAACATTATCATAGTGTACAGAACCACTAATACGCCCCTCAAGCTCGCCCATCATATGCAATAATTGCGACTGACTGGCTGCACCATCAAACCAACCATCCACCGCGCAAAGCGCAGCAACCACTGAACTGGCACTTGAGCCTAGACCACTGCCTACTGGTAAGTTCTTTTCCAGAGTAACCATGGCATTTGTCAGTGGCTCAAAACCCATTTGTTGACAATAATATTCTATACATTGCAATACGATATTGTCCTTAGGCTCTAGGGGCAGTTTATGGGCCCATGGGCCTTCGCAATGTAAACCTAGCTCACCCACAGACTCGCTAATGGTTACTCTGTCCCCAAGGCGAGAACCATCAATAGGGGCAACTGCCGCCCCCAGTAAATCAAACCCGACACTAACGTTTCCCATGGACGCTGGCGCATAGGCGACTACTTGCTTCATTGAGTTACCTCGCGGGTCCAGTTGGCGGTGCGAAGTACATCGGCAAACACACCAGCAGCCGTAACCGCACCACCGGCACCATAACCACGCAATACAAATGGCAGTGGCTGATAGTAACGAGAGTAGAATGCTAAAGCGTTTTCACCACCTTTGACGCTAAACAGTGGCTCGTCAGCAGCGACTTTGGCAATGCCTACTTTACAGCCTTGCTCGTCAATTTCGCCCACATAACGAAGCACTTTACCTTCTTGTTTAGCGCTTGCAATCATATCCGCCATCCAAGCATCGAGCTCTGGTAGACGTTGCATGAACTCTTCAACAGAACCTGTCGCATCAAAATTATCAGGCAATACACCTTCAATGTTGATGTCATCAATTTCTAAGTTAAAACCGGCTTCACGGGCAAGAATTAACACCTTACGGGCAACGTCCATACCACTTAAATCATCACGAGGGTCTGGCTCAGTAAAGCCTTTATCGCGGGCAATTTTAGTGGCTTCAGACAGGCTCATGCCCGCTTCTAATTCGCCGAAAATATAAGACAGTGAACCAGATAAAATGCCATTAAACTTGTGCAGTTCATCGCCGGCTGCCACCAGCTTTTTAAGGTTATCGATAACCGGTAAGCCTGCACCTACCGTGGTTTCATATAAGAACTGACGCTTATTTACCAGAGCCGCATGACGCAACTTTTGATAATAACCAAGACTGCCTGTATTGGCTTTTTTGTTTGGAGTAACGACGTGCGCGCCTGCAGCCATAAAGTCTGGATAAGTTTGTGCTACCGCATCATTGCTGGTGCAATCAACCAGTACAGGGTTACGCAGCTGGGCATCACTTATCCAAGCTCTTAACTTTGTTAGATCCGCTGCTTGCTCAGAGGCAGCGAGTTCATCTTGCCAACTCTCTAAATCGATACCCTGCTCGTCTAGGTGCATCTTGCTTGAGTTGGTTACCGCACACAGGCGCATACGAATTTTTTGTTTCGCTAGCACTTGCTGTTGGCCTTTGATCTGCTCAAGCAGCTCTTTACCAATGTTGCCTGCGCCAACAAGTAATACGTCAATGTCATGGCTATCATCAAAGAAACAACGATGGCTGGCCACTAATACATTTTTTACCTGCTGTTGATTCACTACTGCCGAAATTGAACGCTCCGAAGATCCCTGTGCTAAAGCAACCAGATTAGCCCCAGCGGCGGCAATTGCATTTAAGAACTTGGCTGCAATGCCCTTACGGGTCTTCATCCCATCACCAATCAGTGACACAATAGAAAGTCCAGACTTTAGTCTAATCGGCTCTAAAAATTCGTTTTTCAGTTCTAATTCGAAGGCTCTTTCTAGGGCATCTTGTGCTGTTTTAGCATCATTCGAAGCGACGCAGAAGCTAACAGAATACTCACTCGATGACTGCGTGATCAAAGAGACAGACACCCCTGCATTAGAAATAGCAGCAAACACACGACTGGCCATACCCACCATGCCTTTCATACCTGGGCCGGCCACATCAATCATGGTCATATTATCTAAATTAGAAATCGCTTTAACCGCTTCACTACCATCGGTCTCGCGAGAAACAACAGAACCAGGTGCACTTGGGTTGAAAGTATTCTTAATCACACAAGGGATATGATACTGGGCAATTGGAGTAATGGTTTTAGGGTGCAAAACCTTGGCGCCGAAATAAGAAAGTTCCATAGCTTCTTGGTAGGACAACTTGCTCATTAACTTAGCATTATTGACTAAACGCGGATCGACGTTATAAACCCCGTCTACATCTGTCCAAATTTCACATTGGCTTGCCCCTAGACTAGCGGCTAAGGCAGCAGCTGAATAATCACTACCATTACGCCCTAAAAGAACCGTTTGGCCCTCATCATTGGCTGCGCAAAAGCCTGGCATAATCCACGCTTGGTTAGCATTTAAATCGATATTCTGCGCGCGCTCTCTGCTAGCTTGTATGTCAACTGCAGATTCTAAAATACCGCCTTGAGCCAAAAATACCTGTTTAGGATCTAGCTGACCGGCTTGCACTCCTTTAGCTTTAAGTAGTACTTCCATCAATGCCGCAGACATTCGCTCACCACCAACCACAAAGTCCGCCTGTACTTCGTCTGGGCAGTATCCAAGCAATTCAATACCTTTGAGTTTTTGCTGCCACTGGCCTAACTGATGGGCAAAACGTACTTTAAATTCTGACTCAAGGGCTTCACCTAACACTGGGCTGGCGCCTGATAACAAATGATTAAATACGGTATCAATATGCTCAACAATCGCCTGAACACTTTGTCCCTTAGTTGCATTATCAATTGCAGCAATTAGGCTATTGGTAATAGTGGCTGGTGCAGACAGTACAGCAGCGATACGCCCCTGCGCTGCTTCATCGGTTAAGATAGATGCAACCTGTGAAAACCTTTCCCAGTCACCCAGGGAAGTTCCGCCAAACTTTAATACTTTCATGGTGCCACTCCTGTGCCATGCTCAAAATAAAACGGCCCGCTAAATTTAGCGGGCCGTTGGAATTTCCTTTAGGTATGCTCAGCCCGCCGCCATTAAGTAATGGTGGTTGTAATAATTCGGGTGCTAACAATATATGTTAAGAGCATAACGCCTATGTCAATCAAATTAGTTAATAGGGCTATAGAATGTCTTTTGCCTATGCAAGTGTCAACTGTATAAACTTCGATTTCACCAAGCCTCCGCAAGACAAAAGCAGAAACTTAGATTAAGAAACTGTTTTATAACAACTTTTCTTAAGATTGACATTATTTCACCTTGGTGTTTCCCACTATGCAATAAAAAGCATAAAAGTGATGATAAAAAACAAATACCCGTTACAATTAGCACTCATTCATAAAATTATTTAGGCCTGCCATGAAAATTACTGCGAACTGCGCTGTAACCATTACTTACCATCTATACAATAGCGATGATCAACTACTAGAAAGTGCTACCGGTGACGACAATGTTGCATACTTGCACGGTGCTGAAAACATGATCCCTGGTGTCGAGCAAGCATTAGAGGGAAAAACCGTAGGCGATAAGCTTTCAGTCACCGTTGAACCTGAAGATGGTTATGGCCCACTTAATGACGGCTTAATCCAGACCGTACCTATGGATGCTTTTGGCGAAGTGGAAGACATTGTTCCTGGCATGACCTTTATGGCACAAACTGAACACGGTCAATTGCCTGTACGTGTATTAGAAGTACAAGAAGATGGCGTAGTACTTGATGGTAACCACCCTTACGCTGGCCAAGTTTTAAAGTTTGATATTGAAGTGGTAAAAGTAGAACAAGCTTCAGAGCAAGACATTGCCCATGGCCATTTGCATGTTGATGGACAATGCGGTCATTAATATATGCTGATACAAAAAAAGCGACTAATAGTCGCTTTTTTTATCTCTATCGTATTGTAATTGTTAGCTGAATTTAATTAGTATAAAACTAATCCAGCTCGAATTTTTGATGGAAAAAAGGATATAACAATGAAAAAAATTATCACTGCCGCGGCTATCGCCCTGTCTTTTAACGCTGCAGCGGCTGGCGACTTTAAAAATGCTGACAAAGCCATTGATTACCGCCAGTCTTCTTTTAGCATGATGTACCACAACTTTGCCCACCTAGGTGCAATGATGAAAGGTAAGAAGGCTTGGAATGATGCTGAATTTGCAAAGCGCTCTGCCAACGTTGCGGCGCTATCCGCTATGGCTCTAGAAGGTTTTGCTGCCGGTACTGCGACTGGCTCTAAAGAAACAGCTGCACTACCAGCAATCTGGAGTGACAAAGCAGACTTCGAAGCTAAAATGAAAAACTTTGAAACCACGTCAGCCAAGCTTGCAGAAGTTGCTGCCACCAACCCTGGTAAAAAAGGCGTTGCCGCAGCATTTCAAGATGTCGCTAAAAACTGTAAAGCTTGTCATAAACCATACAAAGCGGACTAATTCGAGTTAAATTCGATAATAGTTACCAAGGCCGCTCAAAGCGGCCTTTTTTATTATGTGCTAGAGAAAACCATGGAATCGGATGTATCAATATCAAGAGTAAAGCAATTCCCTCTGCTAATGTGGATACTGCTATTTGGCGCATTTATTACTCGCGGCAGCTATTATATGGTGTGGCCGTTTTTGGCCGTGATCCTCTATGATAAGTTTCAACTTAGTGCCACTGAAGTCGGTGCTATCTTATCAGTCAGTGCGCTAGTTGCTGTGTTTACCAGCTTTATCGGCAGCGCCCTCTCTGATCGGCTTGGGCGTCGCCCATTAATGTACTTTACCGCAATCCTCTACATTATTTCATTCTGCCTATTAGCCGAAGCTGATACTGTGCTTAGTTATATTGTCATTATGACGCTATGCTCAATCTCGACTTCGTTATGGCGGCCATTAAGCTCAGCGGCGGTCGGCGATATCATTAGCGATAGCAAAACCCGTGAACTGGCCATGCAAAGCCTCTACTTTGCCGTTAATGTTGGCTGCGCTATCGGCCCACTTGTTGGCGTATGGTTTGGCATCACAGGTGAGCAATCTGGCTTTTATATTACCGCAGTGGCATTCGCGCTGTACTTAGGCTTACTAATGTGGGGCTTTAGTCAACCTGAAGGCAAGAATATTGGTGTCAGCCAGCTTTGCAAGGATTCTAGCAAACCTGTGATAAGCAAAAGCCAAATATTAAAAGTCCTATGGCAGGATAAATTGCTACAGTGCTTAATCATTGCAAATATTCTATGCATGTTTATCTATGCCCAAATGGATAGCTCACTAATCCAATATTTAAAACGATCTGGTGCGCCACAGGTACTAGAGTTGGTTGCCGCGATGATTTTTACCAATGCCCTAGTGATCATCAGTAGCCAATTTCTACTGCTAAAATTGATGGCGAGAATATCCTTGGTCAATCGTATTCAGGCCGGCTTATTTTTGCTATTAATTTCACAGGTTTGGTTCTTATTAAACCCAGTTGATGGCTTTAGTTTATGGATAGCAGCAGTGATAATTATGTCCCTTGCAGAAACCATTACCTTTCCAACCATGAATGTGCATCTCGATAGAATTGCACCTGATCACCTCCGTGGGGTGTATTTTGGTGCCTCAGCTTTCTATGAATTCGGCTTTGCCTTAGCACCTTTAGGGGGCGGCATCATTCTCGATTTATGGGGAGGCCCAGAGCTGTTTATGATTACTGCAATACTTTGTGCTGTGGTGATGGTCTTATACCGCCTGCTAGAAAGGCTTCCCAGGGGCAATTAAACAAAAGGGTATGGACAAATGTTCATACCCTTTTACTTTATTCAATACACTATCCCTAAACTCTATATTGCTAGCGCCTGCCTGCTTTGTTGCCACTTCAGTAGTGGCACAATGAGCAACATTAGAATAGCAGCGTAAAGCATACTTATTCCAAGTCCCCAGAACATCAATCCACAGAAAAAACAGCCCAAGGCAATCACAGGGCGATAACGACTATCCAACAACTTTAAAGCGGCCAGCATAGATGCCAAATAAATAACCGCAAACACACCATTAACCCAGTTAAGTAACTGCTCTAGATCTATTCCGGTAGTATTGGTTACCGCTAACACACAAGACATCACAACCAACAACAGTAATAATGCTGTAATTGGGGTGCCGTAGCGATTTTTACGGCGCAAAGGTTTGGGCAACACGCCGTCGTTGGCGAAGCTCCAAATTAATCTGGCTAGGCTGGCAGTGTAAACATTGACGGTTGCCAAGCCCCCTGCAATGCCAAGAGTGCCAATAATTAAATGTCCCCAGGCATAACTATCACCTAAATAAGGACTCAATAGTGCATCAAACGCGCCCACCATATGCAGTTCAGTCGTGCTAGGCACGCTAAGCACCATATAGGTACAAGCCATGTATATCAACCCAACTAATAACGTACCGATCATAATGGCTGGTACTAAATCCTTTTCAGGTCTTTTAAAATCCCCAGCTAAATGAGACATGGCCTCAATGCCAAGGAAACTCCAAAATGCTAGACCCGTTGCCGCTAAAATAGCGTTCATATTTGAATGCTGAACTATGGAAAGCTGCTCGCTTATGACTACTGGGGTAGAAACCGTTGCCACCAGCATGAGCACCACCACAGCGGTAATCGCAAAAGTCAGACTAAGCTGCAGCGCTGCAGATAACTGTATACCCCGGTAGTTTACTAGCAGAATAAAGCAGACAAATCCCAGCTGCACCCACAGTTCTTGCTCTTGGGGGAGATTAAAGATGGCATCAACAAATTGATAAGTCATGATAAGCGCAGCAGGTGCCCCCAATGGCACAATGCATAAAAAGATCATGCCGATGGTTCTGCCACTGATCACCCCAAACGCTTTTTCAACAAAATAAGCAGGCCCAGCGGCGTGGGGGTATTTTGCTGACAGCTTAGCAAACACCAGTGCCACAGGGAGTATGGTCACGGTCAATAACAACCAAGCCCACAGCGCCCATGCATTGGCACTCGCAACCGTCATTTGCGGCAAAATAAAGACACTGGTTCCTAATAAAGTGGTCGCCAGTAAACCCGCACCATGCCAGCGGCCTATTTTTCCATGGGGAATTATCATCACTTTTTCTTTTCAAGTTATTGCTAGCTAGCACTAAAAGGCTTGCTAATTTCTACGGTTAACAGTTACTTTTATATTTATCATCAAAGAGATCCAACAGCCATGAAAATCTAATATGTTATCAAAGACTTCATAGTGCTCATAATGGAGAGTCCATGCCCCATTCCTTGAAAGATTGTGTGATCCCAGTCTATCCAACCATCAAAGCTTTAGATGTGGATGGCCTCGCTGCTGGGGAACATAAATTTTGGTTTGCCATTGCCACTGACGCCATCGGTCACCCACAGACTTTACCCGTGTTAGTCTTTAAAGGTCAAAAACCAGGTAAGCGCTTGGTGATCACTGCTGCAATTCATGGCGATGAACAAAATGGCATATTAACCGCACAAACGCTGGCTAGAAGCATAAAAAGCAAAATACAAGCTGGCACAGTCACCATAGTACCTACGGTGAATTTATCGGGAATTGCTCGCCATTCTCGAGATTATCATAGTGCAGCTCCCGACAGTTCTTCGACCAATTTGAATCGCATATTCCCAGGTAATCCTCACGGCAGTGATGCTGAGCGTTTTGCCCATAGCCTATGGATCAATCTCATTCAGCCTAACGCTGATTTAGGTATAGATTTACATTCACAAACCTCAGGTTCAGCTTATCCTTTATATGCCTTCGCCAATTATCAGCTCGATGATTGTATTAACATGGCAAAGTTAGTGAACCCTGATGTGATTTTGGATGACCCAGGTGATCCTGGAATATTAGAAACCGTCTACAACCAAGCTGGGATCCCAGCTATTACTCTAGAAGTAGGTGTCGGACGTTACACTGATTCAACTATGGTGGCGCGGGCGGTTGAAGGTATCTTAAATATACTTAAGCACTATGGATTGATTGCTGGCTGCGCTCAATTAACTGAGCAAAAATTTATTGAAGGTAAACAAATTACCAGTGTGCGAGCCAATCAAGGGGGATTTGTTATTTGTCATGTCAATCTTCTACAAAAGGTGAGTAAAGGACAACACCTCGCCAGCCAATTTGACAGTTTTGGCGACATTGTTGAGGAATATTACAGCCCTACCTCAGCAACAGTGATCAGTCATAATGTCGAGTCAGTAAGAGCCCCCGGCTCCCTTATTGTTCGATTGCTAAAATAACATTTAACAATAGACAGGATACAGCATTCTGTATTCTGTCTCGAACAAAGCAACCCCTTTACTTTAGCTTTCTTCGTTTATAAGCAATCCATGCGTAAATACTCACAAGAAAAGGAAATGTCATCACTGAAAAGTAGGTGATGATCATCAGTATCAGGTAGGCAGTGTCATTAGCTGATTTTTCTTCTTCGGTTAATCCAGCCATGACCTTAAATACCACATGTTCTAAATTTAATGCGGTTAAACTGGAAACAATTAAAGTTAATGGTAATAAGGTAGCAACAAGCACAGTTGTGCCAGATAATTTAGCACTGTTAATGAGGTACTTTAGCAATAGCGCTACTCTCCAGGTGGCCACAACCGCTAAAAACCATACATTAGCAGTTTGAGCCGCGCCTAAAGACATAAACCTTTCAACTGGAACGGCATACAAAATTGCAGGCGGTGCAGTAAGCGAAACAAATAGCAGCACATTTTTATAACGCCAATTGGCTGGCTTTAATGGCATCACGACTAACCATAGGATTAGTGCCATGATAAAAATATAAGCAACAGAGCCTAAACCTAGATACTGCCAAAGTTCGGCTCTTGGGTTATCCCAATATCGACCAATACCACAAAGCCAAGTAAAGCCTATCCCAAATGCTAAATAGTAGTTAAACAGCGACAGGTCTGGCTTAAAACGCCTAAAAGTCAGAAGTTGCCACTCATCAGCTAAAATCCTTTTTAATATTCTCAAGTTTATTTCCTTATGTTAATGACGCTTAAAGCCTATTAAGACCCCTTCAAAAATCTGTCATCATTCTTCATGAAATCAGCAGCCCACTAACCACCAAACAGTTTTCTAAACCAGCTACCTGCTTTCATATCACAATCATCGGATGGCAAATAGGCTTCCGCTAAAGCTGGATAAGCCACTGTATTTCGACAGTCTTTATCCATAGCTTGGCCATTTGTGGGGTCAAAATGACCCTCAATAACTGTGTCTGGTACCGCAAGAAGTAATGACATCGGTGCTCGACGTTGTAAAAAGTCCTGATAAATAGTCATCGCGCCTGAACTTCCAAACAGTGAGGTAGTGTCATTATCATCTCTACCGACCCAGATTGCTGCGACGTTTCTCTCGTCGTAACCAACAAACCAGGAATCTCGACTGTCATTAGAGGTACCTGTTTTTCCGGCTAATACCGCATAGGGTTGAGACCGCCCCAATCTTTGAGCTGTCCCTCTTTCAACGACTTGATGCAAGGCCTGTTCAACTAAATAGTTCGCCCCCTCCAAGAAAATTTGATTAGGATTATCACGGCTCACTTCCAATAAATTATCATCATTATCTAATACCGCCACCACTGAGCGTAATTGCTGATAAACACCTTTATTAGCAATGGTATGATACATTTGTGCCACCATCAGTGGGCTACCATTGACTGCTCCAAGCAAAATAGCCGGCACTTCTTCTAATTGCTCGTTCCAGCCCGCTTGTTTTAAAGTTGCAATAACCGTATCTAACCCCAGCTCCATACCTAAATTAACCGTAGGTAGATTCATCGAAGTGACAAGGCCTTCTTGTAAGGGCATTACCCCACCAAATGATTCATCATAATTCTTTGGCGCCCATATTTGACCCTTGGGCCCTACAAATTCCAGAGGGTTGTTTGCCAATGGCGTAGACAGGTTATATTGCGCCGGTTTGGACAAGGCCGTTAAATAAATAAAGGGTTTAACTAAGGAGCCGATCGGGCGGCGAATATCGAGTGCACGGTTAAAACCGGCATAATCGACATCCTTATCACCAACCATAGCTGCTATACCGTTCTGGTATTTATCGGTTACCACCATGCCAATTTGTAAATTGTTGTTTTTGGTGCGCTTGGCCAGTTGTCGCATCTGCTCAACTACCGCCGCTTCAGCATGGTGCTGAGCAAGCGGATCTAGACTGGTATACACCTTGAGGCCTGAAGATTGCGCTAAACGACCGCCATAGCGCTGCTTTAATTCACGTTGTACATGTGAGAAAAAAGCAGGTAATTGTTGTCTTGCTAATTTCTTACTCTTTCTCAGCCCCATGCTACTTTCAATCGCTTGGATATACTGCTGCTTACCAATCGCTTTAGCTTGGTACATAATTTTGAGCACAAGATCCCTACGCTCTCTGGCTCTTTGTGGGTAGCGCCAAGGGTTGTAATAGCTTGGTCCCTTAATAATGGCAATTAAAAGGGCTTGTTGTGAAAGTGTCAATTCTGGTAGCGGACGACCAAAATAATGTTGTGCGGCGAGTCCCATGCCATGCACACCGCGGGCTTTGTCTTGCCCCATGTAAAGTTCATTTAAATAAGCTTCTAGAATCTCAGTCTTTGAGTATCTGGCATCAATAATTAAAGACATAAAAGCTTCACGGGCCTTACGCCACAATGATCGCTCTGAAGTTAAAAAGAAGTTCTTTGCCAACTGCTGAGTAATTGTAGAGCCACCTTGGACAGCTCGACCAGCATTAACATTAACCCATAACGCCCTTATAATCGCCATCGGGTTGACTCCCCAGTGATCATAGAAACTTCTATCTTCAACCAGAATTAATGCTTCTTGTAACGTTTTGGGGATTTGCGCCATTGGAACAAAGACTCGGTCTTCTGTGCCGGCGGTGATCATTCGATCAAGCAGCATTGGCTCTAAATAATTTATTGCCATCTCTCGCCCATCACTGTGGCGACTTACGCGCTCAACACCATAGTTACCAAAGCTCACCATAAAGCGGTTTTCCGACATCCAGCCATCGGGATGTAAAAAGCCTCTGCGCCAAACATCAACTCTACTCGCTGAAGCTGAAAATTCGCCGACTTGACTTGGATTGGCTACTTTGCGGTAACCGAGTAATTTCAACTCTTCAATCACTTGACCAATACTGACCGCGGCGTCAGGAAATAGCGGCAAAGCCCTGCCAAATACTTGAGCCGGTAAATGCCATTTTTGACCTTCAAATTTTTTCGCTATTTGGCCGTCTAAGTAAATTGCCCACAAAAATAAACCAGCAAAAATGATAATGCTGATTTTAAACAAAAAACCCAAAATTCGGCTTTTGAACGATTTTTTTGGTGCTGTTATTGGTGCTTTCTTCTTTATCGGTGGGCGCTTATATGCCATTTATTTGCGACCTTTTGGTTGATATTGGTAGTGTTGGGGATCATCCGGCCAAGGGTGCTTAGGATAACGACCTTTCATTTGTTTTTGCACTTCCAAGTATGGACCCTGCCAAAAATTGGCAAGATCCGCTGTGATTGCGAGTGGCCTTCGAGCTGGAGATAACAGTTCTAAGGTCACTTTAATTTTACCATCAGCTATGGTTGGTGATGTGCTACAACCATACATTTCTTGCATACGCACTGATAGCATGACTCCTTGGTCTCGAGAGTAATCTAACTCAGCTTGACGACCACTGACCAAAGTGAGCGTTTTTGGCAAAGTAACCGCTAACCATTGCTGCTGTTGCCAATCCAACTGATTCATCAAAATATCATATAAATCAAGCTGCTGAACCTGAGACCAACGATTAATATCGGTACGGTAGTTGTCAATATAAGCGACAATCATGGCACTAATATTAGCGTCATCCATTGCTGGAATTTTTTGCTGTGGATATAAATTAGCGGCCTTAGCTAGCCTGTGCTTTAAGGCGGTAGCTACCTTAGACCAGTTAAGCTCATTAATGCCACCTTTTGTTAAGCGCTGGGCGATGGCTGGTAACACCAATTCTGGTGGACAGTTTTGAGCGGCCTGCTGTTTAAACACAATGGCGCCTAATTTGGTCACCTGTTTGGCACTGAATTTATCTTTCCCTGTTTGCCAACCGAACTCGTAGCCCTCAATAAATTGCGACCCAAGGTATTGCTCTAGTTGGGTTTCGCTAATTTGAGCGACTAAGCGCATCATGGCACTCGAGTGACCTTCTAATTCTTGTAAGTTGGCGCAATAAAGATATGGCTGACCAGATAAGGCATCACCTTCGCTTAATTTAGCCCCAAACCCTTTCGCCAATAAGTATTCCCCTGATTGACGCATTTTCGCGACAAATAGTGGATCACTGCAAGCTAACAACACACCACTGAATCCGCTAACGGCTTGAGTTTGCTGACACTGAGTGTGTTTAAACCAGTGCTTGGCCCGAGTTCGCCATTGCTCAACCTTGTGATACTGGCTGACTAAAGTTTCAATATCGCTCGTATTAAAGCTTTTGGCGAGATGGGACTCTTCTAAAATGGCAACCAAAATACAGGCCAGTGCCAGAGTACCAGGACTGTCTGCTTCAAGTAATCGACCATGGGTTAAAATACTGGCATGTTCAGCGCGTACCCTAAGGGCGCTGGCCTGCTGACCGAGTTTGGTTAATCCTGATTCATCGGTTAATTGCAGCGACTGTAACCTTTGCCAAGCAATGTTCTGATGCGCCAATGGTGGCTGCTCGGGTAAATTCATATTAGCAAAATTTGCTACGCCCCATCGACTCAGCTCAAAAGCGACATCCGTTAAACTACTGCGGTGAATCTCAGCTAATTCGTGGTCCCTTAATCCCTGTTGTTCGGTTTCAGACCATAACCTGATACAGTGGCCTGCAGACAAACGTCCTGCTCGGCCCGCCCTCTGGGTCGCAGAAGCCTTAGAGATTTTAGCGAGAATGAGTTTATCCAAACCGGTTCGCGGGTTAAATTGATTGCGCCTAACTAAGCCGGCATCAATCACTACCTTAATACCATCAATGGTTAAGGAGGATTCGGCAATATTAGTCGTTAACACCACCTTACGTTTACCTGAAGGTGCCGCCTGGATAGCCAGTTGCTGAGCCCTTGGCGACAAGTTGCCATATAAAGGCGCGACAATAGTGTTGCTATCTAGCTGGGGTTGAAGTTCTTCAGCAATGCGTTTAATTTCACCTTGGCCGGGTAAAAATACCAACAGTGAACCTTGAAACCGATGTAATGCCACGAGTATTTGTTTAAGGCAGTGGTTAAGCATGGTTTGCTGTTTTGGCACGGGCGCATATTCAATGTCGACCGGATAACTGCGACCCTCACTGACCAGCATAGGCGCATCATCCAATAGCTCAGTAATGCTTTGCTTTTCTAGGGTGGCTGATACCAGCAACATTTTTAAATCTTCCCTAAAGCCAAGCTGCACATCTTGCACTAGGGCTAGGCCTAAATCTGTGGCAATATGCCTTTCATGGAATTCATCAAAAATCACCATATCGATGCCCGTTAATTCAGGATCACTTTGAATCATTTGAGTGAGTACCCCTTCGGTAACAATTTCCAAACGGGTTGCGTTAGAAACTTTAGACTCCCCTTTAATACGATAACCAACTTGTTGGCCAACAGCTTCACCCAGCTCACCGGCTAAGTACAAGGCTAAATTTTTAGCTGCGATACGTCTTGGCTCAAGCATAATAATTTTGCCTGTAACGACTCTCTCAATGACTAACATTAAAGGCAGCGCAGTTGATTTACCTGCACCGGTAGGGGCTTGAATCAAGATTTGGTTATGGCTTGATAACGCTTGTTTTAGCGGTTCAAAAATTTCGGTGATGGGTAAATCGGTCACAATACAATACAAATTAAAGTAGATTAGCCCTAGTCTAACAGATGAATTAATAATTTTAACTTTGAACATTTTTGAGCTTATGGCAGGCTATCGCATCTTGTTGCTAACCACGAGATAACATGAATTACCAGCCGCCATTAGTTCCTGCCATATTAATTAAGCGATATAAACGTTTTCTAGCTGATGTACGCTTTAGTGATGGTTCGCAAGCCACCATTCACTGCCCCAATACCGGTGCAATGACTAATTGTTTATTTGCGGGTGAAACCATTTGGTGTAGCCCCAGTAATAATCCACAGCGTAAAACTAAATTTACTTGGCAGCTTACCCGTACCCCCCATCAAGATTGGATTAGCGTTAACTCGCAATTTGCCAATCAATTAGCGATAGAAGCTATCCAAAATGGTGTTGCTAAAGAGCTGCAAGGCTATGAGAACCTTAAAACTGAAGTCAGATATGGTGAAGAGAATTCAAGAATTGATATTTTGCTCAGTTCCGATTCAGGAAAAAATTGTTTCGTAGAAGTTAAAAGCGTTACCTTACTTAGGGAGCAGGGCCAAGGCTGGTTCCCAGATGCAGTATCTACACGCGCTCAAAAACACATCAGAGAGCTCATAAATATCGTCCAACAAGGGCACCGTGGCGTATTAATGTTCGTAGCCCAACATACAGGTATTGACATTGTTAGTGTGGCAGTAGATATTGACCCTGCGTATGGGCAATTACTCAAACAAGCTCTGGATGCTGGCGTCGAAGTTTTAGCTTATGGCTGCAGCATCACTGAAAACGCCATCACAATTAATAAAAAAGTTGATTTTAATTGTGATAACTTACTGTAAATATGGATATTTTTTATTCTGCGCAAAATAATGCCAAATATTTTTTGGTTAATGTTTGATAAAAGCGCTTTTATGCTGTATAAGTAGCGCCCAATTTCAATCGTCTCGATGAAGTGCAGAGATTTTATAGGAGAACTATGATGCCAGCAGGCAATAAAAGATTAGGCGTAATGGCCATTGCCGGTGTCGATCCTTACCAAGAGAAATCTGGTGAGGAATACATGAACGAAGCACAGCTCGCACATTTTCGTAAAATTTTAGAAGCTTGGCGAGTGCAGCTGCGTGAAGAAGTAGATCGCACCCTTAGCCACATGCAAGATGAAGCTGCGAATTTCCCAGATCCGGTAGATCGCGCTGCTCAAGAAGAAGAATTCAGCTTAGAGCTTCGTACCCGTGATCGTGAGCGTAAGTTAATTAAAAAGATTGAAAAAACCTTGAAGCTTATCGATGAAGATGAGTTTGGTTTTTGCGACACTTGTGGTATCGAAATCGGTATTCGCCGCTTAGAAGCTCGTCCAACGGCTGATCAATGTATCGATTGCAAAACCCTTGCTGAAATCAAAGAAAAGCAAATGGCTGGCTAACAGCACAAAAGGGGCTACGGCCCCTTTTTTGATGATATGACCCAAAAATACATTGGCCGCTTCGCGCCATCACCATCAGGTCCTTTGCATTTTGGCTCTGTTGTGGCAGCTTTAGGAAGCTACCTTAGAGCAAAGTCTTTAAATGGCAAATGGCTACTTCGTATTGAAGATATTGATCCTCCCCGCGAACCAGAAGGTGCCGCTGAGCAAATTATTAGAGAGCTAGATCGCTTAGGTTTACATTGGGATGGTGAGGTATATTATCAATCTCAAGCCAGTGAACGTTATCTGGCAACTTTAGATTCATTACTGCAAAAAAATTTAGCCTATCGCTGTAATTGCTCGCGCAAGCGCATCAATGCCCTTGGTGGCATTTATGATGGCCACTGTCGTAACATGCAACTTAACGATGATAATAAGGCCATTCGTTTAGTAAACCCAGGCAGTGATGGCAGATTTTATGATCAACTTTTAGGTGTTCAGCAAGTTGATCCTCAAAAAGCTTCGGAAGACTTTTTAATTCACCGTCGAGATAATTTATTTGCATACCAACTTGCTGTTGTGTGTGATGATATACATCAAGGCATTACAGAAATTGTTAGGGGAAGTGACATACTCGCGGTAACTCCATGGCAAATGGCACTTTATCAACAACTTGGACAAAACATTCCACAGTATTTACATTTACCTTTGGCGGTAATGGCAGATGGACGTAAACTTTCAAAACAGAATCATGCCAAAGCAACCTATCATTTGGATGCATCAGAAATTATTGCTAACGCCTTGGCCTTTTTAGGTCAGCCATTACCGGTTGAAATGGAAAAAGCCCCGACACAGGAGCAATTAAACTATGCCCTAGCGCACTTTTCCATCAAAAATATTCCAACATCTAACCAGCTTCATCACGTAAACTGACTAAAGGATATTCATTTTATCTAAGGTGTTATATCATTACGCGGTTCTTTACTCCATGGTTGTTAAATTTCGAGGTGCCCCATTTTCAACCGTATTAAAAATATTTATAACAAGTGGTTTACGACTGATGAAAATCAGCAGACCACTGAAAACGGCCTAAGCTTACAAGTCCTAAGTCGCGACCAACATGAAATCAGTCGCAAGGACATCAGCCCTAATGCCATTAAAGTTTTATACCGTTTGCACAAGGCTGGCTACAAGGCTTACCTAGTGGGCGGAGGTGTGCGCGATTTATTATTAGGCCTTGCTCCAAAAGACTTTGATATCGCCACCAATGCAACCCCAGAACAAATTAAGCGTTTATTTAGAAATTGCCGCCTAGTTGGCCGCAGATTCCGCCTTGCGCACATTTTATTTGGCCGTGAAGTCATCGAAGTTGCTACCTTACGTGGCCACCACAGTGATGGCGATAATAAAACCGCTAAAGCTAATAATTCTGGTCGTCTGCTTCGTGATAATGTCTACGGCACCATCGATCAGGATGCTGAGCGTCGTGATTTTACGGTTAACGCATTGTACTATGACATCAGCGATTTTAGCGTTCGCAGTTATGGCGGTGGCCTCAAGGACCTCCAATCACGCACTTTACGCCTGATTGGCGATCCTGAGCAGCGCTATAAAGAAGATCCTGTGCGCATGCTCAGAGCAGTGCGTTTCGCCACTAAGTTGGGCATGACCATCGATGCTGCGACCTTAGCACCAATTAAAAAATTAAGCCCATTATTAAGTGATATTCCTGCTGCACGTTTGCATGAAGAAGTGTTAAAACTGTTTTTCCATGGTCACGCGAACAGCAACCTTGATATGCTGCATCAGTTAGGATTATTCAAATCATTGATGCCTGTCATCGATGGTGCGATTGCTGAAAACAAAAATCATATTACTGCGCGCATGACTTATAAGGTGATGCAAGCGACAGATGATCGTATCAATGCGGATAAAAGTGTTACCACTGCATTTTTCTATGCTGCGCTATTTTGGTACCCATTAACAAGACGCGCGGAAGATATCAGTAATGAATCCGGTCTGTCTCGCTATGATGCTTACTTGGCGGCCATGGGTGATGTGTTAGAGCAACAATGTCGCTGTGTTGCCGTTCCAAGAAGACACACTGCACTCACCAAAGACATTTGGCAATTGCAATTACGCCTTGAGCGCAGTACTAACGGCAGAGCCTTTAAACTGTTTGAATTACCAAAGTTCCGAGCCGCTTATGACTTGTTGTTAATGCGTGCTGAACTTGAAGGTGAACGCACCCAAACCCTAGCCAACTGGTGGAGAGAGTTTGTGGATGGCGATGAAAATAGTCGTAAAGCACTCATTAAGCGTAGCGATAAAGGCAGTAAACCACGCCGTCGTCGTCCTCGCCGTAACACCAAACCTAAATTGAGCAAGCAAGGGTGATTTGCTATTTAGCACTAGGGGCCAATCTAGACGCCCCTATTGAGCAATTAAATAATGCGGTTGCCGCATTAACCCAAGCCCCCGCAATACAAGTATTGCATGTTTCTTCATGGGTGACTTCTGAAGCTATGGGTGAAGTTGCGCAACCGGATTACGTCAATGGCGTAGTCGCGATTGAAACCGATTTAGCACCTTTAGCATTATTGGATTTAACCCAGAGCATTGAAAATGCCCAAGGAAGAACCCGCGAGGTGCGCTGGGGTCCTAGAACCCTAGATATAGATATTTTATTGATGGGCGATCTTTGCATGGAATCTGAGCGCTTAACTTTGCCCCACTATGGCATGAAACAGCGTAATTTCGTGTTAGAGCCTTTGGCTCAAATTGCCCCACAACTACTCCTTCCATGTGGCACAGGGGTACAAACCCTAGTTGATGCTCTTGGAACACCTGCTTTACATCGACTTAATTAAATTAGAGTTATTCAGATGGCTAAAATTACTGCAGCAAAACTATTAAAAATGAAACAACAGGGCGAAAAATTTTCAGCCCTCACTGCCTATGATGCCAGCTTTGCAGAAGCATTTGATAAACAAGGCATAGAAGTACTATTAATTGGTGATTCTATGGGTATGGTATTACAAGGACACGAAGATACTTTACCCGTAACCGTTGCCGACATCTGCTATCACACTCGCTGTGTACGTCGCGGCGCAAAGGATGCACTGGTGATCGCCGATATGCCATTTATGAGCTATGCCACCACCGAGCAAGCCATGACCGAGGCAGCTAAATTAATGCGTGCGGGTGCTTCAATGGTTAAGCTAGAAGGTGGTAGCTGGTTATTGGAAACCGTCACTGCATTAACCGAGCGTGGTATTCCTGTATGCGCACATTTAGGTTTAACACCGCAATCTGTACATGTGTTTGGTGGCTTTAAAATTCAAGGTCGAAATCAACAAGCGGCCGATAAAATGGTTAATGATGCCATCGCCCTAGAGCAAGCCGGAGCGCAACTGTTGGTGATTGAATGTATTCCAGCAGAATTAGCGAAACGTATCACTGAAGCGCTTAGCATTCCAGTAATTGGTATTGGCGCAGGTAAAGATACTGATGGCCAGATTCTAGTTATGCATGATGTACTTGGTATTTCGACCGGTTATATTCCTAAGTTTTCTAAAAACTATCTAAGCATAACCGGTGATATCCATAAAGCAATTAAGCTATACAAGGATGAAGTGGCTGCAGGCACTTTCCCAAGCGACGAACATACATTTAACTGATTGATTGTTTTTCCCCTATGATTATTGCTAACACCATTAATGAAGTGCGCCAGCAGGTATTAAACTGGCGTCAACAGGGCTTAAAGGTAGCCTTTGTGCCGACGATGGGTAACCTCCATCAAGGTCATTTGACTTTGGTAAAAACCGCAAAGCAACATGCAGATAAAATAGTGGCTTCTATTTTCGTTAACCCAATGCAATTTAACGATGCCAATGATCTCGCTAACTACCCAAAAACCATGGATGCCGATCAACAAGCGCTGATTCATGAGCAAACGGACCTTTTATATATTCCTACAGTAGAGCAAATTTATCCGAAAGGTTTAGAACAGCAATCTGCCGTTGAGGTACCTACCATTACCGAAGGTTTATGTGGCGGTAATCGCCCCGGACACTTCCGTGGCGTTAGTACCGTGGTCGCTAAATTATTTAATATCGTCCAGCCAGATGTTGCTTGCTTTGGTGAAAAAGACTTTCAACAATTGCAAGTGATTAAAACCATGGTGGAAGATCTATCGTTTCCAATCGAAGTGATTGCCGTTGCTACTTGCCGTGAACAAGACGGTTTAGCCATGAGTTCTCGCAATACTCACCTTACTCAAGGTGAGCGTGTAATCGCACCAGAGCTAAAGCAATGTATGGATCTAGTGGCAGCTAATATTGCTGAAGGCTGTAATATTAAAGACGAACTCGATAAAGCCAAAATGCACTTAACTGAGCTTGGTTTTAAGGTCGATTACCTTGAAGTTAGACGCGAAAAGGATCTACAACTGGTCAATAAAATTGAACCTGGTTTACGCCTTTTTGCAGCGGCCTATCTAGGCAAACCTCGACTCATCGACAATATTGCAATCAAGTTGTCAAAATAGACAAATATAGTATATAGTGCAGCCCCACTGTGGTAACGCAGCAAAATATTGAATAAACACCTTAGGAAAGTACCAGTTATGCAACGAACTATGCTTATTGGCAAATTACACCAGGCTCGAGTCACACACGCTGAACTTGAGTACGAAGGTTCATGTGCAATTGACCAAGATATGCTAGATGCCGCCAACATTATTGAAAATGAGCAAGTGCAAATTTACAACATTGATAACGGCAAGCGTTTTACTACATACGCTATTTCTGCAGAACGTGGCTCTAAGATCATTTCTGTGAATGGAGCAGCAGCACACCAAGCTTCTCCAAAAGACCGTGTGATCATCTGTGCCTACGGTACTTACAGTGCTGAAGAAGCTCTACAGCACAAACCAAGTCTGGTTTACCTAGACGAAGGTAACAACATGGTTCGCACCTCTAATGCGATTCCTGTACAAGTAGCTTAATTGGCTATTTTGGCACTAAAAAGCCCGCTACAATGCGGGCTTTTTGCTCTCTAAATATTTAATTAAGACCCTATTTTTTAAGCAAATACAGCGACAATAATACCAGCGCCGCAGCACCAATAAACGGCATGGGTAAATACAATCCTGCCAGCACTCCACCGACCATAGCCGCTGTAATTTCTGAAATAACCGTCACACTGCGATAACTACCAATAACCTGACCATTGGCTTGATTCGGCACACCTTGAGAAACTAACAATGCACTCGATACCTCAATAAAGACAATCCCAAATGACACCACAATGGTGAAAATAACGATCAGAGTTATATTAGGCGCTAAACCAAAGCCCAATAAGCCGATACTCAGCAGCCATACCGATGCAATGGCCATTTTACGACTGCCAATACCCTTTTGAACTTTATGGGCCATCAGCCCTGCCGCAATCAATGGCACGCTAAATAACGCACTATAAATACCCGCCATTACCACCGAGAAGTCAAACTCCTGAACCAGATACGGTATATAAAATGAGAACATCGTATAAACGGCGAAGAACGTCAGAAAGCTCATCAACATATTTGCTTTCATTTTAGGTAGTGCCCAAAGCGCTTTTGTTGTTAACGGACTTTCTAGTTCTGGATGAGGTTTATCTTTCGAGTCCGGAATCAGCCGCACGAAGGCCATATTCAGCATATAAAGTACGGTGCCCACCCAAAAAGGTAACGCGGCATTAGCCCAACTAAACACATCTGGGTCGGCTAGGAATCCCCCTAATAGCGGCCCGATAATCCAACCCAAGTTAATTGCGATAGAAATACCAGCAAAGCTTTTGGTGCGACGTTGCTCATCTTCATCGTCAGCTGCAATCGCTTGAGCGATGGCAATATTGCCTTCACCTAAACCAGATAATAGCCGTCCAAATAGCAATAACCACAGCATATTCAAATCAATAGAAATGGCGACGATGAGCATTCCTAAAGAAGCAACCCCTAAAGACACGAACAGCACTAATTTACGACCAATTTTATCTGACCATGCCCCCCAAAAAGGCGATGCCAGCGCTTGACCTAATGGAAATAAGGCTATTGCCAAACCTAGCAAGAAGGTGCGTTGCTCTATCGTTGTCGCTGCACCCATTAAACTTGACGACTCATTTAAAAATAAATGACTGAACACTGGGAAAGGCATGCTCAAACCAATAAAAGCACTGACCACGATTAGATAAACTGGAGCCATTGGCCCTATCAATTGTTTCATTATTTAGCTCGAACTACTTAAGCGGCCAGCCACCAATTGCTGAAATATTAAATTCATAGCCTTCCACTGCAAATACAACATCTCTTGGACGGATTTCAACAATGTTCAAGTTACCCAAGATGGTATCGCCTTGCTGGGCTTCGATACCGTTGACTTTAAGCCAGCGCTGATTTGCCGAAGAAGCGTAAATATGCGCTTCGATATCAAAGGAAGGTATTTTATCTTTTATCGCGGATGGTAATTTGCGTGGGTCAGCCAGCGGCTCATTATCTGCTGTTTCATGCGCTAAAATTTGCTGCTCTTTTGCTCCGACAGGCTTTGCTAAAGCAGCAGCTTGCTCGACATCAAGCAATGCTTGTTGTAAGGCACTAATCAGCTCAGCATCGACATCTTCCGATACCACCAAAGTATCCATCTTTTGCTGTAAAACAGGTTGCGCCACAGACTTGCCTGAAATTGTTTTTAGCTCTGCAACTTGCGATGTCTGCTTATGCGTTGGTTGCTCTTGAGTCTCAGCCACTACAACCTGAGGTTTAGGTTGCGCCAGAAGCAGTTCTTGGGTTTGTTTATGAGTTTGTGCTGCAGTGGGTTTAGGTAAAATAATCTCTGCAGTAGTTGATTTCGACGCCTTGATAACCAACTCTGGCAAGGGCTGATCATTAACCTTTAGTTGCGCAGGCGATGGGGATTGAATAAACCACAGCCCGACACTCACTGACACTGCACCAAATACAGTCCCCGCGATAAAAATCATGATCATCAGCATAGAACTGCATGGCTGAGATTTTAACGGTTCTATTTTGTGGCCATTCTGTTTTTTTTGGGCCTGTAATAATATACTCATCAATACTGACCTAACTGCAATCTAGGACCATTGTCATTGGCTAACAAGCTCAACTGCTGCAAAGTCTTTTGGTCCGCTACACCATCAACAGTTAAACCATGATTCGTTTGAAATCGACGTATTTTTGCCTCTAATTCTACATCCAACATAATTTTAGAACTTGGATTTGAACCTTCTAGCTTTGAGAGTTTATCTTCTAACCATTGGAGATCTGCTTGAGGTGAATTTAAGCTTACCCCCCGATATACAATTTCATCAGGTTTCCAAATAAACTCATATTGACCTGTTAAACGATCCGCTAACCATAACTGCTCTACCCACAGTTGCTGCCTATCTAACTGCAACAATACCCTCGAGCCACGACTTGCTAAGATTGCACCATAAAAATTAGTTTTGTTTTCTGTTAAGCGCACTACTGCTGGATAATTTAATCGCAACAATTGCTGCCAATCTCCAATTTGACGATAACAAGCGAAACCATGCTTATTGGCCATCTCACATGGCGTTGTATTTACATCAAAAACCAATCCCCATTGCTCAAATACCGTCTTATAAGCAGTTAATTGCTGTTCCATAAGGCTGGCCTGAGTTTCCAGTAATGGAGAACTCCATGGCGCCGCTTGAATAATACTTGCTTGGTGGCCTTGGGGGGGGATTAGGTCACTATTGATTGACGAACGATAAAAATAAAAACCCACAATCAGTGCAACCATCGAGCTTACAACTAACGTGGGGAAAAGCCAATTTGACGGCTGTTTAGCTGGTCGCTCTAATGATGGCTGTACTTCTTGTTGAGCTTGTTGCACCATTTGCTTGGTAACGACCAAAGTGTCATCACTGTATGCTGCTAACATCGCTCTCTCACAAATTAAGTTTGCCAGCCTTGGAATACCACCACAAGCTTGGTGCAATACCTTAATCGCCCCCTCACTGAACACCTCTTGAGCAATGTCACTGCCGGCTATAGTTAGCCTGTGCTCGACATATTTCTTTAACTCGTCAACATTCAAAGGTAGCAGGTGATAGCGGGCAGTGATCCTTTGAGCTAACTGTCTAAGTTCCTGTCTAGCCAACAAATGCTGTAATTCTGGCTGGCCAATTAAAATAACCTGTAATAATTTACGAGTATCTGTTTCTAAATTAGTCAGAAGCCTTAGTTGTTCAAGGAGTTCTGCACTTAAGTGTTGAGCTTCATCAATAATCACCACCGTATGACGGCCTTTGTCATTATTTTCTAGCATAAACGCGCTAATGGCATCTGTTAGCTGTTTTATGCTGGCCTCTGGTTGATAGTCTACTTTTAATTCATCACAAATGCTCTGCAAAAGCTCTCTAGCACTGAGACTAGGATTAGTGATCAACGCCACATCGGTATTTTCAGGTAATCGCTTTAATAAATACCGAGACATGGTTGTTTTGCCTGTACCTACTTCACCGGTTAGCAAAACAAAGCCACCGCGCTCGCCCAAGCCATAACTTAAATGAGCCAGTGCGTCTTGATGTCGTTCTGATAAATATAGATAGTTTGGATTAGGAGCAATAGAAAAAGGATTGTCGGTTAATCCAAAAAAATTCTGAAACATAGTCTTGTTATCGTCTTATCGTCTACCCTGAGTCCATGCTATCATGGCTTTTTTCTAGTCTAAGGGCAACAGGTGAAACGTTATTTAGTTGGTGGAGCAGTCCGTGATAAACTGCTTGGTATTCAAGCCAAAGACAAAGATTATATGTTTGTTGGCGCAACTCCAGAGCAACTCATTGCCTTGGGCTATGAGCAAGTGGGTAAAGACTTTCCGGTATTTTTGCACCCAACAACTAAGCAAGAGCACGCCCTCGCCCGCACTGAAACTAAAATTGGCGAAGGCTATACTGGCTTTGTTTGCCACGCCAGCCCTGAGGTTACCCTAGAACAAGATCTTATCCGTCGCGATTTAACCATTAACGCGATTGCCGAAGACGAACAAGGTCATTTACATGATCCCTATCAGGGCATAGATGATATCCATGCCAAGCTACTTAGGCATGTTTCCCCAGCATTTAATGAAGATCCATTAAGGGTACTAAGAGTGGCCAGATTTGCTGCTCGTTTCGCTCACCTTGGGTTTAGTGTTGCTCCAGAGACACTTGAGTTAATGACGCAGATGAGCAGCAATGGTGAACTTAACCATTTAAGCCCAGAGCGCGTTTGGCAAGAACTCAGCCGGGCGCTTATGGAAAGCTCACCGCAGGTATTTATACAAGTACTCAAACAAGTGGGCGCATTAAAGGTTATTTTACCTGAGGTCGATGCCCTTTATGGTGTGCCACAAACCAAGAAATGGCACCCAGAGGTTGACACAGGCATTCATATCGAGCTGTGTTTAAAACAAGGAGCCAAGCTAGCATTAAGCCTAGAAGAAAGGTTTGCACTGCTATGCCACGATCTGGGTAAAGCCTTCACACCAGCAGAGGTATTACCTGGACACAAAGGCCATGAACAAGCGGGTATTGAGCCAACCAAGGCCCTAAGCCAACGCTTGCGTGTGCCTAAGGCTTGCCAACAGCTTGCCCTGCTTGCCTGTGAACACCATTTACGAATTCATAAGGCTCAAGAACTCAAAGCCAGTACCATAGTAAAACTGTTTGATAGCTGTGACGTATGGCGTCAACCTGAGCGCTTTGAACGGATCATCAATGTGGCGATGGCCGATAGCCAGGGCCGGACTGGCTTAGAGAATACCCCATACCCGTCTAAAGCTTACTTGCTTGAGGCATTAACTGAAGTTCAGCAGGTGCAGGTAAAAGACATTCTTGCCCTCGGCTATAAAGGCGCAGAAATCAAACAACAATTGTGGCTAAAAAGAGTGGCGATGGTAAAGGGGTTTATCGATAAGCAAGTCGAATGATAAAAGCCTTCAGTCGTTTTTTTAGCAAGTATGAAAAAGGGAAAAGCAATGCTTTTCCCTTTTCGTTTGACTTATAGCGTTCGACTTGCGTCGTTATAAAAACATATAAAGCAGCACAAAGCCTAAAATCATGCGGTAAATAACAAATGGGGTCATGCCCATTTTACTGATGATTTTTAAGAAGAAGTGAATACAAAAATAAGCGCTAACAAAGGACAGTAATGCGCCCCAGCCAAGCTCACTCCAACTCACGCCTTCGCCTGAGGTCGCCCACTTTAAGCCCATGTAGCTGCCCGCTGCCATGATGGTTGGGATAGACAATAAAAATGAAAAACGGGCAGCAGCAACTCGATTTAAGCCCAGCATTAACGCTGCGGTAATGGTAATGCCTGAACGAGAAGTCCCCGGGATCATCGCCAACGCTTGGCATAGACCAATGATCAGTGCTTGTTTCACGCCAATATCGTATTCATCTTTGGTTTCAGCTGGATTTCTATCTGCCCACCACAGGAGCGCACCAAAAATTAAGGTGCTCGCCGCAATTACTAACCCACCACGCAGCAATAAATCGATCAAATCAGAGGCCAACAAGCCTGCAATAATTGCAGGAATCGTTGCCAAGATGATTAACCAAGCTAATTTTGATTCGGGACTGTGCTTACCCTTGAGACTGGCAAACCAAGCAAACAATAGTTCACCCACTTCCTTACGAAAGTAAATCATTACCGCTGCTAAGGTACCAACATGTACAGCCACATCAAAGGCCATGCCTTGGTCCTGCCAACCCAAAATTTGCGATGGCAAAATAAGGTGAGCGGAACTCGAAATGGGTAAGAATTCCGTTAAACCTTGCAGTAGGGCAAGCCAAAAAATTTCAAAAAATTCCATTTTAATTCTCTTTAATACATCAAATAACTATTGAGGCTTCCAGCTAAACTCGATTGGCCACAGCTGCTGGGATTTATCATAAGCTTGCCATAATTGCTGGTAATTTTTTTGTAAGTGCGGGTGCACCATTTCTGGGGCTAATTCAGAAAGTGGCCATAACACAAAGGCATTGTGCTCAATTTCATCCCTAGGTAATTCAATAGGCTGCTGGCAAACTAAATCGCCGTATAACAGCAAATCAATATCTAGGGTTCTGCCACTAAAACGAGGCGCGCTATTATCACGGCCATTATCTTGCTCGATGTTCTTGAAAAGCGCGACCACTTCAGCCACCGACTTTTCAGTCTCCGCGCTGGCCACCATATTCAGAAAGTTATCGCCATCAAAGCCAACGGCCTCACTTTCGAAAACCCTAGATAACTGCAGTTCACCAAAGTGTTCAAATAACGCCTGTAAACCAGCACGAATATGCTTATCTGCGTCAATATTACTGCCCAGGCTAATATAAATTATTGCCATTAGTGCCATTGCCCTCGAGTGATTTCTACCCCAACACTTGCGGCCGATTTTATCGCACCCGGTTTGTTAACGCGAACCTTTACGCCAGCGACATTAAATTTAGTGATCACAAGTTCCGCCACTCGCTCAGCAACGGCTTCGACTAACTCAATAGGCTGCGCTTGCACAAGCTCAATAATCGCGTTACTGACACTCTCATAACAAAGCGCATGTTGATAATCATCGGTTTTACCCGCCTGACGGTTATCCCATAGCATCTCAAGGTCTAAAACCAAGGTTTGGGTGATTTGCTTTTCCCAATCATAGATTCCAATAACCGAGTCAATGCTCAGACCACTTATTAAAACTTTATCCACTTTCATTCCTGTACTGGCGCTTAACAACCAAGTTCGATATTCTATGCTAAAGCACGCTGACTTTTTAACCAAATAAAGCGAACTTATAGAAAATGCGGGCATCATAGCCTAGAACCTTAAGGACAACAAACGCAAACATGCTCCCTTTAATCATTATTATGATATTAGTTGCCTATTTATTAGGCTCAATATCCAGTGCCATATTAGTTTGCAAGGTCGTTGGCTTGCCAGACCCCAGAACCCAAGGCTCTAAAAACCCTGGTGCAACCAACGTGCTCAGGATGGGAGGTAAGGGATCTGCTATTTTAGTTCTGGTTTTTGACGTGCTAAAAGGGACAATACCCGTTTATGGTTCTTTCTTGATGGGAATTGATTCTATTTGGCTTGGCGTGATAGCAATCGCCGCTTGCTTAGGTCACATCTATCCATGTTTTTTTAATTATGAAGGTGGTAAAGGCGTTGCAACGGCTTTTGGTGCCATCGCACCCATTGGTGAGCACATTGCCTTTGCCATGGTCATTACTTGGATAGTCGTACTAATTTATAGCCGCTATTCATCTTTAGCTGCTATTATCAGTGCTTCCTTCTTGCCCTTTTTTATGTGGCTATTTGATGACCGATTTGTTGTTCCATCAATGATGTTGGCTGGGCTTATCATATGGCGCCATCGAGAAAATATTGGCCGCTTAATCGATGGCACCGAAAGCCCCTTTAACGCTAAGAAATAACCGCTAAGGTATCTAATGGCCAGCGAGGTTGGCCTTTAACTTCTAGCGATTCAGTTTCACCTGCAACTAGACGTTGCCATCCCGCATAAGCAATCATCGCACCGTTATCGGTACAGAACTCAGGTCGTGGGTAATAAACCTCACCGCCAATATTAGCCATAATTTCAGCCAATGAGCTTCGTAAACGCTTATTGGCGCTTACCCCACCGGCGATCACTAAACGATTCATACCAGCTTGTTTAAGGGCTCTTTTGGCCTTAATCGCAAGCGTATCGATTACCGCCTCTTCAAAAGCCCTAGCAATGTCTGCCTTGGATTGCTCAGAGCCATCACTATCGGCAATAGTATTTGCGGCAAAAGTTTTTAATCCAGAAAAGCTCATATCAAGCCCTGGGCGGTCCGTCATTGGACGTGGAAACTTATGCACGCCAGGATTGCCCTGCTCGGCTAATTTGGCCAGACGTGGCCCACCTGGGTAATCTAGGCCTAATAACTTGGCTGTTTTATCAAAGGCTTCACCCGCGGCGTCATCCACAGACTCCCCCATTAATTGATAATCCCCCAAACCATTGACCTGTATAATTTGGCTATGACCACCTGAAACGAGTAAAGCGACAAATGGGAATGGTGGTGGGTTATCTTCTAGCATCGGCGCCAACAGATGCCCTTCGAGGTGATGTACCCCAATGGCAGGCTTACCCCACGCATAGGCTAATGCCCGACCAACACAAGCGCCAACCAATAGTGCCCCAATCAGTCCAGGTCCTTTGGTATAAGCAATACCATCAATATCATCACTGGTGCAACCTGCTTCAGCCAAGGACTTTTTGATCAAACCAATAATTTTACGAACATGGTCTCTTGAAGCTAACTCTGGAACCACTCCACCATAATCAGCATGAAGTTTTACCTGAGAATAAAGGGCATGACTCATTAACCCTTTTTCACTGTCATAAATTGCGATCCCGGTCTCATCACAGGAGGTTTCAATGCCCAATACACGCATAAATATCACTCTAAAATCTCTATTCTGTGGGCAATTCTACGCCTTACCTCTGAATTTCACCAGTTTTTATACAACGGGCTTTACAAAGGGGGGTATATCGGTTTAGAATTTCGCACCATTTTTGAACAACGACGTGTCTTTTTGTTGATTGAAAGCACACGTCCAAGATTTAACCTTTGAGGTGAGAGGCATATGCCAGTAATCAAAGTACGTGAAAACGAACCATTTGACGTAGCTCTACGTCGCTTTAAGCGCTCTTGTGAAAAAGCAGGTATTCTATCTGAAGTTCGTCGTCGCGAGCACTACGAAAAACCAACTACAGTACGTAAGCGTGCTAAAGCTGCAGCGGTTAAGCGTCAGCTTAAGAAGGTTTCTCGTGAAAACGCACGTCGCGTTCGCCTATACTAATACCTGATGTCTACTTTAGATCAACTGAAGTCTGCCCAGAAGGATGCCATGCGTGCAAAAGATAAAGTACGCCTTGGTACCATCCGGTTGGCACTTGCAGCAATCAAACAGGTTGAGGTTGATAACCGTGTTGAGTTGTCTGACCAAGAAGTTGTTGCTATCTTAACCAAAATGGTTAAGCAGCGTAATGACTCGATTAACCAGTACCAAGCCGCAGGTCGTCAAGACTTGGCCGATGTAGAAGCCGCTGAAATTATCGTTCTTAAGGATTTTCTTCCCCAAGAACTAACAGATGCAGAAATCGACCAGTTGATTGATGCCGCAATGGAGCAATCCGGCGCAGCAAGCATGCAGGATATGGGCAAAGTCATGGGTATTTTAAAGCCACAGGTTCAAGGCCGTGCAGATATGGGCGCCGTAAGCGCTAAAATCCGCAGTCGTCTAAACTAAGGCAACCCAAGACTCTGAACTGAACAAGCCGTGCTTTTGCACGGCTTGTTTGTTTTTAAAGGAATGCAGACAGTTTAGATGGCTATACCTAGAGATTTCATCAACGATTTAGTTGCCCGTACCGATATCGTCGAACTTATCGACTCAAAAGTTCCATTAAAAAAAGCAGGCAAGAATTATTCTGCTTGTTGCCCTTTTCATGGTGAAAAGACGCCATCTTTCACCGTTAGTCAGGATAAACAATTTTATCACTGCTTTGGTTGCGGCATGCACGGCAACGTTATTGACTTCCTTTTAGAGTATGATCGATTAGGGTTTGTTGATGCCATTGAAGAGCTCGCCAGCATGCACGGTTTGCAAGTTCCCCAAGAAGAAGGCGCACCGAATAAGAATCACCTTAAGCAGAGTAAAGATTACTATGACTTAATGGAACAGACGGCAAAACGTTATCAAGATCACTTAAATACACATCCAACTAAAAATCTGGTGAACGACTACCTTGAAATGCGAGGGTTGAGTAACCATATTATCGAAAAGTTTAGGATTGGCTTTGCCATTGATAGCTGGGACGATGTGCTTGCACTGCATCGAAATGACAATACCAATCAGAGTAAGTTAGTTGAGACCGGTGTTCTAATTAAAAACGATAACGGCCGTATCTACGATCGTTTTCGTCAACGTTTAATGTTTCCCATACGTGACCGTCGGGGTCGTGTAGTGGGGTTTGGTGGACGCGTATTAGATGATAGTACGCCCAAATATTTAAACTCGCCGGAAACACCAATTTTCCATAAAGGCAAAGAACTTTATGGCTTATACGAACTCAAACAAGCATATCGTAATCCGCCCAAAGCGCTAGTAGTCGAAGGGTATATGGATGTCGTGGCGCTTGCTCAATTTGGAGTGGACTATGCGGTAGCTTCTCTTGGCACTTCAACCACTGCAGACCAATTGCAGCTGCTACTTAGAACAGCGAAAGAAATCATTTTTTGCTACGATGGCGATAAAGCTGGTAAGGAAGCTGCTTGGCGAGCTTTAGAAACTGCATTGCCACTATTAAAGCCAGGCGACAGGCTGAGATTCATGTTTTTACCCGATGGTGAGGACCCAGATAGTTATGTTCGTCAGCAAGGCAAGCAGGCATTTGAACAGCAGCAAGAGAATGCACAAGAGTTAATTGGTTTTTTATTTGATACTTTATTACAGTCAAATCGGATTGATGATGGCAGTTTAGCTAAAGCAGCGCTAAAGCTGATTGAAAAAGTTCAAGATAAAGTTCTACAAGAAACGCTACTTGACGGTTTAGCTCATAGATTGAGAATGAATAGTTCAGAGGAACTTAAAAAAAAGTTTGGCTTTCATGCAGTCTCAGCAAACCCTATCAAAGCTGAAACTCTAAAGGGGAGAGGCACTCCGCTAAGGTTAGCGTTAGCGCTATTAATTCAATATCCACAACTTGGCTATCAACTGCCTAACCAAGCGGCATTGCAACAATTATCAATGCCGGGAGTGGATTTATTAATAAAACTGCTAAACTTAACCGCTGCTCAAAGCTTAAACAGTGCCCAATTACTTGAGCACTTCAGGGATGAGCCACAATTTGAAACCCTAGCCAAACTGGCTAAGTGGGAGCATTTAGTGGCCGATGACAAATTACAAATTGAATTTAAGAAAGCCCTATTGTGGCTTAATAATCAGTACCTTGAAGAGAGACTGAGTCAATTACAGGACCTAAGTACTAGGCAACAATTGACCGCTGCTCAAAGGCAGCAACTAAAGCAATTATTACAAATTTTGAAAGGCTAATGAGTTATCAAAAACTGTACAATAATTGTAGAAAAATCATTGTTTAATGGCTATAATTGATGGTTTGTGCTACAGGCATTTCCCGTCATTTTGATTTCCTAACTGGATGGTATCTATGGAGCAAACTCCGCAGTCACAACTTAAGCTGCTTCTTGCCAAAGGTAAAGAGCAAGGTTACCTAACCTACGCAGAAGTGAACGATCACTTACCTGCAGACATGGTCGATTCTGATCAAATTGAAGATATTATCCAGATGATCGGCGACATGGGTATTAAGGTGTGTGAAGAAGCACCTGACTCAGATACCCTGATGATGTCTGAAGATGCGACCGATGAAGATGCGGTAGAAGCAGCTGCGCAAGCACTTGCAACCGTTGAAAGTGAACTCGGTCGCACCACTGATCCTGTGCGTATGTACATGCGCGAAATGGGTACAGTTGAACTGCTTACTCGTGAGGGCGAGATCGATATTGCAAAACGTATTGAAGAAGGTATTAACGAAGTTCAATGCAGTGTTGCGGAATATCCTGAAGCAATTTCTTATATTCTTGAGCAGTTCGACAAGTACGAAGCCGAAGAACTGCGTCTTTCTGACATTATTAGTGGTTTTGTCGATCCTAATGACGATGGTTCATTAGCGCCTACAGCTACTCATATCGGTTCAGAGCTTTCTGATGACGAACTCGACGACGAAGACGATGAAGATGAAGAAAGCGAAGAAGAAGAAAATACCGGTCCAGATCCTGAAGAAGCCAAAGAGAAATTCACTCAGCTTCGTCAAGTGTATGACGCAGCCTTAAAAGTCATTGAAGCTAATGGTCGCGATCACAAGGATAGCCGCAAAGCAATTGAGCTTATCAGCGAAGAGTTTCGTTATTTCCGCTTAGTACCAAAACAATTTGATGCGCTTGTAAAAAACATGCGTGAGATGATGGACAAAGTTCGAGTTCAAGAGCGCCTTCTCCTGAAGCTAGCGGTTGAACAAGCAGGTATGCCTAAACGTGAATTTACCAAAGCTTTTATTGGTAATGAAGCATCAAGCAAATGGTTTGATGATGCCTTGAATGCCGGTGGTGATCTCGCTAATGAGTTACAATATGTTGCTGAAGATATTAGCCGTTGTATCAACAAACTAAAATCGGTTGAAACAGAAACTCAATTAGAAATCTACCAAATCAAAGACATCAACCGTCGTATGTCTATTGGTGAAGCCAAAGCACGCCGTGCCAAAAAAGAAATGGTAGAGGCGAACTTACGTCTGGTAATTTCTATCGCGAAAAAGTACACCAACCGAGGTCTACAATTCCTAGATCTTATTCAGGAAGGTAACATTGGTCTGATGAAAGCGGTAGACAAGTTTGAATACCGTCGTGGCTACAAGTTTTCTACCTACGCTACTTGGTGGATTCGTCAGGCAATCACACGCTCGATTGCCGACCAAGCCCGTACGATTCGTATTCCAGTGCATATGATTGAAACGATTAACAAACTGAATCGTATTTCACGTCAAATGCTACAAGAAATGGGTCGTGAGCCTAATCCAGAAGAGCTGGCCGAGCGCATGCTAATGCCTGAAGACAAGATCCGTAAGGTGTTAAAAATTGCTAAAGAGCCAATTTCAATGGAAACCCCAATCGGTGATGATGAAGATTCGCATTTAGGTGATTTTATCGAGGATACTACCCTTGATTTACCAGTTGATTCAGCCACAGGTGAAAGCCTGAAAAACGCCACTGACGAAGTACTAGCAGGCCTAACGGCCCGTGAAGCAAAAGTACTGCGTATGCGTTTTGGTATCGGCATGAACACCGACCACACCCTAGAAGAAGTCGGTAAACAATTTGACGTAACCCGTGAGCGTATCCGTCAGATTGAAGCGAAGGCACTACGTAAACTACGTCACCCATCGCGTTCAGAAATCTTACGTTCGTTCCTAGACGAATAAGATACACTGCCTCTAATAAAAACCGCTGCCCAGTCAGCGGTTTTTTTGTGCAACAGAAGCGAGTAGCGAGAGCGGCTTCGCCTGCGAGAACGCTACTACGTAGCTCGAGTTTTGAGTACTGATGTTTTTTAATATTCGGTACTCCGTATTCCTATCTCGAAGAGCGAAGCTCGCTCTCGCAGTCACGAAGTGACGCCCTCGCAACGAAGTGCTCTCGAAGGCGAAGCCGCCCTTATGTCTTTTTTGCTCAACCATTAACCAAACTGTTTAAATTTATGATTTTTTCTTTGATTAAGCGGTGACAAATAAACATAGTCTTTATATACTGCGTCTATCTCGTTGAGATCACATTTTTGGCCCCTTAGCTCAGTTGGTTAGAGCACCCGACTCATAATCGGTAGGTCCACAGTTCAAGTCTGTGAGGGGCCACCATCTTTTGAAAAAGGCTTACCATAGGTAAGCCTTTTTTCGTATTTGAACTTTGCTTTTGCAACATGCCTTCTGAAATTAGCAATGTGAGTTGTATAACTTTGATACAAATGTACGTTGTTGCTGTATTGACATTAGCTTGTTAACAGTTGATCCTTAATGTGTTAGCCGTTTGTTAACGAACTAATTTATAAGGAATTAATAATGAAGAAAATATGGAAAAGCAGTTGCGCCATCGCAGTTGCAAGTATTCTAGCACCAGTGACAGTTGCTGCTGAAGAAGTAGAACGTATCGAAGTGACAGGAAGTCATATTAAACGTATTAACATGGAAGGCGCTTCACCAGTCAATGTTCTTGATGAAAAAGACATCTTAAGCTCTGGTGCTCAAGATCTTTCTCAGCTACTAAGTAAAATGTCTATTGCCGGTAGTGGTACATTCTCAACTCAAGGTAACAGTTCTGATGACACCTCCAATGGTGGCGCTGCTGTTTCATTACGTGGCCTAGGAGCAGATTCTACGCTGGTGCTATTAAATGGTCGCCGCATTGCCGTTTCTGCCTTTGCTAAAAGTATTGATACTGCCTTCGTAGACATTAACTCTATCCCTATCTCCGCCATTAAACGCATTGATATTCTTAAGGATGGTGCATCTGCAACCTATGGTTCGGACGCAATTGCTGGGGTAATTAACGTTATCTTAAAAAAGGATTTCGAAGGTTTTGAAGTCAACGCCAAAGTGGGTGATACTGTTGAAGCTGGCGGCGGTCAAGTGTCTGGCTCTATGCTTTGGGGTACCTCTTCTGATAAAGCACATACTACTGTTATCCTTGATTACTTTAAAGAAAACTCAACTTCATACGGTGATCGTGATTATTCTAAAACAGCAAATCAGACCGCTAATGGTGGTTTTGATTTCCGTTCTTCTGCGGGCAACCCAGGCAGTTATATTCCAGCCACGATCGGTGCTGATGGCTCAATTACACCAAAATCAGATCAATTCTCTTGGACGCCAGATCCAAACTGTCCACCAGATCTAACTGTTGGCAGCTACTGTCGTTACGACTATGCGCCACATATGACTTCTATCCCAGAAACTTCACGCATTGGTTTATCAGTATTCCAAGAGTACAAAATTTCTGAAGATGTTAAATTCTTTGGCGAGCTCATGTACCAACACAACGAATCTGAAGTTCAAGGTGCCGCCAGCCCATCTTTTGGTGAGTTCTACATGCTTGCCGACAATCCACTGTTTGCTAGTGGTGCTGCAACCAACCCATTCCCAGGCGAAGACCTAACTATGCGTCGCCGTTTAACCGAAGCTGGCAATCGTTTAAAGAATGCCGAATCAAACAGTGCCCGTATGGTACTGGGGCTTAATGGGTTAATCGGTGACTGGGACTGGGAAGCGGCTTATACCTACTCTTATAACCGTAGTTATGAATTTGGTAATCGTGGTTTTGTATGGACTCCACGCCTTCAAGAAGCGATTAACTCTGGTGATTACAACCCATTATCGACTACTCAATCACAAGATGTTTTAGATTACATTACTGTAAATACCACTCGTAATGGTAAATCAACCACTCAGGCATTCGATGGTAAAATTACTGGTGAGCTATTCGATTTACCCGCAGGGGCTGTAGGCGTAGCAATTGGTGCTGAATACCGCAAGGAAGTACTAGCTGATAACCCAGATGAACTTTTCCTTCGTGGTGAAATCTTCGGTACCGAGGCAACTCAAGCTGAAGGCGAGCGCGATCAAAAAGCGGTATTTGTTGAATTTGCTGTTCCAGTTCTCGAAACTTTAGAGGCGCAAATTGCCCTTCGTCATGAAAACTACAGTGACTTTGGTAGCGCAACCAGCCCTAAAGTTGCCCTACTTTACAAGCCACTTGATACGTTAACTCTGCGTGCGAGCTGGGGTGAAGCATTCCGTGCACCTTCATTAGTGCAACTTGGTTTAGGACCAACTCAAGAGTCACCAAGCTTAGTTGATACCACACGTTGTCCACTAACGGGTCTAGACGAAGACTGTAATCCATGGGAACGTACGGTTATCTTCGCCGGTAACCCACAGCTTAAGCCTGAAGAATCAGTTTCATACAACCTAGGTGCAGTATGGCAGGCCACTGATAGTCTTAGCCTAGGTCTGGATTACTGGAGCTACGATCAAGATAACTTGATTACCTCTGATACTCAGCATGTGCTTAATACCCACGGTACTGATCCTGAGTACGTCAAACGTGAGCCTTCTTCTGGTGGTGTACCAGGGCGCATTATTGAAATTTATGATCGCTTCGTTAACCTAGGTGGACAGAAAACCGATGGTATCGATTTCGATATTAAATATGCTCTAGAAACCAGCTCTGCCGGTAATTTCGACTTTAGTTACCAAGTGACTAAGGTCAACACCTTCGACCAAGTTCGTAAAGATGGTTCAGTACGTCAACTTGCTGGTAAGTACCAACATCCAGAGTGGCGCTGGGTTGGTGGTATGAACTGGGCTCTTAATGACTTACAAGCTAGTGCACGCCTAAATTACATTGGCGAATACGAAGATAATGTTGAAGGTGGTGCCGATCCAGGTCGTATGATTGATGCGATGATGACGCTTGATCTCAATGCCAGCTACAACCTAGACAACTTGCGCTTTACCGTTGGTGGTAATAACGTGACCAACCAAGCGCCTCCGTTTAGCCAAGCTGACTTTATGGGTTATGACGTATTCACCCACTCTGCATTAGGTGCATTCTGGTACGGTAAGGCCACTTACCGTTTTTAATTAACAGTAAATTAAATACCAAAATCAAGGCCCACTCATTTGAGTGGGCCTTTTAAATCTAAGCTAATATTATCAACAAAGTTTTAAATTACTGTTCAGTTCTCTCAGCTATATAGTTCACTAATGCCTGTAAATGACTGGTCTGTACTTTATCCACCACAGGAACCAGTTCGCCTTGCTTATCATTCATAGAGCCATTGGCTTTATTACTCACCTGGTCTCGTGATAACAAATTGCCTTCTAACGGCTATTTTTTCCTGATTACTGAGTTGAATTTACTTGCAATAGGCCAGCTATTGACACGTAAATTTTATTATTTTTAAGCTGCGCTTGCTGTTTAAGCTGGGAGTCGCGGTGGCGACGGCACGTCAGGGGAAAACAACAGCTTTTTACTTCAGGCATCCCTGCCTTACGCCCTGCGGATCTGCTAAAGCAGCTCAAAATTGTTCCAGACAATTTTGTCCCCGCCCCCCCCTGAGCCGCCCCTTACTTTGCTTAACCAGAATTTTTCATTCGTCATTACGCTGACGGCGGACTATTCCGAGCATCCTGCCCTCCACCCTTCGGGCCAACTAAAGCTGTTAAAGTTTGTTCCAGACAAACTTTTCGCCATCCATGGCTCAAACTAGCCTTATAGGCCATCCATGGCCTAAACAGCTATTCCTCAATTAAATTCTTCGCAAAGTCAGAGGGGAGTTTGAGTAACGGCACGTTATAAAAGCAGATACCTCTAACAAGCTTTTTGCCACATTTTGAGTTTCGAACTTTGTTTCTCAGTAGTTAAAAGAGTGCTGTATATTTGCATAGGTATAACTGTCCTCCTGATTATTGGGTGACAAACAGAGCCAAAATAGACTGTTTGAAGGCTCGATAATCTTCCAAAATTTAGCTAAGTCACTGATTAACCTCAAAGTAGCCAAGGGATGTAGGGAAACCCTACATCAACTGGGCTCGTTTTTGCCGAGCGTGATTTCCAGTTTTTCTGGTCTTAGTGACAAATTTGTACTTTATTTCAACAGTTTAAAGTGACATATTATTTGTAAGTTAAATTTTGCGCGGAAGATTATCGAGCTTCCGCTTAATAAGCTGTTATACGAACACGGAGAGTGGTGTGAACCTTGAACAAAGAATAATCCCATACATTAGTTTCACTGAAAAATGGTTTACTAAATTTTCACTGTTATGGTGCTCTATTTCTCTTTGTATAGGGTTGTTTACAGTAAATGATTTAGCCTTAGTAATTGCAGCGCCTATAATGACTGTTTTCATGTATTTCGCCGCAATCGTAATTGTTTCCCTTGTGATCGGCTTTCAACGAGTAAACCCTTTTAACTCACCTAAATCTAATTTTGTAAAATATGCAATTTTGCTTTGTTGGGGGTTCGGTATTTTTGGATTCATTAATTTTTTCTTTACAGGTATATTTCAAACAACAGAATTTGAAAACTCTAATTATTTCATAATCGTGGGATCAGTATTTCCATTAGGGGCTTCAGTAGGAGCTGCTAAAGAATGGAGTAAATTCTTAGCTACTAGTTAAAGTTCGTATAACAAATAAGGATAGGCCGCGCGCAGCCGCGACCTTATCCCGATTGTTGAACAAGCCCGAAGCTAGATGAGTCTGC
>NZ_WINH01000022.1 GCF_010993985.1 Paraferrimonas sp. SM1919 | reverse complement strand
CTGATTGCTGCGCAATCTCGGTCGCTCACATCGATCTTTGTTAATTACGTAGTTGGGCTGTTGGATCTTACGCCCTGACCCGTCCCTGGTGGATCCCTCCACTTGCCGTCCATGGCAAGTGTTCGTCAGCTGCGAAACTTCGTTTCGGTCTTCCTCACCCGCTCCGCCACTACAGATAAGCCCTTGCAGCAATGCGAGGGCTTTTTTGTATCTGAAATTTGGTGGCTTTTACAGGGAGCTTGGACGGGACCACATTCATTCACCACATCCCTGTGATTCACCCTTCGGGCAGCTAACGCTGTGTAAAAGTACTTGCTGTACTTTTGTCGCCATTATAAGAGAAAGCCTCAACGTTTAGTTGAGGCTTTTTTTATGCCTGAAATTTAGCTTTTAGAGAAAGCGGGTGGGATCACATTCATTTACCACATCCCTGTGGTTGACCCTGTGGGCAGCTAGCGCTGTACAAAAATACTTGCTGTACTTTTGTCGTCACTGTCAGAGTTTTTATAAACTGCAAGGACAAGTGGTTTGGTAGACGCCTTTTAAATTACTACTTACACCTGACAGTGTCTCTCGCTGGTATGATATGTTAAATATCACAATTCGATTTTTTAAGATAAGTTATTAATTTAATTATGTTTTACTAGTATCTTTTTTGTCTTTGTCTTTATTTTTGTTGTCTTGGATCGCTCTTAATAGTCTATAGAGCTGCTTTTGGGCATGTTCTTGTCGCAACTTCTTCATATAAGCGGATTCGTTAGGAACCTGCAATGTAGGTAGGATTTCTGTGACTGCTTGATCGCCATCCCAATCATTGGTCAATGATTTATTGAAACTTGTTCTGAATTTGATGTACTTGTCTTTTGCTAAGAATATATAAGTATTGGATAAGTATGTTTGTCCATTTTTATCAAAACTAAATGATGCTTTTTTACCTTGTAGTTGGTCTACATTAAAAGAGGTTTTTGTTGCTTTCGTGCGTGAATCGTAGTGACCTAGGTTTACAGCGGCATCTACCTGTTTTAAGCTGTCATCAAGTTCATTGCTTAATACCCTTTCACTATTAGACCAGTTTGTTTTAAGAATGGGGTAGATAAATACATCGATATTATCTGCAGGATATATTACGTTTTCATATTCAAGCATGACTCCTAATTCGGCCTGTTGATATATTGTCTTTTCAGTGAATTTAAAATTTGCTGTTTGTTTTGCATATTCTAGATTAGTTTCATAGTTTGAATATGTTGTGGGGCGTGTGGATTGGCATCCAGTCATTCCAATTATTATAATGGTTGCTAAAATTAGCTTTAACATAAATCTATTCCCTGATTAAAATTATTTAAATCAGATTAGCAATTGTGAACCTCTATTTCAATAACTTATATCTATTTAAGCTGTTGTTATTACAAGACAAAATTTTTAATGTGCCAGTATGCTAAATTATATTGAACCAGTTTTTCGTCCCCCTTCTGAATGGAAATCTTTGATCCTACAAGTCACTAATGGCTGTAGTTACAACAAATGTACTTTTTGCGATATGTACACTGCTGAGCAAAAGAAGTTCCGTCCTAAAAAGTTAGAGGATGTTGAGTCAGAACTACAGACTATAGCAGGTAGTGGTGCTCATATTTCTCGAGTCTTCTTAGCGGATGGTGACGCCATGATGTTGCCATTTGATAGGCTCAAATCTATTTGTGAGTTGATCAATCAATACTTACCTAATATCACTCGCATTTCGAGTTACTGTTTGCCTAGAAATTTGAAAAATAAAACGGTTGAGCAACTCGCAGAGCTTCAGCAACTAGGATTAACCCTAGTTTATATTGGTTGCGAATCTGGTGATGATGAAGTGCTTGCACGTGTACAAAAAGGCGAAACCTTTGATTCTTCTTTAGTGGCCTTAGATAAATTACAGCAAGCAGGTATCAAGCGCTCTGTGATGATTTTAAATGGTCTTGGAGGACCTGAATTATCTGAGCAACATGCAGTTAATTCAGCCAAGCTGATGAACGCTGCCCAACCTGAGTATTTGTCGACGTTAGTGGTTTCCTTTCCGTTGGGAACGGATAGGTTTCAGCAGGGATTTGATGGCTATTATCAACAACTTAATCAGCAGCAACTTTTTGCTGAGATGAAGTTGCTGCTTGAGCACTTAGAGCTAAAAAAGACAGTATTCAGATCGGATCATGCATCTAATTACCTAGTGCTCAAGGGCACCTTAGGTAAGGATAAACCGCTGCTGCTTGCCCAAGTACAACAAGCGATACAAAGACCTCATAGTATTGCCCTCAGAGAAGAGTGGCAAAGAGGGCTGTAACATACTATTTTTTATAGGTAATTTATAATTTAATAAGGATATATCTTGTACCGCTGGCTTGTCATTATAGTAAGTATCTTTTTTATTGCATGTAATGCTCATGCTAGGCCGAAGCTTGCTCTAGTATTGAGTGGTGGCGGTGCTAAAGGGGCTGCTCATGTTGGAGTTTTGAAAGTTCTAGAGCAGCATAATATTGTTGTAGATTACATCACCGGAACAAGTATTGGTGCCTACATTGGTGGTTTATATGCCCTTGGTTACAATGCTGCTCAAATCGAGCAGATTATGCTTTATACCGACTGGGAGCAGGGATTTAGCGATAGAATTGCTCGGGAGAATTTATCGGTAAGAGATAAGCATCATAGGGATCAACACAACTTTCCAGTAGATATCGGTTTTAACGATTTTGCTGTTCAGTTGCCTTCTGGGGTGTTAAAAGGTCAGACTATGGCTAGCTTGATTAATAGTAGCGCTGGCTTTCCTCCCGTATTTGGCTCTTTTGATAACCTTGCTATTCCCTATAGAGCAGTAGCTGCAGATATCGCCACCAGAGAAGCGGTTGTTCTCGATTCAGGTGATCTTGTTAAAGCTATGCAAGCTTCTATGTCGGTTCCTGGGGTATTGAATCCCATCATGTTTGAAGGTCGAAAGCTGGTAGATGGCGGTATTGCCAATAATATGCCGGTGGATGTTGCAAAAGAGCTTGGCGCCGATATCGTTATTGCTGTAGATATCGGAGCGGAACTCGCAAATAATCAACAACTCAATTCATCCGTAGCCATACTAGGGCAGCTTTCAACTTTTCTGACAATCAGTACCACTAACGCTCAAAAATTATTGCTTTCCGATAACGATATTTTGATTCGACCTATGGTGGGTCATTTGGGAACAAGTGATTTCTCCAATATGCATGAAAGTTTAGAGTTGGGTATCAGTGCTGCTAATCAGAACATTGATAAGTTATTAAAATATTCCGTCAGCAACGAACACTATCAACGTTATCAACAACAAAAACGACAATTTAATAACAGTTGGCAGCGACAACCAATTTTATGTGCAGTTAAGTTTGAGCAATATGGGCACAATCCATTACCGGATGAACTTTTGTTGGCAACATCTGGGCTAACAATTGCAAAGGAAGTGACTAATGAGCAAGTGACTGCAGCCATCAATATGTTATACAGTTTAAATCGCTTCCAGAAAGTAGAAGCGTATTTTATTGACTCTTGTCAGCTAGGCTTTCGCACCTATGAGAAAGAATGGGGGCCGAATTATATTGATATAGGCTTAAGTGCAGAATCCAGTTTTGATAACCCCGCCACCCTTGAATTAGATCTCGCCTATACATTAACTGAATTGAATCAAAATGGTGCAGAGTGGCGTAACATTTTAAGAGTTGGTCAAGATCGGCATTTAATCAGTAGTTTTTATCAACCCCTTAATAGCTTTCGAAATTGGTTTAGCTTGTCTTCAGCCACTTTAAATCGAAAGCGGCAAAATATTTTGCAATCTGATGAGGGCTTTACTGGTTTAGAAGTCGACAAGTATTTAGCCCAAATCGACACCAGTATTGGGGTTAAATTCAGTCAAAATAGTCAATTAAGTTTGGGGTTTAGTTGGCAAAATGGTGTGTATGAGCAACCTGAAACCCTATTACAACAAAGGTGGGACTTCAACTCCTTAGGGGGATGGTTGTTATTTGATTATGATAATTTAAACAGTTTGAACTTTCCTACCGAAGGGCGTAAGTGGCACATTAAATTAACAGGCAAAAAAGAAAACTTATCTCGGCCTTATGCTACTGCTTTGAGACAAAATATTTGGCAACTTGATGTAGATTGGAAGCGAGCGGTCAGCATAAACAACCATGCACTTGTTGCTAAGGTGAGTTATTCGCGTTCATATTCAGACACGACAACGCAACTCACAAGTGATTATGCTGATCTAGGTGGATTTTTACGACTTTCCGGGTTTACTCGCAATGCTTACGCTGCACCCAATAAGGTTTATGCTGCTGTCATTTATCAATATGATTTAGGAAAGGATACCCTAGGGTTAAAACAGATGCCGTTATATTTGGGGGTATCAGCAGAAAGTGGCATGCTTTGGCAATTAAATAAGCCCTGGCGGACTGATGATTTAATTTATGCGAGTAGCCTTTATTTAGGAAGTGATACAGCCTTAGGGCCAGTAGCTTTAGCCTTTGGGGCAGCAGACACTGGAGATAGGGCTTTTTATTTATATTTGGGTAAACAGTTTTAAATCTCAGCAATAATTAACGAACACAAATTTTGTTAACTTATCGTGTGAATTGGTTCAATTCTTTTAACGGTTCAATTATACTATTTGCCCCTAAGCTTAGGCCGTAAGAGTTGGGGCAATAGTTAACAATAATGATTGCAAGTTGCTAAAAATAGCACCTAAAACAATGTATCCCCACAAGCCTAAGATACAGAACCAAAGGGAATTGCAGCTTGGCTGTAAGCCTATTTAAATAATGAGGAAAAAACTGTGTTAGAAGCTTATCGCGCACACGTTGCAGAACGTGCACAACAAGGGATCGTTCCACAGCCATTAAATGCTCAACAAGTATCTGAATTAATCGAACTTGTTAAAGCACCTATCGCTGGTGAAGAAGAAGTAATTTTAGACCTACTTGAAAACCGTATTCCACCGGGTGTTGATGAAGCGGCATACGTCAAAGCAGGTTTCCTAGCGGCCGTTGCTAACGGTGAAGCAACTTCTCCAATTTTATCTGCTGAGCGCGCTGTAGAGCTGCTTGGTACTATGCAAGGTGGTTACAATATTGAATCACTAATTGCACTGCTAGACAATGAGGCACTAGCGCCAATCGCAGCTAAGCAATTGTCGCACACTCTATTAATGTTTGATTCTTTCTACGACGTAGAAGAGAAAATGAAAGCCGGTAATGCTTTTGCTAAGCAAGTTATCGAGTCTTGGGCAAACGCCGAGTGGTTTGAAGCGAAAGCAAAACTAGATGAGAAAATTACTCTAACGGTATTCAAGGTTACTGGTGAAACTAACACTGATGACCTGTCCCCTGCACCTGATGCATGGTCACGTCCTGATATCCCACTACACGCGCTAGCAATGTTGAAAAACGCGCGTGACGGCATCGAGCCAGAAGTAGCGGGTGAAATCGGTCCAATTAAGACTATTGAAAGCCTAAAAGCACAAGGCCACCCACTTGTTTACGTTGGTGACGTAGTAGGTACCGGTTCTTCACGTAAATCAGCGACTAACTCAGTGCTTTGGTTCATGGGCGATGATATCCCTTATGTACCTAACAAGCGTGCTGGCGGTTTCTGTTTTGGTGGCAAGATTGCACCTATCTTCTTCAATACTATGGAAGATGCGGGTGCCCTACCAATCGAAATGCCAGTTGAAAAAATGGCGATGGGCGATGTAATTGACGTTTACCCATACCAAGGTGTGGTTAAGCGCCACGGTACTGACGAAGTGATCTCTGAGTTCGAACTGAAAACTGAAGTGTTGTTAGACGAAGTTCGTGCTGGCGGTCGTATTCCACTAATTATTGGTCGTGGTCTAACTGACCGTGCTCGTACTGCTTTAGGGCTAGGTGCTACTGACGTATTCAAGCTACCTGCAGACGTGGCTGACACGGGTAAAGGTTACACTCTTGCCCAGAAAATGGTGGGTAAAGCATGTGGCGTAGCGGGTATTCGTCCAGGCCAATACTGTGAGCCTAAGATGACTACCGTAGGTTCACAAGATACTACCGGTCCTATGACCCGTGACGAACTAAAAGACCTTGCCTGTCTTGGCTTTAGTGCAGACCTAACGATGCAGTCGTTCTGCCACACTTCGGCTTATCCGAAGCCAATTGACGTAAACACGCATCACACCCTACCTGATTTCATCATGAACCGTGGCGGTGTATCACTTCGCCCAGGTGACGGTGTTATTCACTCTTGGCTAAACCGTATGCTACTGCCTGATACCGTTGGTACTGGTGGTGACTCGCACACTCGTTTCCCACTAGGTATTTCATTCCCAGCAGGTTCTGGCCTAGTCGCTTTTGCTGCTGCTACCGGTGTTATGCCGCTGGATATGCCTGAATCAATCCTAGTTCGCTTTAAAGGTGAAATGCAGCCAGGTATCACTCTACGTGACCTAGTACACGCCATCCCTCACGCGGCTATCAAGCAAGGTCTACTGACTGTTGCTAAAGCGGGTAAGATCAACGCATTCTCAGGTCGTATCCTAGAGATTGAAGGTCTAGAAACACTAACCGTTGAGCAAGCATTCGAGCTGTCTGATGCATCTGCAGAACGTTCTGCAGCTGGTTGTACAATCAAGCTAGACGAAGCGCCAATCCGTGAGTACCTAAACTCAAACATCGTTATGCTTAAGTGGATGATCGCTGAAGGTTACGGTGATCGTCGTACTATCGAACGTCGCATTACAGCGATGGAAGAGTGGTTAGCGAAGCCAGAACTAATGCAAGCTGATTCTGATGCTGAGTACGCAGAAGTGATTGAGATTGATCTAGCGGACATTAAAGAGCCAATTCTATGTGCGCCAAACGATCCAGATGATGCTCGTACCTTATCTGAGGTAGCGGGCGAGAAGATCGATGAAGTATTTATTGGTTCTTGTATGACCAACATTGGTCATTTCCGTGCCGCGGGTAAGCTGCTCGATGAGCACAAAGGTGCGTTGCCAACTCGTTTATGGGTTGCGCCGCCAACGAAAATGGATAAAGACCAGCTAACCGAAGAAGGTTACTATGGTATTTATGGCCGTGTTGGTGCTCGTATCGAAACTCCTGGATGTTCACTGTGTATGGGTAACCAAGCCCGTGTTGCCGATAAGGCAACAGTGGTATCAACCTCTACTCGTAACTTCCCGAATCGCTTAGGTACTGGTGCTAATGTATTCTTGGCCTCTGCTGAGCTTGCAGCTGTAGCATCGATTTTAGGTCGTTTGCCTTCACCTGCCGAGTACCAAGAGTACGCCGCTAAGATTGAAGCTACCGCAGCGGATACCTACCGTTACCTAAACTTCGATCAGATGGCAAGCTACACCAAAAAAGCTGCAGAAGTGATTTTCCAATCAGCCGTATAAGCAAGTTCTGATTAGATAATCAAAACATGGTAAATGGTATAATGCCAGTCAGTTAATCGCTGACTGGCATTTTTTTATTAAGATAATTCTTACTTTTTGTCACTGTTGCCAGAAAATCATTGTCAGGTCGCTTAGCTTACTTTGTAGCGCTTATCAATGTAGAGGATTAGTTTTGATAATGGGCTGGTAATTTAATCGCATTAAGCACAAAAGTGAATCTGAAAGCGGCACAATTGCATCATTATCTTGAGTATGGGGCGCTGCACTATCCTAAGCACACCAATTTAAGCAGCAATTGAACAAATGCATACTTTTTTTGCCGGCTATAGATACTGCTTGGTCGCAGCGGTAGGCTTGTTTAGCGATGAAGTCACACCTGCACAGATAGTTACCTGTTCTAGAATTGTAGTTAAGAGAGCAGTGGGAAGGATAGCTTGAATATTAAGTTCATTTAAAAATGAACCTATAACATTACAACCATTATAAAGATAAATGAAAATCAGATACCAGAAAGCGGCTATCGCAATTGAATTCTTAGGCTGCAATTGAAGCTAGGATATCAATCAGAGCATCTTCGATTTCGAACCTAAGTTCTAAAGCTTCACCTAATTTTGACAACGCTAAATCGATACCTTGGTACTCTTCAGCGGACTTACAGTTAGCGTAATGATCATTAAATGCTAAGGCCATGTCTGTAGTGGGATTAATTTGTTCTATAAGCTGATCTGCATGCTCTTTGACTTGAGCCCCAAGTTGCTCGTAAGCTTTAGCAAGTTGCTGATAAACTTCAAAATGACCTTCTGAGACATAGTCAACTAATAAGTTACTGAATTCTTTTATTTTCTCGATAGGAGGAAGAGCATCATGCTTTTCAAACGGAGGAATTCCTGCAAGTTCACAGTAACTGGTAAGTAATTCACTTCGATGTTGTAACCAATGATCAATGAGAGTATTGGACCCCCCCCATTTGGCTTTAGCTTGAGCTAATTTATTGAGCATGACATTTTCCTACCAGACTTATCGTTATGTATAGATTATGCAATTTGAGCAAGGAATCAAGCATTATAATTGCATAAAAGTGATTCAAACTCACTTGCTAAAATGGAAATATAGTCTATGAAAATATGAGCTATTAGCCCTACATTGTTAACGCTATTTATGGTTAAAAGTGGTACACTTCACGAAAAATTACAATGTATAGTCTTTGGGAAAGCTGTAATGACAGAACTTAAAAATGATCGCTACTTGCGTGCACTATTAAAAGAGCCGGTAGATAGAACTCCAGTGTGGATGATGCGTCAAGCTGGTCGCTATCTTCCAGAGTATAGGGCTACACGCGCTCAAGCTGGAGACTTTATGTCATTATGCAAAAATGCGGAACTAGCATGTGAAGTAACATTACAGCCATTGCGCCGTTATGATCTGGATGCTGCAATTCTATTCTCTGATATTTTGACAATCCCAGATGCTATGGGGTTAGGCTTGTATTTTGAGGCTGGAGAAGGTCCTAAGTTTACCGAAACCGCTGACTCTATGGCCAAAATTCAGAAATTAGCTGTGCCAGATCCGGAACTGGAGCTAGGCTATGTAATGAATGCCGTAAGAACTATTCGTAAAGAATTAAATGGTGAAGTACCTTTAATTGGCTTTTCAGGTTCTCCTTGGACGTTAGCTACTTACATGGTTGAAGGTGGCTCTTCTAAGACTTTCGAAAAAATCAAACGCATGATGTATGCAGAGCCTCAAGCGTTACATTTGTTATTGGATAAGTTAGCTGATTCGGTGACTTCTTACCTTAATGCGCAGGTTGCTGCCGGCGCTCAATCGTTAATGATTTTTGATTCCTGGGGTGGCGCTCTTTCCCATAGCGCTTATCGTGAATTCTCTTTACGCTACATGCAAAAAATCGTTGATGGCTTAACTCGTTTTGCCGATGGTCGCAAGGTACCAGTAACTTTGTTTACTAAGGGCGGTGGCTTATGGTTAGAGGCGATGGCTGAGACTGGCTGTGACGCATTAGGTTTAGATTGGACGGTTGATATTGGTGATGCTCGTCGTCGTGTAGGAGATAAAGTTGCCTTACAAGGTAACATGGATCCAAGTATGCTATATGCTTCACCAGAAAGAATTGAGCAGGAAGTTGAAAGCATACTGGCTTCTTATGGTCAGGGAACTGGTCATGTATTTAACCTAGGCCATGGTATTCATCAGCATGTCGATCCTGAGCATGCAGGAGCCTTTATCAAAGCGGTGAATGAGCGCTCAGTAAAATATCATAAGTAAATACTCACAATTAATAAGGTCGCCATTTGGCGACCTTTTTTGTAAATAGGTCTTTGATTTTTATAGAAGCTCGGGTATGTTAGAGAGATTAAAAAGCATTCATTTTGATGGTTGTTGCGATTGGAGCGCAGAGAATGTTAAAAAGCTACAATCTGGTTTTTTGGTTGGTTTGTTTGCCATTACTGATGTTGGTAAGCTATTCCGGTTTTTATAAATACAGTGAATATCTCGACCATACCATTCATACTCAAAATAGGCAGTATGTCCAAATTATTGAGGATACAGTCCAACAGGAAATGAGTCTTGTTGAAGGGCATATTAAAGCCCTTTCTAAGCAGCTAAATGATACTAAATTCGCAAATTGGCCCCAAGGGTTCAATTCCATCAGCAGTGCTGATATGACTACGGGCTATCAAGTTTACAGTGTTACTCAATTGCTTAAAAGTGAACAGCCCAAAGCTGCTAAGGCATTAATCTCTCAGATTACCGCAGCAGAAATATCTACCCGCATAGGCTTGCATGAGCAGGGGGGCTACTGGCAAGTTTTGGGGTTGAAGGTATTAAATAATGGTCGAATTCTCATTTATAATAAACCAGTGCCATTGTTAACAAAACTCAATGCCAGTTCCAACCTTGCGATCTCTGTCACCCCTATTCAAAACCTTGGTTCACAAGAAAAAAAATATGACATCTTGAGTATTAATGCATTTAATACAAACTCAGAAGTCATCGCCATGGCTAAGATCTCTGGTAATTACAATGATCAACAACTCTTTTATGGGTTAATGAGTGTCACTTTACCCTTGCTCGTATTCTTGCTATTTAATTTTTGGTCAACCAGGTTTGTGTTACTGCCAATTAAGCATTTAGCTGATTATTTAGAAGACATTTCAAAAGGTAATAACAAAGCTTCATTGGCAACCAATGGCAACTTAACTGAGGTTGCCACCATTACCAAATATACAAAAACAATTGCTGAAAAATTGATTGAACTTCGCTATAGAAGTATTACTGCGCTTAATCATGTTGATAACTCAATTATTGTCATTGCCAAAAATGGTGATATCGAATTTATTAATAATAAAGCTTCAACAATATTCAATTTGCGCCCAAGCCACAGTCTTGGCCAGCGTTTGGACTCTTTATTAAGTGATGATTTACAGCAAGAAGTGATTTCCCGATTACATGCATGGTGGCGAGGCGACTTCTCCCATCAAGTTCAAGTTCAGGGGAACTTAAATAATCATATTGTACAAATGCAGCTTTACCCTGTGCAACCTAACTTTGAAACCCATGAGTTCTTGGGTGGAATTATAGTTCTAAAAGATATTACAAAAGAATATACATTAGAGAAGAAGTTACAGGAAAAAGATTTACTTGATGATTTAACGGATTGTTTAAACGCTAAAAGTTTTAGTCAACGACTAACAAAGTTAGATAATGATAGCCATTATGCTTTATGTTTTGTTGACCTTGAGCAATTCAAAATCATTAATGAAAGTTGCGGCCACCAGGTCGGTGATCGAGTCTTAAAAGACAGTGCAACGTTAATGAAATCATTTCTCACTAAGCATGATACTATCGCGCGATTACGAGGAGATCAGTTTGCTTTATTGATTGCTAATCAAGAACCACGGGAAATTGAAAACCTTTTCAGTAAATGCGCTAAAAAAATCGAAAGCTATGAACTCCTTCATAATGGCACCAAATATAAGATTGGTTTATCCGTTGGGGTGACTTTTATCTCTGCCGAAGATAACCCTCTAGAGTGTTTAAAAGATGCTGAAATTGCTTGTAATGTATCTAAGAGCAGGGGGGGGAATAAGGTAAGCTATTTTGATGATTCAGACCATAATTTAACTCGTCAAAAAAATGAAGCAAGTTGGGCAATTCGAATTGCAGACGCGATAGGGCAACAAAAACTGCATTTGTACTATCAAGAAATCTCACCTTTATCGAGCAAAGATAAGCGTAGACGTTTAGAGATCTTATTAAGAATTAAAGAAAACGATAGGTTATTACCTCCTGGTCAGTTTATCGCAGCTGCTGAGCGCTATAAATTGATGGCTAAAATCGATATCGCTATTATACAGGAGTCTTTTAAGTGGTTAGCTAAGCATCCCCATTATTGGAAACATCTTTGTATTTCTATAAACTTATCGGCCAATTCATTGGCACTAGCTAACTTAGCAGAGCAAATAATTCAAGCACAAACACAATATGACTTCCCTGCATCTGTTGTGTGTTTTGAAGTGACCGAAACCAGTGTGATCGAGGACCAATATCAGGCAAGCAATACCTTAGAGAAATTGAAAAGTCATGGCTTTTTCTTAGCTTTAGATGATTTTGGGAGTGGCTTTGCCAGTTTTAATTATTTAAAAAAGATGCAGGTTGATTACGTTAAGATTGATGGTCAATTCATTCGGGATATACATATAAATAATAAAGATAGTGCTATTGTTTCTTCAATACACAATGTGTGTTCTGAAATGGGAATTTCTACCGTCGCAGAATTTGTGGAAAGCCAAGAGATTATTGATAAATTAGCTGTGATTGGGATTGATTATATTCAAGGCTATGCAGTATCTAGACCGCAATCATTGGAATTTTTTGAAATTGAATCTGCTAATGTAAGCAATCTCAAAGTCGTTGTCGACAATGTAGAAGCGGCGCTCTAGAGCGCCGCTTTTTTGCTATGTATTACGATTAATTTCTTTAAAACCAATATCAGTTCTAAAGTAAACATCATCCCAATGTATTTCATCAACAAGTCGATAGGCAGCTTGTTGGGCAGTAGCAATGGTTTCCCCTAAGGCGGTTGCACAAAGCACACGGCCACCATTAGTCACTACCTTATCATCAACAGCTTTGGTACCCGCATGGAACACCTTAGCTTGCTCATCATACTGGCGAAGGCCATCGATGATATCTCCTTTGTTGTAGGCTTCCGGATAGCCACCTGCAGCTAGTACCACACCTACCGCTGCGCGTTCATCAAAGTGAGCTACTTTACCAGCCAACTCACCTTTACTGCCTGCTAAACATAGTTCGACCAGATCCGATTGTAAACGCATCATAATCGGTTGGGTCTCTGGATCACCAAAACGGCAATTGTACTCTAGTACTTTTGCTGTGCCATCCGGTTGAACCATAAGGCCAGCGTATAAGAAACCTGTATAGGTATGACCTTCTGCTTTCATGCCATCTACGGTTGGGCGAATAACATTATCCATAACCCAGTTATGGATCGCTGGAGTAACTAATGGCGCAGGAGAGTAGGCACCCATGCCGCCAGTATTCGGGCCGTTATCTCCATTGTCACGGGCTTTATGATCTTGGCTGGTGGCCATAGGTACAATATTGTCACCATCAACCATGACGATAAATGACGCTTCTTCGCCAGTTAGAAATTCTTCTACGACAACACGTGAGCCAGCATCACCAAATTTATTGCCCTCAAGCATATCATCAATCGCAGCAAACGCTTGTGCTTGAGTTTGTGCAATAATGACCCCTTTACCGGCAGCTAAGCCGTCGGCTTTAATAACGATTGGACAGCCTTGCTGTTCAACATAGGCTTTGGCTTGTTCGATATCGGTAAAGTTACCATACGCCGCAGTAGGGATGTTGTGACGTGCTAAGAAGTCTTTAGTGAAAGCTTTAGAGCCTTCTAATTGAGCCGCACCTTTACTAGGTCCGAAAATCGCCAGTTCGGCTTGTTTAAATGCATCGACAACTCCCAGTACTAAAGGCGCTTCTGGGCCAACAATAGTGAGTTCAACTTGGTTGTCTTTGGCAAATTGAACTAATGCATCGATATCTTCTACATCAATTGCAACATTTTGGATTTTATTTTCAGTTGCAGTACCGGCATTACCTGGTGCGACATATACCGTTTTAACATATTCGGCTTGAGCCGCTTTCCAAGCTAGGGCATGCTCACGGCCGCCGCCACCAATAATTAATACATTCATTTTATTATCCTTTTAGCATTTGCTAAAAATTTATAATTAAGCCCAACAATCATTGGGCTTAGTAATTTTTATGGATTTAGTGACGGAAGTGACGCATGCCCGTGAACACCATGGCCATACCATGTTCGTCAGCTGCAGCGATAATTTCTTCGTCTCGAATCGAGCCACCAGGCTGAATAATGCAGCTAATTCCTGCTTTAGCTGCCGCATCAATACCATCACGAAATGGGAAGAAGGCATCAGAAGCCATTACTGATCCCTCAACAACTAAGCCTTCATCTTCCGCCTTGATACCTGCAATTTTGGCTGAGTAAACGCGGCTCATTTGCCCCGCACCAACACCAATGGTCATGCCATCTTTGGCGTAAACAATAGCGTTGGACTTAACAAATTTAGCCACTTTCCAGCAAAATAGTAAATCTTTAAGCTCTGCTGCTGTTGGCTGTTTTTTAGTAACCACCTTAAGGTCATCCACGTCTACCATGCCTTGGTCACGATCTTGAACCAACATGCCACCATTTACACGCTTGTAATCTAAGCTGTTGGTCTGTTGCTGCCATTGGCCACATGCTAATACGCGAACATTTACTTTATCTGCTAAAACTTGCTTTGCTTCTTCAGATACTGTTGGAGCAATGATCACTTCAACGAATTGGCGATCAATAATGGCTTTAGCAGTGGTAGCATCTAACTCTTGGTTAAAAGCGATAATGCCACCAAATGCAGAGGTCGGGTCGGTCTTAAAGGCGCGATCGTAGGCTTCTAAGATGTTGTCGCCTAGGGCTACACCACATGGATTAGCATGCTTGACGATCACACAGGCAGGGCCATTGAATTCTTTAACACACTCTAAAGCCGCATCGGTATCAGCGATATTGTTATAGGAAAGAGCTTTCCCTTGTAACTGTACGGCACTAGCAACTGAAGCTTCATCAATGTTGCTTTCAACATAAAAAGCAGCGCTTTGGTGGCTATTTTCGCCGTAGCGAAGATCTTGTTTTTTAATTAGTTGGGTATTGAATGTACGTGGGAATGCTGAATCCGCTTTGCAGTCGGCATCACTGTGCGCTTTAACCATAGTACCAAAGTAATTTGCGATCATACCGTCATATTGAGCTGTGTGCTCGAAAGCAGCTATAGCTAAATCGAAGCGAGTCGCATGAGTTAGGCTGCCGTGGTTGCTGGCCATTTCAGAAAGTACTTTATCGTAGTCTTTCGCATTTACGATAATGGTCACATCTTTGTGATTTTTCGCAGCAGCTCGAACCATTGTCGGGCCGCCAATGTCGATGTTTTCTACGGCATCTTCAAGAGTGCAATCAGGGTTAGCCACAGTATTTGCAAAAGGATAAAGGTTAACGACAACCATATCGATAGCTGCAATATTGTTTTCTGCCATCACTTCTTCATCAGTGCCACGGCGCGCTAAAATACCGCCGTGAATTTTTGGATGCAGAGTTTTAACTCGACCATCCATAATCTCAGGATGACCAGTATGGTTTGATACTTCAGTGACAGGGATATTATTTTGGCTTAGCAGCTTGGCTGTACCGCCGGTAGATAGAAGCTCAACTCCTTGTTTATGAAGGGCGTTAGCAAATTCTACGATACCTGTTTTATCAGAAACACTTAACAGTGCGCGACGGATAGGACGTGGGCTTTCCATTTTTTACAGTTTCCTGTTGGCATATTTAAAAGAAATTTGCGCCACTAATCTGAGCCTACAAAGCAACAAATGCTAGTCGCGCAAACATCCTTAATCAATGCTGCGCAATTTTACTTAAATGTAGTGATTAATCGCTGTTTTTTGACTCAAATTGAAAAAAACTTAAGTTAATAATGCCCAACGATTGACCTTGTATCTAACTCTAAGGTTTATAATGACCATGTTTGATAACATCAGGACAAGAAAATGCTAAAAATTGGTCAGTTAGCAGATAAATTCGCAATAAAGACTGATACCCTTAGGTTCTATGAAAAGCATGGTTTGTTAGCCCCTTCGATAAGGGGGGCTAATGGGTATCGCTTATACAACGATAAGGATGAAGCCAAGTTACGATTTATATTAAGAGCGAAATCTGTTGGCTTTAGTCTTAATGAAATCCATGAATTGCTCTCCATAGAATTGGATAAAAGCCATTGGGTTTGTGCAGATGTTAAAACTTTAGTAGATAATAAGCTGCTAGAAATACAAAAAAAACTGTTAGAGTTAACAAAATTCGAAGCATCGTTGCAATCGCTATCCAATGCTTGTTGCGGTGGTCCAGACAGTGCCGAGCATTGTTCAATTTTAGAGGCGTTAGAAGATCCCCATGTTGATAAATAACTTTATAGATTTATTCGTAGAATCAGCACCCTGGCTAATGTTGGGCCTAATAATCGCCGGTATGCTGAAAATGTTTATCCCTATGAAGTGGATGGAGTCACAGTTAGGTGGAACGGGCGTTAAGCCGGTATTGAAAGCTGCGATTATTGGGGCGCCATTACCTTTGTGCTCTTGTGGCGTTATCCCTGCGGCGGTGGGATTAAGAAGGGCTGGCGCTTCTAAGGGGGCGACGACTTCATTTTTGGTTGCCACGCCTGAAACAGGGGTCGATTCTGTGTCGTTGTCTTATGCCTTATTAGGTCCATTTATGACAATAATTAGACCCATTGCCGCAATTATCAGTGCAATTACGGCTGGGCTATTAGTCGGTAGAGATGACAAGCCAGTAACGACTTCTGCTGAAGTGAAATCATGCTGTGCTTCTAAAAAGCCTAAACCACTCAGCTTTTATCAAAAGCTGAGTGCTGGTATCAGCTATGCTGCTACTGATCTTGTTAAAGATACTTGGTTATGGTTAGTCATAGGTTTGTTTTTTGCAGCCATTGTCAAAACTTATGTTGATCAAGATTATTTATCTCAATGGGGGGATGGGATTGCCGCTATGGCGTTGATGGTATTAATTTCTATACCTATGTATATATGTGCGACTGCTTCTACGCCAATAGCAGCCGGGTTATTGCTGTCGGGGATTAGCCCAGGTGCGGTTTTGGTATTCATGTTGGCTGGGCCAGCAACCAATATTGCTACGTTAGGGGTAGTGCATAAAGAACTGGGAAAAAGAGCGATTGGTGCCTATCTTTTCGGGGTAATTGGTTGCGCTATCGGATTTGGTCTACTTACTAATTATTTAGTGGCTCAGTTTGCCATTCCCATACAAGGGAATTTAGGGGCTCACCATAGCGAGACATCACAATTGATTGCCAATTTTAGTGCGGTAGTGTTAGCGTTATTAATGCTAAAAGTGGTGTTAACTGGGCTGTATAAAAGAACTCAGAGGAAAAAATCTTGTTGCAGTTAACAATAAATTGGCAGGCGTTGACATTTTCACAGCTAAACTGTGATCAGCTCTATGAATTATTAAAGTTACGCACAGATGTGTTTGTAGTAGAGCAAGACTGTGCCTATGCTGAACTTGATGAAAAAGATAGACATACACAGACTTTACATTTGCTTGGGTATGATCAACATAATCAGCTGCAAGCCTATTTAAGGGTATTACCTGCAGGGATAAGTTATCCAGCGGTAAGTATTGGTCGAGTTTGTATTGCTCAAACTGGTCGTGGGCAAGGACTGGGACGTGCACTTATTGCTGAAGGTATCGCCCTGGTGCAACAACGTTTTGGCAAGGTTGATATTGAAATTGGTGCCCAAACTTACTTAATTAATTTATACCAGTCGTTTGGCTTTAACAGCTTTTCAGACAAATACATGGAAGATGGTATTGAGCATATAGACATGCGCCTACAAGCCTAAGAGAAAATTATGAAGCATACCGTTAATGACACCCAAATCGTGGTGATTGCCTCTTTTATTGCTAACCAGGGTAAAGAGCAGGAACTCTTAGAGGCCATTTTACCTCTGTTGGCAGAAATTCCTCGTGAACCAGGTTGTATTCGTTATGAGCTTAATCAAAATCATGACAACCCAGCTAAATTTACCTTTGTTGAAAAGTTTATTAATCAACAAGCCATTGATGCCCATATGCAAAACCCCGTGGGGCAGCAAGTCTTTGAAAAAGTGACTGCGGGGCTGGTGGCAGAGTTTAGCGTTGAAACTTATTCTCAAATTGTTCTATAGGAAGTAAAGATTGATGACTACCGTTTTTCATCTTGGCTTAGATAAAGCCATGTTAGAAGGGGCGACATTAGCGATCATTCCAGGTGATCCTGGTCGTGTAGCTAAGATTGCAGCACATTTAGATGCGCCTAAGCCTTTAGCAAGTATTCGAGAATATACTTCGTACCTAGGTTACTTAAATGGTAAAGCTGTAGTGGTTTGTTCGACGGGTATCGGAGGACCGTCTACCTCAATCGCAGTAGAAGAGTTAGCTCAACTTGGTGTTAATACTTTTCTTCGCGTTGGTACCACCGGTGGCATTCAGCCACAGGTTCGCCCAGGGGATATGATCGTTTCTCAGGCATCGGTTCGTTTAGATGGCGCAAGTCTTCATTTCGCTCCCTTAGAGTATCCAGCAGTGGCTGATTTTGACTGTACCACTGCTATGGTAAAAGCCTGTAAAGACCTAGGCTTTGAGCCACATGTGGGTGTAACAGCGTCTTCGGATACCTTCTACCCAGGTCAAGAACGTTACGATACCTTTTCAGGTCGTGTTACCCAGCGTTTTCAAGGTTCATTAGAGCAATGGCAACAAATGGGGGTGCTTAATTACGAAATGGAATCAGCCACGTTATTTACTATGTGCGCTTCCCAAGGTTTACGTGCTGCCTGTGTGGCAGGGGTGCTGGTGAATCGTGGTGAGCAAGAAATTCCTGATGAAGCCAAAGTACAACATGCGGTAGCAAAATCAGTTGAAGTAGTGGTTGCCGCTGCGAAAGCACTGATTTAAAAAACGCCTAATAAAAAAGCCCAAATCCGTGGATTTGGGCTTTGTGCTATAAAGGGGTTAGCGATTAAGCTAGGTCGCCTTCGTTAGCCGCTAGGTACTTAGCAACGCCTTCTGGAGTTGCGTCCATGCCTTGTTTACCTTCTTCCCACTGTGCAGGACAAACTTCACCATTCTTTTGGTGGAAGTTTAGTGCGTCAACCATACGTAGCATTTCGTCGATATTACGACCTAGTGGTAGGTCGTTAACTACTTGGTGACGTACGTTGCCTTCTTCGTCAATTAGGAAAGAACCGCGGAAAGCTACACCGGCTTCTGGGTGCTCAACACCATATGCTTGGCAGATTTCGTGCTTAACGTCAGCAACAAGTGGGTACTGAACTTGGCCAATACCACCATTGTCTACTGAAGTGTTACGCCATGCGTTGTGCGAGAATTGAGAATCGATTGAAACACCGATTACTTCAACGCCTTTGGCTTTGAAATCTTGGTAACGCTTGTCAAAAGCGATTAACTCACTTGGACATACGAAAGTGAAGTCTAGTGGGTAGAAGAAAACAACCGCTTTTTTACCTTGGGTTGCAGCTTTTAAATTAAAGTCTTCTACGATTTGGCCATTGCCAAGTACAGCAGCAGAAGTGAAATCAGGTGCTGGGCGTCCTACTAAAACCATAATATGCTCCAATTATTTAATTGTGGTTTGAAATCTAATAATGAGTTCAATGTTGAACTGGCACGCATTATTACATGAATTTGTGACAGTTTTCTTTAAAAAAACAGACACATCATAAATCTTTAGAGTAAATTAATAAAATATATTAATTAGATTGCTGTAATCGAATAAATGAAACACTTACCTAGTATCAAGAATTTACATTACTTAGTACAGTTATACCGGCAACAGAATTTTAATCGTGCGGCTAAGGCTTGTAATGTTAGTCAATCAACGCTATCTACGCAAATTGCTAATCTCGAGGAACAGCTTGGGCAGCAACTTATTGAGCGGGATAACAAGTCTTTATTTTTTACTCCATTAGGAGAAGAAGTTGTCGCTAAAGCACAGGAGATCCTACTTCAAGTACAAGATCTTAATGACTATGTAAAACACCATAGTAAAGCGATGCAGGGTAAGGTAAGCATTGGCTGTATTCCGACTATAGCGCCTTTTTTATTGTCCGAAGTTCTGGCGTTAGCGGCCCAGTACTATCCCAATTTAGAATTACAATTTAAGGAAGATACGACCGAAAGATTAATGCAAGCTCTGACGGCCGGTGAAGTTGATATTGCACTGTTAGCCTTACCAGTAGACACTGGTCATTTCCATACCATGGCATTAGGTTACGATAAGTTTACGTTGGTTGCCCATAGCAAGTTAGCCGCACAATTTAGCGAACCAATGGACTATTCACAGCTCCCCAGGCAAAGTATCTATTTATTGCAGGCCGAACATTGCATTACTGGGCACGCGATTAGTGCGTGCAAGTTAGAAGATGAAACTAAGATTAACCCATTTGCTGCTACTAGTTTACATACATTGGTGCGTCTCATAGAAAGCAAAGCGGGAGCGACTTTTCTACCAGAAATGGCAATTAAAGCAGGCATACTTGCGAATAGCGATTTAATAAAGATAGTGCCTCCAGGGGATTATCCTTATCGGCAAATCGGCTTAGCTTGGCGGCAAACCAGTCTCCGTAATCAAACCTATCGTAATTTAGGTGAAATGATCAGTCAGCTGTTAATATCTGATCTTCCGCAAGCTTAATTCCATAAGCTTGAATTTGTTGCTTTTTGCCTTTTAATGTTAAAGGTCCTTGGGAGACAACGCTAAAAAGTTTTTGATTTTCGAAGCCATATTGGTCAAGGCTATTTAACACCTCACCGGATATAAGCAGTTGCTGTTGTAATGGACTGCATTGATCTTGCAATCGAGCTAAGGTGTTAAGAATATCACTAAAGTAAGAAATCTCTTGTTTATCAACACCAACAACGGCTGCCATTACTTCACCGCAGTGGGCCGCAGCTTTGAATTGTGGGACAAATCCATAATGTTTTTTAAAGTATTTTTCTTGCCACATAAGTTCTTGTTGAAACTCAAAGAATACTTTTAGCACTCTTTGCTTCTTAGCCGCTCGATAGCCTGGCCAACTGATCATCACAGCATCACCAATATAGCGGTAAATTTCTCCCTCGTGACGGGCAACTATATCTGCAAGTACTTGGAAACAATCTTGAATCAAACGACTGAAACGATAATCACCTAAGCTTTCAGCGTGGGCTGTTGAGGCAATCATATTCATGAAAATAAAGGTTCTATCTTCTTTTGAAGGTTTATGATATCGGCCAATTGCGATGTTAAACAGTACTCTAGGGCCGATTAGAAGTACCATTTGTTCGATGAAAGCGACTGCCAGTCTGATCACTATGATAAATAAAATGAGAGATTGAAATTCTGGCGCAGATAATTGCTCAAAGTTGATAAAATTATGTAACGTGACAACGTGATTGAGTAGTGCCCACATTTGCACCATTTGAGTAATAAAGGCAATAACGGCGATGCCAACTAACAAGAACGCGGCTTTTAACAAGACTAAAATAGTATAAGGCAGGCGTCTAATGGCACTTGAATCAGTAATTATATTTGATAACCAATGCAATGAACCCAGTACAATCCCCATGTAAACCGATAATACAACTAAGTCGCTTTGATTGGCCGCCCATAGAGGTAATTGCTCAGATTGCGAATATCTAAAAGTGACAAAAGCACTCATTGCAAGGATCCATGCAATGATATCGAAGATCAGCTTTTGTGTTTGAAATAATGATCGCAATGTAATTTCTCTGAAGTTTAAAAAGGTGATCCATTTTAAAAAATGCTTGAAAAATGTGCTACTTATTTGATTAATTACTTATTAAATATAGCCATTTGTTTATTTTTTGTTGTATCAGAAGTGGCTTTGTGTGTCGTTTTTGTTAGCCAAAGGACTGTTTTAGAATGTCAGCGGTAAATTGCGTTCTTAGATAAAATCCACGGGGTAGTGCTTGAATTATTGTTCCATCGGGGCCAACCACATCGGTAAGGGCCTTGTTATTTGCTGCTTTGGGGCGAATTTGAAGGACTTCACCAAAGGCGGCATTAACTTCGTTGATTTTACCAAGGCTGATCATCTCCATTAGATCCTCAAAATCTTGCTTAATTAGCCGCAGTTGCTCTGAGTTGGGCTGCCAAAGGAATCCTCTGCCGATGGTGCGGTTAGCAAGATCAATATTTCTATCAGCCTGTATTGGTACCCACAATATATGATTTAATTTTTTGAATAGGTTCGATTGTTCAAACTGTAACCCTGTATGTTTTTGCATGGGAACCGTGGTCACATATGTGGTTTCTAAAGGCTGTAACATGTGATTAATAGGCAAAGTTTTCAACTCGATACCAAGTTGAACAAAGTCAGGTTCAGCTTTAGTACCTGCATTTGCACCAAGTGCCAGCTCTAATAGTTGACCCACCCAACCCTTTGATTTTTTTAGATCTTTAGGAGCCAAAATATTCATTCTGTGAGCCAGTTCTCCCAACGTCAGGCCTGATATCTGATGGCAACGTTCGGCTAATTCTTCAATATTTTGTGGCGCTTTAACTTTATTTATCATTGGTTAAAAAATGTCCATGGTTTTGTTTGTTATCTTACCCTAATTTCAGGTTTAGGTATATGTTATTGTTTTACATGTCTTTTTTTAGATGATAAAGGTACTTTTACATAAACTTATTCACAGTTATCACCAGTTAATAAAATCTTGTCTTCTAGTTATCCACAGAAAGTTTGGATAAAAAATAAATTGATAAATCTGACAATAACATTTACGCAATTTTTATAATTAAAACGTGAAAAAATGTGGATAAGTATAAAATTTATATAACTTTATCCAGAGGGTTATTTGTATTATCCAGTTAAAGCAGCGATAAGGTTAAATTTTATACATTTGGTTTGGTAAAGTATAAATAACCAGTGACTTTTATTTACCTCTTTTAAAACAGTGTCTTAAATATTATCTTAGGACGATTTTTAGTAGTTGATTAATGAACTTTGTGAGTAATTAGAGCTAATACCTATTTACGCACAGCATTATCCACAGCTTTTGTGGATAATAACGGATCCTATATGGATCGATCTGTTTACGATGGTTTTGGATCCGATCTTTTTTTGGATCGATAATATATTGCCTATAACTGTTATTGCCCAAGCCAAAGTATTATGAAACAATCAAAATATATAAAATTTTTGTTTGAGGTCCAAGTGATAGATAATGACGGGTTTCGGGCAAATGTTGGGATCATCATATGTAATACCAAAGGCCAAGTAATCTGGGCCAGGCGATATGGTCAACATTCTTGGCAATTTCCCCAAGGCGGTATAGATGAGGGTGAGTCTGCAGAGCAGGCAATGTATCGTGAACTCTATGAAGAGGTCGGTTTAAAACCTAAGCATGTAAAAATTCTTGCAGTGAGTAGGAATTGGCTAAGGTACCGATTGCCTAAGCGAATGATACGTCAAGATTCTAATCCCGTGTGCATTGGTCAGAAACAGAAATGGTTTTTGCTGCAACTTAAATCTTCAGAAGAGGCTATTGTGCTAGATAGATGTGGTCGGCCTGAATTTGAAGATTGGCGTTGGGTAAGCTATTGGTATCCTGTAAGGCAAGTGGTTTCTTTTAAGAGAGATGTTTACCGAAGGGTGATGAAAGAATTTGCTCAAGTTGCACTTCCTTTTGAAGGAATATTTGATAGCACTGAGCCAGCTAAAAACCATCAAAACCATTCATATAATAGAAGAAGGCGTCGTTACCGAGGGTAATGTTAGATAAACTTAGAGAAATCATTCAGGCTGTTGAAGCCATTGATGATAATAAACAAGCCATCAATCATTTAGTGTCCGCCACTAAACAGGTGATGGCTTGTCAATGTAGTTCTCTGTATTTATTAACCCAAAAAAATACCCTTGAGTTGGCTGCCAGTGATGGTTTAGCCAAAAATGCAATTGGTAAGGCTGAATTAGCTATTGGTGAGGGTATTGTTGGTACTTCGGCGTTGAAGCAAGAGCTGGTAAATATCAGCGATGTCAGGCTTTCTCCAGATTTTAAACATCTTCCTCAAGTCGAAGAAGATAAACTCCTTTCTTTATTAGCGACTCCTATTTTCCATCGCCGTAAACTGTTGGGCGTATTAGTCGTTCAGGATGACAAAGTAAGAGTATTCAACAGTGACGAGCAATCATTTTTGATTACCTTGGCTGCTCAGCTAGCTTGGGTGCTTAACCAGCTCGATGTTTATCACTTACAACATAGTTTCAATAATAACCATTTTACTGGCTTGGGGGTGTCTCCTGGTATCGCCATTGCTAAAGCGAGCTTATTTGATGGTACGAATGATTTTTCGATTGAGCTAAAGAAAGGGGCTTCAATAGAGGTTGAGACCTCAACATTACAGCAAGCTCTGGCAGAGTGCCGCAAGCTATTTGGTCAGTGGAGAGATGAATTTAAAAGTCAGCACAATGACTCTGGAGCACAAATCTTTGACTCCTATCTTAGCTTACTTGAGCCTTATTCTTTACCTGCAGAATTTGAAGTGCAATTACAACAAGGTTGGAATGCTAGTACCGCTGTGGTTAATGCAATTAACCAAGTCTCTCAACAATTTAATGAGATGGATGATGCCTATTTAAAGCAGCGTAGCCTGGATATACTTGATATTGGCAAACGAATTTTGCAGCATATCTACAAAGATAAGCGGCGGATAAATTCCAAAGAGCCCATTATTCTTGTTGCTTCGCAAGCCTCTGCTTCGATGTTAGCTGAGCTGCTTGAGTTGCCTATTGCGGGGATCCTTATTCAAGAGGCGGGAATTCATAGTCATCTGGCTATTTTGGCAAGATCCATGGCGATTCCAATGATTATGGATATTGGTAATGGCTTGCAGCACATCCACGAAGGTGATCAGCTGATCATTGATGGTGAAAAAGGTGAGCTGTATATTGATCCTGTTCCTCTAGTTTTCAAAGCTTATCAGTCGCAGATTGCCTCGTTAAAAGCTGAAAATCAAAAGCATATTGATTCATTAGATTATCCTCCAGTGCAACTTGATGGGCAACAGATAGGGTTGATGCTAAATGCCGGCTTGAATGCCGTAAATCCTTTAATTAAGAAAAAGAGCGTTAAAGGGGTTGGCTTATATCGAAGTGAAATCCCATTTATGTTGGCTGACCATTACCTTTCAGAAGACCAGCAATATCAATACTATAAAAAAGTAATAAGATCAGCAGTCGGTAAATCTGTTTGTATACGCACCCTCGATGCTGGTGGCGATAAACCATTGAAGTATTTTCCGATGAAAGAAGATAACCCGTATTTAGGTTGGCGGGGAATACGTATTAGCTTGGATCATCCAGAGCTTTTTCTAATGCAATTGCGGGCAATTTTAAGGGCTTCTGTTTATGCAAATAGTGTGCAGATCATGCTGCCAATGGTTTGTTCAGTATCTGAAATTAGGCGTGCAAAGGAATATTTACTACAGGCAAAACAAGAACTCATTACTGAGCAAAATCTTGATTTTTCACATATACAATTTGGTATTATGCTTGAAGTGCCAAGTTTACTTTGGCAACTTAACGAAGTATTAGAATTGGTTGATTTTATCTCTGTAGGCTCCAATGATCTTAGTCAATATTTACTCGCTGTAGACAGAACCAATGCAGCAGTAAGTAATCTTTATCAATCCTATCACCCAGGGGTACTCAAAGCTTTAGCCCACATTGCAACTGAGTTACAATCTAGGCCGGATAAGCATCTATCTATATGCGGAGAACTCGCGGGGGAGCCTTCAGGCGCTTTATTGTTGCTGGCGATGGGTTATCGAAACTTGAGTATGAACCCAAATTCAATCGCTAAGATAAATTATCTGTTACGTAAAATCGATGTGAAGCAATGGCAACAGTTATTGCCACGAGTATTGGCTTGTAGTGATGCTGAGCAAGTACAAAAGTTAATTGAACAACAATTACAACAATCGGGCATGACGAATTTAATGACGAGTTAATGTCGCTACTTATTGGCTTGGTATCTGCATGGAATCTTTTTATTTTATATTAATCGCAGGCTTGCTTTTGGGGCTATTCCAAGGCTTTTTTGCGGGTTTGCTAGGAATTGGTGGTGGCATTATCATTGTGCCAGCCTTACTGTACTTATTGCCTGGGGTCAATGTACCGGCAGAACATGTGGCTCATATGGCTATTGCCACCTCTTTAGCTTCGGTAGTCGTCAGTTCCACCTCTTCGGTATTTGGCCATCACAAACGAGGCAATGTGCCATGGCAATTGGGGCCGGGCCTATTACCAGGGATCACCCTAGGAGCGTTTAGTGGCGGTTTTATCGCAGAATTATTTAGTTCGGACATATTACAGGCTATTTTCGCCTGCTTTTTAGTTACTATGGCGCTGAGGATGGCAATACCGGGTCAACCTAAAGCCAGTGCTCAAATGCCTTCTAATTTATGGTTAGCGGTTTGGACATTCTTGATTGCCGCTTTCGCCAGCTTGATGGGAGTTGGTGGCGGGATTTTACTGGTTCCTTTCTTGGTGTATTTCTCGTTAGATTTAAGGAAAGCCCTCGGTTGCTCTTCAGTTTGTGGTGCAATTATTGCCTTTATTGGTGCTTTTAGTTACATAATTACGGGGTGGAATGAAGTTAACTTACCACAATACAGTATTGGATATGTCTATCTACCAATTCTATTGGGCTTGATTTCAACTTCAATGTTTACCGCTAGGTTAGGTGTCAAAGCTGCAGGATTAATGCCTGTATCATTATTGAAAAAAATATTTGCCAGTTTTATGGCAATTGTCGGATTTAGTTTACTTTTGGGATAAAAGTTATGTCACAGCAGTATTTTTCGTTTCCTCAGATCGATCCTGTGATCTTTTCATTAGGGAAAATAGAAATTTTTGGAAGTACTTTTGAGCCAGCCATACGCTGGTATGGCTTAATGTATTTAATTGGTTTTTTAGGTGCATTATTGCTGCTTAATAAAATGGCCGATAGAAAAGGAAGTGGTTGGTCACGTGAGCAGGTATCAGATTTATTATTTTATGGCTTTCTAGGGGTGGTTTTAGGTGGCCGCATTGGTTATGTGCTGTTTTATCAATTCCCTCTGTTTATCGAAAATCCGCTGTACTTATTTAGGATCACTGATGGCGGGATGTCCTTCCATGGTGGCTTACTAGGTGTGATCTTGGCGATGATTTACATTGCTAAAGTGCAAAAACGTACCTTTTTCGCTGTGGCAGATGTGGTTGCCCCAACTGTGCCCATTGGCCTTGGCTTCGGTCGTTTAGGTAATTTTATTAATGGTGAATTATGGGGGCGTGTGACCGATTCACCTATTGGTATGGTGTTCCCTGGTGGTGGCCCAGATCCCCGACATCCTTCACAGCTGTATCAGTTTGCCCTAGAGGGTGTGGCATTATTTATGTTGCTGTACTGGTTCTCCCGCAAAACCAATAAGCCAGGTGCGGTTTCGGGCATGTTTTTAATTGGTTATGGTATCTTCCGTTTTATTGTGGAGTTTTTCCGTCAGCCTGATGCCCACCTTGGTTTACTTTCAATGGGTTTCAGCATGGGCCAGTGGCTATCGGTGCCAATGATATTGTTAGGCAGTTGGTTAGTATGGGGCTACAAAGCTAAGGGAACAAAAGCATGAAGCAATATCTAGATTTATGTAAAAAAATAATTGATGAAGGTCAGTGGGTTGAAAACAAACGTACCGGTAAACGTTGCTTAACCCTGATCAATGCCGATCTTGAATATGATGTGGCCAATAATCGTTTCCCGTTGATCACCACTCGTAAAAGTTTTTACAAGGCCGCCATTGCTGAGCTATTAGGTTATTTGCGTGGTTATTCCAATGCTGCGGATTTTCGAGCGATTGGTTGTAACACCTGGAATGCCAATGCTAATGATAATCAAGCTTGGTTAGCTAATCCCAATCGTCAGGGTGAAGACGATATGGGCAGAGTTTATGGGGTGCAAGGACGAGCCTGGCAAAAGCCCGATGGCAGCCATTTAGATCAGTTGGCTAAGATTGTGAATAACCTAAAACAGGGGATTGATGATCGCGGCGAAATTCTGACTTTTTACAACCCTGGTGAATTTGAATTAGGTTGCTTGCGCCCTTGTATGCATACCCATACCTTCTCGGTATTAGGGGATACTTTGTACTTAACCAGCTACCAAAGATCCTGTGATGTGCCCCTTGGTCTTAACTTTAATCAGGTGCAGGTTTTCACCTTATTAAAACTGATGGCACAAATTACCGGGCTAAAACCGGGCAAGGCTTACCATAAGATTGTTAATGCCCATATTTATGAGGATCAGCTAGAACTACTGCGCGATGTACAGCTAAAGCGTGAGCCATTTGATTCACCAAAACTGCACATTAATCCAGAGATTAAATCTTTAGAAGATGTGGAAACTTGGGTGAGCAAAGATGATTTCACTATTGAAGGTTATCAGCACCATGAGGCCATCAGTTATCCATTTTCTGTTTGACCTTTAGCCTATTAAAATGATAAAACCTCGGTATTGCCGAGGTTTTTTGTTTGAAAGTCCGATTATACCTCGGTAATAAAAGTTTGTAGACTCGAAAGCAGTTAACACAAAACAACAATAAGATAAGGAAGCGAATATGGAAAAAGCGATTAAGAATTTTTTAAGCCAAGAATCAGCAGGGGGCATATTACTGCTTGCTGCAGTGATTTTGGCAATGTTATTCGCGAACTCTCCATTAGCACCTTTTTATCAAAACCTACTTGACGTCGATATGCAGTGGCGTTTGGGCAATCTAGATTTAAACAAGCCTATTCTGCTTTGGATCAATGATGGCTTAATGGCTGTTTTTTTCTTATTGATAGGTCTGGAGGTTAAGCGCGAGTTGCTTGAAGGTGCGTTATCAAGTCCTTCCAAGGCGGCATTGCCAACAATCGCAGCAATTGGTGGCATCATTGTACCATCTGTTTTCTATTTATGGTTTAACTACGGCACTGAAGCTCAAATAGGTTGGGCAATTCCAGCGGCAACAGATATTGCCTTCGCTCTAGGTGTTTTAGCCGCACTAGGCAGTCGTATTCCAGTTGCTCTAAAGGTATTCCTACTCGCTTTAGCTATCATTGATGACTTAGGGGTCATTGTCATCATTGCGCTTTTTTACTCGGCAGATCTTTCTACTGTTTCTCTTATTGTTGCTAGCTTGGCCATTGCCGGCTTATTTGCTGTTAATCGGGCACGAATTGCAAGCTTAGGACCCTATATGATCTTGGGTACCATTTTGTGGATAGCCGTGCTTAAATCTGGTGTACATGCGACTTTAGCCGGAGTGATCCTAGCCTTTATGATTCCATTAAGAATTGAAGGTCAGCGCTCACCAGCATTAAGGCTAGAGCATGCTATTCATCCGTGGAGCACCTTCTTTATTCTGCCTGTATTTGCCTTTGCTAATGCTGGGGTAAGTGTTTCAGGTGCAACTCAGGCTATTTTTGAACCTGTTACACTTGGGATTGTGGTGGCACTATTTTTTGGGAAGCCGATAGGGGTAATGTTGTTCAGTTTCTTAGCTGTCAAGTTACGCTTAGCTCAGTTACCAGAAGGCGTTAACTGGAATGCGCTTGCAGGCGTAGCCGTTCTTTGTGGTATTGGCTTTACCATGTCGATGTTTATTTCGTCGCTTGCCTTTACTGCCAATAGTTTTGATATGGCAACAGGCTTACATTATGGTACAGAGGCTCGACTGGGTATTTTAGCTGGGTCTGCTTTGGCGGTGATCCTTGGATACTTATGGCTGCATAAGGTTTACCCTAATGATCATAAAACGGTATCCGTAGATGGTGACTCAGTAAAAACTGAAAACAACAATGCATAATATTAATTACAACCATCTGTATTACTTTTGGATGGTGGTTAAGAAGGGCTCTGTGACCAGAGCCGCTAAGGCCCTTCACCTTACTGGTCAGACAGTTACTGGACAAATCAAGCTTCTAGAAGAAAGACTTAAAGGTAAGCTATTAGAAAAACAAGGCAGAAGTGTTAAAGCGACAGAGCTGGGACAATTAGTGTATCGCTATGCGGATAAAATGTTCGATTTAAGTTATGAAATGCTTGATATTCTGCACTATCAAAAACAAGATTCTGTCGGCTGTGAGGTGGGGATTGCTGATTCTCTTGCGAAGGATGTACTCAGTCAGATTTTGCTTAAAGCAACGGCAACGAATGCCAATCTTCACCTTCAGTGTTATGAATCTAATCACAAAGATCTAATGTCACGATTAAGGGATCATAAATTAGACATGATCCTTTCTGATTGTGCAGGTCAGTCTTTAAAATACCCAGATATTTTGTCAAAGAAGCTAGGCAGTAGTTCTACCAGCTTTTTTATTTTGGGGCCGAAACAACCCTTGCTGCAGGCCTTATCTGAATTACCATTATTCATTCCGGGTCGAAGAACATCTGTCGGCCAGCAGTTAGTAGTATGGCTTCAAGAGCATAATATCAAAGCAAATATCATTGGCGAATTTGATGATGCCGCATTGATGCAGTCCTTCGGATTGCAGGGGCAGGGGGTGTTTACTGCTCCAACAATTTTGAAAAAAAGATTGGCTCAATTAGGCTGCAGTTATCTAGGCGAAGTCGAAGACATCCAAGAACATTATCATCTTATTTTTGCGCAGCGAATGATTCAGCATCCAGCCGTAAAAATCTTATTAGAAACGGATTTCAATTTGCTTTTTAGTGAAGGCATATCAATCTAATTAGTGTCATAATAGCTACCTAGTCATATCTAAGAGCGATTATGAGCATTTCTCAAAATAAACACTTTTGGCTTATCTTTATGGTGTTGGGCCTCCTTGCTGGCATCACACCTTTAGCCATCGATATGTACCTTCCAGCCCTCCCGACGATTGCACAAAATTTAGGAACCTCCACCGCAGAAGCTCAATATACGGTGTCATGTTACTTGATAGGTTTTGCCATTGCCCAATTGTTTTTAGGTCCAATAGTGGATGCTTTAGGTCGTTTGCCATTGGTTGCAGGGGGGATGTTGATATTCGTTATTAGCTCAGCATTATGTGCCAGTGCTGAATCCCTCGAACAACTTATGATATATCGAGTATTACAGGCCGCGGGTGGAGCATCTGCTTCTGTTGTGGTGATGGCGATGCTTAGAGACTTGTTTGCTGCCAGCGATCTTGCCAGGGCGATCTCGATGTTAATGCTGGTCATGACGTTAGCGCCGCTTTTAGCGCCAATTATTGGAGGTTATCTACTTAACCATATGGGCTGGCGCTGGATTTTTTATGTGTTGGGTTTTATTGCGTTAGTGTGTGTGCTGGCGGTGGTGTTTGTCATTGGTGAGACCTCAGATAAAGACCAGCGTAAACCTCTCAGTATTGCAGGGGCAATTGCCGGTTACAAAACGGTATTAGCCAACAGACAGTGTATGGGGTATTCGATGGTTGGGGTCTTTGCCACCATGGCTCTGTTTTGTTTTATTACCGGTTCATCCTTTGTCTATATCGATTACTTTGGGGTAAAGCCGGAAAACTTTGGCTATGTGTTTGGCCTCAATATTTTAATGATGTTTGTACTCACTAGCTTTAATGCCCGCCATGTGAAAAGGTTGGGCAGTCACAGATTGCTGCTGTGGGCCATTCGTTTTAGTGCACTGGCGGCAGTCTTTTTAGTGGTCAATGCCAGCTTGGATATTGGCGGTTTATGGGGAGTGGTTGTGCCTATTGTTTGCATGATGGGTTCATTAGGGGTGATCAGTGCCAATTCATCGGCATTAGCAATTGGAAGTGTAGATGGACTCGCGGGTTCTGTCGCTGCCTTAGGCGGCAGTCTTCGATTTGCACTAGGAGCTTCAGCGGGTGCGATTCTAAGTGCAACTTTCCCCCAAACTGCGTTACCATTAGCCATAGGCATGGCATCAGCCAGTTGGTTATCTTTGTTATGGATAACCTTGTTTATTAAAGCAGATAATACTTTGGAGTCATAAATGACCTCATCAAACCAGAAGGCAAGATTAAAATGGGCATGTCGACGTGGCATGCTAGAATTAGATGTGCTGTTTGAACCTTTTGTCGAAAATCATTATGACCACCTTAATGAACAGCAAAAGATGTTATTTGAAGAGCTATTAACTTGTGATGACCCTGAACTTTTTGCTTGGTTTATGGGCCATGAAACTCCACCGCGACAAGATTTTTTAGAGATGGTTAACCTTGTACGAGGAAGAGATAAGCCATAATTTTTTACTGAAATCCTCTTCTTGGCAAGGTTATGCAATATTAGCTTGCCATGTGCTGTTATTAGTGTGGATTTTTAGTTGGTCAACCAATGTTGGATGGCCGCTTTCGCTTAAGATTATCGCGATGGCGGCGGTTTGCATTAACGCTTGGTATAAATACCGTCAAAGTTTGGATTGGCAATTTGGTTTTAATTTGAGTGAACAGGGCCATGGCCATTTGTTAGATGGCCGCATTATTGAATTTAAATATAGGCTGCTAATTACTAAGATATGCTTAATTGCCATTATCAAAGTACAACAACAACCTTGGCAACTGCTGGTGATTTGGGGGGATATGCTGCCAAAGCCTTATTATCATTTATTAAGCCGAATTATTTGCCAACTTAAGGTTTAGGTTGCAGCACAGTTGGCTGAGCAATTTTTAGAGTATCAGGGTAATCAAGGTTGTAATGTAAGCCCCTAGATTCTTTCCTCTCCATCGCGCAGCGAATAATAAGTTCGGCAACTTGCACTAGATTTCTCAATTCTAATAAGTTATTACTCACCCTGAAACTAGAGTAATACTCAGCTATTTCTTGTTGTAACAATTCAACACGACGCAGGGCTCGTGCTAATCGTTTGTCTGTGCGCACAATAGCAACATAATCCCACATAAATAACCGCAGTTCATGCCAGTTGTGAGCAATAACAACTTCTTCGTCCGAGTCGATAACTTGAGACTCATCCCATTGTGGTAAGGAGCTGGCAAGTTTCGCTTTGTGTAATTGGCTTTGAATATCCGCTGCTGCAGCTCGAGCGAAAACAACACATTCAAGTAAAGAGTTAGAGGCTAGGCGGTTAGCACCATGCAATCCAGTATAAGCAACTTCGCCAATTGCATATAATCCAGCAACATCGGTTTGACCATCTAAATCTGTCATTACCCCGCCACAACTATAATGGGCGGCGGGTACCACTGGGATCCTATCTTTGGTGATATCAATACCATAATTTAAACAGCGTTGATAAATTGTTGGAAAGTGCTTGATGACAAAATCTTTGGGCTTATGGCTGATGTCAAGGAACATGCAGTCAGCACCAAGCTTTTTCATTTCATAATCAATGGCTCGAGCAACGATATCTCTGGGGGCAAGCTCAGCACGCTCATCGACCTCAAGCATAAAACGACTGCCATCGGGACGCAGTAGATAGGCCCCTTCACCGCGAAGAGCTTCAGTCATTAGGAAGTTTTTTGCTTCCGGATGGTATAGGCAAGTTGGATGGAACTGGTTAAATTCCATGTTGGCAACACGACAACCTGCACGCCAAGCCATAGCGATACCGTCGCCACTTGCGATATCAGGATTAGAAGTATATTGGTAAACCTTTGATGCGCCACCTGTCGCAATAGCAACAAATTTAGCAGCAATAGTTTCAACTTGCTCTTTGGCTCGATTCCATACATACGCTCCAAGAACGCGGTTACCGACTCTTTTGAGTTTTTTGGTAGTAATTAAATCAATAGCGTTATATCGCTCAAGTACTTTAATGTTAGGGTGTGACGATACTTTTTCTTGCAGAGATGTTTGCACTTCTTTACCCGTTGCATCTGCAGCATGCAAAATACGTCTATGGCTATGACCACCTTCACGGGTTAAATGAAATTGTTTTTCTCCCTGTTGATCAACTTGATGGTCGAATTGGACACCCTGTTGAATCAACCATTGCATAGCCTGTTTGGATTTACTGGCGGTAAACTGCACGACTTCTGGATCACATAAGCCAGCGCCAGCGATCATCGTATCTTGACTATGGGCCTCAATCGAGTCTTCGTCATCAAAGACCGCCGCAACACCTCCTTGAGCATAATAGGTAGATCCTTCATTGAGGGGACCTTTTGAAAGTAAAGTGACCTGTGCATGTTCTGCTAGAGTTAGTGCTAACGTCATCCCCGCCGCACCGCTGCCAATGATTAAAATATCAGTTTGTTGCAACTTGTTGTCTTTCATATGAAATCGGTGAATTAATGAACCAAATAAATAAAGGGCTAATGCCTTGGTAGTCTCAATATTTTAGTTGATTTAAAATGAATAAGATATATTTCAATTAAAGAGAACTTTTTAAATTGAGCAGTGTCTATCTGACAGTAAGCTCATTCATTAGGATGAAAATCATTGTTAATAACAAAAAGAGTAGGAGCGAATGGGCGAACCAGTTAGTGATCAGGTTTTAGTTCAAAGAGTGCAAGCTGGCGATAAGAATGCGTTTAACTTTTTGGTGCAAAAGTATCAACACAAGGTGGCTTCTCTTGTTTCACGCTATGTAAAAGCAAACGGTGATGTTCCCGATGTCGTACAAGAGGCTTTTATTAAAGCTTACCGTGCATTACCGGGCTTCAGGGGCGAGAGTGCGTTTTATACTTGGCTTTACCGGATAGCAGTTAATACCGCCAAGAATTACCTTACTTCCCAGGGCAGAAGGCCACCCGCGAATGATGTCGATGCGGAAGAAGCGCAGTTTTATGAAGGTGCTGAAGCTCTGCAAGAGCAGGCGTCGCCTGAGAAAGCATTGTTAACAGAAGAGATAAAAAAAGTGATCTTTGAAACAATCGAACAACTTTCAGATGAACTAAGAACCGCAATTACTCTAAGAGAGATTGAGGGCATGAGTTATGAAGAAATTGCTCGTGTAATGGACTCTCCTGTAGGCACGGTACGTTCTCGTATCTTCCGTGCTCGTGAAGTTTTAGATAAAAAAATCCAGCCTTTACTGGAAAACTATTAATAGGTACCCCTATGACCCAAGAGCCAAAACAATGGTTATCAGCAGCAATGGATGACCAGCAAGAGGCCGCTAAGTTAGCGTCTTTTGATTTCACTTCAGAAGACGCTGCCACTTGGCAACGTTACCATTTAATTGGTGATCTTATGCGTCAAGAAGCAGATAGCTTAGGTAAGCTTGATATCTCTGCTGAAATTGCTCAGGCCCTCGAACATGAGCCGACGGTGTTAGCCCCTAAAAATGGCCACTTGATGGCTAGTTTAACTGCTAAGGTTGTGCCTTTATTTAAACAAGCTGGGCATTATGCCATTGCCGCAACGGTTGCTGCGATAGCGGTATTAAACTTGTCCCCAGAAGATACTCAACAGCAAGCTAATTTACCTGTATTGCAAACCAGTCCAATTGCTGGCATGGCAGCGCCGGTTAGTTTACAAACACAACAGCCGAATCAGCAATTGCTAGAGCAGCAGGCTCAGCAACAAAAAATTAATGCTTATCTGCAAGACCATCTGTTACAGCAACGTGTGAGCCATCAACCACAACAGTAGGGAATTAGATGAAGTATTTTGCTAAGGCACTTTTTGGGTTAATTGTTGCTAGTCTGTCGGTTTCTGCTTGGGCCCAAGCCAAGCAGATGCTCGAAAAAATGGAACAAGCGCTAATTAATACCAATTTTAAAGTCTCTGCCATTCAATTAGGTAGTGATCAAATTAAGAGTTTTGTCTATGCCCATGGTGTGATAGGTGAGCAACAGGTTGCCATGTTTGATTACCTTGAGGGGGCACCAAAATCTATTATCAGAGTAGATGATAGCGTGACTTATCTTGGTCATAACAGCGATCCCTATTCATTGGCATACCCGTTTATTCCAGATTGGTTGCCGGCCAATTTAATTGGTAAGTCAGATGCAATTAGTCAAAGTTACGATCTTATCTTATCTGGCAAAAGTCGTATTGCTGGGCGCAATGCCGATGTTATCAAATTAGTTGCGAAAGACGAGCACAGATACCATTATTGGCTATGGATAGATACCGAAACTTCCTTGCCTTTACGATTTGATATGGTCTCAGAAACCGCTTCATTAGAAAGGATGTCTGTCGTTGAACTTGTTGTTTATCCAAAGCCACCAGAATTACTTGTCAACATCAGCAAGCAGCAATGGCCCAGTGCGATGAAAACGCCACCGAGTAAACCTAATCAATGGAGCTTCAGCTGGTTACCCCAAGGGTTTAAAATTATAGCAACAGACAATCATAAGTTATTAGGGACTGGTCATGTAGTAGAATATGTGAGCTTAAGTGATGGTTTGGTCGATATTTCAGTATATTTATCCCGAGCCTCTTCAGTGCCTTTGCCAGAATCCATTAATCATCATAACGGTTTGGCGATGGCAAGTTTACAGCGGGGTGATTTTGAAGTGGTTGCAGTCGGTAAGGCACCGATTAACACGTTAAATAGAATCGTCCAAGCCCTGAAATCTCAGTAACTAGGTTGATGCTATGATGCAAGAACTGGCCAAGGTGGTCGCTCAAAAAGAAGGTGTGGTGTTCTTAGAGATAAGACGTAAAAGCGCTTGTGGTCAGTGCCAAGCCCAGGATAACTGTGGTACAGCAACTGTCGCCAAAGCATTTAAAGAAACCGATCAAGTGTTATCAATCAAAACGGAACAACAGTTTACGGTTGGCGATATGCTGCAAATTGGTTTACCAGAAGCCCATTTTTTAGAGGCTGCCGCTACGGTTTACTTGCTACCACTTGCAGGATTAGTCGTTGGAGCCAGTTTAGGCCATTATGTGGCAATGGCCATGGGCATCAATCTGGAGATAACGGCGATGCTTGGGGCAACCCTTGGTGGCATAGGTAGTTACTTATTTAGTCGAAAAAAAGCACAAAAAATTGAAGTGACACCCAAAATATTGGCAAATTTAGGCCAACAATCCCTCAAACGTGGTTAAGATCTAGTGCCAGCTGCCGAATTCAGGTACAATTTGCCACCTTTTTCCCTTTTGCAATCGGCTGTAGTAAAGTTAACCCATGAAGCATATCCGAAATTTCTCAATCATCGCTCACATTGACCATGGTAAATCTACCTTGTCTGATCGTTTAATTCAGACCTGTGGAGGTCTTTCTGAACGTGAAATGGCGGCGCAGGTTCTTGATTCTATGGATCTAGAGCGTGAACGTGGTATTACCATCAAAGCCCAATCTGTAACTCTAGATTACAAGGCTGATGATGGCGAAACCTATCAGTTAAACTTTATTGATACTCCTGGACACGTGGATTTCTCGTACGAAGTATCCCGCTCTTTAGCCGCTTGTGAAGGTGCGCTGCTGGTGGTGGATGCTGGTCAGGGTGTAGAAGCTCAGACGGTAGCGAACTGTTACACCGCCATTGAAATGGACCTTGAAGTTGTGCCAATTTTAAACAAAATTGACTTACCCCAAGCCGATCCAGACCGTGTTGCCGAGGAAATTGAAGACATCGTAGGCATTGAAGCCTCTGACGCCGTGAAGTGTAGTGCCAAAACCGGTATTGGTATTAAAGATGTTTTAGAAGAAATCGTCAACAAAGTACCAGCACCAGAGGGTGATCCAGATGCGCCATTGCAGGCGCTAATTATTGACTCTTGGTTTGATAACTACCAAGGTGTTGTTTCTTTAGTACGCATTAAGAACGGCAGTCTAAAGAAGGGTGATAAGTTCAAGTGTATGTCAACTGGTCAGGTTCATCAGGTTGATAAGATTGGTATTTTTACGCCTAAGCAAACTGAAACTAAGTCACTAGAGTGTGGTGAAGTAGGTTTCGTCATTGCAGGCATTAAGGACATCTTAGGGGCTCCTGTAGGTGATACTCTAACTCATGCTAAACATGGTGCAGAACAAATGCTTGCAGGCTTTAAGAAAGTAAAGCCACAAGTTTATGCGGGTCTGTTCCCAATCTCTTCTGACGATTACGAAAACTTCCGTGATGCCTTAGGTAAATTAAGTTTAAACGATGCGTCTTTATTTTATGAACCAGAAACCTCTTCGGCGCTGGGTTTTGGTTTCCGTTGTGGCTTCTTGGGGATGCTACATATGGAAATTATCCAAGAGCGTCTTGAGCGTGAATATAATTTAGACCTAATTACGACTGCGCCAACGGTAATTTATGAGATTACTAAGACCAATGGTGACGTTATTCATGTTGATAACCCATCGGATCTACCAGTAATCAATGAAATCGAGACGCTTGCAGAACCAATCGTAGAAGCCAATATCTTAGTACCTAAGGAATACTTAGGTAATGTGATTACTTTATGTATTGAAAAGCGCGGTGTGCAAATGGATTTATCCTACCATGGTAATCAAGTTGCGTTAACTTACGAATTGCCTATGGCAGAAGTTGTACTGGACTTTTTCGATCGTTTGAAATCAACGAGTCGTGGTTATGCATCGCTTGACTACAACTTTAAACGCTTCCAAGAAGCAGATATGGTTCGTCTAGATATACTGGTCAACGGTGATCGTGTCGATGCGCTTGCCATTATTACTCATAAAGATAATGCACCATACCGTGGGCGTGCATTGGTAGAGAAAATGAAAGAGCTGATCCCTCGCCAGATGTTTGATATTGCCATTCAGGCGGCGATTGGTTCACACATTATTGCCCGTACCAATGTTAAAGCATTACGTAAAGATGTAACCGCTAAGTGTTATGGTGGTGACGTGTCGCGTAAGAAGAAATTATTACAGAAACAGAAAGAAGGTAAGAAACGCATGAAGTCTATTGGTAACGTAGAGTTACCTCAAGAAGCTTTCTTAGCGGTATTAAAAGTAGGAGACTAATCCAGGATGGCTCAATATTTCTCACTCATTTTAGTGGCAATAACGTTAATCACAGGGTTGTTGTGGTTACTCGATTTAGCATTGTTAAAACCGAAGCGTCAGCAAAAATTAGCGCTTGCACAAAGTGGTGGCACAACCTTAGGTGAAGAGGCCACCCAAAAGATTATGAGTGAGCCTGCGATAATTGATACAGCAAAGCAAATCTTTCCAATAATTGCTTTTGTATTAGTGATGCGCTCGTTCTTTTATGAGCCTTTTCAAATTCCATCCGGTTCGATGAAGCCTACCTTGCTAGTGGGAGACTTTATTTTGGTGGAAAAGTTTGCTTATGGTGTTAAAGATCCTGTTTTTAGAAGTAAATTTATAGAAACAGGTGAGCCTAAACGTGGTGATGTTGCCGTATTCAAATATCCTGAAAATCCAACACTGGACTATATTAAGCGTGTAGTTGGTTTACCGGGAGATACTGTCCGCTATCGTAATAAGCAACTTTGGATTAAACCTGCTTGTGAGCAAGGTAATGAGTGCCAAGGTTTTACTCAAGTTGCTTTGGATAAAGTGAATGTTGGTGAATTCGACCAATTTGGCATGCCACAAACTCGCTATACCGAACAATTGCCTGGACAAAGTCATGATGTATTGGTGACTCATCAGTTGCCTAGTAACTCACACCAATACTATTGGCAACGTGCGACAGCCATCGATGAATTTGTTGTTCCTGAAGGGGAATATTTTGTCTTAGGTGATAATCGTGATAACTCAAGGGATAGCCGCTATTGGGGCTTCGTTAAGGATGAGCATTTAGTTGGTAAAGCTGTATTTATTTGGATCAGTTTTGAATTTGAGCGAGACAGCCAAAGCTGGTTGCCTGGCTGGATTCCAAGCGACGTTCGCTTTAACCGTATAGGTGGAATTTCCTAAGTGGATAAACTTAAAAGATTAATGAAGATTGTGGGCTATCACTTTAAAGATGATAGCCTGCTAAAACATGCTTTGACCCATAGAAGTGCTGCTTCAAAGCACAATGAGCGCCTAGAGTTTCTAGGCGATTCTATTTTATCTATGGTGATCGCGGAAGATTTGTATTTTCGTTTTCCTAAGGTGACTGAGGGTGACATGAGCCGCATGCGCGCCACCTTAGTAAAGGGTGAAACTCTATCTGAAATTGCCCGTGAATTTGGTCTTGGTGATTACATTGAGCTAGGTTCTGGTGAATTAAAATCTGGCGGTTTCCGTCGTGACTCAATTCTAGCTGATGCCGTAGAAGCCATTATTGGTGCGGTGTACCTAGACAGTGATTTTGCTACCGCGAAAGCATTGTTGTTAACTTGGTACACCCCAAGACTAGAAAGCATCAAGCCAGGCATTTCTCAAAAAGATCCAAAGACTCGTCTTCAAGAGTATTTACAAGGGTTAAGAAAGCCACTCCCGGATTATCAAGTAATCGATATTAAAGGGGAAGCGCATAATCAACAGTTTACAGTGAGTTGTCAGATTGATGATTTAGCAGATTTAGTGACAGCAAAAGGAACTTCACGTCGTAAAGCAGAGCAGGCAGCAGCTGCAAAAACTTTGGAGCTTTTAGGTCGTGAGTGATCAAACAACTTATTGTGGTATGGTGGCCATTGTCGGTCGTCCTAATGTGGGTAAATCTACATTATTAAATAATTTACTTGGACAAAAAGTTAGTATTACTTCGCGTAAACCCCAGACGACACGCCATCGTATATTAGGTATTTATACCGAAGATGCACATCAAGTGGTATTTGTTGATACTCCGGGGTTACATATAGAAGAAAAGCGCACCATTAACCGGCTGATGAACCGTGCAGCGTCAAGCTCAATCGGTGAAGTCGAAATGGTGGTGTTCGTTGTTGACGGCCTTAATTGGACCGCTGATGACGAAATGGTGCTTAATAAGCTAAAAGCGGGCAGCAGCAAAACCAAAACGGTATTGGCGATCAATAAAGTTGATCAGATCAAAGATAAAGAAGCTTTATTGCCACATATTGAAAAGATCTCTGCTGGTTTTCAATTTGATGAGATCGTTCCAATTTCTGCCAAGCAGGGAAAAAATATCGAGCGCATCATCGAGCTAGCCAAAGCATCTTTGTATGAGTCAGAGCATTTCTTTCCAGAAGACTATGTGACCGATCGTTCTTCACGTTTTATGGCGGCAGAGATCATTCGTGAAAAACTGATCCGCTTTACCGGTGACGAGCTACCATACTCGGTAACCGTAGAGATTGAACAGTTTAAAATGATGCCAAATGGGGTTTATCAAATTAATGGTTTAATTTTAGTTGAACGCAGTGGTCAGAAGAAAATGATCATTGGTAATAAAGGTGAGAAACTTAAAACCATAGGAAAAGAAGCTCGATTGGACATGGAGCGCTTGTTTGATAACAAGGTGTTCCTAGAGCTATGGGTTAAAGTGAAGTCTGGCTGGGCTGACGATGAACGTGCCTTAAGATCTTTAGGCTACGGCGAGGATTAATGCTAGAGCGTGGCTATATACTGCATACCAGACCCTATAAAGAGCGCAGTTTATTGGTCAATGCTTTCCTTGAGCAAAGCGGTTTAATCAGTGCTATAGTGCGCTTACCAGCAGCCAAAAAATTAGCTGCAGCAAAGTCATTGCTGCAGCCGTTCCAACCTCTTCATATCAGCTATCGCGGGCGTACGAGCTTAAAAACCATTGAAACCTATGAAGCTGCTAGCATTGCCATGCCGTTGTTAGCAAATAAGCAATTTTGTGCTTTATATATTAATGAACTTTGTCAGCGATTGTTACCGTATTATGAATCAATGGCGCATTTATTTGATGTTTACCACCAAACCTTGCTTGGGATTGCGGCTTTAGAAAGCCCACACCCGGTGCTAAGAGACTTTGAGTGGCAGTTGCTAATCCAAGTCGGAGCAGCACCATTACTAACTCAAGACATTAATGGTGATGATATCGTACCCGAAAAGCGCTATTGCTTAATTTTCGATAGTGGGTTTGAATGTATCGAAAATAACAAAAAGCGCGATGGTTATGTGGGTGAAATGTTACTGCAATTAGCCAGTAACCAGCTCCAGCCTCAGTATGCTTACAGCGCTCGTAAATTAACACAATCAATTATTGATCCACTGCTCGGTGGCAAGCCTCTGGTGAGTCGACAATTGTACAAGAATTTAAAAGGAGTCCACTGTGGCTGAATTATTACTTGGTGTAAATATTGATCACATTGCCACTTTACGTCAGGCAAGGGGGACTAACTATCCGGATCCTGTGCATGCTGCTGCGGTAGCGGAAAATGCAGGCGCGGCAGGGATCACTATTCATTTACGTGAAGACCGTCGACATATTGTTGATCGTGATGTTTATGTGTTGGCGAAAACCCTTAAGACTCGTATGAATCTTGAGATGGCAGTGACTGAAGAAATGCTAACAATTGCCTGTGATGTTAAGCCTGAGTATGTTTGCTTGGTGCCTGAGAAGCGTGAAGAGCTGACAACGGAAGGTGGGCTAGATGTGGTTGGTCAGCAACAAAAAATCAATGAAGCCGTAGCGCGTTTAACCAACGCTGGAATTAAAGTGTCGCTGTTTATTGATGCGGATAAAGCTCAAATTGATGCGGCATTAGTTGCTAAAGCACCCTACATAGAAATTCATACTGGCCATTACGCCGATGCCACTGATGACGCGACTCGTAACAGCGAGTTAGAGCGTATTGCTGCGATGGCTAAATACGCTCATGAACAAGGCATAATTGTTAATGCCGGTCATGGTTTGCATTACCACAATGTGCAAGCGATTGCGGCGATACCTGAATTTTACGAGCTTAATATTGGCCATGCGATTATTGCCCGTGCGGCTATTGATGGCTTAGATAAAGCCGTACGCGACATGAAAAACATTATGGATAAAGCCCGAGGCTAGAGGCTCTGATCATGATCAAAGGTATAGGCTGTGATATCGTTGAGATTGCCCGTATAAAAGCAAGTGTTGCTAAAAGCCCTGCACTAGCTAAGCGGGTTTTAACGCCAGCAGAGTTACAACAGTACCAAGTTCATAAGCAGCCAGAACGCTTCCTAGCGAAGCGTTTTGCAGCAAAAGAAGCGATCGCTAAGGCGCTAGGGACTGGCATCGGTCGTGGGGTATCGTTTCAGCACATACAAATCAGTAATAATGAATTGGGTGCGCCTTTAGCCTCGTTGACAGACGGCGCTTTCGAGCAGCTACAAAAAATGGACGCTAGCGCTTGTCTAGTGTCCATTTCCGATGAGGTTAACTATGCTATGGCGTCAGCAGTTATTCAGTAGGTTGAATTTTTACCAATTTAATCATATTTTCTTCGACGTCTAGCACTTCCATCGAATGCCCCTCAAGCTCCAAAGTTGTTTTTGGCATAGGAATGTCCTCTAAGTGTTCTAAGATCAGGCCATTTAATGTTTTGGGCCCATCTAAAGGCAGTTCCCACTCGAGCTCTTTGTTTAGTTCACGAATGTTAATCGCGGCTTCAATGATATAGCTGCCATCATCTTGAGGATGAATTTCATCACTTGGATCTGGGGTCATGGTGGTGGTGAAATCCCCAACGATTTCTTCGAGAATGTCTTCTAGAGAAACTAATCCTTGAATATCGCCATATTCATCCACGACCAGTCCAGTATGTTCATGATTATTCTGGAATTTTAGTAATTGCACATTAAGCGGCGTTCCCTCCGGGATGTAATACACTTCTTTTACAGCCTTGAGTAAATTGTGCTTATCAAATTGTTCTTTAGTCAGCAGCCTTAGGGCATCTCGAATATGAACAATGCCAACGATGTCATCAATATTATCCCTAAAGAGTACCACACGAGTATGGGGCGATTGGATCAGTCCTTTGGTTAACTTTCTGAAATCACTATTAATATTAAGAGCATATATTTCGGAACGAGGAACCATGATATCTTCTACAGTCACTCTTTCTAAATCTAGAATGGAAAGCAGCATATCTTGGTGACGCTTAGGGATTAGATTGCCAGCTTCATTGACAACAGAACGTAATTCATCAGGGTTTAACGCATCAGCATCATCATCTTGCTTGACACCAAAGATTCTCAATAAACCATTAGTGATAAGACTTAACGCTTTAACAAGAGGTGTCATTATCCATAGTAAAGGTTTTAAAATGCGGCTTGAAGGAAAGGCCACTCGCTCTGGATAGAGGGCTGATAGTGTTTTTGGGGTAACCTCAGAGAAAATCAACACAGTAATCGTTAAAATAACCGTTGTGAAAATTTCCGCATACTGATCGAAAAAACGTAATCCCAAAATCGTTGCAACAACAGTCGCAAAAATATTGACAGCATTATTACCAATAAGAATTAAGCCAATTAAACGGTCAGGCTTATCTAATAATTCTGCCGATCTTTTGGCGCCTTTGTGGCCTTGCTTAGCTAAATGACGTAAACGATAGCGGTTTAATGACATCATGGCAGTTTCTGAACCTGAAAAGTAGGCAGAAACCAACAACAGTAAAATTAGAATTAAAATTAAATCTAAAGTAGAAAAGGCTTCCAAGTAGGGAAACTCCTAAAATAATCAGTTAAACCAGAATAAATTCTTTCACGAAGCGAGCACCGAAGTAAGCTAAAAATAGCAGAAAACTCGCTATTAAGGTATGGGCAACCGCGGATTTTATGGTTACCCCTTGGTTTTGGTGTAACCATAAAAGGCGACTGTATATCCCTAAAGAAAATAGCGTGAGTAAAAATTTATGACCATTCCCACCTGTGAACATATCTTCAATAAAAACTAAGCCAGTGCCTAAAGTTAAGCCAAGCAATAACGTGCCTACTGTTAATAATGTATAAAGTTGTTTTTCAACGGTCAATAGAGGGGGCAATGAAGGGCTTAAGATCCCTGATTTGTTTTTTAGCTTTTGGCGAATCATCCAAAGCTGAATGGCGTATAAAGAGGCGATCATCAAGGTCGCAAAAGCAATCAGTGATAAGCTTATATGACCCAGCATCCAAGGATTATCACTAAGTTGTAAGATATAGTCACTAGGGATCACGACCTGTAAGATTAAGCTCAATAAGCTTAGGCCATAAATGACCGGTGCAAGCACAATCACTTTTAGTCTTAATAACATGGCTGTATAGCCAAAGCCGATGAACCAACCAGCTAACGATAAGACATTAGGAATACTAAAATCTTGCCCAGTAGGGGTGACGATTTGTTGTTTTAAAACTATTCCATGGGCAAAAATGGCCACACTAGCGATTAAAGCCACTACAGGCCGGCTAGGCCCTTGAGGGTGAAATAGACGGCCAACAACGAGTACGGTGGCAACTAAGTAGGCAAGACCTGCACCAAGCAAGCTTAACATGCTTATTTATTCCTTAAATATCTGAAATTTCGATTTCCAATTTACCCCAGTGGCTAGCTAAGTACCATACATAAAGCGAGAAAAAGTGCTTATTTGGCGAAATTGTATAGAATTTAGCTTTTTGCTAGCGACTTTAGTCTAGCAAACGTATAATGCAACGATTATCAAGACAGTACTGATAGAGAAAGACAATGTTTGACAATCTCTCCGAACGCTTATCCCAGACACTTAAAAATATTAGTGGTCGTGGGCGTCTAACAGAAGAAAATATTAAAGATACCCTGCGTGAAGTACGCATGGCACTATTAGAGGCCGATGTCGCCTTACCTGTAGTACGTGAATTCGTAAAAAAAGTTAAAGAACGTGCCGTAGGCCAAGAAGTTAATAAAAGTTTGTCACCGGGGCAAATGTTTATCAAGATCGTCCAAAACGAACTTGAAATTGCCATGGGTGAGCAAAACGAAGCATTAAACCTAGCGGCTCAACCTCCTGCGGTGGTGATGATGGCGGGCTTGCAGGGCGCAGGTAAAACCACCTCGGTCGCTAAGCTTGCCAAACACCTTAGCGAGATTCACAAAAAGAAAGTGATGGTAGTCAGTGCCGATGTTTACCGCCCAGCGGCGATTAAACAGCTAGAAACTCTGGCATCAGAGGTAGGTGCGAATTTTCATCCATCAGATATTTCGCAAAAGCCAGTAGATATCGTTAATAGTGCGATTGATGCAGCGAAAACTAGCTTTATGGATGTGCTACTGGTAGATACCGCTGGTCGATTGGCGGTTGATGAAGAAATGATGGCTGAGATTAAAGATCTCCATCAAGCGGTTAATCCAATCGAGACACTGTTTGTGGTCGATGCCATGACAGGTCAAGATGCGGCTAATACAGCTAAAGCCTTCAATGAAGCATTACCTTTAACCGGTGTGGTGCTAACCAAGATTGATGGTGATGCCCGTGGTGGTGCGGCATTGTCTATTCGTCAAATTACCGGTAAGCCAATTAAATTCTTGGGTGTGGGTGAGAAAACCGACGCCCTAGAGCCCTTCCACCCAGAGCGGATAGCTTCGCGCATTTTAGGTATGGGTGATGTTCTATCGTTAATTGAACAGGTAGAGCGTGGTGTCGATAAAGAAAAAGCCGAAAAGCTAGCGAAAAAAGTTCAGCAAGGTAAAGGTTTTGACTTAGAGGACTTCCGAGAGCAGCTTGCACAAATGAAAAACATGGGCGGCATGATGTCAATGTTAGAAAAGCTGCCAGGGGTGGGCAATCTTCCCGCGGGTGCATTAGAGCAAGTGCAAAATGGCAAGATGACCAATCAAATGGAAGCGATTATCAGTTCTATGACTGCTGCAGAACGTCAGCGTCCTGACATCATTAAAGGTTCGCGTAAGCGTCGTATCGCAGCGGGTTCTGGCACCACCTTGCAAGACGTAAACAAGCTATTAAAGCAGTTTACCCAAATGCAAAAAATGATGAAGAAGATGTCGGGTAAAGGCGGCATGAAGAAAATGATGCGTGGTATGGGTGGGATGCTACCACCGGGTATGAAGTTTCCTGGTCGCTAGTCACGTTCAACATTTTTAAACAGCAGAGTCATTATATGTTGTTGTCATTTTTCATCCATACTGAGAGCTAGACCGCAAGTTAACTAAGGTTGAACTTGCTTTTTCTTGGCTATGATGTAAAATCCACCAGCTTTCTACTAGGGGTGCGCGAACACGCCCCTGGGTTTTAATTTGCTTTATGCAAACCATTAGAGGAAATAAACGATATGGTAACCATTCGTTTAGCACGTGGCGGTTCTAAAAAACGCCCATTTTATCAAGTAGTTGTGGCTGATAGCCGTAACGCACGCGACGGTCGTTTCATCGAGCGCGTTGGCTTTTTTAACCCTGTAGCTCGTGGTCAAGAAGAGACGCTACGTCTTGAACTTGAGCGCGTTGATTACTGGTTAGGCCAAGGCGCTGGTACTACTGATCGCGTTAAAAGCCTAATTAAGCAAGCTCGTAAAGCTGCTTAATTGGCTTCGGTAGGGTTAATTGATGACTCAAGAGCAAAAGCCTATTGTAGTTGGCCGCCTAGGCGCCGTTCACGGTGTTAAGGGTTGGCTAAAGGTCAATAGCTTTACCGACATTGCCGAAGGTATTTTCGACTATTCTCCTTGGTTGGTTAACCGCCAAGGTAAATGGGTTGAGGTTGAAGTGAAAAACTGGCGTGCGCAAGCAAACAGTTTTGTAGCCGAAATCAAAGGCCTGAATGATCGAAATGAAGCACAGACCTGGGTTAATTGCGAGATTGGCATTATGCCAGAGCAGTTACAAGACTTGCCAGAAGACGAGTTCTACTGGAAAGACCTAATTGGCTGTGAAGTGATTAATCTAAAAGGTTATCACATGGGTAAGGTTTCTGAAATTTTAGAAACTGGTTCCAATGATGTATTGCGCGTAAAAGCCAATGCAAAAGATGGCTTCGGTAAAAAAGAAAGATTAATTCCGTTTGTTACTGAGCAATTTGTCTCTAAAGTTGACATTGCCCAGCAGCAAATACATGTGGATTGGGATCCTGACTTCTAAAAAGAGGGCAACGACATGCAGTTAGGGGTAATCACCCTGTTTCCTGATATGTTTCGTGCCATCACTGATTTTGGAGTGACGGGTCGAGCCATTAAAAATGGCACATTGACGTTGCAGACATGGAATCCTCGCGATTTCACCCATGATAAACACAGTACTGTGGATGACCGACCTTTTGGCGGTGGCCCAGGAATGCTTATGATGGTGCAACCGTTAACTGACGCAATCTCAGCGGCAAAGTCAGCTTTAGGTGACGATGCTAAAGTGATTTACCTTTCACCTCAGGGTGAGACACTAACCCAAGCCGGTGTTGGTCGTTTGGTAAAGAATGAAAAGCTGATTTTAGTCTGTGGTCGATACGAAGGTATCGACGAGCGAGTAATCGAATCTTTAGTTGACGAAGAATGGTCAATTGGAGATTACGTGTTATCTGGCGGTGAGTTGCCAGCAATGACCTTGATTGACGCAGTTTCTAGGCTAGTGCCTGGGGTACTGGGAAAACAAGCGTCGGCTGAGCAGGATTCATTCTCAGATGGACTGTTAGATTGCCCGCATTACACCAGACCTGAAGTGTTAGACGGTGTCGGCATCCCAGATGTGTTAAAAAGTGGCAACCACGAAAAAATACGTCGCTGGCGTCTGAAACAGTCCTTAGGTAGGACATGGCTAAGACGACCAGAGTTGTTTAACAACCTAGCTCTGACTGACGAGCAAGCATCTTTGTTTGCAGAATTCGCCGCCCAATACCGCGAGCAGTCATCGGACAGTTAATCTAGATTGGAGAGAGCAATGAGCAATATTATTAAGCAGCTCGAGCAAGAGCAAATGAAAACTGACCTACCTGCATATGCACCAGGTGATACTGTTGTTGTACAGGTACGTGTTAAAGAAGGTGAAAAGAGTCGTCTACAGGCTTTTGAAGGCGTTGTAATCGCAGTTAAAAACCGTGGTCTACATTCTTCTTTCACTGTACGTAAAATGTCTAATGGCGAAGGCGTAGAGCGTTGTTTCCAAACTCACAGCCCATTGGTAGAACAAATTCAAGTTAAGCGTCGCGGTAAAGTTCGCGCTGCTAAACTGTACTACCTACGTGGCCGTACTGGTAAAGCTGCTCGTATCCGCGAGAAGCTTGGCTAAGACTCGATTTTATCGAGTATACAAAACGCATTGTTCGCAGCAGAGCCCGCCTTTATGGCGGGTTCTTGCTATCTAGAATTTGTGACACTACTTTATTGCAGCCACAATGTTTTTCTTCATCCAGACTAGATGGACGGTTATCTAGAGTGGATTATCCCCGCCATTAAGCGAATTTTAGAACAAGGACCTGGTGTTAAGTACCATCAAAAATAATGCCATTGGGTTGCTGAAGATAGCGACAGAGGCTAGTAAAATCCCCCCTAGCTTGAATGAGTTCTTGCTAAACTGCAAAAAACTACCCACTTGAAGTAAATTAAAGGCGAAAAGTCCTAAAACCCTTGAAACCATTCCGAGCTATAGGCATATTGACGTTATAAACATTTTATAAATTCGGTATGTATCATGGATCAAAAGAACCTACATGATGTTCATATAGCTGGTGAACAAGTCTTGATTACTCCACAACAATTAAGTGAAAAGCTGCCTTTATCTGAAAAAGCGGCAGATTTTATCGCAAATGCTAGAAAAACGGTTTCTAATATTGTTCATAAGCGTGACAACCGTTTATTAGTGGTTACCGGTCCATGCTCTATTCATGATATTGATTCAGCGAAAGAATATGCGCTTAAATTGAAAGAGTTGTCTAAAAAAGTAGACGATCAACTATACATTGTTATGCGTGTTTATTTTGAAAAACCTCGTACTACCGTCGGTTGGAAAGGGTTAATTAACGATCCTAATATTGATGGTAGCTTTGAAGTTGAACAGGGGTTACATACCGCCCGTGAACTGCTGATCTGGTTAGCTGAGTTAGAAATGCCTGTTGCAACAGAGGCACTTGATCCTATTTCTCCACAATATTTATCTGAACTTATCAGTTGGTCGGCAATTGGCGCCCGTACTACTGAATCGCAAACTCACCGTGAAATGGCCTCTGGTCTTTCAATGCCAGTAGGCTTTAAAAATGGTACTGATGGTAAGTTACAAGTCGCTATTGATGCTTTAAAAGCGGCAACTCATTCACACCGCTTCATGGGTATTAATGGCCAAGGCCAAGTGGCATTACTGCAAACCAACGGTAACCCCGATGGCCATGTGATCCTGCGTGGTGGTAAACAACCGAACTATGATTCAGTGAATATTCGCCAAGCCGAAGAGCAGTTGCATAATGCCAAACTTAATGCCCGCCTAGTGGTTGATTGTAGTCATGGTAATTCCAATAAAAACCATAATTTGCAACCTTTAGTCACTCAAAATGTGGTACAGCAGATTGTTGATGGCAATAAATCTATTATTGGTATTATGTTAGAAAGTCATTTGAATTCTGGTAACCAATCCAGTGATTTGCCTAAATCACAATTGCAATATGGGGTTTCAATTACTGATGCTTGCATTGATTGGCAGACCACAGAAGAGTTATTGATGGCTTCAGCGGCTAAGTTGGCGGCAACGGTGCCGACTCGATTCGAGAACTGATTACCATGAATGAACAAACCACCCAAGAATTAGAAGTCCTTAGGGATCAAATTGATGCCGTTGATAAGAAATTATTAACATTAATTCGTCAGCGCTTAGACTTAGTGGCCAAAGTCGGTGGTGTGAAGCATAAAGCCGGGGTGCCAATTTATGCCCCTAAGCGTGAAGCAGCGATGTTAGCCAAGCGTCGCAGTGAAGCAGAAGGCTTAGATATTTCACCACAGTTAATTGAAGATATTTTACGTCGACTGATGCGTGAATCTTACCTCAATGAAAAAGATGTCGGCTTCAAACAAATCAATCCAGCCATGAAAGATATCATCATTATTGGTGGGCATGGTCAGTTAGGAAGTTTGTTTGCGCAAATGTTTAGTCTATCGGGCTATAACGTGGTGAAGTTCGGTAAGCAAGATTGGGCTAGTGCAGAGCAACATTTTGCCAATGCCGGCATGGTTTTAGTGACGGTGCCAATTAATGCCACTCATGACATTATTAGCAAGCTAGGAAATCTTCCACAGGACTGTATTTTAGCGGATTTAACGTCGATTAAAGCGGCACCTCTACAAACTATGCTAGAAGTGCACAAGGGGCCGGTAGTGGGCTTACATCCGATGTTTGGTCCAGATGTTGGCTCGTTAGCAAAGCAGTTAGTGGTTGTCTGTCATGGTCGTCATAGTGAGGCCTATCAATGGCTGTTGGATCAAATTGGCATTTGGGGTGCAAAATTGATCGAAGCCGATGCACATAAACATGACGATGCCATGCAACTTGTGCAAGCTATGCGTCATTTTAGTACCTTTGTTTATGGCTACAACTTGTATAAAGAAAACGCTGATATTGAAACTTTATTGCAATTTAGCTCTCCAATTTATCGTTTAGAGCTGGCAATGGTAGGTCGTTTATTTGCTCAGGATCCTGAACTGTATGCGGATATTATCTTTGCTCAGCCCCATAACCATGATGCTATTAGTGACTACTTAGGTCGCTATCAGCAGGCGCTAGAGTTGCTAAACAATGGTGATCGCCAAGGTTTTGTTGATACCTTCAAAGAAGTGGCCGACTGGTTTGGTGATTTTGCTAAGCAGTTCCAAAAAGAGAGCCGTTCTATGTTGATGTCTGCCAATGATTCACGAGTCGACTAAATTTACTGCGTTTGCTTTGCGCTAACTGCGTTACTTTCGAAAAACGACCCGAGTTTTATAGGCAAGCTAAGTTTTTGCTACATTAGCTTTGTAATTTCTTCGTTGCCTGCATAAAGCCACCTGCATCACGTAGCTCACTACGCTCAACAGGTTGGCTTTAATTGGCGCCTTGAACTTCCTTTGCTAGCCTTGCAAAAATCCCGGGCTCGTTTTTCTCAGTGCCTTGTTATCACTTCGCAAGCCTTGTAAATTACCCCGATAAAAATTGAATACAAAAATGCCGAGTTAGATAACTCGGCATTTTTGTTTATATTGCTTTAAGGCTTTAAGGCTTTAAGGCTTTAAGGCTTTAAGGCCATAATACTTTCCAGCTTTCCAGCTTTCCAGCTTTCCAGCTTTCCAGCTTTCCAGCTTTCCAGCTTTCCAGCTTTCCAGCTTTCCAGCTTTCCAGCTTTCCAGCTTTCCAGCTTTCCAGCTTAGAGTAACTCCCTCACTGACGCCGCTAGGCTGTCTCCATCAAAACCGTCTTTGTTATCAAGCGACAGGCTAACACCAGCAAAACCTAGTGCTTTAATGGCGATGGCGGTTTGGCTGGCGATAGCTGGGTGAGCAAGAGTACCACTAGGCTCAATAATAATCGCACAGGGGCAGTCTGCTTTTAGTTGTTGTAGCTTAACAATATCTAGCACGTCGCATTCTATTAGCAACACTAACTGTTGGTTGCCCTTAGCTAAAATCTTAGTAATCTGCGCTACACTAACAGCTGCGGCATCTAGGCTGCTGCGCACAATCACAGGCTTATGTGCGTGGCCTAGAGCATCAATCAGCTCTTGGTGTACCAGATGCTGAGCATTAACGCTTAAACCGCTTACTAGCGATAATAGCGCTTGTACTTGCGTGGCAGATTGCGCCTCGGCAATCACATTTAAACGCATATCTTTGCTGGTCTTATTAATATGATCAAACAGGGCTTCATCTTGAGATTGAGGGTAACTTAATAACAGAGCATCCACAGCGACATCTTTACTGGCTTGGCAATCTAGATTGATTTGCGCAAGGTTCATGCCTTGGCTGTGGGTGAATACCGCAAAGTAATTACCATCCCCTAATGTACCCTTGGCAAAATTAACACTGGTTGGGCGCTCAATCAGAAACTCACGGCTGTCTTCTTTTGATAGTAACTGCGCCGCATCAAGTTCGGTTGGGCTTACTTTATCGGTTGGATAACAGCCTAAAATCTTAATAAAACGGGTAATTGCTGCTACTTCACTTAATGCCGACTGCATCTTGTCTTGCTGCAGATTACCTTCGACATCTATATAGAACATTTCTTCCCAAGGATTGCCTTGAATTGGGCGGGACTCAAGCTTGGTCATATTAATGTTATGACTCTTAAATACACTCAGTACATCTACTAGGGCCCCTGCCTTTTGACCTGTAGCAATAATAAGCGTGGTCTTAGCTGGGATTTGCAGTGGTACCGAAACCGATTGTCTCGCCACAATCACAAAGCGACTTTGGTTTAGGCTTTGATTTGAAATTTTATTTTGTAGCGGTTTAAGGCCATAGTGGATGCCGCCTAGCTCACTACCAATGGCGGCAATGCTAGGGTCTTGCAGTCGTTGTACTGCCTGCATGGCATCAGCAGAGCTGGCACAATATTCAATCTTTAGGTGCGGATGCTGTTTTAAAAACAGGCTGGTCTGACTGATAGGTTGGGAGTGGCCATAAACGGTAGTCACTTTATCTAAGTCCGCCTCCGCTAAGCCTAATAGGCAATGATCAACATCAATTTGAGTCTCACCAATGATGGCTAAAGAGGTATGCTGCAGTACATCGTAGACCTCGTTAATGCTGCCCGATGACGTGTTTTCCACAGGTAAAAAGCCCAAGTCTGCTTGGGAAGATTCAACCTTATCAATGATCTCTGAAAAGCTCGCGCAACCTAGCTCTAACATTTGCGCCTGTCTGGCCTGACAATAAAGACTTGAGGCAATATGCGAATACGACCCTTTGGTTCCTAAAAAGGCGATACGGTAATGATCTTGTCCAAGCTCTGGGTTGGCACGACTAGAGAGAAAATTTTGTTGGTAGCGAACCGAGTCTTCAATAATGCCTTGGAATACTTTAGTCACATAATGGGCTTCAAGGCCCATTTCATTACCGATTTTGGTAAGACGTGCCAGTAATTGCTGTTCACGTTCAACATCACGAATAGGCTTGAGGGTTTGCTCTTTAGATAGGGCGACGTTAACGCTAAGGTTACGACGTTTGGCTAATAAGCTCAGTAATTGCTCATCCAATTCTGTGATGGCTTTACGTGTGGTATCTAAAGGAGGCTGACTCATTGGAGATCCTAATCGGCGGATATTTTTTAATTAATTTTAATGGCTTTGATTATCTCAGTGTTAGTCACGATGTCAACTGAATGAATTGAATAATCCAGCCTAAATAAGGGCTATGACAGGATTGGCTTGTATACTTTTAGGGGAACTGGCAGAGGTATTATATTGGGTTACACTTTTAAACATTTAGGGGATACTTTCAAGTGCAGTATTGATGGATGATTGAACGTAACCGTTGGCCTTCTAACGGTCTTGCTTAACAAGGATGCATTGTGAAAAAAATTATCGCGTTATTAACTGTGGTAGGGCTAGTGGTTTGGTTATTGCAGCCGTTGAACCCGTTACAGTCATCAGCTTTAGATAAAACCATTGATGTACAACACTCTAATTGTGGCTTTGAGCTGGTCAATAGTACCACAGCGATAATACGGGATTATTTAAGCGCTGAACATTTTATCGGAGTGACTTCGGGAATATACCAACAGGGCTGTGGTACTGTATTAGTAGCCGCAGGCTTTCGCGATAAGTTGTCAGTGTTACCCTTTGAAGTTGATACCATTACTCGGATAGCTTCTATTACTAAGCCGATGACGGCCGTGGCTATAATGCAGTTGTATGAGCAAGGGCTCATTGAACTGGATAGCCCGTTGGCAGATTATTTAACGGTGCTGCCTAAGAGTCACCAAGCCATCACGATTAAACAGTTATTGAATCATACTTCAGGCGTGCCCCATTATTCGTCTAAGTGGGATGCCATGTCATTTAGCCATTATAACTCCCTTAATGAAGCTCTTGCAGAAATATACCAAAGACCGTTGGCAACGCCACCTGGACAACAATATCAGTATTCATCATTTGCTTATACCATTTTAGGCAAGGTTATCGAGCAGGTATCAGGCCTGTCCTATGGCGATTACATGGCGCACTATATTTGGCAACCGGCAGGTATGACGCACACCTCCCTTGAAACAGGTCATACCCTTGTCAATAAATCTAGCCTATATATTAAGGCAGGGCCTTTGTATGTGCGCAGTCCTTACACCGACTTAAGTGTGATTTATCCCGCTGGCGGGGTGCAATCCACTGCTGCAGATTTATTGAAATTTGGCCAAGCCATAATCGATAATCAATTAATTAGTCGCCAAACCCTTGAGTTAATGATTGATGCTAAAGGCTCTTTAGCAACATTGGTCGGTGATGATCCTTATGCACTAGGTTGGTCAGTGAATTCTGATACAGCTAATGGCACCATTATTAGCCATTCAGGTGCACAGCCTGGGGTAAGCGCTTATTTTCAAATTTGGTTAGATAAAAAGACGGTCGCTGTTACCTTATCGAATGCTTTTGGTACTAAGGGCAGTGCTTTTGCAATGACAAATGAACTGGGACAGTTAGTAGTCACTTCTCAGTAGCCTAAGAGCCATCATCAGCATCACTGTTGATGTCACCATCCATGAAAACAATTCATTATCTTTCAATTGCTTAGTTCTTGTTAAAGCTTGTGCATAGGCACTAGAGTAGCTGTGATTTTTATACAACCAGAGGATACTAAAATGGCAGCTAAGAAGACCATTGAATTTGATAATGACTACTTCCACTTTGTGGTAAAACAGGGCTGGTTACATATTGGCGGCAGTGAAGCACAAGCTCAGGCGATTGCTGATAATTTATTATTAGCTGGGCTGCAGGGAAAACTTTATCAAGGCTTAGGGGTTATAGAAGCGCTGACGATACCCTTTGAAGCAGGTGCGTTAGATCCAAAAGCAGAACCTGAAATTGAATCAGAAGGTCCAACTTGGGCGGTTTACAAAGGTAATAAAGCCAGTGGTCACTATGTTTGTGGCTTGATGGCAGAAACGGCAATCAGTAAAGCTAAGCAGTACGGCATGGCTATCGTGTTTGGTCATGATCACTATGATGGAGGTTCATTTACTGCCTATACCAAAAAGGCCATCGATGCGGGCATGTATGCCCAATCATCGAACAATTCCTTGCCGCTTTCTGCACCCTACGGTGGTAAAGATTTTGCTTTGTCCACCCCCCCATTCGATGCCGCTTTAGTCGGTGGCGAAGAAGTACCTATCGTGACTTCGCTGAAGCTATGCGAAGGTTATGATGCCGATATTTCTGATGCCATTATTGAAGATAGGGACTTGCATGCCCCCTTGCTGGTCGATCCTGAAACTGGTGAGTTAACCGCTGATGCCAGAAAATGGGGCGCCTTGATCCCTGGCTATGGCCGAGTCGCGGATTGTCGAGCCCCTTGGACGTTTACCAATCCACGCTTATATGCCTTGAATATTTGGAATGAATTACTGTGTGCAATTATCAATCCTAAAGGAGTGATCACTTCCGAATTACCGCCATTGCCTACGGATTACTTAAAGCCAGGTGCTCCTTCTCCGGTGGGGGGCTCATACATTTTAGTGATTGATCCGAGTCATTTTGGACCCCTTGAGGAAGTGCAACGAAAATCCGATGCTTTTGTTCGAGCGTTAACTCAGTCTACACCTCGAGCCGGATTTGATGAGGTGCAAATGCCTGGTCAAAAAGGGCAGCAAGCAATGCGTCAAGGAGCAACAAGTCATTTGGTGATGGATGCTCATTGGCAAGCTTACAAAGACTTTTTATCTCGTCAGGGCTTAACGATTGAGGAGTTGAATCAACGTTGGCTACAACAGGTTGGTCCGCAAGTAGCTGATAGCACCATGCAATACTAATAATAAAATCAGAAGGAACAAAAAAGCAGCGATAAATCGCTGCTTTTTTTGTTCCTTATTAAAGTTTATGCCGCCTCAGCTTCCAATTCAGCTTCTTCATCTTGGTAGTAGCGTTGACGCTGACCGCCTTTACGAATTTTCTTGCTCATTTTGGTGAGTTTCTGCCTTTCTAGCTTATTGGCTAATTTGGCCATGGCTTTGTAAAAATCTTCCGCTTTGGCTTTGGCAAATAGTTCCCCACTGGCGAACACAAATTTAGCTTCAATAATAAAGTTATTTGGCTCTTGGCTGATGTAGACATGATTGCTAATCATTGTATTATCTAGCTTTTTCAGCTTCTTGATACAGCTATTAATGCGAGATTTCATAGCGTCGCTGATGGTGATTTGTTTGCTTGTAATCGTCATAGATATGCACCTCTTTGTTTGCGTCTACAACTTCACATTACTCCTATTTTGAACCTTTTGAAAAGCAAAAAATGACCCTAAAAAGTGCGTTTGCTTAAAGCTTGAACAAACGGTATTAGTGCTGGAAAAAAGCACGATTTAGCTATTGTAATAGCCTAAAAATAGGCGCATATTGGGTAAGATAACTCAGGATGAAGTCTGCCTTTGAGTATGAAATTTATACTGTTAAAATGTCGAATGTCGAATGTCGAATGTCGAATGTCGAATGTCGAAAGCTTGAGTTCACTTCTCTAATCCCCACTTACATCCCATTAAAACAAAAGGACAATACAATGACTCACGCTTGGGATCTGCCTACCCGTTTATTTCACTGGTTAAATTTATTGTTGCTGGTGGGGTTGTGGTGGTCTGGTGAAAATTCTGAAATGGATATCCACCAATTATTAGGCTTTAGCTACTTAGGTTTGTTGTTAACCCGCCTTTGTTGGGGCGTGATTGGCAGTAACAGTGCTCGCTTTAGTTACTTAACGGCTTCAATAAAAGAGCTTAAGGCGTTTATCGCAGCTAGGGGCAATAAAGAATACCTAGGCCATAATCCAATCGGCAGCTTAATGGTAATTGCCTTCTTTATGGTATTTAGTCTGCAAGTGTTTAGCGGTTTGTTCGCCAGTGATGATGTATTCGTAGAAGGGCCGTTATATGCCTATGCCTCGGATGAGTTGGCCTCAACCATGGGATGGCTGCACCATAACTTGTTTGATGTGATCATGGTGTTGGCGGCGCTGCATATTGTTGCCATTATTGCCCACAGACTCAAAGGCGAGAAACTAACATCGGCTATGGTGACCGGTACCAAGGCCATCGCCGATAAGCCGGCTTACCTTGGCTATAAAGCCAATGCCCTAATTGCATTGGCCATTTGGCTGGCGATTAATCTGCCGATTTATCACTATTGGATTAAGCCGGTATTAGAGGGCATGTAATTCCATCATTGACCTGTTAATCGTAACAGCTTGGCTGCCTTGGGCAGCCGCTTCCCCGCGAGCAGATCAGCTTAGCTTCGGTGTCTAGGCTGCGCTCCACCCAGTTAATATTCAAAATTCGCGACACACTCAATAGTTGCCTTTTCACGCTTGGTGCCAACAATGATTGGCCACCGTTGGCAATGCACATGCTTTTAAGATCCTGCGCCAGTTCAAGGGCATCAATCCCCTGAGCTTCAATGGCAGGATTAAGATCAATACCAGCACACAACACATGACCAGAGCCCTGTAAATCATTAACGTTTATTGATTCACAGGAGTAAATACGGGGTCCATCTGGGCCTTCTAACAACGATAACTGCGAACTGGAGCCTTGGCTAGGGCTCGAGATCATTCTAAATACTGCCCAGTGATGGCAGGGATCGTTGATCTGACGCATATTACCCCAGGGCAAGGGAATACCATTACCGCGATATACGGCCTTTAACTTACCCGGAGAATAGGCATCAAAATAATGCCAATGGCGATAGGGTGAGACTGCTGTCATACGGCGCATGGCCACTGAGGTCGATACATCAGCCACCTTATGGGTATTAATCTCGTAACCGTTGCGATCAAGCAGCTGCCTAAAGGGGACTTTAGGGCAAAGCAGTGCGCCCGCAAAAAAACTGGCCTCAAAGTTCCGCCAAGCCCGCAGAATATCTTGAGCATTGATGCCCTGATGGTCGCCACTAATGGCATCGTTGAGGTTGGAATTATGGCTACGACCAGCCACTAGCACAGTGTCTAGCGCTTCTGATTGGTGTAAAATTTTATGGCCAATATGTACTGCTAAATCATACTTCAAGCGTCGTGGGTACTGCTGCAGACGTTTGTTAATGTATAGCTGATCACCGCTGAGCATAAATGAAGTGACCATTTCAGAACTGCCAGTACGACCAAGTTTAATGACTTCAGCAGGGGCGTTATCAAACCATTGGTAACGTATGCCTAAGTTACTGCATATATCTACTAAATCAGTAAAGCTCAAAGGTAACCGTTTTAAGCCTACTTCCTCGGCCGCCCGCTCAAGATCGGGGAAGTGGTTTTGATGATGTTCTTGGTGGGCGCGAATAAGCAGGTGGGCAAATTGACTGCCCTCGATGCCCGTTTGTGACAATAATTCTGGGATGGCAATCTGTAAAATATCATTTGAGAATAAGAAGCTAGGCTCTAACGGAATGCCTTTAATGCCACCATGGCTGCCTTTGTTAACTGAGATGTTATCCCCGGAGGCTGCGTCATCTAAAAAGTAGTTCACAGGCTTTTGAAACACATTGGCCACCACCGACAGCATTTCTCGGCTCGGTACCCGCTTGCCACGTTCAATCATAGACAGGTAAGACACACTTGGGGCGTACTCAGGATCAATCCGAATGCATCTAGCCGATAAGTCTTCCATGGTTAACTTATTGCTTTTTCGAAGGTTTCTTATCTTGGTTCCCAAGAAGTGGGACTGTCTCATTAAACTGGCTTTTGCTTTCATAATTGTAAAATTTACAGTGTAAAATTTTTATTGTGAAATTTTAAGTTAATGAATTGTAGTATTAATATCAAGTTAAAATTTAAAACCAACTAGACTCGGTTTTACTCATTTTAGCGACAACTTACGACAAGATAGCGATAGAGGTGGCTTATGCAACACATGCAAACAAACACAAAGGTTGGTACAGCAAATCTTTTCCAGTGGCAGCTTGGTGCTGCACAATCTTGCGTGCGCTTGGTTGGTGACAGCGCTTTTATGAATCAGAATGAAAGTGTCAAAGTCGAAGAAGGCCTAACCCTAATGGATGCCTTTTTCCCTCTGCAAGAAGGCTCCCATAAGGACGTAAAATGTTATCTGGTGTATTACAACCATCTATTAGCTTGCTTTGAAGATGGTCGTCAATGTGGACTCATGCACCCACAACAATTTCACGATTATGGTGGCTCTAAAGATGCGCCAGTATCGTTATTATTTAGGGACTACGGAGTACAAATAGACATCGACTTAGCCCCTTGTGAGCGCCACCGCCATTGTGCTCAAATTGATAAGTTCTCAATGAAAGGGCTTTAGTTTCAATATCTTGCCTGTTGGTTTAAGGGGTAGCTTAAATCAACAGGGGAAATTATGTCTAGTCGCGGTCATTGCCATATGCGGTCAGATATATCTGTTGCCGCAGCGATGAGAGCGCATCACTCTTTGCTGCTATTTGCAAGCGGACATAACCATAAATTGTGTCGATATATCCTTAACTTAGTTTTTAAATCTTGCTTGGTTTGGTCGTGAGAAATGGCTTAGGTAAGGTGAAATATGTTTTTCATTTCAACCCATTTTTCTCCTGCTTTCGCCCAAGGAAGATATTGCTGAAAAGTAGACATTAAGTTTTCCCATTCTTGAACTTTGGGGTTGTTTGCATCAGAAATCGCTTTTTGGTGAGCATTAAAGTGCGCGTTAACCTCTATGATCATAAACAGGCGGTTGCCAGTTAGAAATATTTGCATATCTTCAATACCTGCATCTCGAATCGATTGGGTGACCTCAGGGAACACATTTTCTGTTTGATGCCAACGGATATAGCTGTCAATAAGTTTTGGGTCATCTTTAAGATCACAGGCAAGGCAGATTCTTTTAGTCATTATTTTGCTTTCTTATTAAGTGGATTGAAAATGATGAAATACAAAACCAAAAGCACTCCCAAGGCTCACTTTTTAGGAGGCTAACAATTAAGTTATCACTTATCTGCTAACAATGCATTCATGACTCATTAAGCCAAAGAGATTATTGGGAAAAAATGTGTTTGATAAGATGCATTCCCTCATTCTGATTTTATTATAAATAATATTTGGTCGTTGATTCCGGCTTTAATCCTTTTCAACCAAAGGTATGAGGTAGATCCTAGCGCAATTATGACAAGCGACTTTATGTTAGTAACGGGCGTTTTACTATTTGTAAACAATCACAAACTGGCACAACTTATGTGTAAGTAATCATGGTTAGGGCGAGCTGTTGATGCGGTTTAATCTGATGCAATCAGCATTAAAAATATTAGTGGTGGTATCACTATTGCTTCTTGGTTTGTATCACTTGGCTTTTTTCATCATGCCGAGTGTGACGATTCATAATGATTCAGGGCAGAGTATTGCATCCGCCAAGGTACTGCTAGCAAACAGCACCTTAGACTTTGGTGCGATACCCACTGGCGCAAGCAACACCATCCACTACCAACTAGCACAACCCGACGGCAGTTACCGCTACCACATCACCCTTAGTAACGGCACCACCCTCACCGCCAGCTGCGGCAACATCAGCAATAACCAAATTAACAAACGTATGCTTATTAAAGTAAAAAAAGGTTCACATATTATTTGTAGTGAAAGTATTTAATTCAGTAGTAGAGGCTCTTTACTATTAACTTAAACAGTTGATAAGTTATTGATTAGTAATGGCTAATATGGTTTCAATAAAAATGATTTCAATAACTAATAAACTCATAACAGTGCTTGCCCTGTCTGTAGCGCTATTTGGCTGCAGCAAACCACTTAGCCAAGCTAACCATACTGACGCAACTTTAGCTGCTGCAGCGCTCATCAACAGGGTAACCCCGTCCATTGCTGGGCAATTTATCCTTGAAGAGATCTCGGCTGAGGGAAAAAAAGATGTCTATGAATTAGAGTGGAAAACAGGACAGATTATTCTGCGTGGTAACAATGGCGTTAGCTTAGCCAGCGCTTATAACCACTACTTAGCCGAAGTGGTAGGGGTTCACTACTCCCTATGGGGTGAACAGATGAACCTACCGAAGGAGTTACCCAGCTTTGAAGGGGTGATTCGCAATGTGAACCAGCGTCAATATCGACACTTTTTTAATTACTGTACCTTTAACTATACCGCCAGCTGGTGGGATTGGGCCGAATGGCAACGCACCATCGATTTTCTGGCCATGAATGGCGTGAACATGCCGCTTTCGATCGTGGGTGTAGAGGCGGTGTGGTACCACACCATGATCGACTTAGGCCTATCTGATCTGCAGGCGCGTGAATTTTTATCTTCGCCGGTTTACTTAAACTGGCAGTGGATGAGCAACCTTGAAGGTACTGGCGGTCCACTACCAAAAAGCTGGATTGATAGCCATGAGAAACTGGCTAAGCAGATCATGGATCGTCAACTAGCCCTAGGCATGACCCCCATCGTCAATGGCTTCTCTGGTCATGTGCCGCGGGTATTTAAAGAGGCATTCCCCGAGGCTCGCATCGACCTTAAAAAAGGCTGGGCACGTAACACATTTGATGGCGCAGCGCAGCTCGACCCGACGGATCCACTGTTTGCTAAAGTGGGTAAAATCTACCTTGAAAATCAAATTAAACGTATTGGTGCCAGCCGTTATTTCATGACCGACCCGTTCCATGAGGGTAAGCCACCGGTTGAAGGTGACGAATACCTTTTGAAAGTAGGTCAAAGCATTGCCAACTTATTAACCTCGGTTCAGGAAGACGCCATTTGGGTCATGCAGGATTGGTCATTACGTCGTGCGCTGCTTGATGGCGTCGACAACGACAAGATGATGATCATGAACCTAAACGGCAGCCGTTGGCAAAATGGCAGCAAGCGTCATAACATTCCTGGCGCCAAAGATTTAGGCATCGCCTTTACCGTTGGCCAGCTCAACAATTTCGGTGGTCGTACCCATATGCATGGTGACCTAGAGCACCTAGCAAGCAACACTTTTTTACAGGCGAAAAAAGTATCCGACAACGTCGTTGGCACGGGCATGTGGATGGAGGGCATGGGGGCTAACCCAGTCAACCACCACCTAGCATTAGCCATGAACTGGCAAGCGGTAGAAGTGGATCTGGACAGTTGGATAGCAGGCTACATTAGCCAGCGCTATCGCAAAAACAGTGAATCACTCACCAAGGCGTGGCAATACCTGATTGAAGGCCCCTACAGTAAAGGTGGCTATGGCTACAGTTCGATGGTAGCCGCGCGTCCAGCGATTAATGCGGTGAAGTCAGGCCCTAACCGAAATCTCGATTTCTATTACGACAGTACACTTATCACTAAAGCGTGGGCACTGTTATTAGAAGAGGGTGAGGCGCTGTCCGATGTGGCGGGATACCGTTTTGATGTGGTCGACTTAGGTCGCCAAAACTTAGCCAACCTTGCGGCGGTGTATCAGCGCAATGTGAGCTTAGCTTACCTTGCCCGTGATAAAGCTCGCTTTAACCTTGCCCAGAAGAAGTTTATTAACCTTTTGGAGGATATTGACTCGCTACTGGCCACCGAAGAGAAGATCTTACTTGGAAAATGGCTCGCGGATGCCCAGGCGTGGGGCACTTCGGATGAAGAGCGTGCTTATATGCGCAGTCAAGCTGCTGCACTGATTACCGTTTGGGGCGCCGATACCATCAAGGGCGAACAACCTTACACGGTTCTTTATGATTACGCATGGCGTGAGTGGGCAGGTCTGGTTGATGGTTTTTATAAAAAGCGTTGGCAAATCTTCTTTGATGGCTTAAACGAAACCTTTGAGACAGGCCAGTGGTATCAGGATAGCCAACCAACCGTGTGGGGCCGTGCCGACATGAGAAGTGATGCACTTACCAGCAAAATCGCCGATTTTGAGTTTGAATTTGCCGCTAATCCACCTCAATTTAGCAGCAAGCCGGTAGGGGATACGGTGACCATCGCCAAAGCACTACTTGAAAAGTACTACGATGATCTAATGTCGATTCCTGCTAAGGGCTTAGCACCACTATCTGAGGCAGTATCGCCACAACAAGTGGTCGTGGATATGGGTGATTAACCCATAATATGGGTAATTGCAAACGGTACTGTTCGGCGCGATTGTTGTAAATTGGCGGTTGCAATATAAAAAAGCAGCGGCAAAGACTTGATGATATCGAATGCTCAGACCAGATAATCATTAAGACTTTAGCCTGATCCTGCACTTGGATTTTGAGCGTTAATCGTTCTAAATTTATTCAAACAGCTTAACTGATAGGTACTGTGCCCACGATTTGTCTTTAACTTGATTGCAGTGGTTAGTGGCGCGGGGTGTGGTTCACCAATAAGCTAGGCATGGATGCCAATAAGTACTGCCAGAGGCAGGAATCAACAAGAAGCCGATTTGCATACTCTAAGAAAAGTGCAAGGGCTTCCCTAATGGTGACTCAGCGGGGAAAGTGTTGAAGCTGCCATTATCAAATCAACACTCGCAACGGCACCACCCTCAACGCCAGCTGCGGCTACATCAGCAACCACCAAATCCACAAACGCTTCACCATCACAATAACCCCAACCCCAGAAGCCATCTGCAAAGACTTGGTATAGCTATGCTTACTCTGACCTATTGATTACAGTTCTTTGAAGGAAAGTTATTTTCAATTATTGACATTTACTTTCGGATATAGTTTTTGCTAAGTTATTGATTAATATCGAATGGCGTGGTTTTACGCCTGTTTACAGCGAACAACAATAAAGCCTTCTGTCGCTGCAATGCGGCTATTTATAAAGGCTTTAAATGACTAAGGAAGTTTACTAAAAATGGAAGTACATTGTTCAATTTGTAAAAGAGGTTTAGATTCTGAACATATTAACGTTGCCAAAGATACAGCATACTGCCAAAGCTGTAACCGAGTTACTAGCCTATCTTCCTTATTGGCAGCCAAACCAAGCAGGAGTTTTAGCACGACACAAGCTGGTGAAGGTATTGAAGTCTCAGACGATGGCTATAAATGGTCTATTGAAGCATCAAACCGTAGCTTAAAAGCGCTTTTTCTAGTGCCTTTTACCCTCGTGTGGGCTGGAGGTTCGTTGTCAGGCATTTATGGAACTCAATTATTCAATGGTGAATTTGACTTAGCACAATCACTTTTCGGACTCCCTTTCATCGTTGGTAGTATTGTATTAATAACTATCACTATGATGAGCTTATTTGGTCGCACTGCTGTTTCATATGAAAATGACGAGGCCGTGATTTTTATTGGTATAGGCTCGCTCGGGTGGTATAGAAGATTTGATTGGAAAAAGATAGATAAAGTTACTGAGAATGAATTAGGGCAACACAAACACATCTCTTTAGAGGGCCAAAAGAGAATAAATTTCGGTTGGGGGTTAAGTAGTGAAAAGCTCTACTACATGTCTAACTTCTTAAAAACAAAATTAAAATAAGATTAATGAAAGGGTGCACAGCGCTTTATTTGCCTAGTGTATGGCTTGTATTGTTAAGAGGGTTAAGCTCATGAAATTTAATGTTTACTTTTTATTTGGATACTCACCACGACCAAAGGTGCACTTGTTTATCGCAATATTATTTGCATGTATCAGCGGCATTCTCGCTATATATCTATTTTTACAAGCGCAGGAAAAGTTATCTTTATCTACCCTTACCAAAGGGGTTGTTATTGATTCTCAAGTAACTTCTAGAGGTTTTTACGCTCCTGAGATTGAATATTTGTATGATGGGGTAAATACAAAAACATTTGTATCCAGCCTATCTTCAAGTGAACAAAGTTATTTTAAAGGAGATGAAGTTGATGTCCTTATCGACTCAAAAAATTCTAAACCTATGCTGTTTAATTTTTTTACTTTATATGGCCTCACAGCGTTTGCAGGTCTATTTTCAGTGATATCTTGGCTGGGATCGTTAGGAATATATGTTTTAAGAGTACGCAATATCCGTGCGCCAATATAGATATTCATAATCATAAAAATAATCTGTTGTAGTAGCAGCTATAGCAGGCCAGTTTTTGCCGATAGTGATGTGCAGTTTTTCTGGTTCCTTAGAGAAATTTATGATTTATTTTAATAGGTTAAAGTGACATATTAATTGTTAGTTAAATTTTATGTGGGAGTTGATTTGGTTTCCGCTTAATAAAATGTCAATTATCTCGAGAGTATATGGAACTTCCAAAATTTAAATATCACCCAGAACCACTTGTTACAGGTTCTGTTGAAGAGTCAGATTGCGTTTGTCAATGTTGCGGTAAGAGTACTGGTTTTATTTACACAGGACTTCCATATTCTGAGGAAGACTTAGAAGATTCGATTTGTCCATGGTGTATAGCCAATGGCGAAGCACATAAAAAATTTGATGCTGAATTTACAGATCATGATGCTGTTGGTGATTATGGGTCATGGTCAGAAGTTTCCTCAGCGGTCAAAGAAGAAATAGCTTTTCGTACACCAGGCTTTAGCGGTTGGCAAGAACATAAGTGGTGGACTCATTGTAACGACGCGGCTTCTTTCATCGGATTAGCCGGTGCGAAGGAAATAAATGAATTTGGTCCTTCTTTAATTGAGCAGCTAAAGTTAGAAACTATTAATACATATAAAATAAGTGAAGAAGATTGGGAAGATTACTTTAATGCTTTAGACGCTAATGGTTCTCCTGTTGCATACATATTTAAATGCAATCATTGTGGTGAATTAGGTGGTTATTCTGATTTCGATTAAAAGAAGGCAATCAAGGTATTCAAATTGACATAATACGGTTGGTTGCTTCTCACTTCCGTCAACATTATAACGAATTATCTTTAGCTGCATATTGTGGCGTTACTATCCGAAGTGAAACTCACTTTTATCCATATCTTAGCTAGGCTGGCTAACTCGGAAATGCCCCTTTCCGAGTTACGAGTGACGAGAGCGGGCTTCGCCCTTCGAGGGATGAGTTAGAAGCATATTGGGAACAGGTCGGTATTTATACAGGTATAACTATTTCCCTTATTATTGGGTGACAAACAGAGCCAAAATTAGCCCTTTGAAGGCTCGATAATCTTCCAAAATTTAACTAAGTTATTGATTAACTTAAAAGTAGCCAAGGGATGTAGGGAAACCCTACATCCATGGTCTCGTTTTTGCCGAACGTGATTTTCAGTTTTTCTTAAAAATGAGAATAAATTGCACTTTATTTCAACAAGTTAACGTGACATATTATTTGTAAGTTAAATTTTGAGCGGAAGATTATCGAGCTTCCGCTTAATAAGCTGTTAGGTCTCTAGAGTATTTCTCATGCAATTGATTATAAAAATAATTTCAATTTTACTCTTTTTTCAAATCTTAAACGTTAATGGAGCTGACGTGGAACCAGAATCAAAACATATAGAATTGTCTACTGATACTTGGGTTTTAACTTTACCAGAATCATGGAAGCCTGAAGCTATCGAAGGCGGGGTTAGAGTCGATTCAGCGGATGAGGTATTTTCGATTTATGTATCCACATACAATGTTGATACTCCTATCAGTGGCTGGGCACAAAGGGATATCGAAATAGTTAAAAACTCCAAACATTCAGATCCAGAGAATGATTTTAAATACATGCAAGAAACAGTAGATTTGGATTCAAATATCCAATCTTTTGTTCTTGATGCATATGACAAAAAGAACAGCTTTCGAATTTATACACAGCACTTTCGAATGGGGAATAAACTTGTTACTTTTTCTATTCATGATTATTGGTGCCAGTCTTATAAAAAGTCTGTTAACTATACAAAGGATTTACTAAAAGGTTTTAAAATCAAGACCTAACAAGCGCCTTAAGAACGGGGCAGCTAAGAGTCTGCTCGGTTTCGCTCCGCTTCATATTTTAACAAACTATTATCAGCCCTTTATGCGGGCGTTGGTATGACTCCCCTTGTCAATAAAAAGATCTCTTTCTTCTCCAACACTAATTAGATTTCAGCCTCTATTA
>NZ_WINH01000021.1 GCF_010993985.1 Paraferrimonas sp. SM1919 | reverse complement strand
TTGGTCGGTGATGAGGGATTTGAACCCCCGACCCTCTGGTCCCAAACCAGATGCGCTACCAAACTGCGCTAATCACCGAATTGTACTTTGCCATTTATATGGACTTTAAATTTGGTCGGTGATGAGGGATTTGAACCCCCGACCCTCTGGTCCCAAACCAGATGCGCTACCAAACTGCGCTAATCACCGATATCATTTTTCAAAAGTAAAGTGGGGTGACTGATGGGACTTGAACCCACGACAACCGGAATCACAATCCGGGGCTCTACCAACTGAGCTACAATCACCACTGATTACTCTAAACACTGATCTGGCGCGCCTAGGAGGATTTGAACCTCCGGCCTCACCCTCCGGAGGGGTGCGCTCTATCCAGCTGAGCTATAGGCGCTCGTCCTTCCAGTGTCACCGCCGAAGCAGTGGCGCGTATAATACGGTTTCACCATTGCTTCGTCCAGTAAAAAATTCGCTTTTTTGTTGCGTTTGTTCAAACTTTGGCTGATTTAGCCAGCTATTAACTTGAATTGGCTTAGTTTAAATCATTGTCATTACAATCAACGACACTCACTAACAAAAAAATTAAATTTATTTATTCAACATTGCCCTTAAGTTTGCGATGTTGGCTTTACCTTTTTGTTGATTCTCATGTGCCGAGATTTGTTGTCTTTGCTGACCTTCCCAAATTAGGTCGTCTTGTGGCAACTCATGTAAAAATCGGCTTGCTTCACAACGAATGCTTTCCCCAAATTGTCGCCGCTCACGACACATGGTAAACCATAGCACTTGCTGAGCTCGGGTGATCCCCACATAGGCAAGTCGTCTTTCTTCTTCCACCTCACCATCGTCGATACTGGTTTGATGTGGCAGCAACCCCTCTTCCATGCCTACCATAAACACATACGGAAACTCCAAGCCTTTAGATGAATGTAACGTCATCAATTGCACTTGGTCACCATTCTCTTCTTCGTTGTTGCGCTCCATCATGTCACGCAGGCATAAACGTGTCACCGCTTGCTCGACGGTCATCGGCTCGTCTAGCTCATCACCTTCCAGCATTTCGGTTATCCATCGATACAACTCTGAAACGTTCTTCATTTTCATTTCCGCCGCCTTTGGGCTTGGGGAAGTTTCATAAAGAAAGTCTTCGTAGTTAATTAGCCTTACCAACTCTTTTACCGCAGCTAATGAATCTCCCCGCTCAGCATTATCGGCAGTTTCAACCATCATCCTAGCAAACTTTTCTACCGCATGATGGGCGGCACTTGGTAATACATGCTTTAACCTGACATCACAAGCCGCGGCAAACATGGAGCAATTCAGTTCATTAGCAAGTTGGCCAACTTTTTCTAAAGTTGCGGGGCCAATACCTCGTTTAGGGGTATTAATTATGCGTAACAGAGCATTATCATCATCTGGATTAACCAATAATCGAAAATAAGCCATCATGTCTTTGACTTCTGCTCGCGAGAAAAATGAGGTGCCGCCAGACATCCGATAAGGAATACGGTTAGTCATCAATGACTTTTCAAACACCCTTGATTGGTGGTTACCGCGGTACAATATCGCATAATCACCATAGTTGGTGTTGTTCATAAACTTATGACGAATGATCTCAGCCACCACACGATCCGCTTCTTGATCTTCATTGGGGGCAGTAATGACCCGCATTTTCTCTCCGTAATCGAGTTCACTAAATAATGACTTATCAAATACATGGGGATTATTGGCAATCAGGATATTGGCTGCATTCAAAATACAACCACTAGAGCGATAGTTTTGTTCTAGCTTAATCAACTCTAACCTTGGAAAATCTTTAGATAGCAGTACTAGGTTTTGGGGCTTGGCCCCACGCCAGGAATAAATCGACTGATCGTCATCGCCAACCACGGTAAATAAGGCGCGAGTGCCCACCAGCAGTTTCACCAATAGGTACTGACTGGTATTGGTATCTTGATATTCATCGACTAACAAGTAACGAATTTTTTGCTGCCATTTGTCCCGAACCTGTTCATTTTGCTGTAATAACAGTGTTGGCATCAAAATCAGGTCATCAAAATCGAGGGCGTTATATGCCTTTAGATGTCGCTGATAACGTTCATATAAGCTAGCGAATAACTGAGTTTGCGCATCTTTAGCGCGAGCCATTGCCCCCTTGGGCAACAATAAATCATTCTTCCAATTAGAAATATGATTTAAAAGGTTGTTGAGTAGATCCTTATCACCGTCTAGTTCATCTTCGGTTAGGTCTTTTAACAACGCTAGCGCATCAGTTTGATCGAATAAGGTAAAATTGGCTTTTAATCCGAGGTGATGGCTTTCTTTACGAATAATATCTAAACCTAAGGTATGAAAAGTAGAAATCCACAGGCCGCGGCTTTCTTTACGTCCTAAGGTCTGCGCCACACGCTCTTTCATTTCTCTAGCGGCTTTATTGGTAAAGGTCAGCGCCGCAATATTACGGGCCCGATAACCACAATCTTGGATGAGGTGAGCAATTTTATTAGTGATAACCCGGGTTTTACCACTGCCTGCACCCGCTAGCACCAAACATGGGCCAGTGACATAATGTACTGCTTTATCTTGCCCTGGATTTAACTTCACTCTTTTACCCTTACCTAGTCATTTGAGTCTGTCGACCTTGCATGTTTACTTTATGTGAATCTGCGGCCAGCGTTTTAGCCATTTCTACTGGGTTGAAGCTCATTGGTGTGGAACAACCACACATTACTCGCGTCACCTTCTTCTTTTTGGATAAACAGCAAAGACTTACAAACTGCTTTCGATCCAAATAGTAAAGATCAACAGACCCTAAACACGCAATTTTATACCAAATTGCTTAAGGCGACCATTAACCAAATTTAAAACAACCGAATCATTTACTGACATATCTATCCTTGTGAGATGTGATTGAGATCACTAAAATGAATGAACGTTCATTCATTTTTATTTTTTATGTCAGATAAACGCTTAATCATCTTAGAAAATCTAGAATCCATTATTGCAACAGAGGGCTATGACAAGCTATCAATGGCGAAGCTAGCAAGACTTTCTAATGTGGCTGCAGGTACGATTTATCGCTATTTCAAGGATAAAGAAGATCTATTAATGTCACTGAAAAAACAGCTATCGACTCGATATCTAAGACAAATAAGCGCTGGCGTGAAATTAACACATTGTAATTATGAAACTTTCCGCCAGGTATGGTTTAACCTGCTGGAATTACATACTCAACGCAACCCCAAACAACTTTCTATTGAACAATATCTTGCTTTGCCCAGTGAAGATCCCAAGCAATCTTTACAACTTTTAGAGGCAACCTTGAGCGAATTTGATGAGTTCTTTAGGGATGGTGTTGAAAACCGAATCCTGTACCCAAAAGATTACCAAATGCTTGCTATTGTCAGTTTTGCTGCCACAGCCAACATAGGTACTCGCGTTCGTTTGGGTTATACCTTTGACAAAGATTGGCTAGAACAAGCTTGTTTTCAAGCCTGGACTAGCATTGCCATTAATCCCAAAGCTGTTTAGAGAGTCGTTATTATGAAGAAGTGGGTCCTGTTTATGATCTTACTTGCCGCTGCCTTATTTGGTTCGGTGGGTTATTACAATTTTGTTGTTATCTCTGGAAAAATTGAGGCATTTAAGAATAGACCCGAGCCCAATTTTCCGGTCACCACTATCATCACTAGGCACCAAGATTGGCAGCCAAGCATTAATGCTATTGGCTTTATAGAACCTAATCAAGGCGTCATGTTAGCAACTGAAGCTGCCGGGAGAATCAGTAAAATTAATTTTATTAACGGCACGGCAGTAAGCCAAGGTGATGCGCTGATTGAGCTCAATTCTAAGGTCGAGCAAGCTAACCTTAAGGCTGCTCAAGTTCGCGTACCTGCGGCTAAAGCTGACTACCAACGTATGCAACGCCTATACAAAAATAATTCGGTGTCTAAGGCTGATTTAGATACCGCCGATGCCAACTACCAAAAGCTGCTTGCTGAAATTGAATCTTTAAAAGCCACCATCGATCGTCGCCAAATCCGTGCGCCATTCTCTGGCTTAATTGGTATTCGTGAAGTTAACCTTGGCCAATACGTTAATGTTGGCACCAATGTGGTTCAGTTAGAAGACATTTCGACCATGAAGCTGCGCTTTACCGTACCACAAACTGAACTGTCTAAAATTTCAGTTGGCACCCCAATTATGGTACAAGTTGAAGCCTTTAAGAATGAGATATTTTCTGGCCAAATAGCCGCCATTGAACCTGCAGTATTTGCCCAATCCGGCCTTATTCAAGTTCAGGCGGCAATTCCAAACCAGCAACAAAAGCTGCGCTCTGGCATGTTTGCCAAAGTAGCCATTATGCTGCCTAAGCTAGAAAACCAAATCGTACTGCCACAGACGGCGATTAACTTTACCTTATATGGTACTTCTGTATTTACCGTGGACAGTGATTCACGGGTTGAAGAAATTAACGTAAAAGTGCTCGAACGTGAAGGTAATCATGCCCATGTAACGGGTATTGATGCAGGTGTTACAGTGGTCACTTCAGGGCAAATCCGTCTTAGTAACGGTGCTTTAGTTAAAGAAGTTGAAGACAAAGCATTAACTGCGACCGAAATGCCTAAGCTGTAGGAAAATCCGATGAAGTTTACCGATATATTTATAAAAAGACCGGTATTTGCTATCTCCATTAGTTTGATGATTCTGCTGCTTGGAGTTTACTCCATCTTTAAGCTGCAGGTACGCGAATACCCAGAAATGACCAATACGGTGATCACTGTAAATACCAGCTATTATGGTGCCGATGCCGACCTAATGCAGGGCTTTATTACCCAACCATTAGAGCAAGCCATTGCCCAAGCGGATAATATTGATTTTATGACGTCCCAGTCTTTCCTTGGACGCTCCACAATTACCGTTAATATGAAGCTAAATACCGACCCTAATGGAGCATTAGCAGAGGTATTGGCAAAAGTGAATTCAGTACGCTCAAAACTGCCTCGAGAGGCCATGGATCCTACCGTTGAGATGAGTACCGGTTCACAAACGGCTGTGCTTTATATTAGCTTCTCATCTAAAAAAATTAATGCTTCACAGATCACTGATTACCTTGAGCGAGTGGTGCGCCCTAAACTATTTACTGTTAATGGTGTCGCTAAAGTTAACCTGTTCGGTGGCATACAATACGCCATGCGTATTTGGCTAGATCCCGCCCGTATGGGTGCCTTTGGCATGAGCGCCGCTGATGTATCAAATGTACTACAGGCCAACAATTTCCAGTCTGCAGTAGGCCAAGCGAACAGCTTTTACACCCTAATGAATGGCACCGCTGATACTCAGGTTGCCACCACAGAAGAGTTAAGCCGCCTAATTGTGGGGTCTAATCAAGGCCGCGTTATTCGCCTTGGTGACATCGCCGATATCTCTATGGAGAAAAGCCATGACACCTACCGCGCCCTGGCCAATGGTAATGAAGCAGTTGTCGTTGCCATTGATGTTACCCCAACGGCAAACCCGCTGAACGTAGCCGCTGACATTAAAGCTTTATTACCAGAAATTGAACGCAACACCCCAAGCACCATTGAGATGCAATTGCTTTATGATAAAACCAAAGCCATTGAGGAATCGATTAATGAAGTCATTAATACCATTGTTGAAGCTGCTATCATTGTAGTGATCGTCATCACTCTATTCTTAGGCTCATTAAGAGCGGTAGTCATCCCTATTATTACCATTCCGCTGTCACTGATTGGTGTGGCCATGGTGATGTCTGCCTTTGGTTTTAGTTTAAACCTAATGACCCTACTGGCGATGGTATTAGCCATTGGCTTGGTTGTCGATGATGCTATTGTTGTTGTAGAAAATGTGGATAGGCATCTTAAAAATGGCGAAACGCCCTTCAGGGCTGCCATTATTGGTACCCGTGAGATCGCCATGCCAGTTATCTCTATGACCATTACTCTAGCTGCCGTTTATGCTCCGATTGCTTTAATGGATGGTATTACCGGTTCGCTATTTAAAGAATTTGCATTAACCCTAGCTGGCGCGGTATTTATTTCGGGCATTGTGGCACTGACCTTATCCCCTATGATGTGTGCCAAACTACTCAAACACAGTGATAAACCAAACCGCTTTGAAGCGATGGTAAACAGCAATCTTGATAACTTAAGTAATGGCTATAACAAACTATTAGGTGTGGTACTGCAGCGCCGCCCAGCGGTGATCATTTTTGCGGTGCTGACTTTCCTGTGTATGCCAGTGCTATTTAAGCTTATTCCAAGTGAACTGGCACCCAACGAAGATAAGTCGGTACTGATGATGATGGGTAATGCCCTGTCTAATGCCAACTTAGACTACATCCAAGCCAACATGGAGTTGGTGACTAATATGCTTAGCGAACAGCCTGAAACAGCCGCATCACTGGCTATGGTCGGCATTCCCAATGCCAACCAAAGCTTTGGTATCGCACCATTGGTGCCTTGGTCCGAACGGGAACGCAGCCAAAAACAAATGCAGCAATTTGTTGGCCAGCAGGTAAAAGATATCCCTGGTATTGCCTTAACCACCTTCCAAATGCCTGAGCTTCCAGGTGCGGGCAGTGGTTTACCGATTCAGTTAGTGATTACCACTTCAAATTCATTCGAATCATTATTTCAGGTAGCCAATGACATGCTAATGAAGGTGCAAGCAAATCCAGGTTTTGTGTTCTCAAACCTAGACCTTAAGTTTGATTCGGCCACCATGAAGCTGCATATCAAGCGTGATATGGCAGGCAGTTACGGCATAACCATGCAAGATATCGGTATCACGCTATCAACCCTAATGAGTGACGGTTACATTAACCGTATTAACCTTGCTGGTCGCTCCTACGAGGTGATCACCCAGGTTGAACGGCAACACCGTCAAGGGCCAGAATCCCTTGAAGGCTACTATGTTAAGGCTGCTGATGGTCGTATGATCCCGCTTTCAAGCTTGGTTGAGATTGAAATTAAAACTCAGCCACGCTCGCTGTCGCACTTTAACCAAATGAACTCTGCCACCATAGGTGCGGTAGCGCCAGGTATGGCGATGGGTGATGCCATTAGCTTTATGACCGAACTGGCCGATGCCATGCCAAAGGGTTACAGCTATAACTTTATGGGTGAAGCGCGTCAGTATGTGAGCGAAGGCTCTGCACTTTACCTTACCTTTGCCTTGGCTATTGCGGTGATCTTCTTAGTACTGGCCAGTCAGTTTGAGTCGGTCCGCGATCCGTTAGTCATTCTTGTGTCGGTACCGTTAGCCATCAGTGGTGCGTTAATTGCCATGGGCTGGACCCATTTATCGGGCCTAACCTCGATGAACATTTACTCGCAAATTGGTTTGATTACCCTAGTGGGTCTGATCACCAAGCACGGTATCTTAATGTGTGAAGTGGCCAAAGAAGAGCAAATTAATGCCGGCTTAAACCGCCTAGAAGCGATTAAGTACGCTGCGACCATTCGTTTGCGCCCGATTTTAATGACGACTGCAGCAATGGTGGCGGGTTTAATACCGCTGCTATTTGCGGTAGGCGCAGGCGCGATAGCCCGCTTTAACATTGGCCTTGTGATTGTGGCAGGCCTTGCCCTAGGTACACTTTTTACACTGTTTGTACTGCCGGTGATTTACAGCCTATTAGGTGAAAAACACAAGCCATTGCCAGAGTTTAAAGAAAACTAGGAAAGTCGAAAGTCGAAAGTCGAAAGTCGATTAGAATCAAAAAGGGTTGCTAACAAGCAACCTTTTTTATATCCGAATAAAGATAACCGAATCCGTATTTCTCGAGCTGTGAAGCAGCGTTCTCGAAGTCACGCAGTGACGCTCTCGAAACGAAGTGATCTCGTAGGCGAAGCCGCCCTCTATGCCTGCGCCATTCAGCTTAGATTCACCGACATACAGTAGAATGCATTTTAATCTACTAGCAAATTAAGGTTAACAAATGAAATCAAGAACAATAATTGCAACCTTAGTTGCAGCACTTATCACACCGAACATGGCAGTAGCTAAGCCTTGGTTTGAACCACCGGGCCATAGCAAACATCATAAGCATAAATCTAAACATCACGATGAAGTGCATGTTATTCATCATCACAAAAGACACAAGCGCTACCGTAAGGATTGGCTCCCAGAAGCTGCCGCGCTGGCGGTCATTGCTGGTATTAGTTATGCCATTATCGACGGCGAATATTACAAAAGAAAAGGTGATGAATACTATCTAGTTGACGAGCCACCAAGGCATAAAGGAAAAATAGGTAAGATAGTTGATAGCTTGCCTGCTGGCGCCACTGTTGTTCACAAACATGGTGAGCAATATTTTGTTGCCAATGGCCGCTGGTATTCACAACTCGCCAATGGCAAGTACGTTATCGTTAAGCCTCTTCGTTAATCGGCATTCGAGTTAAGCGGTAAATGGTCCACAAATTTGCCGCTATCATACTCAGTTCAAGTAAAATCCCACCAACAGAGCCAACCACCAAATTATTTGCTAACCACAATACGGCTCCGATAACAAACGTCAATCTCATCGCCACACCCGTTAAACAAAACAATCCTATTGAGCCTACTGCTGTCGCCATAATTGGTAACCAATCGGCACTGCTTTGAGCATATTGAGCCCCCAAAAATAATGCTAAAGCAACGAACACCAAGGCTAACCATTTGCTCTGAATATGAATAGAAAGATAAGTGCGTAAGCAAGAAATAAGTGCGCCAGTTAACGACGTTATCGCACCTAATAGAAGATAATGAATGGAGTGGCTAATATTGAGCAACAACATCAACCGTTTAAGCTTAAGGTCATCCTTTTGGCTAAAGCTGGCCACCCCGAGGGCAAAACTGAGCAGGCCAAAGGCCTGCCCAGTAATAAGTAAAACTGAACTATCCATCCAATAATTCTATAATTACCGGTTACGTTTCAAAATTACCATAACGGCAATCAAGGCTAAGATCATCGTATACCAGCCTTGGCTGATGGCTTCTACTGGTGTAATAGTAAAAGTTGAGGCTAACAATAAAGCCTGTGCACCGTATGGCAATAAACCTTGAACCACACAGGCGAAAATATCTAATATGCTGGCACTGCGACGCGGGGCAATATCATGTTTAACGGCTAAGTCACGAGCAAGTTGTGAACTGACAATAATCGCAACGGTATTATTGGCTACACAAAAGTTACTGACAGAGACAATACCAGCAATACCTAGCTCCGCCGAGCGTGCTGATGTTTTGCCAGCTTGTGAAGCCATTTTTGCCATTAGGTTTTCTACCTTTTGACGAATGAACTCAAGTCCACCTTGTTGTTGCATCATCGCCGCTAAGCCACCAACCAAGAGTGATAGTAAGAAAATATCTTGCATGCTTTCAAAGCCGACAATGATGTCATTAACCATTGCCATCATCGAATATTGATGCTGGATAATGCCACTCAGGCCAGCCATGATGATACCAATGACCAATACTGCAAATACATTTAATCCCGCTACCGCCAGAATAAGAATTGATAAATAAGGGATCACGCTAAAGAAGTTATATTCCTCTGGGAGCATTGGGACAGAACCACCGCCAGAGTGCCAATAAAGTAATAACGTAACCAAGGCTGCCGGAATCGCATAAATGAGGTTCTCACGGAATTTATCCGTCATGCGAGCCCCCTGGGTTCGAGTAGAAGCAATCGTAGTATCAGAAATAATAGAAAGGTTATCACCAAACATTGCCCCTGATAGCATTGCACCAGCCATTAAACCAGGCTCTATACCGGCTTGTTGAGAAACCCCCAAGGCAATCGGCGCCACCGCCGCAATGGTGCCCATTGAAGTACCCATCGAAGTCGCAATAAAAGCAGAAATAATAAAGAAACCAGGCAACAAAAAATCAGAGGGAATCAAACTTAAGCCCATAGCAACGGTGTTATCTACGCCACCTGTGGCTTTAGCAACACTGGCAAACGCTCCAGCAAGTAGATAGATAATACACATCGCAATAATATTGCTATTACCCATGCCTTTGATAAAGGTATTGATAGCATCATTAAGCTTTTCTTTAGATAAGATCACCGCCAAAATAATCGCCGGAATCGTTGCTACCGCAGAAGGCAATTCATAAAAAGCGTATTCCACACCTTGAAACTGGAAATATAGACCCGCACCAATAAAAAAGAGTAGGAAGGTTAAAAGGGGCAGCAATGCAATTACACTGGCTTTTGGTGTTGCTGAAGAGTTAGCACTCACGTTAGTTTCTCGTTATAACTTGTTTAACATAGTGTAGGCAAAACAATGCCACCTACAAGGTTGCTAATTCGATCCATTGAATAAGTGCCACAGCATAAAAAAAACACAGCCTCAAGTCAATCTAGACGTCTAGACGGGCAAAATGGTTTTAGCCAAGTAAATTGCCTCAATTATTCAGCTCAGCTTAATATTTATTCTATATAAAGGTACAATAAGCACATAATAACAATACAAGGTTTTCATACAGTTATGCACATTCATATCCTAGGGATTTGTGGCACTTTTATGGGTGGTATTGCCGTTTTAGCTAAACAGATGGGCTATAAGGTGACCGGCAGTGATGCCAATGTATACCCCCCAATGAGTACTCAGCTTGAGCAACAGGGGATAGAGCTTATTCAAGGGTTCGATCCCGAACAGCTGAATCCACAACCTGATATTGTGGTGATTGGCAATGCCATGAGCAGAGGTAACCCTTGTGTTGAGGCAGTCCTTAATCAAAATCTCAATTATGTCAGTGGTCCCGAGTTTTTAGCCAAACATATTCTGAAAGACAAGTGGGTACTAGCCGTCTCTGGCACCCATGGTAAAACTACCACTGCTAGTATGTTAGCCTGGATTTTAGAGCACAACGGTTATCAGCCTGGGTTTCTTATTGGTGGCGTACCGCAAAACTTCGGGGTTTCTGCCCGTTTAGGTGAGAGTCAGTTTTTTGTAGTAGAAGCCGACGAATACGACAGTGCCTTTTTTGATAAACGTTCTAAGTTTGTCCATTACCGCCCTAAAACCCTAGTGATTAATAACCTAGAGTTTGATCATGCGGATATTTTTAAAGACTTAGCCGCCATTCAAACCCAGTTCCACCACCTTATTCGTACCGTTGCAGGTATGGGTCAAGTGATCTATCCCCAGGATGTAGAGAGTATTAAGCAAGTGCTGGATATGGGTTGCTGGTCTGAACAACTTATGGTGGGTGCAGATTCATGGCATACCAAAGCTGAGCATCCCGGTCAGCTAAGCCTATTTAACCAAGATCAAAAACAAACCGAGTTTACTTGGCCATTACTGGGCGAACACAATCAACAAAATGCGCTAATGGCCATGATGGCAGCCCGCCATGTAGGCGTGGAAGCCGGCCATGCAGGTGAAGCTTTAGCCCTGTTTGATGCCCCCAAACGCCGTTTAGAGTTGCTCTATCAAGCAAACGATATCGAACTGTACGATGATTTTGCCCATCACCCAACGGCTATCGAGCTTACCCTTGACGGTGTAAAAAAACAGCGTCCAGGTAAGCGTATTATTGCTATTGTTGAACCTCGAAGTGCTACCATGAAAAAAGGTACTCACAAGAACACCTTAGCTAAGGCTTTACAACAAGCTGATGTCGTACTTATGTATCAACCGCAAGATATTAGCTGGAGCCTTGAGCAAGCAATGGCCAACTGCTCAAATCAGATAAAGATATTTGAAAAAATTGAAGATTTAAAAAATCATGCGCTAAATCTACTAAAATCAGGTGACTGCGCCATCATTATGAGTAATGGTGGTTTTGGTGGCTTAGCACAGTCTTTACCCAAAGCGCTTGAGGAAATAAATGCCTAAAAATAATGTCATAAGTGTGGCCTGGACAGGTGCCTCGGGAGCCCCTTATGGTCTAAAATTGGTAGGTCAGCTTTTAGCGGCGGATTATAGGGTATTACTCATGGTTTCGGCAGCGGCTAGGGTAGTTCTAAAAGCTGAACATGGTCTGGGCCTCAGCGCTGCGCCAGAAAAAGCAACCGAGCAATTACTTGAGCACTATAATGCCCAACCAGAGCAGTTAAAGGTCTACGGCAAAGATGACTGGTTTTCTCCAGTAGCTTCTGGCTCATCGGCCCCTAAGGCGATGGTTGTTTGCCCTTGCTCTACTGGTTCACTGGCGGCCATAGCAACAGGCATGAGTAATAACCTTATTGAACGAGCGGCCGACGTAATACTGAAAGAGCGAGGGCAGCTTATTTTAGTTCCAAGGGAAATGCCTTATAACGCCATTCACCTAGAACATATGCTAACGCTGACCAAAATGGGCGCAACGATTATGCCTGCGTCCCCTGGTTTTTATCATAACCCACAAACCATTGACGATATTGTGGATTTTGTTGTTGCAAGGATCATGGATCATCTGGGCATCAAACAACAACTTATGCAACCTTGGGGTTATAACCCTAAGTAACTGTATTTAAGCGAGTACTTTATGCAACATACTATCGAAACCATGATCAGCGAAGCTGAAATTTTACAGCGCGTTGATGAACTAGCAAAGCAAATCAATAAAGACTATGCCAATTCCAAGGGAATTTTAATGGTCGCCCTTTTAAAAGGTTCGGTCACCCTGATGGCAGATTTATGTCGTCGCTTAAATGGCGATATTGAACTCGATTTTATGTCTGTTTCAAGCTACGGCACATCAATGGAATCAAGCCGAGATGTGAAAATCCTCAAAGATGTTGAAAGTGATATTAATGGCCGTGATGTCTTGATTGTGGAAGACATTATCGATACTGGCAATACGCTTTCAAAGGTCTGTGAAATATTTCAAATGCGCGCTCCTAATAGCGTAAAAATCGTGACTTTACTCGATAAGCCTTCTCGCCGTGAAGTTGAAGTACCTGTAGACTATGTCGGTTTTGCGATACCTGACGAATTTGTGGTTGGCTATGGCATTGATTATGCCCAACGCTATCGCAACTTACCTTACATAGCCAAAGTCGTTCCGACTGAATAATATTTAAATTAAGGGATTATGACTCATTCATCGAATTTGGCGCTTTCCATTAGCGCTCTGACTAAAACCTATGCTGGCGGTACCCAAGCCCTTAAAGGCATTGACCTTGAAGTTCAGCAAGGTGATTTTTTTGCATTACTTGGTCCAAATGGCGCTGGTAAGTCCACCAGCATAGGAATCATCACTTCCTTGGTGAACAAAACCTCAGGCAAAATTGAAGTATTTGGCCATGACATTGATCGTCAACTAGAAGCCGCCAAACAATGTATTGGACTGGTTCCTCAAGAGTTCAACTTTAACCAATATGAAACCCTAATCCAAATTGTGGTTAACCAAGCTGGTTATTATGGCATCCCAAGGACTGAAGCCTACAAGCGTGCTCAAAAGTACTTAACACAATTGGATTTATGGCATAAAAAAGATGCCCCCGCCCGTGAGCTATCTGGTGGAATGAAACGCCGCTTAATGATTGCCCGCGCGCTCATGCATGAACCTAAGCTATTAATTTTGGATGAGCCTACTGCCGGGGTAGATATTGAACTTCGGCGCTCTATGTGGGACTTCCTGCAAAAGATTAACCGTCAAGGGGTAACCATTATTTTAACGACTCACTACCTCGAAGAAGCTGAGATGTTGTGTCGCAACATTGGCATTATCGACCAAGGCAAGTTGATTGAATGCACCAGTATGAAAAACTTACTCAGTAAGCTCAATGTTGAAACATTTGTATTGGATTTAGAGCCACAAGCAGAGCAATTTGCACTACGCAACATCAGCCATCGCTGGGTAAATGATCACACCCTAGAGGTAGATGTTGCCAAAGAAGAAGGCCTTAACGGCGCTTTTGAACAACTTAGCCAAGCGGGCATCAAAGTATTATCTATGCGTAACAAAGCCAACCGCCTTGAAGAGCTGTTTGTATCGCTAGTTGAGCAAGGCAAGGAGCAAGCATAATGAAAGCCAATTACTGGGTCGCTTTTACCAGTATTTTTATTAAAGAGTGGAACCGTTTCACCCGTATTTGGGCGCAAACTCTGTTGCCACCAGCAATCACCAGTACCCTGTACTTTATGATTTTCGGCACCTTAATTGGTGAGCGTATCGGCCCTATGGGTGGCGTAAGCTACATGGAGTTTATCGCACCTGGCCTGATTATGATGACGGTGATTTCGAACTCCTATGCCAATGTCTCTTCGTCATTTTTTAGCGCTAAATTGCAACGTAATGTTGAAGAATTATTGGTAGCCCCAGTGCCTAACTATGTAATTATTGCGGGCTATGTGGGTGGCGGGGTAGCCCGTGGTTGCTTAATCGGTTTGATTGTTACTTGTGTTTCATTATTGTACATCGATCTCAATATACATAATGTTGCCTTAATCATGATTACGGTACTACTAACCGCCACTTTATTTGCTTTAGCTGGGTTAGTAAATGCCATCTATGCTAAGACCTTTGATGACATTAGTATTATTCCTACCTTTGTGCTAACACCATTAACATACTTGGGCGGGGTATTCTACTCACTGTCATTACTGCCTGAATTTTGGCAGGGCGTATCGTCACTGAACCCAATTGTCTACATGATCAACGCATTTAGATACGGTTTCCTAGGGTTTGCAGATTTCAGTGTACCTTTCTCACTGGCTATTATTATTGGCTTTATTGCTGTGCTATACGCTATTTGTCACTACCTTATCGCAACCGGGAAAGGGTTAAGAAGTTAATGAACGATTCAAGGGTGATCACCACCAACCAAAATGGCCTAAACGAACAGTTGGATGAAGTGGTATTAAAGCACTTACAAACCCCGTTTAAAAAGCCAATATCGACCCATACCCAAGCTGCATTTGACGAGCTCGATGCAGTAGTAAAAGCGTCAACCAAGCCGCTTATCTTGGATTCTTGCTGCGGTGTGGGTGAATCTACCCGTGAGCTTAGTAAACGCCACCCTAAGGCGCTGATTATCGGTCTGGATAAATCTGCCCACCGCCTTGGCAAGCACGAAGCCAGTTCAGAACATGGTGAGTATTATCTGGCGCGAGTGGACTTAAATGACTTTTGGCGCTTGGCTGTTGCTGCAGGCTGGCAACCAAGCCACCATTACTTGTTGTATCCCAACCCTTGGCCAAAGGCGAAACACCTGCAAAGGCGTTGGCATGGAGCATCGGTATTTCCAAGTATTATTGCCCTAGGTGGTAAACTGGAATTACGCAGCAATTGGGCGATATACTTACAGGAATTCCAGCGGGCGTTGGAATTGGCAGGGCACCAAAGTCAGTTCAACGAGCTACTAACGGATAACCCAATCACGCCATTTGAACGTAAATATCAAGCAAGTGGTCAACAACTTTGGCAACTTCAATGCACTTTATAAGGTAAACAATAATGATTAATCCACAAAAACTGGAAAGCCTTGCCAAGCAGTTGCATGAATCTATGCCTGAGGGCATTAAGCAATTTGCCAACAATACTCAAGAAAAAGGACTAGGTCTATTAGAGCAACAACTGCAAAAGCTCGATCTTGTCAGTCGCGAAGAGTTTGAACTGCAAAAGCAAGTACTACAAAAGACACGCGCCAAGGTAGAAGCCCTTGAGCAAGAACTGGCAGCACTCAAAGCCAAATTAGAGCGAGACTAGGGTATATTACCCCAATGAAAGCCCTTTCATAGCAATAGGCTCCTTCTAGGAGCCTTTTTTTTTGGCTAAATTCCTGAGCTTTACTATCTTTTGAACAGTTAATTCTAATGTGGCAGTTATGCCCATAAGCACTTTCAAAGGGGAGTATTGATGAATTTTCGCTTAAACCAACTTACCAGTGCCCTCATCGCCATATGTTTAACCCCAAACGTCACCTTCGCCAATGAAGATGAGAACTATGTAGAAGTTATCGAGGTTAAAGGCTTTAGGGGCAGTATATTTAAAGCCTTAAATGAAAAGCGCACCAGTGACACCGTTGTTGATGCCATCTCTGCAGATGATATGGGCGCCCTACCTGATGCTTCCATTGCCGATGCTCTTACTCGGATGCCAGGGGTAACTGCGGTGCGCACTGGTGGCCAAGCCAGCGGCTTGAACATTCGTGGTTTAGATGGCAGTTTTATTCAAACCACACTCAATGGCCGCGAGCAGGTCACTACGGGTGGTAAGCGGGAAATTCAATTTGACCAATACCCCTCCGAGCTCATCAATCAGGCACAGGTGTATAAATCCCAGAAAGCCTCACTCATCGAAGGTGGCGTCGCCGGTACCGTTGAGCTGCAAACGGTTAATCCGTTAGACAAAGAACAAGATCATAACTTTAGTTACAACATAAGAGGTAGCTATAACGACCGAGCCAGTCAAGTGAGTGACGCTGACGAGTACGGCCGCCGTATCAGTTTCGCTTACCAAGGTAAATTCTTAGAAGAAACCCTCGGATTTTCCCTTGGCTATGCTCACCTGTATCAACCTTCTGTTGCAAACCAGTTTGTCGGGCTGAGATTTAACGATGGAAAAGCCACCATTGATGGTAAAGAAGTTAATATTTCCGAGGGCTTTGAGCTACAACAAAAAGGGGGCCAGGAAACTCGCGACGGCTATATGGCTTCATTGCATTACCTACCCAATGATAATTGGAAGATTGTCGGCGATTTTTTCTACTCTAAGTTTGATTCAGAAACCTTTTCCCGAGGTTTTAGGGTTAAACACCTAAAAAATGGCGATATTGTTGATCCTATTATTACCCAGGGCAGCGACAGCTATTCGATGACAGGGGGAACGGTTAACTCTATCCCAGGGCAAAACTTCTCAATTTTTAATATCAACGATAACGGTTCCACCTTCTCTAAACTTACCAATGCTGGTTTAAATATTGAGTGGAATGACGGCGATCGCTGGCTTGTGGGCTTTGATATAGCACTATCAAAAGCCGATGGTGAATTTGTAAACGGGGGCACTCGTGCCGTTATTTATGATGACTTCGCCAATCAAACTCGCCGCGCGGAATCGGTGAGCTATCGATTAAATCGTCTTAATCCAGCCAGTGTAAGCATGACCGAAAGCTACACAAACCTAAATACACTAGGTTTAAAACAAGTTGGAATGTGGCCTTACAACCAACAAAATGAACTCTATTCAGCCAAGTTTGATGCCAGTTACCAGTTCGATTTAAATTATTTGAGCAGCATTGAATTTGGTGTCAGATATGCCGATAGAAGTTACCAAGCGCAGCGCTCACAAGCTGGCTATGGTAATGAATTTGACAATAACAACAGCAACCAACCCGTGCTTCAATTGACGCCAAACATGGCTAAGACTGTCAATTTTTCAGGTGAATTAGGTGGTTACCCTGATTTCACGGCTATTGATTTTCAACAAGCCGTGGCACTAGTCAATCAACAAAATGCCGTTAACGGACAACCACCGTTTATGCCAACTCAAAATTGGGAAAATAATTGGACTATGATCCAGTCTGGGGGCGTAAAAGAAAAAACGATTAGCGGTTATCTTCAAGCAAACCTAGATTTCGAATGGGGCGATACACCTGTGACAGGTAACATTGGGGTTAGAGTAATCAATAGCGATCAATCCAGTGATGGCTTACAGCAGGTGGGCCCAGGTAAAGGGGTGGCAATTGCAGATGGCAAAGGCGTCATCAGTGATGAGTATCTGCCCATATTGCGTGGCAAAAAATATACCGATGTGCTGCCATCCATTAATCTCAATTTTATGATCACCGATGATTCACAGATCCGCTTTGCTGCGGCATCCGTCATGGCCCGCCCACCCATCAATAAAATGAAAGCGGGTATGGGTTCCTGGTATAGTCCCGATTGTGGTGATACCCCTATTGATTCTAATACCCAGCGTTGTTATAACGCCTGGGGGAATACCAGTCCACTACTCGATCCTATGTATGCCGACCAAATTGATCTGTCCTATGAATACTACTTTGGAGATGGTTCTGGTGCCGCTACCGTAGCGCTGTTTTATAAAAATATTAAATCCTTTATTGAAAATAAAACCGAACGCAACTTTGACTTTACCCAAGCAGGCATTTATGTCCCTGACACCATCACCCAAAACGGCCAAGAATATCAGGTAGTAAAAAAAGGCGGGCAATACCAAACCGCCTACAACAATACCAAAGGTGGCTATATCCAAGGGGTCGAATTAGCGTTAACTCATACCTTTGATTACTTACCAAGTTTTTTAAGCAACTTAGGTTATAACGGCAGTTATTCCTATTCCGATTCTGAAGTGAAATACAGCACGGACTTATCCGGTGGCAATCGTTTGATCCCGCTTCCTGGGTTATCTAAACATGTGTTTAACAGTACCCTATTTTATGCTGATGGTGGCTTTGATACCCGCTTAAGCGCCCGTTACCGCAGTAGCTATGTAGGGGAGCAGGTGGCGGTAGAACCACAGCTGACCTATTTTGAAGCGGAAACCATTTTAGATTATCAGGCCAGTTATTCCTTCGACAACGGTTTAAAAGCCTTATTTCAGGTGAATAACCTTACCGACGAGCCGAATAAAACCTACTTTGGTGAACCCCAGCAAACCGGCACCATCCAATACTTTGGTCGCCAATATTACTTTGGGGTGAATCATGCGTTTTAGACGAGCACGGCTATGGTAGGCTACTGGACGGCTTCGCGCTGACAGCAAAAAAGCGACCATTGAGGTCGCTTTTTTCATTGGATTACGGACAGTATTCAGTCAGCGGTATTGTGCCTACTTGGCACTCCAAGAGCCAAGCTCGCAGTCAGCCGGTGACGCTCTCGAAACGAAGTGTCCTGGTTTTAAGCCTTAATAATATCCTGCCAATCTAAGTTTGGTTCACCAATCACCACAAAATTCGGGTTTTCAAAGCTTTCCCTCTGGTTGTAACTTAGTGGTTGCAGTTCAAAGTTGGCAATACGGCCACCCGCTTCTTCGACAATACATTGGGTTGCGCCCGTATCCCATTCACCGGTTGGCCCCAAACGCATATAGCAATCAGCACCACCTTCGGCAATTAAACAGCTTTTAAGGGCGGCACTGCCAAGGGGGATCAGGTCATACTTTAAATCTGGGCTAAAGTGTCTTAATAGGAATTCGGTTTTTTGCACTCGCGATACTGCTAAGCGAAGACCAGTAAGCTTATCCACTTTAAAGCTAGTACTATTAATTCTATTAGTTTGACCGTCGGCTTGACGCTTAAAAGCCCCTTGACCTTTGACTGCGTAGTAGCAAACATCTGTCATTGGCGCATACACTACGCCCATTGCTGGTTGATTCTTTTCAACCAAGGCGATGATCACAGCAAAATCACCACTACGAGAAATAAATTCTTGAGTACCATCTAATGGATCGACCAACCAATAACGCTGCCATTGGCTTCGCACAGATAATGGGATCTCGGTATCTTCTTCAGACAAAACAGGAATATCAGGTGAGAGCTTAGCTAACCCCTCAGCAATAATTTTATGGGCAGCGAGATCGGCACTGGTAACAGGAGTATTGTCAGATTTGATTTCCTTATCATATTGACCCGCTAGATATATTGCCTTGATCGCCTTAGCGGCGTCCTTCGCAATTACTATTGCGCCTTCAATCAGCTGATTTTTATCCATAACCACTCCTACCACAATAAATTAGGATCTATCTAACTCTTGTTTTGCCAAAAATAAAGCGGCCACTGACCGAGCTTCATTAAAATCACTATCTGCCAATAACTTTGCTGTATCTGCGATCGCAAAATGGACACATTCTATAGGCTCGGGCTCATCACCCGGTAACTTACTTGGATACAAATCCAGAGCCAAGAAAATATGCATTTGACTACCAAAAAATCCAGGCGCCATAGCAAGAGTCTTTAGAGGGATTAACTGCTTGGCTCCAAAGCCTAGCTCTTCTTGCAATTCTCTGTTTGCCGCTTGAACAGGCGTTTCACCAGGATCAATTAATCCTTTCGGGAATCCAAGCTCATATTTTTCAGTACCAACGGCATACTCACGAGCAAGCAACCATGTTTGACCAGCTAAAACAGGTACTATCATCACCGCACCAGAGTTATTACCACGCATTCTTTCATAAATGCGCCGCTCACCATTACTAAAGGCTAAATGTACTTGTTCTATATTAAACAAACGACTTTTGGCGACAGACTCTGTAGCCAAAATTTTAGGTTTTTGCAACGGCTTATCCATAATTTAGCAGTAACTTAACTCATATTGATAATATTAAGTGTACCTCAACCACATTGAATATGAAGCGCTCAATAACACAATATATAAAAATTTTTGTACTGCTCATCTGATTAAAATGCTTCACCCATTCTTAGATAAAAACTGTGTTCAAATTCTGAAGCCGCCACATCAATACCAATATTCAACTTTTCTTTTGCGCTCAATAAATAACGGATCCCCGTGCCACCAGAGACAAAGACTTTGTCATTTACCGATGAACTTTGCTTTTTCTCGATACCGGCAACGCCAGCAAACCCTACCCAGGTCCATTTACCAGCGAACTTCCAACGGTATTCCGATTGTAACCAAGCGGCACTATTGCCCCTTAATTGTTCCCACTGAAAACCACGCATCTCAACATTCACTTGGGCATAATCCGGTGAATCGCCTAATAGTTGCTTGTAAGCACCATTAAAGGCAAGTACATGATTGGGCTGCAGCTCAATATAATGGGAGGCTTTAGCTGATAACTGATGGTAGTTATGCTGAGAACCCAGCGCCTCTAAATAATGCCAGCTTGAAAACTCGATATTCCAACCCTTAGTGGCGTTAAATTGATTATCACGGCTATCGTACTGGGCCAAACCACCAAAACCCGCAGATTCCCCTTTCATACGACGCTCAAAGTCTTCATTTTGGTCTGGGTTAGGCCCCTCCCCCTTAGCTTGGGTGTGGTAATAGGTAAACTGACCACCAATGTACCAGTTATCAAAAAATTGCTTCTGCAACGAGCCAAACACAAACTGAGTTTTGCCATTGTATGGCAATGGCACAGGCAATGGTTTATCAAAACCGAAATGCTTTACATGGGAATTGATATAACCATACATGCCTTCGGCTCGCCATTTGTCATCTTTAAAATAATGCTTGTGGCCACCGAAGAACATAAAGCTATCGGTATCGGTATACTGGGTATAAGCCCAACTGGTCGATGCAGGCGTGTCGTTGTTAATACGGTCATGCAAGTACATGGTATTTAATGCTAAGCCACTGCCTTGGCTTGGAGAAGAAGTCGGTACGGGAGCAATAAAGAACTTGTCCCAAAAGCCCGCTGGCTTTTCTTTTTCAGGGGTTGGCGTTGCAGCTGTTTCGGCTGTAGCCAGCAAAGGCGTGACTAAAATGGGCAATAAAAGTGAACGAAGCAGTTTCATAACTGTAGGGATCCTTACATGATGGCTTAGGGCTAACCAGCCCTGAGACTCGTCCCCTAATTATAGGCTGCATGAATGCAAAGCAATTTTATTCCCTTCAGAATCTAAAACTGTGACTATGTTCCCATGTACACCAATATTGTTAATTTCCGTCAATACTTTACCCCCATTGGCGGACACCGCCGCAATGGCTTCATGCAAACGCCCATGACAACCAAAGTATAGAAGCATGCCCGCATCTGGGTTTATTTTTTCAGGCTCAATGACTAATGCGCCACCATTCTGGTTGGCATACATAAAGACGCCAAAGGTTTCACCGTTAAGCTCTTGAATAGAAGTCTCTGCACTAAGCACTTCACCATAAAACTTTAGCGCTCGCTGCAAATCCTTAACAGGCACATCCACCCACACAATGGCGTTATTTTCAGTATTGTAATCAGACATATTGTCCCCTCTGCTGATTTAGATAACTCACTTAAAGCTAACAGAGTGAACAAAAAATAGACAGAACTAATAGACTTTGCTAATCAAGCCACTTATGGAGGTATTCTGGGAATAATGCAGGCTCGGCCACCAACTTCTCTTTGCTGGTTTTGTGCAGACGTTTTAACTGGTATTCCACCTTTGATGCTTGTGAGCGGTCACCCACCTCAGCACTAAAAACCAAGGATAACGGCCCTTTTCCCTTGAGAGCTTTTGCCCCCTGTGGCTTTGATTGATGCTCACTTAAACGCCTTTGGGGGTTAGTGCTAATACCGCAATATAATGCATTATTAGCACTGCGAACCAAATACACACTCCATGTAGACACTCGCTGTTATTCCCCTTCAACTACCCAATCTACTCTGCTACTGCCTTGACCGTCGGCATCAAGTACATCCAGTAATTTAGGCACCAGTGATTCTAGCTGGGTATCGAGCTGCCACGGTGCATTAATGATCATCATGCCTGAACCATGCATGCCAAATTCAAGCTGCTGGGCCTCTACTGATAACTCTGCACGAAGTAGGTTATTTATGCTTAATTGGCTTAACTTATAGGCTAACCACTCAGAATAATCTCGCTTCTCGGCCAGTATTGGGTACCAAACTGCAATGACAGCTTTAGGCCAACGCTTTAACGCTTTTTGCACGCCATCAATGACTGCCTGATAATCGGTTTTCAACTCGTAAGAAGGGTCAATAAGCACAAAACCACGGGCTGGGGTTGGTGGTAATAATCCCACTAAGCCCTCAAAGCCATTACGATGATGGATATGCACCCTATTATCAAATCCTAGGTTGTTTCTTAATTCATTAATCTCGTTATTATGCAATTCAATTAACTGCATATTGTCCTGTTGACGGAGCAAATAGCGGGCGATCTCAGGTGAGCCGGGGTAATGCAGCAACTGACCATTAGGGTTATGGTGACTAATCACCTCAAAGTAATCACTTAGCTCAGGAAACTCTTGCTTAAGAGGCCATAATTTGGCGATACCACCTTGGTACTCTGCCGTTTTTTGTGCTTGTTCAGACTCTAACGAATACAAACCCGCGCCACTATGGGTATCGAGATAACAAAACGGCTTATTTTTCTGTTTAAACTTATTTAACAGCAGAACTTGGGTGGCGTGTTTTAACACATCGGCATGGTTGCCAGCATGGTAGCTGTGGCGGTAGCTGAGCATAGATTTTCCAAACAATAAAGGCATCTAAATGATGCCTTTATTGTAGCTAATGTGAGTTTTACTATAAAGGCTAGTAAGGACTAAACATCTTGAAGAACTCACTTAAAGCAACCACCACTGCCACAAAAATAACTAAAAACAACAGAATATTTGCCAGCGCTCTAAGAATACTGAAGCCTTGTAATTCACTGATACCAACACACATAACGACCAATGACCAAATACCAACAACAATACTCGCTAGGCTAAATATCAGCAACAAAGTAATTACCAGTCCACTGGGGTTCTCCATCAAATATTCTGAGTCAACGTAGCCATTACCCATTAAAATCATGAGTAAAATCAACAGTGGCAACATTAATACTTGAATTAGACTGGCCCACGCTGATAACTCTACCAAAGAATTAAAACTTGCCTTGCCACCTAACCATTTTCCGGTCATGCTTAACAGCCAAGCTGAAACATATATCCCGATAATGCCCGCAATACTGGCAACGATTAGGGTAACCAGCAACATGCTGGTTAAAGATTCAAAGTATTCACTGGCAAAGTTATTAGAAAATCCTTGGGTGATCCCTGACAAAACCGCCAGAGGAATAATAAAGCCACTGTAATCGCTCAGTTGCAATGCTTTTATAGCTTCACGAGGATAAAACCAAATTTCTTTCAGTGGGTGCCTAAGTTGTTGTTCCATAACTTCTTTCCTTATTTTTTGATACTAATAATTATCTCTGCCTTTATGCCACCTTCAGCTCTGTTAGTCAACTTAACCACCGCATTATGCATTGCCGCAATTTTTTTTATTATCGCCAATCCAAGTCCAGAACCACCCGTACCTCGGGCCTGATCTCCCCTAGCAAAGGGCTCAAAAAGACCTTCTATATCTTTTTCGGGAATACCTGGGCCGTTATCTTCAATACTAATGCTGATGCTATCAGCGTCTTGCCAACAACTAAGCCTTAACCAACCATTGCCATAACGATAAGCATTCTCTACTAGATTATTAAGTAACCTTTTAAAAGCCACTTCATAGATCTCACTCTGTGCAACTGTATTCAAATCAAGCTCAATTTGGTCAAAACGATTCTGTTCTGCTTGAGCCATTTCCTGCAGTAGATCACTAAGGTTATGCTGACTTAGTATCTCTCCTTGATCGAGTCGAATATAAGCAATGAATTGATTAATGATCTCATCCATATCTTCAATATCATGAACAATACCATCCTTTAAATAATCTTCTTCGACCATCATTTCTGTGGCCAATCTAATCCGTGTTAATGGCGTTCGCAGATCATGAGAGATGCCCGCCATCAATAGTTGCCTGTCTTGTTCAAGTTGCTTCATGCTTTTGGACATCTGATTAAAAGAACGGGTCACTTGTTCAAGCTCAGTTGAACCATACAAAGGAATAGGGGCAGGATAATGCCCTAAAGAAACATCTATCGCGGCCTTTTCTAGTCTTCTCAAGGGTTTTGTTTGCTGTCGCGCAAACAACCAACCTCCTAATACTGATAGCGCACCAATCAGCATTAGATATAGGTTTAATAAAGATATATTTGAATCACTGGTGCCTGGTAAAGGGATCCTCAACCATACACTTGGCGCCTGAGGGGGATTTATCCATACTTGGTATTGCTCACCAGTTTGCACTCGAACTTCAGCTTGGCCACCGAGTTGCTTAGACATTTGCTGGGATAAAAAACCGTAGCGGCTGGCTTGCATTAACCCAGCTTGTTTGGCTTCTTTCCAAGTGAAGACCTCCAGTTCTCCAGGTCTTGCCCTTGCTTTAAGGGCATCGCTTACGGTTAACGTTAACGTATCTAAACCTAAATCCAATTCCTCAGAAAATAAGATATTTACTTGACGACCCATTAATTCATTGAGTTGTTCATAGTTTGGTTTAATCACGTAAAGAGTAACGGTTACATAAGACACTATTTGATTAATCATCAATACCAGACCAATCAATAGTGCCGTTTGCCCAAAAGCACTGCGGGGCAAAAAATTTCGCCACCAGCTTTTAGGTTTATTTGATGCCATTAATTACCACTGCCATCGGGAATAAACACATATCCTAAACCCCAAACAGTTTGGATATACCTTGGATTGGATGGATCTTGTTCAATCATTCGACGCAGTCGAGAAACCTGCACATCAATTGAACGCTCTAATGCAGAGTAATCTCTACCACGGGCAAGGTTCATTAGCTTATCTCGAGACAGTGGCTCACGAGGGTGTTTCACTAGAACCTTAAGAACGGCAAATTCACCGCTAGTTAATGCGATAGTGTTATCACCATGAATCATTTCACGGGTGGCTAAATTCAGGGTGTAATCACCAAAACTGATCTCTTGCTGCTGTTGGGAAGGTGCCCCAGGTGCCTCTTTAACCTGACGACGCATTACTGCCTTGATGCGGGCTAATAATTCACGGGGATTAAATGGTTTAGGTAAGTAATCGTCAGCCCCTAACTCCAAACCAATGATTCGATCGACCTCATCACCCTTAGCAGTCAGCATAACAATAGGCAGCTGCTCATCCTTTTGGCGCAAACGTTTGCAAATCGATAAGCCATCTTCACCAGGAAGCATTAAATCTAGAACTAAAAGATGAAAATTTTCTCGCTCTAATAATCTATCCATTTGCTCGCCACTTGAAGCGCTTCGCACTTGGAAACCTTGCTCTACAAGATAGCGTTCCAGTAAAGCTCTTAACCTTGCATCATCATCGACCACTAGGATTTTGGCAGTTTCCTGAGTCATAATTGTTCCTTAAAAGCTGATTTTGTAAGTCATATATTGACCAATATACTCGCCAATAGCCGTAAGTCAAAGTTGTGCTCAATCAAAATAGCTTAGAAAATTGTTACATTTTTTATATAGTTAACAGAATTTAATACTGTCGCAAATCGAGCAATACTGGTTAATCGGCTTGATAACTGATATCCAAGACAGTCCAAACCACGACACCACTTGGGGTTTGGACTTCTGCCTCGTCATCGACCTCTTTTTTTAGTAAGGCTCTGGCCATCGGTGAATCGATCGATATGTAGTCTTTGCGGCCATATATCTCTTCAGGGCCAACAATGCGAAAACGCTTAATGACTTCATCATCGTTTTCTACTTCTACCCAAGCCCCAAAGAACACCTTGCCATCTTGTTGAGGTGAGTAATCAACCACTTTCACGTTTTCTAAATATTTTCTTAAAAAACGAACGCGACGATCGATCTCTCTTAACCTTTTTTTGTTGTATTGGTAATCGGCATTCTCAGAGCGGTCTCCCAAACTCGCGGCCCAAGCAACTTTCTTAGTCACTTCAGGACGCTCCTCACGCCAAAGAAAATCATGCTCTTTATTTAACTTGTTAAAGCCTTCGCGAGTAATAATATTTGTTTTCAACGTTTTTAAACCTCTTATTGGATGGCACAATAGTAGCAAATAAGTGTTGTTTATCTAAACCCATTGACCTGCAAACGCTAACTGTTATAACAATGATTAACTTTACTTAAGAAAAATACCATCATGGCTTTTACTATTGATTTCCTCAAGACCTTGTGGGTTGCATTGCAGCTGTCCAGTCCATTATTAGTTGCCTTTATGTTGCTGATTAGCTTGCTGGGGCAAATTGTCGGCCATATACAACAATGGCCTAAATTCGAAACCTTCTACTGGTCATTTATCACTGCTTTTACTGTTGGATACGGTGATAGAGTGCCCAGCCTTAAAACAACCAAAATCATCGCCCTATTTATTTCGTTAATTGGAATCATGTTTACTGGCGTCGTTGTTGCCATCACCGTTGAGGCAGCAACCCATGCTTTTAAAATACATCATGACCTGCAACTTAACTGAACACGACGGCTAACCACTGATTTTTTATACAGTTGAGTCTTCCCAAATTCTGCCGCTATGCTAAAGTGCTAGCCATAAGGATATTAAATTCAATTAAGAGACCCAGATGCAGTCTATCCCTCATATCATTGCTAGTGAACTGCAAGTTCAACCTAGCCAAGTACAAGCGACTATCGCCCTATTAGATGAAGGGGCTACCGTGCCATTTATCGCCCGCTATCGTAAAGAGAAAACCGGTGGTTTAGACGATACTCAATTACGTAACTTAGCAGAGCGCTTAACTTACTTAACCGAACTTAATGATCGTCGCCAAGTGATCCTGGCAAGTATTGAGCAGCAAGATAAGCTTACCCCCGAGCTAAAAGCAGCTATTGAAGCGGCCGATACCAAAAACCGCCTTGAAGATTTATATCTGCCATATAAACCTAAGCGTCGTACCAAAGGGGAAATCGCTAAAGAAGCTGGACTTGAGCCATTGGCAGACATGCTTATCGCTGATCCTACCTTAGATCCGGAACATGAAGCACAAGCATTCTTAAATAATGACCAAGACATTAACGATACTAAAGCAGCCTTAGATGGGGCGCGTTATATTTTAATGGAACGCTTTGCCGAAGATGCCAACCTATTACAAAAAGTTCGCGACTACTTATCGCGAGAAGCGACCGTTGAGGCAAAAGTTATCGCTGGCCAAGAGGCGGCTGGTGAAAAATTTCGAGATTATTTTGAGCATTCTGAGCCATTAAGCCAAGTGCCTTCACACCGTGCATTAGCCATGCTCCGAGGTCGCAATGAAGGCATATTATCTATTGCCTTAAATGCGGATCCTAGTGCCCAAGACAATATGCAACATGCTGCCGGGGAGCAATTGATCCGTGAACACCTAGGAATTGTCGCTTCAGGTCGTGCCGCTGATAAATGGTTAACGACAGTGATCAGTTGGACTTGGCGAATCAAAGTTGCCTTGCACCTCGAGAATGAACTTATTAGCAAATTGCGTGAAAATGCTGAAACTGAAGCCATTAAAGTTTTTGCTCGTAACTTAGGCGATTTATTAATGGCCGCTCCTGCGGGCCGCAAGGCGACCATGGGATTAGATCCCGGCCTTAGAACTGGGGTAAAGGTCGCCTGTGTAGACAACACCGGCAAACTGGTTGCCCACACCACAATTTATCCCCATGCACCACAAAATCAATGGGAAAAATCTAAGCGAGCATTGGCAACGTTAGCGAAAATGCACAAAATCGAATTGATTGCAGTGGGTAATGGAACGGCTTCTAGAGAAACTGACAAACTCGCCGGTGAATTACTTAGCGATATACCAGAGTTAAAAGCGCAAAAAATTATGGTAAGCGAAGCTGGAGCTTCTGTTTACTCAGCCTCAGAACTTGCTGCCAAAGAGTTCCCAGATTTAGACGTATCAATTCGTGGTGCGGTATCGATTGCCCGTCGTCTGCAAGACCCATTGGCTGAGCTAGTAAAAATCGAACCCAAGGCCATAGGTGTGGGTCAATATCAACATGATGTAAGTCAATCACAACTTGCCCAATCCCTTGATAACGTAGTAGAGGATTGTGTTAACGGTGTCGGTGTCGAAATTAATATGGCATCCGCACCATTACTGGCTCGTGTTGCCGGACTATCTAAGACTCTTGCGAATAATATTGTTGCCTATCGAGATCTTAATGGTGCCTTTAAAAACCGTAAAGAACTATTGAGTGTTCCGCGCTTAGGCCCTAAAGCTTACGAACAAGCTGCCGGATTTTTACGCATTCAAGGGGGCGATAACGCCTTAGATAGCTCTGGTGTTCACCCTGAAACCTATGAATTAGTACAAGCCATGGCCCAAAGCGTGCAATTAGATGTGGCTAGCCTTATTGGTAATCGCGATAACCTACGCAAAATTGATGCTAAAGCCTTTGTATCTGAAGATTTTGGTCTGCCGACCATTAATGACATTCTCAAAGAGCTGGAAAAACCTGGTCGCGACCCTCGTGGTGAATTCAAAACCGCTGAATTTAAAGAAGGGGTAAATACCATAGCTGATCTCTATCCAGAAATGATACTTGAAGGGGTGGTCACTAACGTTGCTAACTTTGGTGCCTTTGTTGATATCGGTGTTCATCAAGATGGTTTAGTGCATATTTCTGCACTGAGCGACAAGTTCATTGACGATCCATCTAAAGTGGTAAAAGCGGGTGATGTGGTAAAAGTAAAGGTAATGGAAGTGGATGCACCACGCAAACGTATCAGTCTGACAATGCGTCTTACTGATAAAGCGCCAAGCCCTATGGATAAACAAGCCAGCCCAAGGGATCGTAAACCTATTCGCACCCAAGCAAAAGCACCGTCTCAACCAAGTCAAAACGGCGCTATGGGAAATGCTTTTGCTGACGCTTTGGCTAAATTAAAAAAGTAACTTAAACACATTGAGTAAATTTAGCTGTAGCTTTTGATAGAGAGCTTGCCAAATAACGACCGCTGACAACCTGCTCAGCGGTTTTTTTATTTACACACCGCTGCACAGGTTGTGATGGTAATTGACTATATTGAACCGGCTGCAACGATTCGGCAATTTTGACATCTTTACGAGCAATAACTGGTCGAGCATAGCTCATCCAGTGCATGATGGTAAATGTCTGACCTAGCTGCCAAGTTAATGTTGGTGGTTGATTATCTGATAATGCGTCATCAAGCTCATCCGAACGATTAGCACACAGCCACTGTTTAGATTTCGGTTGTTTATAAGCTGGTTGTTTTTTGGGATCTATTGCCTGCTCAGCCGCGGTCTTAGCTAATTTTTTAGCAGGGGCGAAGGTAACCGGCTTTTGCGCTTGCACGGCAAGCCTGTCCGCAGCTACAGAAGAGGTCGCTATCGGTACTTGAGGGTAATTAGATACTAAAAACATAGATACCGGCCAATAGGTGTATGATTATCATACAATTATCACCCAGTATCGTTTAAATATCAAACAAGTATTTACCCTACAGCAATGGACCGAACATATAAAAAAACTGCTCCAAAAGCTTTTTATAAGTCGGTCGCTGTCGCCAATTAGCTAAGCTCAGCGGTTTGGCACTTTGCAGGTAACTCTCTAAAAGTTGATGCAACTGCTGACAAAATGCTGGCGAGTCAATTGCCAGTGACACTTCAGAATTTAATCGTAGCGAGCGAATATCTAAATTTACGGTTCCAATCAAACTGTGCTCACCATCAACAAGCATGGATTTGGTATGTAACAAACCACCATCAAACTGATGAATTTCTACCCCAGCCTCTAGCAATTCGGCAAAATACGAACGACTCGCCCAACCAACCATTAGAGAATCATTTTTTAATGGCACAATCAGTTGTACTTTTACTCCCCGATAGGCTGCCATCTTAAGAGCTTCAAGCAAGGATTCACTGGGTACAAAATAAGGGGAGGTTAATATAATGGATTTTTGCGCATGATGAATATTTAACAATAAAATTTGTTGGATCACATTTTCAGGCAAACCATGGCCAGATGGGATAACTTGTAACGCATAGTTATCCTCATAATGTTGTGATGACTGGCGAGAAATTTCTTGCAGATAACGTTGACCGGTTTCAAATTCCCAATCCCATGCTTGCACACTGCTTAATACCGGTACACTTGGGCCTTGTATACGCACCATGATATCAATCCACTGCCCCACACCAGCACCCGTCTTAAAGTAACGCGCATCCACTAAATTCATTGAACCGGTATAAGCAACTTTGTCGTCAATAACGACAATTTTACGATGTTGTCTTAAATCCAGTCGACGCATAAACATCCGCAAAGGATGTACCCCTAAGGCTTTAACCACTTCAATACCTTCGCCTTTAAAACGAGCTGGCCATTTAGTGCTAAAAAACACCTTAGAACCGGCAGCATCAAGCAATAAGCGAATTTTCACACCACGTTTACTGGCCTCTATAAGGGCGCTGGCAACTTCATCAGCAAGACCGCCTGGTTGCCAAATATAAAACTCCATCGCGATGGAAGTCTGTGCCTGATTAATATCGTCGATTAAGGCGCTTAAAATTAACTCCGTATCACTAAAAAGTTTGATGTCATGGCCAAACTGACTTGGGATCCCTAATCTGCGCAAACTGAGTTCATGAATTGGACGGGCATGAGCTGACAATTGCTTGCTATTGGGCTTTATATCTTCAAACCAACGACGATAATGACGAAACATATTTAATGCTCGTTTAGAGCGCATTTGACCAAGATTAAGCTCACCAAATAACAGATAAACTGCCACGCCAACAATAGGAAGAATGTAAATTAATAATAACCAAGCGATTGAGACTCCAAAGGCCCTCCGCTTAAGCGCTATGCGAAAGGAAACGGTTGCTACCAGCAACCAATATAAGCCCACAATAATTATCGAAAGAACTTGATAAAAATGATCCATATAAACTTTACTTTCCTTGTATGTTTTTAGGTCTTTGTTGTCGGCCACTGCAATCTGGTTGCTTAGCAACTTGATCGAGTGTCTGAACCTTTTTAATTAACTCAAATCTGGCTAACATCGGATTATGATCCGAACCCCATGCTTGGGCTAACGCCCATGCTTTTATAGGCTTTAGATGTTCCGAATAAAAAATATGATCAAGTTTATCTCCTAAGAAGCGTTTAATCTGTTGGTCATTTTCAAACTCTAATGGTTTTAATTGATGCCGCTTGGCTAACTGCTCAAGTAGCATTAGTCGGCTATCGCTCCAACTATTAAAATCACCTACTAGCAAAGTCGGCAACTCTGCAATCGACAATTCCACCTGTAACTGCTGCAATTGTGCGGCATAACTTGCATCAGAGACAAAGTTAATTGCATGTACGTTGATCACCCTTAACATATTTTCATTATCAAGTTTATATATACTCATTATGGCTGCCTTAGGGGTCGCACTAATAGGCTCTAAGACATCACTCAAAAGTGGTTTTGCCTGCAACAATTGCCATTTCGATGTATTTAAAACACCTGAGAACTGACCTGATGATAACAATAGATTAGGTGTATATTGCAGCCCATATTCCTGTGGCCAAAACGCCTGTAACGGTGCTAAGTTGACTTCTTGTAAAGCGCTTACATCAACAGCATATTGGTTTAACAGAGTTAAATACCCTTGCTGCCAATTAGGATCATCGGCTTGCTTATAAATATTCCAATTTAATAGTGTAAATTGTCCAGTATTATTTTCTTGGATTGATGTCGATTGCCAACATTGCAATTGCGGTGTCTTTATTGGTTCAACACAGCCACTGCCCAACCAAACAAAAATTAAGATTAAAAATGCTCTTGCAGCCATTGACTTAACCCCTGTTCAAATTCCTGTTGATGAGAGACAAAAGGGGCATGAGACGCTTTAGCAATAATAAAATCCTGACTTTTAGCATTATGCTGCCACCTATTGGCCACTTTCACAGGTACCAAGCCATCGAGTTTGCCCCAGACCCTTAACCAAGGTTGGTCGATAGTGGCTAATTGCTGTCTCAGATCCACATTTGCTAGGAAATCTAACCCTTGCTGTAAAGCGATGGGAGCTGCTAGTGGCCTAGCTAATACAGATTTTTTTAACGAGCGGATATCATCTTTAGCAGAACTGCTGCCCATAGCTTGTAAAGCCATAAAACGTTCTATGGTGGTCGCGTGGTCGGTCGCTAATTGTCTGCCAAATTGACGCAGCACCGATGGCCTCATCCCAGGCCAATCCTCACGTTCACTAAAACTTGGAGAGGCCGCGATGGTAACTAAGCCGCCAACCTGAGAAGGCAAGCGTTGAGCTAGGGCCATTGCCAACATCCCGCCTAATGACCAGCCTGCTAACACGCAACGCTCAGGCAACTGCTGCTGAAGTTGCTGGCACCAACAATCAAATTCTGCCTCCACCGGTAGTGCATCACCATGACCCGGCAATTCAAGCAAGATTACCTTATGGCCATTATACTGATTGGATAAGTGTTTAAACACACTATCATTCATGCCCCATCCATGGATAAGAACTAAGGGTAATTTTTCATTATTCATTTTGTTTGGTGTCTTTTATGCTGTTACCTAAATTGCGCCAAAAATGGCAAAACCTAGGCCATAGCTTATTGCAAGGAATGGCCAAGAGTGTACCTAAGGCCTGCTTGTTGTGCCAGCAACCCCATCAGCAAAAGTATGCTCTATGCCAATATTGTTACCTCGAATACTGTCAACCTTGGGCCCATTGCTTATCCTGTGATAAACCGATTTCAAAAAATGCATTGCTGTGTGCAGCTTGTTGCCAACCAAAGCATATCGTCATTAGCGCCTGCCATTACCACAGTCCCCTAGGGCAACAAATTCCAAGTTTTAAAAGTGGTTGGCAGCTCGCTCTGCAACCGGTGTTATGCCAATTATTACAACAACGAATCCGCCTCTTCAAGCAAGCATTTCCACAAATTAAAATTAATAGTTTAGTGCCCATTCCTAGTCATATTTACAAATTAAAAGCCAGAGGCTTTAATCCTGCTTGGGTGATTGCCAATGATTTATCAAACAGACTTAGCACCCCATTAGTGGATGATAAATTATTTAAAATTAAACCAACCCAAGACCAAGCCGGATTAGACAACAAGCAGCGACAAAGAAATTTACTGGGTAGTTTCCATTGCCGTCATAATCTTGCTGATGCCAATATCGCCCTAGTCGACGACGTTTATACCACTGGTGCCACCATTAACGAAGCCGCCAAAGCGCTCGGGCTTAAGCAAGCTATTGTTTGCTGCTGGGCGCGAGCCAAGCGCTAAAATAACCCTCTCTGGGATTTTCAATTAATCAGAATAGGTGTATGATTAGGCAAAACTTGACTAATTTAGTCGGATATTTACCAAATTAAATATTTTATTGGAGTCCGCCCCAAATGATTGCTATTTCAGAAACGGCCCAGCAACACTTTGCAAAGCTTCTTGCCGACCAACCTGAAGGGACTAACATTCGAGTATTCGTAATTAATCCAGGTACTCCAGGTGCTGAGTGTGGTGTTTCTTATTGCCCCGCTGACGCTGTGGAAGATACCGATATTACCATCGAATATTCTGGCTTCAACGCTTTAGTCGATGAGCAAAGTGCTCCCTTCTTAGAAGAGGCCAGTATCGACTTACAAACCGATCAAATGGGTTCGCAACTGACCTTAAAAGCGCCGAATGCAAAGATGCGTAAGGTTGAAGATGACGCTCCCCTTATTGATCGTATTAACTACGTAATTCAAGCTGAAATTAATCCTCAACTTGCTAGCCATAATGGCAATATTAGCCTGATGGAACTCACCGCGGACGGTGTTGCCGTTATCCAGTTTGGCGGTGGTTGTAACGGCTGTTCAATGGTAGATGTTACCCTGAAAAACGGTATTGAAAAGCAACTACTGGAACAATTCCCTGGGGAATTAACAGGTGTTCGTGATATCACCGAACATCAGCATGGTGATCATTCTTACCAGTAACCAACGGCTAAAAAATTAAGGCCGCTGTCCGCGGCCTTTTTGTTATCGAATAAACCTATCATTGGCCATACTGATATAGTAATGCCCAGCCAACGTTATCCCTCTCGCTAACATAAATAGGGTGAGTGCCCCCCAGAGAGCATGATTGCCATAATCTAAATTCAACCAGTGCCATACTGGAAAAAACACCCCTAGGCTAGAAACCAGCATACTGTCACGCATTACTTGGCCCTTGGCTGCACCAATATACACCCCATCAAACAAATAACAGGTGACCGCTAATAACGGCATCCACACCAACCAAGGCAAGTACACCAATGCCGTTTGCTGTACCTCGGTAATTGAGGTCATGGCCCCTAATATGGCTTCACCAAAGCCTAAAAATACCAATGAGAAGCCAAGGCTGGCTAATAGACTCCATAACAAAGAGTAATTAACCGCCTGTTTTACCTGATGCTTGTCTTTGGCTCCCACACCTTTACCCACCATGGCCTCGGCACTATAGGCAAAGCCATCCAGAGCGTAGGCGGTCAGCATTAAAAAGTTTAATAAAATGGCATTGGCGGCCAGCTCTAATTCACCAATATTGGCCGCTTTAAAGGTCATAAAAGAAAAGGCAGCTTGTAAACATAAAGAGCGAATAAAGATATCGCGATTTAAACTCATCAGTTGCAACATGGCTTTAGGCTGCAAATTAAGCCAAAGTTGTTGCCATCGTGCTGATAACTGTTGTCTAATGGTGGTAAGTGTAAAACTAGCCAGTAGCATAAAACTGCCGATTTCAGCCACTAACGACGCCCAAGCTGCGCCCTTTACGCCCCACTTCAGCACCAGTACTAAATACAAGTCTAAGCCTAGATTTAATAGGTTAGCCAATACCACCGAATACATGGCCGCCTTGGGGTGATGACGCCCTAATAACCAGCCTAGGAACACTAGGTTCATTAAACTAAAAGGCGCGCTATACACCCGTATTCCATAATAATCTTTAGCAGCCCCAAGCACCAAAGCACTCGGATTTGAAAAGTAAGCTGCGGCCCCTAGCCACACATCCTGCAAAGCCACAATCAGCAGCGCAAAGACCAAGGCCAGCAATAACCCTTGTCCTAAAATATGCAGCTGCTTGTCATTATCTTTAGCCCCTAGGGCTTGCGCCACTAGCCCTGTGGTACTCATGCGTAAAAAGCCAAGCAGCCAGAACAAGAGTGTCAGCACCATAGAACCAAAGGCCACACCCGCTAAATAATGAGCCTGATCTAAATGCCCCAATACCGCTGTATCTACCAGCCCCAGTAACGGAGTGGTGATATTTGACACGATCATGGGAAAAGCGAGCGCCAATACTTTATAATGCATTTTTGAATCGTTAAAAAAAGCTCGGCTTTGTTTCATTAAGGGGCACTCTAAGTGTTGAATCGATTATTGTTTATTTTGGCGCTGGCCTTTACCAGCCCAAGCTTTGCGACTGTTATTCTAATGTATCACCATGTGGCTGAGGATACTCCAAAATCCACCAGCGTGACGCCTGCCCAGTTTGCAGAGCAGATGCAGTACATTAAGGATCAAAAGTTCGATGTTATTCCTTTGTCTAAGTTCGTCCAAAGCCATAAACAGGGCATTGAACTTGCGGATAACACCATGGTGATCACCTTTGATGACGGCTATCAGGATATCGCCGACAACGCCGCGCCAATTCTAGAGCAACACGGCTTCCCATACACCTTATTTGTGTCAATTGCGCCGATCGAATCTAAACGTAAATCCATGATGGATTGGCAAACTTTGAACCAGCTTGCCAAACAAGGGGCAGAAATCGCAAACCATAGTTATCAACATGATCACCTTGTTCATCAAGTGAACAACGATCCTGACTGGTTAGCCAAGACATTAGCCGATATCGAAAAAACGGAAACATTAATTAAACAAAATACAGGGCAAAACCATAAAATATTGGCTTACCCTTATGGTGAATACAATCTTGAACTTACCGAGGCCTTAGCGCAACGAGGTTATGCTGCTCTGGGGCAGCATTCAGGAGCCGCGGGTTTGAGTTCAGATCTTCAGGCTTTACCGCGTTTTCCTGTGGCAGGTCCTTTTGCCAACCTTAACAGCCTTAAAGTCAAAATGCATTCGCTACCAATGCCGATAACGGGCTTAAAAGGTCATCAAATGCAGCTCACTGTTGAGCAAACGCGCCCCTTACTCTCAGTTTCTTTGGATCCCAAAGACCTACAAATCAAGCAACTACGTTGTTTTATATCGGGGCAGGGTCAACAGCAGGTGAATTGGGTGGACAATCGCAGCTTTACTATTCAAGCTGAGAAAGAGCTCCCCCCTGGGCGTTCACGCTATAATTGTACAGCGCCAAGTCTGACCAAGGGCCGCTACTATTGGTTCTCACAAGCTTGGCTTAGACCAAAAGCAAACGGCCAATATCCTGAGGGTTAGAGATTCATTGCCTTACCAGCCAAAATATTATTAATATCGCTGGCCGCATAGTCAACTTTAAGCTGGGGCAATTGTCCTGACTGCAATTGGCTCGGCTTAATGATAGCTGCAAGGCGGCCGAAAGGATCAATTAAAGCCAGCGAACCACTATGCTCGACAAGGTAGTTCTGCTGGCTATTATCCCCAACAGAATAGACCAACCCTAATTGTCTAGTAAATGGATAAAGATCTTTATGCTCACCTGTTACGCCCACGAAATTTGGATTAAAAAATTCGATATATTCCTTTACCGCTTGTGGGCTATCCCGTGTCGGATCTACCGCCACAAACACCACCTGAACCTGTTGATCTAACTTGTTACTGATGGCCGATAATTTTGCCATGGTCAGAGGGCAAATATCCGGACAGGAAGTATAACCAACAAATATTAAGCTCCAAGTATTGAGTAACTGCGCATTGGTAAAATGTTGGCCGTTATGATCGATGAGTTTAAAATCAGTCAGAGGCCGAGCAACGGGATAAAGTAAAGCTGAATTAAGGGGCAATTTAGCATTGCTAAGGTAATGGGCATAGCCCCCCAACATGGCGCTGACGAACAGCGCCACTGCCACAACTACACGCTTACTCATGCCATCACCCAGTAATGGTCAGCCAGTAGTGCTACGAATAGCAACATCAGTTGAATAATTGAGTATTTAAATAAATCCATTGCTTTTGCATTAGAGTCAGTAAATTTTAGCTGCCAAGCTTTAACAATAAAGATGCTGCTTAATACCGTCGATATTGCTAAATATAACCAGCCCGACATACCCACAATCACTGGTAATAAACAGCAAATAGCCATCAAAAAGGTGTATAGCAAAATACAAGTTTTGGTAAATTCGACTCCATGGGTCACTGGCAGCATGGGCACATCTACTTTGGCATATTCTTCTCTTCTGGCTATTGCTAATGCCCAAAAGTGCGGCGGTGTCCAAGTGAAGATTATCATCACCAACAGCAATGCATTACCATGAAACTCTCCACTTATCGCCGTCCATCCCAGCAAAGGTGGCATAGCACCCGCTAAGCCGCCTATAACAATATTTTGTGAAGTAGCACGCTTTAAGTAAGCAGTGTATAGCACGGCATAGCCCAGCAAGCTGGCAAACGTCAGCCAAGCAGTTAAAGGGTTCACCCCGGCATATAAAATGACAAAACCAAACGCCGCAAGCAGCACTGCAAAAGTAGCAGCTTTAGGGGTTGAGACTTCACCTTGTGGTAATGGTCTTTTAGTCGTGCGTGACATAATTGCATCGATTCGTCTATCAAGGACATGGTTAAATGCAGCAGCGGCCCCCGACATTGCTCCAATTCCAATTAGCCCAAGGATCATAGGCTCTAATGGAATTGCCGATGATTGCACTAAACACATACCCACTAACACCGTGAGCAACATCAATAACACCACTTTGGGTTTAGTCAGTTGATAGTAACTACGCCAGTTAAATTGCCATTTTGGGGCAGGGGTGATCAGCTTTTCCATGTTAACCTCCATTGCTGCCAACGCAGCTGATAATTAATGCCAATTAGACTCAGCAACAACAAAGCTGCCACTAGGTTATGGGCCACGGCCACACTTAATGGCAGCAATAGCACCACATTTAGAATTCCAAGGGTAAATTGCACCAGTAACAGTGCCAGCATAGCTTTGGCCACTGGCTTTATTTGATTCGATGATTGCTTAAGTAACCGCCAAGCTAATATCATCAACAACCCAAAGGTAATGATGGCGCCAAAACGGTGGCTGACATGGATAGTCATCCGGGCATCATAATCTAACACCCCAAATTCATAACTTTGATGCTTACCTTGGTTAGGATTAAATGCCGAAACATCTAAGCGTTGTTGCCAACCCTGTTCACAAATAGGCAAAGCGGTACAGGCCGTAGCGGCATAGTTGGTCGAGGTCCAGCCCCCTAAACTGATTTGCGCAATCAAGACTACTAGTCCTGCTAGCGCCAGTTTATGACCAGAAGCGGGCACATCTTCTGGGTCGCTATCTGCTAAACGTAATCGCCACAGGTACAACAGCGATAGCACCGAAAAGCCGCCAATTAGATGGCCTAACACCACCAGCGGCATTAGGTTAGCGGTTACTGTTAACATCCCCAAATAACCTTGGAACATCACCAGTAACAACAGTACTAAAGGGAGTTTTTTGGCACCATCTGGGCTACGCCATGACTTCACTGCTAATAGCAGTATGACTAAGCCTAATAAAGACGCAATATAGCGGTGAATCATCTCTAGCCAAGCTTTATAAGCTTCAAAAGGACGATCTGGAAAAGCCGCTAGGGCATCACTATCTACTGCCGCTGCGGTCACTGTTAATTTGCCATAACAACCTGGCCAGTCTGGACACCCTAAACCAGCGTCCTCTAAGCGGGTCGTTGCTCCCATGACGATAACAGCCAAGGTCAGTATGAGTGCGAAATTAATCCATTTCTTCATTTAACCCACCTTTGATAGTTTTAATAGTTTACGAAGGTCAATCAACATATCACGGTTGATCATTTTTAAGCCCTCAGGATCTGAACCCAAATCGTAACTCATCATAATGTTACCTAACGGGTCGGCTATCATTAGCCTTTTCGGTGGCAACCCTGTCAGCGGTGATAGCGCGCTTATAAACGCAAGCTCCTGCCACTCGGAGACATTCACTTGCTTTGGGATTTTGATGCTTTCAGGTTTGAAAATAGATAATTTAACCCTATCTTGATTTCTGCCTAGAGCAACAAAACTTTGATGCATTAATCGCAGTTGTTGCTGGCAAAATTCCATGCAATCGTTATCGATTTGATAAATCAATTGCCATTTACCAGGGGCGGGGTTGATCATATCTAGCTCTGAAAAATTAATTGCCGGTGCCATTAATACTCCCCGATTGGTCACCCCTCCTTGATACCAAGATTGACTTAGATACAACTTGGCCAAAACCACAGGCATGGCAAATGCCAATACCAGCATGATAAGTGGTTTGATTTTTTTATTGTTACTCATCGCTTACTCCTTAGCCCACTTGCGCCAGATCAAAACACTCAAAAAAGCTTCAACGATGGCCATCAATGCCCATTGCAGGCTATAACCAAAATGCTTTGCTGGTGACATCACTTGATAACTAAAATTACTGGGTACTGCTTCGCCATTAACTTGATTTGCTATTGCGATAAAATTCAGCAATGGCCAGTTAAATTGCTGCTGTATTTGCTTAAGATTGATCGTTTGTATTCTTTTAGGCCAACCCTCTTCCGCCAATAACAGTCTGTTAAATTGATTAATAGAAGGTTGATACACTTGAGCTGTAAACTCTATGTGTTCGGGCACAGAGTTAATACTTGGCAGTTCATTTCTGCTTAATCCAGCCACCACAAAACCTAAATCAACCAATAACCACTGACCACTAGCAAGCTCTACTGGTACCAATTGTCGATAACCTACTTTTTTGTTAAGCACCTGATTATCCAGTAACAGAGTTCTATCAAAGCGAGCTAAAGCTTCTCCATAAATCCTTTGACCATCACTAAGGTTATGATTTAGGTTATTGATATATATGGGGTTAAGATTTTGCTGTTGATAATGTTGATCAATTCGTAATTGAGCCTGTTGGCCGCGTTCGAATTGCCACAGACTTAACCAACCAAGCAATAAAAACAAAATTACCGTAAACCCCATAAAGCCCAGCTTTAGGGATAACTTAGGAATGATTATGCTAGGATTTAAACTACTCATTATTGCCTTACTGCTTATCATTATTATTAGTTTGGCACTTGCTATGCGCTCAATGTTAAAACCACAAAACAACAAACCTATGAGCCATTATATTGGTCGCAGATTGATTTTCTCGGTCGCGACCTTGCTAATTATTTTGCTGGCAATGGCCTTAGGCTGGATTACTCCCAACCCAAGACCTTATTAACCTTTAGAGAATGTAGACAAATACAAATAACAACAACCACACTACATCGACAAAGTGCCAATACCAGCTACCCGCTTGAAAACCAAAATGGTTTTCAGGTGTAAAGTGGCCTTTGATGACACGCAATAACAAAATAAACAGCATGATGCCGCCTAAAGTTACATGTAAGCCATGAAATCCTGTAAGCAAGAAGAAGGTATTACCATAGACCCCAGAGGCGAGAGTCAATCCCATCTCACGGTAAGCATGGATATATTCTTCAACCTGCAGCACTAGGAATGCTGCGCCTAGAAGTACGGTTATCGCTAGCCAAATGGTTAATGCTTTACGTTTGCCTTGCTCTAGGTTCACATGGGCAATATGCAACGTTATCGAAGAAATTACTAAGATAATGGTGTTATACAATGGCAACCCCTGCCATGGCATCGCTTCTGTGGTGCTGCCGTCAGGCGTCATCACCAATGGCCAAACGGCTTCAAAATTTGGCCATAATATCTGACTCGTCATTTCATTATTGCCAGCACCGCCTAACCAAGGTACGGCCACCATTCTTGCGTAAAATAAAGCCCCAAAAAACGCTGCGAAAAACATCACTTCAGAGAAAATAAACCAGCTCATTCCTTGGCGGAAAGAACGATCCATTTGCGCTGAATACAGGCCACTCATGGACTCATCAATGACATTTTTAAACCAGCCAACCAGCATAAATAATAAGGTAACAATGCCGGCATAAAGCATATAGCTGCCCCAGCTGGTCGCGGTGCCAATTTGCTGTACCGTCGAGCCTGCACCTACGGCAATTAAAAACAAAGCAAAAGCCCCGACTATCGGCCAATAACTTTGATGAGGAACATAATAATTTTGATATTCACTACTCATAGTTAAACTCCAGGATCATCTGTGCTGTTAGGCAGCTGATCACTAATGTTATAAAGGGTATAAGCCAGAGTTAGGGTTTTGATTTCTTCAGGTAGAGCTGGATCGATGAAGAAAATTAGTGGCATATTCACACTAGCCCCTGCCGTTAACTGCTGGCTTTGAAAGCAGAAACATTCAGTTTTATTGAAATAAAGCGCCGCTAGCCCGGGCGATACTGAAGGTACCGCCTGGCCAAGAGTCATTTCGCTAATTTGGTTTTGAGCGATAAATGACACCTGTTTAAGCTCCCCTGGATGCACTTGAATCTTTTTAACTTCAGGTGCAAAGTCCCAAGGCATTCCAGGACTCACATTGGCAATAAATTCAATGGTCACTAAACGCTTTTCATCAACATAACCTGCCTCATAAACTATCGCTTCCTTTGCCGTTTTACCGTTAATACCAGTAATCTCACAAAACACGTCATACAAGGGTACTAAGGCATACCCAAAACCAAACATGCCTACTACTGCGGCAAGTAGAATTCCAATAAGTTTAGGAGTGGCTATTTGCTGCTGCATTATTTCACCTTAGGCGGGGTACTAAATGAATGATAAGGTGCTGGACTCGGTAACTCATCCCACTCAAGTCCTTCTGCACCTTCCCATGGTTTTGCCGGAGCCGGCTCGCCACTTCGGATACATTTAATGACCACTGCTAAGAAAATCAGCTGTGATAGCCCAAATACAAATCCACCGAGGGAAACAATTTGGTTAATATCTGCAAACTGTAATGCATAATCAGGGATACGCCTTGGCATACCCGCCAGCCCCAAGAAATGCATAGGGAAGAACAATACATTGACAGAGATGAGAGATATCCAGAAGTGCCATTTTGCTAAGGTTTCGTCATACATCTTGCCTGTCCATTTAGGCAACCAATAATAGGCTGCTGCCATGATCGAGAAGATTGCTCCAGTAACCAAAACATAGTGGAAATGCGCCACCACAAAATAAGTATCGTGGTATTGGAAATCTACCGGAGTAATCGCCAGCATCAATCCAGAAAAGCCGCCTATGGTGAACAAAATGATAAAGGCAATGGCAAATAGCATCGGTGTTTCAAAGGTCATGCTACCGCGCCACATGGTGGCAACCCAGTTAAATACTTTAACCCCGGTCGGCACGGCAATTAACATGGTTGCGAACATAAAGAACAGTTCAGCAAATACTGGCATGCCCGTGGTGAACATATGGTGTGCCCATACAATGAAGGACAGCAGCGCAATAGAGGCCGTGGCATATACCATAGAAGCATAACCAAATAGCGGCTTGCGAGAAAATGCAGGTACAATTGCCGAGATAATACCGAAGCTTGGTAAAATCATGATGTACACTTCAGGATGCCCAAAGAACCAGAAAATATGCTGGAACAACACAGGGTCCCCGCCACCTGCTGCAGCAAAAAAGCTGGTACCAAAATATTTATCGGTCAATACCATGGTCACCACCCCTGCAAGTACTGGCATTACCGCAATCAATAAGAAAGCGGTAATCAACCAAGTCCAAACAAACAGTGGCAGCTTCATCCACGTCATACCAGGGGCACGCATATTAACAATAGTAACAATAACGTTGATGGCACCCATAATTGAACTGATACCCATAATATGCACCGCAAATACAAATAGTGCGGTACTGTCAGGTGAGTAGGTTGTCGATAATGGTGCGTAGAAAGTCCAACCAAAGTTTGGACCGCCACCTTCCATAAACAGTGATGCTAACAAAATACTAAAAGCAAAGGGTAGAATCCAAAAGCTCCAGTTGTTCATCCTGGGTAGCGCCATGTCTGGTGCACCAATCATCATGGGGATTAGCCAGTTTGCCAAGCCCGTAAAGGCTGGCATTACTGCACCAAAGACCATAATAAGCCCATGAACAGTAGTCATCTGATTGAAAAAGTTAGGATCCACCAACTGTAAACCAGGCTCGAACAATTCGGCGCGAATGACCATCGCCATTGCTCCGCCAACAAGAAACATAAGAAAACTGAACCACAGATATAAACTACCGATATCTTTATGGTTGGTGGTCAACACCCATCGCATCAAGCCCTTAGCAGGACCGTGATGTTCATGATGGTCATCGACCATGACGCCATCTGCGCCGTGAGATAAACTAGTCATGAATTACTCCTTTACTGGCCAGACTGCGCTTGTACTTGTTCTTCGGTGACTAACTCACCTGAATTATTACCCCAAGCATTTCGCTCATAGGTAACCACTGCCGCAATTTCCCTAGGGCTAAGCTGGCTGGCAAAAGGCATCATGCCTGTACCCGCAACCCCTTTAACTACCACATTAATATGGCCAGACGCCGGACCTTTAATCACTGGCGAACCGATTAATGATGGGAATGCTCCAGCAACACCAGTACCCGTAGGTAAGTGACAAGAGCTACATTTAGCTAGGTAGACCTTTTCACCCTCAGCCATGGCAGATTCCATCGTTAATGGCGCTAATGGCTCAGCAGGTTTAGCTTCCGCCTGCGCCACCTGCACCTCAGGCTCAACGACGACGGCAGGTTCAACACCAGCAACATCTGCCGCTTGAGCACTATCACCCTTGTTGTTCCCCCAAGCATTTCGCTCATAAGTCACTACCGCCGCGATCTCAGTATCGGTTAACTGACTGCCAAAGGCCGCCATCGAGGTGCCAGACACACCGTTGACCACGATATCAATATGCTTAGCAATATCACCGTTAATTACCGGAGAACGAATAAGAGAAGGAAATACTCCTGGAATACCTTTACCATTTTCTTGGTGACAAGCAGCACAATTAGCCAAATACACTGATTGCCCCTGACTCATCAGTTCATCCATAGATAAGGTTTTGTTGAGGTCAGCTGCGGCTTGAGCGGCGGCCTGAGCGTTAAGTTCGAGCTGTGCAACTACCCAGCTATCGAATTCTTCAGGTGGTACTGCCTCTACCACTACTGGCATAAATCCATGGTCTTTTCCACATAGCTCAGCACACTGTCCTCGGTATGTGCCTGCTTTATCGACTCTGGTCCAAGCTTCGTTGATAAATCCTGGATTAGCATCTTTCTTAACAGCAAATGCTGGCACCCACCAAGAATGAATCACATCATCAGAAGTCATCAAGAACCGTACTTTCTTATTAGTGGGTATCACTAATGGCTTATCAACTTCCAATAAATAATGCTCACCTTTGTCGGCTTTATTAGAAATTTCATCTTGAGTAGTGGACATCACACTATAGAATTCGATGTCTTGATCTAGATATTTGTAGTGCCATTTCCATTGCGAGCCCGTTACCAAAATAGTAAGGTCAGAATCACTAGGATCTTCCATTTTTATTAAGGTTTGGGTTGCCGGGATGGCCATACCAATAAGAATTAAGAAAGGAATTAAGGTCCATAGCACTTCCACTTTAACGCTCTCATGGAATTTTGCTGCCACAGCCCCTTTGGATTTTCGGTGTTTATACATGGCAATGAACATTGCCCCAAACACTAAAAGACCTATTACACAACAGATGTAGAAAATCAGCATATGAAGGTCATATACCTCATTGCTGATCTCTGTGACCCCACGGGTCAAATTTAGCGGCATGTCGGCCGCAATTGATGTCGGTACAAATAGTAACGCTGACACCCATAACAACATTCGCGTCACAAGCTTTCTCCCTTTTGATTGCGTATAGCAAACACAAAGAAAAGCTTCACAGTCCTACTCATCTCTATGAAAACCTTTCGTTCCCAGAAATAGTGAGGGCTAAATATCAAGAGACTTGATAAAACTGCCTAGCCCAATTGCCAAAGGCAATCGACTAACGACCGAAATCTAACGTACTTATTGAATTATTATGGTAAGCACGGCTACAACAGAAAAGACGTTATAGCTATTAACCTAACCATTGGAGAAGGAATTGGCAAGAGGAATTTTCATTGCAAACTAGACTTCATACCAGCATGAAAACTTCCTCTTAAACAGAGGTTTAGTGCAGTTCTGCAGTAGAATATACAGCCATCTGTGTAGAATTAGAGGCTAACAGTGAGCAGGCACTCACCCCTTGAAATACAAACGTTGCACAGCGTGCGCTTTTATTTAAGCGTTGCATACGCTTCACATCAATTTGATTTAATGTTTCTGTGAATGCAATAACAGCACTGCAATTTTTAGAAACCATCGCTTGTTCCGTAGCAAATATTGCATCGAACTGGTCTTTAGGGTGTACCATCAACACTCTATTTAAGTTAACGCCTGCAGTTGCCAGTTGGCGTTTAAATTGCGCAGTGGCATTACCAACTAACATTATCCATTGGCCAAGTTGACTCAATTGACTTAATTTTGCCAGAGCTTCAGGTAACACCTGCTGATATTCCTTAGCATTGGCAATAGTCAACTGCACGGGCTGGATTTGTTGTGATTTAATCTCATGACCCCAAAGTCCAGGGTGGCTTAATTTAGATTGGTATGAATTGATCATAATTTGCCTCCATTTCTAATTACCCCAACTGCTAAACCTTCAATGGTTAGTGCTTGATAGTTTAAGTCGACTTCAATGGGTTGATATTCTGAATTTTCAGCATGCAAATAAACCTTGCTACCTTGCCGCTCAAAACGTTTAACTGTCACTTCATCTTCTACTCGCGCAACGACCACTTCGCCATTGCGAACTTCTTGTTGCTTATGTACCGCTAATAAATCACCTTCATTGATACCAATATCGACCATTGAGTCACCACGTACACGTAACAAGAAATCCGCTCTCGGACTAAACATGTTGGGATCGACCCGGTAGTGGTTTTCTATATGCTCAATTGCGGTGATTGGTGCCCCTGCAGCCACTGAACCAATTAACGGTAAGCCATCCTCATCGTTAGCAGAATCATCATTAACAATACGAATACCTCTTGAGGTTCCGGCTAATATTTCAATCATGCCTTTTTTCTTAAGAGCTTTTAAATGCTCTTCCGCAGCATTAGCACTTTTAAACCCCAAGGTGGTTGCAATTTCAGCTCGTGTAGGCGGCATACCAGTATCATTAATATGATTGCGGATTAGCTCTAATACCTGATTTTGTCTTGGAGTTAGTGGTCTCATGATGAAGCCTGTTTGTTTATACAGTATGCTGTCAGTATATACAGTATTTGAATATGTGCAAGCTTTAACCAAAAAAATTTTATAAATCAATAGAATCTGACGCTATAAAGCGAGTCAGCATTAGAAAATAAATAATGCGCTGTTGAGGATTAACGCGGCAGGCGTGTACTTTTTAAGTGCTCATTTTTAATTTTAACTGAACCAAATCTGCTTTCTTTAGGCGTATTTAAAGTTTTTTTGGTATCATCTACACACTTATGCTTTTTTGTTGATAGTTTCATGGTTATTAAAGAATCACTTTTATTTCGTTGTTTACGATGGCTTCAAAAACTTGTTGTCAAGACGACATTCATCCCAGCTAAGCCCCTTGAAGAGCTAAATATTGATCCTAACAAACCGATTGCTTACGTTTTAAAGTCTGACTCTAAAAGTGATCTTAACGCAATTCATTATGCTATTGAGAAACTCAAACTACCCAGCCCACTAACCCCCCTTGAGCTACAGAGCCAGCTCGCGCCAAGAGTCGTATGTCTTGAGTACTCCCACGAACTTAAACATGGTAAAACGGCCAATCAAAGATACCTTGAAGACTTTTCTAAACTGCTCGAGCTACATCAACTTGATCACGACCTAGATGTCCAGTTAATACCTGTTAGTTCTTTTTGGGGACGCACCCCAGGTCATGATGGCGACAATATGTCATCATCATTAATTGAGCGCCAAAAACCTTCACGTCTGCGCAAGCTATTGATGATTCTGTTTTTAGGTCGCCGTAACTTCATTCAACTTTCTAAAGCGGTTTCAATCCGTTACATGGCCGATAACCACGGTACCGATGAACGCATCGCGCAAAAGTTAGCGCGGGTTGCCAAGGTCCACTTCCGTCGTCAACATAGGGTATTAAACGGCCCACCATTGCCTAAGCGTGAAGTGCTGTGTGCAGAGTTAATGAAATCCGATGCGATTAAAAAGGCTATTTTAGATGAAGCCAAATCTAAGAAAATCAGCCAAGAAAAAGCGACAGAAAGAGCCAAACAATACTTAGATGAAATTGCCGCAAACTATTCAGATTCTCTGGTAAGAACGGCTGACCATATTCTAACCTGGCTATGGAACAAGTTGTATCGAGGTATTGAAATTACTGGAGTAGAACGCATACGTCAGCTGTCCCACGATGGCCATGAAATCGTCTATTTACCCTGTCATCGTAGTCACATGGACTACCTGCTTCTATCTTACTTACTGTATTACCAAGGTATGATCCCACCTCATATCGCAGCGGGTATTAATCTTAATTTTTGGCCAGCAGGCCCTATTTTCCGCCGAGGTGGTGCTTTCTTCATTCGTCGTAGTTTTGCTGGTAACAAGCTTTATACCGGTGTTTTTAAAGCCTACCTAGACCAACTGTTCAATAAGGGTTATTCAGTAGAATATTTTACCGAGGGTGGTCGCTCGCGTACCGGTCGTTTGTTACAGCCTAAAACCGGCATGCTCGCGATGACGGTACAATCTATGATGCGTGGGGTTGATCGTCCAGTGACTCTAGTTCCTGTGTACTTAGGCTATGACCATGTCATGGAAGTGGCGACTTACCATAAAGAGCTTAAAGGCGCGAAAAAAGAGAAAGAATCGGCTTGGCAGGTACTTGGCGCACTCAAAAAGCTGAAAAATTTTGGCCGCTGCCATGTCAACTTTGGCGAGCCTATTACGCTTCATCAGTTCTATAACAAAGAAGTACCCAACTGGCGTGCGGATATTGCTGATGATCCAGAACAAAAACCAAACTGGTTAACGCCATCAGTCAACATCCTCGCAACCCAAGTGATGCGAGGCATTAATGATGCCGCCGCAGTAAGTGCGGGACCTTTAACCGCTATGACTTTATTAGCCAGTGATAACAACGCTTTAGAACGCCCAACTCTGGAAAAACAATTAGATATTTACCTGCAATTACTGCGTAAAGTGACTTATTCAGAGACTTCAACTGTTCCGAATGTTAATGGCAAAACCTTGCTTGCTCAAACCCTTGAGCTGGATAAACTGACTTTAACCCGTGACGACTTAGGGGAAATGGTGAGCCTCAGTGAATCTGAAGCTATCAGCATGACTTATTATCGCAATAATATTCTGCATATGATGATCATGCCAGCCATTGTTGCCAGTATTATTTTGCACGAAAGCAACCTTAGTAAAGAAGAGATCATTAAGCATTCGATGCAATTCTATCCAATGCTGCAGGCCGAGCTGTTCTTAAACCATCCACAGCCAGAGCAGTACTTGGGTGAACTAATCGATGCCTTAATCGAGCTAGAACTTGCCGTTGCTGGTGACAGTATCCAACCTAATGAGCAGTTAATCACAGAATTACAATTATTAGCAGGCATTGCCTCAGAAACTTTGCAGCGCTACGGCATTCTATTTAACCTATTAGCCTTAAATCCAGAAATTGACAGGCCTACCTTAGAGAAGACCTGTCAGCAATTGGCGAAACGTTTAGGTTCAATTAATGGCATCAATGCCCCAGAGTTTTTCGATAAGAAGCTCTACAGCACATTAAGTGTTAAGCTAAAAGAAGTCGGCTTCTTTGAAGATGACGCCGGCAAAATTATCGATGCCCAACAAACTATTAATCACCTTCTTCCTAGCTCGATGTTGCATACCATCCAAGCAGGGCTTAAACAATAAAGGATTGTCATGAGCAGCCAAACTAAATCGCCATCTTTACTGGGTGGTGCGATGATCATTGCCGCTACCACGGTTGGTGCCGGTATGTTTTCATTGCCTGTTGTGACTGCAGGCAGTTGGTACACATTATCGATTGCCATGCTACTTGTGGTTTGGGGAGCCATGTTGATTTCTGGACTTTTGGTGCTAGAAACCAACCTTCATTTTAAACTGGGCTCTAGCTTTGACACCTTAACTAAAAAAACCCTAGGACAGGGTTGGCGTGTTGTGAATGGTCTCTCTATTGCTTTTGTGCTTTACATTCTGACTTATGCTTACATTAGTGGCGGTGGTTCAATCGTCAACCATAGCATTGGCCAATTGGGCATACAGCTTCCCCAGCAATTGGCTGGATTAGTCTTTGCTGCTGTGCTTGCTGGTATTGTTTTATGGTCCACCCGAGCTGTCGACAAAATTACCTCAGTAATGCTTGGTGCTATGGTGATCACTTTCTCTCTGGCCATAGGAAATTTAATTGCGGGAAGTTCGGTTGAGCTATTAATAAAACCTGATGGCGAACAGGTTTTCACGCCATATCTATGGGCCGCTTTACCTTTCGCCCTAGCAAGCTTTGGCTATCATGGTAATGTCCCTAGCATGGTTAAATATTATAATAAGGATGCCAAAAAAGTTGCGTTAACTTTAGCCCTAGGAACCGGCATTGCTCTGGTTATTTACATCGCTTGGCAAACGGCGGTGATGGGTAATCTTGCACGCTCAAGTTTCACCGAAATCATTGCTCAAGGCGGCAATATGGGTGTACTCGTCGGGGCCTTAGAACAAGTCATCAATTCTGATGTTTTAGGCAGTAGCCTTAAATTGTTCGCTAATCTGGCGGTGGCTTCTTCCTTCTTGGGTGTAACTCTTGGGCTGTTCGATTTTATTGCTGATTTATTTAAATTTGATGACAGCAACTTGGGTCGATTAAAAACCGCAGGGGTAACTTTTATACCGCCGACCATTGGCGGGATTTTATTCCCTGATGGTTTTTTAATGGCCATCGGATTTGCTGCCCTAGCGGCTTGCATCTGGACCTTGATTGTTCCCGCGATGATGGCCTATAAAGTCCGCCAGCAATATCCTTGTCATGGTTATCAAGTTTTCGGCGGCACGCCTTTATTAATTGTTATCGGCATTATTGGTTTAGTCATTGGCAGCTGCCATTTATTAGCTATGGCCAATTGGTTACCTCGTTTTGGTTAGTTAATTTTAAGCCACCATGTCAAGCACCGTTTACGGTGCTTTTTTATTAGAAATACTTGTTATTCAAGCCGCTTTATTAGTGATAAAGTTAAGTCGCCCTATAGCTGTAAAATCCATTCACTTTTCTCATCTAGTATGTATTTAGCTATAAATCATTTTCTAGGACGAACAATAATAAGAGGCGGTATATGTCTAAAGCTCCATTAAAAATTGCCATTGATGATGGCTCTACTAACGTTAAAGTATGTTGGTATCAAGGGGGTAAAATCAAATCGGTAATTTCACCTAATTCATTCCGTAAAGATTGGAAAAGTGCAGCACTTCGTGCTGAAACAAAAGTTTATAACTATCAAGTTGGCACCACTAAGTACACCTTTGATGCCACTTCTGATAAAGCGTTATCCACTACCCACATCGATTATCAATATGACGATCAAAACTTACTTGCAGTTCATCATGCGTTACTGCAAACAGGTCTTCAGCCACAGCCAGTAGAAATCGTTGTAACACTGCCTATTACTGAATACTACAACGCTGATGACTGCCAAAAGAATGAAGCTAAGATTGAACGTAAACGTCAAAATCTGCTTAGGAAAATCACTTTAAATAAAGGTGAAGTTTTTGACATTGTTGATGTTAAGGTGATGCCAGAAAGCCTGCCGGCCGTGCTTTCTACATTACTGAGCGCCAATGTTCATGAGTTTACTAAATCACTGGTCATAGATCTTGGTGGCACGACCCTAGATATGGGCATAGTTGTCGGTGAGTATGACGATGTTTCAGGTATTTACGGCAACAACGAAATTGGTGTTTGCATGGTAACCGATGCTGCCCGTAAAGCATTGGCTGCCGCAGATTCTGATGCCAGTTACTTAGTATCGAACGAACTGATCAAGAACCGTCACGATGATGAATTCGTAGAAGCAGTATTAAATGATCTCAGTAAAAAAGAGATTGTCCTTGAAAAGATCGAAACCAAAATTGCAGAGCTAGGAAGCCAAGTAGCATTTGAAGCGAAAAAATTTGCTAAGCACCCTCATCGAATCTATTTAGTTGGCGGCGGCGCGGCATTAATAGAGCCTGCCATCCGCGAAGCTTATGCCACTTTAGGTGACAAAATCCAGTTAATGGATGATGCTCAATTGGCATTGGCTAAAGAGATGTGTCTCTACCATACTGCCCCAGATACTGAATCAGCAGCGCAACATGCAGAAGCAGAAGCTGTAGCTTAATTATTAATAAGGCCAAGCAGCTTCAAGCTTGGCCTTTTTAAGGATGAATTATGTCTCAAACCCAGCGTTTAAAATTTCAATTTCAATTAAATCCAGAGCAATACCAATCTGATAAAGCTTTAATGTTAAAGCTTAAAAGATGGAGCAGCGAAACTAGAAAGCTCAATAATAATTCTTTACCTTCTAATATTGCTGAAGATTTCCATAAAAAGGTATATAAAGCTGGTTTACTTAGTTACCTAGTTAACCCTGAGTTTTGCCAATCTTTAGGCAATGCACTAGTAAAACAAGACCTCTCACAGGCTTTACAAAATACCCTTGAAAGTCATGAAATCATAGCCACACAACCCGAACTATCTTTAGAACAAATCAGCCATCAACTTAAATCTCTGCAAGGCCAGGAAAACAATGCTCAACTTGATGAAGTGCTTGAAGTGTTAAAAAGGCAACATCAGCAACAGTTAGAAGCGATTGAGAATCTTTATAAGTCACAAATTGATACATTAAGCGCTCAACTCAAAGCGCAACAAAAATTGATCAGTAATCTTTCCAGTGGTGCCAAGGTTGACAGTACAATGCCCCAAGAAAACCAGCAAGCTCAGTCAGATCTTTCTGAAACGATGGCAAAAGTGGCAAAAATCAAAGCCAAAGGGCTATGGTAAGCTCTGGCACAAAAATTCCTAACGCCATGATTTTAATCATAAAAGTTCGATATTTTACTAGAGAATAACCCCCAAGGGGTGTAAGCTGTTTTCGAATCGTTAACCTGTGGTACACCTTTGTAGGTGGTTTGTAAATGTTGTTAACAATGATTTGCTTATAACTTTGTCCTATCAAAATAATAATTAAGACAGATACCACAGTGCCAAATTTCATAATTAAAGAGGCACCTTTATGTTCGAAAACTCTCTTTGGGCGCTACTACCTACTCTAGTCGTATTAGCAGTAGCGATAAAATCTCACCGACCTGTCTTTTCATTAATGTGTGGTAGCTTAATTGCCGTTGCCATGCTCGCTCCAGCTGATCCATTAACCCATTTATACGATATCACTCTGGCCGTGATGGCTAATGACACTATCGGTTGGTTAATTGTGACCGTTGGCCTATTTGGCTCGCTGATTGCGCTGCTCGTTAGCTCGGGGTCTGCCTTAGCATTTTCCAATGCCCTAGCCGCTCGTGTAAAAACCCGTCAAGGAAGCCTGTTAATGACTTGGCTGCTGGGTATTATTATCTTCATCGATGATTACCTAAATGCTTTAACGGTCTCATCATCGATGCGAAAAGTTACTGATCAAAAAGGTGTTTCGCGTCAAATGTTAGCTTACGTTGTTGATGCGACATCGGCTCCAATTTGTGTATTAATCCCGCTATCTACTTGGGCGATATACTATGCTGGTCTACTAGAAGAAAACGGCGCGGCTGCCGCTGGTGAAGGCATGATGGCTTATATTAATGCTATCCCCTATATGCTCTATCCGATCATTGCACTGATTCTTGTACCTCTAGTGGCCATGGGCATTGCTCCGTTAATGGGCAAAATGAAACAGGCTGAAGCTGACCCACAAGCATTTGGTGAATTGGATGAAGATGGCGAAGAGGCCGTTGTGCATAACGATAAAGCCTCTATCTGGCACTTTGCTCTTCCATTAGCTGTGCTAATTGGTGTAACCATCGCAACCGGTGTTAATGTCACCATTGGTGTTGCAACTGCAATTGTAGTTACCCTTGCTTTTTACCAATTCTCTGGTCTTATGAAATTTGGAGAAGCCCTCGATCACATTGGTGAAGGTCTAAAAGGGATGGTTATCCCACTTGCGATCGTTACCTCAAGCTTCATTCTTAAAGAAGCTAATGATCAATTGAAAATGACCGAATATGTGATCGCAGTTGCTGAACCAGTCATGAGTGGTGCTTGGATACCTGCATTAAGCTTTATCATTGTTGCATTATTGGCTTTTGCTACTGGATCTTTCTGGGGTGTCTTCGCCGTGGCTGCGCCAATTATTTTGCCACTTGCTATGGCTGCCGACGCTAATATGCCGCTCGTTATTGGTGCTATGGTTTCGGCTTGTGCGGCCGGTTCTCACGCTTGTTTCTACGGTGATTCAACGGTACTTTCTGCTAAAGGTTCAGGCTGTACCGTAATGAGCCACGCTTTAACTCAGTTACCATATGTACTGCTAGTCAGTGCCATCTCTATTGTAGGCTACCTAGTACTAGGCATGCTTTAAAACCTAAGCTTTAAAGCAAAGGGCCGCTAACTTAAGTTAGCGGCCCTTTTTTATTCTGAATTTTCGATGCCTACCTATACACAATCTCTTCTTTGAAATTCTGCGACAACAGACTCAAGTTAACAAAGGGACTACTACTATTTTGCTTATTAGAGAAAAAGGTCAGTGGTACCGACATGCCTAAACCAATGCTTTCGTGATTAAAGGATAGATGGGCAATAGAAATACCAATTTGCAAGGTTTTAGTAGTACTAACATAACTGGCATACATGCCATCTTGATGCCTTAAGCCGACAATGCCTCCAAACTCAGAATCTTGATGCCATTTTTTGGCATAGGACACTCCAACAAAAGGCACCAAAGACGACTTTTCAAGCTCAAATTGATAACCGAGGCTTACATCCATCGCCGAGATTTCCGGCACCTTATAATGGCAGTGCTCGCCCTCTTGTGGACTCCAATGGCAATTATCGTCCTCAAATGAAGTATCGTGAGCCACCGCAGTGCCTGCAATCAACAGGCAACTGAATGCTAATGCGCTATATTTCATAAATCCCTTTTAATCTAAATCCTTGATAATTAAGCCACTATAATACCCTACTGATTGTTCGTTTAGTCAACAGGTAATAGCCACAGGGGATCACCAACAAACTTAATAATGGTGCACTGATCATGCCGCCCAGCATAGGCGCCGCAATTTTTTGCATGACTTCGTTACCTGAACCTGCGCCCCACATGATAGGCAATAGTCCAAACACAATGGTTAATACTGTCATCGCCTTAGGCCTGATACGCTGGCAGGCACCGCGGACAATGGCAGCGCGTAACTGCTCAGCTGACAAAGCACCATATTGAGCCTGGTCTTCACCAATGGCCTGCTTTAGGTATACCAGCATCACCACCCCAAATTCCACCGCTACGCCGGCCAAGGCAATTAACCCCACGGCCACCGCCACCGAAAACGCATAGCCTAAACCCTGTAATAACCATAGGCTGCCCACCAGCGCTAGCGGTAGGCTGGCTAATACCAATACTACCGGTCCAAGTTTCTGAAAATGCGCCAGTAACAGCACTAAAATCAACAATAAAGTTACCGGTATCACTTGCGCCAGCTTAGCCTCAACCCTTTGCATATATTGGTACTGGCCGGCAAATTCAAAACTGTATTTGGCTGGCAGCGCCAGATCTTGCAAAGCTTGCTGGGCCTGCTCAATATAATCCCCTACTGTGGTGTTGTGAATATCCACAAATACCCAAGAAATCAACTGACCATTTTCACTTTTAAGCATGGCAGGGCCATCGACAATACTGATATCGGCCAGCATCCCTAGGCTTAAGTAATGCCCCTCTTTGGAGACCACAGGCAAACTTTTCAACTTAGCCAGATTGTCCCTAAGCTCCCTTGGGTAACGCATTAAGATAGGGTAACGCTCACTGCCCTGAATCGACTGCCCAATGCTTTGACCACCGATGGCATAACGCACCACATCATGGATTTGTTCAAGGTTGAGGCCATAACGAGCAGCCGCCGCTAATTTAGGGTTAATTTCAATATAGCGGCCACTGCCAGCACGTTCACTAAAGGCGCTGCGGGTGCTATCAAGCTGCTGTAAACGCGTCGTGATTTGCTCGCCTATTTGCTCTAGCACTGAGACATCCTCACCGCTAATACGCACCCCAACCGGGGTTTTCACCCCAGTAGATAACATATCAATGCGGGTTTTAATGGGTTGTACCCAAGCATTAGTTAAACCCGGTACCTGCACTGCCGCATCGAGCTCGTTAATAATGCTCTCCAAGGTCATACCCTTACGCCACTTATCTTGCGGCTTTAAGGTTATGGTGGTCTCTAACATGGTCAGAGGCGCAGGATCCGTTGCGGTTTCGGCGCGACCTACCTTGCCAAATACACGCTCGACCTCTGGCACCGTTTTAATTAGAGCATCGGTTTGCCTTAATAGCTGTGACGCTTTATCTGCACTAATACCCGGCAGGGTAGTTGGCATATACATCAAACTGCCTTCATTAAGCTCTGGCATAAACTCATTGCCCATTTGCTTAATGGGATACCATGCGGAAGCACACACAACCAGCGCGAGCACTAATACAGTTTTAGGGTAGTGAATGAGTCGACTTAGTAAGGCTTGATAACCCTTAGTTAACCCGCGATTTAATGGGTTGGCTTGCTCTGGGCGTAGCCGCCCTTTAACTAGATAACCCAATAACACCGGCACGAGAGTAATCGCCAGTAGGCAGCTTGCCGCCATGGTAAAGGTTTTGGTGTAAGCCAATGGTGCAAATAGCCGACCTTCCTGCGCCTCTAGGGCAAACACTGGCATAAAGCTAAGGGTAATAATGGCTAATGAGGTAAATAAAGCGCCCCCAACCTGTTTAGCGGCGCTGCTGACAATGGACCAATGTTCTTTAGAGCTAGCAACACGGCCATGCTTGGTTTGGAACTGGTGTAAATGCTTATGGGCGTTTTCCAGCATCACAATCGCCGCATCCACCACCGCACCGATAGCAATGGCAATACCGCCTAAACTCATAATATTGGCACTGATGCCAATGGCATTCATAAGCATAAACGCCAGCAATACCGACAAAGGTATGGATACCACTGCCACTAAGGTTGAGCGGGCATGTAACACAAAGATGAAACAGACCAGAGCCACCATCAGCATTTCTTGCCAAAGTTTATCGATCAGATTGGCCACCGAACTTTCAATCAGCTGGGATCGGTCATAAGTGGTGACTAACTCGACCCCTTTTGGTAAGCCTTGGCTCAGTTGTGCAAGCTTTGCTTTAACCCGATTAATTGTCGCCAGCGCGTTTTCGCCGTGACGCATCACCACTATGCCACCGACCACTTCACCTTCACCATCAAGGTCACTAATGCCACGGCGAGAACTTGGGCCTAAGCGAATAGTGGCAACATCTTTCAGCATTAATGGGGTAGAAGAGTCACTGCGAAGCCCCAATTGCAATTGCTTAAAATCATCTAGGGTTTGCAAATAACCCGTTGAGCGCACCATATACTCTGCTTCGGCCATTTCCAGCACCGAGCCGCCCACCTCGTTATTACCTAGATTAATGGCATTTTTAACATCGCTTAAGCTAAGGCGATACATGGCCAACTTAGCTGGATCCACTATCACCTGATAGCTACGTTCCATGCCACCAACCGTGGCGACTTCACTCACCCCTTTGACCCCTTGCAGGGCAAGTTTTAAATACCAGTCTTGCAGTGATTTAAGTTGGCTTAAATCATGCTGGCCACTGCGATCGACCAAGGCGTATTGGTAAACCCAACCGACCCCAGAGGCATCCGGGCCTAGTGCGGTTTTTGCCCCCTGTGGCAGGTTTGCTTGCAACTGGGTTAAGTACTCATTTACCCGCGAACGTGCCCAGTATAGGTCGACATTATCGTCGAAAAGCACATAAATATAGGAGTCACCAAAGAATGAATAGCCCCGTACTGCCTTTGCACCCGGCACCGCCATGAGACCACTAGAGAGGGGAAAGGTGATCTGCTGTTCAATCAGTTTAGGGGCTTGGCCCGGATAACTGGTTTTAACGATCACCTGCACATCGGACAGATCCGGCAAGGCATCCACCGGCGTTTTGATTATGCTTTGATAGCCCATAAAGCTAAGTAATGCACATAACGCCAGCACCACTAACCGCTGCTTAATGGCCCAATCAATGATTAAGTTAATCATGATTTACCCCTAATGATCGTGCGCAAGGCGCGCCGCGCCACCACGCAAGCTGGCTTCAGAATCAATCATAAATTGACCCGAAGTGACCACCACATCGCCCAAGCTTAAGCCGGATGTCACTTCGACCTTGTCACCATTTTGATGGCCCACAGTGACGGCAACCGCCCTAAAGCCATTATCTGTCATGGTTACCACTCGGTTATGATGCTGGGTTTGAATCAAGGCTTCTACGGGAATGGTAAGCACATCCGGTTTTACCGGCAACATAATGCTAACCTGTGCCAAAGCATTGGGTTTTAGATGTTTATTCGGGTTATTTAGGCTTATCCTTACCCGCTGACTACGCAACTTTTGATCATACTCTGGATACAAATAACTCACTTTTCCTTCAAACGTGCTGCCATCTTGCAGGGTTACCTGGGCATCTAATCCAGTTTGTAGCAAAGTTTGATTCTCTCCAAATACATCCGCGTGCACCCATACTTTATCAAGCTGAGCGATAGACAGTATCTCACTAGCAGGCTCAATGTACATGCCCTTACGTGCGCCCATCTTCACTACCACACCATCATTAGGGGCAAAAAATGGCACCGTATATAAGGTTTGCTGAGTTTGGTCTAGCTGTTTAATCAAGCTTTCATCAAAGCCTAACAGGTTTAATCTAAATCTGGCTCGCCTTAAAATTTCCTTCGAATTTGCTAGGCCATTGCTGGCCAATACCGCCCTTAGCGCCAGTAAATAATCATCTTGAGCAGTGATCAATTGCGGTGAATACAGGCTATAGAGCTGTTGACCTTTAGTGACCTTATCGCCAATGGTAAAGACACTAAATTGCTCCATCCAGCCATTAACGCGGGAGTGAATATGGGTCACCATCGACTCATCAAAACTGACTTCACCCACCGCCTGCAACTGCATGTTAAAGTCTTCACGACTGACCTTTGCCGTACGCATGGCAAGGTTAGCTTGCATGCTTTGGCTAATTTCAACTAAAGCCGAAGCCTGTGGTTGCTGCCTAACTAAGTCCATGCCACAAATAGGGCAGCGGCCTGGACTATCTTGACTGATTTGCGGGTGCATCGGGCATACATAGGCCGCACTTACGCTTAATGGATTCTCGGGCTCAGCATTGAATGAACCCGCTAGTGCTTTTTTGGCTGATGATGCTCATGGTGCTGTTGAGATTGTTCTGTCTTTTCTGCTTTCTGAACTTTCTCCAGCCACATACCGCATTTCGGGCAGTTCGAACGTTTATCGTCGGTCACCTCTGGATGCATTGGGCAGACGTAATCTTCGCTCGAAGGATGTTGATGCTCAGCCTTTTCGACTTTCTCCAGCCACATGCCACATTTCGGGCAGTTAGAGGGTTTATCGTCGGTCACCTCTGGGTGCATTGGGCAGACGTAATGCTCGCTCGCATGCTGTTGATGCTCAGCCTTTTCGACTTTCTCCAGCCACATACCGCACTTAGGGCAGTTAGAGCGTTTATCGTCGGTCACCTCTGGGTGCATTGGGCAGACGTAATGCTCGCTCTCATGCTGTTGATGGTCATGGTGTTGGTGAGCATGTTCATTGGCCATTAGCGGTGAAAAGGTCTGTGCTAATAGCAAAAATAGACCGCAGAAAAACGCTACAGCCTGAGTCAAAGTTAAATTTTTCATAGGGTTTCTTAATTTAAGTACAATCAAAATCCGCTAGACATTTGGCCTAGCAGTTCGTAAGGGGCTTTAAATTAAGAATGTTTAGGAGGGGGCTTAAGCCGCTCAAGGGCAAGGGAAGCAAAATCCTCACGAGCTGAAAGCAACTGAGTATTAGCCTTAATAGGCGGCTCGATGATTAATCCAGGCAAGCTGGCGGCTATCTGGGCATAGCAGAACTGGCAATGATTCTCTGTTTCGCAGCAGTCCATCGTCATGACTTGGCTGGACTCAGTGTGACACGGCATAGATTGAGATTGGTTTAACTCCATTTTTAACGGCATTAAAACCTGCATAGCGGCACTCTGGCTAGAAACCAGTATGCCTAAAGCAAATAATAATGAGTAAAAATAGGTTTTCATCAAGCGCTCAATTTATCCTGTTGTAAAAAATCCATCGCTGCTGGCAGAAATATTTCCGCCACATGCAGAGTACCATACTCACAGCTAAAGGGTCTACGTCTGCCCCATAATAGCCGAGTACAGCCTGAAATCTTTTGAATTTCACTGTGCTGTGGCACTTGGCAGAACTGCAGTTGACCGTGTTCAAAGCTTTGACTGCCATAGAGCAATTCACCTAAAGGTTTTTGCCCTAGCTCACCAAAGCCTAGCTGGGTAATATTAAAAATGGCCTCTGGGATTAACGTTCGGGCAAACACCCAAGGCTGATCGTCAATGTATAACACCACTTCACGCAACCAGTAATCTTGCTCGGCAAAGCCCATCATTTCCAGTCGTGGAAACGGGATGCGGCGCTCACCTAGCAGCTCTACCCTGAAAGGCTTATTTAACGATTTTAATCTTTGGGTCAAGCTGTCGGTACTGATTAGCCAGTGTCCAAATACGCCGCTAGGTAGTGAATGTTGTTGGGCTTCACCCCAATGCAGTTTCTCACCGCAGGGAAAGCTAGGTAGCAATAACGCCATAATCTAAACTCAAATAAATACCCTTGCAGTCTACCATATTCTGTTGCTTAAGTTGCTCTTTGATTAAATTCAATCCGTGTTGGAATTCTAACCTAGCAATCATTTAATAACTATGTAAAATCTATTTAACAGTCTGATATATTGATTATTATGAAAACAATTGCAATTATTTTGGGACTCCTATTGAGTCTCTCAAGTGTCAGCTTAAAAGCCGCCGATACCGGCTATTATTCATTTGAGCCTGATATCACTACTAACTATATCAAAGCCGGTAAAAAGCTAGGGTACATTCGACTGACCATGGAAGTCATGGTCGCAGATAGCCGCGATCTCAAATATGTAAGCCTGCATGAGCCTTTACTTAGAGCTGCTGTAATAGAAATTCTAGGCAAGCAAAATGAAAAACAAATTAAGTCACTGGAAAATCGTCCAGTCATTAGGAAAGCTTGTTTTGATAAAATCAATGAACTATTGAACCAAGAGGTTGGCAGACCTATAGCAGCGCAATTATTGTTCACCAAATACCTTCATGAATAATAGCCACTAGCAAACATCTGGCCTGGATGATCTGGGCCTATTTACTGAGACTTCTGTCTGCTGACCTTTAACCAACCCTGCAATAAACCGACAATTAAGCCACCTAAATGAGCATAATTGGCCATATTTAAATCTAAAACCTCCATAAATCCGAGCACCATCCAGCCAATCACAAACAGCAGGTAGGAATTTGGAATCGCGACACCTAATTTTGGAGCCTTAGTACCTATCATCCACACATAACCAAATAGTCCAAACACCACCCCTGATAAACCACCAAAGTTTGGCCCAACTAAATAATACTGCAGCAAACTTGGGACTATACCCGCGGCCAATAATAAAAGACCCAGTTCTTTTGTTCCCAATTTACGTTCAACCAATCCTCCTAATAACCACCACCAGAGTAAGTTCATCAATAAGTGCAGTAAAGAAAAGTGCAATAATGAAGGGGTAAAAAAACGCCAAAACTGGCTAAAATCAGCCTTGCTTAGATCGTTAAAAAAGAATAGTGAATCATAAACTTGATTACCTAAACCAACAAAAATAGAAGCAAAAATGACTGTGCATAACAACATCACCATTAAGGTTAACGGGCCTGCGCCACGTTTTATTTTTAACCAATAACTGCTTGTTTTAACATATTTAAAGTTGGGTGAAGTGGTACCAACATCCCATGATGCCTGTAAATATTTATCATCATTTGGATTATTGATAAATTGCTGCCATTGCTGCTGCACAACAGCTAATTGCTGCTCAAGACACAATAACTCTATACCATCATCACCTTGTTGCATCTTTACCGTAACTTGCAACGAAAGCATATAATCTATAAAAGTTTGAGCAAAGCGAGGGTTGTCGACGATAGCAAAACTGATGACCTGCATAGACTGATCGCCCCTAATGGATATTTTGGTCAGCTTAACAAGCTTTTATGCAAGTTTCACTTTCAACTTGAAACAAATGCATTCAGGATGCTTGTTAAGCGTTACAAACTGATTTAAATTAAAGTCATTGTGAATGGAATCCAATGATGAATCACATAATAAAAATAACAATAAAAATACTAATTGCTATTTATTGAGGGAGTATTATGAATAGTCAATCTATGTCCGCTTTTTTTAAAGATCACCTACAAGCCCCACTTACTAATGTTCAATGGTCATGGGGCTCTGAAAATGAGAAAGGAATTTACCTCAGGATCTGGCAAGATGAAGTCGAAGGTAGAGAAGCCTTACTTTATCTTTGCAATGGTGATACTCGCGTTGGCCAGCAAGAACGTTCTCGTCATATTGAGGCGATTAAACACGGTAAACCTGCTTATGTGGTCTTGATTACCCAGTGGCAAGAAGACGCTAAGGGTAAACGCCATATTGATGCTTACAAAGAGTGTGTCTACCCTGTCACCAGCTTGCTGTTTAGGGAAAATGGTGATGTATACGCAGACATTAACTTTAATAACCCTAGATACCCTGAATGCATAGGTGATGAAATCGATACTGCTGGTATTGAGGCTGCAGTCGCAAAAAATGTGAAAGCCTTTGAAACCATGCAAAAAGCCCGTGAAAAATTTGGTTGGCGACCAACCCGTATCAGTGAATGTGGTGAACAGGTATTGTTTATTAGTAAAGATGGCTCTAAAAATGCCAAAATGGTCATCGAAACCGGGCAGTGGATCCGTTAAGTACCTTCCGAACGATAATTTAAGGCCCCTTTTCTGGGGCTATTTTATAGCGACCAATAAACCCAAGAAAATAGCACATTGACTAGCATGTCAAAGCGCAGGAAACCCAGCTAATGAAGCTCGGGTCGTACAGCAGGGCCTGCAAACTATTGTTCACTAAGTTCCTGCACGATTAGCCCTAAGCCAACCTTGCAATACGCCCACCAGCAAACCGCCTAGGTGGGCATAATTAGCCATATTCAGCCCTAACACTTCCATAAATCCCAGCAGCATCCAGCCAATCATAAACATAAGATAAGAATTAGGGATGGTTATTCCCAATTGTGGCGCCATCCTGCCAAGCACCCAAACATAACCAAACAAACCATACACCACCCCAGATAAGCCACCAAAGTTTGGCCCCTCCAGCAGATACTGCAATATACAAGGCACCACACCCGCCGCCAGTAACAGCATAAGTAACTCTTTTGAACCCAACCGGCGTTCAATCAAACCGCCAATCAGCCACCACCAAATTAAGTTACCCAATAAATGTAATAACGAGAAATGCAGCAAAGATGGAGTGAAAAATCGCCAAAACTCAGTAAAGTTAGCCGAACCTAAATCCTGATAAAAACTCAGCACACCATAAACGCTATTGCCCAAACCAATAAATGCCGAAGCAAAAATGGCACTGCATAACATCATAATCAGCAACGTCAGTGGCCCGGCGCCCGCTTTAATGCGCTGCCAGATACTCTCACCCGTGGCATAGCGAAATCCAGGTTCTGTGGTGCCCACATCCCAGGATGCACTGAGGTACTTGTCATCATTGGGGCTTTGCATAAACGCCTGCCACTCGGGCTCAACCACATGCGCTTGTTCGCTAAGGCATAACAGCTCAATAGACTGCTGTTCGCCCTGCTGCATTTTTACCGTGATCCCCTGGGACTTCATGTAATCGATAAAGGCTTGGGCGTAACGGGGGTTTTGGACGACGGCGAAAGTGGTGATTTCCATTTTATTGTTCTCATTTTAAGCTGAGCTCGGCTTTTCTAGTATATCCATGGAGATATCTGGTTGTCGAAATTTGATTTTTTTTAAGCTGCGCTGAATGTTTGATCGTTTTTAAGCTGCGCTTGGCTGTTCAAGCCTTTCCACGGACTTGTCGGAGTGCCGATATTTGCCTTGTTATAAGCTGCGCTTAGCTTTTCGAGCTGGGAGTCGCGGTGGCGACGGCACGTCAGGGGAAAACAACAGCTTTTTCCCCCGACACCCCCTGAGCCGCCCCTTACTTTGCTTAACCAGAATTTTTCATTCGTCATTACGCTGACGGCTAGATTCGCCCTCCATGGCTCAAACTAGCCTTACAGACCATCCATGGTCTGAACAGCTATTCCTCAATCAAATTCTTCGCAAAGTCAGAGGGGAGTTTGAGTAACGTTACGTTATCTGAGGTGGTACTCCTATCGGCTACTGGGTGACGGGGCGGGGGCGCCTTTCCTGAAGTTATTGATTTCGTTTGTAGGAGGGCCTAACTGCGGGTGTGTAAATTTGTGTATGAGTGGTGTTGTATCATGTGTGAGGTGTACGCGTTGGAGGTTTTCTGTCACAAGTGAGCGACTATAATGGCGCTTTAATTAGTTAACTGGATAAACGTTCATCATGCCGATGTCTGCTATCAACAATAAAACTCTGATCAATAAAGACAATCTGCAACAGTGGGTGTTCCTTCTTTTCCTTCCGGCGATTAATCTAATTTTTACCACTGCGTTTATCTATGACATTGGAGTACCAATTGAGGACACTGTTGCTTACTCCGCAGCAAGGCTCTGGCTGGTTTTTGGTCTGGCTTACTTTGTGATTAGTTTTATTGAGAAACACTTCTCTTTAGTACTGAGGTTGGACGGTTTTTTGCAACAGTTGGTGCTGTATATAGTTGTGATTGGGATCATCTCACAACAATTTGCCCTTATGATTGAATTTCCTAGCCACCTGGAGATTCCCAAGCCATCGATTGGCGCAAGAATAGTGATTATTTTGGAGGTAAGCATTTACTTGGTTATCGTCCGTAGCGTTAATCAACAGCAGCGTGCATTGGGGGCAGAATTTGCGCTGCGCGAAGCAGAGCTTAATGTGCTGCGTTCCCAGAGCAATCCTCATTTTTTGTTTAATACACTGAATCTGATTATTGCGGAAATAAGCCACAACCCCAATAACGCTAAAGAAATTGTTTTTGACCTATCAGACTTGCTTCGTAAAAGCGTTAAAATAGCTCAACAAACCGAAACGACAGTGTCAGAAGAACTGAAACTGGTTTCGCTTTATTTGACGCTACAGCAAAAGAGATTCAAAGACCGTCTCACGTTTGAAATTCGTCAAGACCCTTTGACGACAAAACTGACAATACCTTCATTGTTACTACAACCTATTATCGAAAACACAGTTAAGCATGCAATAGCACCATTCTCGGCCAAGGGGCATATAGCGGTAACTACAAGTCTCTCGAACGATAAATTACTTATTACTGTCACAGACACCGGCCAAGAATTTGATGATAACCAAGTGAATGATGGAATGGGTTTCAAAATCCTACGCAAAACCCTCGATTTGCACTATCCCAATAGCTATAGCTTGGAATTAAAATCGACAGATTCTGGTGGGAAATTTTCACTAAGTTTGCCTATTAAGTCGGAGAAGTTCAGTCAATGAATAAAGATGTAGCGCCAAAGCGCGTGATGATTATTGATGATGAACCTGCGGCTAGGAGTAATCTAAGGGACGCCATTGATTCATTTGATGAGCTTAGCATCATTGACGAAATTGGAGACGGTAAGACCGCAATACAGGCCATTACCGAGCAGCGCCCCGATATCGTGTTTCTTGATATCGAAATGCCAGAGATAAATGGGTTTGACGTTGCCAGAGCTACCTCTCACCTGAATTATCAGCTGGTTTTTGTGACCGCTTATGACCAGTACGCCCTGGACGCCTTCGACACCAATGCCATTGATTATCTTCTCAAGCCTGTCAGACCATCCCTTTTGGAAAAATGCATTAACAAAATAATCTATCAAGAGAGTTTGGTGCTGGAAGATTTAAAAGCTCAAAAAACAACCAGCGGCAGTCTCGTTCTATCCGATGGCAACGAGTGTAGAGTCCTTGAGTATCAAAACATTAATTACATAGAAGGGCTAGGCCGATATCGTCGAATCCATCTAACTGAAGCAGGCACAGAGATTCATCGTATGCCGACGATTTTATCTGATACCACCTTGGATGAATTTGAATCTCAATTGCCCCCTCAGAATTTTGTGCGCTTACATCGAAGCTATATAGTCGCGATACAGCAAATTGTCGGTTTGAGTACCGAGTCACGACGTCATTTTGCAAAGCTGAAATATAGCGGCCTCAAAATTCCCGTTTCTAGAAGCAAGGTCAGTGAGCTCAAAGCGATACTATAGATCGCTTTGATTAAAACATAGAAGTCGTTATTTAAAACACAATTCAAACACCCAGTCGTACATCTGAAACACCAGCCTATATCGTTAAAAAGACGACTATTGCTATATTCACAACCATTCCCAACGAGGCAGCAAAGCCATTGTTTTGTATAAGAATAAGGTGAATAAAAATGAAGTTGAAGCTTTCAACAATCAGTATATCAATAGCAGCAATATTGGCTCTTAGCGGTTGTGGTTCAGATGATAATGATACCACTACCTCAACCGACAATACCCCACCAGTCATTACCCTGGTTGGCAACGAAAGTATCGAAGTAGTCTATAACGCCAAATTTGGTGACTTAGGTGCACAAGCTAATGATGATACCGATGGGGCAATCACGGTAACAACCCAAGGAACCGTCGATACCAGCACGGCTGGTACCTATGAGATAACTTATACGGCAACCGATGCCAGTGGTAACTCGTCGCAAGCAACCAGAACAGTGGTGGTGCTAGAAAATACCTCCCAAAGCGCAACCATTACCACTCCTGAAGGACCGTTTTCATTGTTTTTTGACGGCGCATTAAAAGGTGCCGATTATTGGTCTGAAGAACCACAAATCTTGTCAGCAGGCATGGGCTTTGATGGTATTATCGCCATTGATGTTCCAGAAATAACAATGGATACTGTCATTGCGGCTGGCGGAGCTTGGTCATCAGACATTGATTGCGGTACAGGCGCTCAAAACTACACAACAGCGTCAACTCGCGATCAAGTGGCTAATGGTTATATTCATCAGACGCCTTATGGCGAGCTAAAAAATGGCGCGATTGGTCTTGATGGTTTACCCATTGTCCTGAGTTGGCCGATTGATACCAGCACTCTTAGTCTGACGGATTTTCAATTTACCTTAAACACGGGTGATATTGTCAGGCCGTGGGCTATCGGTCCCCTACCTAACTTTGAAGAAAATGAACGAAACACACCGGTCGCTTTTGGTGAGTTTGGCAACAGATTACCAAGCGACCATCCTGATGCCCGCTTCCCGATTAAGCTTGAAATTGTTGAAGATGACACGCCATTGATAATGGTTGGCCCAGGCGGTAAAGCCGTCAGTGCTGTAGGACTGACCTGGGAAACCGATTCCAGCCCGTATGATGAAAATAACGGTCCAAGATTAGTCGGCGCCAAGTTAAATCGCATCGACGGACAAATGGAAGGAGAAGGCGTCAGTTCACTACAACCATTTCTTCCAGCCAATGACGCCACCGTCTTATACGATGAAGGTGATTTCATGCTGAGAATGTTAACCACAGGTGGTTTTTCACCAAATGGTGTAAGTGCTCTAAAACCTAATGAATTTGAACGTTTCTTTCGAATTCACGCAAAAGGTGTGGATGGCAACACGGTCATCATCGATAAAGTAGGAGAGGAATATGTTGTCCAAAGCGGCACGCTTAGAGTCGTTGGCTTGTCCGATCTAGGCCGGCCAGAAATTGGCGACGTGACCTTTGATGCTTGTTACTCTGAAGACAGGGATAACTACATCGACATCATTCTGGTTGGCGATGAAGCAGCAGCAAGAAACATTACCACACTTGAAATCCCAAGTTTAGAAGAAGGATATTCAGCCTTTTATAACCCAGGTGGGCCAGGTAGCACTCCTTTTGAAGGTGTGACTTACTCAGCCCCAGGCCCACGTGATCTTGAATCAGTAATCATTGCCTTGGACGACCCTATGCGTGTGACTTACACCCCAGGATCTGACAAGGTTGAAACGCCTGAGAACCTAATGACTTTCCAATTTGACGGTATTGAGCGCGAATATTTATTGGACGTGTCTAGCAATTATTCTGGCGATAAAGCTGTACCTTTATTGTTTGATTTTCACGGCGGAAACGGCACAGCACAGCAGCAATACAGTGATAGTCAGTTCAGCCAGGTGTCTGAAACTGAGAACTTTATACTCGTTACACCGCAATCCATTAATGGCTGGAATGTGACTGGATTTCCACTAGGTGGCGATGCTAATGATCTGGGCTTCATCGATGCCTTAATTAAGGAGCTATCAAGCAGTTATAACATCGACAGTAATCGTATTTATGCGACTGGCTTTTCATTAGGCGGCTTCTTTTCCTTTGAATTGGCTTGCCAGTACAGCGACACCTTTGCGGCAATCGCCCCGGTTTCCGGTGTAATGACGCCAACAATGGCTGGCGATTGCAAGCCTGAGCGCCCAATCCCTGTGTTGCAAACCCACGGCAGTGCAGACCGGCAACTGCCTTATGCACAAGCTCAAACTGCCTTGCAGTGGTGGATCGACTTTAATCAAACAGACGTGGAACCTGTTATCACGGATTTAGAAGACACATTCCCTGAAAATGGCACCACCATTCAACGTTATGTGTATGCCAATGGAACCAATGGTGTATCTGTTGAACATTTAAGAATTGAAGGTGGTCAGCATATATGGCCAGGATCTGAAGGGGACAGCGACATTAATCTGGCTGAAGAAATATGGCGCTTTTTAAGCCGCTATGATGTCAATGGCACTAATCATCCGCATCATTGTGAGGTTGGATTCTTTTAAGCTGTGCTTAGCTTTTCTAGCTGGGAGTCGCGGGGGATTTCAGCCTTGTTTAAGCTGCGCTTAGTTGTTTGAATCTGCGCACGTTATTCTCGTCGGGGTGTCGATATGGTCTCGTTATAAGCTGCGCTTGGCTGTTCAAGCTGGGAGTCGCGGTGGCGACGGCACGTCAGGGGAAAACAACAGCTTTTTACTTCAGGCATCCCTGCCTTACGCCCTGCGGGTCTGCTAAAGCAGCTCAAAATTGTTCCAGACAATTTTGCCCCCGACACCCCCTGAGCCGCCCCTTACTTTGCTTAACCAGAATTTTTCATTCGTCATTACGCTGACGGCGGATTATTCCGGGCATCCTGCCCTCCACCCTTCGGGCCAGCTAAAGCTGTTAAAGTTTGTTCCAGACAAAATTTTCGCCGTCCATGGCTCAAACTAGCCTTGCAGACCATCCATGGTCTGAACAGCTATTCCTCAATCAAATTCTTCGCAAAGTCAGAGGGGAATTTTGAGTAACGTTACGTTATCAGAGCCGATACCTCTAACAAGCATTTACCTAGTGTTATTTTCAGCTTTCCTAAAACGCGAGAACAAATTGCACTTTATTTCAACAAGTTAAAGTGACATATTATTTGTAAGTTAAATGTCACGCGGAAGCATATCGAGCTTCCGCTTAATAAGCTGTTATGTTTACAGGTGATTATGAATTTTCAAATCAGCAGGTTTAATACAGAGATTGGAATTTTCCGCTTGTCAGGCGAACTCGAACAGATCAATAGCACCCACAAACTGAACTACAAAAAAGCAGAGTTTATGGGGACTGATGGTTGGGTTGAATTAGATTTAAGCTCTGAACATGGTCAAAAGATTTGCTCTCAGATTGAAACCGCAGTCATAGAGCATCTTTCGTCAAACAGTTGAGTGCTTTTAGATTCGATTTCGTGGCATAGAAATATGCAGCATGTGGTGAAATTGTAAACATAACAAATAAGGATAGGCCGCGCGCAGCCGCGACCTTATCCCGATTGTTGAACAAGCCCGAAGCTAGATGAGTCTGC
>NZ_WINH01000020.1 GCF_010993985.1 Paraferrimonas sp. SM1919 | reverse complement strand
GAACACTAAAGTACATTGAGAAAATCGTTTTGTTGATTTTCAAATGCCTGTGAGTGCCCACACAGATTACTTGATTACATTGTTAAAGAACGTTTGACCGTGTCGGTCAGGGCTGTGCATTTTACTGATTACCAACCCTAGGTCAAGCACTTTTTTAAAAGTTTTTTCAACCGTTTAAAAAAGGGGTTTTGCTTGATGCTGGCAAGGTTTCTAGCGTGTCCTTGTCAGCGGATTTGTATTATAGGTATGAACGCTTATGATGCAAGTATTTTTATTGAATTTTATTTCAATTGGTTACTTTTCGTGACATTGGTAACAATAAAAGGGGCTTACGCCCCTTTTATTGATTTAATATCGATCAATTTAGTTAAATGCACTAAAGAATCTTGATTCTTGTGTTGCTGTAATTTCTTTGTTTTCTAGACTTTGCACGCTGAAACTTATGTTTACGATACTTTTATCTAATTCATATTGGTCAGTTGCAATACTAATAGGTACATTTAATATTTCACCTGACTTTAAGGTTACCTGGTTCGGCCCCGTCCAACGCATTACATCGACGCCTTCAGTGCTAATTTGATAAGTTTGGGTCGCTTCGGTTTTATTCAGAACTTTAATCGTATAGGTATTTTCGACTAAACCATCATGGGTCATTCGATAAAGCGCGTTGCGATCTCTGATAATATCTATTCGAACAGGATCAATATTAATTAACGCATAAGTGAACAACCCTGTGAAGATAGCGAGTACCACGCCATACCCTACTAGCTTTGGACGTACGGTATGTTGATGCTTTCCTGCCAACTTATTTTCTGTAGTGTAGCTGATTAAGTTTTGCTGATAGCCCATACGTTCCATAGTATTGTTACAAGCATCAATGCAATTACCACAATTAATACACTCATACTGCATACCATTGCGGATATCGATACCGGTTGGGCACACCTGTACGCATAGGTCACAGTCGATACAGTCACCTAGACCTTTTTCTTTAGGGTCAACTTTACGTGAACGTGGCCCACGCTTTTCTCCACGAGTGGCATCGTAACCAACAATGAAAGTATTTTCATCGAACATGGCGGACTGGAAACGGGCGTAAGGGCACATGTGGGTACACATAATTTCACGCATCCAGCCAGCGTTACCATACGTCGCAAAGGTAAAGAAAATAACCCAGAAATAAGTTAAGCCAGCGGATTCGCCAGTAAAGAAATCAATATACAGCTCTGTTGCCGGCACAAAGAATGAAATAAAAGTTAGTGAAGTGCCAAGTGCCACGGTTAACCAGGCAAAATGCTTTAAGCCTTTGCGCCACACTTTATTGAAGTTCCATTGCTGCTTATCTAAAGCAATGCGCTTGTTACGGGCTCCCTCTATTTTTTCTTCAAACCAGATAAAGATAAAAGTCCATACGGTTTGTGGACAGGTATAGCCACACCATACCCGCCCCAAATAAGTTGTCACAAAAAACAAAGCAAAGGCGGCTACCATTAACAAAGCAGCGAGCAAAGTTAGATCCTGTGGCCAAATAATTATGCCGAAAATGTGGAATTTCTGATTTATTAAATCAAACCATACAGCTTGACGATCATTCCAACTTAGCCATGGCAGCATCAAAAAGGCCAACATTGCTACCCAGCCCATTCTTTTTCTTAAGGTGCTCCAAAAGCCCTTAACCGCTCTAACATATATGTGATTACGTGGAGAAGCATAAGCCGTTTTTGACGACTCAGGTTGATGAATCTCAATAGGTTGTAATTTTTGGTATTTATGTGGCTCTGGCATACTACGTCACTAAGCAATGATAATGTTTTTTTCGATTATACGGAATCTGTAGGTTATTTCATCGCCTTTATTAACATTCCGCTTAGCTTTTAATGTAGATCAATATATTAAATCTCAATTAAATAAAGACTTTCTGATGGTTAATGTGCAAACTAGCTTGCTCAATGATCAACAGTAATTATCTATGTCCCCTTATAGCTCTGTTCAACTTGTTCTACTCGCTGCCATTTGGGGTAGTTCATTTATGTTCATGAAGATCGCAGCCTTACCTTTAGGGCCTGCGTTTCTTATTGAGTTTAGGGTATTGCTTGCTGCTGTATTACTATCTGGATTTGCTCTCTACTTTCAGCATCGGCTTCCCTTAATCCAACACTGGCAATATTTTACTATCATCGGCCTATTTAACACCGCATTACCTTTTATGCTTTTCGCTTATGCCGCTCAAACCATTTCTGCTGCAACTTTGTCTATTCTAAATTCTACCGCACCGATATGGGCGGCATTGATCACCCGCTTTTATTTTCGCCAGCGATTATCCACTAAAATCAATATAGGTCTCCTGCTGGGCTTATTTGGAGTCATTATCCTTGCAGGTGGTGATGCCTTTGCCCTTGGTACTACTGCTATACCTGCTTTAATCGCCGGTGCTGCTGCCGCACTTTGTTATGCCATTGCCTCCCATTACACCAAGACGGGACCTAAGCTTTCTGCTTTTCATAATGCCCATGGTAATATGTGGGCCGCATCATTACTGGTGCTACCTATGCTATGGCTGATGCCAATGCGAGAGCCTGCGACGGAAACCGTTATCTGGTCTGTCATCTTTTTAGGGATAGTTTGTACAGGGTTTGCTTATTTACTGTATTTCAAATTGGTTGAAAGCATAGGGGCGAGCGGGGCACTGAGTGTGACCTTTTTAATTCCCTTGTTTGGAATCTTATGGGGCTACTTATTCTTAGGTGAAGCAATCACTTTAAGTACCATTACTGGGGCAGGGTTGGTTATTATCGGTACTGTGTTAGTGACAGGGTTTAGCTTAAAGCGCTAAACGAAAGAAAAGTGGGCATTTTTTGCAATTACCCACAGATTAAGTTTATTAATCTTTTAGATACTACGTTGTACCAATGCAAATTTACCTTTAACCCTTTGTCCACGCATCCGTTCACACCAAAAACTATATAAAGGGTAAATTACAGCAGAACCAATTAAAGAAAAAATAAAACCTAAAAACCCATATACAGCTGATGAAAACCAGAACATTTGACTTGCTGAATCCGCACCAGAAGAAACGTTGGTTACAAGTAAATGAAATGCCACAGCAAATGACAACCCTACACCCAAGCAAACCCAAATTGCTACAACCATAAATGAAGCAAAGTTCAACTGTATTCTTGCCTCATTACTATACTGCTCTTGAATATCCATATTTACTGCATTCCTCTGTGGCATGTATCGGCTTATAGAGATGAAACTCAATAAGCCTCCTCTCAACAATTAACCAAAAAATAATATGTCATCTTAACGAATTGAAATAAAGACATATTTACATAGATATTTGGAGAGCCTAAAAGAGCACGCAAGAAAAAATTATAAAAGCCAAAAGGCCAGCTACATAGTAACTGGCCTTTTAAATAATCTACTCTTTTTTAAACGAAATAGTGCTTAGACAAGGCGCTAAACCTGACTAGCCATGGGAGCTTAGTTCGCTAAGTGACCGTGGTAGCCAGGTGCAAGCAACGCCGTATAAGTTGCGATTTAGGCAGAAAAATTATTCTACGGTAACTGATTTTGCCAAGTTCCTCGGCTGATCCACGTCAGTCCCTTTAATTAAGGCTACATGATACGACAGTAACTGCAGCGGCAAGGTGTAGATAATCGGTGCCATAAACTCATCACAGTGCGGTACGTTGATCACTTTCATGGTGTCATCGGACTCAAAGTGGGCATCGTTATCGGCGAATACATACATTAAACCACCACGGGCACGTACTTCTTCAACGTTTGATTTCAGTTTTTCTAATAGTTCGTTATTAGGCGCAACCACAATCACAGGCATATCCGCATCAATCAATGCAATTGGACCATGCTTTAGCTCACCTGATGCATAGGCTTCGGCGTGAATGTAGCTGATCTCTTTTAGCTTTAGCGCCCCTTCCATCGCAGTTGGATACTGATCACCACGACCTAGGAATAACGCGTGATGCTTATCCGCGAAGTCCTCTGCCAATGCTTCAATATCATCATTTAATGTCAGCGCCTGTGTCACCTTAGCTGGCATGCTTTGCAAGCTTTGACCAATGGCTTTTAAAGTTTGCTCATCGGTACCATTATGGCGACCAATGGCGGCGGTTAGCATTAGTAGTGCAGCAAGCTGTACCGTGTAAGCCTTAGTTGATGCTACACCAATTTCTGCGCCAGCATTCATCATGTAAGCCATATCAGACTCACGTACCATAGAGCTGCCTGGGGCATTACAAATGGTTAAGCTAGTTGAGTACCCCATTTCTTTTGCAAGACGCAGCGCTGCTAAAGTATCTGCAGTTTCACCCGACTGAGAAATGGTCACTAATAGGCTATTAGGGAAAACGTGTGATTTGCGGTACCGAAACTCAGAGGCAATCTCAACATTACAAGAAACACCCGCATGTTGCTCTAACCAGTATCGTGCCACCATACCCGCATGGTAACTGGTACCACAGGCAATAATTTGAACATGCTTAACATCTTTTAGCAGTTCATTCGCACCTTCACCAAAGGCACTGTCCAATACTAAGCCATTTTCTAATCGCCCTGCTAAAGTGCGTTGTAGCGCTTCTGGTTGCTCGTAAATTTCTTTAAGCATAAAGTGACGGTATTCACCTTTATCACCCGCATCATGACTCACATTATGTTCTGCCACTTCACGTTCAACTTGCTCACCGGCCTGGTTGAAAATGGTTACAGAGCGGCGCTTAACCTCGGCAACATCACCTTCTTCAAGGAAAGCAAAACGACGGGTTACTGGCAGTAGAGCCATCATATCCGATGCCACAAAGTGCTCACCAACACCATAACCAATCACTAGCGGGCTACCAGAGCGCGCCACCACCATGGTTTCAGGATCATTCTTATCAACGACCACGGTACCATAAGCACCATCAAGCAGTTTAACGGTCGCTTGCAGCGCGGTGAGTAATGAATCATGGCTTTTTAATTGGTGGTGTACCATATGACCAATCACTTCAGTGTCAGTATCTGACTCAAAGGTGTAACCAAGGTCGGTTAATTCGGCACGCAGTTCTTTATGATTTTCAATAATACCGTTATGTACAACGACAATTTGTTGGTTTGAATGGTGCGGGTGGGCATTACGCTCACTTGGCTCACCATGTGTGGCCCATCGGGTATGAGCAATACCAGTGCCACCAGCAAGTGGAGCAGCTTCTAATGCTGTCGCTAACTCTCTTACTTTCCCTACACGGCGAACACGCTCTAATGAGCCATTATTTAAGATCGCCACGCCAGCAGAGTCATAACCACGATATTCAAGACGCTGTAGTCCTTCTACAAGAATTTCTGCTACATCCCTTTGGGCGATAGCGCCAACAATTCCACACATATTGATTTCCTTTAATTTCTAATCGTTTACCGCTGCGATTAACAGCTTAATATTCTTTTGTTCAAGCACGAGCTTATCTGCTTCACTGAGTCCATCATCGGTGATCAAAGTTTGAATTGAATCCCATGGCAACTCTAGATTTGGCATCTTGCGATTAATTTTAGACGACTCCACCATCACCACGACTTCTCTTGCGACATCAGCCATGGCTTTGCTTAAGCCAAACAGTTCATTGAAGGTAGTTGTGCCACGTTCAAGGTCGATGCCATCGGCACCAATAAAGAGTTTATCGAAGTTGTAAGATCGCAATGCTTGCTCTGCTACCTTACCTTGGAATGCCTCTGAGTGGGGGTCCCAAGTACCACCTGTCATTAATAAGGTTGGCTCCTCATCTAGCGCCTGCAGAGCATTGGCAATCGCCAATGAATTGGTCATCACTACTAGACCGGGTTGATGGGCGAGGTGAGGGATCATCGCCGCCGTGGTTCGGCCACTATCAATAATAATACGGCTATGCTCCTGCAATTGTTCAGCAGCCAATTTACCAATAGCTTGCTTAGCAGGACTGGTGGCTTCATCATTAACAAACTCTTGAGGGATTTTTACCGCACCACCAAATTTACGCAGTAATACGCCACTACGCTCAAGTTCTGCCAGATCCTTGCGAATAGTCACTTCTGAAGTAGCAAACATGGCGGCAAGGGTTTCCACACTCACTTCGCCTTGACTATCTACATACTCGACGATATTCCTTCTTCTTTGTTGAGTATTGCGCTTCGACATAAAACTTTAACTTTCGTTTTGAAACTTAGCGAAAGTTTAATGAAACTTAGTGAAAAATAAAAGCCCTAAAACCAAAAAAGCCTCGATAACAATCGAGGCCTTGAAAAATATTAAAGAAGATTAATCTTGCATCAATACTTTGATTGCCAGACCACCTTGAGAGGTTTCACGATATTTTGCATTCATGTCTTTACCTGTGGCATACATAGTAGCAATAACTTTATCCAAACATACTGTCGGTTGTGAGTTACGGCGAAGTGCCATACGTGCGGCGTTCACTGCTTTTACCGAAGCAATCGCATTGCGCTCAATACACGGCACCTGTACTTGCCCCGCAACAGGATCGCAAGTCATACCTAGGTGATGCTCCATACCAATCTCTGCTGCAACACAAATTTGCTCTGGGCTTGCCCCCATAAGGTCAGCAAGACCAGCAGCAGCCATAGAACAAGCGACTCCCACTTCCCCCTGACAGCCGACTTCGGCACCAGAAATAGACGCGTTAGTGTGGTAAAGCACACCTATCACACCCGCGGTTAGATAAAAACGACTGTATTCTTTACGATCTAGCTTCTTAATAAATTTATCATAGTAGCTCAGTACCGCAGGAATAATACCTGCAGCTCCATTAGTCGGTGCGGTGACTACACGACCACCCGCGGCATTCTCTTCTGATGCCGCTAAAGCAAACATGTTAACCCAGTCGATCACTGTCATTGGGTCTTTATCTGTATGCTCAGTTGCTTCTAAAGCGCGCTTAAGTTGCGCTGCACGACGAGGCACGCGTAGTGGACCTGCAAGAATACCTTCAGTCTCACTACCACGTTGTACCGCACCACTCATGGCTTCCCATAGGCGATCAAAGTTCGCATCGATCTCGTCTTGGGTGCGCCACTGCAATTCGTTGGCATGCACTAGTGCTGAAATACTTAGGCCGTGCTCTTTACACTGAGCAAGCAACTCTGCAGCACTGTTAAAGTCATAGCTGATAGGCTTAATATCATCGGCACTCAGTTCTTTACCAAATTCGCTATCTTCAACAATGAAGCCACCCCCTACTGAGTAGTAAGTTTTTGAGTAAACACATTCTTTGCCCGCATAAGCATGCACTTGCATGCCATTCTCATGTTTCTCAAGTACGGTTTCATGAAAACGAACAGAACCAATAGGAAAATCTACGATTTTACCATTAGGGCCAATCGCCAGCTTCTCGTTCTTTTCAGCGTCACTGATAACAGTAGGGATAGAATCGATGTTTACAGTATCAGGGTTATTACCGTTTAAACCCATAATAATTGCGATATCGGTATGGTGACCTTTACCCGTTAAAGATAAAGAACCATAAATATCAGCATCGACGCGAGTCACGCTATCCATTAAACCGTTTTCAATAAGTTCGTCGCTAAACTGTTTAGCGGCCTTCATCGGACCAACGGTGTGCGAGCTTGATGGGCCAATACCGATTTTAAAGATATCAAAAACGCTATACATAAAAACCTCTGACAATAAAAAAGTCGCCCTTTGGCTCCCCAAAGGACGACTCTATAATTTGGGTGTCGCAGCAGTTTACTTCAATAAACCAAATAAAATAGAAGAAATTGCTAACAATCCCATAACAGTCACAAAAATGTTACTTGGCTGACCTTTAAACTGTTTTAAGGCAGGAATATTACGAACCGCATACATTGGCATCAAGAACAATATAGCCGCAATCACTGGCCCACCTAAAGACTCAATCATACCTAAAATTGAAGGGTTAATAATCGCTACCCCCCAAAGCGTGAATAAGAAGAAGCCTGCTAATACTTTATCGAGTTTTTTCTGGCTCATGCTTGTCGCAAACTTTGGTGCTGCTTTGTGTATGATGCCATTTAAACCTTCACGGGCACCAAAGTAATGGCCAATGAAAGATGAGAAAATTGCAGCCATGGCAACAATAGGCCCGAAATAGCTAATAAATGGGCTAGATTTTACATTTGCTAGATAAGACAGAATCGATAAGTTCTGCGCTTTTGCCTCCGCTAATTGCTCTGGGGATAGGCTCATTACACAGCTAAATACAAACAACATTACAAATCCCATTAGCATGGTTGAAGTACGCTTAAGGATAAGACTAGATTTATGCTCTGCATCGTCACCATATTGCTCTTTTTGGGATACTGCAAAAGACGAAATAGCCGGGCTGTGGTTAAATGAGAACACTAATACTGGAATCGTTAACCATACAACACTTAATAGATCACCGGCTGCTGGCACTTTATCAAATGATAACGCCGCCATATTCCAATCAGGGATTAGATAAATAGACATAAACGCAAGAATCGCAACCAGTGGGTAAACCAGCATTTCACAGACTTTAAGGGCCAGTGCGCGATTAGCCATCATTATTGACATCATGCCAACGATTAGGGCTAATGAAAGTGCCCAGCGTGGAAATTGAGGCATACCAAGTTGGTTGACCAAAAAACTGTCAACAGTGTTAGTAATACCGTTACCATAGATAAGTAAAATTGGGTAAATAGCAAAGAAATACAGAATCGTAATTAACATGCCAGCGCCTTTGCCGAAATGCTCTTCTACTACTTCAGTAATATCGGCACTTTTGCTTTTTGATGATAAAACAAAACGTGCTAAGCCACGGTGAGATAGATATGTCATAGGTGCGACCACGACAGCCATAATAACCAGAGGCCAAAAACCACCCATACCGGCATTTATGGGTAAAAATAAGATTCCAGCGCCTACCGCGGTGCCAAAAAGAGACAACATCCAGGTGGTGTCTTGTTTAGTCCATCGACTTAAGTTGTTAGCAGTTTGTTTCATTCTCAATACCTTAAAATATCCCGCAGGATCAATAGGGAATAGGATATTCATTTCCTAAGACGGTAACGTGATACAAATCACATCAGAAAAACCTAAAAATGTTCAAGATCACATTTTTGAGCGCGCAAAAATAAAAGTATGACCCTGCTCACAGTAAGGGATTTAGCCAATCTTGCTAGTTCAAGCTTTGCAGAGCGAAAAGTAGTTAATCGGCCCTTATTTAGCACATTAAAGTGAAAACAAAACAGCAACACAGCCGACACAATCGCAACCAAATAACAACTAAAAATTTTAGCAAGTTATCAGAAAAACGCTGAGGTATTTTATCAAAGGAACAAAAAAGGGAGCCTGAGCTCCCTTTTCTAAATGCGAATTGTTATTTTTTAGTTTTCACTGGGCGCTGCCAATTGGCTAATGCTTTTTGCTTGGTACGAGTCAGTACCAGTTCATTCTCACCGGTAGACTTGGTTAACGTTGTACCGGCGGCAATGGTCGTCCCTTTAGCAATGGTTACTGGCGCCACTAATTGACTGTCAGAACCTACAAACACATCATCTTCAATAATGGTTTGATGCTTGTTAGCACCGTCATAATTACAGGTAATAGTACCTGCACCAATGTTTACCCCAGCGCCGATAGTGGCATCACCAAGGTAGGTTAAATGGCCTGCTTTAGATCCCTTACCTAGCGTCGCTTTCTTCATTTCTACGAAGTTACCAATATGACTATTTTCAACGAGGTGAGCACCTGGGCGTAAGCGTGCAAACGGACCTGCACTAGAATCAACACCTAGCTTAGCGTTCTCAACGATAGTGTAAGGTTTGATTTCACAGTTATCAGCTATTTCTGAATCAATAATGATGGCACCGGCACCCACTTTAACGTTATTGCCAAGAGTCACCTTGCCTTCAAACACACAGTTAACGTCGATTTCAACGTCTGTGCCGACACTTAGCTCACCACGCACATCGATACGGAAAGGGTCAATTAATGCCGCGCCAGCAAGCATTAGCGATTCGGCAACGCGTTTTTGATAGTTACGCTCAAGTTCAGCTAATTGTACGCGATTGTTCGCACCGGCAATCTCAGCGTTATTATTGGTGATCACAGGCGCAACACCGTTACCTTGCTCATGGGCCATGGCAATAATGTCGGTAAGGTAGTATTCCCCCTGGGCATTATCATTGCTAAGCTGACCTAACCAGTTATGCAGATCTTTACCACCCGCGCAAACAAAACCAGTATTGATTTCGGTAATTAGTGCTTGCTCGGCTGTTGCGTCTTTTTGCTCAACGTTGGCCACCACTTTGCCGTTTTCACGAATAATGCGGCCATATCCAAATGGATTATCCATAATCGCAGTTAACAGCGCTGCACCACCTTGTGGCTGGGCATCTAATAAGCCCTGTAAAGTAGCAGGAGTGATAAGTGGAGAGTCACCATATAATACAAGCACTTGGTCTTCATCGTTAATGTGTGGCAAAGCGTACTTAACCGCATGACCAGTACCCAACTGTTCGGTTTGTTCTACAAATGTCACATCCTGTGAGCCTAGGGTATTTAATAATACCTCACCACCGTGACCATAAATCACGATAGTCTGTTCAGCATTAAGCTTGGTGGCCGCATCTATGACATGCTGCACCATGGGTTTGCCAGCCACTTTATGCAGCACTTTAGGAAGGGCGGATTTCATGCGGGTGCCTTTACCCGCAGCAAGAATAACAACTTTAAGCGCCATAGGAACTATCCCTGATATCAAATATAAAATGAAATTGAGGGCATTATAGGCACATATAAAAATGATTAACAGGAATTATAAGCATCCAAGGGTAAGGGGCAATAGAGCAAAGTGCATAGCAATAAAAAAAGGTGGCCAAAGCCACCTTTTTTAACACTGCAAAGCAATTACTTTTTAAGATTACGAACAGACTGAACTGCACGTAATTGAGCTTCCGCCTGCGCCAGCTGAGCTGCCGCTTTTCGGAAGTCAAGCTCACCGCCGTGATTGACCATGTGCTCTTCTGCTAGACGTTTTGCTTCTAATGCTGCTTGCTCGTCGATATCTTCAGCGCGCACCGCAACATCAGCCAAGATGCTAACTGATGATGGTTGTACTTCAAGCATACCGCCAGAAAGATAAATCACTTCTTCCTCACCGTGTTGCTTAATTAAACGAACCATACCAGGCTTAATGGTAGTCAGCAGGGGAGCATGGCCATGTTTAATGCCTAGCTCACCTTCTGTACCCGTTACTTGAATGTCTTCAACGCGACCAGAGAAAAGTGCTTTCTCAGCGCTTACAACATCCAAGTGAACAGTCATAGCTGCCATAACGCCTCCTAATTAGCCTTGGATCTTCTTCGCGTTCTCTAGAGCTTCGTCGATACCACCACAGTACAGGAATGCCTGCTCTGGAACGTGATCGAATTCACCATCTAGTAGACCTTTGAAGCCACGTAGGGTTTCTTTAAGAGGTACTGCTACCCCTGGGTCACCAGTGAATACTTCAGCTACGTGGTAAGGTTGAGTTAGGAAACGCTCAATCTTACGTGCACGAGATACAACTTGCTTATCTTCATCAGAAAGCTCGTCCATACCTAGAATCGCAATGATGTCTTTAAGCTCTTTATAACGTTGTAGAGTACGTTGAACGCCCTGTGCAATGTCATAGTGCTCTTGACCAACAACTAGTGGATCTAACTGACGAGAGGTAGAATCTAGTGGGTCAATTGCAGGGTAAAGACCCATAGCTGCAATGTTACGGTTAAGTGCTACTGTCGCATCTAAGTGAGCAAACGTTGTTGCTGGAGATGGATCAGTGTAGTCATCCGCTGGTACGTATACCGCCTGGATCGATGTAATCGAACCAGTCTTAGTAGAAGTAATACGCTCCTGTAGAACACCCATCTCTTCTGCAAGAGTTGGCTGATAACCTACCGCTGATGGCATACGACCTAGAAGTGCTGATACTTCAGTACCTGCAAGCGTGTAACGGTAAATGTTGTCTACGAATAGTAGTACGTCTTTACCTTCATCACGGAACTTCTCAGCCATAGTTAGACCAGTAAGAGCAACACGTAGACGGTTACCTGGTGGCTCGTTCATCTGACCGTAAACCATCGCTACTTTGTCAAGTACGCCAGCTTCTTCCATCTCGTAGTAGAAGTCGTTACCTTCACGAGTACGCTCACCAACACCAGCAAATACTGATAGACCAGAGTGTTGCTTAGCGATGTTGTTGATAAGTTCCATCATGTTAACGGTCTTACCTACACCCGCACCACCGAATAGACCAATTTTACCACCTTTAGCGAATGGACAGATAAGGTCAATAACCTTAACACCAGTCTCTAAAAGTTCAGTAACGTTAGATTGATCTTCGTATGAAGGTGCATCACGGTGAATCACGTAACGCTCTTCTTCACCGATAGGGCCCGCTTCATCTACTGGTTCGCCAAGTACGTTCATAATACGACCAAGAGTCGCCTTACCAACTGGTACTTGAATTGGTGAACCTGTGTTTTCTACCTCTAAGCCACGACGCATGCCGTCAGTAGAGCCCATGGCGATACCACGAACTACACCACCGCCAAGCTGCTGCTGAACTTCCATCACTAGACCTTGGCTAGTGCCTTCAGTTACAACTTTCAGAGCGTCATATACTTGAGGTACGGCGTTTTGTGGAAACTCTACGTCCACAACCGCGCCAATTACTGAGACTACAATACCTGTGCTCATGATTTATCCTCTAAACCTTTATATGTTGCCAGCCTAAACTGCGGAGGCACCACTTACAATTTCCGACAGCTCTTGCGTAATCGCAGCCTGACGGGCTTTGTTATATACCAATTCTAAGTCTTTAATTAGCTCACCAGCGTTGTCGGTTGCAGCTTTCATCGCAACCATACGTGCTGCCATTTCACAGGCAACATTTTCTACAACACCTTGGTACACTTGAGACTCAACATAACGAACAAGAAGTTGCTCAAGCAGTACTTGAGGATCTGGTTCGTAAATGTAGTCCCAGTGATGGCTAAGCTCATCATCTTCTGACTTAGGCAGCGGTAGCAACTGTTCGATCGTTGGCTCTTGTGCCATAGAGTTAATAAACTTGTTATTAACTACGTATAGACGGTCCAAACGACCTTCATTAAACGCTTCTAACATCACTTTAACTGAACCGATAAGATCAGCTAAAGAGGGTGCGTCACCTAAACCACCTACGTGAGCTTTAACGTTACCGCCAAAGCTTTCAAAGAACATCGCCGCACGGTTACCAATTGAAGCAAATTCTACTTCAACACCTTGCGACTTCCAGTTCTGAACGTCTTTAACCACCTTTTTGAAAAGGTTCACGTTAAGACCACCACATAGGCCACGGTCAGTTGAAACAACAATGTAACCAACACGATTAACCTCACGGTCTACAAGATAAGGATGCTTGTATTCCAGTGAGCCGTTGGCTAAGTGACCAATCACCTTGCGAATATTGTCAGCATAAGGACGGCTAGCAGCCATACGCTCTTGCGCACGACGCATCTTAGATGCAGCAACCATTTCCATAGCAGACGTGATCTTACGAGTGTTTTGAACACTCCCGATCTTAGTTTTAATCTCTTTAGTGCCGGCCATCTCTACTCTCCATATAAGGATTGAGGTGTTACCACCTCAATCACTTCTACCAAGTTTGCGTTTCTACAAACTTATCTAGAGCAGCTTTTAGCTGAGCTTGAATATCGTCGTTATACGCGCCGGTATTCATAGTACTCATCAGCTCAGCTTGCTCGCTGTGCATGTATGAAAGCAGAGAGGCTTCGAAGCTAAGGATCTTGTTCAGTTCAACTGATTTCAAGTAACCTTTTTCTGCAGAAAAAATTACTGCAGCTTGCTCAGCTACACTCATAGGAGCGTACTGTGCTTGCTTCATCAGCTCAGTAACGCGCTCACCGTGCTCAAGCTGTGCACGAGTAGCATCATCTAGGTCAGAAGCGAACTGCGAGAATGCAGCAAGTTCACGGTACTGTGCTAGAGCGTTACGGATACCACCAGAAAGCTTCTTGATGATCTTAGTTTGCGCAGCACCACCAACACGAGATACCGAAATACCTGGGTTAACAGCAGGACGTAGGCCTGAGTTAAATAGGTTGGTCTCAAGGAAAATCTGACCATCAGTAATAGAAATTACGTTAGTTGGTACGAACGCCGAAACGTCACCCGCTTGGGTTTCAATAATTGGTAGAGCAGTTAAAGAACCAGTCTTACCTTTTACTTCGCCGTTAGTGAATTTCTCTACGTAGTTCTCGTTTACACGAGCCGCACGCTCTAGTAGGCGTGAGTGTAAGTAGAAAACATCACCTGGGAATGCTTCACGACCTGGTGGACGACGAAGCAGTAGTGAAATTTGACGGTAAGCAACAGCCTGCTTAGACAGGTCATCGTATACGATCAGTGCATCTTCACCGCGGTCACGGAAGTATTCACCCATAGTACAACCAGAGTATGGTGCTAGGTACTGAAGTGCAGCAGCGTCAGACGCAGTTGCTACAACAACAATAGTATTTTCTAGGGCACCGTGCTCTTCTAGCTTACGTACAACGTTAGCGATGGTAGAAGCTTTCTGACCAATTGCTACGTATACACACTTAATGCCAGAATCTTTCTGGTTAATGATCGCATCGATCGCCATCGCTGTTTTACCAGTCTGACGGTCACCAATGATCAGCTCACGCTGGCCACGGCCGATTGGAATCATTGAGTCAACAGACTTATAACCAGTTTGTACTGGTTGGTCTACAGACTTACGGTCAATTACGCCTGGTGCAATCACTTCGATTGGCGAGAAGCCATCGTTATCTAAAGCGCCTTTACCGTCGATTGGTTGACCTAGGGTGTTTACCACACGACCTAGTAGACCACGACCTACAGGTACTTCAAGAATACGACCAGTAGTTTTAACCTTCATGCCCTCAGCCAGATCGGCGTAAGGACCCATAACTACCGCACCTACAGAGTCGCGCTCTAGGTTAAGTGCGATAGCGTAGCGATTACCTGGCAGTTCAATCATCTCACCTTGCATAGCGTCAGCCATGCCGTGGATGCGGATAATGCCGTCGCTTACCCCAACGATAGTACCTTCGTTGCGAGCTTCACTAACAACATTAAACTGCTCAATTCGCTGTTTAATCAGATCGCTGATTTCTGTGGAATTCAGTTGCATGCTCTAATCCCCGTTTACGACTGCAGTGTATCAGCTAGGCGGTCAATCTTACCGCGAGCTGAGCCATCAATTACTAAATCATCTGCTTTAACGATGAAACCAGCAATTAAATCGGCGTTAACACTGCAATTCAGCTTAACTTTGCGTGATAGACGTTTTTCTAATGCGCCAGCAATACTTGCTTGCTGTGCTTCAGTTAGTGAGACTGCTGAAATTACTTCAGCTTCAATTTCTTGAGCCCACTCGTTACGAAGACCGGCATAAAGTGCCGCAACTTCAGGTAACACTGATAAACGTCCATTTTCAGCCATCACCTTAATAAGGTTTTGGCCTTGCTCGTTGACTTGCTCACCACAGACTTGATTGAAAATTTCAGCCAATTTATCTGCAGCTAAAGCACCATTTAGAAGTTCACTGATTGACTCATTTTGAGCAACCAGAGATGCGAACTCTAACATTTCCTGCCATTTTTCAACGGCTTGCGCTTCTACAGCAATATCAAAAGCTGCCTTTGCATAAGGACGAGCTACAGTACTCATTTCAGCCATGGCTTAGTCCTTATTAAATTTCAGAGACAAGTTTCTCAACAATGTCGTTCTGAGCAGCTTCGTCAATCGAGCGTTCTAAGATACGTTCAGCACCAGTAATAACTAGAGCGCCTACCTGCTTACGCAGTTCTTCTTTCACGCGGTTACGTTCAGCTTCAATTTCTGCTTGGCCTTGCGCGATAATTTTAGCGCGCTCAGCTTCAGCTTCCGCTTTAGCTTCTTCAACGACTTGAGCTTTACGCTTATTAGCTTGCTCAATAATGTCGCTGGCTTGTGCTTTTGCTTCTTTAAGCTTGTTGGTTGCTTCCTGTTGTGCAAGTTTTAAATCTTGCTCAGCACGGTCAGCATCCGCCAGACCATCAGCAATTTTCTTCTGGCGCTCTTCAATAGCAGCCATTAGAGGTGGCCATACATGCTTCATGCAGAACCAAACAAAAAGAATAAAAGCGATTGTCTGACCAATTAAGGTAGCGTTGATATTCACAACTGCCTCCTAGTTAGAGTTAAGACAGAGGCTTCTTATAGCATCGCACCTAGAGGGTTGGTGAACAGCATGTATAAAGCAATACCAACACCGATCATAGTTACGGCGTCAAGTAGACCCGCTACGATGAACATTTTAACTTGTAGCATTGGTGCCATCTCAGGTTGACGAGCAGCACCTTCTAGGAACTTACCACCTAGTAGACCAAAACCAATAGCAGTACCTAGTGCACCCATACCAATTAGAAGTGCAACAGCGATAGCCGTAAAACCTAGTACAGTTTCCATCAGAATCTCCAGTTTCTAACTTTATTGTTAGTAATTATGTTTAAAACAATTAAAAAAAAATGCTTCTAGCAATTCTTAGTGATCTTCATGTGCCATGCTGAGGTAAACAATCGTCAGCATCATGAAGATAAACGCCTGTAAAGTAACAACTAAAATATGGAAAATAGCCCAACCTAAGTGTAGGGTTACACCTAGAGAAGCAATCATCCAGTTGGCACTGTACATCAACGCAATAAGAATAAAGATCAACTCACCCGCGTACATGTTACCGAATAAACGCAGCGCCAATGAAATTGGCTTAGCGATTAAGGTAACCGACTCTAAGATGAAGTTAACAGGAATCATTGCCCAATGATTGAAAGGATTCAGGGTCAATTCCTTAGTAAAACCACCAATGCCCTTAACTTTAATGCTGTAATAAATAATCAGCGCGAACACACCTAAAGCTAAGCTTAGGGTAATGTTCAAGTCAGTGCTCGGCACTACTTTCAGATATGGGACACCTGCTGCCAACGCTAGCTCAGGAAGCCAGTCTACAGGAACAAGGTCCATAAGGTTCATTAAGAACACCCATACGAAAATAGTAAGAGCTAAAGGAGCAATTACTTTGTTTTTACCGTGGAAAGACTCTTTCACGCTTTGGTCAACAAACTCGACGATCATTTCGACAAAACATTGAAGTTTGCCAGGAACGCCGGTTGTCGCCTTCTTAGCTACTGAGCGGAATAAACCCAAAAACAGTACGCCAAGAGCAACCGAAAAGAACAATGAATCAATATGCCATGACCAGAACCCTTCACCAGCCGTTAGGTTGGTAAGGTGGTGCTGGATATAGCCCTGCGGTGTCAATGCTTCACCATTTGCAGCCATGATTCATCCCACTTACTTTTTCTTGAAAAAAACCGGTGCAATCCAATGCACAATTAGCGCCAGTGTGTAACATACGAACGTTGGCATAAAACCAACCTTGACGTTAGCAAACACCAACGAAAACAGCAGCACGGTTGTCACCAGCTTCAACGCTTCCCCTCGATAAAACGACTTAACCACTTTATCGGCTTTACTCGCCCCTGAATGGGCAAAAGCAAAGGTTGCGAAGACCAAATTTGGCAGCACCGCAATCATTCCACCTAAAAAAGAAGAAATCAAAGCGTCAACTCCCAAGCTTACGAAGAAAATGCTCGAACAAAGCAAAACAGATATAAATTGGAAGAATACCAACTGGTAAGCTGATTTTTTTCCTTTTAAAGCTAAAGCATTTCGCACGAGTATTCTCCGGACTCTGATAAAACTGCCCCCTATTGTACTTTTTACAGAAAATGAGAGCAGAGTCAAAGACAGCCGCAAGTATACCTTTTCAGGGTACTATTGCAACAGATACTACCCCTAAAAAGACGCTTATTTTGGTGAATTGTTCTACATCAAGGCTGTGAGTTAGGTCACACAGCCTAAAATAAGAATTTGAGAAGTATATTAGAGTGTTATGAGGAAATTTTGTTCAGGATACCATCTAAATGAATCAAATCATGATAATCGATTACCAGCTTACCTTTACCCTTGGCGGAATGCTTGATTGCGACACTGGTACCAAGTGTTTCAGCCAATTTAAGTTGAAGCTTTTCGACATCTGGATCGAGTGCCTGCGGCTCTGCTTTTTGTGGTGGGTTTTGAAGATTTTGAACCAGCTTCTCTGTTTCACGCACCGTTAAGTCTTTGGCAATCACCATTTGCGCAGCTTCTAATTGTTGTTGCTCATCAAGTGATAAAATTGCTCTACCATGGCCCATTTCAATATCGCCATGTTCCATCATTAACTTCACATCTTTACATAAGCCATTAAGCCTAAGTAAGTTACTCACTGTTGAACGAGACTTACCCACGGCCTCGGCGACTTGTTGGTGAGTCATACCAAACTCATCTAAAAGTCGTTGCAGCGCAACGGCTTCTTCGATGGCATTCAAGTCTTCACGTTGAATATTTTCGATCAAAGCAATCGCGATAGCCGCTTCATCATCCACATCTTTGATGATACAAGGCACGTCATGTAAGCCCGCTAATTGAGAGGCTCTCCAGCGACGCTCACCAGCAATAATTTCAAATTTACCATTGCTAATAGGGCGAATAACTAAAGGCTGCAACAGCCCCTGTTTTTTGATTGATTCAGCTAACTCTTCTAGAGGCTCACTGGCCATGTCACGACGGGGTTGATACTTGCCAGGTACAAGGCTTTCAATTGGCTTAATGGCTAAGCCTGATTGATTACCTGTTGATTGATGATTTGATTCTGTTGATGCAGCAACCTGACTGTTACTAAAAAGGGCGTCTAATCCTTTTCCTAACCCTCTTTTTTGTGGTGACATAGTTTTCTCTCTTACTATCCTAAGCGGTTTCTAATTGTTTTTTTTGTTGCTCGCTGCGGCGAATTATTTCACCTGCTAATGCTAAATAGGCTTTGGCACCTGAACTTGTTTTGTCGTAATACATTGCCGGCGCTCCAAAACTGGGGGCTTCAGCTAAGCGCACATTTCTTGGTATCACGGTACGATATACTTTATCGCCAAAGTGCTGCTTTAATTGGTCTGAAACATCATTAGCTAAACGGTTTCGAGGATCGAACATGGTTCTGAGGATCCCTTCAATTTTTAGATCTGGATTAACCACTGAAGCCAGTTTACTGATGGTATCGACCAATGCCGTAATACCTTCTAACGCATAATATTCACATTGCATTGGTACAATGATCGAGTCAGCGGCAGACATGGCATTAATGGTTAATAGATTAAGCGAAGGAGGGCAATCGATAAAGATATAATCATAGTAATCACGAACTGGCGCTAAACCATTACGCAGACGAACTTCCCTAGCGAACACTTCCATCAATTTAATTTCAGCGGCTGTGACATCACTATTGGCAGCGATTAAATCGTACTTACCAACAGTATCTTTGATTATCACTTCTTCTGCTGGGCGCTCATCAACTAGGAAATCATATACGGTATGTTCAACATCGTACTTATCGACGCCGCTCCCCATGGTAGCATTACCTTGAGGATCAAGATCGATAAGAAGTACTTTTCGCTTAGTGGCAGCAAGTGAAGCAGCTAAGTTGACACTTGTGGTGGTTTTTCCTACACCGCCTTTTTGGTTTGCAACCGCAATAACTTTTCCCAAAACCGTTTCCTAACTATCTATTTTATTTTTACCACATGCCTAGGCTCATTAAGCTCAGGAACAGTGAGTTCTATGATTTGCTGAACAGCAAATTGCTGAGGTATTTGCTCAAGTTCAGATTGTTCAATATTTGCTTTTAAGGCGACAAATTGACCTGTTTCCTTAGGCAAATGATGACACCATTGCAACATATCAGACATAGATGCGAAAGCCCGACTTAATACCCCATCAAAACCAACTTCGTCATGATAATCTTCAACTCTTGAGTTTACACTTTCAATGTTTTGTAAACCAAGTTCAAATTTTACCTGTTTTTGGAAACGGGTACGCTTACCCAGGCTATCGAGTAACACAAACTCTTTATCTGGGTTAATAATTGCCAAAGGGATCCCAGGTAAACCTGGGCCAGTGCCAACATCAATGAATCGATGTCCTTGTAAATGCGGAGAAACACAAATGCTGTCCATGACATGGCGAACTAGCATTTGTTTTGGATCCCTAATAGAGGTTAAGTTATAGGCCTTATTCCATTTATGCAAGAGCTCGACAAAAGCAATTAACTTTTGCTGCTGCTCATTTGTCACGATTAAGTCAGTTTGTTTAAGCAAGTCACTCAAATATTGTTGTAGCACTTTAGCCACCTGATCACTGCACAAAAGGATATTATGACCCCACAATTGGGGGATGAAAAGGTTTATTAAACCAAAAGAGCCTGCATTTTACTGCAAGCTCTTCAATTTATGAGTTAAACAACATTGTTTTTTAACTCACTTTTTTTAATAAGCCGCGCTTCTTCAAGTGGACCAATAATACCGAAACAGCCGCAGGAGTGATACCTGAAATTCTTGATGCTTGGCCGATATTTTCTGGTTTATGCTCATTAAGTTTGGCAATAACTTCATTTGATAAGCCAGGTACTTCAGCATAATCAAGATCCAGTGGTAAACCGGTAGTTTCGTTTTTAATGGCTTTTTCAATTTCATCTTTTTGTCGTTGAATATAGCCAGCATATTTGATTTGTATTTCAACTTGCTCAGCAGCTTTTTCATCGCTAATGGCTGGACCAAAACCATCAATAGACATCAACTTTTGATAATCTAAATCTGGTCGACGGAGTAATTCCTCAAAAGTCGCTTCACGATTGATCGGTGTTTTTAGGTGTGGGTTTAATACCGCAACCGATTCGTGATTTGGATGAATCCGCTGAGAACGTAAGCGTTGTAGCTCTTGTTCAATGGCTTCTTGTTTTTCATTAAACTTTTGCCAGCGGTGATCATCCACCAAGCCTAACTCACGGCCTTCCGCAGTTAAACGTAAATCAGCATTGTCTTCGCGTAATAGCAGACGGTATTCGGCACGGCTGGTAAACATTCGGTATGGTTCTTTGGTACCTAACGTTGATAAGTCATCAACCAGCACACCAAGGTAGGCTTGATCACGACGTGGAGACCAAGCTTCTTTTTCCTGAACTTGTAAGGCCGCGTTTAAGCCAGCTAACAACCCTTGTGCAGCCGCTTCTTCATAGCCGGTGGTACCGTTGATTTGACCCGCAAAAAATAAACCATCAATCACTTTGGTTTCTAGTGATGATTTAAGATCGCGAGGATCAAAATAATCGTACTCAATGGCATAACCAGGGCGGATGATCTCAGCGTTTTCAAAACCTTTGATCGAGCGTACTAGGTTAATTTGTACATCAAAAGGTAAGCTCGTAGAAATACCATTAGGGTATATCTCATTAGTATTCAAACCTTCTGGTTCAACGAAAATTTGGTGTGATGTTTTATCAGCAAAACGCATGATTTTGTCTTCAATAGAAGGACAGTAGCGAGGGCCAATACCTTCAATAACCCCTGAATACATAGGACTACGATCTAATCCACCACGAATGATCTCATGGGTTTGCTCGTTTGTATGGGTGATATAACAAGGGATCTGCTGAGGATGTTGTTCCCGGTTACCAATAAATGAGAATACCGGAGTAACATCATCACCATGTTGTACTTGCATCACATCAAAGTTAATGGTGTTGCGATCTAGTCTTGCTGGAGTGCCTGTTTTTAAACGGCCAACACGCAAAGGTAATTCACGTAAACGGTCGGCTAATGCTATTGATGGCGGATCACCAGCACGGCCACCCTTGTAGTTTTCCATACCGATATGGATCTGACCACCTAGGAAAGTACCGGCGGTTAATACCACAGTCTTAGCGGCAAAGGCTAAATTCATCTGAGTTACAACACCAACAACTTTATTGTTTTCAACAACTAAGTCTTCTACTGCCTGTTGGAAAATACGCAAATTAGGCTGGGCTTGCAGAATATTTTGAATCGCTTGCTTGTATAAAGCACGATCAGCTTGAGCACGGGTCGCTCTAACGGCTGGTCCTTTCGATGAATTTAAGGTCCTAAATTGAATACCGCCATGATCAATAGCGGTAGCCATGGCACCGCCTAAAGCGTCAATTTCTTTTACCAAATGACCTTTACCAATTCCCCCAATAGCGGGGTTACAAGACATTTGACCTAGAGTATCAACATTATGAGTCAATAATAATGTTTTACAATTCATTCGTGCAGCGGCAAGCGCAGCTTCTGTACCAGCATGGCCACCACCAATAATGATGACATCAAAAGACTCGTGAAAATGCATCGATTAAACCCGTTATTAAAAAAGAGCGGTATTCTAACACTAGTTTAGTAGCAGTTACATTACGCAGATCGAATAAATCGAATTTTGCAAAGTAAAGTGATCAAAGAGATCAATTAATAAGATCATATGATCTTTATATATATTCTTTATATTTGTTACTATTAAGGATCTGGATAACTCTTGTTATGGGTGTTTTTACCTTATTTATCATTGGTTTAAGTTGACTTTAAAGCTGTGATCAAGCATTACAAAGATATGGATCTTCTTGGGGGTAAGTCGCGATCTTATACACAGGGGCAGATCTTGTTGGATCCCGTTTTAGATCTATCCCTAGGTAGATCCAAGCTTGATCATAAGTTATCCCCAGAGTTATAAAATTACCGATACTTATGTGGGTAAATATCGGTAATCTGTTAATAACTTATTTTTTATCAAGATTTAAAAGAGTCTATGTGATTGCCAAGCCATTGTAGAGCTTGATCTTCTACGATGAGATCTGCACTCATATCTAATTCGATCTTATTCACAATAGGTTTTGCACAGGCTTGTATAAGTTGATCTTCGAGGGTTTTTCCTGCTTCGCAAAAAGTATCATAATTTTTGTCGCCGATAGCGCAAATGGCGAATTTCACATCAGATAGCTTGTCTTCTAAGCATTGCAATTGCTGATAAAAGGGGCGAATGTTCTCTGGTAGCTCTCCAGCACCATGAGTAGAACAAACTAACAACCACTGACATTGCTTATTCAAGTTATCCAAGTTGGGATCGAAATGAAGTCGATTCGGGATCTGATTTTCTTCAAGTAACGCTGCAAGCTCTTCAGCTATGAATTCGGCATTGCCTAATGTGCTGCCAATAATGATTTCTACCATTTTTAATTTTGCCTTTTGACTTTCATCGATGAGATTTTTTAACAAGCTTATTATACTGACTTTTCAATAATTAACTTCATTAAGGGAAGAAGCATGGGCTTAGTTAATCATTCTATTCGTGCTTATCAAGGCAATAAGCCAAACATAGCGCCAGAGGTTTATGTTGATCCACAGGCTTGCGTGATAGGTAATGTTACTTTAAATAAGGATAGCTCGGTGTGGCCAATGGCGGTGATCCGTGGTGATGTTAATGAAGTTATCATTGGTGAGAGAACATCTGTACAGGATGGCTGCGTACTGCATGTTACCCACCGAAGTGACTTTAATAGTGATGGTTTCGCTTTAACGATAGGTAATGATGTCACTATAGGACATAAAGCCTGTCTACATGGATGTACCCTAGAAAGTGAAATCTTAGTTGGTATGGGGGCGATTATACTTGATGGTGCTTATATTGAGTCTCAAGTAGTGATAGGAGCTGGCAGTGTCGTTCCTCCTGGTAAGCGTTTGCAAAGTGGGTTTTTATATCTTGGTAACCCTATAAGGCAAGTTCGTTGTTTGAATGAACAAGAGTTATCATTTTTTAAGTATGCTGCAGCGAAATACGTTAAAACCAAAAACGATTATCTTCAACACAATTAAAAAGGCAGCAAATGCTGCCTTTTATCTATTATTTTACAATTAAAAAGCGACAGCATAGCCAACAACAACTTGGGCATCGTCATAGTCTACGGCACTACTTTTTGAAACTAATAAACTGATATCACCTTGATCCGTTGAACGGGTCAAACTTGCGTTGATATCAGTATCTTCATCAGTGTCGCTACCTAACCACTTACCGGCATGTAGGCCTAAAGTTAAGCTTTGTGTTAGTTCAAATTCTGCATTTGCCTCTAAATAAGAAACGTTATTAGCATCCCAGTCAGACTGAATTTGCTTAGAATAAGTCATGCTGATGAAATCATATCCAGCGCTTAGGTAAAGCTCTGTAGCGTTACTGTCTTCACCATCTGGAAAGGCATAGTAAATAACACCTAAATCATAGTTAAACCCACTAACTTCACCAGCATAACCACCGTAGAAGTCAAGTTCATAACTTGTGCCGTCACCAAAATCTACATTTGATGCCCAAGATCCAACATAAACGCCCGAATCACTTTCAAAATCAATTCCACCTTGAACTGCAGCAGCGCCATTAGTTTGAGTAAGACCACGCCATAGGTAATTTGATACTACGCCTGCATTTAGGCTGACTTCCGCCATCACAGGAGTGGCTAATAAAGAACCTGCAGTAATTACTAATGCTGCTAATTTAGTTTTTTTCATTGTGCTTTCCTCGCAAAATAATAATTAAAAAGTTACTGCTGATTACATTGCGAGTTGCATGCCACTTATTTTTATTGTTGTTTATCAGTTGTTTATGCTTTAAATGCTAACTTTGGTGCATTTTGTATGCACCATATATGAACCTGTTGCCCATATTTTGTGCAGCAAGGTGTTAGATAAAATACTGATAATTAGGTAGTTTATGTATCAAGTTTCCAAAATTAAGAAGTGTTATGTCTTTCCAAGAAATTACAGCCAGTTTTGCTGATCTTGCATGGGGACACCATATGTTGGTGTTGTTAGTTGGTGGGGGCCTGTTCTTCACCATTTTTTCTGGTTTCGCGCCTTTTCGTTATATGCGCCATGCCATTGATATTGTTCGTGGCAAATACGACGATAAAAAGGCTGAAGGGCAAATATCCCATGCTGGGGCATTGGCTAGTGCCATGGCAGGTACAGTGGGCTTGGGTAATATCGGCTCGGTCGCGGTGGCGATTATGGTAGGTGGCCCTGGGGCGATATTTTGGATGTGGGTTAGCGCCATATTAGGGATGGCGACTAAGTTTTTCACCGGTACCTTGGCGATCATGTACCGTGAGAAGGATGAAAACGGCACCCCCCAAGGTGGGCCTATGTATATCATTACCCAAGGTTTAGGCAGTAAGTGGAAGCCGCTGGCCATTTTGTTTTGTATTGCGGGTATGGTTGGCAATCTACCATTATTTAATACCAACCAAATTGTGCAAATTATCCGTGAGTATTTAATCGTGAAACCTGGCTTTGTAGCGGCAGGTGAATCTACCTTTGCGGTAGACCTAACTTTGGGCTTCTTTATCTGTACCTTAGTGGGCATCGTTATTTTAGGCGGTATTAAGCGAATTGCTAATGTTGCGGTTAAAGTGGTGCCAACCATGGTGGCGATATATGTTAGCTGTGCGGCATACGTTCTTATCACCCATGCTGATCAAATTCCCTATTATTTTGGTTTAATTGTTACTCAAGCGTTTGCTGCAGATTCTGTCGCTGGTGGCGTGCTAGGTGCCATGTTAATTGGTATTCGCCGAGCTGCTTTTTCGAATGAAGCGGGTATTGGTACTGAGGTGATGGCTCATGGTAGTGCCAAGACTAATGAACCTGTGCGTGAAGGGTTAGTGGCGATGTTAGGGCCATTTATTGACACCATTATTGTTTGTACCGCAACAGCGATGATTATTTTGATCTCTGGGGTGTGGCAAGTTAGTGATGCTGAAGGGGTAGTGCTATCAGCCAAAGCGTTTGAGCAGACTATTCCTGGAGTGGGCCCGTACATCTTAATTGTGTGTGTGTTTTTCTTTGGCATTAGTACCGTGTTTACCCAAGCATTTTATGGCAGCCAGTGTTTTGCCTTTTTGTTTGGTCGCAGCAAAGTGCGTTACTACCTGTATGTGTATATTGGCATTATCCTGTTTGCAGCGACGGCATCGGTCAGTGAAATAGTAAATATTGTTGATGGCTTTTATGCGCTGATGGCGATTCCGACCATGACTTGTGCACTCTTGCTCGCACCTAAGGTGAAAGCTGCCGCGAAAGACTACTTTGGTCGCTTAAATCGTGGTGAAATGTAGTACAATAAGCGCATTACTTGTGTACGAGAACAATTATGCAAATTACTGAAAAAGACGTAGTAGTCATGCACTACAGCGTAGCTACCGAAGGTACTCAATTAGACAGTACTTTCCACGATAAGCCATTAACGGTGATGATGAACTCTGGTTATCTAGTACCAGGTTTAGATAAAGCTTTAATGGGCAAAGAGGCCGGTGAAAAATTTACGGTTGATATCGATTGCAGTGATGCCTACGGTGAAAGAAACCAAGAGCTAATGCAAGCGGTGCCGATTTCTATGTTTGATGGCATGGAAGTAAAAGCAGGTATGCAGTTCCGCGCGGATACCGATCACGGTGAGCAATCGGTGATGATCCTTGATGTTAGCGACGACGAAGTGATCGTTGATGGCAATCATCCGCTAGCTGGCATGGACTTAACCTTCACTATTGAAGTGCTAGAAGTGCGTGCTGCCACTGCTGAAGAGTTAGTGCATGGTCATGCCCATGAAGATGGCAAGTGTTCCCATCACTAGTTTTTAACGGCACAGAAAAAGCAGCCATTTGGCTGCTTTTTTATTGGGGTATGTAATTTAAAGGTATCTTGGAATCGCATAAATAGCCGCAGCAGATACAATGCTCAGTACCAACCAAGGCCAGAAGAAGGCGTGTTTATTATGTTTGTGGTTGAACACAATAAAACTTAATGCCATTGCTCCCCAGCCACCAGCTAAAGTTGCAATAAAAAATAGCCACTCTGGCAGCCGCGACCACCTTTGAACAGCACAAAACTTGTCGATTGCGACTATCGATACAGCAGCAATAGAGCTGATGTAGCATACCTCAAGTAGCCATTTAGGGGTCCAAATATAATACCAAGCTGCTACGGCTGATATTGCAATTAATAAGCTAAGTAATTTTTTCATAATGATAAGTTGCCGTTACAATAGGGTTTTAATAAAGGTAAATGTTTTAATTTATGACTCTGCCAAGCCTTCCGATAGATCCTTTAAAATCGAAAGTTATCGCCAATATTGCTAACCATCATTTAGTGGTGGCGGCAGATACAGGCTCGGGTAAATCAACGCGTTTACCCTTGTGGTTGGCAGCAGCAGGCTATCGAGTTTTAATTGTCGAGCCTAGACGTATAGCGGCGACCGCTTTGGCCAATTATTTGAGCCAATCCAGCGCGTTTGCTGTTAATTACGCCATCCGCTTTGAAAATCATGTGACTGCCAATACTCAGCTGGCCTTTGTGACCCCTGGGGTTGCCCTTAGTTGGTTGGCAGATAATAACCTACAAGATTTCGATGTGGTGATGATTGATGAATTTCATGAGCGCCGCTGGGATACCGATTTATTACTGGCCATTCTTAAGCAAAAGCAAAGTCATAAACTGCTGCTGACTTCTGCCACCATTAATGCCCAAGCCTTAACCCGCTATATCGATGGCCAATACTTATTTAGTGAGGGCAAGCGCTTTAGTGTTGAGCTAAAACACTTAGCCAAAGACGATTTACAACTGCCAAGCAATCATAACCTAGAGCAAAGGGTGGCGACTGCCGTAGACCAAGCCTTAGCTGAAACCCAAGGCGATGTTTTGGTATTTCTACCCGGTAAAAAAGAACTGGCTAGCTGTCAGCAGGCCTGCCAGCATTTTGGGATTAGCAGCTTTCCCCTTCATGGTGGCATTGAATCTGATATCCAGCAGCAAATCCTGAGCCCAGCCAATGAGCGTCGAATCATTTTTGCCACTAACGTGGCAGAAACCTCTTTAACCATTGAAGGGGTAACGGCGGTGGTGGATAGTGGTTTAGAGCGCAGAACCATACAACGTAATGGCCGCAATGTGTTGTCACTGGAACGTATTTCCATGGCCAGTGCCAAGCAACGCCTAGGTCGAGCGGGTAGGGTGCAGGCAGGTGTGTGTTACCGATTATGGGGCCAAGCGGCTCCACTGGATGCCCATACAGACAGTGAATTAATGCGCCAAGAACTCCTAGAGCCCATGTTAGCCGCCGCCAATAATGGCTTTGAACTGGCTAGTTTAGAGTTTCTTGATAGCCTCAAGCCGAAAACCCTAGAAATTGCTAAACAGGCATTACTGTCATTAAGCGCTATTGATAGCCAAGGCCAGATCACCGAACACGGCAAACGCCTAGGGCCACTGCCGATCGATGCCATATTTGCCCATTTACTGAGTTCCATGCCGGACTTGGATTGCACCCAGTTAATGATCGATTGTATTGCAGTAATGTCGACCCCCGGGCGTTTATATCAATTGCCGAATGATCCCTACGATATTGATCAGCTGCAGCAGTGGCAACACTTTGATTGTGATGCCTATACCCAAATTAAACTGCTGCGTGAAGGGGCGCCAGATTGCTTAAAAGTGAATCACGAAGTGCTAAGGGAAGCCCGCACATTTGCTAAGCAGCTTAGGTTAGCGCTCGATATTCCTCTCTTAAGTAAACAGTTAAGCAAAGACAGCAGCAAGCTGCTGACTAATACCCAATTGCGCGAACGTTGGATATTGGCACTTTTAAAGGCTCATCCGCAAATGGCTTTTGTACGCCGTGAAAAACGCCAACAAGCGCTGGCCAATGGCATCCAAGAAGTACAAATCGGTCGAGATAGCCGCTTTGAAATTGCTAAAGAAACGCACCCTAGCGCCATCGTACTAAATATTCATTCCGTTCCTGGGCGTGGGGTAAAGCAAACCCTAAACTTAGCCACAGTTTTGATACCCGTGTCCCTGCAATTGCTTTGCAAAGCAGAACTGGGGCAAGAACAACTCAATGCCGATGGTAAGTTAGAGCGCATCTATGCCGGACGAGTGATTGGGGTGCGTCAAGCGCAGCTCAATAGCCAGCATACTGGGCAATTAGTGTTGCAACAAATCCTCTCTGGTGAGCGTTATGCCGGTCTCGCTGAGCAATTGCAGCAAGACATAGCATCCTATAACCTGTGGTTAAAGGTGACGGGCGAGCAGGGTACGGCCACCAGCTTAGAAGCCCATTTAAGTCATACCATTAGTGAACTTGGTATTGAAACCATGGATGATCTTGAGCTCGTAGAAGCCGATGACTTTGCCTTTGCGGGCATACCTGACTGGCAAAAGTCCGAGTTTATGGAAACTTACCCATTGGCGCTGACGTTGGCAGAGCTTAAGCTAACAGTCGAATACTTTCCTGCTGCTAAGCGCGTGGTGGTGCATTATGCCTCTGGTACCCGCAAAGCTGGGCCTAAGCGTTGGGAGTTACCAAGATTCAACGGTTGGCGGGTTCAATATAGGAAGGCGAGTAAGCTGGTGGATGTAAAGTAGTTGTCCTGCGGACGGCTGTGGGATTTCTTTCAAGTTAGGCTCTGCTGTTCGAGCTGGGAGTCGCGGTGGCGACGGCACGTCAGGGGAAAACAACAGCTTTTTCCCCCGACACCCCCTGAGCCGCCCCTTACTTTGCTTAACCAGAATTTTTCATTCGTCATTACGCAGACGGTCTGACTCGGCGTCCTGCCTCGAACAGACCTTGCTAGACATCCTGTCTAGTACAGCTATTCCTCAATCAAATTCTTCGCAAAGTCAGAGGGGAATTTGAGCATCAGGACGTAATTCGTATTGGTGACATTTTATTTAAAACTCATTTCAAGCAGTTCATCAATTTAATAGAATTAAGGATAAAGTGAGGGGAGGGAGTTGGGTGAAAGAAATGCTATGGCTCTATTGATAACTCAAGTTCTTTGAGTTGTTCATTCATAATAGGAATATTTGAAATTGATCTATTAACATCAATACTACTTTTGATATGTATTTGGTTAGGGGTGTAGCTGATAATAATTAATGCTAAGTTTTGATATTTAGCATCATTTTCAGCAATGTTAGCATCAATTTGAGAGCAAAAATTACAGAAATAATCATGTGATTTTTGCACTTCTTTTTGTATTGGAATTAATTCACTTTGTGGTCGCCATTTTATATTGGTGGGATCACGCAACACAGATATAGCTTGATACTGATAGAGTTTATTTTCTAGGTCTTTTAATGCGCTTTTGGCTTTCCATATTAATTCTATATTTTTGTTGTAAATGATCTGCTTTTTCCAAGTATTTAGTGATAGTAAAGCGATAATAGCGAGTGAAAAACCCGATAATCCGCTCATAAAAGCCCCTATGCTAGATAGGCTTTCCATTATTCTTTGGTATTCAGAAGAACTCGAGATAATCAGTGTAACGAGCCCTAATAGCCCTAATAGGATACAAATAGCGTTGAAGGTAAGAGCAGTTGCTTTTTTTATAAGAGTGGAGTTATTTATAGGGAGCTCGATATTTTTAACTTTCAGCAGATATTTACTCAAAGTACCAGTTAATAAGTACTCATTCAACTTTACAAACTTTGATAGTGGTAGCATTTACCCTTCTGTCTGCGCTTAATTTGATTGAGTTAATAGAGGGATTGGGCATGGATGCCCAAGAAGGTCAGTTTGAGCCATGGATGGCGAATCTGACCGTACTCGTACATTAACGAATGAAAATTAAGGTCACGCAGACTGCGGGGGCTGCGGAGGGGTTCCAAGGGGAGGGCGCAGCCCGGTCTCCCCTTGGGTGCTGTCGCCACCGCGACTCCCTAGCTATAAAAGCAAAACAAGGTTTAAATTACAGCTTCAAATCTATACCAACGATTCCACAAAAATATTTAACATTGATTTCAATGGGATATGCCTGTTAATTTATCCTTAATGAGGATCATCAAAGAAAAATAGGGATATTCTGTGGGTAAAGGGCGTTCTTTTTTGGCGGCGGATAGGCTTAATCTTCTTATCGCGTTATGTGCCATTTTAATCTCTTTGGCATCGTTTTATGCCACTTATATGCAGGCCAGTGCGGCTGAAAAACAGGTTAAGGCGATGACTTTCCCGTTAATGGGGTTCACTCATAGTAACTATGATGAGGCTGCTAAAAAGCCTGCTATTGCTTTTACTATTAAAAATTCGGGCTCTGGACCAGCGATTATCCATAGTGCAAAGTTAATTTATGATGGTAAGCCCTACAATGAAGTAGGTAACTTTATGGTGGCTTGCTGTAATGCAGAATATAAAGCCTACCAGTCACTTTTCGATAAGTTTAATTCAACGACGATTTCTATTGAAGAAGGGGCAACCCTGACGTCTGTGATTAATAATATTGTGTTGCCTGCTCAGCAAGATAGAGTCTTTTTTAAATTATACGATCATCAAAATAGCCATGATTTATGGCTAAAAGTGAACAACGAACGTTGGAAACTGGATGTCGAGTTTTGCTATTGCACCCTATTAGATGACTGCTTCACCTCTAAAGGTGGCGGCATTGCTAACCCAGTCAAATCTTGCAAAGCATAACTAGCTGATATTGAATTAAATAATCCATGATTTAAAGGTTTTTCAGGTGCTATTTTTCCTGTATCTTGTGTGGGTTAGAGTTACTGATTCTAGCCATTGTAATTATATAGAGGTAGGAAATTTAAATGGAATTTATACAGAAAAAAGGTTCTTTTAAGCATACATTTCAATTGAAAGATAATTACTTTAATTTTGCTTATGCAGATAAATCGGGGTCAGGGGATATAGATCATAACTATGCTGACTTTCCTCAGAAACACTCGGTTCAAATTGAACAGAATGATTGGTTAAGAAACGTTGGCTACCTTTGGATTGTTATTGGAATCATCCAGTTTGGACTTGCATATAGTGAAGGCCTTTCTTTAGTTGGCAAAGGTTTTTGGTTTTATATTGGCTTAGGTTGTGTGGCTTGGTCTGCTTTCACAAAAGTTAAGTTTTCAGTGTTTTCTAATGAAAGAGGTAATATCTTCATTATCCAAGACAGTCAGCATGACAACATTATTAATGAACTTAATAAGCGTCGTAAAACTCAGTTGCTGCAATGGTATGGAGAGGTAAATCTTGAGAATGAACTCCAACAGGAAATAAATAAGTTTAATTGGTTAGCCGATCAAAATATTCTTTCTAGGAATGAAGCAGATACTAAAATCGCCCAGGCTGAACTTATGTTCAAGTCAGAAGATTCGGTCGTTCCTGAAAGACTAAATTAATAAAAAAGCCGAACATAACGTTCGGCTTATTTCGTCTCTCGAAGCGAAGCGCTCTCGCACCTCGACTCTCGTATCTACTTACCAATACAAAAACTCGAGAAGATCCTTCCTAGCAAATCATCGGCACTAAATTCACCAGTGATTTCACTTAGGCTTTGTTGGGCGCTGCGCAGTTCTTCGGCTAGCAGTTCGCCTGCTTGAAAGACTTCTAGCTGCTCTTTACCAATCTCTAAGTGTTGCTCGGCGGTTTCAATCGCTTCAATATGGCGACGACGGGCACTGAAGCTGCCTTCGGTGGAACCTTGGTAGCCCATGCAGTCTTTTAGATGCCCGGTCAGTGCATCAAGGCCAAGTTTGGTTTTAGCCGACAGTGGGTAAACCGGGTGGCCGTGGTCTTCACTGGTTTTAATGCTTTCGCCGGTCATGTCCGCTTTGTTGCGAATGACGGTTAAGCCCATGTCCTTAGGGAGACGTGCCATAAAGTCAGGCCAGATTTTGGCTGGATCTAACTCTTCGGTGGTGGTGCCATCAACCACAAATAATACCCGGTCGGCTTGTTCAATTTCTTCCCAGGCGCGTTCAATACCAATTTGCTCAACGGCATCGGTGGCTTCACGCAGACCTGCGGTATCAATAATATGTAGTGGCATACCATCAATATGAATGTGTTCACGCAGCACGTCACGGGTAGTACCAGCAATGTCGGTCACAATCGCCGATTCTTTACCTGCTAGGGCATTGAGCAGGGACGATTTACCGGCATTAGGACGACCCGCAATCACCACTTTCATGCCTTCACGAATAATCGCCCCTTGGCTGGCTGAACGTTTAACTGCCGCTAAGTCATCAATGATTTGGTAGAGATCGCCAGCAATTTTACCGTCCGATAAAAAATCGACTTCTTCATCGGGAAAATCAATCGCTGCTTCCACATAAATGCGTAGGCGGGTTAGTTGTTCAACTAAGTGGTGAACACGGTTAGAGAACTCACCCTGTAAGCTGTTTAAGGCGTTTTTCGCCGCCTGTTCGCTGGTGGCATCAATTAAGTCAGCAATGGCTTCCGCTTGGGCTAAATCCAGCTTATCGTTTAAGAAGGCACGCTCAGAAAACTCACCTGGGCGGGCTTGGCGAACCTTGTTTACCTTAACCGCCGCGCGCAGCAGCATGTCCATAACGATTTGACCGCCGTGGCCTTGTAGCTCAAGGACATCTTCACCGGTAAATGAGTTTGGGCCTTCAAAGTACAGCGCAATACCTTGATCAATCACCATGTTGTCGCTGTCTTTAAATGGCAGGTATTCCGCCATACGGGTTTTAGGCACTTTACCTAGAATAGCCTCGGCAACAGTTTTGGCATCAGGGCCAGAAACTCGAACAATCCCTACGCCACCTTTACCTGTGGCCGTTGCTTGGGCGACGATAGTGTCATTGCTTAATTGCATTTAGTTTCTCTCTAATAAAAAAGGCGACCTAGGGCCGCCTTTTAGCCGAATGGCTATACTTTACTTAAGACCTTGCTTATCTAGGGCTTTGTAAATGTACATTTGCTGGGCGATAGCAACTAAGTTACCTACTAACCAGTATAGAACCAGACCGGCAGGGAACCATAGGAAGAAGATAGTAAATACCACAGGCATGTACTGCATCATCTTCTGTTGCATAGGATCCATGTTAGCAGGCATTGGTTGCATCTTCTGCATTAGGAACATAGAAGCACCCATTAGTAGAGGTAGTACGTAGTATGGATCTTGTACTGAAAGGTCTGTGATCCATAACATAAACGGTGCGTGACGCAATTCTACGCTTTCTAGAAGTACCCAGTATAGAGCAATGAAGATTGGCATCTGTAGTAGGATAGGTAGACAGCCACCCATAGGGTTAACTTTCTCTTTCTTGTACAGTTCCATCATGGCTTGGCCTAACTTCTGGCGGTCGTCCGCGTAGCGGTCTTGCAGTTGTTTCAGCTTAGGTTGTAGCTGACGCATTTTCGCCATAGAAGTGTATTGTGCTTTCGTTAGCGGGTATAGCGCACCACGTACCGCTAGGGTAACCATAATAATTGCCGCACCCCAGTTAACTACTAATCCTTGGAATAACATCAGTAGCCAGTGAATTGGTTCTGCTAACCACCATAGGAAACCATAATCTACAACAAGGTTTAGGCTTTCAGAAATGTCTGATAGCTGGTCTTGATACTTAGGGCCAACGTATAGATCAGCTTCAATGTTTTGGGTGCTGTTTGGTGCAACGTTAATTAGCGCACCACGGTAGCCAATATTAGCTAGACCGCCCGCATTAATGCGAGAAAACAGTAAATTTTGATCGCTTGCAGGTGGCACCCATGCAGACACAAAGTAGTGTTGCAGCATTGCTACCCAGCCACCAATAGTGCGCTTGTCTAAGTCTTCTTCACCCATGTCTGCAAAGTCATACTTTTCATAGTTAACATCTGCAGTTGAGTAAGCCCCACCACGGTAAACAGGCATCATCATCGAGCCTTCACCTTGGGTAATAGACTGTTTTAGCTGACCGTACATCTGCATCTGAAGAGGGGCAGCGGTGGTGTTTTCAATTTGGTAACCCACTTTGATTTGGCCTTTGCCACGGCTAAAGATGAAGTACTTTTGGTAATTCACGCCGTTATCAGCCACTAGGGTAAGGGTTACTTTCAGTTGGTCTTGGTCTTCGGCGAGTTCGTAGCTGGTTTGCTCTGAGCTGAATGCCGCACGACCTGCAGTCGTATCGATACCGTCTTTACCAATCAGGCCTGACTGAGCAATATAGGTAAAGTTGTTACCTTGCTCTAGCAAAACAAATGGAGCTTGCTCACCTTGTACCGCTTGGTGTTGCAGTAAAGAGGCTGCAACAATGTCACCACCAACAGGGTTTATTTTTAGGTCAAACTGGTCAGTTTTAACAGAAATCAGTTCTGCAGAGTTAACCGTTGCTTGAGCGATGCTGGTTTCTGCCATTGGTACATCGCTATTTATAGCGGTGTTAGCAGTAGTGGTCGTTGATTGCGTTTGCGGTGCTGTTACTGGCTGTGGGTTCTGTTCTTCTTGCCATGCTTGGAACAAAAAGAATGAAACTAACAGCAAGCCAATCAATAATATATTGCGTTGTGATTCCATAAGTTATTTTTCATGCCTATTGGTTTTTTCTGGGACAGGATCATTGCCACCAGGATTCATAGGATTGCATTTTAATATGCGTTTAATAGATAGCCAACTGCCTTTTGCAAATCCGTAGATTTTTATTGCTTCAATAGCGTAGCTAGAACAAGTTGGATGAAACCTGCAACGTGGTCCTAATAATGGACTAATACCCAGTTGGTAGCCTCGAATAATAGCGAAGCTTAGCCGTTGTAGCGGCGAGTAAGTTTTCGCCATAGCTTTTCTACCATTTTATGAAGCGCTGGATTATCGAGATCTTGTATGCCTTTTTTACCAATGGCGACAATATCGACAGCAGGAAGCTGATGTTGATGCAGGCGGTAACTTTCACGAATAATGCGTTTCAAACGATTCCGTTTACAAGCAAGCTTTACATTTTTTTTGGATATGGTTAATCCTAAGCGTGGATGCTCAAGTTTATTGGGAACAGCAAGTAAAGTGAGCTCAGGGGTGGATGCTCGAACGGGATTCGAAAAGACATTTTGAAAGTTTTTGGGAGTTAACAGACGTAACTCCCTAGGGAAGGTGTATGAATTATTCACCTTTATTACCAACCAGCTGATTAAACAGCTAGGCTAGCACGACCCTTTGCGCGACGGCGAGCGATAACTGCGCGACCGTTTTTAGTAGCCATGCGAGCACGGAAGCCGTGAGTGCGCTTGCGCTTCAGGTTTGTAGGTTGAAAAGTACGTTTACTCATTGTCTTGGCAATCCGTCTTTAGTAGTTAATGTTTACAGCACAATTAATTGAGCCAGCGTAAAAAGAGGCGAAATTGTAATGATTTTAACCATCAGCGTCAACCATTGTATGTCACAGATATTGAAGTAATGATTGTTTTTTTACAATTAACCCAAAAATCCTCATTTTATTGTGGATAACTTTGTGGAGAGACACAATATATAGTGTTTCTTTAGGTACAAAGATCCTAAGGGGCGGCGATTATAGATCAGAACCGATCCATTTATAAGCCTTAATATAAGTAAATTACTACATATATAGTGATAAATTAAAGATTATGATCAAGATCAGATCTTTGTTCGATCCTAATTGTGTATAAAGTTGAAAATACTCTAGCACTTATCCACTGCAAGGGATAGAATAAACAAATCGTTTGGGAATAACTTTAGGAAATAATTGTGTCTGACGCGCTCTGGCTGCAATGTGGTAAATGGCTACAGGATGAAATGCCTGCCCAGCAATACAATATGTGGATACGTCCCCTGCAAGCCGAGCACAGTGGTGACACTTTGGTCTTGTATGCACCGAATCGCTTCGTACTGGATTGGGTTACAGATAAGTACCTTAATAGTATCAATCAGTTCCTGCAAGAGCAGCTAGGTGACAATGCACCTAAACTGCGTTTTGATATCGGATCTAAGCCGGTGGCAAAGCCTGAAAGTCCTGCTGTTGAATCGAAAACAAAGCCTAAAGCAAGCGCATCGAATTTAACTAGATCGGAAACGAAACCTGAAACTAACCTAGTTCCTAACCATCGCAGCAATATCAACCCTAATTATCAGTTTGATAACTTTGTTGAAGGTAAATCAAACCAATTAGGCCGGGCTGCCGCTATGCAAGTAGCTGAAAACCCAGGTGGTGCCTACAACCCATTATTCTTATACGGTGGGACTGGTCTTGGTAAAACTCACCTTTTGCATGCTGTGGGTAATGGCATTATGGCGGGTAAGAAAAACGCCAAGGTGGTTTATATGCATTCTGAGCGCTTTGTGCAAGATATGGTTAAGGCGCTGCAAAACAACGCGATTGAAGAATTTAAGCGCTTTTATCGTAGTGTGGATGCATTACTGATCGATGACATTCAGTTTTTTGCTAATAAAGACCGATCCCAGGAAGAATTCTTCCACACCTTTAACGCCCTTTTGGAAGGCAACCACCAGATCATTCTTACCTCTGATCGTTACCCGAAAGAAATTGATGGCGTAGAAGACCGTCTTAAGTCTCGCTTTGGGTGGGGCTTAACGGTCGCGATTGAGCCTCCAGAGCTTGAAACTCGAGTTGCCATTTTAATGCGCAAGGCCGAAGAGAGTGGTATTCACTTACCTGACGAAGTGGCCTTCTTTATTGCTAAACGGTTACGTTCTAACGTACGTGAGCTTGAAGGTGCATTAAACCGTGTCATGGCTAACGCCAACTTTACCGGTCGTCCTATTACCATTGACTTTGTGCGTGAAGCACTAAGAGATCTCTTGTCATTACAAGAAAAACTGGTAACTATAGACAATATTCAGAAAACCGTTGCAGAATATTACAAAATAAAACTGGCTGATATACTTTCTAAACGTCGTTCTCGTTCGGTCGCTCGTCCGCGCCAGGTGGCAATGGCATTAGCAAAAGAACTGACTAACCACAGCTTACCAGAAATCGGTGATGCTTTTGGTGGGCGTGACCATACTACGGTGCTGCACGCATGTCGTAAGATTGAACAGTTAAAAGAAGAAAGCCACGATATTAAAGAAGATTATGCGAATTTAATTCGTACTTTATCGTCATAAACGTTTAAGGGAACTTGGATAATATGAAATTTACCATAGATAGGGATTCACTATTAAAACCTATACAGTTGGTATCTGGCGCAGTTGAGCGTCGTCATAATTTACCTATTTTGGCAAACATCCTGGTTCAGGTAACTGAGCAGCAATTACGCCTAACAGGCACCGATTTAGAAGTAGAACTTGTAGGTCAAATTCCTCTAGAAGGAAATGTAGTTGTTGGTAGTACTACAGTTCCCGCGAAAAAGTTTTTAGATATTGTCCGTTCTTTGCCTGAGGCACCTATTAATATCGAATTGGCTGGTGACCGATTATTGCTCATCTCTGGCCGATCTCGATTCTCGCTTTCTACATTACCCGCCAGCGATTATCCCAATATTGATGAGTGGCAGCCGGATATTGAGCTTACTCTGACTCAAGGAACGCTTAAGTCATTAATTGAAGCAACTCAATTCTCGATGGCTAACCAAGATGTTCGTTATTATCTTAATGGTTTGTTGTTTGAAACCGATGGTAACGTGTTGCGAACTGTTGCGACTGATGGTCATCGTCTAGCATTAAGTTATCGAAATATCGAACATTCACTCCCTAAAAAGCAAATGATTGTGCCACGTAAAGGCGTGGTTGAGTTATCGCGCTTATTAGATAACCCTGAAGCAACGATTGCGATTGCTATCGGCCAAAATTCCATTCGCGCCGCAACTAACGACTCGACCTTAACCTCTAAATTGGTGGATGGGCGCTTCCCGGATTACGAGCGAGTACTGCCAAAAGGCGGTGATAAAGTGGTAGTAGCCGACCGCGAATGGCTGCGCCAATGCTTGTTACGGGCCTCTATTTTATGTAATGAAAAGTTCCGTGGCGTACAGCTTAATGTGACTAATGGCCAAATGAAAATTACAGCCAATAATCCAGAGCAAGAAGAAGCGGTAGAAATAATTGATATCGACTATCAGGGCGATGACATAGAAATCGGGTTTAACGTGTCTTATCTATTAGATGTGATGAATGGCTTAACCTGTAAAGATGTGCGTCTAACTCTGAAAGATGGTGGTTCCAGTGTGCTTATTGAAAACTGTGATTTTCAGGATTCCATGTACGTTGTCATGCCGATGCGCATTTAGGTTCGTGACCCTTTGTTAAAGCAGTTACATTGCAGTAATTTTCGTAATTTCAGTTCAGCCCATTTGCAACTTGCCGATGGGCTGAACCTTATTTATGGCGCTAATGGGAGTGGTAAAACCTCGATATTAGAAGCGGCTTATTTTCTTGGCATGGGACGATCTTTTCGCAGTCACTTATCCCAACGCATCATTAATACACAACACAGTGAGTGTACCGTGTTTGGCCAGGTGTTTTTTGCTGAAGAGTTAAATAAGATTGGTATTCGTCGACAGCGCAGTGGCAATAATGAAATCCGTATTAATGGGGAAAATACCAAGGGCTTGGCTCAACTGACAGCTATTTTACCTATTCAAATTATTACCCCCGAAAGTTTTGCCATCCTGTTTGAAGGTCCCAAAGCCAGAAGACAATTTATGGATTGGGGAGTATTTCATTCCCAGCCCACTTTTCACCGATTATGGGCGGCCACCAAGCGTTTATTAAAACAGCGAAATGCACTGCTAAAAAGTCAATCCTCCCCTGCAATGCTTAATCCTTGGGATAAAGAGTTAATAAATCTCGCTGAGCAAGTTTCATCCCTTAGAAATAACTATATAGCCTCGTTAAATGAGGTATTAAAGGGTATAATCGAACAGTTTCTTCCTGACAAAAATGTTGTAGTAAGTTATTATCAGGGATGGGATAAAACTCTCTCCTATCAGGAAGTGTTAGCCAAGCAAAATCAAAGAGATAGAGAGCTTGGTTATACTGTTTCAGGCCCGCATAAAGCAGACCTGCGACTTAAGGTTGGCAATATGCCAGCACAAGATGCGCTTTCCCGTGGACAGTTAAAGTTACTTGTGTGTGCTTTGAGAATTGCTCAAGGGCAATTATTAGCACAGCAAACAGGTAAAGACAGTATTTATTTGGTTGATGATTTGCCATCAGAACTCGATGCCAAGCATAGAGGGTTATTACTGTCCCAGCTTCAGCTAACACAGGCTCAGATATTGGTTACCGCCATTGAGCCGAGCGCAATAATAGATTCGTTGTCACAGCCTCCAAGCAAGATGTTCCATGTGGAACAGGGTAAAGTGGTTGAGCAAAAATAAAATACATGAGAGAAAGACATGTCTGAAAGTTACGATTCTTCGAGTATTAAGGTATTAAAAGGCTTGGATGCCGTCCGTAAGCGTCCGGGTATGTACATCGGTGATACCGATGACGGTTCTGGTTTGCACCATATGGTGTTCGAAGTTGTCGATAACTCTATTGATGAAGCTTTGGCTGGCCACTGTGAAGACATTAACGTGACCATTCACGCGGATGGTTCTGTATCAGTCAGCGATGATGGTCGTGGTATTCCAGTCGGTATTCACCCAGAAGAGGGCGTATCGGCGGCGGAAGTTATTATGACGGTCCTGCACGCAGGTGGTAAGTTTGATGACAACTCTTATAAAGTTTCTGGTGGTCTGCACGGTGTAGGTGTATCGGTAGTAAATGCGCTGTCTGATAAACTGCAACTGACCATTAAGCGTGAAGCAAAAATTCATCAGCAAACCTATAGCCTAGGTGAACCTGATGCTCCGTTAGGAGTGATTGGCGATGCGCAAAACTCTGGTACAGAAATCCGTTTCTGGCCAAGCCCAACTATTTTCTCTGATATCACTTTCCACTACGACATTTTAGCTAAGCGTCTGCGCGAGCTTTCGTTCCTAAACTCTGGTGTGTCGATTAAATTATTAGACGAGCGTGACGGTAAGTCTGATCACTTCAAATACGAAGGTGGTATCAGTGCGTTCGTTGATTACCTAAACCAAAACAAAACCACCATCAACAAAAACGTATTCCATTTCACCCAAGAACGTGAAGATGGCATTACGGTTGAAGTTGCGATGCAATGGAATGATGGTTTCCAAGAAAACATTTTCTGTTTTACCAATAACATTCCACAACGTGATGGCGGTACTCACCTTGCAGGTTTTCGTGGGGCATTAACGCGTAACATGAATGCTTACATGGAGCGTGAAGGTTTTAATAAGAAAAACAAAACCAGCGCCACCGGTGATGATGCCCGTGAAGGTCTAACTGCGGTTATCTCAGTGAAAGTGCCTGATCCTAAGTTCTCATCACAGACCAAAGACAAGCTAGTATCAAGCGAAGTTAAATCTGCGGTTGAAAGCTCTATGTCTGAACGCTTTGGTGATTTCTTATTAGAAAACCCAACTGACGCTAAGACCATTGTTGGTAAAATTATTGATGCTGCCCGTGCCCGTGAAGCGGCCCGTAAAGCTCGTGAAATGACACGCCGTAAGGGCGCGTTAGACCTAGCAGGCTTACCAGGTAAACTGGCTGACTGTCAGGAGAAAGACCCAGCACTTTCTGAACTATACATAGTGGAGGGTGACTCGGCGGGTGGTTCTGCCAAGCAAGGCCGTAACCGTAAGAACCAAGCGATTCTGCCGCTCAAAGGTAAAATTCTTAATGTTGAGAAAGCACGCTTCGACAAAATGCTTTCTTCACAAGAGGTTGCCACACTGATTACTGCAATGGGTTGTGGCATTGGTCGTGACGAATACAACCCAGACAAGACCCGTTACCATAACATCATCATCATGACCGATGCTGATGTGGATGGTTCTCACATTCGAACTCTGCTACTGACGTTCTTCTTCCGTCAAATGCCAGAGCTCATTGAGCGTGGTTACATCTACATTGCTCAACCACCGTTATACAAGGTGAAAAAAGGCAAACAAGAGCAGTACCTAAAAGACGATCCAGCATTAACCCAGTACCTAACTACGTTAGCACTGGATAAATCGAGCATTCATACCAATGCTGAAGCTCCTGGTATCAGCGGTGCGCCACTAGAAAGTTTAGTAAAAGAGTACCGTAATGTTGAAGGTATTTTAAATCGACTTGCTAAGCTATACCCTGAAAAGTTGGTACAGCGTTTGCCATACCAGGCTGGGTTATCAGAAGCGAATCTAAATGCTGAAGGGCTTAAAGTTTGGTCCGAGGCGTTGGTTAAAGAGCTTATTGAGCTTGAATCTGAAGGCATTTTATACTCGTCTGAAATTATTGATGGCGATGCGGTATTTACCGTACGTATGCACGGTATTGACCGTAACTACACCTTCACTAATGATTTCTTCAAGTCGAAAGATTACCAAGCGATTGCTAAGCTAGGTGAGCAAATTAACGGCATGATTGAAGAGGGCGGTTTTGTTCGTCGTGGTGAGCGTAGTAAGCCAGTGGCTAGTTTTATTGATGCTTTAGAATGGTTAATGCATGAATCAAAACGCGGTTTATACATTCAACGCTATAAAGGTCTAGGCGAGATGAACCCAAGTCAACTTTGGGAAACCACTATGGACCCAGAGGCTCGTCGTATGCTGCAAGTAACTGTTGAAGATGCGGTAGCGGCAGATCAACTGTTCACAACATTAATGGGTGATCAAGTTGAGCCACGCCGTGAGTTTATTGAGACCAACGCGCTGAATGTAGAAAATCTAGATTTCTAATTTTATTGGCCTGACGGTTTACATATTAAAGCACGCCTATTGGCGTGCTTTTTTGTTGCTGGTTATGGAGCTTGATTCTTGCTAGCCAGCCAAATTAAATAGTGCTTCGCTTCACCCGCATCAACCTTGCAACTAAGGCCCTTCAACTCTCATTCGCCGTTTTTCAGGAAATAAAAAACCCGCAAAAAGCGGGTTTGGGCAAAAAGTGAGCGCTTGCTCACTTTTTGGTTAGTTATTGCTTACTTTTGCAGCATGGAGATGTCAGCTGTGCGTAAGAATAGTTCTCGCAATTGATTAAGCATGGCTAAACGATTTTGTTTAATTGCTTCATCATCAGCCATTACCATCACACCATCAAAGAACGCATCCACTGGCTCACGAAGGGCAGCAAGTTCTGTTAATGCGCATTGGTAATCATTATTTTCAAATGCACTCTGTAGCTTGTTATTAAGCTGTTGTAGTGTGTCAGCGAGTGCGACTTCAGCCTCTTCAACAAGCAGTTCAGCATTAATACTCGCAGATAACGTACCGTCGTACTTAGCAAGAATATTACCGACACGCTTGTTTGCTGCGGCTAGTGATTCAGAAGCTTCTAATGCTTTAAAACTGGCTACCGCTTTTACTCGGGAATCAAAATCTGCAGGCTTAGTTGGGGTGCGAGCAAGAACCGCTTGAATTACGTCTACACCGTAACCCGCATCCTGGTACCAAGTACGGAAACGACCTAGCATAAAGGTCAGTACGTCATCGGCCACTGTGTCGTTGCTTAGCTTGTCGCCTAGTAGTTCCTGTGCTTTAGCAATTAGGTCAACAAGGTCTAGGGTGAAACCGTTTTCAACGATAATACGCAGCACACCTAAAGAGGCACGACGTAGGGCAAAAGGATCAGACCCTTTTGGCGCCTGGCCAATACCGAAAATACCGACGATGGTATCTAGCTTGTCAGCCATAGCAACGGCGCTTGCTAGTTTGCTTGAAGGCAGTTGATCGCCGGCAAAACGTGGCATGTACTGCTCGTTTAGGGCTACTGCTACTTCTTCTTTTTCGCCATCGTGACGGGCATAGTGCATACCCATAACACCTTGAGTGTCGGTAAATTCGAACACCATGTCCGTCATTAGGTCACACTTAGCTAGGGTAGCGGCACGGCGAGTATCGGTAACGTCTGCACCAATTTGCTCAGCGATATAGGCAGCTAGCTCAACAATTCGGTCCGTTTTGTCTTTGATGGTACCCAGTTTTTTCTGGAAAATAGCTTTTTCCAGCATAGGTAAACGATCGACCAGTTTCTTCTTACGGTCAGTGTTAAAGAAGAACTCAGCATCTGCTAGGCGAGGGCGAACGACTTTTTCGTTACCTTCAATAATTTGCTGCGGATCTTTGGACTCAATGTTAGTCACAAAAATGAAGTTAGGCAGTAGTGCTTTGTTATCATCATAAACAGGGAAGTACTTTTGGTCACCTTTCATGGTGTAAACCAAAGCTTCTGAAGGTACTTTTAAGAACTCTTGTTCAAATTTAGCGGTAAGTACGATTGGCCATTCAACCAGAGAAGTCACTTCTTCTACTAGGTCGTCTTCTAGTTCAACGTTACCGCCAATGGCTTTCGCCGCCTCGATAGAACCTTCGATAATGATTTGCTTACGACGGTCGTAGTCAGCGATGACTTTACCTTTGGTTTCTAGAATTTCTGGGTATTGGTCAGCGTGCTCAATCGTGAATTCTGACTCACCCATAAAGCGGTGCCCACGGATAACATTATTAGACTGAACCCCTAAAATCTCACCGTTAATTAGCTCGCCACCCATTAGCATGGTTAGGGTTTTCACTGGACGAATAAATTGAGTCGTCTTGTCAGCCCAACGCATTGGTTTAGCAATAGGTAGGTTGTTCAATGCCACGTCGGCTAATTCAACGATGATATCTTTTGTGGCTTTACCTTCTACTTGTTCTTTATGTAGTAGCCATTCGCCTTTATCTGTTTTGAGTCGATCAGCTTGCTCAACGGTGATGCCATTACCACGGGCCCAACCTTGAGCGGCTTTAGTCGGCTGACCATCAGCGTCAAAAGCAACGGCGACTGCAGGACCACGCTTTTCTACTACTTTGTCAGCTTGGCGGTCGGCTAAACCAAGCACTTTTACTGCCATACGACGAGGTGTGGCATACCACAGTATCGAGTCAAAGGTTAATTCTGCACTTGTTAAACCAGCTTTTAGGTTGTCATGAAATGCCTGTGCAAGGGTACGCAGTTGCGTTGGTGGTAGTTCTTCGGTACCTAATTCAATTAAGAAATTTTGACTCATTATTTCTCATCCTTTTTGCACATAGGGAAACCAAGGGCTTCACGGGAGGCATAATACGCTTCTGCCACACCTTTAGTTAAATCACGAATACGCAGAATGTAACGTTGACGCTCGGTTACAGATACTGCTTTGCGAGCATCTAACAGGTTGAATGCGTGACCTGCTTTAAGAACGCGCTCGTACGCTGGAAGCGGTAATGGCTTCTCAAGCTCTAGTAATTGTTTACACTCTTTTTCACACTGGTCAAAGAAAGTGAATAGGAAATCCACATCAGCATGTTCAAAGTTATAGGTAGACTGTTCCACTTCGTTTTGGTGGAAAATGTCACCGTAGGTAACTGGGCCATTTGGACCATGGTTCCATATTAAGTCGTACACACTGTCTACTTCTTGGATGTACATGGCTAGACGCTCAATACCGTAAGTGATCTCGCCTGTTACTGGCTTACACTCTAGGCCGCCTACTTGCTGGAAGTATGTAAACTGAGTTACTTCCATACCGTTTAGCCATACTTCCCAACCAAGACCCCAAGCACCTAAGGTAGGGTTTTCCCAGTTATCTTCAACAAAACGAATATCGTGTACTAGAGTATCAATACCTAATGCTTCTAATGAGCCAAGGTATAACTCTTGGATATTGTCCGGTGATGGTTTCATAATCACCTGGAATTGGTAATAATGTTGTAGTCGGTTCGGGTTTTCACCATAACGACCATCAGTCGGGCGACGTGATGGTTGGACATATGCCGTATTAATTGGCTCTGGGCCAATGGCGCGTAAACAAGTCATTGGGTGAGAGGTGCCCGCGCCAACTTCCATATCGAGTGGCTGGACAATGGTGCAACCTGACTGGGCCCAATAATCTTGTAATGCTAAGATCATGCCCTGAAAGGTTTTAATATCGTACTTTTGAGTCATTGTGATAAAACCGGAACCTAAAAAAATTGCATTGATTATACAACGCACAGCGCCATCAAAGTAGGGCAATTTTGTGATAATTTACAAGGATTTTAAATGATGCAAGAAACAAGATGCGCTTGGAGCACTTCGGACCCTATATATGTGGACTATCACGACAGGGTTTGGGGCAGACCAACCCATGATAATCTCGAGCTATTTGCCAAGCTTTGCCTTGATGGCCAACAAGCTGGCCTGTCATGGATCACCATTTTAAAGAAGCAAGATAACTACTACCGCTTGTTTGCCGACTTTGTGCCACGGGATATTGCCAAGTTCACCCAAGACGATGTTGAACGGTTATTGCTAGATAAAGGCATTATTAGAAACCGCCTAAAGGTGAATGCCATCATCACCAATGCCAAAGCTTACCTAGAGCTAGAAAAGCAGGGTATCGATTTCAGCGAATTTCTGTGGAGCTTTGTAGGTGGCAAAACCATTAATAATGGTTTTACCGAAGCCAGCCAGGTGCCAGCCGAAACCGAAGAGTCTAAGGCCATGAGTAAGGCGCTTAAAAAAGCGGGGTTTAAGTTTGTAGGGCCGACCATATGCTATGCGTTTATGCAGGCGGTAGGCATGGTCAATGATCATTTAGTTTCTTGTAAGTGTTATGAGCTTTGTAAGGGCGAGTAAGTTATATCTTGCGTTGCTATTCTGTATTGCGCCAACAAGATTCCCGTCCTATTTGGCGCGATAACTGCGTTCGCTGCGGCACCTAACCCTAGTCATGTGGCGAACCACACTCCTAGGGCTTAGGAGCCTAGCTGCCTTGTTCTCGAAGCGATTAGCCGCGGACTCGAGATCGCACTGGAATTCTTTTTTATTATTTATGTTTCACGTGAAACACACAAACAAGATTCCCTTCCAATTTGGCGCGATAATTGCGTTGCTGCGACACTTAACCCTAGTAATGTGGCGAGCCCGAGCAAAGCGACCAAAGGTCGGGGGTTGATACATACCATTCAGTGTATTAGCGATTGGTAAGTGAATTTAAATTGTTTAACTTGGTATTTATACGTGTAATTTAAATGTTTTTAATGAATTTAAATCATTATAGAGAACACCAATATTCCTATATATTTTTTCAAGCTCCAAATCAATCTGTTCATTATTAGGATTTTCGTAGGTATAAACTTTATTTACTAAGTCAGAAGGTAACCGACTCTCTAGCAGCTTAAATCTCTTTAATACTTTTGCTATTGCTTCTTTTTTATCAGGAAAAGGTATGAAGTCTATTTCTAATGGGTTGACTCCATCGAATACACCATTCTTGCTATGTGGAAACATGATCTCATATATATATTCAGAATGCTTATCTTGAATAAATATAAGTTTTTTCGATCTAGCTATAAAATTTTTAAATTCTTCTTTATATTTGAAGTGTAAATTCATTTTGTTGATATGTTCAGATATCTCTATCTGTAACTGTGTTTGCTTTGATTTGTGTAATGAAGCAATTAACGCAATTACAGGTACTAGTAAAGTTATTAACGATAAAGGAACTTTGAAATGACTAATGAAGTTAGACCACCACAAACTCCTAGAGTAATTATTTGGTAGTTGATCATACATAGCTATATCGGTAGCAATACCAATTGACGATAAAGTAATGACCAGCCAAGCTACTTTATATATTTTTAATTGTGATAATGATTTCTTCGGATCTAAAATATTTCCATCATCAAAGTTTAGGTAGTAGCTACCAGGCTTCCTTTGTTTTATTAATTTCATTGTTACAAGAGTCTTAGGCTCTTTCTCAATAAAAACTATAAGAATAGATATTATTATTAATATGAAAGTTGTTAAGATTATCATCCTTGATTCTCATACTGGTTAAAGTTAATAGACTAGCATACCCAATCTTTGTTTTACATGAAACAGGACCCATCAAGATAGGGAAGTTAGGTTTCTAACCGCTAAAATCACTCCCCTTAGATAAGTTTCACGTGAAACATTAACCCCTCGACTCCCGCTTCTCGTCACTCGCCTCTTGATGGTTTCACGTGAAACAACTAATACTTTGAGAGTAACACCTATTTCGCTTTCGGCGTTTGCCGTTCTAGTTTAGACCTTCTCAAACAAAAATACCCCAGCCATAACAGCTGGGGTATTTCCAAAAACCGAACTAATCTAACGATTAATCTTCGAAGTAAAACTTGTTACGTTTTACTTTCTTGCCGTTTAGCTCGTTCATGGTTTCGGCATCGAACAGACGACCGTTAACCATGGTGTGAGTCACTTTGTCTGAGTCACGGATGTTATCTAGTGGGTTACCGTCAATCACGATGAGGTCAGCTAACTTACCTTCTTTAATTGAACCAATAGACTTGTCCATACCAAAATGGAAGGCCGGGTTAATGGTGGCGGTTTTCAGCGCTTCTAGGTTGCTCATGCCGCCTTGGGCGAACATCCAAATTTCCCAGTGTGCGCCTAAACCTTCACGTTGACCGTGGGCACCAATGTTAGATTTAACTCCCAGCTCGTTTAGTTCGTTGGCAACACGCGCCACATTAAAGTGGTTGTAGTGTTCGTCAGGTGCCGTTGTTACCCGCATCGAACGTTGCTTCAGCATATCGTTAGGTACAAACTTAGTGAGGCGTGGGTGTGCCCAAACATCGGTTTTGTCGTACCAGTAGTTTTCACCCCAAATACCACCATAGGCCACCACCAGAGTCGGGGTGTAACCCACCTCAGTTTGTGACCACAGCTGTTTTACATCATCATACAGATTCGCCACAGGCAGTGAGTGCTCTAAACCGGTGTGACCATCTACCGCCATGGTGAGGTTATGTTGCAGTAATGAACCGCCTTCAGGCACCACCATCATGCCTAAATCTTTGGCAGCTTTAATCACTTGCTGACGTTGCTCGCGGCGAGGTTGGTTATAGCTTTTCACCGAAATGGCACCGGCTTTTTGTAAGCGCTCTACATGGAAGTAGGCATCTTCATAGCTTTCAATCTTAGAAGAGTAACCTGCACCATGGGCACCATAAACGATGGTGCCGGTTGAGAAAATACGCGGGCCAACAATCTTACCGGCTTTTTGCATTTCTGCTGCAGCAAAAATTTCAGTGGTATCGTTTGATGGATCGTGAATCGAAGTCACCCCTAACGCTAGGCCTGCGTAGTTTACCCAGTTTTGTTGTGGGGTTAATTCTTCGCTGCCTTGGCCACCGTGGGCATGGGCATCAAAGATGCCTGGCATAATGGTTTTACCTTCAATGTTGTACACAGCGGCATTTGCAGGGATGTTGGTTGAACTGTCGCCCACGCTGACAATCTTGTTGCCTTTTACTACGACCACACCATTTTGAATTACCTTGTCGCCTTCCATGGTGATCACTTGGCCGCCAACAAAGGCGATGGTTTCACGTGGAACATAAGCTTTTTGTTCAAAGGCTAGATTGGTAATGGTTGGCTCTGCATCGGCTTTGTCGGCGTAGTTAGTATCGAGTTTTTGCTGATACAAGTCGGCACCTAAGCTCCAGTAAATCTCATTAGACTCACCATTCCAGCTAATGTTCTCACCTGCACGGCTTGATAACTTAGTTACTGGTAGGCCTTTGGCATTAGGACCGATGTCAACCAATTCACCATGCTTAGCAAATGGGGTTGCATACACGTTGAATCCTTCGGCGAAGGCGAGGTGCTTGCCATTAGGTGAGACCACAAATTCAGTTGCCAACTTCGACTTATAATGGCTGCGCTTTTCAAAGCCATTAATGCCCACTGAGCTTAAGGTTTGTGAATGGCCGGCTTCGGTAAAGTAAACGCGGTCGTTGCTGCCGCCAAAGTGTGGCGCTTTACCAGATTGGCTAATGCGTTTTGGTTTGCCGCCGTCACGGTCTACCACATAGATGCCTGTATTTAATGACCATGCTGGGTTAGTAATGTAACCACCACGGAAGTTACGAAATGTTACTAGCTCATCATTAGCAGAGAAACTAGGCTCAACGTATTTACCTGGAGCAGTAGTTAGGGTTTTGGTGTTACGGTTGCTTACCTTAGTAACTTTAATTGAGCCTTGGTCTTGGTCATTCCAGGTTGAGTAGGCAATGTATTTACCATCGTGTGACCATTTAGAATGGCCCTCAAAAATGTTATCGGCCAGCTTAGTTAAACGTTTTTGCTTGCCTGATTTTAGGTCTTTGACATACAGCTTACCCATGGCTTCAAACACCACTTGTTTGCCATCGGGTGACACTTGTACGTGACGCAGCATCTTAGTGGTGAAACTGTCTTGGTCTAGGTTGTGTTCAAAGCGCAGGGCAGGTTGTACTTGTTTTTCTACTTCCACTTTAAATGGAATGTTTTTCACCTCGCCAGAGTTCACTTCTACTTGGTTAATCTTACCTTCACCCCAGAATACAATATGCTGGTTGTCGGGTGTCCAGCTCATGGTTGGGTATACACCATGAATGGCCCAAGTTTCTTGCATGTCACGGTCAAGTTTGTCGGTAATTTTTGTGGTCGCACCTGAATCCAAGTCCATGCTGTATAGCGTAGACTGGAAGCCATCACGTTTAATGTAGGCCAGCTGTTTACCATCTGGACTTGGGGTTGGGCGAATGGCGCCACCCATGCCAGAGATCAGTACTTCAATTTCACCGGTTACGGTATCGTAACGCTTAATCTTATAAATGCCTTTTACAGAGTCTTTAGAATAGTGGAAGGTTTTGCCTGGGGTGGCATCTTGGCTGAAGTAAATGTAACGACCATCGGGTGAGAATGCAGGTTCACCTAAATCTTTTTGGTCGTTCGGGCGCTTAGTTAACTGCACGCCTTTGCCGCCTTCAATGTGGTACATCCAAACCTCACCGGCACCTAACGACCGAGTATCGGTAAAGTGCTTACGGGCCACAATGTATTGTGAGTCTGGGCTCCATGCTGGGCTGTTCAATAGGCGGAAACTTTCATCGGTGACCTGCTTGAGGTTGCTACCGTCCACGTCCATTACCCAAATATTATCACCGCCCCCCATGTCTGAGGTAAAGGCAATGCGCTTACCGTCAGGGCTAAAGCTTGGCTGCATGTGCCAGCCAATGCCTTTTAGAATTGGGGTCGCTTGGCCACCATCGGCATCCATGGTGTAAATGTCACCTAACAGGTCAAACACGATAGTGTCACCGTCTGGGCTTAGGGATACGTTCATCCATGTGCCACGTTCAGTATTAATCTTTACCGTATTAAAACTGGCATCAGTAGGATTGTTAACATCCCACTTAGGAGTGTCTTTGGCGTAGACAGGGAGAGCAAGGGTCACCGCGCAAGCGATGGCTGATAATGGGCGTTTCATTTAAGCCTCTACTTATGTTGTATACAATGTGTAGAGACTTTTATCTCATATTATGGGTAGGAATAAAAGGGCTGGTAACAGCTTGTTACTTTTACCCATTAGCCTTTCTGAATTAGGTAGTGCAAGGGCATATCATTTACAGCTTTAGCCACTAGGGTGTGGTCCATAAACTGGCAAAAGGATGGAATGTCACGAGTGGTTGATGGGTCATCAGCAATCACATGCAGGGTTTCACCGCTTTGCAGTTCACGTACTTTTTTACGGATCATCATTACGGGTTCTGGGCAACGTAGGCCTAGGGCATCTAAAGTGTGGTCTGCTTGTTCAAACTGGCTCATGATTTCTCATCACAATTAAAATGTAAAACTCTATTTTAGCTAAATCTAAATTATTACCCAATAAAAAAGGCTGCAAAATGCAGCCTTTATCATTTATTTGAAGTGTGTTTCACGTGAAACACACTTTTGTTATTCGAACTTAAACGCGCTCGAATACAGTCGCAATGCCTTGGCCTAAACCAATACACATGGTGGCAACGCCTAGCTTAGCATCGTTGGCTTCCATTAGATTGATTAGGGTCGTCGAGATACGAGTACCAGAACAGCCTAGTGGATGACCAAGGGCAATCGCCCCACCGTTAAGGTTCACCTTGGTGTCTACCACATCCATAATGCCTAGGTCTTTCACTACAGGCAATGCCTGCGCCGCAAAGGCTTCGTTTAGTTCCCATAGGTCGATATCGTCTTTGGTTAGACCTGCACGCTTAAGAGCTTTTTGAGTCGCAGGTACTGGGCCGTAACCCATGATAGCCGCTTCACAACCAGCCACTGCCATTGACTTAATGCGGGCACGGATTGGTAAACCGAGAGCTTTGGCTTTTTCTTCTTCCATTACTAGCATGGCAGAAGCACCATCAGAAAGCGCAGAAGAGGTACCTGCAGTTACCGTACCGTTGGCAGGGTCAAATACTGGGCGTAGAGCGCTTAAGCTTTCGGCTGTGGTTTCAGGACGAATCACTTCATCGTGCTTAACCAATACTGGCGCACCTGTTTCATCGTGGCCTAGGGTAGGGACGATTTCATTATCAAAACGACCTTCAACCGTAGCGGCATGGGCACGTTGGTGAGAACGGGCACCAAAGGCATCTTGTTGCTCACGGCTAATGCCATGAACTTTAGATAGCATTTCAGCGGTTAGACCCATCATGCCCGAAGCTTTAGCGATGTTGTTTGCCATTTCTGGAGCAAAATCAACACCATGGTTCATAGGTACGTGACCCATGTGCTCAACACCACCGACAATAAAGGCTTCACCGTCGCCCGCTTTAATGGCGCGCACAGCTTGGTGTAGGGCTTCCATTGATGAACCGCATAAACGGTTTACGGTTACAGCAGCCACATGTTTTGGAATGTCAGTTAACAGTTGGGCATTACGAGCAACGTTAAAACCTTGCTCTAGGGTTTGTTGAACACAACCCCAAATAATGTCTTCTAGGTCATTAGGGTCTAGGGCAGGGTTACGCTCTAGCAATGACGTCATTAGGTGAGCCGATAAAACTTCAGCGCGCACATTACGAAATACGCCAGCTTTAGAACGACCCATTGGTGTACGAATACAATCGACAATAACGGCTTGTTTCATGATAAATATCCTTTTAGCTTAAGCGTTGTAGTAAGTGCTGTTAGTTGCGGCCATGTCACGCATTGCTGGCGTCACTTGGTATAGCGGACCTAGGTGTGCAAAGCTATCTGCTAGCTCCACAAACTTGGCCACACCCATGGTGTCAATGTAACGGAATACACCACCACGGAACGCTGGGAAGCCTAGGCCATACAGTAACGCCATATCGGCTTCTGCTGGGCTAGCCACAATGCCTTCTTCTAAACAACGAACAGTTTCAATAATCATTGGGATCATACAGCGGGCAATCACTTCGTCTTTATCGACGGCTTTTGCTTCACCGTATTGCTCTGCAAAGTAGTTGATCACTTCTTCCGAGGCAGTCTTCTGCATACGGCCACGCTTGTCTTTGGCGTAATCGTAGAAGCCTTTGCCATTCTTCTGACCTAGACGGTCTTTCTTGTAAAGCTGGGTTACTGCATCGCTACCATCTGCAGGCATACGCTCAGGGAAACCTTCGGCCATAACACCCTGACAGTGTGCACCGGTATCCATGCCCACTACGTCCATTAGGTACGCAGGGCCCATTGGCCAACCGAACTGCTTTTCCATTACCTTATCAATTTGGGCGAAGTCAGCACCGCTCTTGATTAGGCCTGTGAAGCCAGCAAAGTATGGGAATAGTACACGGTTAACAAAGAACCCAGGACAGTCGTTTACTACGATTGCGGTCTTGCCCATCTTAGTAGCGTAGTTCACTACAGTAGCAATGGTTTCGTCTGAAGAGTGCTTAGAACGAATCACCTCTACTAGTGGCATTTTTGGCACTGGGTTAAAGAAGTGCATACCACAGAAACGTGAAGGATCTTTTAAGCTTTCAGCCAGTTTGTCGATAGAAATGGTCGAAGTATTTGAAGTAATGATGGCATCAGCGGCAACGTTTTGCTCAACCTCGGCCAATACAATACCTTTTACTTTCGGATTTTCTACTACCGCTTCAATCACAACATTGGCATCTTTAAGGGTAGAGTACTCAAGTGATGGGGTAATGTTGTTTAGGGTCGTTGCCATTTGTGCAGGCTTCATACGACCACGTTGAATTTGTTTGGTTAGGTTAGATGAGGCTTCATCTAGACCAAGTTGTAATGCGGCATTGTTAATGTCTTTCATTACAATTGGGGTGCCTTTAACTGCACTTTGGTAGGCAATGCCGCCACCCATAATACCAGCACCTAGCACCGCTGCGCTGTCTACTTTAGCCGCAGCTTTACCGGCTTTCTTGGCTTTACCTTTAACAAACTGATCATTCAGGAAGATACCAATTAGTGCTTTAGCCACATCGGTACGAGCCAGTTTTAGGAAGGCTTGGTGTTCTACTTGTAGTGCTTCAGTGCGGCTCATTTTAGCTGCAGCTTCTACTACCTCTACGGCAGCCATTGGTGCTGGGTAGTGTGGGCCCGCAGCTTTAAATACCATGCCTTTAGCGGTGTAGAATGACATTTTTGCTTCAATGTCTGATAGCGTTAGAGGTGCTTGCTTTTGAGCACGCACTTTTTGCCAGTCTAGGTCGCCTGCTAGGGCTCGTTCTACGGTTGCTACTGCGGTAGCTTCTAGGGCATCTGGTGCAACAACACCATCTACTACGCCTAGCTTAAGCGCCGCTGCGGCCTTTTTAGGCTTGGCAGTGGTAATCATTTCTAGGGCGTTATCGGCACCAATCAGACGTGGCATACGTACTGTGCCACCAAAACCAGGGATAATGCCTAGTTGAGTCTCTGGTAAACCAATAGATGCTGTAGTGTCAGCGATACGGAAGTCAGTAGCCAGAATCGCTTCACAACCACCGCCGAGGGCATAGCCGTTAACCGCAGAAACGGTTGGGAACGGAAGGTCTTCTAGCTTGTTGAATACTGAGTTTGATTGCTCAATCCAGCCCATAATGGTGCTGTCATCTTCCGCAAATAGACCTAGGAATTCAGTAATGTCGGCACCAACGATAAAGGCAGGCTTGCCACTGGTTACGATCATACCGCGAGGCGCTGCAGCTTTAACTGCATCTAATGCCTCATCTAGGGCTTTTACGGTTTCTTGGTCAAACTTATTGACCGAGCCAGCTGAGTTAAAACAAAGCTTGGCAATGTTGTTGTCGATTAGCTCTACGCTAACCGTTGCACTCTGATAAATCATACACTTTTCCTTGTTGTCGCTATCTGTTGAGCGAAGGGTTGTTGGTATTTGAGTAAACCGCCAACAGTTTTACTCGTAAATGTTAATCAGATCAACATAAATTAAACGTTTGTTTGACTTTTTACCTTGGTGAGTTTGTTGTTAAGCCTGTGGTACAATTTAAAAAAAGGATATTAGGAGATGAAAATGGCAGATCTAGCGCAGCTCTATGGGCAGCATATAAAACAATTACAGCAAAAAGCAGAACAAATAATTGAGCGTGCTGGTCTCGATGGGCTAGCGATCCATTCCGGTCAGCCACACCGTCAATTCTTAGATGACATGGATTATCCGTTTAAGTGTAATCCGCACTTTAAGGCATGGGCGCCGCTGATCAATCATCCCCATTGCTGGTTGCTCATTGAACCTAATTGCAAGCCTAAATTGTACTTCTATCAACCGGTGGACTTTTGGCATAAAGTTGAATCGTTGCCTGAGGCGTTTTGGGTCGAACATTTTGAAATTAGTTTTGTAAAAAACCCTACAGAAATCTCAAGCTATTTACCTTACGATTTAGAAAACTATGCCTACATCGGTGAACATATTGACGTAGCTGGATTACTTGGTTTTAAACATTTTAACCCTGAAGATGTGATGAATTATTTCCATTATCATCGGGTTACTAAGTCAGAGTATGAAATTGCCTGTCTAGAAAAAGCCAATGAAATTGCGGTTAAAGGGCATCAAGCTGCAAGCGCTGCATTTTTTCTAAGTGCGAGTGAATATGAAATCAATCAGCAATATCTGGCGGCGATCAACCACACTGAAAATGAAGTGCCTTATACATCGATTATTGCACTAAATGAACATAGTGCGATTTTACATTATATGGCCTTAGAGCGAAAAGTACCGGCTAAACTGCATTCATTTCTGATTGATGCTGGTGCCAACTTTAACGGTTATGCAGCAGATATTACTCGGACCTATGCCCACGATAGTGGCACCTTTGAAGATATGATAGAAGTGATGCATAAGCAACAACTTGAATTAATGCAGGGCATTAAAGCTGGTGTAAGTTTTGTCGATTTGCATCTACAAATGCATCAACGTATTGCTAATATGTTACTAGAATTTGGGCTATCGACAGGTCAGCCTGAAGACTTAATTGAGCTGGGCGTAACAAAGGCCTTTTTCCCACATGGCTTGGGTCATATGTTGGGATTACAGGTGCATGATGCCGGCGGCTTTTTGCATGATGATAAAGGTACCTTTGTCAGCAGTCCGGATGATCACCCTTTCTTGCGTTGCTCACGAACTTTGCAAGCCAATCAAGTGATCACCATTGAGCCAGGATTATACATTATCGATTCACTTTTAAACGGCTTGAGCGAGAATGCTAAAAAAGCCGTTAATTGGCAACAGGTCGACTTATTGAAGCCTTTTGGTGGAATTCGTATTGAAGATAATATTGTGGTAACAGCAACTGGTCATCAAAACTTAACTCGCAAGTTTGGGTTAAATGACGGATAGTTATCAGGTACCGGCCGAGCAAGTCGTTTTTGAAGAAACGATTAAGCGCAGCCGGTTTATCACCGTTATCGACCGTATTAACAACAGTGCAGACGTTAAGCCTTGGCTGGCTAAACAGCGTCTCGCTTATCCAGACGCACGGCATTATTGTTGGGCATTTATAGCGGATAAACCAGGCAGTACTATGCATATGGGTGCCAGTGATGATGGCGAACCTTCCGGCAGTGCTGGTAGGCCAATGTTAGCGTGTTTGCAAGGAAGTGGCATCGGCTATTTGGTGGCGGTAACCATTCGCTACTCTGGTGGCGTAAAATTGGGTGTAGGCGGATTAGTGCGTGCTTATGGCGGTGGCGTTAAGCAAGCCTTAGCACGCCTGAAAACCGAAAGCGTACGGGTACTTGCCTATGCTGATATTGTGGTTGATTATGATGATGTGAAAACTGTCCAACATCTCTTTAAACAGTTTGATGCAGAACTGCTTAGTCAGGATTATGGGCACCAAGTTAAGCTTAGATTTGGCTTAACTCCAAAGGATTGTGGTGGATTTGAATTGGAACTGACTAATCTCACTCAGGGGAGAGTGTCAGTAACATTTGACGACGAACAATAATTGTGCAAAGTTTCATTTATAGATAAAAAAACAAGCGTATATGCAATATAAAACCATTATTCGCATCATCGGCCAACTCGTTGGTTTGTTCTCTTTGGTGTTCTTCTTACCTGCAATAATCGCACTCATATATAAAGACGGCGGTGGTAGGGCATTTGTAGAAGCATTTGCTTTAAGCATTATTATTGGTTTGTTTATGTGGTATCCAAACCGTAAATATAAGCAGGAACTTAAAGTTCGCTCAGGCTTCATTATTGTTGTACTTTTTTGGACTGTTCTAGGGGCGATTGGGGCACTGCCATTTTATTTAGCCGAAAATCCACATTTAAGTATTACAGATAGTATTTTTGAATCTTTTTCCGCTTTAACGACAACCGGCGCGACGGTCATTGTCGGTTTAGAAGCGTTACCTAAATCCATTTTATTTTATCGGCATTTACTGCAGTGGTTAGGCGGGATGGGGATCATTGTCTTGGCGGTAGCCATTTTGCCGATATTAGGTGTTGGGGGGATGCAGTTGTATCGAGCGGAAACCCCAGGGCCAATGAAAGACTCCAAGATGACGCCAAGAATTGCAGAGACAGCAAAAGCATTGTGGTATATCTATCTGACGTTAACTATTGCTTGTGCGCTGGCTTACTACCTGGCAGGAATGAATGGTTTTGATGCCATTGGACATGCATTTTCAACGATTGCAATTGGTGGCTTTTCTTCCTATGACGCCAGTTTGGGGCACTTTAATAGCAGCACCATCAATATGATTTGTGTGTTTTTTTTACTGCTATCAGCGGTAAATTTCAGTTTGCATTATGCTGCCTTTATGGGCCGCAAAGTAAATCTCAAAATTTATGGTAAAGACAGTGAGTTAAAGTTCTTTTTTGTCGTTCAGCTGCTTCTTGTTGCGGTTTGTTTTGGCACACTCTATACCCAAAATTATTACAGCGATGCAGGTGTTGCCTTCGATCAGGCTTTATTTCAAGCGGTTTCCATTTCCACTACTGCAGGGTTTGCCACAGATAATTTTTCGGCATGGCCTATATTTTTGCCTCTTTTGTTAATTTTTTCGAGTTTTATTGGTGGCTGTGCGGGCTCTACTGGCGGTGGTATTAAAGTCATTCGTATTCTGTTGTTAATGTTACAAGGGATGCGTGAATTAAAACGCTTAGTCCATCCCCGAGCTTTATTTGCTATTCGACTTGGGGATAAGGCGCTACCGGATAGAGTTGTAGATGCGGTATGGGGCTTTTTTTCTGCGTATGCGTTAATCTTTGTGATAGTGATGCTTGGGTTAATGGCGACCGGATTGAATGATATAACAGCATTTAGTGCCACTGTCGCATCATTGAATAACTTAGGGCCTGGGCTTGCTGATGTTGCATCTCATTATGGTGACATTAATGATACTGCTAAATGGATTTGCGTGATTGCTATGCTATTTGGCCGTTTAGAGATTTTCACATTATTAGTGTTGTTCACCCCGGCTTTTTGGAAAAACTAATGAATTCGATGTTAATTTTATACTCCACTATAGATGGGCATACTAAAACCATCATAAGTCATATGTGCGAGCAGTTGCAGCCGCAATTGCAACCTACTGTGATGCCCCTTGAGCAGTTAGCAAGCGTTGACTTAAACCAATTCGATACCATTGTGGTAGGTGCCAGTATTCGTTATGGTAAATTTCGACCCAATGTTATGGCCTTTTTTGAGCAGCATAAAACCCTGTTAGACAATAAAAAAGTGAGCTTTTTTGGGGTGAATATGGTCGCCAGAAAAGCCAATAAAAATACACCAGAAACTAATCCTTACCTAAAAAAGTTTAAAGCAGTGTGTCCTGCAAAAGTGGATTTATATGGGGTGATGGCTGGACGAATTGATTATCCAGATTACCGATTGTTTGATCGACTCATGATTCAGTTCATTATGAAACTGACTAAAGGACCAACCGATGCTACTAAAAGGTACGAATTTACGGACTGGCAACAAGTACAATCCTTTACTCAGCAGTTGTTGGCATTGCACAAAAGTGCTGATGCATAGTCGAAATCAGCTCAACAACTAAAGGGCTGGCAAGTTGGTAATAAACCACCTGAGCTTCTTTGCGGGTACTAACCAGTCCTTCTTTTCGAAGAACAGCGAGATGTTGGGATAAAGCAGATTGACTGAGATCAACCTCATCATTGAGTTTTGAAACACTCATTTCATTTTTCAGAAGCAGACACAACAAGACAAGGCGATATGGATTGGCCATAGCCTTAAGTAATTTGGAAGCTAAGCCAGCATTATCTAGCATTGCATCAATGGTTAAATTATCCATGGGTCACCAGATTAAAAATAATATATTAGTTTATTCTAATTTAGAGTGTTCGTTGTTGCTAGTTTTTAACGCCTAAAATGTGATCAAAAGAAGAAGGCGCTGGGCTGAAATAGCCGCTCAACTTTTTCAATATTCTTCTTATTCACTAAGAATAAGATTACATGGTCGCCTTCTTCAATTATTGTTCTATCATGGGCAATTAGCACCTCATCATCACGAACAATGGCGCCAATGGTAGTCCCCGGTGGCAAGTCGACTTCAGAAATCTGTCTGCCAATGACTTTTGAGTTGTTGGCATCGCCATGGGCAATGGCTTCAATAGCCTCTGCTGCCCCGCGGCGTAATGAGTACACATTGCAAATATCACCTTGGCGAATATGGGTTAACAATGCTGAAATAGTCGCATTTTGAGGTGATATGGCGATATCGATGTTGGCATCTTGCACTAAATCTACGTAAGCTTCCCGTTGAATTAGCACCATTACTTTCTTGGCGCCTAAGCGTTTAGCAAGCAAGGCTGACATAATGTTGGCTTCGTCGTCATTGGTCACTGCAACGAATACATCTACTTGGTCAATATGCTCTTCTTGTAACAGTTCATGATCTGAAGCATCACCAGCAAAAACAGTTGTATCACTGAGCTTTTCAGAAAGGGCGTGCGCTCGGTTAGGATTGCGCTCAATAATTTTAACTTGATGATTTCCCTCTAAACGCTGCGCTAAACCATAGCCAATATTACCACCACCAGCAATCATAATGTTACGGTTAGAACTGTCTAACTTCTGCATTTCAGACATAACCTGACGGATGTGGCGGCTATCGGCAATGAAAAACACTTCATCGTCGGCTTCAATAACGGTGGTACCCCGAGGCATAATAGCTCTTCCCTGACGGAAAATGGCAGCGACCCGAGTATCAATATTAGGCATATGCTCCCGTAGGGTAGACAGTGCATGACCGACAAGTGGACCACCATAATAGGCGCGCATCGCAACCAGTGACACCTTGCCTTCGGCAAATTCTAAAACCTGTAGTGCACCCGGATAGGTGATCAGGCGCTTAATGTAGTTAGTCACCAAGTGCTCTGGAGAGATCATCTCATCGATGACAAAGCCGCCTCTTTGGTTGCCTTCTTGTTTGCTTTCAGAGTTGATAAAAAGTTGATCTTTTACTTCGAGATATTGCTCAGAACGAATTCGAGCAATTTTGGTTGGCGTGCCAAACATGGTGTAGGCGACATGGCAAGCAGCCATATTACACTCGTCAGAGTTGGTGACCGCAATCAGCATATCGGCATCTTCGGCACCGGCATCGGCAAGGACTTGCGGGTGCGCCGCATGGCCAGCAACGACCCTTAAATCGAATTTATCTTGTAAATAACGTAGGCGTTCGATATTAGAATCGACAATGGTGATGTCGTTGTTCTCGCCAACAAGGTTTTCCGCGAGTGTGCCACCAACTTGTCCTGCACCCAAAATGATGATTTTCATCTGTATCCTACTGTTATTCTTGTTACTTGGGTCTGTTGACCTTTCATGTTTACTTTATGTGAACCTGCGGACAGCGTGTTAGCAATTTCGCTCATTACAGTGGAACCAACACGCTTCACTCGCTGCCGTATTCCTTTTAACTAAAGAGCAAAGGCCAACAGACCCTAAATATTATTGCTTTACTAACTTAGCGTAGTAGAAGCCGTCACCACCGTCCTGGTTGGGTAACCTTTGCCAACCAATATCATCTTTGCTTTGGCTAATTGGTACTAGCTTAGCATCTTGGTGGCGTTCTATAAATGCCTGTACTTGCTCGCTATTTTCTTCAGGCAAGATAGAGCAAGTCGCATATACTAGAGTGCCACCAGGCTTTAACCATTGCCAGCATTCATCGAATATTTTTGACTGTAATTGAACCAATTTAGCGATGTCATCAGCGCGGCGTAACCATTTAATATCAGGGTGGCGACGAATCACTCCAGTTGCTGAACAAGGTGCATCTAAAAGAATACGGTCAAACTGCTCACCCGCAGCAACAGCGCTTAAGTCGGTGGCATCAGCATGCACAACTTTAGCCGTTAAGTTTAACCGTTGCAGGTTATCTTCAATGCGGCTTAGGCGAGTGGCATCGGCATCAATGGCGATCAGCTCTTTAAGCTGGGGTTGTACCTCTAGCAGGTGACAAGTCTTGCCCCCAGGGGCGGCGCAGGCATCTAGTACACGCTCGCCTGGCTGTGGGTCTAATATATCCGCAGAAGCTTGGGCGGCGATGTCTTGCACGGATGCCCAGCCTTTATCAAAACCTGGTAAACGCTCAACCGTAGTGGCTTGCTCAAGCAAAATGGCATCGCTGCCATTGCCAGCAGTGGCAGCAATGTCTTGTTCAGACAGAAGCTGTAAGTACTGATCACGGCTGTTGTGCAGGCGTGAAGCACGTAACCACATTGGTGCTTTTTGATTATTGGCATCCAAAATGGATTGCCACTTATCTGGATATGCGGTCTGCACCTTCTTGATAAACCAGCCGGGATGGTTATAAGTCAACGTATCATGACTGGTCTGGAGTTCTGGGCGTTCGCGATCAAGCGTACGCAATACGCCATTACACAACTTAGTTAGGCTTGGGTGGCGCAATTGGCGCACAGCTTCAACGGTTTCGGCAACCGCAGCATGGGCAGGGATACGAGTAAAATATAACTGATATACCCCAACCATAAGTGCATGGTGCACCACACGTTTTTTGCCGGTTAAGGCTTTGCTTAAGCGACCACGAATACAATCATCCAGTTGCACTAACTGACGCATTACTCCGTAACAAAGCTCGGCTAATAAACCTTTGTCTTTGGCTGAGTTTAGCTTGGCTTGGGCCTTGGGCAATTCGGCTGTCAGTGACTGACCTTGGTCAATTACGGCAAAACAAACTTTGGCGGCAAGGGCGCGAACATTCATTGATTTCAAGCTTATTGCTCCAAGATAGTGCCTGGGGTGAACCAGTCTTTACGAGCGTTAATCACATCACCAGCGTCTAAACGACGTTTACCAGGTAATTGCAGAGATTCAATACGCAGGGCGCCTTCGCCACAACGGACTACTAGGCCGCTTTTATCTGCACTAATGATTTCGCCAACTTGGCCTTGCTGGCAATCTATTGCTACCGCCTGGTGTACTTTAATGCTGTTTCCTTCAAGGGCGAAGTGGCTGATAGGCCATGGATTAAAGGCGCGTACTTCACGATTTAGTGCTTTGGCGTCTTTGCTCCAGTCTAACTTAGCTTCTTCTTTTGATAGCTTTTCAGCGTAGTTGGCTAGGTTATCGTCCTGTTTTTCAGGAGTCAGTTTACCCGCTTCAAGCTTAGCTAAGCAGTCTATTAGTGCTTTGGGGCCAATGGCTGCAAGCTTAGTGTATAAAGAAGCACTGGTGTCAGTATCTTCAATGGCACACTTTTCAATTAACAGCATGTCGCCAGTATCAAGACCGACATCCATTTGCATAATGGTAACACCCGTCTCTTGATCGCCAGCCCAAATGGAACGCTGGATCGGTGCCGCACCACGCCATTTTGGCAAAATTGAACCGTGTACGTTTAGGCAGCCAAGTTTTGGCGTTTCTAGTACCTCAATCGGCAAAATTAGACCATAGGCAACCACGACCATGACATCGGCATTTAATGCCGCTAACTCAGCCTGAGCATCGGCAGAGCGGAGGCTTGTTGGTTGGTAAATTGGCAGCTCATGTTTGAGAGCTAGCGCTTTAACAGCACTGGCTTGCAGCTTTTTTCCGCGACCAGCTGGACGGTCAGGCTGGCTATATACTGCTACAACATTGTGCTCACTATTTAATAGTGCTTGCAGGTGATCAGCAGCAAATTCAGGAGTCCCAGCAAATACGATATTTAAACTCAATGTTGTTTACCCGTGTTTGGCGGCTTGACGGGCCATTTTTTCAAGCTTGGCTTTAGCACGCTGGCGTTTAAGCGGTGATAAATGGTCGATGAACAAAATACCCTCTAGATGATCCATTTCATGTTGGATACAGATAGATAGTAATTCATCTGCAGGCTTTTCATGCTGCTCACCATGCTCATCAAAGTATTTAATCGTAACGGTTTCCCAGCGCTCTACTTTCTCATAGATGCCTGGAACGGATAGACAGCCTTCTTCGTTTTTGAATTTGCCAGTTTTATCGGTTAACTCTGGGTTGATAAATACCATTGGCTCATTGCGATCTTCAGAGTGATCCATCACCACTACTTGTTGGTGGACATTGACCTGGGTTGCTGCCAAACCAATACCTTTTTCTTCATACATGGTATCAAGCATGTCTTTCACCAGAGTCTTAATCTCATCATTAAACTCAGTTACAGGCTGTGCTTTTGTTCTTAATCGCTCATCGGGAAAACGCAGTACTTCTAAAATCGCCATGTGAAACTCTCTAAAATATTATTAACTTGCGCCAAAAAGGCGGGGTTTGAATTAATTTTAATCTTTCCCACAATGAAATCATAGTCATTAGCTGCGTATATGTGAATAAACCGCTCGCTTAAATATATAGATACATTTTAGATTAACTTTGACTATCTTTAATCAGGCCTAGCAAGGAAATAGTTGGAGGTACCATGCTAGTAACTCGTGTTTTACTTCTAAGCCTGATATTGAGCTTCAACGTGAAAGGCTTACAAATAAAAAATCAAGCACCCGATCAATATGTTGTGGTGTCAGGGGACACCCTTTGGGATATCGCAACGCTTTATTTAAATGACCCTTGGCGGTGGCCTGAGCTTTGGGGAGATAACCCGCATATTGCCAACCCTCACTTGATCTTCCCTGGCGATGTGTTAACGCTTACATTGATTAATGGTCAGCCAAGATTACAGAAGTCAAAAAGATTTAGAGCCTTATCGCCTGCTATTAAAAAGAAACATAAACCAAGCCCTATTTCAGCATTCAGTCTTGAGCAATTGGCTCCTTACATCAATCACAATATCGTCGTGCTGCCTAAACAGCTCGACCAACAAACCACAGTCGTGCTCGCTGCCCAGAGATTAGCGAAACATTATTACCAAGGTGATTTGCTTTACGCTGATGGAAAATTGGTGATGGGTAACAATTATGGGATTTATCACCCCCAAAAGGTGTTTACCAATAACGGTGAACAAATCGGCGTTGAGCTAGCACTTGCTGCTACAGCAAAAGCTGTTGCAATTGATAAATTCAATACATTGCAAGTCACTTCGGTTTATCAGGAATTTAGCTCGGGAGCTGTGCTACTGCCGCTAGAACAATATCATGCTTGGCCATTGGCTTTTCAACCCTATTACAGCAACCATGATGGGCTAAAGGTGTTAGGTCATCTTGGTAACATTAGAGAAGCGGGAAAATACGACATCTCTTATATCAATGCTGGCAGCAATCAACAATTGAAATCAGGCGCGATTTTTACAGTAAAACGACAAGGTAGCAGAATAATCACCAGCAATACCGGTGAGCCTATTTCACATATCAATCAAAGCAGCTATCAAAGGCTGCTCTCGGATTCATTGAACAAAGGCAAAGTTATGCCAGCAGAGCCGATTGCAATAATAATGGTCCTACGTGCTTTTGATAATGTTTCTATGGTGATAGTACTGCAAGCAGGTATGCCAATCAGAGCCGGCGATAAGTTAGCACATGCCAATGAAACATTTTCTAGGCTTGTGAAATGAAAAGTCCACTTTGGTATGCGCTCAATTTAAGGCTATGGCCACGGTTAAGTGAATTTAAATTAGCCCAATTACTGCAGCAGGCAAAACTAGAACAAATCTATCAATTTTATCAAAACAAGGTGGCAAGTGGACGGGCAGCAGGCCTAAGTGAACAGCATCAAATAATGATTGAACAAGCTTTGCAATGGGAGCAAGCTGCAGAAGTTAATCATATAATTGATATTGAAGATAATCGATATCCTAAGGCACTAAAAAATATTGCCGATCCGCCGCCTGTACTGTTTATAAAGGGAAAATTACCCGATCAGCAATTTCCTCATGTCGCTTTTGTTGGTGCAAGACAAGGAACCACCTCGGCTAAGCAACATACCATAGATCTTACTAGGCAGTTGGCCAGCAGCGGGGTGGTAATCGTTAGTGGGTTAGCGGCGGGTATTGACGCTTGTGCTCATCAAGGAGCAATTAATGCTAAAGGAGTAACTGTGGCCGTTTTAGGTTCTGGTTTAGAGCATATCTACCCTAAGGGGAATATTAATCTGGCGAATGAAATTATTTCATCAGGAGGCTGTCTAATTAGTGAGCAGTGGCCTAATTGTCCACCAAATGCGTATAACTTTCCTAAGAGGAACCGAATCATCAGTGGGTTAAGTTGTGGGGTTGTGGTGGTTGAAGCTCAAACAAAAAGTGGAACCTTAATCACTGCCCGGCTTGCCAATGAACAAGGCCGACAAGTTATGGCAATTCCAGGCTCTATTCATAATAAGTATGTCGAGGGCTGTCATTATTTGATTCGTCAGGGAGCCGTTTTAGTCACAGATGCTAGTCAAATACTTGAAGAACTCAATCTCGACCAAGAGCTGCTTAACCAAAAGGTAACAGATGTTAAAAAACATGAGTTGCCATTTGCTAAAGTGTTGAGTAATGTAGGTTATGAAGTCACTACAATTGACGAGATTGTTTCATCAACTGGAGCGTCATTTGAAGAGGTCATCGGCCAACTAATGACTCTAGAATTAGAGGGTTGGGTGGCAACCACAGCAGGCGGCTATGTTCGCATTAGGAGGGGCTAAAATATGTTTGATATCCTGATGTATTTATTTGAAAACATGGTACACAGTGAGTTTGAGTTAACACTGGATCATGACGAACTTACTGAAGAGCTACATCGCGCTGGTTTTCATCAAGTTGATATTATCAAAGCTTTGTCTTGGTTAGAAAAATTGGCCGAACTACAAGAGGGTAAAGAAGCCACTTCAGTAACCAGAGCCCACAATCATTCTATGCGCATTTATACCGATGATGAAATGCGTCATTTAGATGCCGATTGCCGTGGTTTATTGCTTTTTTTAGAGCAGGCTGGGATTTTAAATTTCGAAACTAGAGAAATGGTCATCGAAAGAGTCATGGCGCTAGAAGAAACGCGGCTTGATATTGAAGATCTTAAGTGGGTGGTTCTAATGGTGTTGTTTAATGCACCTGACAATGAGGTTGCCTATGCGCATATGGAAGACCTATTGTTCGAGCAGCCAGAATTAGACCGACTGCAATAAATAATACTGTATTATTCGCTTTTCTGAGAGTAAAGCTCGTACAATAAGCTATCTAAAGGTAAAATAAGCTTTAAATTATACTTTTGGACAGCTTTACATGAGCAAAATTGATACCTCAATTTTTAATAAACACAGCTTGCAACAGGAAGTTTGTCCTGAGTGTGGTGGCAGTTTATCTATCCGTTCATCAAAACGCGGTCCATTTCTGGGTTGTGATAACTATCCAAGTTGTGAGTACGCAAAAGCACTGACTCAAGTATCCGAAATGGCAGCGCAAACCATTGATGGTTCCAGTTGCCCTAAGTGTCAAAGTGTATTGCAGGTGAAGACAGGCAGATATGGCATGTTTATTGGCTGTAGCAAATTCCCAGACTGCGACTATCATGAAAATCCTAATCAACCAAAAGAACAAGTCGCTGGAATTGATTGTCCACAGTGTAAAAAAGGCAAGTTGACCAGTCGCACCAGCCGTTATGGTAAAATCTTTTATTCTTGTGATGCTTATCCTAAGTGTAAGTATGTTCTAAATGACAAACCTATTGCTTTAGATTGCCCAGCCTGTAAATGGCCGGTAGCCATAGAAAAGAAAACCGCAAGGGGCACTAAGGTTATCTGCGCCAATAAAAAATGCGGTGAAGTACATTCACCGCAATGATAGTGGCAACAGGGAAATTAAAGTGCGCTAATTAGCGCTTTAACGTCGGCAAAATCACTGTCACTAAGCATGCTAGCAACTTGTTTGAGTTTCGCTGGTAGCGTCTCAAATCGGTCACTACAAACATTGATATGCCCCATTTTTCTGCCTGGGCGTGCTTCTTTACCATACCAATGAATATGTACCCCAGCAATTTGTAAGATAGCTGGGTCAACATCATCGGTACCAATAATGTTGATCATGGCAGTTGGGCGAGTTAGGTTGGTATCCCCTAAAGCTAAACCAGCCACGGCACGAATATGATTATTAAACTGGCTGGTATCGGCACCTTGTTGGGTCCAATGGCCTGAATTATGGACCCTTGGAGCAATCTCGTTCACGAGTAGGTGGTCACCAACTTGGAATAACTCAACCGCGAGCACACCCACATATTCAAGGGTGTCGGCCAGCTTATCAAAAATGTCTTTAGCTTGAGCGGCCAGCTTGGGTTGTGGCTGCTGGGCAATGGATAAACTTAAAATACCATTACTGTGGTGATTCTCGGTTAAGGGATAAATTAAGGTTTCACCTTTAGCCGTTCTGACACCGATTAAAGACACTTCACGGTCAAAAGGCACCATTTGTTCGGCGACAATGCCTTGATTACGATCGTTGCCAGTGGCAATGAACTCAGCCATCTCTGCCCAGATAGCTTGGGCATTATCCATAGACTTTAAGCGCCATTGGCCCTTACCATCGTATCCATCGAGGGCGCTTTTAAAGATAATCGGCAGCGATAACTTAGCAATAGCATCTTCAAAGTCCTGTTGGGTTTGAACAATATGATGCTTAGCATTGGCAACACCACACTGCTCAAGCGCGGCCTTTTCTATGCGTCTGTCACCACCGGTTTTGATGGCGGTGCTAGTGGGTTTGAGCTTGCCAGACGCCTGGCAAACCTTAAGGACATCGTCGCTAATATGCTCAAACTCGGCAGTAATAACATCCGCAAATTCAATCCCAGCGTGAAGATCACCAAATGTTTGGCCGGTGGCTAAGGGGTTAACCACTTGGTTGCTACGAACATCGAAAGCTCTGACATTAAGATTTAATGGTAAAGCTTCTAAAGCCATCATTCTGGCAAGTTGACCCGCACCTAATACTAGGATGTTGTGCGTCATGTTATTACTCCGCAGGATTTGGATGACTTAAAATGCTATTGGTTTGCTCGTCTCTAAAAGCATCAATAGCTGTCGCAATCTTATCGTCAGTGGTCGCTAGAATTTGAGCGGCTAATAGACCTGCGTTAGCGGCCCCTGCGGTACCAATGGCTAAGGTTCCTACAGCAATACCTTTAGGCATTTGTACTATTGATAATAATGAGTCCTGTCCGCTAAGCGCCTTAGATTGCACAGGCACACCAAGAACTGGCAAAGGCGTGTACGCAGCGGTCATGCCTGGAAGATGGGCGGCACCGCCGGCACCAGCAATGATCACTTTAATTCCACGGTCACGGGCAGATTCAGCGTATTGCGCTAATAAATGTGGGGTTCTATGGGCTGAAACCACCTTTGTTTCGTAAGCAACACCAAGAGAGTCAAGCATGTCTGCTGCATGCACCATGGTGGGCCAATCAGATTTTGAGCCCATAATAATTCCAACTTTCATTGAATATGCCTTATATAGTTGTTTATTAGAGATAGTTCGCTATCGCCAAATTTTGCGCATATTATATAGAGCTTTACATTAAGTCTGAATGTTAGCTCTAACATCATAAAAAAAACTAAAGTAATTAAGCTATCCAACCTTAATTGCTAGACTTGCAAGTTACAAGTTACCAAGGAAAGTAATCATGTTTAGTCAAGAACTTTTAAATCAATTTAATCGTGGTGGAATCATTGCTTATCCAACAGAGGCAATGTATGGCTTGGGCTGCGATCCGGATAACCTCCAAGCATTACAAAAGCTGATAGAGTTGAAACAAAGAGATCCTGCTAAAGGTGTATTAGTCATTGCCGCCAGCTATGAGCAATTGCTTCCCTACATCGATGAGCTAGCACTCGCGGATAAAAAAGCACTGGTGCTAAGCAAGTGGCCAGGTCAGCATACTTGGGTTTTACCCAAGTCAGATAGAGTGCAGCCAATGCTAAGCGGAGAATTCAATACCATTGCCGCAAGGGTGCCAGGATTTGAGTACTTACGTCAACTATGCCACTTTTTAGGCAAACCTATTGTATCAACTAGTGCAAACTTGGCAGGAGAGCAACCATGTATCAATGCCACAGAGGTAAAAAAGGTTTTTGGTGATAAAGTTTCTGCAGTAGTTGAGGGTGATATTCAAGGAGCAAAATCAGCGAGCCCCATATTTGATGCTATAACCGGACAGCAGTATCGCTAATACATTGGGGTGATCTAGGTTGCCTTTCACGGCATTTTAAGGATAATTCCTCCAATCGATCAGCATAGTTCACCCAAATTAAGATATCGGAAAATAACAATAATGAGCCAACGCCCAAGTGTTACCCAAGTAAAGTCCTATTTACTGGAACTGCAAAATCAGATTTGTCAGGCATTAGAATCACAAGAAACAACAGCACGTTTTAAGTTTGATTCTTGGCAGCGAGAAGAGGGCGGTGGTGGCCAATCAAGAGTCTTGAGCCAGGGTGATGTGTTCGAGTCAGCTGGGGTAAACTTTTCCCATGTAATGGGGGAGGAAATGCCTGCTTCAGCTACGGCGCATCGTCCTGAACTCGCCGGTCGCAGCTTTGAAGCGATGGGAGTGTCTTTAGTGATTCACCCTAAAAACCCTAATGTTCCAACCTCTCACGCTAACGTACGTTTTTTTATTGCTGAAAAAGACGGTGAAGACCCAGTTTGGTGGTTTGGAGGCGGTTTTGATTTAACGCCATACTACCCTGTTGAAGAAGATGTGAAATATTGGCACCAAACCGCCTATGATTTATGCATGCCCTTTGGTGAAGAGGTTTACCCTAAATATAAAAAGTGGTGTGATGAATATTTTTATCTAAAACACCGTGATGAAACCCGTGGTGTCGGTGGTCTATTCTTTGATGATCTAAATGAATGGGGCTTCGACAAGAGTTTTGAATTTATGCGCGCCGTTGGTAATGGGTTTGTGCCTGCTTATTTACCTATTGTTGAAAAGCGTAAAAGCACACCAACTAATGATCATCAGCGTCAGTTCCAGCTATACCGCCGTGGTCGTTATGTTGAATTTAACCTAGTGTTCGACCGCGGTACGCTATTTGGCTTACAAACCGGTGGTCGTACCGAATCTATTTTAATGTCGATGCCACCTTTAGTGCGCTGGCAGTATAACTACACTCCAGAACAAGACTCGGTGGAATACAAACTCTATGACAGATATCTGAAACCTCAGGACTGGTTAGGGTTAAATAACTAACGACTTATTTTAACAGAGCGCTCAATTGAGCGCTTTTTTTGTAGCTTCAGTATGGCAAAGGCAGGAATATCAAGGTGGTATGATTCAATTTCAGCGGAACTTGATATAAACCAAGCCATAGTGAGTTGTGCGCTAGATCGAACCAATGCTTTGTTTTAGATCAAGTTTTATCTGCAACAAACTCGCTATGCTGAACTTAGTTAATGCAAAGGGTGACACATGAAGCCAACCACATGCTTCACCTTTTGTGCACAAAGCATGGCAAGGAATGCCGTGAACAGGGAAAGGACATTTGCTGAGGGAAGAGAGCTGTTGCCCGAACATGTGCTCCTTAAGAAGGTGCGACGGGCAATAGACCCTAGCAAATATAAAGTTTGATTAAGTTAGCCTGACTTAATCATAGGTTTTAGCAATGGAAAAAAGCACGTTTATTTAGGTGTGTTGTTTATATTGATAAATGAACCATTAGCAATTTTGCATATGCTGAGCTAATGGTGTGAGCTTTTTCATTATTATGCGTCGATGACTTATCTGTTCGACTTCCATATCTAGCGCACGAGACATACACATCAGCCATTGTTCTACTGAAGCGGCATCGACATTAAAGTGCATATGGCGCATGCGTAACATTGGGTGACCAAACTTATCAGTATAAAGCTGAGGACCGCCAAGCCAACCAGATAAAAACATATAAAGGCGTTCTTCTGCTCTATCCATTGGTTGTGGGTGGATATCCAATAAATGCTTAGCTTCTGCATTGCTTCGCATTTGCACATAAAATTGCTTACATAAAGCTTTCACTACTATATCGCCGCCAATTAGGTAATAAAGGCTATCTTTATCTTGGTGTTGATCTGAACTTAGGGTAACTTTGTTTTTCTTAAATAAGCCAGTAAATTTACTCAGCATAAAACTAGGAACTCCAATGGATAAGTACGCAGTATTTGGCAACCCGATTAAACAAAGCAAATCTCCAGTAATCCATACACAATTTGCTAAGCAAACTAATCAAGCTATGCAATATGAAGCGATCCTAGCACCAATCGATGGTTTTGAGCAGAGCCTAAGTGAATTTATTGAAGCAGGCGGACAAGGTGCCAATATTACCGTACCTTTCAAAGAGCAAGCCTTTTTACTGTGTGATGACCTTAGTCCTGAAGCACAACAAGCAGGTGCGGTTAATACTATTATGGTTAAAGCCGATGGTAGTTTATATGGCCATAATACCGACGGCTTAGGCTTAGTTAGCGATCTAACCAAATCCAAGGTTCAATTAGCAGGTAAACATATTCTGCTACTGGGTGCTGGTGGTGCAGCCAAAGGGGTGTTGTTACCACTGATCAACCAAAAACCGGCCAGCATTACGATTGTGAATCGAACCCAAGAGAAAGCAATGGCATTGGCTGATCAGTTTAAAGCGCTATTTTCTATTGATGTGAAAACGATTGATGAGTTAGATACAGCCTATGATGTGGTAATCAACTCGACCGCAGCCAGTTTGAGTGGCCAAGCAATAGAGTTACCTGAAGCAAGCTTTAATGCAAAAACGGTGTGTTATGACATGATGTACTCCAAAGAAGCCACGCCATTTAATGCTTGGGCTAAAACTCATGGTATGCAAACCATTGATGGCTTGGGCATGCTGATTAACCAAGCGGCCTATAGTTTTGAGTTATGGCGAGAGCAAATGCCGACAACAGACGAAATAGAAAACTTATTAAATAAAGAGCTTGGCCGCTAAAGGGCTATAAAACAGTCAAAATGCTAATTAAACGTGCGATCAATCACGTTTAATTGGTGATTTAAGTTTATTTGACAAAAAGTCCTTGCGCTAATCCTAAACCTCTCTATAATGCGCAACCACTGAGACGGGGAGCGGTGCTAAACACCAATAACCAAGCCAAATAAGGTTTATCTCAGAGTCAAATAAAAGCTTGTTTAAAACGTTTGAAAAAACATTTTAAAAAGCACTTGACGAAGGGTTTCGATGCTGTAAAATGCACAGCCCTGACCGACACGGTCAAACGTTCTTTAACAATATAATCAAGTAATCTGTGTGGGCACTCACAGGCATTTGAAAATCAACAAAACGATTTTCTCAATGTACTTTAGTGTTC
>NZ_WINH01000002.1 GCF_010993985.1 Paraferrimonas sp. SM1919 | reverse complement strand
AGGTAGAGCAACTGACTTGTAATCAGTAGGTCACCAGTTCGATTCCGGTAGACGGCACCATTATTAAAACCTCAGCAAAAGCTGAGGTTTTTTTTTGCTTAAATCATTGCCCTTTTAGCAAAGCTAAAATCACCTGTGAACTCAGGGGTATTTGATCTGAGTCGGTAAGTAATAGTCCTTTTCCCCCTTGGGTGATCTGCCTGTAGTATTGTTGTAACGCTTTTTCATCAGGGGTTAACACCGCAACGTTTTGCTGATCTTGGACACTAAATTGAGCCACCGCTTTAGCAAAGGATTGCTGCTGCAAAGCATGGGGGACATCATCCGTTATAAGCACTATCATCTTCTGTTTAGCGTCAGTGCGCCAATTAAGATTAGTGGCGGCGACAAAGCCTTTATAGACGGACTCCCCCTCAAACTTATTATCCCCTGAGCCCATGCCCATATTAATTTCTATGCTTCTAAAGTTTGCTAACAATTGTGGTAACTGACTGACTGGAAGAATGCTAAAGCTTTGAATTGGCCTTGAAAAACCATCATCGCCAAACACCACTAAACCTATGGCCGGCGTTTCAGCCAATTCCACCAGCAATTTTGAAATTGCAATGATCTCACTTTTTAACGAGTCGATTTCATCTCCCATGGAGCCAGTGATATCCAACACTAATACCAAATCCAAAGCAGCAATTTTAGCTAAGTCCGCTTGAGTTGGCGGGCTCGGTTGTGGCAATTCGGGACAAGCTGGGACTGGAGGACAAACCGGACAGGCCTGTTGTACTGGGCACTGCTCAATAGGGTTCGATGACAGATTGCCAAAATAGGGAATCGATATCAGCATCAACAACATAAAGGCGCCCATGGCCGAGGCAAACAGATCGATGGCCGCCACCGAAAACACTTCTAGCTGATTATTGCGCCGTTTCATGATAGCTCTTGCTTAAGCAGTAGCTTATTGATGAGTCGGTTTAAGCAGTAGGAGCCTGCCCGATTCAACGCTTTTTCTTCTATGCCTTGAACAATATGCAGCAATAACATCATTATTGCTGCCAATACCAGCGCCAACAAGGTCGTATTAAACGCCAAACTCAACTCATCAGTAATATTGGCGAGCCACATTTGCATTGCACTTGAATCCGATACCACTGGCATTTTCGCCCCCTGAGCCAAGGCATTGGCCACCCCGATAACTGTGCCGATAAAACCTAATGTGGGCAGTAGCCACAACCAATATTTTAATAGGTTGTATTTTAAGTCTAGCTCATGCTGCATCAACTCAATATTACTATTGAGTATTTGGTTGGCATTATTGGCTTGCTGGTTAATTTGTAATTGCAGGATCAGGCCATCCAGTAGCCGATAAAGCATTAATTCTTTAGCTAAGTGACTCTGTTCAAGTTGCTGGCGCAGCTGCTTAATATGCTCGCTGCCATAAAGTTGCTGGTTATTGGCGCTTAAAATGGATATCTCGCATGCTTGCCGTTCTTGCTGTGCCCGCCAAGCCCTCGCCACAATTTGACCACAGGCAATGGCAAAAATACACCACATAAAGTTTTGAATGGTTAAAGGATAATTCAGACTATGGACATCAAATACGATGGCTAGCCAACCACTTTTACTGACTAGACTTAACTCCTGATTGCCTATCAACATCACCATGATTACAACTGCACCAAGGCATATCAACACCCCCAATAGCTGAATCTGCTTTTCTTTTTTATTAATGTCCATATCACCAACTGGGCTCGTTTTGCTTTAATGATTGTAAACGCCTTTTGCTGCGCTGTTTATCTTCTTGTAGAACCTCTAAGCGTTCCTCTAGCTGCCACTTTTTAGTTAAATTATCTGAAGCCTTATCAATACATGCTTGTCGCTCGCGCTCGGCCTGAGCTTGTTTAGCTTCGGCCTTGGCTACACAAGCGTTTTTACAATATTGATCCACTTGCTGGTAGGGAAAACCGGAAACATAAACGGTTCTGGTACATTGACTGTCACAAGCGGCCACCTCTAGAGAATCCCCAAGCATGGACCAAAAGCCCTGCTGGCAACGCTCAGAGTCACTGCTGCCAAGCCCCCTTAAATCCTCTTTGACATCGTCAATTTCTTGGTTCAGGGACTCTAATTCTAACTCTGTGGTTTCGACATTAAGCAACCAATCTTGATAAGCCAATTGGTGGGCTTGGTACTGATTATCTAAAGAGAGTAATTTATCGGTAACCGTTGTCAGCATGACTTTTAGTTTACCAGTGAGGATGCTGAGATCCTCTGCCTTTTTAGCAAATACATTGGTGCTAGCGCCTCGGTAATACTGATAATCCGCAGCGCTTAACTTGCCCTTTTGCTGCCACATTTTTAGCGCGGCCAGTTTTGAATTCACATCCCGCTGATAGCCCCAGTGCCTTTTAGCAAGCGCGGTTAAACGGTTATTGGCATCCTTATGCTGCTGCCCAAGCTTGATATAAGCTTCGAGTTCACCTTGTCTCCACAGTGCTTTTAATTGCGACTGATAATCTCGATTAAATTCCTGTATTTTTAAGGGTTTGAGGGCCGTTAATAACTGCTGCTGTGAATCTGCTAGTTGTTTATCGATAACCTTCGCACGCTGATTTAATTCAACTAAATGCTGGTAGTCCGCCGCCTGCGACGCAAGCTTTTTAGCAAACTCTTGTAACGCTGCAATGGAAACGCTTTGCTTTATTTTGGCTTCTAAGGCGGTGACCTCAGCTAAACTTATTAGGTCTTTAGTGGCAGCTTTAGGCAAGGCTTTAGCAGCCTCATAACTGCTGCGGATGGTGCCATTCGCTTTGACGATTTGAGCAATTGAATTGACGCCATCGACAAACTGTTGCAAACCAGATTGATACTGCTTCAACCAGACCGCAGGATCATTTGTTAACTGCTGCCAAGCCTGTTGGCTATAGGCTTGAAGGTCAAGTAATCCCTTGGGCAAATACAGCACCTTAATCTTATCTAGCTGGCTATGGGCCTGACTGGTTTGCTGTTTTAGATCGCTTAATTGGGGTAAGGATTTTAGCTCGGCAAACATTTGCTGCAGCTGGCTAATGGCTTGATGAAATAGGTTGAGGGCTTGTTGATACTCATCTTGCTGGAACTTTAACGTGGCCTGTTGCTCTACCTTAGCCACTTCCGTTAATCGCCCTTCAAAGTTTAATGTACTAATTAAGGCTTCTACCTCGGGATGCAGACTGACACCATCTACCTGCTTCCTTAGTTGTTGCATCTGCTGCAATAAAAACAAATATTGCTGATGATACTCATTAGCGATGGCTAATTGCTCAGCGACATCCAGAGTATTAATTTGCGGCGGACATGAGTTATCTAACATGCATGGCGATTGTATTGGCTGTAACCACCAATACCCCACCATTAATAATAGGGCAAACATTCCAGCAATCATTGCCCTGTAATAGCTGTTGCTGGGTGTTGGGGATTTAATTTTAAAATGCTTAAACAAGGACAATAAATCATCATCACTGTGAATGATTAACGCCGCGAGCTCATTATCAAATCCAGTTAATCTTTGTAACTGCTCCCCAGCATCAAGCTGTGGCCATTGCTTAATAGACTCATTATCTTCAACAAGCTGACTTAACAGCAGTTGCTTTAACGAGCAACTGTCATCTTCAACTTGTAACCAAGGTTCAATAAATTGCCAGCCCTGCTCTGCAGAGTAACAGCTGAAGCCATCTAATAAGTCCTGATGCAGTATCGGCACTTGATTGATGCCAGCGAGTAACTGTTTTAACCCTGCCTCAGACCTTTCTATGGGCTGGGCTGAAAAATAACAATAAACCTGATAGACAGTATTAAAATGATTCAATATCGCCAAAGGGGCTTGATAGCCCTTGCTAGTTTGTGGCTTGGACAGTCGCTCGATGCCCTGTTGGTAATGGTAGTGCTGCTGTTGTTTAACCCTAAGGCTTTGATCATCTTGCCTTATGGCGTACTCCGGGCACCACTCAAAAATAAGGTAGTTTTTTTGATCTAATTCATTGGTGGCTAAGTAATAAAAACCACAACTAAAGCGGCCAAGGCATTGCTTAATACGGTAATTCGCCACTTCAGTATGCACAGCGATGGGGGCTGTCCCTTGCCCAATTTGCCTGTTTGTCATGCTCTTAGGTATTCGCCTTAGTTATTGAATTAGTTAAGATAACTATAAATTAATCTGGCTATTTTTCCAGCAATGAATTTTTTAAGGTTTTACCTGTCTTATTAGCAAAGCGCTATTAAAGGCCATCAAGGAGTCAATTTGATGATAAAATTCTTAGCAGCAATCGTTTTAGGCTTATTGATCAGTCCCCCCTCCGTTGCCAAAAATAATTACAGCGATCATTTGCAAACCATTGTCTTGGGTTCAGGCTGCTTTTGGGGAGCAGAAAAGGGCTATGAAGCGCTACCAGGGGTGATAGATGCGGTATCGGGCTACGCCGACGGTAGGGGAATTAAGCCCAGCTATAAAGAGATCATTAAAAACCAATACCGTAACGATCCTAATAACTATGCCGAAGTTGTTAAAGTCAGTTACGATCCCAATCAGATCAGCACCGAACAATTGCTAAAGCATTTTTATGAAAGCCATGATCCCACCCAAGGCATGCGCCAAGGTAATGATATTGGCAGCCAATACCGCTCGACGATTTTAACCTCTAACACACAACAAACCGAGTTAGCGATCAAACTTACGGCAATTTACCAGCAAAAGTTAACCCAAGCTGGATACGGCAAAATTACTACGATTATCAAACCTTTAAAACGCTTTTATAAGGCCGAAGAATACCATCAAGATTACATTTCTAAAAATCCCAATGGTTATTGCCCCGATCATTCCACCGGGGTGGTATTTAATGAAGACCGAACACCAAAAAAGGTTATCGACAATTCTGCGCTATTAACGGCTAAACATATTGTAGTTATTGATGCACCCCATTGCCCCTACTGTGAAGCATTAAAAACTAAAGTGTTAAATGATTACCAAGGTAAATTACCGCTGCATTACCGGCAGTCCGATGAACTCAAAGGCTTAACCATTAGCAGCCCCACTTGGGCGACTCCGACAATATTATTTTTAGAACATGGCAAGGAAGTTTGGGGCCACCAAGGTTATATAGAAAGGCAAGAATTTTATAAGGCCCTCGGCTATTTCCAACTCGGTAAATCAGAAGCCTATGACATCGCCTTTAATAAGGGCACTGAGAATCGGTTCTGCCAACAGTATGAACAGTTTAACAACACCGGCCCAGGTCAATTTGTAGATAAGCTAAGTGGCGTACCCTTATTTGATACCAAACACAGGTATGACTCCAACTCAGGCTGGCTTAGCTTCTATAAAGCCCTTAAAGACACCACTTACACCAAGGCGGATAACAGTTTAGGAATGCGCCGCACTGAAGTGCTGTCTAAAAGCTCCAATATCCATCTAGGGCATGTATTTAACGATGGCCCCAATGGTCGCGCAAGATACTGCATCAACGCTAATGTGTTGGAATTTAGACCGAGAAGCTAGGCCCATTTCAATGCTAAATACCGAATCCTGAGTACGTAAGGGGGGTAATTCGCGTGCACGTTTGACTATTGACTTTAGGGTATTTCCCTAACTTCTATCGGTAATTCAGCATTCGCGCCCCACTCACACCATGAACCGTCATAGACACTGAGATTTCGATAATCACACTGGTAAGCGCCTAAAGCTAATATACAAGCGGTTAAGCCTGAACCACAACTAAACACCAGAGGTCTCAGCAAATCTGGTGAAATGGACGCAATGATCGGCTTTAGCTGATCTTTATTTTTAAGGCTGCCACACTCAAGAAATTCGGTATAAGGAATATTATAAGAGTTAGGGATACAACCAGAACGGAGGCCGACTCTTGTTTCAGCCTGCTGCCCATTAAAGCGGGCACTCGCCCTTGCATCAATAATGACTGCGGATTTTGATTTAGAAATATTGGCAACTTGCTGGGCATCAACAAATCGATTAGGGATCAACGTGGTTTGGTATTTGATCAACGCTGGCTGTGGGGTTGCATGCTGCTCTACCACCTTATAGCCCGCAGCCTTCCAGCTTGGTAAGCCGCCTTGCAGAACATATACTGGTTTATGCCCCATGGCTTTAAACATCCACCAAGCCCGTGCAGCCGCATACACTCCGGCATTATCATAAATAACGATGGTATCGTCCTGATGCAGTCCAAGCCCAGTAGCTAATTCAGCAAACTTTTGCTGCGACGGCATCATATGGGGTAAATCTGACTCACTGTCGCAAAAGCTTTCTTCAAAATCAAAGGCCAAAGCCCCAGGAATCATACCTTGTAAGTCCTTTGGCATTTCTCCAGGGATTTTAAATTTAATACTCGCATCGAGTACCACAAGCTTTGGGTTATGTTGTAAATGCTCTGCTAACCACTGCGAGCTAACTATGGCTTTATTCATTAACACCTCATTTATTTTTACCAGCGCAGGGAGGAGATAACGGTGCACCCTGCATATTTTGCCACTGTGTTTTGGTATAGGTATGAATCGCTAATGCATGTAAAGTTCCCTTAAGTTCATCTTTCAAGAGTTCATTTATAATACGATGGCGTGCCAATAATCGCTTACCCTCAAAATCATCACTCACAACAATAACTTTAAAATGACTGTTACCATCGGCAGAACTAGCATGCATATGACTTTCGTTTATTACTTCAAGGTGGGCAATCGATAATCCTTGCTGTAATTTTGTTGTAATTATTTGTTGCATACCTACCTCGATATTTATTTTTGAATCAGACAAAAGAGTTACTCAGGGTTAACTATACTAATAACAGATAGTCTAAAAAAGCTCTGTGCTAGTAAGCAGATTAATAAGCTGCGATAATAGCCTCACTTAACTCAACAAAACAACTAATTACAATGGAATCATCTGTAGAACTAGCAGGCACCCCCCTTGAATTACGACGTTACCCACTAAGAAGCAATGATAAATTGCAAGCTTGGGATGCTTCCGATCGACACCTCTTTAAATGGTTGGCAGATAATGAACGCTCTCCCAAACGACCAATGGTCATTAATGATGCTTTTGGTGCTATTGCTTGCGGCCTTAAAAGCCAGCAGATTTATCTACATAGCGATTCTAAAATCAGCCAGCTTGCCAGCCTCCGCAACCATGACTTGAATCAACTCAAACACCAATTAACTTGGTTCGACATTGACCAGGATTGGCCTACTGATATTGATTTAGTCCTGTTGAAATTGCCAAAAAATTTAAATCAACTTGACTCACAATTACGAAAATTGAGTCAATGTTTATCGCATGGCACTAAAGTGTTGATCGCTGGCAAAGCCAAACTTATTAATCGTAACTTAGTCGATAGAGTTAAAACCAATATCGGCGATGCGATACCAACTTTGGCATGGAAAAACACCCGAATAATAGAATGTCGCTTTGATGGTGAAGTTAGAAAAAGCCTGCCATTAAGGCGCTGGAGCGTACCGGAATTCAAATTATCTATTAGTAATTACCCCAATGTTTTTGCGGGCAACCAATTAGATATTGGTGCCCGAATTATCTTAGATAACTTCCCATCCGGACAATTTAAGAACGTTTGTGACCTAGGTTGTGGCAATGGTATTTTAGGTCTTCGTGCTGGTCAACTTTACCCACAAGCGCAAATACACTTTTTTGATGAATCCGCAGCAGCAATCGCCAGTGCCAAATATAATTGGCAACAAAATCATGGAAACAAGAACGGTCATTTTCATTGGAATGACTGTCTAGCAAATGTTGAAGCCAATAGTTGTGATTTAATTTTGTGCAACCCACCTTTTCACCAAGGCGATACCATTACAGATCACATTGCTTGGCAAATGATCAATGATGCTAAAAGAGTACTACAGAAGCATGGAAGCCTTATCTTAGTTGGCAATCGTCATCTCAGCTACCACATCAAAATACAAAGAGTATTCGGTAATTGTGAAACCATAGCAGCTAATGGCAAGTTTGTTGTTTTAAAAGGACTCGCCTAAGCAATTTCGTCCTCAGCCTTTATTTGATATGCTAAGCAAAAATAAAGAATAGTTAGGACTAATAATGAATAAGCGATTACTTTTGGGAATGGTATTTTTGACTGGCTTATCTGCATGTTCACATAAGCCAACCAAGCTGGCGTTATATCCAGAAACGCCAGTGATCAATCAAAAGGCTTACGCCGATCTTCAAATCGGTTTTGAAGATACTCGTTATCAACAACATCTGATACAAGTACATAGAAGCAATTCTGCTCCGCAATTAATTGAAGCCAATGTTGCTCCTGTAGAAGTCATCCGCAGCTTAATAAGCCGCAGCCTAAAAGCTAAAGGGATCAGTTTTAGCCCAACCTCAAAAGCAAGGGCAAAAGTCGAAATTAGCAACTGGCGCACTAAAGTCGAGCAAGGAACTGTAGACTACCAAGCCAACACCATCATTGAACTTAAAATCACAGTCAGAAAGGAAAATAAAACGCTGACCAAAATATTCAAAGGTGACGCCAAGAAAAGAGGACCTTTTAGCATGTCTGTCGCTAATATGGAGCTGGAGCAATCCCAGCTACTCAATAAAATTGCCAATGATATCGTCAATGATCAACAGTTAATGCAGTTTATTGGTGCCAAATAATGAAAAAATGCTGTGCTATTTTCATATCATTTTTGCTTAGTTTTATCGCTTATGCTGAGGATGATTTTGATTACCTTAATGATAGCCCGTTCCCGCAAGTCGAATTGGTCACCAATTTTGGGGTCATAGTTGTCGAACTAGATCGCCCTAAAGCTCCCCTTACAGTCGCTAATTTTTTAAACTATGTGGTAACCGGACAATACGATAACACCATGTTCCACAGAATCATTGCAGGATTTGTAGTGCAAGGTGGTGGCATGGATGTCAACTTCCAAGAACGCCCAATTAAAGGCACTATTGCCAACGAATCAGGTAATGGCTTAAGCAATAAAGCCTATACTATTGCGATGGCAAGGGACAACGATCCCCACAGTGCGACCCGCCAATTTTATTTCAATGTCGCTGACAATCAGGGGTTAGACCCTAGCCCAAAACGCTGGGGCTATGCCGTATTTGGTGAGGTAGTGGAAGGCCAAGAAGTATTATTAAAAATGTCGCAAGTAGCAACAGGTATCGATAGCCGCACCAAATGGGACGATGTACCGATGCAACCAGTAACCTTAATTAAAGCGACATTATTAAAAATATGAGTGCTTTATCGGGATTTAAAGTATACGGACATAGAAAAGTCATCAGTTTATTACTGTTAGGCTTTGCCGCTGGTTTGCCACTAATGCTGGTATTTTCCACCCTATCTTTTTGGTTAAGAGAGGCAGGAGTCAGTCGTAGTGAGATTGGCTATTTCAGTTGGATTGCTGCCATTTATGGCTTTAAATTTCTATGGGCTCCCTTAGTTGACCGCATTAAACTGCCTATCCTAAATCGTTTATTAGGGCAAAGGCGAAGCTGGATGTTGCTTGCGCAACTTGTGGTTATTATCGCCATTTTAATTATGAGCCAGCAAGATCCCCAATTGCAATTGCAGACAATGGCATTGGCAGCATTGTTGTTAGCGTTTGCTTCGGCCACCCAAGATATTGTCATTGACGGTTTTAGAATCGAATCCGCTGAGAACAAATTACAAGGTGCCATGGCAGCCGCCTACCAAGCGGGTTATCGTACCGCGATGATCATAGCCACCGCTGGTGCCCTGACCTTTGCTGCCTGGGTTAGCCCTGACAATGATGACTATAACTTAATTGCTTGGCAACAAAGCTATATTGGTATGGCCGCATTAATGTTGATTGGCATTATAACAACGCTGTTTGTTAGTGAGCCGAAACATAAAAATGTAGTTAGCCGTTCTGATTTACCATGGCTAGTGCGCATATTTGTCGAGCCCTTCCAATTATTTTGGCAACGCTTTGGTAAGCAGGCGCTATGGATCCTATTGCTGATTTGTACTTACCGTATTTCTGACATTGTGATGGGCATTATGGCCAATGTATTTTACGTTGACATGGGCTTTAGCAAGCAGGAAATTGCTACCTTATCTAAAGTCTTTGGGGTAATCATGACCCTAGTCGGTGGTGCTGCTGGCGGAGTATTAGTATTAAGGTATGGCACTCACAAGATTTTATATTTAGGGGCATTATTAGTTGCCATTACTAATCTATTATTTGCGCTGCAGGCCCATGTTGGCTATCAAATGCAGTTATTAGCACTGATCATCAGTGTTGATAACTTTTCGGCAGGGGTCGCCACCGCTGCTTTTATTGCCTATTTATCTAGCTTAACCTCTGAGGGCTACAGTGCCAGTCAGTACGCCATCTTGTCGTCTATCATGTTGCTGTTTCCTAAATTTGTCGCCGGTTTCTCGGGGGAGTTTGTCGATGCTTACGGTTACATTTGGTTCTTTAGTGGCGCGGCCATAATTGGCTTTCCTGTACTCTGGTTTGTCAGCAAAGCTAATCAGCAATCTACTCAGTAATAAAAAAGGAGGCTTCGCCTCCTTTTTAGTCGTTAAATCAAGCTCGCCTCTGGCTCAGAAACAGTAATCTCATACGAACCAAACTTACGAATATTAATCACCCCAGTATCAAAGATAAGGTATTGACCTTTAATGCCTAGCAACGTCCCTGTGACTTCAGGGTTCTTATCAAAGTTGTGCGAAGCAATCTTAGTCGGCCACTGCAGTACCGGGTAGTCAATGGTTTGAATGTCACTGTCTAGCACCTCGTAAGCATCTTCCCCATGGGTCAGCTTAAGGTGGCTGAGCGTCTGCTCAATCTTAGGTAATAATTCAGCAGCGATGGCTTTGAGATCCATGTCTTGGTTATTACCCTTTAACATGGCACGCCAATTGGTTTTGTCATTAATGTATTCCCCTAGGGCGACTTCTACCAAGCCTGAAATTAGCCGGCTTTTAACTTTAATTATGGTCAAACCTTGGGTCGCCCCTTGGTCAATCCAGCGGGTTGGAATTTGGGTCGCGCGGGTAATGCCCACTTTCAAACCAGAGGTATTAGAAAGATAGACATAATGGGGCACCATACAGTGACTTTCACCCCACTGCGGCTCTCGACAGGTGCCTTTATCATAATGACAAGTTTCAGGCTTCATAATGCACATGTCGCACTGGGCGAGCTTCTGCATACAAGGATAACAGAAACCTTGGGAATAACTTTTCTTGGTCTTTTTACCACAGTTACAGCAGTTAATATTGCCCGTATGGGTTAGGGTAATTTGTTTGCCAATATATGGATTTAAGTCGATAACTTGATCGCCCACAGGCAATTGATATTGCACCTGCTCAGCCAGCTGAGCGCGCATTTTAGACAGATGTCCCTGCATTATAATTCTCTGAAATGGTTTTACTGCAGTGTAACTGAAATGAAGGAAGGTCGGAAGTTTAAGGTCGAAAATCGAACGATAATAAAAAGGGCTGCTATGAAGCAACCCTTAAATTAGAAAACAGAGCACAGATTGTAGATTACAGATCTTCCGTACACGGTAGTAGGTATTCTGTATTCCGTATTTCGCTAGCGATTAGCCCCAGATAAATTTAGCAGCAAATGCCAGCGCAATGACAACGACACCTAAATTTAGATCTTTAGTTTTACCGCTTAGTAGTTTAATCATAGCGTAAGCAATAAAGCCAAGGCCAATACCGCTAGCGATAGAGAAAGTAAAGGGAGTTAATAAACAAACTACACCAACTGGTGCCGCTTCAGTTATATCTTTCCAATCTACATCTTTTAGGCTGCTCATCATTAAAATAGCAACGTAGAAGAGTGCACCTGCTGTTGCATAGGCTGGAATAGTACCGGCCAGTGGAGCAAAGAATAAAGCGACTAAAAACAACACACCAACCGTTACCGCAGTTAGACCAGTACGACCACCCTCGGCAACACCAGCACCACTTTCAATGTATGAAGTGGTAGTAGATGTACCTAGCATAGACCCAGCAACTGTTGCTGTAGAGTCAGCCATAAGCGCTTTTTTGATGCGAGGCAGTTTACCGTCTTTATCAAGCAGGTTACCACGTTGTGCAACCGCAACTAGGGTGCCAGAGGTGTCAAATAGATCCACAAATAAGAAAGCAAACACCACACTGATCATACTTACTTCTAGCGCTGCAGCAAAATCCAATTGCATAAAGGTCGGTGCAATTGATGGTGGCATAGAAACCATACCGCCATAGTTTTGCTGACCCGCAATCACTGAAATTGCAGTTACCGCTAGAATTGAAATAATTACCGCGCCTTTAATACCACGGTTAACCAAGCCTATAATTAGGAAGAACCCTAAAGCCGCCATCACCACTGGCCATGAAGTTAGATCGCCCATGCCAACAATAGTTGCCGGGTTAGAAACCAAAAGGCCCGAATTTTTAAGACCGATAACCGCTAGGAATAAACCAATACCTGCGCCAATACCTAGGCGTAGTGACATCGGAATCGAGTTAACAATCCACTCACGAATTTTAACCAGCGATAAAATCATAAAAGCGATACCCGATAGGAATACCGCAGCCAATGCTGTTTGCCAATCATAGCCCATGCTGCCAACAACCACATAAGCAAAGAAGGCATTTAGACCCATGCCTGGTGCCATCGCAATTGGGTAATTCGCAACAAAACCCATAATAAAACAGCCAATTGCTGCAGCAAGACAGGTCGCAACAAATACTGCACCTTGATCCATACCGGCGTCGGCCAGCATCGCTGGGTTAACAAAAATAATGTAGGCCATGGTTAGGAAGGTAGTGATACCTGCCATCACTTCTTGACGAATTGACGAACCATGTTCAGACAGTTTAAAAAGGCGCTCGAAAGCTGAAGGTGTCGTGTTAGACATTTAATTTACCTTGTTTGATCTCTTAATTTGGAAGGCTGCAGTAGATGAGAGCCCCGCATCTTGCGAGTGAGAGATCCACGCTGTCATCAACCTGTTGATTAACGTGATCTACTAATTCATTACTGGGTAAAAAATTAACGGACGACCTATAGTCGTAGCGATACAGCCCAAGTCGCAGCAATCGTACATGAGTAAAATTTGAGATACCAGTCACAATTAGCACATAACACTACAAACCACACCAACTGTTCAAAAAACACACTAAAGGTTGCTAGATTATTCTAAAAAAAAGCTAAATGTTGAAGTTTTGTATCATTTTTCTAGCGATTTCAATATCTTTATTTGGGAACTGTCGGTAATCTAGATAAGGCAACACGATCACATTCGCTAAATAGTGTACTTTCGGGCTTGAAGTCTTGTTAGGGGTTTGCCTTATATTTAATTTTTGATAACTCTGTTGCCCACAAACGAAGTGCAAACTTGCAGCATTAGTTAACTTTTCTGAAGCAAATCGCATTTGCTCATTGCTCGTGAACAAAAAGTTATCTCTGTAATCTTTCCAGTTTTCATTGGGAGCACACAACTTAGCCGCTATGGTTAAAATTTTACGCCAGTGATTACCACCATTTTGAATTAATTGCTCAGACAATAAAGGCTGTGATAATCCCTCATAATGGCCAATCGGTTTGCTAGGTAAATAAAAGCAAATAGGGGCATGAACTGGACCTAGTTGTGACATTTTTAACTCTTTTAAATATTTATTGTTCAACTTAGCTTCATCTTCAATAAGTTCTAATAGCGGCTCATAAATCGTTTTTATACTTTACAAGTTAGCCATCATGTTCACATAATAAGTAAAAATAAAAACTATAATTATCAAGGATTAAGACTATGAAACTGTTAACGAATAAAGCAATCTTTTTGCTGATGTTATTGTATAGTACATTGACTCAAGCTGATACTCCTGAGCAAATTCTAGACCAGCTCCACATCAGTGCTGCCAATGCCCAATGGAACAGCTATTTTAATTTGTTCGATAAAGACGGCATATTTTTAGGTACTGATGCGACAGAACATTGGACTAAACAGGAGTTTGAAGTTTTCTCACGAAAGACTCAAGGTTGGAAATATCGCGTGTTAGACCGAACTCTTAATCGCTTTAATGACACCATCACCTTTGATGAATTACTTGAGAACGATACCTATGGCCTCAGCCGTGGCACAGGAACCATAATTAAAACAACAAAAGGTTGGAAGATCGCCCAATACCATTTAAGCTTCCCTATACCCAATAAGATTGCCAAAAATATTACCGAGCAAATCAAGCAACACCGAGTCAAAAAGGACAAGTAGTTACCATGCAGTTTTCTAGCTTTGGAGAAAAATTTAACCGTTATTCGGGAATAACCCAATTAATGGACGATCTAAATGATGGCCTACAAACCCCTGGCGCCATCATGTTAGGTGGTGGTAACCCTGCCCCAATTCCAGCCATGCTGGATTATTTTTCCGAGGCCAGCCAACAATTGCTGAAAAATGGTGAGTTAGTTAAGGCGATGGCCAATTATGACTCGCCCCAGGGTAAAGATGCGTTTATTAGTGCTTTAGCCACTTTACTTAAAGACACTTATGGCTGGGATATCAGCGAAAAGAATATCTCGCTAACCAATGGCAGCCAAAGTGGTTTTTTCTATCTGTTTAACCTCTTAGCAGGTAAACAACCCGATGGCAGCCATAAAAAAATTCTATTGCCATTAGCTCCAGAGTACATAGGTTATGGTGATGCTGGGCTAGATGATGATATTTTTAAATCCTACCCTGCAGAAATTGAACTACTAGACAACCGTCAATTTAAATATCATGTCGATTTTTCCAAGCTAGAAATTGATGAGTCTATTGGCGCGATTTGTGTCTCCAGACCGACCAATCCAACCGGCAATGTGTTAACCGATGAAGAGATTCAAAAGTTAGATAAGCTAGCTAAAGAGAACAACATCCCGCTGATCATTGATAATGCCTACGGCACGCCGTTCCCAAATATTATTTTTGAAGAAGTACAGCCCCACTTTAATGACAACACTATTTTATGTATGAGTCTGTCGAAACTGGGTTTGCCAGGCCTGCGCTGCGGCATTGTGGTTGCCAATGAAGCCATTACCTCGGCGTTGACGAATTTAAATGGTATTATCTCTTTAGCGCCAAGCGGTGTCGGCCCAACCATGGCAAAATACATGATTGAACAGGGTGATCTATTGCGTCTAAGTAACGATGTAATCAAGCCTTTTTATCAGCAAAAATCCCAGCGAGCCATGGAGCTATTGTTTGCCGCCATTGACGATCCTCGCTTTAGGGTACATAAGCCTGAGGGAGCCATGTTCCTGTGGTTATGGTTTGATGAACTACCAATTAGCACCGAAACCCTGTATCAAAGGCTAAAACAGCGCGGCGTATTAATTGTCCCCGGAGAATATTTCTTTATTGGCCAGCAAAATACTCGCCACTCGCACCAGTGTTTACGCATGAACTATGTGCAAGACGATGACATGATGCAAAAAGGCATTCAAATCATCAGTGAGGAAGTCGCCAAGGCTTATCAACAAAATTAACCACTAGCCCAGTCAATTGACTGGGCTTTTTACAAAGGAATGAATATGCGTTTTATTACCATTATCTTAGCCCTTTTCAGCATTAACTTATGGGCTGGTAGTGATGGCCTTAGAGTAGAGCCTCAATACTGGTGGGTGGGTATGCAAAGCCCTAAACTGCAACTTATGATTCACGGCGATAATATTGGCCAATATCAGGTTAAAGTTGAGCAGAGTAAGCTTGAATTAGTCGCGGTTCATCGGGTCGACAACCCCAACTATTTATTCTTAGATTTACTGATAAAGCCAGATGCTGACACCGGCGAATCTACGATGTATTTTAGCCACGATACTCTTCCAGATAAACATTACCGTTACCATTTGCGAAAGCGACAACCAGATTCTGCCAAGCGGGTTGGTTTTAATAACAGCGATGTCATTTACCTTATCACTCCAGATAGATTTGCCAATGGTGATGCCAGTAATGATCATATCGAAGGGATGCACCCAGATACCGATATTACTGAGCTAGGCATGCGCCACGGTGGCGATATTCAAGGGATCATCGATAACTTAGATTACATCAAAAAGATGGGCTTTAGCGCTATCTGGATTTGCCCAATGCTTGAGAGTAATCAGGTTAACTACTCCTACCACGGTTACGCCATTACCGATTATTACAAAATCGATCCCCGCTATGGCCATAATCGTGATTATCACTCGCTAGTCTGGCACGCCAAACAAAAAGGCATCAAAGTGATTATGGATCAGGTGGCCAACCATGCCGGTAAAAACCATTGGTGGAGCAACGATTTACCTAGCCCAGATTGGTATCACCATAGTGATAAAGCCAATAAACCCATTACTAACCATAAACGCACCGTACTGGCTGATCCTTACACCACAGCGTCAGAGAAGCGCGCCTTTAGTGACGGCTGGTTTGTTGAACGCATGCCAGACCTTAATCAACAGAATCCATTTTTAGCCAATTACCTCATTCAAAATTCCATCTGGTGGATTGAATACTCAGGCATTCAAGGTATTCGTCAAGACACCCTATCCTACCCAGATCCTAAGTTTATGAATGAATGGTCGAAACGCATTATGGCCGAGTACCCTAATTTTAATCTGGTAGGGGAAGAGTGGTCAGTAAATCCTGCGATTACCTCGCGCTGGCAAAGGGGCAAACATAATCTAGATGGTTTTGAATCTCACTTTCCCTCAGTAATGGATTTCCCCAACCAGCAAGCCTTTATTGAGGCGTTAAATAAGCCAAAACCGGCTTGGGGCTCAAGCTTTGATGGCAGCTATGAAATGCTGGCCAATGATTTTCTGTATCCTGATCCCTTTAATTTGGTTACCTTTATGGATAACCATGATATGCCAAGAATTTATGATCAGCTAAAGGGCGATGATGGCCTGTTTAAAATGGCCATGGTTTACCTGTATACCCTAAGGGGGATCCCACAGGTCTACTATGGTACTGAGATCAATTTAGCTTACCCAGAGAATCCCCATGACCATGGCGGCCTTCGAATTGATATGCCAGGGGGGTGGCCTGAGCATAAACAAAATGCTTTTACTGGCGAGGGGTTAACAGCTAAGCAAAATCAAGCCAAAACCCTGATTAAAACCTTAAACCACTATCGCACCAGCACTCCTGCACTGCAAAACGGTAAGCTTTACCATTTTGCTCCGCAGAACGAAATCTATGTAATGTTCAGGCAAGATCAACACACCACAGTGATGTCGATATTCAATAAAAATGAGCAAGCAACCGAACTGGATTTAAGCCGTTTCTATGAAATTATTGGCGATAAGCAAAGCGCTATAGATATTATCAGCGCTAAGCCGTTTGATTTCACTAAGGGCAAACTAACCTTACCGGCCAAGGATGCTTTGATGCTGGAAATAAACTAATTAAAGCAGTGCGCGCTTAGATTGACTTTATTGGTAATTATCAACCATATAATCAATAAAGGCGCGTAATCGTTTCGAGGTAAATTTTTGGTCAGGGTAAACGACATAGATATCACTAACAGCACAAGGGTAATCAGGCAGCAACTGGACTAACTCGCCTGATTCAATGCCTTTATCGGCAATAAAATCCGGTAAGCGACTTATGCCCTTGCCCCTTTTGCACATTTCCACTAAAAAATCGCCGTTGTTCGCCTGTAAACTAGGGCTGTAATGCAGCTCTACCTGTTGTTTGTCAGGGGTTTGCAAAACATGCTTAGTGAATGCTTGGTTAGAATAGTGGATAAACTGCTTATTCTGCATATCCTTATGGGTCTTAATCGGCCCGACTTGCTCTAGATAACTTGGCGCACAACAAAATACTGAACGGGCCACCCCAAGCTTGCGCGCCCTTAAATTGGAGTCAGTTAATGTCCCAATACGAATGGCTGCATCTAATCCCTCTTCAATTAATTGCTGGCGGGAATCTGAAAAACTAAGATTCAGCTTTAATTGTGGGTTGGCCTCAGTAAAGCCATCAATAACATCCACCAACTTAGTCATACCATAGGAAATGGGCGCAGCAATATTGAGGGTGCCTTTTAATTGCTGGGCATTACCCGACACGCTCGATTCTAACTCATCCAGTTCTGCCAAAATGCCGCTCGAGCGTTGGTAAAACTCTTTACCCGCTTCCGTCAGTTTCATACTGCGGGTGGTGCGGGTTAATAAACTCACCCCTAGCCTTTGTTCTAGGCCACTTAAACGGCGACTGACAAGTGATTTCATCACCCCCAGTTGTTTCGCCGCTTCTGAAATACTGCCCGCTTCTACAATTCTGATAAACACCTGCATTTGTTCTAACTGTGACATTCACTTAAACCTTTGTTCACTTTAATAGGACAATTATTTGCATTATTGCGGGTTTATTGCAAGTAATTACTAAGATATTATCAACTCAAGTTAAACCAAACACTGATTTCAATCATTTACTTTGAGGATAAGACAATGAACAAACTACAACAATTAGCCAGCCCACTAGCCCGTTTCCTACTAGGTTCAATCTTCTTAATGGCCGGTCTCTCTAAGATTGGTAACTACGAAGGCACCGCCGGTTATATGGAGGCCATGGGCGTACCAGGTGGACTGTTACCCCTAGTTATTTTGGTAGAAGCACTATCGGGTTTATTGGTGATTATCGGCTTTAAAACCCGTATCAATGCTTTCTTATTAGGTGGCTTTTCAGCACTATCTGGCTTGCTATTTCACTTCGATCCTAGCAATCAAATGGAAATGACCATGTTAATGAAAAACTTTGCTATTGCCGGTGGTATGTTATTACTAGTGATTAATGGCGGTGGTCATTATTCACTAGACAACCGTAAATAGGCTAAAAGTCGAAACAATTAAAGAGGATAATGCGATGCGTAGTATAGATAAAATTGCCGCGGGTCGCCCCACATCAGATGGGGCGGGCGTAAAACTCACCCGAATTATTGGCACCCCAGAATTAGATGTGGTTAACCCATTTTTAATGTTGGACTGCTTTGAAACCACTAACCCTGATGACTATATTGGCGGTTTTCCATCGCACCCACACAGGGGCTTTCAAACAGTAACCTATATGTTGGCAGGACGTATGCGCCACCAAGATAACCAAGGTAACGAAGGCCTAATTGAAGCGGGCGATGTGCAGTGGATGAACGCCGGTCGTGGCATCATTCACTCGGAAATGCCTGAGCAACGTGATGGCCTAATGAAAGGCTTCCAGCTTTGGCTAAACTTACCTAGTCATTTAAAAATGAGTACACCTGGCTACCAAGAAGTGAAGAGTGCCGATTTTCCAGTAATCGAAGATGACAGTGGCAATACCATTAAGCTAATCGCCGGTAAGCAAAATGGTTACACAGGTAAAATCAGCGGCTACCAAGATCCACACTTTATGGACATCAGTATTAAAGGCGCTAGCAGCATCAATATTGATTTACCCGACAGTCATGGTGGCTTTGTTTACGTAATAGAAGGCGAAGCCAATATTGCAGGCGCTGTGGTACGCCCCTATCAGTTAGGGCGACTGCAGGGTACAGGTGAATTAGCAATTACCGCAGCAACTGATACTCAGCTATTAGTGGTTAGCGCTGAAGCCATTAATGAACCGATTGCTCGTCATGGCCCATTTGTGATGAACACCAAGCAAGAGCTATATCAAGCATTTGAAGACTATCAAAACGGTAAATTTTAAGGAATAAGGTATGGGATTATTAGTAGAAGGCAATTGGGTCGATAAGTGGTACGACACCAAAGCGAGTAAAGGGCGCTTTGTAAGAAGCGAAGCCCAGCTACGCAACTGGATCACTAAAGATGGCACTGCCGGACCTTCAGGCAAAGCGGGTTTTCAGGCGGAAAAAGGCCGCTATCATCTGTATATATCCCATGCCTGCCCTTGGGCCAACCGTACCATGATTATGCGCAGTCTGAAGGGCTTAGAAGATTATATTAGTGTCTCGGTGGTGCACTGGTTAATGCAGGAAAATGGCTGGACGTTCGCCGAGGGTGAAGGTGTGATTGGCGACCCCATCCATAACGCTAAATTTATGCACCAGATCTATACCGCCCATGATAATCAGTATTCTGGGCGAGTGACGGTGCCGGTATTGTGGGATAAGCACACTGGGCAAATTGTCTCTAATGAGTCTTCTGAAATCATCCGAATGCTCAACACCGCCTTTGATGATATTGGTGCTAAAGCAGGGAATTATTACCCCCAAGCGCTGCAAACGGAGATCGATGCCATTAACGAACGCGTGTATAACACGGTCAATAACGGTGTCTATCGTTGTGGCTTTGCCACCAGCCAAGGGGCCTATGAAGAAGCTCTTAAACCACTATTTGCATCTTTAGATTGGTTAGAGGGCATATTGGCTAATCAGGACTATCTAGTAGGCAACCAGTTAACCGAGGCCGATATCAGATTGTTTACCACCTTGGTTCGCTTTGATGCCGTGTATGTGGGCCACTTTAAGTGTAATTTAAAGCGCATTGCCGATTACCCAGGGCTATCGGCCTTTGTAAAACGCTTATACGCTATGCCAGAGATAGCCCGCACCATTAATATGGAACATATTAAGAAGCACTACTACCAATCCCACACCATGATCAACCCAACCGGTGTGGTGCCAGTAGGGCCGGAATTGGATTTTCTTAGCTAGAGCAAAGCTCTAGAGGGCGATTCGTTTCGAGGGCGGCTGCGCCTTCGAGAATGCAGGAAAAAAGAATGAAGAAAGTCGAACGTACAAAGTCGAAAGCTTATATGCGTTCGACTTTAGGCGTTTGACCTTCGCCTTCAGCTGTAGCCACAAAGTGGCGTTCTGTGAGCAGTAGGTGTCAAGTATCGTGCTAATTGCTAATTAGCCCGTTATCTTCCCCAAGCATTGGCGGGGCTTTAGGGTACTCAAGTGGTGTGCCCGAAAATTTAACTGGGTTGGCCACTAATGGCACCTTACCTAGCTCGGCATGCTCAAGTTCTAACAGCATACTGCGCGACTGCAATTGCTTATCACTAAACACCCTATCAAGGGTATTAATGGGGCCGCAAGGCACATCGTTCTGGCTTAAATCCGTTAACCATTGATCTAAGTTTTTGCTTAAAAACTGTGGCTGCATAATGGCGATTAAGCGGTCGCGATTCGCCACCCGCTTATCGTTAGTCACATAATCTGGGTGCTGGGCCAGACTGTCTAAGCCCATGACCTCACAACAGCGGCCAAACTGAGCGTCATTGCCTACGGCTAACAGAATATGGCCATTTTTCACCGCAAAGCTTTGATAAGGCACAATATTGGGGTGACTATTGCCCATAGGTTTAGGGGCATTCCCAGAGACCAAATAGTTAGATCCTTGGTTAGCTAACATTGCCGCCTGACAATCTAACAATGCTAAATCAATTTGCTGGCCTTGGCCGGTTTGGGTTTTATGGTGCAGCGCCGCTATAATGGCTGTCGCGGCGTACATGCCGGTCATTAAATCGGTCACCGCCACCCCTACCTTTTGTGGGCCGGTTTGTGGACTGCCAGTAATACTCATTAAGCCACCACGGGCTTGGATCATGGCATCATACCCTGCCTGCGCAGCATCAGGACCAGTTTGTCCAAAACCGGTAATAGAACAATAAATTAAACTTGGGAATTGTTGCTTTAATGAGTCGTAATCAAGGCCGTATTTTTTTAGCCCACCTACTTTATAGTTTTCTACTAAAATGTCGGCACCGTTCAGTAACTCAAACAACACTTGTTTACCTGCATCGTTGGTAAAGTCAAGCTCTACCGAGGACTTACCACGGTTAGCCGCTAAAAAGTAAGCCGAAATCTCAGCCCCCGTTTGCTCATTTTTAAAGTACGGTGGCCCCCAGCGGCGAGTATCATCCCCCAGCTGTGGTCGCTCAATTTTAATTACTTCAGCGCCAAAATCCGCTAACACCTGGGTAGCCCAAGGGCCCGCTAAAATGCGGCTTAAATCAACGACTTTTATCCCTGTTAATGGCCCTGCCATAATGTTTTCCTTATAATGTTGGCGGCTTAAATGTAAAACCCGATTGCTGCTGCCACTGCTCGGTTAAGGTTAATAATTGGCGATCACTGCCGATACGGCCAATTAACTGCATACCCACAGGTAGATGCTCGGTTATCATCGGCATGGATACCGCAGGTAAGCCACAAATATTGGCCATTGAGGTCAGATCCGCTTGCCCTGCGGGTACCTCACCATCAAGACTGAACGCCCTTTGCGGGGTGGTCGGCAGCAATAACATATCAGCGCCCTCTAACCACTGATTTACATGCACATTAACCTGCTCAAGTTGACGCATGGCTTTGACAGCTGAAACCCCATTTTTAGTTTCGCCAAACTCAAGTAATGCGCGCAAATCATCGGAAAAGCTGGCTTTGTTGTTTTGCCATAAGGCTTGGTGGGTTAGTAGCATATTAAACTCACACAGAATTAACCCTGCACGGCGGTTGGCACCAAAGTTTACCCCTGAAAAGTCTTTATAAATCAGATCACAACCCAGTTCTTTGAACACTTTAATATTGGCATTAAAGTCTTCAATAATGGTTTTATCATCGACCAGTTGTTCTAGGTTACTTGGCACCACTAACTTGGCACCACGATAAAGATTAGGCCTTAAAGGTAGGTTAACACTGTCCCCTTGGTTCTTATCGAAGCCCCACATACTGCTTGCCAATAACGTAAGATCTCGGGCGCTTTTAGTGATAGGACCTATGCTATCAAGCTCAGGTAAACACGGTACACTGCCGCCATTTGATATAAGCCCACGACTTGGCTTGTAACCGAATAAACCACAATAACTGGCCGGAATACGCACCGAGCCCATGGTGTCAGAGCCCAATGCCGCCGGGGCCATTTGCGCCGCAACGGCCGCAGCGCTGCCACCGGATGAGCCACCTGGGGTAAAGCCAAGCTGCCAGGGGTTGTGACAATGGCCATAATGAACATTATGGTTGGACGCCCCCAAGGCACCCTCATGCATATTAAGCTTGGCATTAACACCAATGCCCTTAGCCTTTAGTTGCTTGATCACAAAGGCATCATCGCTGACAAGGTTATCCCGATAACCCGCCATACCAACGGTAGTAACTGCTCCTGCGACATTGATATTATCTTTAATGCCAATACCAATATGCTGTTCATCCTCAACTTGGCTTAATACGGCGTTAACACTCGGGTTTACAGCAGTAATACGCTCACGAAAAGCGTGATTTACCTGCGAGGTAGTCAGTTGTTTCGATTCAACCAAACTAAGCAGCTCGGTTAAATCTTTGGCAATGATGTTTTGCATTAACGCTCATCCAATAAACGAATCGGTTTTTGACGAACATCCACCTGTGTCAGCGGTGTAAGCTCGCCCTCAGATACCAGCTCTACCCCCACATTAATACCAATTTTACGGCTTAAGATATCGGCGAATGCGGTTTGTCTTGCTGCGGTTTTCGACGCTTCTGCCACTTCTAGGTAAACCGTCATTTCATCACGGCCGTTGGCGTCACGTACTGCTTTACAAATAAACTCACCTAAAAAGTCGCTTTCTTCTTCAACCATAGGGCCAACACCCTGCGGATAAATATTAATACCACGCAGTTTCACCATGTTATCAGAGCGTCCCATAAAGCCGCGAATACGCTTAAATGGCAAACCAAGCTGGTTTTCACCAGTCACTTCTTGGGTAATATCATGGGTGTTAAAACGAATAAGCGGGTAAACATCGTCCTTATAAATACAGGTCACTACCATATTGCCGGTTTCACCTTGGGCCACAGGTTCATTGGTGTCGACATCTAATAGCTCTAGAATATGGGCATCTTCCCAAACGTGCATGCCGTCATGATCTGGCCCTTCTGCGGCAATGGCACCCGTGTCCCCTACGCCATACCAGTCAAATAGCTCTTTTGCCCCCCAAGCCTGTGCAATGGTTTCTCGACTTTCCATTCCAAAGTGACCAATAATCCTATCAATGTTAATGTCTTTACCCGGTTCTAAGCCTTCTGCTCGCGCGACATCCGCCAATCGCTTAATATAATCAACAAACCCTACTAACACATTGGTGCCAAAGGCCTTCATTAAACCGACCTGTTTGACCGATGGGGTTTCCACCCCGGTACCCGCCGACAAAAACATGGCATTGGTGTAATGAGTAAAGGCCTCACGGATATAATGACCACCATTAATCATGCCATGGCCATAGCATGACTGAACCACTGATGCTGGTTTTAGCCCCATCAATCTAAAGCCACGGGCAGCTAATATCGCTTGCACTTCTCGGCTTTTAGGGCCAAAAATCAATGGTTGTGGTGTGCCGGTAGTGCCCGATGTGGTATGGAAAATAATCGGGCTGCGGTTTGCTGGATCGTTCTCTTCTAAACCATGAAAATCACCAATTGGCGGAAAACGCTCAACACTGTCCATAATGTCTGATTTTGAAATAATAGGCAGTTTTTCAATATCCGCGAGCGACTGAATATCTGCAGCTGTTACCCCGGCCTCGCCCCAAATCCGTTGATAAAAAGGAATTTGCCAAGCACGTTTAACCACTGTCATAAAGCGTTGGTTCTGTAGTCGCTTTAGTTCATCCCTCGACATGCCTACAAACGTCCTCAGAAGATCATCACCTAACGGGTAGTCGGCCATTAATGCTTTCGGGTCAACACGATCATAATAGCTAGGCTGGTTCATTTTCTATCCTTGAGTATGGGTCATCAACGCTAGCATTGGCGCTAGGCTGGGTTGCTGTTCTAGTTGTAAAATGAGTTGTGCTAATTCATCTGACTGTTGTTTATTCAGCGGCTTGCTGGCACTGGCACAGGCACGGCTAAATTTATCCAGTTGAGCCGGCAAATCTAAGGGTGATTCAGGATGCCCTAAAACCTTGGTCAGATGCTGCACTAGGGTGTCGCCATTAGTCAGCGTCACAGTTACCGTAACCGGTGCAAGGGCATTAACATCATCGCAGTCATTTAATGAGGTGGTCACTTTTCGGCCTAATGCCAAACGAGTTTTACAAGATAGTTTATCTTGGTCGAAATCACTCACATCCACATTGCCATTAAGCAAAGTACAGGCGGCAATATAGCCATTACACAGTTTGGCATACCCCACATCCATATTATCCTTAATGGGGCGCCCCACTAAACGGTTGATCAGTGGCGTACCTTGTACATGAATATGTTCAACCTCATCAGCACTAAACCCATGTTGTTGCTGCAATCTTTGCAAAGCATCAACCGTACCATGACTCGCGCGGCCACTGGGAAAAGGTTTATGGCTAACCAATGGCATTTGATATTCTTTGCCAAGCTGGGATAACGGCGCTAAGTCATGCCCCTCTTCAAACAGTCGAAAAAAACCAAATTCCCCCGTTAAAATATCATGAGGTCCACTAATTCCAGCTTTAACCATATCTATCGCCACAACAGCTGAGCGGGCATTAGTGGCGATTTGCAAAGCCAGCATCATTGAACCTTCCACATGGGCTTGCATGGTGCCGCTTATTTGCGAATACACCACCCCAAGAGCATCTTTTATTTGCTCACGGTTAAAACCTGCCATTTTAGCGATCCCCGCAGTTGCCCCAAGAGCACCACATACCGATGGCCTGAAAAAGGTCAACCCCGAGGTAGCACAACGGCCAATTAAGGTGGCAATATCGACGGCAATGCTTAATCCCAGCATTAACGGTTTGGGCTCTACTTGATGGGCTTGAGCATAACTAAGTAGTGCCGCTAAAATAGTTGCCATAGGATGCACCACTGCAGGTTCGTGAACGCAGTCCCATTCTTGATTATGAATTTGATAAGCATTGATAAAAGCAGCGGATGGCACCGGTAACCATTGACCTGAGCCCCAAACTTGAGCTTGATCTTCACTGTTACCGCCCCAACTCAAAGTAACCTCAGTTACCGCTGCTAGCATCGCCATTCTTGAGCCACTCAGACCTACTCCGACGCTATCAAGAGTAAACGCCTTAATGGCGCTGACACACTCTGGAGTTAAGGTCTCAAAGCTTTGTTGCTCGATATAGTCAACCAGCTGCTCAGTGGTCTGCATCATTACTTCCTTGTTGAAATTTGATTGATTAATTCAACCCAAGTGGTAACGGTTTCATTTAAGTCAAAATCCACTAATGGCTTAATGCCTTGCCAACCCGCTGCTGCGGTTAAGTGGCCAACCTTATGTTGTATTTGAGTCATCGTCATCGGTTTTTGAGGATCACCCAAAGTATCAACAATGTCTAATTGAGCAATGACATGCTGTTGTTTATATAAACTGATTTTGGCACCGTAATGTTGTGGGTATCTAGCTTGTTGAGACTTACCTAAACGGATACTTATGCTATTCATTAGTGGTTGCAGTTGCTTAGATTCAATCATAGCTGACTCAAAATGTTGCAGCTTTAGCTCTCCCCATGTCATTAACGCCGCTAAGCAGTATTGAATAGAGAATTTAGCCTCAAAGGTAGTTGTCACTATGGGCCGGTCACAGAAAGTTAGCGCGTCCTGATAGGTTTCAACTTCAATACGATCAAAATCATAATGGTGATGATGCAACTGCATAAAAGCGTCAATGGCAGGATGACAATGGCGACATGACGGCCATGGTTTAAAGCTGCAATCGTGCAGTTTCCAATTGCTATCAATCGCCAAAATATTTTCAATTTGGCTGTCCGAAGAGGTTGCCGCAAATAAGCCTTGGGGGCCCTCTAAAATAGTGCTCACCCCTGTCACTCCGGTCTTGGCAAGTTGAGCACATAGCTGACCATTTAGTGCCGCTTGAGCATTATGCCATTGTTTAGTCATTACATTTTCATGACGCATTTGCCACAATCCCCCTGTACTACTAGCGGCATTAGCAATAGCACTTAGCAACTGCTGCTGATCTAAGTCTAACAACTTTCCGCAGGCTGCGGCGGCCCCTAAAACGCCACAAGTAGAGGTATTATGGTATTTTTGATAATGACTTACGCCAATAGCCATACCTACCCTGATGGTGATTTCATAGCCATAAACAATCGCTTCAAGTAAAGACTGCAAACTATGCTTTTTTGCCATAGCCAAAGAAAATGCACTCGCAATAATGACTGGACCGGGATGTAAAATGGAACTTCGATGAATATCATCCATCTCCAAAATATTTCCTAGAGCCCCATTATATAAAGTCGCTTGGGCCAAAGCATAATTACCCTTGGCAATCGCATAGCTGTCACCGTCATCGGTTAAAATTCCACCAAACGCCCTTGCTGGCTCAGAATCTGCGGCAACAGCAACACATGCTAACCAATCTAATAGGTGCAAATAAGCACGCTGCCTATCCGTTGCCTTTATTGTTTTGGTCTCACAATATTGGACCAATTGTGCCAGCCTAGCAGTCATGATTTTCTCTTTTAATAACATAGCGAATATCATCATGGAATTTCTGCCTGCAGATACAAATGATCAAAATCAAAAGGTATTTGCCAGCATGGTGATAAATAGGTAAAGTGGTTAAATAAATGTTAAAAATTATAACCAAAGAAAAATTATAATTTGCGGTAGGACAACGGATATGACCTTAGATATTACCAAAGTATCAACCAAAACTTCTTTAAACCACTGTTTTGCTAATCATAATAGTGAACTTGAAGGGTTAGACGAGTTTTTTAATGAATTAGGTGAGCATGCAGAAGAAGTCAGTATCAATGCGAATCAATACTTGTTTCGTGAAAATGATAAGAGTGATTATGTTTACATCCTGATTTCAGGGGCAGCCATGCTAGAACGCTCGACGACGGCGGGCTCGCGCCAAGTATTTGCCTTTTTATACACAGGTAACCTTTTAGGTCTCTCAGAACACTCAAATTATAGTTTTAGTGCTAAAGCGTTAACCAACAGCACAGCGATTAAAATTAATCATAAAACCATGCAGTCAATCTTCGATAAATTTCCAGCGGTAGCTCAAAAATATCATCAAAAAACTGGACGTATTTTGTCTCTAATCTTAGATCAATTGTTTATCATGGGGCAGAAGAGTGCCCATCAGCGATTGGCTCACTTCCTGTTAGATATGATCAATAAACTTGGCCGTGGTACGACTAAATTCATGTTACCGATGAGCCGTCAAGACATCGCCGATTACCTTGGTATGTCTTTAGAAACCGCCAGTCGCGGTTTCAGCCGACTAAAAGCAGAGGGCCATATAGAAATAGAAAGTAATTATCAGATTACTATCATTAACAAAGAAGCACTTGAAGCTTTTATTGCTGAATAATTTATTATCGATTAAATAAAAAAGGTCAGCGATTGCTGACCTTTTTGAGTTTCCTAGCAAGTTAGTCTTTAATTTCAATTTTATGACTGCCTTTAAGAACCTTGGTTCTGAGGTAATAATGGTTATCAATTTTCTGGTAAACGCCGGTACTCTGAGTTTCGGGCACCTTAATACCATGGAGTTCAAGGGCTGCTTTTTTCTTAGGATTATTACTTAACAACTTTAGTTGAGAGACATTAAGGGCTTTAAGCATTAAGGCTGCTTCTTCAAAGTCTCTCAAATCATCAGCAAAACCCAATTGGTTATTTGCTGAATAGGTATCGATGCCTTTGATCTGTAATTCATAGGCATCAAGCTTGTTGTATAGGCCTATACCACGTCCTTCTTGGCGCATATATAAAATAATACCGCCATTTTTTCCCATATCTTCGATAGCTTCGTTTAACTGCTCTCCACAGTCACAACGAGAGGATCCGAATACGTCTCCCGTTAAACATTCAGAATGTATACGCACCAGAGGTGTCACCTGCTTACGATCCGCATGACCAAAAATTACTGCCACATGTTCATCACCCGAATTTAAGCCACTGAAAGACACCATCTCAGCGGGTATATCGCTGCGACGGCCAACATTGAATGGGACTCGAGTACGAACCTTTACATCTAGGGCAGAATGACTCATGAATAACCTTAAAAACTACTGGGCCTAAAGCCGAAGTGTATTAATTCGGCTTATTAATTGCAATCATTATACGATTAAGCCCATAACATTGCTCAATTTCTTTGAAATAAAGCAATGTAGCTTACAAGCTGTAGATCTAAAAGCGATAGCTCGCCTCAACCCATAAGCTGCTGCCCACGCCTGGATAGTAACCATTACCCCAAGGGCTGTAAGTGGCAAATGACACATATTGAGTATCAAACAGGTTTTCTACTCTAGCGGTAAGTTTTAATGCATCTAGCTTATAACTAAGGGCCAAGTTAGTTAGCTGATAACTTGCCAATGTTTCCCCCACATTAGCAAAATCACTTTCTAGGCGACGTTCCCCCGTGTATAGGTGTTCAGCAAATAAAGTTATATCATCATTAATGAACCAATTCAGTGACGCTTTAGCCGTATGTGGACTTACCCAAGGCAATTTCTTGTCGGTATTAGCTCCCTTAGTGAACTTGGCATCTACATAACTGTAATTGGCATTAAAGTTAACGGTATCACTTAGCTGGTATTGCCAGCTGGCGGCAATGCCTAAGCGAGTTGAGCTTTCAGCATTAACATTGGCGCCATTAAACTGGCCACCATCGGGCTTAGGGGCATTCGAGTCATAAATGATCTCGTTTTCTAAATCCAGCTTATAAGCATTGATGCTCAATTGCTGCGACTGTGTATTAAGATCCCAGCCTGCCTCATAGGAAATACCGGTTTGTGGCTTTAATCCCACCACACCAGGGGAGGTATAAGCTTGTTCATCCAATTTAGCAAAGCGATAGTTAGACTCGATTCGAGCATACAGTCTTTGGGCTTTACTTGGGCGATAGTTTAACCCAAGCTCGAAGGCGTTAGCAGTATTGCTAATGGTTTTACCCTCAGGATAAGTATTGGCATCGGTTAAATCATCGCTAACCGAGGCAAAACGGCCACCCAAGTTAAGATCTAAGGTGTCAATTAATGGCTGCTTAAAATGCACAAACGGCGCGATTTTGGTTTGCTTATTACGGCGACTAAGCCCCTTGAAGTGATAATCTCCATAACTCACATCAATACCGGTAATGAGTTCTGCCGAGCTAAAGCTGGCAATAAACTTAGGCGCAAGCTCTAGCAGGTTTCTATCAGTAGTTTGCTCGGCTCCACCCCAGGCCACCGATTTCCCTTGATTAATACGGTAATTACCCTGTACATCCCAACGCCAAACTTTAGAGATTTCAGTGCCGCCACCAAAGCGAAGGTTAGTCTCTACCGTGTTAAGGTAATCATTCACGAAACTGGGGTTGACCTGAGTAGGATCTTGTTCGAGCTCGGTTTTAGTCAGCTTGCCTGGCGTCTGTTTATCAAACTTTTGCTGATTAATTCCGAAATAGCCATGGGCTGCTGCCGAATCATAATTGACACTGGCATCAAGCTGCCGGCGCTTATGCTTGTTATGGGCACGGTAGTTATCGCTTTGATCATGCAACAATGAAACACTCACACTCAGGTTATTAGACACCTTCTTAGTGCCATCCAGGCCGTATTTTTGTGAGTTAAAACTGCCACCGCCTAACTTCACTTCTAGGTGATCATCCCAGCCATCAACCGTGATAATATTGATCACCCCCGCTACCGCCTGATCGCCATATAGCACCCCCGCTGACCCTGATAATATTTCTATTCGCTCAACATTATCTAGGGTTATCAGGTTAAGATTGGGGGCTGAAATATCTTGGTTATTTAAACGTCTACCATCAACCAATATTAACGTATTATTTGCTGCTGAATCGGCCCCAAAACCACGCATACTGATACTTGCTGAGGTGTTATTATCGTTAATTTGAATGCCCGCTTGGTTTGCCACTAGGCTCACCACATCGGTGGCACCGCTGTTTTGGATCAGCTGCTTATCAATGATTTGAATATTAGATGGAATATCTAGAACGGATTTATCACTGCGCCCCACCACAGTAATGGTTTCAATATCAGCACTGAATGCGCTTTGGGATAAAATAATGGCAGTGGCTGCCGCTAATTGAGTTTTAGTACCCATTTTCCTTTTCTCCTTGAAGGAATAATGGAGCAATAGTCGTGCCCATATGCACCATTGAGTCTTGCCCTCGAAACACTCAATACTCAAACTGGCCGGTCTCCGGACTTAGGCTGTAAGCGCTGCTTACTGTTCATCCCTTCCCAGCTTAATGCCAGTGGCATACATGAACATTCAACCATTACCGTTGCGGGGGCAGTGCTTGATTCTCACAAGCTTCCCGATTATCAACTTCAACAAGTCGCACCAATTTAATGACAGCGCAATTGTAGACGTATAGATGGCTAAAAATCAATCGGTTATTAATTTAATTTAACTTTTTCAAACAAAGCGATTGCCCTCAGCAATGCTAATCTTTATGGTACTCTCCATTTATTACAACCTACTAGCACTATGACAGAGTTTATCTATAACCCACCCACCGAGCCTTGGCTTGATCAAATGTATATTGATAAAGACATCATAGTGTTAAATAAGCCTTCAGGGATTTTATCTATTCCAGGGCGGGATCCTGCCCATCATGATTCTATTTATGCGCGGGTATTAGCCAAGCATGCCAATGCCCAAATCGTGCACCGCTTAGATAGGGCTACTTCTGGAGTCATGGTATTGGCATTAAGGCGTAAAGCTGAAGCGGAATTAAAGCGACAGTTTAGGGAACGTGAGACGAAAAAAGTGTATTACGCAAGAGTCTATGGCCACCTAGAGCACAAACAAGGCAGTATCGATTTGCCGCTGATTTGTGACTGGCCTAATCGCCCTAAACAAATGGTATGCCATGAAACCGGCAAACCTTCATTAACCCACTATGAGGTAATAAGCGAAGCTGAGCACTCCTCTTTGGTAAAGCTTACCCCGATTAGCGGTCGCTCCCATCAGTTGAGGGTGCATATGCTGGCCTTAGGCCACCCTATATTAGGGGACGACTTTTATGCCCATAAAAAAGCCCTGGAGATGTCCCCAAGGCTATTATTACATGCTGCCGAGTTAACCATTAAACAGCCCTACTCAGGGGAACCACTGACCTTTACCGCAGAGATCCCATTTCTAGAGCCACAAGCGGGTCAGTAGCGGTTACTCAAATAAGTTGTGATGCAGTTTTTGAATAACGGTTTGGGCGTGCTGCTCTTCCACTAAAAAGCATATATTATGTGGGCTCGCACCTTGGCATACTAGGCGAATATTAAATTCTTCTAGTAAACCAAACACGCGCGCAATCAGTCCTGGGGTCGTGGCAATATCATTACCAATTAATGCCACCAGCGCTAATTCTTGCTCAACAGTAACTTCACACACCTGACCCAGTTCAGCTAACAAATCTGGTGTTAACAACGAGCGACCGCCCGCATCAGAGCCGGTTTGGTCTAGGGTTAGGGCAACGTTCACTTCTGATGTGGTGATCAAATCTACCGAAATTTTATGTCGGGCAAGGGTCGCAAACACTTCCGCTAAGAAACCCTGGGCATGCAACATTTTTAAAGAGTGCAGATTTAATAGGGTTTGTTGCTTGCGTAACGCTAGCGCTCTAAACGTTGGCGTAGATTCAACATTAGCACGGATCCAAGTCCCACCTTGTTCTGGCGCTTTAGAACTGCCAACAAACACATCTGTCCCACTACGAACAGCTGGTAAAATTGTGGCGGGGTGTAATACTTTTGCTCCGAAAGTGGCCATTTCCGCCGCTTCATTAAAGCTGATTTCGCTAATTGGATGCGCTTTTGCTGCGATACGCGGATCGGTTGTATATATTCCTGCCACATCGGTCCAAATATACAATTTGTTAGCCTCTGCAGCTTCTGCAAATAATGCCGCACTAAAATCACTACCGCCCCGCCCTAAGGTGGTAATTTGTCCCTGCTGATCAGCACCAATAAACCCTTGAGTAACAATAATTTGTTGCCCCTTATAGGCCCCCCACTTGTGGGTGAAATTTTGTTTTATAGCGCTAATTTCAACATTCGCATTACCATGATTGGAATCGGTAGCGATCACTTCACAAGCATTAAATGCATTGGCATTATTACCTCTTTGCCTTAATAGCTCAGCAAAGAGTATTGTCGAACACTGTTCACCACAAGCAAGAATTTTATCTGTAAGATCTGGGGCTGCATGAGTGGCAGCTCGTAACGACAATTCGGCAATATCATCGAGCTTAGTTTGGATCTGTTGCTGTAATTGTGGATTCGCTTTAAGATTATTGTAGATTTGCCACTGGATAGTGGCGATGGTTTGTATTTGCTGCTCGCGTAATTGCTGGCTTGCAATTCCTTGAGCAAGGCTAACTAATAGATTAGTCACCCCTGAGGAGGCGCTTAGAACAACAATGCCAACTTGAGGGTTCGCCTCAATAATTGCAGCACAACGACACATAGATTGGAAATCAGCAACTGATGTCCCACCAAATTTAGCAACAGAAAATTCCATGAAAACTCCATAAATGATTATCGGAGTCAAATGTGGCGCTCCAACAGCACCACAGACGAAAGCGCTTCAACAAAAATTGCTGACAGTTGCTAGGAATCAACCTACAGTCCATCTAAAAAGATTAACCTCTACAACCGATAATAGTATCTGCCATTAACACTACTACCTCGGCAATACTTCCCTGATTCAGTTTCATTGAAAATGGCTTCTCAACTGAACTACCTAAGTATTGCGCCTCTTCCGATAAGTGATTTTGTATATTTAAGATAATTATTCATGCTTAGCTCACAAAATCAAACATTTCTTTGCGCTTCATCAAAAATACTAAAGTTCTAAGCTCTAACAAAAAATAACAATAATAAAAAAAAGTAAACTTTAATTCCTTTCTCTATCTATTGATAACACTTAAAACTGAGCATTTTTTACACTCAGGTCAATTGGGTAACAAAAAACAAACAGTTTTGTTGTCAAAAATAGATCTATCTCACAGTTGAGATTTGTTAAATACAATTTCTATCAGTTACAATTCCCTTAACTTTTGAAGTTTGTGTGTTTTTTTACTGATTCCGGCGAATATTTACTTCGGAGCCCCAATAATTGACTATAAATAATAGTTAATTGTGGATTAGGCCATTTGCCTAGGTGTCAGGAACGGTTTAAAACACGGCAACCAGACTTTTTTATATACTATACTGTTGCTCGTATATAAAAAGATAATCAAACTTCTTATTAATCACATAGGTTTTTATCAGGTAATCACATGCACAATCAGCACATTTTAATCGTTGAAGATGAAGCAGTAACTCGTAACACACTACGCAGTATTTTTGAGGCTGAAGGATATCAAGTTTCTGAAGCTAGTGACGGTGAAGAGATGCATCGTATACTTTCTGAAAGTAAAGTTAATCTAGTCGTTATGGATATTAACTTACCTGGTAAAAATGGTCTTTTATTAGCGCGTGAGCTGCGCGAAAACAATAATATGGGCCTTATCTTCCTAACAGGTCGTGATAACGAAGTCGATAAAATCCTAGGTCTTGAAATTGGTGCGGATGACTACATCACTAAGCCATTCAACCCTCGTGAATTAACGATTCGTGCACGTAACTTACTACAGCGTGTGAATACTTCTGCAGTAAGTGAAGAAGATAAAAGCAACATTGAATACTACCGTTTCAATGGCTGGTCATTAGAGATTAACTCTCGTTCACTGATCAATCCACAGGGTGAAGTATTCAAGCTGCCTCGTTCAGAGTTCCGCGCGATGCTGCACTTCGTTGAGAACCCAGGTAAAATCCTTGGCCGTGCTGATCTGCTAATGAAGATGACAGGACGTGAGCTTAAGCCACACGACCGTACGGTAGATGTCACGATTCGTCGCATTCGTAAGCACTTTGAAATGTCAGCAGATACCCCTGAAATCATCGCGACCATTCATGGTGAAGGTTACCGCTTCTGTGGTACTTTAGAAGATCAAGAATAATCAAAATTATTTGATTATTATCGAATACCAAAAAGGGCGCTCAATGAGCGCCCTTTTTATTGGCTATTGCCATAATAGTTTATTAGAACTTGTGCTCTAGACCTAATCCAAACCATTTGTCTTCAAAAGATACATCAACCGTATCAACTTCGTGGGTGCGATCGCCCATAGTGTAGAAAGCAAACGCCTTAGTTGCAGACCCTAGCTTGTAATCAGCTCCAACGGATAATGATTTCTTATCATCTTTGTTGTCTTCAGTGGTTAACTGGTATTGGGTTTTTAGCGCCACAGCTTTAGTAATTGAGTAGCTACCAGAAACTAAGTAAGCCATCTGCTCGGTATCACTCGCTATTTTAGTTTGCTTCTGCACTAGAGCGCCTAATTTAGCGTCACCTAATTTCACATGGCCTGTGGCACGAATTGCATCGTAGCCTTTTACTTTTGAATCCATTGCCAGGGCTGCATAGAACGCTGATTTTTTAAGATTCTTATCCCCAAACATTGCCGCTGCGGAAACACCATCTTCAAGGGTATCACCATTATCAGCTTTAGCTACGTATGTTAAACCAAGAGTAGCGACATCAGCAATTTTAGGAGACAAATAAGCAGCGGTCTGACCCATACGGTTCTCACCTTTTAGAAGGTTCTTGATATCGCCTTCTAAGTCATTAAATAGGTCTACTTTTCCTTGTGAGATTTTCAGCATGGTGTCTTGACGACCAACTGTCACTTGACCAAAGCCACCTTTTAAACCAACGAACTGATTACGAGCTTTAAATTCACCTGAATCCGTTTTTACCTCATATTCAATAGTGTAAATAGCTTGTAAGTTATTGCCTAGGTCTAAATCACCTTTTACACCTAAGCGAGAAGCATTACTTTTTACTTCAGAAGTGCTTTCGCCAGCTTCTTCAGATGCTTGTAAAGTGACATTTAGTTTACCGTAAACCGTTACTGCCTCAGCTTGTGCTACAGAAGAGAATAGACCCGCCGCCGCAAGAGCGATTAATGACTTTTTTAACGTTTTCATTTGATTGTCCTGAATTTTTGCCAATATGGCGTCTCAAAAGTTGTGACAATTATCACAACCTTATATTTCAATTTTATTACGAGTAGAAATAAAAATTAACCATCACCAAAACCTTTCAGAAACATTAACCACAATGGCGTTACCTGCTATAGCCCATGGCGTAAATTTTTTGGTCACCATTAATGAATTTTAGAGACAAAAAAAGCGCCCTCAGGCGCTTTAGTTTGAAAGTTAATTTTAGAACTTTTGCTCAATACCCAAGCCAAATACATTGTCGTTTTTAGCCGCAACATTGTCGCGCTTGGTGTAAAAGCCATAAAGCTTAGTTGTTTTGGCTAGCTGGTAATCGGCACCAAATGACAGCGCCTCTAAATCCGCTAAGTTGCCATTTTGCATATTCTGGTATTGGGTTTTCACAGCTAAGGCTTCAGTAATTGAGTAAGCCGCACTCACTAAATAACCGCTTTGCTTGTCGGTTGCTGGCACCTTGATTGAATCGCTGAAAGTTTCATGCTTGTTCTGTTGCTGCACCATAGCGCCTAGCTTTAAAGCACCTACTTTTACATGACCAGTAGCACGGATAATATCGTAAGCTTTTACCGTTGAATCATAGGCAACTGAGGCGTAGTAACTTTTCTTTTTAAGGCCTGCATCACCAAACATCAGGGTTGAAGATAAACCACCAACTTTCTCATTCATGCCGTTTACTTTCTGATCGGCATCGCCATCGGCCACATAAGTCACACCCACTTGAGCGATATCTGCAAATTTTGGAGAAACATAATTTAGGGTTTGGTTAAGACGGTTTTCGCCTTTAAATAGGGTCTTTAAATCCCCCGCTAAGTCATTGAATTGGTCGACTTTACCTTGGGACACTTTTAGCATGGTGTCTTGACGACCGACAGTCACTTGACCAAAGTTACCCGTTAAGCCTACAAACTGATTACGAGCCTTAAAGTTTTCTTTTGATTCTGAGCCGGTATCCACTTCGTACTCAATTTGGTAAATCGCAGTTAAGCCGTTACCTAAATCGAAGTTTCCCTTTACCCCTAGACGTGAAGCATTTGACTGGATGGCGGTTTGATCACTAGCCGCAGCATCCTGTGACTGCACAGATACGTTTAATTTACCGTAAACTTTAACCGACTCAGCTTGCACACCCGCTGAAAGAAATGTTGTTGCTAGCGCTGCAGACACCGCCGTTTTAGTAAATAGGTTCATTTTTCAATCCTAAACAAAATCAATAAAGCCCCTTGGCTTGGTTGATTTGAAGTTTGCAGATTGAATATGACAATTATGTTTCAATTCACAGTTTTAGTAAGCTCCCCCAAAAGATCACAGCAAAACCTTAACAGGCAAGCTGCAAATAACCCACAAAAAACAAAAGCCACAGCAACAAAAAAGGCCCCCTAAGGAGCCTTTTTCATGACTTAAATCTTACCAGCTGCGCATCTTGTGGCCCTTTAGGGCATAAAACAAGATAAAGCCATAACAAGGTAAACCAATAATATATGCAAGTTGCATAGAGCTATAGGCTTCAACAAGAAAACCGAACACCAATGGTAAGATAGCGCCACCGGCAATACCCATAATTAATAACGCCGAGCCTTTCGCGGTTAGCTTGCCTAGGCCGTCTAAAGCCAATGGCCATACTGAAGGCCATACTAAGGCATGGGCCAAGCCCATTAATGCCACAAACGTCACCGAGTTAGGAATGGTCGCCACCCCAGTCCAGCCCCATAGTACTTGGGAAATACCATGGCTTTGCTCTGAAGCTAAAATAATGCCCACAATACACAGCAAGCCCGCAATAGCAGAGCCTAACAGTGCTTGCTGCTGGCTAATAAACTTAGGAATACAGGTCACACCAATCACATAACCTATCATCATAAAGGCCATAGTGTATGAGGTTAAAGAAGCAAAGTTAGACAGCCCAAGTTTAGAGCCATAAAGGCCAATAGTGTCGCCAGCAATCACCTCAACGCCGACATAACAAAACAGTGCAAATGCCCCTAAGATGGCTTGCGGGTGAGCTAAAATAGAGTCACTGCTTTTATCACTACCCTCTTCTTCAATCTCAATTTCAGGTAACCCAGAGAACTTTATCACCAATACCAGTACCGCTAAAATAGCGGCAAGGTATAGATAAGGAGCAACTAAGCGCTGGGATAACTCTTCCACTTTAGCTTGCTTGGCTTCACCGGTTAGCGCGCTTACCGTTTCAACGGTTATGCCACCAAGGTCAGCCATCACAATCATGGTAAACACCACAGGAACAATCACACCAGCAAACTTATTCAAAAGCCCCATAATGCTAATACGCATCGCCGCGCGCTCTTTCGAGCCCATATGCACAAGGTATGGGTTTGATGCCGTTTGAATAATGGTTAAGCCTGAACCCACGACAAATAGCGCCATTAAGAACACCCAGTACTGTGCTGATAATGCTGCTGGAATAAAGGCTAAGGTTCCCACCGCCATAATCGCCATACCTAAGGCCATACCGTTTTTGTAGCCGGTACGCTTAAGCACCATAGACATAGGCAGCGCCATCACAGTGTAAGCAAAGTAAAAGGCAAAAGTAACAAACAAAGACTGTAACTCTGATAGCTCACAAATAATCTGCAGATAAGGAATTAACGCCCCGTTTAACCAGGTAATAAATCCAAAAATAAAAAATAGCAGGCCGATAATCGCCAGCGGCGCGTAACGCTGGCCGAACGATAATTGTTGACTCGCAACCGTCATAAGATATCCCTTTAAAATTTAATAAATATATTTTTCTTATAAAGCAGGTACAAGAATACCCATTGAACAAACACTAAAGCAACCACTTGCATTAGCGCTTGACTATTTGCTCCAAATATAAAATAACTGCCACCAAATAAAAGGTTATTCAGAGCCCAGATTTGCCTTTAAACCCAATCGCTATGGGTATGGTTAGCGATCACTTGATAATTATTATCTAGTACGACAAAGTCAGCATCTGCTCCGACTTTTAGATGGCCTTTCGTATCCAATCCTAAAAACTGAGCAGGGTACAAACTTGCCATGCGTAGGGCCTCCACTTCTGTTAAACCCACATCTTTAATGGTATTACGCACGGCACTGGCCATATCCAGTACACAGCCGGCGAGCTCACCTGTTGGAGCAGTAAGCTTATCCCCTTGCCTAATGACTTGGCGGCCAAATAATTCAAAGCTGGCGTTATCATCCTGCCCAACTGGCGGCATAGCATCGGTCACTAGCATCATTTTACCCTTGGCTTTAGCGGCAATCGCTACCTTAGCGGTGATAGGGTGGACATGGTGATTATCAATAATAATGCCACACCAAGAATCAGGACACTCAAGGGCGGCACCTACCACACCTGGTGCTCGAGAATCCATCGCCGACATCGCATTAAATAGATGGGTAAAGCCACTGGCTCCCGCCTCTAGCGCGGCTTTGGTAGTTTGATAGTCAGCATTAGAGTGACCAATACATACCTTCACATCTGCATCCACAAGTTGCTTAATAGCATCGGCAGAAACGTTTTCAGGGGCAAGGGTGACCATTTTCACCCCAAGATCGCGACGACTAAATACCGCCAGCTCTCGACTGGATAATGGCCGGATATACTGCTCACTGTGTACGCCCTTTTTAGGCACAGATAAATGCGGTCCTTCAAAATGAATACCCACAACACCCAGTACTCGCTCTTTAATAGCCTTCGCAATCAAATCTGCAGCTTGCTCCATTACTTCAATGTCATCGGTGATAAGTGTTGGCATCAGTGCAGTGGTTCCAAATTGCTGGTGGGCGGCAATCATAATTTGCAGCTGCTCGATACTAGAACAAGTATTGAGTAGTACCCCACCACCACCATTGACTTGCACATCGATAAAGCCAGGTACCACTAAGCCTGCGATTTTTTTTGCCTCAGAGTCAACCTCTATCGTGGCAGCGATTTTTCCGCCTATAACGGAAAATGGATAATCAGTAAAATATTGTTCGCCATCAAAAAAACGTTCGGCGATATAATTAGCCATGAAAATCATCCTTTAACAAAGTTTTGCTCTACGCTGAGCATAGAAAATCGCCCCCATTTCAGGGGGAGAAAGACAAGGTTGCAACTGTTTTTTAATATCGTCACCCAACCAAGGAGTAATGGGCTCACTGACCCCACCTATCATTGAAAAACGTGATGGATTAAGTTCAAACAATTTACGGGCAAGATTGGATAAGTAATCCGCTCCCTGCTGCACAATAGCATCAGCAACCGCATCACCTGCGCGCGCCTGCTCAATCACTACCTTGGATAATTTAGCCACTTCACTAGATGGGGCATTTGCCAGTAACTCAACAATAGCGATTTGATCAGCAAGGTTAAGTTCCGTCAACACCGCTTGGGTTAAGGATGTTTTCGGGCCTAAACCATCGAGATCTAACAGCACCTGGGTCAATCCTTGCTTGCCCAACCAAGCGCCACTGCCTTGATCACCAAGGGCATAGCCGTGGCCACCAAGTAACAACGATTGCTCCCCAACCTTGGCATAACCACAGGAGCCAGTGCCGCTAATGATCACCGCACCATCCGCGCCATTATGGGCCCCTAAACATGCAGTATCTAAGTCGGTAGTAAGGTAAAAGGCATTAAAGTCATGCTTCCAATCGCTAATCGCTTGATAATAATTAGGCACATTAACTCCAGCCAGACCCATACCGACAACCGCTTGTTTAGTTTGTTCCCTTGACAAATCCGCTTGTTTAATCGCTGCAAAAATAGAACTATTTATAGAATCAAAGGCTTGTTCTAATCCATAGAGGGGATTAGCGCGCCCCGCTAGACCTTCGCCTACTATGCCAGTTTGCTTGGAATAGACAACAGCTTTGCATTTACTGCCGCCGCCATCAACACCAATAAACCATTGGTTTGCTGTTTTATTCATATTTTAAACTTTTATTACCTTGATGATAAGCAGCCGCCCAATAGCAATGACAGCGCTGTCATGTTAATATAACACTAACATGTCAATTAATTATAAATCTATAAATTTATGCCACCGTTGACAAAAATGCTCTACGCAATCACATTAATGTTTCCCAACTTGAAGTCATTACCTGTAATTAAGACAACAAAAACAGGGCTTACAGACTTAAGTTTTACAACGAATTACTGTTTTATTCATGAGAAAAGTAACCATTAAAGATGTCGCCAAAGAAGCAGGAGTATCTTTTAAAACTGTTTCTAGAGTGATTAATAAAGAAGGTTCGGTTAAAGCCGCTACCTTAGAAAAGGTTACTGCTGCCATAAAAACCTTAAACTACCAACCCAATGCCGCAGCTCGCTCTCTCGCCGGTACTAAATCTTATGTAATTGGTTTTGTCTACGATAACCCCAATGCCTATTATGTTGTCGATATGCAAAAGGGTATTTTAGCCGAGTGCCAAGCGCAGGGGTATGAACTGCTGATCCACCCTTGTCAATTTAGCTCGCCGAATATTAAAACTGAGCTGGTAGAGTTAGTGACCAAGTCGAAACTCTCTGGGCTTATTTTGGCGCCGCCAATTTCTGAGAGTTCGGAAATACTGCAAGCCTTAGATGAAGCCAATATCCCCTATTCACGGATCATTGCTGGCAATACCATGAGTGACTCTAAGCAAGTCACCATCATGGTGGACGATTATCACAGTGCGCAAACTCTTACCGAACATTTGATTGAGCTCGGTCATAAAGACATTGCCTTTTTCTGTGGTGAGTTCCATCACCAATCCACCCCAGAGCGCCTCAATGGTTACCGTCATGCGCTTAAAAGCTCTGGATTAGCTATTAATGAAAACAATATTTTTGAGGGTAAATATTCGTTTAATTCTGGTGCAGAAAATGCCCGCAAATTATTGAAGCTAAAGCAAAGGCCAACCGCTATTGTGGCTTGTAACGATGAAATTGCCGCTGGTGCATTATTCGCTTTAAGGTTGGAAGGGGTCAATATTCCCGATGACATTTCCATAGTTGGCTTTGAGAATTCACCGTTCTCACAGCAAACCTGGCCAGAATTGACCACTATGGATCAGCCCACTGCGCAAATCGCACAAACATCAACCCAATTATTAATTGAAAACTTAAAGGGTAACGGCACTACACTTACTAAAGTGTTTGAGCCAATGCCCATCTATCGAGGCTCAAGTGCAAAAGCCAGTTAGCCCACAATCATTAGGAAATAGTCATGCGCGTTGTAATTTTGAAAGATGCTCAAGCCGTTGCCCACTACGGAGCTCAGCTTTTTGTGAAACAAATTGCCCAAAAGCCCGCTTCTGTGCTTGGACTGGCAACTGGCTCGACTCCAGTAAACCTTTATAAAGAACTCATCAAAGCCAACAAGGCAGGTCAGGTATCTTTTAAACAAACAACCAGTTTTAACCTTGATGAATACCTTGGGTTAGCAGCAAGCCATAACCAAAGCTACCGTTACTTTATGAATGAACAGTTGTTTAATCACATTGATATCAATATTAAAAACACCCATGTACCCAACGGTATGCACCCTAATCCCAAGCAAGCTGGCAGCGACTACGAACAAGCCATAACCCACGCCGGTGGCATTGATCTACAGCTACTAGGTATTGGCCGAAATGGCCATATTGGTTTTAACGAGCCCAGCTCTTCACTGGCATCTCGAACGCGAGTAAAAACCCTTACTCAAGCCACGATTGATGATAATGCTCGCTTTTTTGCAGAAAATGAATACCAGCCTGAGCTATCGATCACAATGGGCATAGGTACCATAATGGAATCGAAACAGGTGTTATTACTGGCAACTGGTGAAAGCAAAGCCGATGCCATTGCGGCGACAGTCGAGGGACCAATTTCAGCCATGTGCCCAGCCTCAGCACTGCAAATGCACCAAGATGCCATTATTGTGATTGATGAGGCAGCCGCCACTAAGCTAACCAATAAAGACTTTTATCAGTTCATTGAGAAACAACAACGAAAATTAGAAACCGATTAATGGTACTGATTTAGCACGCCACTGTGTTGCTAAAGTGAAAAGTCGAAAAGCCTGTTATAAAAAAGGTTGCTAACAAGCAACCTTTTTTATATTCGAATACTGCGTTCGCAATACAGAATACGGAATGTATTTGTCCGTAATCGGTCATCTCGAAGCGCAGCGACCTCACTGGACCAAGTCCGCCCTTTCGTACAAAGTGCGATTAAGGCATTAACGCGTCTTGGTCTGCGCCTTCTTTTTCAATCTCTACCGGCAGCATATGCTCACGGTCGATACCGAGTTTAATTGCTAGGTAAGAAGCCACGTAAATTGACGAGTAAGTACCCACTAAAATACCCATTAACAATGCCGTAGCAAAGCCGTGGATCATCGCACCGCCTTTTAGGAAAAGCGCGGTCACAACAAATAGCGTGGTTAATGTAGTAATAATGGTACGGCTCATCGTCTGGGTAATCGAAGTGTTTACTACATCCGTAGAACTGCCCTTACGCATTTTTAAGAAGTTCTCACGGATACGGTCATAGACAACGATGGTATCGTTTAATGAGTAACCCACAACCGTTAGTACCCCTGCTAATACGGTTAAATCGAACTCGATTTGGAATAGCGAGAAAATACCCAAAGTAACAATAACGTCGTGCGCCAATGCTGCCACAGAACCCATAGCTAAACGCCACTCAAAGCGCATAGATACGTACATCAAAATACATAAAAGCGCCACTAGTACCGCAAGACCACCTTGCTCGGCTAGCTCACGGCCAACCTGTGGGCCCACAAACTCAACACGCTTAATCACCGCGGCTGAATCAATGCTCATTACGGTAGCTTTAGTGGCTGCAACTTGCACATCAGACTTAAATTCTTCACGAACCGGTAGGCGTACGACCACATCCTTAGAAGAACCAAAATTCTGTACTACGGCGCCATTAACCTCTGGCGCCGTTAACGATTCACGCAATAGTTTAAGATCGGCTTTTTCGCTAAACTCAACTTCTACGACGGTACCACCGGTAAAATCTAATCCCCAGTTAATACCTTTAGTCGCTAAAGAACCGATAGATCCTAGGATTAGCAGTAGCGATAGTAAGCTGATTACCTTGGCATGCTTAAGAAAGTTAACCGTCTCTTTTAACTTCAAAATTTGAAACATGATTAACCCCTAAATTGAAAGCTTGTTAGTATTCTTGCCACCCCAAATAATGTTTACTAGGGCACGAGAAGCCACAATTGCAGTAAACATAGAGGTTGCAATGCCTATCATAAGGGTAACCGCAAAGCCTTTTACGGCACCAGTTCCCACAGCAAATAGGATTAAAGAAGTAATAAAGGTGGTGATGTTGGCATCAGCAATGGTTGATAGGGCGTTACCGTAACCTTCACTAATGGCACGTTGCACACTGCGACCTGCTTGTAATTCTTCACGAATACGCTCGAAAATAAGCACGTTACCATCCACCGCCATACCAACGGTCAATACGATACCGGCAATACCTGGCAAGGTTAACGTTGCCCCAGGGATCATCGACATTACGCCCACAATCAGCAGCAGGTTAACCACCAATGCTAGGTTAGCAATCAGACCAAAGCTACGGTAGTAAATAGCCATAAAGATAACCACCACTATCATGCCCCAAATCATGGCCGATAGACCATTTTCAATGTTTTGGGCACCTAGGCTTGGACCAATGGTACGTTCTTCAACAATTTGTACTGGCGCCTTTAGGGCACCGGCACGTAATAATAGTGCTAAGTTTTGCGCTTCAGCGTGGCCTAAACCAGTAATTCGGAAACTGCGTCCTAAACGGGATTGAATAGTCGCAACGGACACTACTTCTTCAATTTTTTGCAGCTTAGAACGGCCATTTTCGTCTTTTTCACCAGTAGGCTTATATTCAGTGAATAGGGTCGCCATAGGCTTACCAATGGCAGTTTTAGTCGCACCTGCCATTTTAGTGCCGCCCTCAGCATCTAAATCAATGCTAACTTGCGGCTGACCATTTTCATCAAAGGCTGCCCGAGCACCAGTGATATGATCACCGGTTAAAATCACTGATTTTTTTAGAACAACTGGACCACCTTCACGGCGCTGATGCAATTCAGAACTCGCTGGAATACGTCCAACCAAAGCGTCACGGGGGTCGGTATCCGTGTCAACTAAACGAAACTCAAGAGTAGCGGTAGCACCTAAAATTTCTTTAGCGCGAGTTGGGTCTTGCACACCAGGAAGTTGCACCACAATGCGTTCAGCACCTTGGCGTTGAACCACAGGCTCAGCCACACCTAACTCGTTCACACGATTACGAATAATAGTAATATTTTGCGAAATCGCTTCGTCACGAATTTGCTTTAGGTAATCATCGGTCATTACCACTAGCAATGCCGTTTCATCTTTAGCTTCGCTAACTTGGTATTGATTGTAACGATTCTTAATAAAGAACTCAGCTTTATCCATCTGCGCTTCATCACGGAATTTGATGATAATGCCTTCACCAAAACTGCTCACGCCTGAATAACGAATTCGCTCTTGACGTAAGTCACTTGGGAAAGAGGTAATCATCCCCTTCTTGGCTTTAGATACCGCTTCATCCATATCCACTTCCATTAGGAAATGAATACCACCGCGCAGATCAAGACCCAATTTCATTGGGCCACCACCAATGGCTTCTAGCCATTCTGGCGTCGTTGGTGCAAGATTCAGGGCAACAACATATTGGCGACCAAGTGCCGCTGCCAATGCTTCCCTAGCTTGCAGTTGGGTATCTCCGTCAAGTACGCGCACTTCAATCGTGCCGTCTTCCATTTTGACGCTTTTAATGTCGATACCGGCTTTGGCTAACTCGTTGTTAACATTAGCCAGAGTATCTGTGGTCACTTCGCTGGTACGGGTTGCAGAAACTTGAACGGCAAAGTCTTCACCGTAAATGTTTGGCAATGCGTACAGCGCCCCCATGGCGATGATGAACACCACCATAAGGTTTTTCCATAAAGGATATTTATTTAACACGCTGTTGCCCTCAAGGCTTATAGAGACTGGATAGAGCCTTTAGGTAAAATAGCCACTACATAATCTTTTTTGATGGTGACTTGGTTATTTTCGTTTAGAGTCAATACCAAGTAATCGTTGTCAGTAGAAATTTTAGCAATCTTACCAACGATACCGCCGTTAGTTAGCACCTCATCACCTTTGGACATTGATTCCATTAGGCTTTTTTGCTCTTTAACACGTTTAGCTTGTGGACGGTAGATCATGAAATAAAAGATCAAACCAAAAATCGCTAGCATCATCACTAGCTCCATTGTGCCGCCACCTTGTGGTGCGCCAGCTGCGTTTGCATAAGCATTAGAAATAAACATAGTAACCTCTTTATTAAGTTATCGTTCGTCGACTATTGACCGTGATGTTTTGTATATGGGGACAGCTGCCCCAAAATAAAAGTCAAAACATACAAAAAGAGTCACATTCTACTAATGAATGTGACTCTTTTAAAGCGAATAGCTTATTAATCTTTTAGTGGCGGTACTTCTCGACCTTGTTTTGTATAAAACTCAGTCACAAATTCATCCAACTTGCCGGCTTCAATGGCATCGCGTAAGCCTTTCATTACAATTTGGTAATAACGCAGATTGTGAATGGTATTTAAGCGGGCACCTAAAATTTCACCACATTTATCTAAGTGGTACAGGTAGGCACGACTGTAGTTCTTACAGGTGTAACAATCACACTCAGGATCCAGTGGTGAAGTATCCGTTTTATGCTTAGCATTACGAATTTTAACCACTCCTTCATGGGTAAATAAATGACCGTTACGGGCATTACGGGTTGGCATTACACAGTCAAACATGTCCACACCACGGCGCACACCTTCAACTAAGTCCTCAGGTTTACCCACACCCATTAGGTAGCGCGGCTTGTCTTCTGGGATCTTAGGGCAAGTGTGCTCAAGGATGCGGTGCATGTCTTCTTTTGGCTCACCAACTGCTAGGCCGCCAATGGCGTAACCGTCAAAGCCAATGCTGGTTAGCACTTCTAGTGACTCATCACGCAGGTGCTCGTAGACACCACCTTGAATAATACCGAATAGCGAGTTTTTGTTACCTAAACGGTCAAACTCGTCGCGAGAACGCTGGGCCCAGCGCGCAGACATGCGCATCGACTTGGCCGCTTCTTCTTCAGTTGCAGGGTAAGGCGTACACTCGTCAAAAATCATCACCACATCAGAACCTAGGTGGTACTGAATTTCCATTGATTTTTCAGGATCTAGGAAAATCTTCTCGCCGTTGATAGGTGAACGGAAATGCACACCCTCTTCGGTGATCTTACGGATATGGCCTAAAGAGAATACTTGGAAACCGCCTGAATCGGTAAGAATAGGACGCTGCCAGTTCATAAAGTCATGCAAGTCACCATGTTGCTGCATGATTTCAGTGCCTGGACGTAACCAAAGGTGGAAAGTGTTACCAAGAAGAATGTCAGCACCGGTTTGGCGCACTTCTTCAGGGGTCATACCTTTAACCGTACCGTAGGTACCAACAGGCATAAACGCAGGGGTTTCAACTTCGCCACGTTCGAACGTTAAACGACCACGGCGGGCGCGACCATCTTTGGCTAGTAATTCAAATTTCATAAAATTTCCTCGTCAGAAAAACAGTCCAACTTTGAGTAGGGCTGATACTATTGCCCAAGAGAGGCAATAGTATCGAAAAATTATCGTTTATAACGGCTTCTTGGTCACAAACATGGCATCGCCATAGCTAAAGAAGCGATATTTATCATTAACCGCATGCTTATAGGCGTTCATGGTATTGTCAAAGCCAGCAAAAGCGCTCACTAACATAATTAGGGTTGATTCAGGTAAGTGGAAGTTAGTTACCATGGCATCCACCACGCCAAACTCGTAACCTGGGAAGATAAAGATATCGGTATCGCCATGGAAAGGCTGTAGTTCGCCACCGTTTGAAGCCTTAGCGGCAGACTCTAATGAACGCACCGAAGTAGTGCCTACCGCAATCACACGCTTACCCGCCGCTTTAGTCGCGTTAACCTTATCTACCACTTGCTGCGGCACAATGGCTTGTTCGCTGTGCATCACGTGATCGTCAATGCTGTCTACCTTTACCGGCTGAAACGTCCCGGCGCCCACATGCAAAGTCACGTACTCAATTTGTACGCCCTTAGCTTCAAGCGCAGCCATCATCTCTTCATCAAAATGCAGACCTGCGGTTGGCGCCGCCACCGCACCTGGAGTTTTGTTGTAAACCGTTTGGTAACGCTCCCAGTCGGCGTCTTCGTCTGGGCGGTCGATATAAGGCGGTAATGGCATGTGACCAATTTTATCAAGGGCTTCTAAAATGCCCTCTTCACCGTGCAGTTCAAGCTCGAATAAAGCCCCATGGCGAGATACCATAGTCATCTGGTAACCACCCGGTAAAATCACTTTAGAGCCTGGCTTTGGCGACTTGCTAGAACGTACGTGAGCTAAAATGCGTTGGTGCTCTAATACACGCTCAACCAAGATTTCAATTTTACCGCCGGTTTCTTTTTGGGCGAACACACGGGCCGGGATCACACGGGTATTGTTAAATACCATCAGATCGCCCGCTTCCACGCAATCAAGAATGTCAGCAAATTGCTTATCGGTCAGCTCGCCTGTGGCACCTGTTAATTGTAAAAGGCGCGAACCACGGCGCTCGGCCATTGGGTAACGGGCAATCAATTCATCAGGAAGGTCAAAACTAAAATCTGAAACTTGCATGGGCTTTCTCTTTACAATTAATAGCTTTAAAACTAGACGGTCTAGCAAAGGGTCGCTAGTCTAGCAGTAAAAGTATTAAGATCAAGACTTAGCCTCACTCTTAGGGCCTGTTAGTAATAGTATTAAGGTAAATGATTGCATGAACTTTCTCGCCCATTGCCATTTGGCTTGGCACACCAATACCGACATTACCAGCAACCTTGCCGGTGACTTTGTCCGTGGCAGTATTGAATCCCTGCCAACCTCGTTGCAACAAGGGGTATTGCTGCACCGCCAAATTGATAAATTTACCGATGCTCACCCACTGTTTAAACAGGCCTGCAATCAACTTAGCCTAAATAACCCGCGCATTGCCCCCATTGTGATTGATCTGTTGTTTGATCACTGCCTCGCCAAACACTGGCAGCACTACCACCACCAAACTCTGCCCCAGTTTAGCGCGCAGGTGTATAACAATGCCCTGAATCACCCTGATGTGCCTGAGCGACTGGCCAATATTCTGCCCAATATGCAGCGCTACGACTGGTTTAATAGCTACCGCGAAATGGAAGGCATATTAAAAGCCATGAATGGCGTATCAAGACGTTTTTCTAAACCGAATTACTTTAGCGACGTGGCCGATAAAGTGATGACCCATCAAAGTGAAATTGAGGGAATGTTTTTTGAGTTTTATAAGGAATTAATGGGGTTTAGTTTGGCGTGTCTTACAGACGGTTAATTATCCTATATTTTCTTTTAGCTAAGCGCAGCTTAAAAATATATCCCTACCTTTTCATACTTCTTAACCAAGGCAGCAACAACCAAACACCAGAAAAACTAAACAGTAATGCTAGGGCGGCGAAGCTGATCAGTAGTGGATTATTAAAGTCTTCCCTATGTTCATAGTCCATGATGTGCAGCATCCACACAAAGTCGAAAATGCGCCATAGGTCTGAGCGGACTCGAAGTAGTTGACCGTTTTCTTGGGCAAGGTAGAAACTGGTATTCATCCAGTCATCAAAGTCGATGCGCCAAATGGTGCCTTTTAAACCGATCGCTTCAGCAGTGGCTGGGACTGGGTAGGCTGCTTTAATTTGGCCCGACTTTTGATACAACCTAGTGGCGATAGCCGTTAACTGCGCTTGGTTTACACCATTGAATGGCTCAGTGGTGATCGCATTATAAAAGTGGCGTTGTTTGCCATTAGCAATCTCATACACAGGGGTATTTTCAACTTGATAGACTTGTACCGAATTAGCACTGTGTTTTGCCAATAATGGCTGCACTTCTGCCAACTGACTGTGATCCGTTACCCTTGCTAACGATTTATCCCCGTGCAGGTGCTTACCATGCACCATTTCAAGTGGAATGGACGACATAATCAGTCCACCACCCACCCAAAAAATCACTTGTAAGCCAAGCAGTAACCCTAGCCATTTATGCACTTTTCTAATCAACGGCATCACTTTCATTATCCCATACTCCCTGTATTTAACACTTACAAAATTCAGTTCTAAATGCCTCGTATCTCGAAGGGCGCAGCCCGCTCTCGAAACTTGATACTTAAATCATTGTTTTTATTTTGATAGCAGCTTATATTGAATATAAAACAGACTCAAGGAAGCGTTATGAAACAACTGATTGCATTTATGCTAATAATGGTCACTTTGCCAAGTTATGGTTTAGATAATCTGGTCCAGTTTGAAGTCAAATCCAAACATTTAAAAGAAACGATCCAATTAATAGCAGCCCTACCCCAAGGGTATGAGAACAGCGATAAACGCTACCCAATGCTGTTTGATTTCCACCCACGCTCAATCAATTACCTTAATGGTATGCAAGATTGGATGAGCCATAACGGTGACTGGCCTTGGTTAAAAACGATAGTTATTACCAGCCGCACAGAATCTAGAGAACTAGGTGACCTAAAAAGCAGCTTCTGGGATGACGGCAATACCGACGCCTTTTATGACATGGTCGAAAACGAGCTATTAGTCGAGATTGATAAACGCTTTAGAACCAATGGTTATCGTATTCTGAATGGCTTTACTGGCAATGCCACCTTTAGCCTGTATACCCTATTGAATAAGCCTCACCTGTTTAATGCTTATTTTGCCGCGAGCCCAATTTTGAGCCAGGATGCGGGTAATATTATTAAAGATATTAATCAGTTAGAAAAATTGCCTGAGGGTAAATTTTTATTTATTTCTCGCGGTAATAGCGATTATGAGCAAAGACAAATCACCAGCCATGATCAACTTTTAGAAAAGTTGGCCACCCTTGACACCAAGCTGCAATGGCACAGTGAGTTATTTGAAAAGAATTACTATATGAGTATGCCAGTGCTCGCCACAGCCAACGCTATTGAGCGCTTATTTGATGATATCCATATTCCACTGGCGGCCGATTCTGACATTTCCAAGCAAGGGCCACAGGCCATTGTGAATCATTATAAAAAGTTAAGCGCGGTCAAATATGGCTTTGAGGTAAAACCTGTTACCTCACTAATTACCTTAGCTAAATCACAAGAGTATCCACAGGCAGTGAACACTCTTAACTTCACCACTAAGCTCTACCCTAAAGCCTTTATGGCTTTTAATAGCTTGGCGGACTTGCATAAAGCCAATAACCAAATAGATAAAGCCATTGCTGCACAAAAAAGTGCTATAGCCGGTACCGACCATCCATTTTGGCAAAAACGATTTTCAGATAAGTTAGCCCTATTGCAGAAGCTTTAAGAGCAAAAGCTATAAAGATAAAACTTTAAGTGTCCTTTACAGGTAACTCTATGCGGCTGCAATTAAGCCACATAGAGTGACCTAGCAATTAGTTAGTCTTATCTTGCGCTCTCACTATTTTAAGCACAGTAATAAACGCCCAAAGCTCGATCGCCACAATAACAAGGTGTGCAACAAAGTCACCGCTAGGGGACATCGGCGCATTTAACAATGGAAACAGTGGATCTATGATGGTTTCCTGCCCTTCACGAAACAGGTTCATTAGTAAAATAACAACAAAATACCTCGGGTTTTGAGATAGTAATACTATCAGCGAGACTATTGCCATGGTTGCCGTTCTGGCAGCAAATTCATAAAGTAAATTTAAATCTGCACTACTGCTCCCTATCGAAATCCCTGAATCAACAATCGCTTGATGATCAAAATAAAACACATATGCTTGCCCAAACATAATGGCAATAAGTAATGCTTGAAACAGATTTACCCAAAGTGGGATTTTGCTATTAAAGTGCTTGGTCATTAGAACTCGTTTTATTATCTATATTCTGTTTCTCTATCAAATAGGGCAATCATTGCCCTATTTATTTATGACTAATCAGCTTCTTTAAAGATTCTCACTAGACTGTTGCCAGTATCGGTTAGGTACAGCAAACCCTCAGCATCAAATGCTAAGCCATGGGGATTATCAAGTTCACCGGGAGCTACCTCACCCAGTAACTCTCCCATTTCATTAAAGCCTTGAACCCGCGAGTTACCCACCTCTGCAATGTAAAAATTGCCATTGGCATCAAAGTTAATACTGGTTGGGGTCAGTAATTGCCCCACGGCAGAGCCGGACTGGCCGAACTGCTCGATAAACGTCCCATCTAAGCTGAACTTCATAATGCGATCATTACCACGATCGACCACCCACAGAACGTCATTGACATCAATTTTAATGCCCGTAGGGTTAGTCAGTTGGCCATCACCTGTGCCTTGGGTAGCAATACTTCTTTGATATACACCATTGGCATCAAACACTTGCACTCTGCCATTGCCCCAATCGGTGACATACAAATTATCAAGGTGATCGATCGCTAAGACCATGGCCGATAAAAATTGACCATCGCCACTGCCTTGCTGCCCAATAGTGGCTAACCATTGTCCATCTGCGGTAAACTTTTGCAGCCTGTGATTACCACTTTCAGATACCCACACATTGCCTTGGCTATCGATCGCGATACCGGTTGGGTTAGACAGCTCGCCATTGGCAGACCCCGCTCCCCCCCATTTGGCTAGCCTTTCTCCTTGGGCATTAAACTTAGAAACCTTGTTACCCGCAAACTCGGTAATATAGATATTGCCATCATCATCAATCGCCACACCATTGGGGCTATTAAAAGTTAAAGCGTCACTACTCGATCCAGTATCAGTGCCGCCGCTGCCATAGCCACCATCCGAGCCATAACCGCCACCTGAACCATAGCCACCACCACTTGAGTCACTGCCAGCATCAGATTGCTCGCCCCAACTGCCAACTTGCTCAAATAGAGCTCCACTGTTATTGCCAATTGGATCTATATTTGAGTATCCATCATCTTGGTAGGTTTCATCTGTGCTACCACCACACCCAGTTAAACCTATTAACAACAGCATTAGTACGCTGATTTTAGTATTCATAACCTTTTCCTTGTATTGCTGATTAACGAGCGCTGTAACCCTAATATTTACAGGCAGGCCAAATCATTGACCTACCTGATTTTCAATCCTGTAGTACTTAGTTAAACGGACTAATAACCTGAATCCGATAACGCCTGAATATGCATATCGACATCCCCTAAGCCACCCGATGGTAAAAATCCGCTACCAGAAAAACCGGTGAATCGAGTCATGGTTGAGCCCATAATTTCGCTTAATTTGCTGCCTGCAACACTGCTGACAAACACGTTTGCACCAGCTGTTTCGGTGTAAGTTTGGTCATTAACTAAATTGCTCATCACCGCGACTTTGGCATCTTGTTTTGACCACCAGTTACCAATGAAATTAACCCCGCCCACATGACACTGCTCAGTCGCCTCAACCACTTCGCCGCTAATGGTTAAGCCATAATCACCGCTATCAGGCACATTCACTGATAAATAAGCATTGCTGCATTGCTCTTGATCTAAATCCACCAATTGATTTGTAATACTGGTATTAAGCGAAGCATTTTTAAAACCGGCACGCTCTAATGCGCCAAAGTACGCTGGTGAAGAGGTGGTGTAGTTAAGGGTATAAATATTAAAATCTGCACCATTGTGGCCGTCATAGTTAAAATGCGTAGCCGGTAAGTTACTGGTATCGATTGGTGCGCCAACTTGAACAATAGTAATATTTTCATCCAAGTTTTGGTTACCTTCGCTGTCGGTCACTTGCACCGCTTCACAACTAAGTGAGCGTACAATTAGCATCCCTAAGTCGTCTGAACCATCAAACACAAACCCCATATCAGTCAAACTGAATACTGGCACATCACTTGGGATGTTTGCTGTTAAAGCAGATTTGGCCACAGTGATGCCACCAGCGATTTCACGGCAATTAGCAAAGTCGACTTCTGAACTTGTTAAATATGCTTCTGGGATGGTTTCCACCTCAGTTTGGTTATCATCACTATTACAACCAGCCAATAAAGTGGCCGTTAGAGATACTGCTAGTAGCGACATTTTATGATTAACTTTCACGACTTATTCCTTCTTATGCGTTCAATTTTTACAAATTGTACAAAGGGTATTAGTCACGATAAACTAGCCAATAATAAAATCACTGTTTACAAAACATTACTAATCATGCAAAAAATAGACGACTTGTTGGTATTTATACTGGTGGTAGATTGCCAAAGTTTTACCAGGGCGGCAGATGAGCTCAAGCTTTCGCGGTCTTTAGTGAGTAAAAAGATCACTGAATTAGAAGCACGATTGGGTATGCAGCTGTTATTAAGAAGTACCCGCAGCCTAAGCTTAACAGAGGCAGGCAGAAGCCTATACCAGCACTGTTGCACACTTAAAAACACACTTTTAGAAATAGAAAACGATCTCGACAAATTACGCGGACAACCCCAAGGTAGCCTCAAAGTTATTGCGCCATTTACTTTTGGCCAGATGTACTTAACCAAACATATCCAAGGGTTCTTAAAGCGCTATCCAGATATTAATATGCAACTTAATTTCTCTGATTCGCAAACCAATTTAATTGAAGAAGGCTACGATCTGGCGATTCGTATCGGCACTTTAAAGGATTCCAATTACCGTTCCAGAGTACTAGGCACAACTAAGCTACTCACCGTTGCCTCTCCCCAATATTTAAACAATGCCCCAAGTCTGCAGCACCCCTCAGACCTTGAGCAGCACAACTGTTTGCTTTACACCAATACCGTTAAAAGGGATTGTTTTTGGTATTTTGAAGATCAAGGTAAAGAGTTAGCAATAAGAGTGACTGGTAATTATCGCAGCAACAATGGCTTGCCTCTATTAGAAGCCGCCGCCAGCGGCTTAGGTATTGCCTGCGTACCCGACTTTATGGTTACTCAAGAGATGCGCCAGCAACTGACAACAGTATTAAGCCCCTTTAGCAAGGTTCAGCACAACATTAATGCGCTTTACCCTGCCAACAGCAAGATTTCGTTAAATACTCGATTGTTTATTGATTACTTGGTCGAGCATTTAACTGCAGAGCTAAGCGCTTAATGACTGTTTACTTCAGTGCGTTGATGTTTTGCTAACCTTAGAGGGCATGAATCTACTGGCAAAATAATCAATCGCTTGTTGCTGATTTACTGCTCCATAAATCTCGATAGCAATAGACCAAGGTTTTATTGATGATTGCCCAGGAGCAGATGCTAATAAAATATGCCACTGATGCATTCTTATGGTGTTATAAGCCCCAGGATCTATCTCTACTCGCACCGAACCGTTAGCATCGGTGTAACTGCGCCACCTTGGGGTGCTAACATCACTTGACCGATCTGTCACAGTAACCGCCACCCGCTGAACTTGACTGTCTGCTGCAGAGGCCTTACGAAACCCCAGTTGCGCCAATGATTGATGAAGCTTAGTTAATTGCTCAGGCTCTTTAATGTCAGTCACTAAACGATAAGGCAGTGCCTGACTACCCTTATATAAATTTAATTTTGGCTCGCCAGAAATCGGCACCGCACAAGCACTAACAAACAACAAAATAAATAATATTATCAAACGCATAGAATTATCCCTCCGCAATTCAAATTAAACAAAAACATGAAGAAATGCAAAAACTGTTTTCACCAGTTCAATCGCAAAAGATTCATAACTCCAAAACGAAAAAATCCGACTTAAAATCGGATTTAATTTCAAAACCTTATCAAAACTTCTTAGTAAATCTTGAGCTCGCTATTTAAAACTTGATGCTCGCCACGAAAGATAACCCAGAGGCTCTAAGTTCTTCAATATTAAAGTACTTTGTATATTCAACCCCTAATCTAAGGTGTTTATTTACATTTAAATTAACACCGGCACCATAGCTTGTTGATGATTCTGGCTCTTTTTCCGTTACATGGTTGTTATAGCCTGGATAAGTAAAAGATAACTCACCTGAAGTTCTGCCCACGATCGCATACGGTGTTATTTTTTCATTGATAGGCCACGACAGTTTAGCGTATACACCTTTCACGTTATCAACTTTCATTTTTGCGGGGTAATATGTAATCCACCAGCCTTCACTATCTTCTGGTACATCTCCGTCACTAACTGACCCACCATAACGACCTTCCACGGCAAAATATTTGTTAAATTCATAACCAACAACACCTGTTAGAACGGTAGGATCGCCTTCGCGATATAGCTTACTTGATGCTTTAAACTCGATTGTCGCAGTAGTTAACATTGCACCGATATAGAAGCCTCCCTCAGCGCCTTTATTTTCTACTTCAGTAGCTTTAACTTTATCAGTTTTAGCCATTACGTGCGTGGACAGAGTAGTTAATGCGGCAAGTAAGATAAGATATTTTTTCATTCTAAAGATCCTTATAGAATAATTATTTTATTTATTTTTAAAAAGCCCTGATAATCAGGGCTCAAATTTTGATTTATAAATAAGACTACTGGTTATTCAACCAATTCGAGTAAGAGTCATCCCAAACATCCCCATAGTTAGATAGGTCTATTTGTCTAAGCTTATTTATTCGATAAGGGAAATATACTTTCACTTCATCTGGGCTTACCACCCCGTCACCATTACCATAATAATCATCATCTCCGCGAAGGTGCTGCTCTAATACATACACAGATCCATCTTCTTCGATAGCAATCGGCAACCAAGTTCTATAGTCTTCTTTACGCTCACGAATGGATTGAGTAGCAATTACACCATCAACTAATTCCCAAGTATAATTACTGTCACCCATAAGTATGGAATAACCATACTCCCACAAATTACCACTAATCCCTCTATTCATGGTGCCATCACTATTAAATTGATAAGCCCATAACCCCTCTAAATCTGGCATGTCACCACTTTGTGATAGAGGTCCTATGCCAAATAAGTCTGCGGCCCATACATAAGGGAATTCAGTGACTAAATTAGACTCAAATGCCACCGCTGATTCATCAAATTTAATTAAATCGACAGCACCAAAACGAACACCAGCATCATCAGTGACTATGAATTTCGCTTTATAGTACTTGCCATTTTGTTTGTAGGGTACAAAATCATAACGGACACTATCATTCGTTAAAGATAATACGCCATTAATTAGACTCACCTCGTAACTATCACCAAATTGCTGACTGGTGACTTGGTTAGATTCCGTTGAAATGATGAATACATCAGCGACAGCTGCGTTATATACACTGTTAAAATAGAATTCAGTATCCTGCAGGGTATTAAGTACCCATTTCCCCGCTAGTTCGCTGAGGTCTTTATCTGCAAACAGTGACTCAACATCGAATTCCATTACATAGTAATCAACCCATTTTTCAACAGCTTCTTTACCAAATGAGTCCGTAGAAACGCCATCAATTACTAAGAACACCTCTCTTTCTGAATATTGAACCTCAGCAATTTCATAATTAGAGATATCAGTATCAATGATATGTAATTTAGTCTCACCTGCATGCTGAGCAAGATCAAGAGACACAGTATTACCTAAGTCAAACTGTTCCTGAGCAACTGCTGCTACGGTATCAATATAGGATTTTGAAAAACCATATTCTAATAATTCACGTCGTAAATAATCAACACTGTAAATATTAAAACCAGTATTCCAGCTATTAAAGCCCTCTAGAGGATTACCCAACACCAATGCATCGTTATCAGTAACGCTATATTCACCTGTTATCGTCTGAGAGTACAAGCCAACCAAGCTATTACTGAACACACCATCGGCAAATGTTAACCCTGAACCATCAGCCGAAAATAAGCCTTCTCTAGCGACATCTGAAAGAATGAACTCCTTATTCGCGACCATTGCACTAGTGAGTAATTGCGGCGATTCTCTCTCAACAATTGCAGCTAAGGCAAAACGGTGCATGCTCTTAAACATAGGGAAGTCCCAACCCCAACCATTACTCTGGAAAAGGTACGATCCCTCGCTTAAGAATTTATCCCAAATTTCTTTGGTTGATGCAGTATCGTCAGCCAATTCAAACATCTTAGATAATGAAGAAAATCCAAATGGTAGCGGGGGCGCTGTATCTAATGTGGCTTCGTTAAGTAACTTAATCCAAGCTGCATATTGGTAGGTAAGTTGTTCTGCAACACTTTCTGTTGCAATAGTATAATCATTTAAGTGGGCATACTGGCTTAACCCTGACTTACCCAAGCCTGCTGTGGCAAACAAATAACTCGACATAGTGGTGTATGATAAGTCTGCATTAGCCACGACTCTTTCATCATTTAAGCCAGTAATGATTTCTTGTGCAGTCCCAAGGTAGGTTGCCACATCAATGTAATCAATATTTTTCCCATCTGCCGCTATAGTGTTTAAAACTATTGGGCTGTCTGGTGAGCTCACAACAACATCAAGAGTGTAACTACCATCTTGTTGAATCGTTGAATCAAAAGTTGTTCCTGGCACTTCTAGAGATACTTTATCCCCTACATAAGGGGTTTCTATAACTTGACCATTAATTGTAAAGCTTTGCTGTAAATCAATGGTGATCGTCGCTTCTGTAGTCAACAAGCCATCAGAAACTACATAGGTAAGTATTTCTTTGCCCAAGGCTGTTGCGTTGGGCGAGTACTGAATTGTGTTATCTACAACCGAAGCTTGGCCATGGATACCATCAGAAATGCTGATTATTGATAACGCATCACCATCTAAATCGCTATCATTTGCGATGGCATCGATGGTGATAACTTGCCCATTTAATACCGTTCCCATATCATCCATTGCAATTGGGGATGATGTGTAGACAACAGTCACTGTTGCTGAGCTAGTTTGCTCACCGTCGGTGATCTGATATTCAAAGGAGTCTTTACCTGTCGCATCTGCATTAGGGGTAATACTTATCGCATCGCCAACAATGGCGACTTCAGATTGACTTGGAGTAGTTAAGATTTTATCAAGTTCAATTGCAGAACTGTCACCTCGGCTATCATTCGCCAAAACCTGAGCCAAAATAGGTTGATTATCCGTCAATGTTAGATGATCGGCATTGGCCATTGGTAAATTAACTTCATCTTCCCCGCCACATGCCACAAGCATGGACACCAAAGATAACGCTAAATAGTGCTTTTTTGTCATTATTCAATCCTTAGCTATTAACAACTCAGGAACAATACGACCTAAAGATACAATAACTTTAAAAAATGGATAGAAATTTGTTAAAAATCAAGTACATATAACCGTATACAGTCAAAAAGTGGTTCGCTATCTATAAATTACAAATATAATTTGAGGCTATAAGCTAATTCCTGAAATGCATTCATAAAAATGATCAGCACCGAATACTCCCTCCTGTTAGTCAAGAAGTACTCCAGGAGTCATGTATGATTAAACCGAATTAAACCTCAGCTTTTTTAAGGTTCTGCACAGTCAGGGAAATTTAGGCAAGGCCGCAATAACTTTCAGCCCTAGCCCCTCTTTATTTATTAATTGGGCTTGCCTAAATGACTAGGGTGAAAGTTAGCAGCAACGTAGCATAAATGGTGCTGACGAAGCAGAACGTAATTACAAGCATTGCGAAGTGATAACAAGGCATCACCAAGCTTTCAGGAAAAGCTTTAGCTGCCCGCAGGGAAAAAGACAGGACGCCTTTTATGATTAAAGGCGAGCCCGGGGAGTTTAGCTTGCCTAAATGACTCGGGTCGGCTTTTGCAGTCAACGCTGCATAAATGATGCTGACGAAGCAGAGCTAGATTGGGTTCTTTGCTATGTACTGTTTCGAGATAATAATCCTCTGCATCTCATTCGTCCCCTCACCAATACACATTAACAGTGCATCGCGATAGTAACGCTCGATGTCATACTCTTTCGAGTAACAGTAACCACCAAAAATACGCATGGCTTCGTTAGAGCAGTACATACCTGCTTCTGATGCGAAGTATTTCGCCATGCCCGCTTCCATGTCACAACGCTCATGGGCATCGTACTTGGCCGCAGCTTGCTCAATCAGCAGACGTGAAGCTTCTACTTTTGCCGCCATCTCACCAATTTTTAGCTGAATGGCTTGGTGCTCACAAATCGGTTTACCCATGGTGTGACGCTCTTGGGCATAACGGGCTGCCAGCTCTAGTGAACCTTGGGCAACACCCGCACCACGGGCCGCCACGTTAATACGGCCAAGCTCTAGACCACCTACCGCTTGCTTAAAGCCTTTACCTTCTTCAAGACCAATCAGGTTAGCGGCTGGTACACGGAAGTCTTCAAATACCACTTCACAAGAGTCAATTGCGCGGTAGCCCATTTTCTCAAGCTTAGACACCTTCACACCTGCTAAGTAATTACCATCAGCATCTTTGGTTTCAACGATAAACATTGACGTCCCTTTATGTCGCGGCTGAATCTGAGTATCGGTTTTTACCAACACCGCTAACGAATTACCATGCAGTGAATTAGTGATCCAAGTTTTGGTACCATTGATAATGTAATCATCACCATCACGCACCGCAGTCGTGGTAATCGCCTGTAAGTCAGAACCACAGTTGGGCTCAGTTAGGGCAATACCCCCGCGCATTTCACCGCTGGCCATGCGGGGTAAGAACTTATCTTTTTGCCCTTGGGTACCACAACGCTCAATCGCAGAGGCTTGAATAAGGTGCGAATTAAAGATGCCACCCGGCGCCATCCAAGCACTGGCCACTTTCATGACAATTTTGGCGTAAATAGATGCGGGTAAACCTAAACCGCCCCACTCTTGGCCTATGGTCGCGCCAAATAATCCCAAATCTTTCATTTGCTCAACGAGGGCGTGGGGGTAAATATCACCGTGATCGTGCTCTTTAGCAATGGGTCGAACTTCATTTTCAACCCATTTATTAATCATGTCTAAGATGGCAATTTCATCTTCTTTTGACCATGTTTCGCTCATGATGCTTTCCTTATTTTGAAACTGCACAGATTAATAGTTAACACGTTCTTCAACGCTATGACCTTCTTTAGCAATAAGCATTTTCCTAACAAAGGTACATACCACTTGACCATCTTGATTAAAGCCCGTGGTCTTGACTGTAACTATCCCCGCTCCTGGACGAGACTTAGATTCTCGCTTATCTAACACTTCAGATTCAGCCGTTAGGGTGTCACCTTCAAATAATGGATGAGTCAGCTTAATGTCATCCCAACCTAGGTTAGCAATGGCTTTTTGGCTTACATCAGTAACCGACATTCCAACCATTAATGCCACCGTAAAGGGAGAACAAACGATACAGCGCTCGAATTCAGAGGCTTTGGCGTACTCATCATCGAAGTGCATTGGGTGAGTATTCATGGTTAGCAGAGTAAACCAAGTATTATCGGTTTTAGTGATCGTTCGGCCCGGACGGTGCTCGTAAATATCACCAATATGGAATTCTTCATAGCTGCGACCAAATGTTTCGCGGTAACGATTTTCACCGACTTTTTTTACTTTTTGTACCATTTTTATTATTCCTTCAATTGGCCGATGCCGTCTTTTGCTGCTGCCTGAGCAAGCGCCAAATGACGCTGACAAGCTTCAATAATAGGTTTGTCGATCATCTTGCCATCTATCACTAACACCGAGCTTTGACTCTTCTCAAACGCCGCAATCACCTCATTAGCAAACTCAAGCTGTTTGACACTTGGCAAAAAACCCTGGTGAATGCCCGCCAGCTGCTTAGGGTGGATGGCCGCTTTGCCGGTAAAACCAAGGGCGCGAACTTTGCGGGTTTCTTCAAGCAAGCCCTGTTCATCTTTAACATCTATAAATGGCACATCAATCAAATCAATATTATATTTAGCCGCCGCCAGTACTAATTGACTGCGAACCATTAATAACGGCTCATAGCTAAAGGCACACCTCAGCTCTGATGCCATATCGGCACCGCCAAACATCATCGCTTTTAGGTTGTCACAGCTGGCAATGTCTTTAGCGTTTTCAAGGCCGGCAATAGATTCTATCAAAGGGATAATTTGGCAATCGGTGGCCGCCAAAGCGCGGTTGGCTTGCTCTACTTGCTGGGCCGATTGACACTTGGCCAGCATGATCACAGTTGGCGGTGCTTTGGCTAGGGCTTCAAGGTCCCTGAGTCCCTCTTCACTATCAAGGGGGTTAATACGCACACAAATATCACGCTGGTTTTCAATATAAGCCTGTACCTGTTCACGGGCCTGATTTTTATCAGCAAGGGGGACGGCGTCCTCAAGGTCGATACAAATCAGATCACTACCGGCGTTATAGGCTTTGGCAAAACGTTGCGGGCGGTTACCCGGAACAAATAATAACGAACGTATAAGCGCCATATTATTGCGCCTCTACGTTGGATGCGAAGTGATCGCGGATTTGCTCACGGGTAGCAAACCAAACATCAGAATGACTTGATACATAGGCTAAGAATTCTTTTAACGCCCAAATACGACCCGGTCGGCCAATAATGCGTAAGTGCAAGCCTAAGCTCATCATGCGGGTTTGTTCTGCACCTTCTTCGTACAAGGTATCAAAGCTATCTTTAGCGTATTTCAGCCAAGCTTCAGGGGTATATGAAGGCGATGTCCACATCTTCATATCATTAGAATCAAGGGCGTAGGGCACGATCACCATAGGTTCATCTGAACCATTTACCCCATCCCAAAATGGCGCATCACAGGAATAATCATCCATGTGATAGGTATAGCCTTCCTCTTGCAGTAAGCGGCGAGTGTTCTCAGTCAGTAAATAACGGCTCAACCAGCCCTTAGGGCGGCTACCTGTGGTACGCTCAATCGAATCTGCGGCATCTCGAATAAATTGACGTTCGGTCTCTTCGTCCATACGGAACTGGTGGATCCAGCGATAACCATGGGAACACACTTCATCGCCACGGCAGCTAATGGCATCGGCCAACCAAGGAGCCCGTTCCAGGGAAACCGCTGCCGCGGTCCAAGTGGCACGGATTTTATAGGTTTCTAATAGCTTTAAGACCCTGGCGGCACCCTCTTTAATGCCGTATTGGTAGTTAGATTCGTTACCATAGTTACGAATAGGCTTTTTCAGACTCACCCCCAGCTCATCCACCGGCTCCATGCCTTTATCGCCATCTTTAACGGTATATTCTGAACCTTCTTCCACGTTGACAACAATGGACATGGCTAGGCGGGCATCATTCGGCCAAGGGTATTGCTTCGGCATCTTGTTATCCTTAATTAACGGTTAAGGATAAAAATACTCCTAAAACACTATTGTTCAATTGAGATCAGTCAATAATTAAAGAGTAAAGCAATAGGGTTTGTCGAACTTTAAGGTTTACTTTAGATCAGCCATTGCAACTGTACTTACGTTTGTTGGCTGCAACCACCACCGCTCAATTGCTGCGCTTTTTCTGTGGTAAGCAACGAACACACCTATTGGCTCCATCACTGCAAAGCTTACAGAACCTAATGACAAAAACAGCAGCTAAATCGCTGCTGTTTACAGGTTATTAATTTTGCCAATCGACAATAGGCTGATTATGCTCTGCTAAGTAGTCATTAATTTTTGAAAAATGCTGACAACCAAAAAAGCCACGGTAAGCTGATAATGGTGAGGGATGAGGTCCAGTAAGTACTAGATGCTTGCTGGCATCTATCAGCTTGGCTTTTTTCTTGGCGAATCCGCCCCAAAGCACAAATACCACATTATGCTGACTGTCTGAAATGGCTTTAATGACACTGTCAGTAAACTGGCTCCAACCAATGTCTTTATGGCTATTGGGTGAGGCTTTTTCTACCGTGAGTACCGAATTTAACAACAACACTCCCTGCTCTGCCCAAGCCTGCAAGTTACCATGGTTAGGGATGCTAAAGTCGCTGATATCTGTCGCCAATTCCTTATACATATTAACCAGTGACGGCGGCGTCTTAACCCCAGCTTGTACCGAAAAGCTTAAGCCATGGGCCTGGCCCTCTCCGTGGTATGGATCCTGCCCTAGGATCACTACTTTGAGCTTATCCAACGGACAAGCATCAAAGGCATTTAATATTTGTGACTCTGGCGGGTAGACCTCAACGCCAGCAGCTCGGCGCTGCTGCGAATAAGCCAAGGCCCGTTGATAAGGTTGCAGCGCCATTAATGGTGCCAGCAATGACTCCCAGTGCTTATCCATTTATGACATCAATTAACTGGATTTCACACACTACTGGCGAATTACCAGGAATGGTTTGAGTACCTTCTTCACCATAAGCCAGATGACTTGGAATAAATACGCGCCACTTTGATCCTTTTTGCATATCCTTTAATGCCACCATCCAACCTAGCGGCATCTGAGTAGGTAACCATTGGTTAGGTTCATCTAAGTGTAAAGAACTATCAACTAAACGACCATCTAACAAAAATGTTTGGTGATGAATAATAAATTTGGCATTAGGACTAAATGCAATAGCATCACTGCCCGGCTCGACGATTTCATATTGAACACCAGTACTATGGCTGAACACTTCAGCACGCTTTGCATTATCTGCAAAAAACCTTTGACTCAATGCTTCAAGTTCAGCGGCACCTTGCTCTTGCTGCTGTCGCTGTTGGTTAATAAACAATTCTTTAAGGTCTTCAACTTGGCTTTCATCAAATGGCCATGGTTGTCGGCTAAAGGTGTCCATAATAGCCTGCTGCACAATTTTAATATTCATTCCCTTAAAGGCTTGCGGTAGTAGTTGTTCAGCCAATTCTCTTCCCATAATATAACTGATTTTTTTTTCTAAGGTGTCCATAAGCTGCTCTCCCAAATGATTGCTAGAGTTTTAGTCTACCTAATTAAGATTAACATAATAGTGACTCAGCTCTCTAATCATAACAATCGAAAAATCATGCTAAAAACTTCACCAATCAAAGTGCTTATTTTTGCCTTAAAAACAAAAAAGGAGCCGAAGCTCCCTTTATAATTAATTGCTCATTTTATTTTATGCTTGAGCGGTTTTTTGTTCAGCTTGAAGTGCTTCTTCACCTTTCTCTGATGCATCCACCAAAGTAATCACCGCTGAGTCTCCCACTACGTTAGTCGCGGTGGCAAACATATCTTTAATGCGGTCAATGGCAGCAATAATGGCTATTGATTCTACTGGTAAACCCATTTGGTGAATCAGTACGCCCACCATGACCACACCGCCACCAGGTACTGCGCCAGCGCCAACACTCAATAAAAACACACTCACACCTAAGGTGAGTAATTGATCAGAGGTAATAGGTTGTCCGAATGCGTTGCCAATAAAGAATGCTGCCATACCAATGTAAATGGCCGCACCACTCATATTCATGGTTGCCCCCATTGGCACACCAAAACCGGCTATAGACTTCTTAACCTTTAGGCCATCGGTCAGAGTGCGCATGGTTACTGGCATCGTCGCAGAAGAACTTGAAGTTGATACGGCAAAAATAAACTGTTCACGAGTTTTACGGCGGAATTCAGACGCTGAAATATCCGTTGTTAGACTGATGATAAACGGGTAAAACACCATAGACCAAAACACCATCAAACCAACTGCCATAGCAATATAGCCTGCAACATCAATCATCATTGACGCCGACAAGGTTGCGCCTAATTTAATCATCAGAACAAATACACCCAGTGGCGCTAGGGTCATTACCATGTTGATCATCTTCAGCATAATGGTGTTGCCCATTTTGAAGAACTTTTCAGCTGGTTTTGCCACTTCCCCTAGAGACTTAATCGCCGCCCCAGTCAGGATTGCCATAAAGATGATTTGTAACATATCACCTTCAACAAAAGCACGCGCAGGGTTAGAAGGGATGATGTTTACAATCATATCTAAGAAGCTTGGTAGGCTTGTGCTACCTAAGGTTGCTTGCTTGTCACCAGCTAGCGTCAAACCTAACCCAGGCTCAAAAGCAAGTGCAATTGCCATCGTAGCCAAGATGGCTAATACGGTATTAACTAGATATAGAAAGAAGGTTTTACCACCTAGGCGGCCAAATGACTTGATGTCTTGTAATTCGACAATGCCGGCAACAATAGAGAAGAACACTAGAGGCACAACCAGCAGCATAATTAGGTGGACAAACATGCTGCCCAGACCAGATATTACCTCAAGGAAGGTGGTATGTAAGAATTCCACGCGAGGGAAATCATATTGAATTATGCTACCAATCAATAGGCCCGCAAACAGGCCTAAAAAGATTCTAGAGGTTTGAGTTTTAAACATTGTTGCACCCATGCCTTAGTCAGTTATTTTTGAGTTAATGTGTATCTGACTAGAATCCTACGAGGGGCATATTTGACTCTCAAGGGGGGAATATCCAAAAAGTGTGATTACCTGCAAATCAACACCGGAACCTTAACACCAGTTAACATCGAAGCAATAATTGCAATAGCATAAAATTAACATACAGCTCTGATTTTTGAGAGGTCGGACAAGTTATCCTAAATTGACTGGAACTTTAAATCCTGATGCATTAGGGCATTACTCCCCCTAATGGATGATAGGCTGCACCAGCAGCCATTTTATCTACAGCGATTAATGATATTCTTCGCCACCGGATACATTCAGCGCTTCCGCAGTAATATATTGTGCTTGCTCAGAACATAAAAAAGCACAGGCCTTGGCAATATCCTGTTGTAATCCTGGGCGGCCTAGTGGAATGCGATCACGCATATCTTGCATATATTTGTCATGGCCCTTACCTGTCACCTCAGAGAAGTGTTGATTCTGCCACTTGCCTAAGCCGGTGGTAACATGGTTAGGGCATATCTGGTTAACGTTTATACCATGGGGGCCTAGTTCCATGGCAGCAACACGGGTTAACCCTGTCATACCATGCTTTGAAGTGGTGTAGGCACTGGCATGGGCAAAACCTGATTTGGATGCCTGTGAACCAATATTAATAATCTTACCGCCTTTACCCTGTTTTACCATTTGCTCAGCAGCAAACTTAATGCCGTAGAATGTGCCTCTGAGATTGACGTCTAACACTTTATCCCAGTCGCCGACATCCATTTCGAGAATTGGCTTCATGATAAAACCGACACCAGCATTATTTATCCAGATGTCCAGAGCGCCAAGGGTATCAACTGCATACTGTGCGGTTGCTGCTACCTCATCGGCATTGGTAACATCACAAAAATAACCATAAGCTTCACCACCTGAGTCATTAATGTCGTTAACTATCTGCTCTAACTCTCCACCGGTTCCCAAGTGGCTATCAAAGTCCGAATCTTGGCCTTTGGGACGAATATCAGTAAGGATAACCTTCACGCCCTCCTCGGCCAGACGCTTAGCCATGGCTTCTCCTAAGCCTAACTTACGCCCCGCACCTGTGATCACTGCCACCTTGCCAGCTAAATCTTGATATTGTGCCATGCTGCCCCCTTAGATATGTTCACAAAGGATAAACAAGGGGTTATCGGCAAAACTTTGGAATTGGGCTGCCACTTGTTGCATGCTCTCACTGGCGACATCAGTAGCAAATTGTTCCATGTCATTAATCTTTAGAATCTCGATATATTGATAGGGTGGTTTGTCATCGCTCATCAGCACCCCCTTGGTTTTCAATACTTCAAACAGCTCTACAGATGCTAAACCACCAGCTGTAGGTAAATCAGTATCAATCGCCCAACGTTCATATTTTGCAACATCCGCATCGGTTTTAAGGTTAAACAGCACTACAATCGAAGTCATGGTCATATTCCTTATGTGAGTGTATTGCTAGCATCCCAAAAGTTATTGAAACTGCTAATGATTTTTATCAAGGTCTAAAGCTTTTTCCAATCTAGGCTCACCTGCCAAGTCCCCATGGATTGGGTTTGCCACTGATAAAACTGTAATAAATGATCCCTCACCACAAAATAGGCATTATCAGCATCATATTCACCGCCAATAAAGCGAAAATGCGCACCTTGGTGCTTTGATAGTGGTGCGACTTCAAAGCTATGACGAGTTTCACTGTATAGGGACAGTTTTTGAGAAGGTTTGGCACTGAGTCGAATATCAGGCAGGATCAATGTCGCTGGAGACTGCTTTAGTGCTTCTATGATGGCACCTTCAAAAATCCTTAACAATGGAAAAAATATTCCTTGTTGAAATTCACCACTCTCCAAAACCGCACCAGTTGCGTCCGTTTTTTGCCAGATCCAGCGTTCAGCGCTACCCTGCACATGGGTAATAATTTTATCTAAATCACCACATTCAAATTCTATGATGATCTTACTGGCACCCTGTCTATCGACACAGCTTTGTACTTTGAGCATTGAACTGGCCATCGCGGAATAGCGAAAGCTTTGAATATAAGTCTCACCTTTAAAGTTGACGCCTTGACGCCATCGCTCACAAATATCAAACTTATTGCCGTTATGAACATAGCCATAATTCCCCTGAGTTAACCAACGGACCCCCTTTGGCGAGTTAAAAACCTCACTCAGTTGCATCTCCAACCTCCTGTAATTCGATCAGCTCAATCAAATGCCCCCCACAACTGCTAGGATCTAAATAAACGATTTTCTTATTTTGTAGCTTTATTGGCCCAGATTGAGTGACATAACCTGCTGTTACATTATTTTTTTTCAAACAGCACAGCGCCTTATCAATACTTTTGACATACCAAGCTAGGTGATTAAGACCACCACCAGCCCTCAGGCTTTTAGTTACCAACTCTTTAAATGGGCCTACTGCTGAGTTAATAAACTCAAAGGTTTGGCCGGCAAAACAGATAAAGGCAAAATATTTTTCCGATTCCAGCTCTAGCCACTGTACCGTATCTTGGTCGATGCCATATAATTGGCAAAATTGTTGTACTTCATTAACAATATCATCGCAAGTGATCCCGATATGAGCTAAACCAACAATATGCTGCTGTAAAATGTCCTCTGTCTGCGCCCTCACTCACTGACTCCACTATTAATTTGCGATAGTAAAGCACTTCGATCCCATGGCCTATCTGCTAATAAATGGGTGTTGGCCGACATCAACTTATTCCGGCTATTGGCGAGATTTATTTCTTGCTTTAAAAGTTGGTTTGGCTTTTGAAGCACTATAATTGGCTGATTAATATAGCCATCATACTGCCGCTGTTGCCACTGACTGAGTAACGTAAAGTCTGACTGCAAATAGTAAACGCCCCCCGCTAAGTCGGTGTTAGGATCTGAACAAACTGCAATAGCGACACGATTCTCAGCGGCTCTAGAAGCAAAACCATGGCTATTAAGCCAAGGCTCTTTCACCGCTGCAGGTGATAAAATCAAATCAACCCCAGCAAGCGCCGCTAACTTGGCAGCTTCAGGGTGACGCCAATCTGAGCTTAATAAGATCCCTAAGCGGCCAAACTTGCTATCATAGTATTCAACTTTATCTGCTAACAATTGGCATGTCTGAGATTGATAATCTTCATGCAACGGCCTTTGCCTAATCAATACACCACTGCCACTAATTAGCAAACCAAGCTCGCCATGTTCTGCTGAGGTACTAAAACATAAATATTGTTGCGGTAAAATTCTATCGACCAAACGATCAATTTGAGAACGTGATAATTGCCCAAATACATTACTTGGCAGCACTAAAATGTCGAAGCTATTTTCTTCAATGAAGTTAACCAGCTCATTATAGCTATTGGCAGATGAGTCAGGTGTCCATAACACTACCTCTGCCGCCAAAGCTTGAGGCTGGTCTTTAGGTGCATAAGCACAACTTAAACTATTGTAAATTTGTGGGCGCCTAAGTTGTTGTAATTGAGTTTTAAAATTACCTAACTCAATATCGGCATAAATATATTGTTGTTTATCTTTACTGGCCTTCGCTAACACTTGACCATTGCCATCAATAATTTGACTTTCCCCTGCTCCATAGAGCAAGTTTTTAGCTATCCCAGTAGCTTTAGAGACTTCATCTAATAATTCCTCTGGAATTAATGGTCCAACCTTATTACTTGAAATCAATGGAATACCATTTTCAATGGCTCGGGCTGGCACATGCAAACTGGCCTCGTCAAAAGCGAAAGAATTAAGCGAATCACATAATAATTGCGCTCCCTGTAAGCCCAGTATTTTAGCGACTTCAAAGGTCACACCATCACGACAAGGAAAGATCCCAAGCTTCCCTAATTGAGTCTCAGCCACTTTGGCAGGGTATTTAGCCTTAATAAAAAAATCATTCTCATGGCCCATTAATGATTGTTTATCTGCGATATGAACTAATTCACCATTAGCGTCAAACAAACAAGAGCTAACACTAATAGCATTAATATCTGTTTCACTTCTTCTTAGGGTGACATTAACGATAATATGACAGTTATGTTGCTTTGCTTTACTGGCAATTTGACTCAAAAAGTCAGAGTCTAAAGTAAGGGCTAACTCAAAAGCATGGTGCTGATCTTGATACCAAGATAAGGCATTGCAAAACTCTGGCAACAGCATCAACTGCGGCGAACACTTAGCCGCCTCATCAATCATCTTTAAGCAAGTGGCTAGGTTTTCTGCTAAATCTAATCCTGTTTTAAATTGTAATGCAGCTACTCTAGTGGTCATCCCTTACCCCTTTTGACATTTGTTATATAGTTAATACATTATTACCACTATTATAACAACTTGATAACAATATTTCAGCGCCAACTTAGCTTATTAACGATAAAGGTTTAAATTATGAACATATTGATCATTGGTATGGGTCATATTGGTAAAGCATTAGCCAGCCAATTACAGCAGTTAGGACATAAAGTCAGTGGCACCACAACCACTGCAGCTAAAATAGAAGAGTTACAACCTCTCGTTGAAAAAGTCTATTTACTTAAAGGCAATGAAGCCGAAAAAGTGGCCCAAGCGGGTGCCGATAAAGACTTAATTATTGTCACTGTAGCACCTAATGTAAAACAGACTCGTACCCTTGAAGAGCGTGAAATACACTACCATGAAGTTTTAGAACTTAGCTGCCAAAATGCCGCTAAAGCTTGCCCCAGAGTCATATTTTTATCCTCTTTTTCAGTCTATGGCGATGGTGGCGAAGGTATTGAAGCAATTAATGAAAGCACCCCAACTTCGAATCACCAAGAGCCATCATCAAAATATTATCAAGCCGCCGAAAATCATATTTTAGCTAACCCACAAGGGTGTGTTTTACGTTATCCCGATATGTATGGAGCGCCAGGGGATATGGACTTCCCGTCACGGGTTAAATTAGCCATTGATTACTTTGGTGGTAAAGCTATTTTTGGTGCCCATGCACCATTATATGCCATCCATTTTGAGGATGTGGTCAACTCCGTCATCCACGCAATCACTCATGATTTAACTGGCATCTATAATGTTTGTGACAATACCCGTATCCCCGCCACCAATAAACAAGTATTTGACGCGATATGCGACAGCCATGATTGGCCTAGGCTGGAATTTTTAAATCAGATAAAAGCGCCCAATCGTGCTATTTCGTCAACCAAAATTTACCAAACTGGCTATCAAGTTAACCATGGGGATCCAAATTCTCAGTGGCTTGGTGACAACATATGAATATCGTCATCACTGGTGGTTCAAAGGGGATTGGCAAGGGCTTAGCAATTGAGTTTAGCCGTCTTGGCCATCAGGTAATGATTTCTGGTCGAGATCAAATAGCTTTAGATGAAGTGACTAAAAACCATCCCCGGATCAGCAGTTCAATATGTGATAGCACCAGCAAACCGCAATTACAACATCTATGGGATGAGGCGCAAAGCCAGTTTGGACGTGTGGACATTTGGATTAACAATGCCGCCCTTGCAAGAACCGTTTGGTCATTTTTAGACACCCCTGATGCTGAAATAGAAACCATGGTTCAAACCAATATACTCGGCACTATTAATGCCTCCAAAATTGCAGCTAATGGCATGCTAAAACAGGCAAAAGATCCATATAGAGGAAAAATTGTCACTGTTTTAGGCGGCGGCAGTGATGGGGAATACTTTCCTGGTATGGCGGTATATGGCACCACTAAACGTGCATTAAATTATTTTACTGATGCTCTAGTGCATGAACTTAAAGATGAAATCTGTGTTTTAAAAGTCCGTCCTGGGATGGTGATCACTGAAGGGGTGATTCGTGAAGCAAAAGCTAACTATAAGCATTTTCAGCTTACTAGAAATCTGGCCAATGTGCTTTGCGATACCGTTGCTGATGTGAGCCCTTTTTTGGCAAACAAAATCATCTCAACTCAGCACAGCGGCAGTAAAATTGCTTGGTTAACGCCATGGAAAATCAAGCAAAGAATATTTAAAGCTAAATTTATAACGCCACCAGACAAATTCATTAAATTCGGTCTGTAACCAAGGAGAATTACTATGACAACTGCAACCGCGACCAAGACTCTCGATGAGTTTTTAGCTGAAAATCCAGATGTTGATGTGAGCCATTATTGGCAACGCTCTTGGAATATTTTACAAGGCCTAAAGGACAAAATTGCCCAGCGTTTCCCACACTTAAAACAACACCCATCCACCTTCGACAGGGAATACTACACCTCACCAAATGGCGAGTTTGAGGGTTCATTTAAAGCATGGACCGGCCCTGGAGTAGAGTGGTTAGTTAACTCTTGGCTAGGTAACCGCAAAGCCAGCATTTTAGATATGAATACTACGGTATTTTTAGGTCAAGAAACCGATGTTCCCCATCTAGTTATCGTTATTGGTACCGTACCAAAGCTGTTTTGTTACTGTGACTACACCCCCCGCCGTAACCTTCTAACCGATGTCGATTACCTAGATAAGTACTATGGCGGTGAAACTAACGATGAGTACTTAAAATTCCGTGGTAACCCTAACTTTAGCTGGTCAGTTAGCCATGGCACCTATATGCGTGCCATTACCAACCCATCGACCATTTCATTGATTGGTGACCTCAACGATGAAAACCTAGATGTGTATGAAGCATACCTCAATAAGAAGGTTGACCGTTGGCTTAAATGGCTCGATGAAGCCGAGCCAGTGCCGCCACTTAAGCGTCCAGAATTGCAAAAGGATGACCATATTATTCGTGAGATGGGTTATGCCCGCGATCCGATGAATAAATTGGCAGCGCAGGTATTTGGTGAAGACCAAGTACAGAATATGATTGATTTACGCATGGGTCGTGCACAGATGCGCGACATCACCAAATAAAGGGAAGATTATGGCGCAAACTCTCGGAGTAAAACTCAGCTCTGGGATCACCAAAGGTAACTTTTATAGTTACCTTTTTGTGGTTCTAATATCCTCTGCCTATGCCGGAGCCTTATCTATTTTACAACCTGGTTTATTGCAAACCATAGGTGTCGAGCAATCCCACCAAGGTGCCGTAACCGGTATGCTAGGGGCGATTCAAGAGGCGGTATTTATTATTATGATGGCCCTTTATGGCAGTTATTCTGATAAATGTGGTCGCCGTAGAATGTATCTGTTTGGGTTGTTTTTTACCGCCCTAGGCTTCGCGCTGTATGGCACCGCCAGCAGCATTAACGAACTCATCATCTACCGCCTAATTATCGCTTTTGGCAGTGCTGCTATGGTGACCATGATGGTGACCGTAGTGGCAGATTACACCCTCAATGAAAGCCGTGGTCGCGCCAATGGTTTCCAAGGTTTAGTGGCAACTCTGGGGGCCTTTATCCCACCTATTTTGGCTGGTCTGCCACAAAAGTTTGTCGAAGACGGTATGACCCAAGTGGCTGCACAGCAAGCGACTTGGGCGGTAGCGGGTGCTATGGGTGTATTTGCCATTGCCGCCGCGTTATTTGGTATGGCTAAAAAAGACATCACAGCCAAGCCTGAACCTTTCTGGTTAAACCTGAAAAAAGGGGCGGCTGTGGGTAAACAACCTAAAATCGCTCTTTCCTATGGCGCGGCGTTTATTTCCCGTGGAGACTTAGCGGTAACCGGTGCCTTTATGGGATTATGGTTAACCCAGCATGGTATTAACAACTTGAATTTAACCGTCAGTGAAGCCATGGCACAGTTGGTGATGCCAAGCGTGATCATGGTGGTCTTGGGGGCGGCTGTAGGCGCCATTTTAATGGGACTGCTGGCAGATAAAATCAACCGCGTTACCGCCGTCAGCATTGCCTCAGGTTTAGCCGGAGTCATCTATACCTCCATGTTTTTTGTCAGCGATCCCAGTGCCGATTGGGTAAAGGCGTTGCTATTTGTTATGGGTATCGCTGAGATTTCAGCGTTTGTTTCTTCCCAAGCGTTAGCCGGTGAACAAGCTCCAGAGGCCCAGCGTGGTGCCATTTTTGGCTTTTTTGGGGTTGCGGGTGCCATTGGTATTTTAGTAGGTACAGCTGGCGGCGGTTACCTATTTAGTCACATCGGTCAAAGCGCACCATTTGTATTATTTGGCATTTTAAACCTAAGTGTATGGGTCTGGTCATTATGGGTCAGAGCTAAGGATCAGCAAGTCTTACAAGGAGTCACCAATGTTTAAAAAAATTCTTTTAAGTCTCATTGGGTTAGTGGTGTTAATGGTGGCTGCGGTTGCGGCTTATATGTCCGTGCCCTTCCCTTACCAAGAACAAGTTGGCCACAGTGCCTATCAAAGCAGTGACCGCGTGCAAGTCATCCATAACGACTTCATTAGCTTTATTCCTGATGACCAAACCAGCACAGGGGTAATTTTCTACCCTGGTGGCAAAACCCATGTGGATACTTTTGCCCCTGTGATGCGTCAGCTTACTGAATCGGATGTCGCCACATTTATGGTGCCTATGCCACTTAATACTGCTTTCCTTGGCATTAATAAAGCTGATGAGGTCATGGCCGCCAATCCGCAAATTAGTCGTTGGTATCTTATCGGTCACTCCCTCGGAGGCGTAGCTGCTGCTCAATATGCTAAAGAGAACAGTCACAAACTGGTTGGCTTAATTCTTTGGGCTGCTTATCCTGCAAGCGATATTTCTTATATTGATTTGCCGGTACTTTCTATCGCCGCTAGCCATGACCTACAATCGACTCAAGCCAAAGTCGCTAACAATATGAAATATTTACCCGATAACAGTCATTTTAGCGAAATACAAAGGGGGAATCATTGGCAGTATGGCTATTTTGATGACAGTCAGAACCAGCAGCAAGATCTGATTTCTCGCCAAGAGCAGATCCGCCAAGTAGTTGAGCTTACTTCACAATTTATACGCCAGTAATTATCCTTAGCGACTTAAACAAACCACAAAGCCAGCTTTACGCTGGCTTTGTGGTAGACAAGCTATGCATTACAAATCTACATGGCGCTCAATATCTTCATAACTGGCGTGACGCACGTCCTTACCTTTTACAAAGTAGATAATATTTTCAGTAATGTTCTGACAACGGTCACCGACTCGTTCTAGAGCGCGGGCCGCCCAAAGCACTTCGAGTACGTTCGGAATTGAGCGTGGATCTTCCATCATAAAGGTCATTAATTGTCGCACCATGGCTTCATATTCTAGATCGATAGCATTGTCTTGCTTATGGATCGCCAACGCTGCTTCAGCATCCATACGCGCCAATGCATCTAGGGTCTGGTTTAGCATTTTTAATGACTGACGACCCATGTTATCCAGGCTGACAATCATGCCACGCTGGGCACGGGCATCTTTATTCAGTGCGGTTTTGGCAATGCGCTCGGCACTGTCCGCAATACGCTCAAGCTCAGTCACACTTTTCATAATAGACAGAATTAAGCGTAAATCACTGGCCGCTGGCTGACGCTTAGCAATGATCCGAGAACAATCTTCATCAATGGTCACTTCCATGCCATTGACGACTCTCTCATTGTCAATTACTTTTTCGGCAAGTTCTGGATCATTATTTACCAGGGCATTCAAAGAGTATTCGAGCTGTTGCTCTACTAAACCGCCCATCGTCATCATACGATTGCGCACATCTTCTAAATCAGCGTTAAACTGGCCAGAAATATGTTTGGTTAAATTAATATTGTCCATCATTGTTTCCTATTAACCGTAACGACCAGTAATGTAGTCTTCCGTTTTCTTCTTACTTGGAGTCGTAAATAAAGTATTAGTATCGCTGTATTCGATCAATTCTCCCATATACATAAAGGCGGTTTGATCAGACACACGCGCCGCTTGCTGCATGTTGTGAGTTACAATGATCACAGTATAATTCTTCTTAAGTTCAGTGATCAGCTCTTCAATGACCAAAGTAGAAATTGGATCCAGAGCAGAAGTAGGTTCATCAAGTAGCAGTACTTCTGGTTCAATCGCAATCGCACGAGCAATCACTAGACGCTGCTGCTGACCGCCAGATAAGCCAAAGGCGCTATCATATAAACGATCTTTTACTTCATCCCATAATGCCGCACCTCGAAGTGCTTTTTCTACCGCTTCATCAAGGGTACGCTTATCTTTGATGCCCTGTAGACGTAACCCGTAAATCACGTTCTCGTAAATTGATTTAGGAAACGGGTTTGGACGCTGAAATACCATACCGACATTACGACGTAAGGTTGCTACATCTACGGCTTTGTCGTAGATATTTTGGTCATGAAGGTTAATTGCACCCTCAATACGGCAGATCTCGACTAAGTCATTCATACGATTTATACAACGCAGCAGCGTTGATTTACCGCAGCCCGATGGCCCAATAAATGCCGTTACACGGTTTTTAGGAATCTTCATCGAGATTTTAGACAGAGCTTGCTTGTCACCGTAAAAAAGATCTAAATCTTTTATTTCTACAGCAGTTTGCTCTTTAGTTAGGTTTTGTAAGTCTAGCACTTGGTGGTCAGAGTTATTTGTCTCAATAGTAATCATGTTAATTTACCTGCTCTTTAACAGCAGCCCATATCCGTGTTGTTTGCCATATGGGCGTTATTAATTTTTTATTAGTGCTCTAAAGAGCGATACTTTTCACGTAAACGGTTACGCACACTAATGGCGGTCAAGTTCAACGCCACAATCACACTCACTAGTAGAAATGAAGTGGCATATACCAGTGGTCGCGCCGCTTCTACGTTCGGGCTTTGAAAGCCTACATCGTAAATATGGAAGCCTAAGTGCATAAATTTACGCTCTAAGTGTATATAAGGAAAGTTGCCATCCAAAGGTAGATTAGGCGCTAGCTTAACCACCCCCACTAACATCAAAGGTGCGACCTCACCCGCAGCACGGGCGACCGCTAAAATAAGTCCTGTCATAATGGCTGGGCTTGCCATAGGGATCACAATACGCAGCAGGGTTTCTGCCTTCGTTGCCCCAAGGGCTAACGAGCCTTGGCGCACAGAGCTAGGAATACGTGATAAACCTTCCTCGGTTGATACAATCACCACCGGCAGCGTTAAAATCGCTAGGGTGAGTGCTGACCATAATACCCCTGGGCTACCAAACATTGGCGCTGGTGCGGCTTCTGGGTAGAACAGATCATCAATCGAGCCACCTACCATATAAACAAAAAAGCCTAAGCCAAATACGCCGTATACAATTGAAGGTACACCGGCTAGGTTAATTACCGCGATGCGAATCATCTTGGTAACGGCCCCCTTTTTAGCGTATTCGTGCAGGTAAATAGCAGCCACCACACCAAATGGAGTTACGATAACCGCCATTAGCAGCACCATGAAAATGGTACCGAAAATTGCTGGGAACACACCGCCCTCTGTGTTAGCTTCACGTGGGTCTGAGGTTATAAAATTGCTTACCCCGTGTAACCATGCGCCCATTTTATCTAGCACGGATAAACGGTTGGAGTACATCACACCTAAGATAGAATCCATCTTCAGGGTAATGTCGTTACCTTCCATGTCTACTACGATAACTTTGTCCCGAGCCGCTTCATCACGAAGGGCAAACAGTTCTTTTTCAAGCACCGCATAATCGGCATTTAACTGCTGACGCTTGGCTTCAAACTCAGCCACTTTAGCTGGAGTAAGCTTGCCTTCTAACTCTAGGCCACGTTCCTCTAAACGAAGTTGCTCTAACTCCCAGTTTACCGCACCAATTTCAGATTTCTGCAGACTGTTAGCTCGGTCAGAAATTTCTAGTACACGTTCGATCCGAGCTTGTAGCTCTTGCTCAAAGTTGTCAGTCACTACTGGCTGACCGTTTTCTAAAAGCGCTTTGGGGTAACCGTAAAAATTACCATTTTTAATACGCTCGAATACCGCAATGCCTTCTGGAGCCGTGCGTGAAATAATGTCGCTTTGCAGTTCCCAACGGAAGTCTAAGCTTACTAACTCACGGTTACCGGTTTTAATGAGGTAACGCTCTAGGGTTTCGTCATTAATCCCTTCCAGGTTAAGACCTGATTCACGCAGACGTGTAACAGGGACTTCTTCGGTATCATACAATTCACCAATCACGCGGTGAACTTCACCGCCCTCATGTTGGATTTCCCATTGGAAAACTGTGCCTGGCCAAAAGTATGTTAGACCACGCCAGGCGATTAATAATAGTAATCCTAATACTGCTATCAAAGATAAGCTGACTGCACCGCCCGTCATCCAAATCCATGGCGAGCCTGATTTAAACCACTTATTCATGGGTTTTTATTACCTCTAAATTACAGTGAACTGTAACGTTCACGCAGTCGCTGGCGAACAAACTCAGCAATAGTGTTAAAGCAGAATGTGAAGATAAATAACACAAACGCCGCTAAGAAAAGCACTCGGTAGTGGGTTGAGCCAATGGCTGACTCAGGCATTTCTACTGCAATGTTCGCCGCTAAGGTGCGCATCCCCTCAAAGAAACTCCACTCCATAATTGGGGTGTTACCCGTTGCCATTAATACAATCATGGTTTCGCCAACTGCGCGACCTAGCCCCATCATTACCGCAGAGAAAATACCTGGGCTAGCGGTCAGTAACACTACGCGAGTTAGGGTTTGCCACTGGGTTGCACCTAGGGCTAATGAACCATTAGATAAATGCTTAGGCACACTAAACACCGCATCTTCAGCAATCGAGAAAATGGTTGGAATGACCGCGAAGCCCATGGCCACACCAACAACCAAAGCATTACGCTGGTCAAAGGTAATGCCTAGCTCATTAGTAATGTAGGCACGTGAATCGCCATCGAATAACCACATCTCAACCATAGGGCTCATTGCAAATGCCGCCCAACCAACGAATAACAGAATGGGTAATAAGATAAGTTCACGGTAATCTTCAGAAATATACACTTTCCAAGATTTTGGCATCTTATGGTAAGCAAACGCGGTCACAATCATAGTTACAGGTAATAGCACTATGGTCATTACCAAGCCAGGTAAATTTTCCTCCACTAAAGGCGCTAACCATAAACCCGCCAAGAAACCTAGAATTACCGTTGGCAGAGCTTCCATCAACTCAACCGTTGGCTTAACAAAGCCGCGGATTTTTGGTGACATAAAGTAGGCTGTGTAAACCGCACCAGCAATAGCAATTGGCACCGCAAACAGCATGGCGTAAAACGCTGCCTTCATGGTACCGAATACCAGTGGGGTTAAACTTAATTTGGCTTCAAAGTCTTCGGTTGCCGAAGTCGATTGCCAGATGTATTGGGCCTCTGGGTAACCTTCATACCACACTTTTTGCCATAAACCAGACCAAGAAATCTCTGGATGTGGGTTATCAACAATAAAGAATGTGGCACCATTAGTGGTATCAAGCATTAACGAGTTAGCACGGACGTTAAAGCCAGCTTTGGTGACTTGGTTTAGTTCAAACTTGATGTTTAATACTTCACGGTGGGAAGTGGTGTAGAAGATTGCCTGCTCACCATTTTCACCGATGGCGGCAAAACTCTTACGGAAGAACTCAGTAGATAACTGCTTAACCGCAAAGCCTGCGTCAAAATCACGGATACGCTGGTATGAACGACCACGTTCGTCTTTAACTTCAAACCATTGTGAAATCAGGCCATTATCAGAACTTACGAGCAAAGAGCTGGCGCCGGCTAATAGCGTAATATCGCTAATGCCTGCTTTACCTTCTGCAACTTCTAGCACTTGCTTTAGACGCACATCATCGGCATCTTCAATATCAAACAGGTAAACTTGGCGTTGGTCATCAAGAATAAATAATTCGGCTTGGTTAGGGGTCACTAGCATTTTTACAATGCCCTTTGGTGCCTCTGAAACCTCGGCAAAGCTGCTCGACCATTCCACTTCTTCGGTAATAAAGTTAACCTCACCCTCTACCTTAGTCAGCTGCAAATCTCCCGCTTGGTCAACAAATGCAAAGGTCATGGCATCATCGTCGTAACCAAAGGTCAGCTTAGCGATGTCCCCCCCCTCTTCAGAAATCTCAATCCCCTCTGGAGCAAGGTCGAAATCTAACTTAGGGGTGATTGTACGCACATCATTTGGGTAGCTTACCGAAAACTTTGGTTTAACGAGGTAGACGTAACCATCATCGGTTGCCGCAGCAAAGGTTTCCTGATGGGTCATAGCATGGGCTGTTGCCACGACCTTACCGCCCTGGGCAATGCTGTCACTTTGGATCAGAGCACCCGGCACACCTTGCTTACCGACAAGATCATAAAAATTCAGTTTACCCTCTGAGGTAAAGCGGTAAGCGATTTCGTTTTGCTCGTCAGAACCGATGTAGACGGTCTGTACATTATCATTATAAGAAATCGAAATTCCTTGGCTGACTTGTGCAGAGTCAAAAACTGGCTTGACTACGTACAGTAAGTAGAAGAATATCAATAAAAGTGCCACAAGCACCATGGTGCCACCAAAGGTAACGCCATAACCAACAAACTTATCTTTAAATTGACGCCAGCCCGATTGGGAACCCGTTAGATTTAGTTTGTCTTGTGTCACAGGTTGAGCACCCCGTTGTTCCATTTAAACCTCAAAAATTTAGCTTTCGCAACTTAACTGCTGCCAAGTATATTTCAACTATGTGACAGCAATATTACAAGGATAAGGACTGTTTTATGCCACGCTATTTAATCAACCTACAAGCGCCCGATGAGCAAGGCTTAGTCGAAAAAATCTCCAATATAATCAAGGACAACCACGGTAATTGGCTGGAATCTGAATTGTCCCACCAATATCATATTTTTGCGGCTATTATTGTACTGGATGCCGGTGCCGATAACATTGCAACGATTACTGAAAAATTACAGCAAATTGACAAACTGTCTTTGCTAGTAAGCCCAATCGATAATCAGCATAAAGCCACCGAATTAACCACCTTTACCACTGTGGGTTATGACCGTATCGGATTCGTTCAGGCCATTTCAAAAATCATCTCTGGACAGGGCTTAAACATTGAAAAGATGACCAGTTACCGCAGCAGTGCCAGCCACTCAGGAATTGCGCTATTTCACGCTGAGATCACGGTAGATAGCAGCAATCGCGACACCATAGAACAACTGAAAGACGCACTATATGAGCTTGGTGACGATATTCAAATTGATTAGGGGCAACAAACGCTTATTGTAAAAACACAAAAAGCCACTCAACAAACTGAGTGGCTTCTGTGTAGGTTGGATTATTGATTAAAGCTCGATACCCGCCTTTTTAAGATCTGCTTGAACGACCCCTGCAGGTAATGCTACGTAACCATCTTTGACTACGATTTGCTGACCTTCTTGAGAAAGAATGAACTTAATAAATTCACGCTCCATTGGTGCCAGCGGCTTGTTAGGGTGCTTGTTCACGTAAACGTAGAGGAATCGAGATAGTGGGTACTTACCATTTGCGGCATTCTCTTTAGTTGCAGCAACGTATTTAGTACCTTTCTTAGCAATCGCTACCGCTTTAACCCCAGCCGTTTGGTAACCAATACCTGAGTAGCCAATCGCATTTAAAGAGCCAGTAATTGAAGATACTACCGATGCTGAGCCTGGTTGCTCATTTACGTTCGCTTTGAAGTCCCCTTTACAAAGGGCTTTTTTCTTGAAGTAACCGTAAGTTCCAGATACCGAGTTACGACCGTAGAGCTGTATGTCACGGTTGGCCCATGCACCTGTTAGGCCCGCTTCCCCCCAACGCTCAATGTTTTCGCCACGACACTTATTGGTCGCCGAGAAAATACCGTCTACTTGAGCAATTGACAGACCTTCAATTGGGTTATCTTTGTGTACAAACACCGCTAGAGCATCAATTGCCACTCTGATTGCGGTAGGCTTGTAACCGTAATGTTTTTCAAACGCTTCAATTTCGCTTGATTTCATTGCGCGGCTCATCGGGCCAAACTGAGACGTACCTTCAGTTAGTGCCGGTGGCGCCGTTGAAGAACCCGCGGCTTGAATTTGTACGTTTACGTTAGGATAAATATGTTTAAATTCTTCAGCCCATAGGGTCATCATGTTCGCTAGGGTATCCGAACCCACAGAAGAAAGGTTACCTGAAACGCCGCTAGTTTTTTGGTAAACTGGAATGCCTTTTTCAACTGCGGCAATTGAGTTTGCAGAAAAGGCTGCAGCTGCAGTTAAAGCCAAAGCGCTAGCAATCTGTTTAAGTTTCATTGTTGTGCTCCATTTAATAAGCGTGTTAATTTTCAACGTGGTCAGTATCCTAACTTCCGATGACAATTATATGACCTAAAGGTGACACTTATGTTACAGCGAAAAAAATAGTACGGCCTTCGGCCTTTAGCACGGGCTGCGCCCTACAGAACGCAACTTCGTTGCTACAGAGCACAGAAGCGAGAAACGAGAGCGGCTTCGCCTTCGAGAACCGAGGGATTACGGATTACGGACTTCAGTACATCCGTACTCTGTACTCAAGTTTTTTCTCGCAGTCACGAAGTGACGCCCTCGAAGGGCGGAGCCCGATCTCGGAGCGAAGTGCTCTCGTAGCGTAGCGACCTAAATAAAAAAGGCGCTTACGCGCCTTTTTTATTACTTAATCAGAGTCGGTGGGATAGTAAAACTGAAACGACTCCCTTTACCCACTTCAGAATAAATGCTTAATTTTGTATGGTGGTGACTCAAAGCGTGTTTAACAATTGCTAACCCTAAACCTGTTCCTCCATTTGCAGAGGAGCGGCCCTTGTCAATACGATAAAATCTTTCGGTTAATCTGGGGATATGTCTGGCATCGATGCCTTTGCCGTTGTCATGCACGCTAAATTCAGCTCCCAGAGAGGTTCTTTGCCAGTTGATCACTATTTTTGTTGCTTCACTGTAACGAATCGCATTCGAAATCAAGTTAGAACAAGCGCTATAAATTAATGAATATTCACCAGCTATCTGAATACTAGAATCAATATTAAACTCAAGTTTATGCTCCCCTTTTGCCAAAGCCTCAGCTTCTTCTTGAAGGGTTTTAAATAGACCATGGATATCGACTTTGCTATTGAGATCAATGCCCTCGCCGACTTCAATTTTTGACAGGGTCAACAGCTGTTCAACCATATCTCGCATACGCTCAGTTTGCTGCTGCATTGGCTTCACTGGAATAGGTAAACCATCATTGTCCATACCTTCAAGTAATTCGACATAACCTTGCAATACTGTTAGTGGCGTTTTTAGTTCATGAGACACATTAGCGACAAATTCTTTGCGCATTTTTTCAAGTTGCCTCAAGCGAGTCATATCACGCGCGACCATCAAATACTGATTATCACCATATGGCATCACTCGAAATTCTATAGTTCTAGCCTCAGCTAGGTGGGATGGCAACTCTAAGGGCTCATCAAAATTTTTCCTGCGCAAATAGCGCACAAATTCTGGTTGACGGATAAGGTTATCTATTCGTTGATGACTGTCTTGAGGCCAACGTAACCCCAAGATTAAACAAGCAAGTTTATTGCACCATAAAATAGCGAAATCAGAATCTAATACTATCGCAGCGTCAGGTAATGCTTCTGCACCTTCACGAAAACGAGCTAATAATTTTGCTAACTGATTACTGCGTTTACGCTGTTTTCCTTGTAGACGATAAATACCATTAAACACAATTTCCCAACTGCCTCGGCCAGTAGGTGGGGTAAATTTCCTATCTTCCCAAAGCCAATGACTTAAACGAAAAATTTGACGGTAATGCCAGATAAGTAAAATGATGCAAATGATCAGAGAAGATAAGAGGATTTGATCCGTTATTAAACCGATCAGTAAAGCTAGAGAAAAATAGCCACTTATTCTGGTGGCTAACTTTAGGCGAGTAAAAGTTTTAAACATCTACACTATACTCTAGTGGAAAATCGATAACCCGAACCACGAACAGTTTGAATAAATTTATCATGACCAGTATTTTCCATTGCTTTACGAAGACGACGAATATGCACATCGACAGTACGGTCTTCAACATAAACATTTGTTCCCCATACATGATCGAGTAATTGTTCACGGGAATACACACGCTCTAGGTGCGTCATAAAAAAGTGCAACAATTTAAATTCTGTCGGCCCCATCTCTATGGCCTGCTCGTTTGCCATTACTCGATGACTGACAGGATCTAAACTTAAGCCACCAATCTCTATGGCCTCTTCTAAACGGGTAGGTGCAGCGCGCCTTAACACCGCTTTAATTCTTGCGATTAATTCTTTAGGTGAGAAAGGCTTAGTGACGTAATCATCAGCACCAACCTCTAAACCTTTTACTTTATCTTCTTCTTCACCACGGGCAGTCAACATAATAATCGGGATCTGACGGGTGAATTCATCAGATTTTATCTGTTTAGCAAACTGGATCCCACCACCGCCAGGAAACATCCAATCAAGTAAAATAAGATCTGGATAAGGTTCAACCAGCCTAGCTTCAGCACTGTCAAAATCTTCTGCCGAAACGATATTAAATCCATGTTGTTCCAACACAAAAGTGAGCATTTCACGGATAGCTGATTCATCCTCTACAACTAAAATTCTCGCCGCCATTGTTTTTACCATAGCCATTAAATCAATTTAATATGATTATGAGAAGTTTATATTACAGTATTATGTCACTTCTAATACTAATGACAAATAAAACCTTGATATGTTTGATAATGAACATAAATTTCACTGAAGTGCCAAATAGGCAGCAACATAGCGACATTTTAATCATTTTGAGGGATGGTTTCGAAAACCAATGAATGATGGCGCGTCCGGGAGGATTCGAACCTCCGACCGCCTGGTTCGTAGCCAGGTACTCTATCCAGCTGAGCTACGGACGCGCAATAGGCAGTAGTTGATAATCTGTGTCACCATTCAAGTTGAATGGCGCGTCCGGGAGGATTCGAACCTCCGACCGCCTGGTTCGTAGCCAGGTACTCTATCCAGCTGAGCTACGGACGCAACAGATTTTTGACAAAGAAAAATAAAAAAACTGCCTTAAGGGCAGTTTCATTCATCATCCATGGTGAAAGTTAACTAGATAAGTTAATGGCGCGTCCGGGAGGATTCGAACCTCCGACCGCCTGGTTCGTAGCCAGGTACTCTATCCAGCTGAGCTACGGACGCATTCTAAAGTTGTTGTCGAAATGGCGGTGAGGGAGGGATTCGAACCCTCGATAGGGCTACAAACCCTATACTCCCTTAGCAGGGGAGCGCCTTCAGCCACTCGGCCACCTCACCGTTTCAACAGAGGCTATTTTGCCTTTTTGAATGGATAAGTCAAACCATTTTTAGAAAAACACAATCAAGCGAACAGCTTTTAATCAAAGCTAACATTTTTAAGGTATGAAATTGTAAATTCGGGCATAAAAAAACCAGCTAATGCTGGTTTTTTATTTAGAAATTACCATCTGGTGAGGTATTACCACTCTTCTCTGATTGGATCCTTTGGTATATTTCTTCACGATGCACTGAAACTTCTTTGGGTGCATTTACACCAATTCTTACTTGATTACCTTTAACACCCAAAACTGTAACTGTTACTTCATCACCTATCATTAGGGTTTCACCTACGCGGCGAGTCAAAATTAGCATTAGTTAGCTCCTCTATTACTAATGTTATATTCATTAAATGCATCGAATTTTAATTCACTCTATTATAAGACTAGCTTAGTACAAAAACACAATATTAATTGCACAATACTTAATTTTAGCTAAAAAAATAATAATTTAGAGTTCAATATCACAACTTACTGCAACACCAAGGCAACACTTTATTTGCATTTAATTAAGTCTTGGCTTCTGTAGTAGGATATTAGATTCCTATCACAAAAGCCATAGTCTCAATGTTTTTAGAGTTGAGCAGTAACCAGTTCATTGGCTTTATCTAAAGCTGCCGCTAACTGACTGGCATCATTACCACCTGCTTGAGCCATATCAGGGCGACCACCACCTTTACCACCAACAATTTGAGCGATCTCACCAATAAGTGGGCCAGCTTTAACCTTAGCGGTCAGATCTTTAGTAACACCAGCAATTAAACTTACTTTGTCACCATTGGCAGTACCCAGTACTACGACACCTGAACCTAGCTTTTGTTTCAACTCGTCGACCATTCCTCGTAAAGATTTAGGATCCGCACTGTCCAGTAATTTTATCAAGACTTTCGCACCATTGATTTCAATTGCGGAACCGGCCATATCTGCGCTGGCAGCTGCGTTTAACTTGTCTTTAAGTTGGCTTAATTCTTTTTCAAGCGCTTTAGTTTTATCTAGAGCTGCTTGCAATTTGTCAGTAGAGCTAGCAACGTCAGATTTCAGTAGGCTTGCAATTTGACCTAACTGACTTTGCTGAGCATGAATATGGTTTAGAGCCTTACGACCTGTTACCGCCTCAATACGACGCACACCTGCAGCAATACCACCTTCAGAAATAATACTAAATAGACCAATATCACCGGTACGCTTAACGTGGGTACCACCGCAAAGCTCAATTGAGAAGTCGCCCATGGTCACAACTCGCACAGTACCTTCGTACTTTTCACCAAACAGTGCCATGGCACCTTTTTCTTTAGCTTGTTCAAGTGACATCTCAGCCGTTAATACTTCGTGGTTGGCACGAATTTGACTGTTTACTAGGGCTTCCACTTCGACTAGTTGTGCGTGAGTCACACCTTCAAAGTGTGAGAAGTCAAAACGAAGGTAGTCAGCTTTAACTAGAGAACCTTTTTGAGTAACGTGTTCACCAAGAACCTGACGCAGAGCGGCATGCAATAAGTGAGTAACCGAGTGGTTTAGACCTGATTCAATGCGGTTGTCGCTATCCACAACAGCCGCCAGGGTATCACCCACTTTAATCGAACCAGCGCTTAGCTTACCAATATGGCCAATGGCTTTGTCGTATTTTTGGGTGTCCATTACCACAAACTCTGCGGCTGCGGCTTGCAGCACACCAAGGTCGCCGGCTTGACCACCAGATTCGCCATAAAATGGCGTGTGGCTAAGTACGATAACGGCATCGGTATCAGCGGCTAAAGACTCAACGGATTCGCCTTGGGCATAAATAGCAACAACTTTAGCTTCATCTTGCAGTTTGTTGTAACCAGTAAACTCTGATTCTTCTACAATCTTCAGGGCTTGGTTGTAATCGGTACCAAAGTTTGACGCCTCTTGAGCACGTTTCTTTTGCTCTGCCATTGCGGCTTCAAAGCCAGCTTGGTCAATCTCAATATCACGCTCACGACATACATCAGCCGTTAAATCCGCAGGGAAACCATAGGTATCGTAAAGTTTAAATACGGTTTCGCCATCCAACTCTTTACCCTCAAGGTTGGTTAGTGCGTCAGCCAATAAATCCATACCACGGCTTAAGGTGCGAGCAAATTGCTCTTCTTCGGCTTTTAGGGCACGTTCAACAATTTCTTGTTTCGCTTTTAACTCACCCGCCACATCTGACATCACTTCAATCAGTTTAGCTACTAGCTTATAGAAGAAAGTATCTTTGGCACCAAGCTTGTAACCATGACGTACCGCACGACGAATAATACGGCGCACTACATAACCACGGCTTTCATTCGATGGCATCGCGCCATCAGCAATTAAGAAGGCACATGAACGAATGTGATCGGCAATGACACGTAAAGATTTATTCTCAAGATCCGTTACACCTAATAGCTCTGCGGTTTGTTTGATCAGTGCTTGGAAAACATCGATTTCATAGTTTGAGTGAACGCCCTGTAAAATCGCAGAGATACGCTCAAGACCCATACCGGTATCTACCGATGGTTTAGGTAGCGGTAGCATTTCACCGTCGGCTTGACGGTTAAATTGCATAAATACTAGGTTCCAAATCTCGATGAAACGGTCGCCATCTTCTTCTGGGCTGCCAGGTACGCCACCCCAAATGTGCTCGCCGTGATCGTAGAAAATTTCAGAACATGGACCACAAGGACCGGTATCACCCATCGCCCAAAAGTTATCTGATTCAAATTTCTTTTCAGGAGACTTATCACCAATACGGATGATCTTTTCTTCAGGAAGGCCCATCTCATCTTTCCAGATGTTGTAAGCTTCATCATCGGTTTCGTAAACAGTAACCAGTAACTTTTCAGTTGGCAATTGCAACACTTCGGTTAGGAATTTCCAAGCATACTTAATCGCATCGCGCTTGAAATAGTCACCAAAGCTGAAGTTACCTAACATTTCAAAGAAAGTATGGTGACGAGCCGTGTAACCTACGTTATCTAAATCATTATGCTTACCACCAGCACGAACGCAACGTTGTGAACTCACGGCACGGCTGTAGTCGCGGGTTTCCAGACCTAGAAACAAGTCTTTAAATTGGTTCATCCCTGCGTTTGTAAATAGCAGAGTTGGGTCATTATGAGGTACCAGCGAGCTAGAGCTCACTACTTGGTGGCCGTTTTGCGCGAAGAAATCAAAAAATGCATTTCTTAATTCGGCAGTAGTCATATGCTGCATGAAGTCATCCTGAGCGATTATTCAATCTAAATAAGTTAGTAAATGCAGTTACTACTTATTTAGACTGAGTTTAGTAAAAATAAATGCTGGCATTATAAGCTAGAGTACTGTGAACGACTAGGGGCAAAGTATCATCCATACAAGTTTTTTATTTGCCATCCAAGATCGACTTAAAATATCTACCATTTTTAGTAAGCATTTTGCTATCTAAAGGCTGTTGAGGGTTAACCTCTGGCTTAAAAAATGAAGCTGCTTCTAATTTATTGGATATCGACCAACCACAATGAGATAGTTGATGTTCATCGATAAATGCTAGCCACTGCTCTGTACTATCATAGTCGATCTCACCGTCACCACTGGCATCGATAGTTCCCCATTCGGTAATAAATAACGCCAGCCCAGCATTAATGGCTAGTTTGGCTTTTTGGCGTAACGGTTCACCATGACTCGCAGCATAAAAGTGTAAACTATAAGCGATATTATCTGCGCTGGTGATCGGTGCTTGAGCAACCTGGTCAACATCCTGTGACCAAGTTGGGCTGCCCACTATGATGATATTATCAGGATCGATCTGTCGTATCGCCGCTATGACTTGCTCGGCATAAGGTTTTACATCCCGCTGCCATGATGCGTCATCTAAAGGCTCATTATAGATTTCATACAACACGTTAGGCTTGTCGCCATAGAGACGGGCAACCTTTTGAAAAAAATCAACAGCAAGTTCTGGTTCCAGATGTGCGTGATGGGAGTGCCAATCAATTATTACATAGATACCTTGCTCAATTGCGGCATCAACCACAGCTTGTAAACGGCTAAAGTTATCTTCGGGAAGTGCTTTATAGCCACCATAGTGCTCGACTCCAATGGCCGCTCGAATCACGTTAATTTTCCATTGATTGCTAAAATACGCCACCGTTTCTGCAGTGTAAAAGTCAGCACCAGACCAACCCGTGTTACTCCAGAAGAAACTTGGCCCAACCAGTTGTACCACCTCCGCGTCTGCTGTGACTAATTTACCATCGGAGATGCTCAGTTGGCCAAATTGTTCAACTGCCGTTCTGCTGAACCATGAGTAAATAGCACTCAAAAGTAGCATTAATAATGAACTTGTAATTAGAAATTTTATTTTCATCTTGCTCCCTTTTGATGCTAATCCTGTAACCGATAACTCAACTCGATTGCATCGCAATCAACAACAATCTTAAGTCAAATTCACGCTGCAAGTAATCTGGCATCATATGCTGGCATAATCGATAAAACGCCTTATCATGCTGTTTTTCTTTTAAGTGCGCCAACTCATGGACTAACACTGCCATTAATAATGATCTAGGTACTTGTTTCAAACTACTGCTAATCCGTATTTCATTTTTCGCTTTCAGCTTGCCACCATGATTTCTACTGGCATAAGTATGTAAACCTAAGGCCTGATGTTGCAACGATATTTTGTCGTCAAATAGCACCTTAGCAATTGCCCCTGATTTCTTCAAATAACGGTTTTTATAATCCATAGCTTGTTGATAAAGCTCATTATTAGTGGTTAAAGCAGGTTCTTGATAACGAGCTAATACCGCTTGCTTTAACTTACCGAGCTTATGCAAACTTACTACTTTATCAACGACATCAGCAGGGTAACCTTGTAGAAATTCTCGAATATCCATCATCGCTCTTTATTCTAAAAAAAAGCCTCAGCTATGCTGAGGCCTTTATTACCAATAGAGTACTACTCGCTCTCAGGCACACCATATATTTTTTGGTTCTGGTAAGCATAGGCCGCTTCAAAAGCACCCTTTTGTAATCTTTTCAATCCCATACTTTCAAAATCAGCATTGACAGGATTTCTTTTTAATTGCTCTTTAATCTGACTGGTGGTAATTGAGAATACTGGCACATCAGATAGCTGAATCGCGGTTTCAATTTTAAAACTTGCAGCACTGCCTGCATGCTTGCCTTTTTGATGGCGCTCAATAAAAACCACTTCATCCACTTTATAATCTTCCATTAGCTTACTGAAATTCTTATGGAATTTACGGATTGTGCCAGTATACTGACTTTTAGATACCGGAAAAACGCGAGTGCGGCAATCTGGAATATTGAAGGTATCTCCTTCATAGGTTAATAAACAAATAATAGCTTCACTGCCGACAATATCGACGCCACAAACTCTCATAATTATCCTCGTTATAACAACTGATCCGACCAATAATTGCTTGAACAATCATTCCGAACAGCATATTGTGCCGCCCAAACTATACTTCAATAGACAAATATACTATAGGCAGTAGAAAATGATTCGATTAATCACATTAATGACTTTAGCTCTAACTTCACACTTTAGCCATGCTATAACTGTATCTGATGTTGAGCTAAAAGATAATATTACCATTGAAAACCAGTCTCTTGCACTAAATGGTGCTGGGATTCGTGAAAAATTATGGATTGATCTCTATGTGGGCAGTCTATATACAGCACAAAAAACTGATAGTGCCCAGGCTGTTATAGCAGGTCAACAACTCAGTGCCATTCGCTTAAATATTGTTTCAGGCATGATCACCTCAGAGAAAATGAGCAATGCCGTGATCGAAGGTTTCGAAAATGCGATGGCTGGCGATTACAGCAGCATTAACACTCAAGTAGAGCAATTCCTTGGTTTATTTAGCGAAGAGATTGTTGAGGGTGACCAGTTTACCTTTATCTCTAAACCAGGTGTAGGCATTACTTCACTTAAAAATGGCAAGGAATTAGCAACCATTGAAGGTGAAGATTTTCGTCAAGCAGTGCTTAAAATATGGTTAGGTGATGAGCCAGCTCAAGAAAGCCTAAAAGAAGCGATGCTAGGCCAGTAACTCAAGCCAGAAAGAAAAAGGTTGGAGAAAATTCCAACCTTTTTTAACTAAAATTTGTAGTTAAATGAAACAGCGCCTGCACCATGGGGATCTAACTGCTCAGTGATACCCGAATCATTTAGTTCTAATTCACTCGCGACTTTATATCCCAAGTATGCACTGACTGAAGTTTCTTTACTAAAGAAATAGCTACCACGAAGGAAGTTAACCACTTCTGATACTTCTATTGTATTTTTAGCTTGATCAGCCAAAAAACGTTCCACTCTGTAGGCAGAACCAAAGCCAAATTGCCAATTCTGAATGCCACTGTACCCAATCTCTAATCCCGCACGACCAGTAAAGCCTGCTTCAAAGGGATTTGTTAGCTTCCACTCATCGTTGATCTGCCAAGTGATTACCGGATAAGGCATCACTCGAACATCATTAATATCATTTAAGTAGGCCAGACCCAAGCCAAATGCATTACCCGATTTAAAGGTTTTAAATGCCATCGCCACCACCCCCCAACTACTGGCATCTGCCGCATTCGCTTGCTGTGAGTATGCATATTGAAAACTCGGTGACAACATATACATCCAGCTATCATCACTTCGATAACCTAATGTCAAAGAACCGCCGTAACGTTTTACGTCTTCAAACCGGGCAATGTTATTTCTAAATAAAGTATCTGAGCTGAAATCAAAATTTAATATGTCATATCGAGCAGACAGCGATGTGAACCAATGACGACTGATCGGCTGCCGGTAATTTAAACTGAGCCCATAACTATCACGCTTTATCGAATCACCAGCTGCCAGTTCACTGTCTGCATTCATTACTGAATAGCCTGAGACTGTTACTGCGGGATAAGACCAACTTGGACGGCCCGATTTCTTTTCCTCTGCTATTGCTGGCAATGTGGTAAGTGTTACCAAAATCACTAATTTAAGTAGGTTCATCCCTGACTCCCTCGGATTGATTTGTCATTATTACTGCAAGACTTGATAGATGGATCATTGCCGACAACCGAATGCATAAAAAACGACCAACACTAAATATCATAGTCATTGATTGCAGTTAATGCCTCTTGAATTAAGTTGGCCCCCCTAACTGATGACCCGTAATTCCACTCATTGCATTACTTGTCGACAATTCGGCGCTATCAAACAACAAAGAACCTATAGTAGACGAACTAAAATAGGTTCATGCACAATTATGTTGAAGTTAACGATTTATTGATACCTTACTAAATTAGGTAAACTGTCCACTGCATATCGCGCCTGCCCATCTTCAACTAAGATAGTACTTCCCTTAGGAGCACTAAAGTTTGTTGGACTAAGTGTAAACTCACTATCAGCTTGGTGATAACTCAGGCCTGTCTTTTCGTTCACATGGGTAATGCTTAAAAACGCCGGCTCAGTGGTGTCCATACCTGCTTTCAGTTGCCAATCTGCTATTCGAATTTCAATATCTTGGGCAGGAGATAATAGCTGGATCGGAATAAGCTGCGACAGTTGCTCGTTGATATTGATGACTGTTAAGAACCGATTCGCTGTTACTTTTTCGGAATTAAAACTTCCGTGCCACTGAGCTGGAGGGGTGTTGATCCTACTATGCTGTCCGCGCCAATACTTAGTTAAATTACCTTTCCAATCTGTCGGTGGATTTACCCAGTTATTATGGACCTTCACATCGGCAGAATGACTACTAAAGTTATAGGCAACGGCGGCTCCCTCTGGAGTTTTCAGAATAATACTGTTATCTGCAGCAGTCATTTCCCCCTCAGGGGCATTCAATAACAAAGACCATTGCACTGGCTCTTTAGCTTCAAGCTCATCGTATATAATCAAGGTATGGGGGGGTAAAAATACAAGATGGCGACGGAACCGGGTTACCGCTGAAGGCTTATCAAAACCTGCCGTACTTAAGCCTATTTTCTCCATTTCATTACGATAAGCTTGTGCCAGCATCTGACCATTGTATGCATTAGAAGCATCCCCTAAGGCATAGCTAATTTTTTCACCATCCAAATACCTTGCCTGCCAACCATAGCCGCTTGAAGACATAGCTTGACCTTTACCATCCACTAAGATTGTATTATGTGCCCGAGAGTGAACATAATCGGCTAAACTATGGGGATCGGCCCAGCTGGTATAATAGCCCGTTCTATAAAATAAAGGCTTACCATTAAGACTCAGATTAAATGCATTTTGACTTGCTTGAGCATGGCCAATATCCCCATAAGGGCTGGATTTCATTGAAACCATAGTATTGTTACTAGGATCAGCTAAATTAGAGTGCATCACCACCACACCTGTATCTTCAAACAACGCTGACTTAGGCCACTGTAACTGCTGTTGATTAAACCTTGCACTTTGTTTTTGTAAATAGGGCAAAACAAACCAATCCAGCTGCTTACGAGCCTCATATTGAGCAGATAACGGTTTATTATTAATTCCCGCCCATACTGAACTGTGTAACAACTGGTAGTATGGATCGTCAATCAACCACTGCAAAGCTTTGGCCAATGGCCGCATTGCGTTGCCGCTTCGCATATTACCCGCATCTCCATAAGGACCGTTTGCATGGTGTTTAACAGGGCTTGTTGTAACGAGATATTTACCTAGGTTGCGATACCAAGGCAGTTTGAAAAAATCATAGCCGGTTAACTTAGTTAACCAAGCTGGCATCAAAAATAATGTATCAGTGTTCGCACCAAAATAAGTATTGCCAGGTACCCAGCCACCATCATAGTTACGGGTATTTGCCGGCCAACCTTGTATCATCAATTGATAACTATATTGCAGCCATTGTTCAGCTTCTTCTACTTCCCCATACAAAATCAAAGCGGTGGCAAAGAAATTCCTGAAGTGATGTTGCCAAAAATGACTACTACCAACTTGATATTCTGAGCTGCCCAGCATGTGCTGAAACTCTTGTTGCTGGTTTTTCACCAACATCCCTTCTAAAAAGCGCCTAGCTGGCGGCTTTAAATAGTGATACAAGGTGTCATATGCTTGGGCTAATAAAAAGTAATAGCTGCCACTAAAAAAGTCATTGGTAATACCGGCTTTTTTAGCTTTATTCATGCCCACCATAATATCTTGCAATTGTTGTAAAGCGTGAGCGGCATAGGCTTGATCGCCTGTCATAATATAGGCTTTCAAAATATTAACGTAATTGGTCGCAATCTTAGAAAACTTTTCTTTGCTTTTTTTACCTAAATACAAACTAAATTGGCGCTCTGTTAAATTGTTCTTACGCTTGGCCAACTCAACTTCATCATCAAAATAGATGTTTTCTGGCAAGGGATCTAAATTAACATTTTTGCGTAAGAATGTGCGGTAGTTATAATCTATTTTGTTGATATGAGACTTAAGATCAAAGTCATCGATAAGATATCTAGGTCTCAAATTCGATAATTTACCTTTCCACTGAGAGAAAGCTGGCGCGACAAAATCATATTCATTGCCATCTATGGTAAAATCATAGACCTCAAGCCAGTGTATTGTTGCTGATTGTGGGCTACTGTGGCCGTATTGCCAGTACCATTTACCTTGCCTAAGAGCTTGATGTGGATTAAACATGGCCCACTTTAATGGACCTGACTCGATAGCCGAACTAAAGTCTGGACTTTTACTAAGTCTAAAGTAGTGATCCTTACTAGCCTTTCCTCGGTGAGGATCAAAATACCTGAGTGTGGGAGACTTTAATTGGACCTTATGCCCAACAGGAAAAGCTAAAGTCGATTTCTCTTCAATTAGCACTTCTTTATTTATTTGTAGTTCTGATTCAGATAGCTGTGAGACGTTCGCCTTATTTTTTAACCATGAGAGTTCCTCTTTAGAATACTGCAGCCCCGAAACAGGTAAACTGCACAATAGAATCAGAAAAATACTTGGGGTTTTATATAGATTCATTTTTTACCTCATAAAAAAAGCAGCGACATCAAATGCCGCTGCTTTTATCGTTGCCCTAGACTAATTGCTTGGACGCACCCAATAAGCAGGTTTACCATCAATCGTTAAACGCATGCCATCTGGTGCTTGTGCTTCAGTTGGCAAAGTAAAACTGTCATCTAACTTATGCATATTAGAGTACTCGTTGAACGGCTGTGAGCCCGCTACATTTAGTTCATACGCATCAGTTAAGCCATCACCATCACTATCGGCTTTGCCAGTTAACAAACATGGGATGCCACCTGTGATAGCATACGTGTCGCCCGCTGCAATATCTAAAGCAGGGCATAAAGCACGTTTGTCGCCATTGGTCATTCCTGAACGAGACGTATCAACATCATCAAGAAGTGCCATATCGGAGCCCTGCACATAGTTTTGAGCATCAGTCCAACTCGCTGGTATTGCCGTGACATCGGTAGCGATATGGAAAGCAATACCATCACGGGTCAAGCCTACTGCAGCACTAAGGGCTCCTGAAGTCTGCTTGCCAACCTGAATATCAGTGACCTGCTTTGCCGTTAACTCAGCTGGGATAACCCAAGGACCGCCTTGTGCCTCACCGACTTGGTACTTATCATTTACCAGTTCACCACTCTTAGGAAGCAGGATAGCCCCTTTGTAAACCCCTTTATAGAAATTATTATTCCAGTAAGCACGACTGTGACCACGCCCTTGACGGATCACCACCCCACCAGAGAATAATGCCGCCGAAGCTTCAGACTGAGTGCCTTCGTTCTCAAATAAGGTTAAAGCAATTTGCCCCTCACCTTGAACACCTGTGGTTTTATCATAGGTTGCAATACCACCACCGTTGGCGTTACCCCAAGATGAGAGAGTACCATCCTCTTTAATCGCCACAGCTGAAGCATGGTTCCCTTGTAAAACTAAATGCTTACCCGCCGCAGGCGTCGCTACAGAGCCAACACCACTAATGGTACCATCTGCCAGTAGCGCCACAGCCCCAACATTAACAAGGTCGACATGAATTGCAGGGTTAGCACTGGTAGTGGTCAGTGTATATGTGTGAGCATCAACCCCCCAAGATACTGTAGTGCCATCTTCTTTAAGAGCAATGAACCCCTGACGCATACTGCTCCACTGACTTAATGAGCTATACAGAGCCTTAACACCAGTCTCATTAGTGATGACTCCGGCATGCCAGCTATCGACTACCCCATCCGATTGCAATGCAGCATAACCTTGTCTAGTTAAACGGACTTCAGCAAAATAAGTAGACGCTGCAGGAGTAAGGGCAAGTATATTGGCGCCATTATCAGGGATATTATCCCCCTTATAAGCCACAATAGTTGCGCTGCCATCTTTGTGGTATGCAACAAAACCTTCAATTGATTCAAAGGTTTGTATCTTCTGAACATTAACTAAAGTTGCGGCTTCATCGGAGAATGAGCCCCATGCTTTCACTGTGCCGTCTTCCTTAAGCGCAACAATTTGACTGCTAGTTGCGTTTAATGAAATCACCGGAGATGTTTCTGCGCCATAGGGCGCATAACGTTCTGCCGTGGACATGCCCTCTTGCCAGACTGTAACCGAACCATCTTCATGCAGCGCACCGCTCAGACCCAAAGAGTGAGTGGTCACTACCGCACCTACCGCTGCACGTTGAGGGTTTACAGTAACATTTTTTACAATGGTATCAACGCCATCACTGACGGTTAACTCAAATTCATAGTCAGTGTCAACATTGGCCAACGTAATAGGCAGTGGGTATGTGGCATCAGTGCCAACTTCAACCCCATTGGCATCTTTCCAAGAGTAACTAATCGTACCTTGGGGGACAACTTGTGAAACTTTGGAATCGATGACAAAGTCAACGTTATCGACAAGTGCCCCATCTTTGCCATCAAGCAGACTAGGAGTACGGACGATTAAATTAGAGGCAACCACACTAACAACGACATCTTCAGTTGCACTTTTTCCTCGGCCATCATCAACGGTATATCTAAATACAAAGTCCTGAGACTTAAATATCGCCGCAGAATCAAAAGTCAGCGTAAGTTCTTCTTCGACTTGATTAACCTGAACGACTGAAGCATCACCAAATGCTAACGCCCAAGTATGAGTAAGTGCATCACCGTTAGCATCTGAAGTTACCGCTCTAAGAACAACATCATTGTCTAAATCACCATCTACCTTAACGAGGTCTGCTGCTGGTGCTGAGATTGATTCAATAACAGGCGCTTGGTTTTGCTCAGTAACGGTAATGACCGATTTATCTGAAGCCGATTTGCCATTAGTGTCCGTGACGGTTAATTGCAATACGATTGTATCTGAGCCTTGAGGAGTAGTGATAACCTGTTGCTGAGCACTGGCTTGCTCGGCGGTCAAAGTGAAATTACCTGCAACCACTTCCCAAGTGTAAGTGAGTCCACCTTCAGCAAAGTGTTTGCTCAATACCGTTGGAGCAATCACCACTTCCGTATTATCCAATACATCAAAGTCTTCCAAGCTCACAATATTAGCATTATCACTAACAACCGTGACATTGAACTCTTGGCTTACTGAGTCATGGCCGTGGATATCCGCCACTGTTACAGATAAGGTAGTGCTTTCAAAAGCACTGTCAATAACTGGCGCAGTTAATGCCAATGATCCCGTGGCTGCGGCTAACAAAGTTTCATCAAATAATGCCGAAGTTTGCTGCCAAGTGAAATTCAATTCACTATTATCGGCGATATCGAAATAGCTGGTGATAGCATCAATTGATAAAGATGCGCCTTCCATTAATTCAATATCCGTTGCCAGTGATTGGCCTAGAGCATCCACCAGCCCAAGCTCAGCTTCCACATTTTTAACGGTATAAGTAAGCTCAAGCTCACTTGAATTACCATCGACATCAACCACCACTAAGGAAATTGCTCGTTGTTCATCCTCAAGGACACTGCCCGTTGCTAAGGTCACTTGTGAATCTTGATTGGCAATTTCTTGACCATCAACATACCAAGCGATAGAAGCTAAATTAGCATCGGTTTGAGTAATAAAGAAATCATAATCAGGTGACATACCTGCTGTTAATACTAAGTCTGTATTCTCATTAACTTCAATAGGTGTATCTGAGACTTTAATTATTGGTGCTCTTACAAATTTAATTTCATTATCTGTAATTGGCTGCGAATCGTCATCATGAGAACAAGCAGCTAAACTAGTAAGAAGCGCTAGGGTCAAAATATTCTTTTTCATTGCATCTCTACTTTTTATTCTATTAGTGATTTAAACGCATAAATGCGTATCAAGCAGATAAAGCTATCTTTGGTCATAAAATAGAAAATAAAACTCTGTTTAACTGACCAAAATAAATTCTAAAACTATCTACTTCACCATTTTTCCTAAGCAGTAATAAAGAGTTTCAGCTGAGCTGAAACTCTTTTACTATTTAAAACTCATAATTTAGTTGCACTGAATACATGCGTTCATGGTCATAAGGTAATGAACCATTAACACCAGGCATCCAAGATGCATTCTGAGTTCTTAAGTTGCTGAAATACAAGGTATCAAGGACGTTTTTAATCCTTAAGCTAGCGCTCCAGCGTTGCTTCGTATGGCGAATAGAAGCTCCCAAATCTAAAATACCGTAACTAGGATGTAAGGTATCCGGGCTCTGCTTAAGGTCATATTGAACTTCATCTTGCCAGCGCCAGAAACTATTTAGATTGAGTCGATAGTGATTGCCAAAGCTAGTGTCATAACGAGCAGAGATATTGTACTGCCACTTTGGTGTACCACGCATTTGACGGCCTTTCAACGGTACAGCATTCAGGGCTCTACCATTACCATCAAGATCGTATAAACCATCATTATTGAGGTCTAAATGATGACAACCACTCTTTTCCATTGCTTGTTCAAGGCTTAGGCCACCCCCAGATAAGGTCTGATACCAATCACGCATCGCCTCTTGACCACGAGAATCAGAACAACCGGTATACACTTCAGAGTTATAGAAGGCATCAACATAAGCTGCTGAACCTGCTATTTCGAAGTTATCCATAACTGAGACAGCCCATTGCAGCTCGGCACCACGGGAAATAACGCTTGGAATGTTGAATAAGCGACTGCCCGTTAAGCCCGTACTAGAATCAGGATCTGGGAAGCGGGTCATTTCCTGGAAGTTTTCAAAATCAGTATGGAACAGGTTAAAGTTAAACAAAACATGGTTTTCGAATAACATTGTTTTAATACCGATTTCAGATGCTTTTGACTTTTCAGGTAAAGCATAAAGTGCTTCACGGATGACGCCATTAGCAATATTCTTTTCTGGTGTATTGAATACTTCATAAGGGGCAATAGAACCTGATGCTCCCCATGCATAACCTTTATAACCAGTTGAATAAGCGACATAAAGCATCTTATTTTCGGCAAAATCCCAAGTTAAACCAGTTTTGTACATGAAATGGGTATCGCTTAACGTCGGAGAGATATATTCAACCCCTCGATCCATTAAATGCTGCGACACATGAACCCCGTCCATGGTTTGTGGCTGCTTAAATTGCTCTAAATACCTTTGCCATTCTTCTCGATTAACACTGGCATTTGGATTGCCTTGCGGCAGCAAGGGATCAAACACATCAATATTGCGTCCATCAATCACATACAGAGAATCTAAGTGGAAACCCGTCATGGTATCAGCACTACTTGCTTTGGAGCCTCCCTCTGGAGCAATATAGCGCGAATCATAATCGTACAGCTCACCTTGGATTTCAAACCCCGGTCTGAGATTATCCGGAAGATCAGGGTTCTCCTTGATAGAGTTTTGATAAGCCAAATGTTGTTCTAGATACCAATCAGAGAACACCTTAGAATTGAGCTGTTCACCATTTTGTAGGTTTCCTAGATAAGAATTACCCGCAGACTTAGTGTACATATTGGTTGAGTCTTTCAGTAATCGACCACCAAAGTAGAAAGTTAAGTCTTCCGTAGGATGAAAGTTAAATTGACCATACAGCGCCATATTTTCACTTTCTACCTGATACTTAGTTTCTCGAGCAGCATAGAAATCTTTGCCGATAAACTCCGTAGACGGGCTAGTCGGATCAAAATAAAGCACATCAGGAGCTGAAGCTTGGTCTAATGCCACGGCAACATTTTCATTTACCAGTGGATTAGCAAACCAATTTCTGTGGTTCCAAATTGGCTGAGTCCCTGCATTCATCGCGGTATTATTCGATTCATGAGTATGAGCACAATCGGTCACGGTAAAGTTATTATCAATACCAGGTGTCCATAAAGGCACATCATCGAGACTGTCTATGTTTGTACCAAACTCTTCGTTATACATCTCGTATTCATTTGCATACTTTGAGTCATGGTAAAAGGCCTTGCCGCCAACCCTTTCTAAGTTGTTGGTACACATATTTAAACGAGCTTCTTGATCGTTTAAGTTATGGTAATAGAACGCCCCTGCAACATAGTCATAGTTATCAAACTCAGGTGAAACAACTCTTAAATCAAATTGTTTAGTCGTCGTTTGTACTAATGAGTAATATTGATCAGTACCGGTAGCAAAAGGAGAGTTATCGTAATCTTTGTTACCTTCCGATTGCCAATCGCGGTACGCAGCTAAAGCAACCAATTCATACTCACCCATTGAACGGGTGTACTCTAAATTAACCCCAAAAGTATCAATGTTTGATTCTAATGAACCATCAAAGGCTGCAGCAACGTTGTCCTTCATGGTTTCATTGTAAGCTTTACGACTGTATGAATCTGCTACCCCATCTCTTGCTTCGCCTGTGCGATATAACCTCAGACGCTGACCATATTCATTTTGCTTGTAATTATCGACATCAAATGCAGCGCCTTTAAGTTGCATATATGAGTCTAATCCACCAAACATGTGGCGCATATATTCGATATTACCATCGGATTTCTGCTGGTGCTGTTGATAGCGCTCATCCCACCAAGGCTGGGATTGAGTACCATCACCTGGCAAAGCGATCGGTGGCGAACCATTAGAAGTCTTGGTTTGCTTAGTTAGCCTCAATAGTAGATCTGAATTATCATCAACAAACCACTGGAGCTGACCGCCCACACCAAAACGCTGATTCCAACGTCCATTTTTACCATTCTCTGGTTGCAGGTTTTCAATATAGCCATCATTTTCCGCTCCCATTAGATTGAAGCGATAAGCGAAGTCTTCATTTATTGGCCCGGTATGGCCGAAGCGCAGCATTTTTTGACCCTGGGAGTCAAAATCGGCTTTTATATAACCTTTATAATTTTCAGAATCAGGTCTTTTAGTAATAATGTGCACAACACCTGAAGCTGAGTTTTTCCCTAATAAGGTTCCCTGAGGCCCCCTTAAGATTTCAACTCGCGCTACATCCACCAATGATGAATAGACCGCATCGGTTTTAGCCAGAGTTTCACCATCAATCATTACTGAGGTGGAAGGCTCAATACCAACGTTAGATTGATTAGAACCAATACCACGGATCCTGATTTCAGATTCACCATCGGTTTGAGCTTGGTTTGCATTAAAACCTGGAACCATTTTTGTTAAATCAAACGCATCGGTTAAACCTAAACGTTCAATTTGTTCATCGGTAACTACCGATATTGAAATAGGCACTTCTTGTTCGGCCTGAGCTCGTTTTGTCGCGGTAACAGTAATTTTCTCAATTTCTGCATAGGCATTGCCGATTACACCAAGAGAAATACAAGCTGCTAGATAACTTTTAACTTTAAGCATCTACTCTATCCTTATTTTTATTCTGTAGGCTCAATCCATGAGTATGGGTAAGCTATTGAATTTTCATCAACTTCCGGCATTAACATACGGTCAAATAATGCAACACCATTAAGCCTGTCTGGACGTAAGCCGACAAAGTTTCTAGAAGATTGGAAATGCAATGACATATTGCTTTTAACCGCTCTTGCTTCTAAACCTGCGGTATTTTGCTCGACCATATCACTGATACCATCACCATCGGTGTCACTTCGACCAGCACTCAAACAAGGTTTACCGTATGTAAAAGTATAATTACCTGGCTTACAGCTATTACGCTCTTGGAAGTTAGTAAGACCGTCATTATCAGTATCAATATCGTCATACTGAACATAGAATTGGGAAACCAGGATATTAAAGGCCCCCTTCTGTGACGTTTCATTACCTTCAGGATTACCATTCCAGCCTAAAGATGGGCTAATCTCCTCATTAGCAATCTCTTGGTCATTGAAGACCACACCACCATCGGCGCGCAAAGCCAGCCATGAGCGATAGCCTTGAGAGATAGAGATAATAGGAACATCACCATTGACCATTTGCGCAACGGTTTTCGCATTTTCATCTGTCGCAGCACTTGGGTATTTAGTTGCCATCATGCCCTGAATGTCTTTACCTGTTCGGGATATAACCTTCCCTTTTGAGGTTAAGAACAAACCACCATACATACCCAAATCAGCATGGACAGGAAAACCATATTCAGCGGTCGAGAATACGACATCATTAAGCTGACCGGTGATATTATCAAACTTACCCCAAATGTGGAGATTGCCGTTAATCCCTAATGCAGAGCCCCAACGACCGCCATACCACATTGTTTGGACGAAGCCATCTTGTTCCGCAGCGGTGAAATTCAAATCGACATCATCATCAATGACAATTTGGTTAGCATCAAAACTAGGGTCAGTTGGAGAGCCCGCTGAAGATGCTTGACCAGCAAAGTAGTTCTTACCGTCTTGAGTCAAAATTGCGCCGGTGAAATCCCAAGTATTAGATGGCAATACATCAACAATATCATTCTTAGATGAACTAATATTGAAAGAGCGGAAATTGTTAGCAACCAAGAGTTTCTGTCTGCCAAACTCATCATCTGTGACTAACACGTGACCTTTTGCCATCGGAAAAACTGAAGCAACTTTACGACCTTCGCTGTTGGTAATGTTGGTCGCTTTTAATGCTGGCTTATTGGCATCTCGAGCCCCCGTTCCCCAGTGAACAAAGCTACCGTCTTCCCTTAAGGCAATGTAGCGCATGATATGTAAATCATCCCATGAAATTGAAGATGACACATCAATCACACCTGGTAATGTTGGGTCTTGTAACTCTTGAGGGACGTCAGCAATCCATTCAACAGGATCGCCATCTTTGTCAAATTGCGTGACTGGGTTACCATTAAATGTAGCCCCCCACTTGGCTCCCCATGCGGTAATGGTTTTATCTTTATGAATAGCGATAAAACCATGATGTGCTGGCACAATCTGCATTACTGGATTGCTAGTATCGGTGATCCTTGCGGTCACATCAGAACTGTCGCCACCATATTCAACGCGTCCCCAAGTCACTACCGTTCCATTTGCTTTCAAAGCAGCAAAAGCGCGGCCTTCATGATGGGTAAATACTTTAACAATATTGGTCAGATCAGGATTGGTGACAGAGCCTTCAATTAAGTCGCCGTTGGTCACGCCACCTTCAGAGCTACTTCCTACCGTAGTGACAGTGCCGTCCATATGAAGCGCAGCCACCGCACCTCGACTGATGGTGACATCAACCACATTCTTATTCGGACCTTCAGCTAATTTATCAATTTCCCAAGTGCTGCTATTACTCCAAGCGACGACGGTACCATCTTCTCTTAGTGCTGCATTTATGCTGCCACTGGCACTGAAAATTGCAGCGGTTGCAACACGACCCACTTTCACCGTTGTTAGGCGCTCTTCTGCACCATTAACAAGTTTAAGTTCGATACTTTTATCAAGCAGGGCATCAACTGAGCCATCTTTTGCACTAAGATCAAAATTAATTGAGCTTAAATCGGTCGAACTGGCTGTCGCCAATAAAGCTATCGCATCTGGATCGTTTTCCACCGCAGGCTGCCAAGACCAAGTACCAGCCGCAATGGCATTATTGACACTTGCGGTAATGGTATTTTCAGCCCCGTTTTTACCTAATGCAATAACTTGCTCTTGAGGTAATTTAAAGCGGAATTCAGCGCTATCATAAGTCAAAATATCGAATACTTTGTTGACCGAGTCAGTACCAGTGGTAATGGTCAAAGTAATTTGAATTCCCTGATCATTAGTGGTATCTGGAGCGACAAAACTGAATGAGGCGAGATCATTAGCACTTGGATTTTTAATCAAATTTTCAGCATTGGTTTGTGACCAGCTGTATTGAATTTCACTTGGCGGTGCATCAAATCCATCGACTTCAACAGCGAGTTGGATTTTTTCATTGGCTAAGGCTTCAACGGCATCTTTAGTTACATCAATAATTGCTGGTGTATCTAAGATGGTGACATTAAAGCTTTCGGACCAACTATCACCTTCATTATCGGTAACTTCTAGACGATAATTCCTAGTTTCGTCAGTAGGCACATATTCTGCTGAGAAAATTAAGTTAGCAGAGGTACTTAGAACTTCTTCTACACCATCGCCTTTGTCCCAAATCCATCGATATGAATCAATTCGACCATCTGGATCGATGACTTCAGAGTTAATGGTCAACGCACCAACATCACCGGCTAACAACCCCTCTTGAATGCTGAATGTACTCGCATATTGATGTTCTTGATAGGTTACTTGTCCATTTTCAGTTTGCTCAAATCTTGGATCTACCTTCTCCACAGAAAAAGCAGGATTATAAAAATTGATTGCTGGAGATAAGTTTTGCGATTCATCAGGCATTCTTGATTCGAAACCACCGTCTCCACAGCCACTAATCGTTACTGCTAGAACAGTAATGAGTAACTTTCCTTTCATATTGTTAAACCTATATAATAGTTTAATTTATAGTTATAATTTTTAAATATTTATAACTAATACTTATTATCAATCTGCCACAATAGAACATAAGCTATTTTTTTCTATCATAACTACAAGCATTAAATCAAACACACTAACCAAATAACCAACAACCAAACAAAAACCAATTTAATCAAACACTTACATTGTAAATCATTGTAAAAAGTGTCAACTAAAAACGATAAAACCATTAATTTGAGCTTAATTATCTATTATTTAATTTCATATATGGTTCACTTCCTTAATTTGAAACAAATATTAAAACCAAACAAAAAAATACAAAACCAATAAAAGCCAATACTATCAACACTTATAGCCAAACAACCAAAAAAAGCAGCGACACAAAACAACAAAAAAAGTTCAATAGTAAACTTTTAATAAAACACAACCACAATAAAGTATTATTTAATATTTTTTTTATATATATTTTTTAATTGCCACATATGTAGAAGTAAGAACTAAGCATTAATCAAATAGTTATATAAAGGAATAACAATGAAAAAGTGCTATTTAGTTTCAGCATTAGCATTATTCTTGTCAGCTTGCGGTGGTGATCAAGCTGGCGAAGACTATAAGCCACTCGAGGCGAATAATGCTCCAACCATTGATAGCCACTCTCCCTCAAGCGGTGAGTTATCAAATGGGATTAACGAAAACACGTCACAAATTTTTGCTGTGACTTACTCAGATAAAGATGCCACCGTCGCTGGATATTCTGCTGATGGTATTGACTGCTCTTCAACACCGAATAACTGTCCAGCGATAACCGACACTAAAATTCGACGTGTATTTTGGACCGATCAAAATGGTTTCATCATTGCCGGCGATGGCCAAAGGATTGACCCTGAATATAATGCTGAGTTTGATGCAATAAATGTTCACTATGATCAAAATGGAAATCCACTGGATACTAGGGGCAACATTTATATTGCAAATAGTGGTAGTACGATCAAAACCTCTGATCCAGAAATTTTTACTGCGAGTATTAATTTTACTGCACGCCTAGTTGAACAGGACACCCCGACAACGATTTTTGCAACGGTTGTGGATGACCGAGGTGATATTGCCGTTCATAACTTTGATTTTGTGATTAAACAAGTCGATGGCAGCGTTTCCCTAGAAGCAAGTACCATTGAGGTAGGTAATGGTCATACTTTTGAAGCTATCGTTGTCGGCAATTCATTCGATAGCAACAATCTGACTTATCAATGGTACAAAAATGGCACCCTTATCGAAGCGGAATCAGCCTCAAGTCTCATTTTAGCAACACAAGATACCCCTTCTGTTGATGAGTATAAGGTTGTTGTTAGTGATGACTTAGGTGAAACCGGATCGGCAACGACGACATTAACGGTGTTGGGTGAAAACTTTGCTCCTGAAGTTGAAAACTTAGATATTGTTAGCCAAGATCTAACTGCCGGTTTTGGTCAAACTGCTACGTTACAAGACACTCTTACCATTTCTCCTGTAACCACAGATCTCAATGCTCCGGAGATCCCATTACTTGTCCACAGTTGGAATCTAATTGAAGGTAATGCCGATCTCATCAATCTAAGCAACAGCAGCGATAATGCTGAACTGCAAATTAGCTTTAATGACATCGTTTCATCGCAAAAATTCATCTTAGAATATCAAGTCATGGACCCTCGTGGTGCGAAAACGTCTTTCCAGACCTCTGTATATGCCTTTACCAACAACTTAGCGGTATTTGTCCCTGAGGTGTACACTGGAGCAAATGCTCTAATGGATTCAACCGTTGTCGTTAAGCCTGAAGTCGTCGTCCAAGATGGCAGTGCGGTAAGCTATAGTTGGAGTAACTGTGATACTTTGGATTATGGTAGTGCAGATTCAGTTTCTTTAGGTGTAACCCTAGCTAATTTAGAGCAAGAACTAAGCTACTGTGTTGATGTGACGGCTGGCACTGAAACTGAAAGTCGCAGTATCACAGTTAAACCGCAGAATGCAGCTGTAGGTGACATTGCATCAACTTATGCGGCGAGTGCTTTTGGCGCTTTACATGAAGATGGTTCGGTAACGGTTTATCGAAAAGACGGCCCAAGCGCAATAAGAATTAGTCCATATAAAGACGGTAAAAAAGCCATTGCTTTAGCCGCAACTCAATTTGAACCCGTCATTCTTTTTGAAGATGGCACGGTTAAGAGTTTTGGTGACTTTGAGGCTGATTCTGCAGCGCTGACTAACGTACAAAAAATCGAGACCTTCAAAACCATTCCTGGTTATGTTGCTTACCATAAAGATGGCAGTGCCACCGTGGTATTCAACAGCGGCACCACTGCAATTCCAACGAAAGCGCAAGCAACCGTTGCCCAAGTTTCGCTGAACACTGCCAATTATGCTGCACTCTATACTGATGGTACGGTGGTCACCGATTTGGTTGCTCCTGTTGCCCCTGTTGCTATGGAAAATGTGATCAAGCTATACGCTAACCATAATGCTTATGGTGGTGTTAAGGATAGTTTTGCCGCTATAACTTCTGAGGGTAACCTCTATCAATGGGGTGACGCTTCCGTCCTTGATATTCCTGCCGACCGTAAAGTTATCCATGTTGATATTGATATGACCAATGGTGCACTCGCGTTACTCGATGATGGCTCAATTGTTACCGCTGGTAACAAAGCCCAGCCTCGAAGTGCTGGTGGTCATATTGTAATTCGTGGTGGCCAGGAAGCAGGAGCAGCGATTAAAGCAGATGGCACCATGACCTCTTGGGGAAGTAAAGGTGCTAATATTGCAACGATTCAACCTGTTGGTACTAAAGCATTATCCATTTACCGTTCAGCATATAACCAATCTCGTGGTATCTCGGTGCAGCTTGATAATGGTATGTTGCTACGTGATGGCCAATCTAATAGACCCCCAGAGAATGCAGAATCTAAAGGCTTCGCAGAAGATGGCATGGAGGTATTCTGGTCACCTATTTATAATGGTGGTGCTTGGATCTCTGCTAAAGGTGAAATCGTTGGTAACCGTAACAAAGCTGGCAGTTGGGGCTCACTATGGTTAGATTCAGTGACTGCGGCCAACGCTTCTGGTCAACAGTTTATCTATCTTGAAACGCCAAAAGATCTCAATCTAGACTATGCTCACGCACTAACTCGCGATGGCCAAGTTTTCTTGATTGGCCACATTATCGAGGCAAATATTGGTTATGCTAACTCATGGGCTGATGCGATTAATTATGTACAAGGTGATATGGCATTACTTGATGCCGTTGACACCACAGGTACCGGTATGACCAACGGTCAAAAACGTGCTTTGTGTCCTAAATTAGATTTAGCCGCGTCTGAAACCTACCCGATTACTGGTGGTATGCCTTGCTTACTCACAGCTCGAGTAGACAGTGATGCCGATGGTATTTCTGATGCTTTAGAGATTGAATTGGGTTTGCAGCCTCTAAATGAGTACAGCAAGATGCATCATACTGGCGCCGAAGACTTTGAATTGCCTTCAAGTCCTCAGACTCCAGATGCCATCACAAAGCTAGATTCCCAAGGGAAGCCGGTATTTTGGTTTAAACCACAAATGCCAGTTATGGCCACTCCTGAGTAAACCTGTTGATATTAGGTGCCAGCCTCTGGCACCTAATTATTCTCTACCCTTTTTAGACAACCAGTTATGGGTCGTTTTTATGTTAGTACCCTTTTTCTAAATAATTACCAAGAATGAGTTATGTAATGAAGCACTCTATTATTATATTTATATTGTTTATTTTGACCGCCTGTGGTGGCTCAGATAACGACTCACAAACTTCTACCGACCTTACCCTAACAGCGGTTAAGGTCACAGCGTTAAGTAATACCCTTGAAGTTAGTCAACAAATACAACTGAGCTTGAGGGCGGATTATTCAGATGGTTCATTTAAAGATCAAACGAGTAATGCTCAATGGCAAGTCAGTGATGCTTCATTAGCCTCTATTGATAGCAATGGAATGCTAACTGCACTCATGTCTGGTGCTGTTGAAGTCACCGCCAGCTTTGAAGGTAAAACCAGTGCCGCTTTTATCGTCACTATTGCCTCAGATGAAGTTGTACTCGATACCATTAGCCTAGCAAGCTCGACTCCCGCTCCATATCAAATTTATATTGACCAGACTATTTCACTACAAGCCATTGGCCACTTTTCGGATAATTCTCAAGTAGATTTAGATAGCGATGTCATTTGGAACAGTTCAGTTGCTAATGTAGCCTCAATTGATGCAGAAGGGATAGTAACAGCGTTAAGCACTGGCAGTACTTCAATTACCGCAACTAAAGATGGCGTGACCAGCTCTGCTGTGACCATTCAGGTGATAATCCCAAGCGCACCTACTTTGGCTAAAATTGAGTTATCACTTGACCAAAATGAGCTTACTATTGGCCAATCTACAACAGCTCAAGTTATTGCTACATACAGTGACGCTTCAACTATTGATATTACTACTGAGGTATCAATTGATTCATTTAATGACCATATTGTTGCAGTCGATCAGCAAGCAAACATCACAGCTAATCAAGTTGGAAAAACGATTATTAGTGCCAATTATCTTGGACTAAATACTAGCGCAGTGATCACTGTACCATCAGCACTGGTAAATCACTCCGACGTCAACATTAATACCGTTCGCTATACTGACAGTTCTTTAGGTAGAACGGATGTCGCTGTATACAATAACTTTGCTTATGTTCTGTATGCTGATGCCGCTATCAATGATGATAACAATGGTCGCCTTGCTAAAATCAACCTTGCAGATAATTCAATACAGTACAGCAATCAAAGATTCCTAACTATTGGCAACGGTGATGCTTCACATAACGGTGCAGCGATTGCGGTTGATGGTGATGGTTATATTCATGCATGGATCGGTATGCATAACCATCAAATGCGTTATTACCGTTCTACCACTCCTGAGAGCATTGAATCATTTGACAATTTAAGTAACCAAGAGACGTTCGCAAGTTACGATCCAAGTTATGATGATTGGAGTAACCTGCCCACACCAGAAGATAACAACGCCACTTATTATGGCTTTATTAACCAGCATCCAAGTACAAATTTAAATTTACGCTTATATTCTTACCCAGAAGCGGCATCACTATCAAATGGTGACGTGGTATTTATTGCTCGAAGGACATCGCTAAGACTTAAAGATGGCACCATCGCCGGTAGCCAAACAGGTGAAAAACAAGACTTCTATCACTATGACTTTAAGACTAAAAAGTGGACTGAATATCTCTTAAAGTCCACACCGAATAAAAATGCATACATGTCAAAACTGTTTGCCGATAAAAATAACAATGTCCATATCGTAACGGCTTGGTCTCAACTTCACTCTGGTGACAATACCTTCCAGCGTGGCACTTATGTCAAGTTTAACAATGAAACCAAAACCTTCCACAAAGCAGATGAAACTGCGGTAGCCTTACCTATTTCTGTGGATGGCAATAACAGTGACCATTTCTATCCATTTAGAAAGCCTTGGGGAGATACAACAGTAGAAATACAAACACCACAGATCACCCTAAATGCTAAAGGCACACCTGTGATAAGTTATCCTTTCAACATTGATCCTAGCTTTCACCGCGATAGCCCTGATTATCAGCTACGCATAGCAACTTGGACCGGAAGCCAGTGGTTTCAAACGGATGTTAATACCAATGTCGGCAATCATGAAAGACCACCGTTAAGTTATACTAATAATCAAATTCAAATACATACACGTGCCACATCGACGTATTCTTATTTATATAGCTCCAATGATAACGGCCTAAGCTTTAATCGTTTACATACTTATGGTCACGATAAGTCTCCGATTAAAGCCATTAACTTAGACGCACAAAAAGATCTGCTGCTTAATTCACGAAGCATCAAATTGTTCACCCATAATTAAGCCTATTAGATGATGCCCTAACGACTTAATCTGCATTAATTCGTTGGGGCATTAGGCCTTATTATTTAATGCCTCGCTCGGTATTGAATCTGTTCAAATAACCAATCTTTAAGGTGAACTCGACGAGATTTTAACGCCATAAATAATGCATCACTGATGGGAACGTCCCGCTCTTCTAAAGCCACAATTTTGTGGTCCAATTGATGGTACTCTTTGGCTTTTTCAGCAAACCACATATCAGAGCGACGTAATTCATTGATCACTTCGATATACTCCGGGAATTCAACCACTAAAGCATGTGTTTTCACACTACACTCCGATTAAATATCATTAATATTAAGTGTAGTCACTTTCATATATGACACAAAAATTCATTAACTAATTGTTTAGCCTGAGAGTTACTAAAGTAACCACAAGGGTTGGTAGTCAAGTATTGTTTGTGGTGCTATTGTGTCGCACAATTATGAAAAAATTAAAGTTAGGAAACTCACAATGAAAGTTGGATTTATTGGCTGGCGAGGCATGGTTGGTTCAGTATTAATGGAGCGTATGCAACAAGAAAACGATTTTGCGAAAATTGATGCCCATTTTTTCTCAACCTCACAAGTTGGAATCCCTGGACCTGAATTTGCTGGTAACAATACTTTATTAGATGCTAATGATATTGATGCTCTCGCGAAAATGGATGTGATCATTACTTGTCAGGGTGGTGATTACACCAAGTCGGTATATCCAAATTTACGAGGCAATGGTTGGGATGGTTATTGGATTGATGCGGCTTCTGCACTGCGCATGCAAGAAGAGGCCGTCATTGTCCTTGATCCTGTAAACCGTGATGTTATCGATTCTGCCCTAGTTAATGGCACCAAAACCTTTGTTGGTGGTAACTGTACCGTGTCGCTACTATTAATGGCTATCGGTGGCCTGTTCGAGCAAGATCTGATTGAATGGGTAAGCCCAATGACTTACCAAGCAGCTTCTGGTGCAGGAGCTCGCAATATGAAAGAGCTTATCGCGCAGATGGGTGATCTATGTGCGACAGTTAGCCCTGAAGTGCACGATCCTGCTTCTGCCATTTTAGATATTGATAAAAAGATCAGCGAGCGCATGTGCGCCAATGATTTTCCAGCCGATCAGTTCGGCGTTCCTCTTGCGGGCAGCCTTATTCCATGGATTGATGTGCCTATGGCCTCTGGTCAATCAAAAGAAGAATGGAAAGCGGAAGTGGAAGCCAATAAAATTTTAGGCCAAGCTGACGCGCCTGTGGCAATTGATGGATTATGTGTACGCATTGGTGCCATGCGTTGCCACAGCCAAGCGCTGACCATCAAACTGAAAAAAGACATCAGCGTCAGTGAAATTGAAAGCATTATTGCCAGCCACAACGAGTGGGTGAAAGTGATCCCTAACGATCGCGAGCAAACAGCCAATGAATTAACGCCAACCAAGGTAACCGGTACTCTATCTGTTCCTATCGGCCGTATTCGTAAACTGTCTATGGGGCCTGAGTATATCTCAGCCTTTACCGTGGGTGATCAGCTACTTTGGGGCGCAGCAGAGCCACTAAGAAGAATGTTGAATATTTTAGTTAATAAATAGATCGAAACTCGATTTGTCAATGGTCAGCCTTTGCTGGCCATTTTTATTTGCGGTGGTTCACACTTTTAAACACTCACTTACAAGCAACTTGCAACAAAACAAGCCAAAAACCCATATAAACCTCAATAAAATTCAAAAAGCATTAGTTTTTAACAACAACAAAACCACTATACCATTAAAAAACAAACACTTAAAAAAACAAACCAAAATAAAGCATTAGATATACTAATGATTAATTTTAATTTTTTAAGGTTGTCGATATTTCACTGTTTACCTACAATGCGCGCTTCAAATTAAGTGCCCAAGCCAATGGTTGGATTTTGGCTCAAGCACGCTATTAATCCAAACCGAGGAAACGGCCATGAAAAATCTAATTGAGCGTTTATTAGCTAAGTATCAACGCGCTATTGTGCCATCACCAATTAGCATAAAATAAATTAATCATCTCCCTGTGATTAATAAAAAAGGCAGTCACTGGACTGCCTTTTTGTTTATCGCAAAACTAGTCATTGAACAGTTGTCTGCTGCCACTCTCTCCGGCGACATCCAGCACAATGTGGCTGATCACAAAATCATCGCCTACTTTATCAAGAGTAAAACGGTAGGTCCCAGTAATGGCCCACAGTGCATGGCCTTGCCAATGTGTCGCTCGCACCTGAGTGACCATATGGGCGATGTGGTTCTCCACTTTAATGTTATAGCCACTGAGTTCATGTGTGACTTGATCAAAATGGGATAAGAACTTTTGGTATTTCTTAATTAACCCTGACTTCGAGTGGGTGACATCTTCAACGCCAAATAAAGAGGAGTAGTCCGCCGTGAGCTTGTCGGCAAGCACTGCCGCACCAAGTTCAAAGTTCCCCATGTCAATGCCTGAGAGAAAGCTCTTTACCGTGTTAAGTGCACCTTGCTCATCTTTACAAGGTACCGATTGTAGATTGATTGCAACTTGCATAATTACCTCCGCGTGTTTAACAGAGGTAATTACGTAGTTACAACCCATTCGGATTAAAAAATAAACAATTAAGGGCGGATTGTCCTTTCATGTTTACTTTATGTAAACCTGCGGGCAGGGTTTGCTAGCCATTTCTACTGCGTTGGCACTCGTTGGTATGAAATACCACACCTCAATCGCACCGCCTTATTCTTTTTAAATAAAGAGTAAAGGCTAACAAACTGCTTTCGATCCCAACAGCCAAGGTCAACACGCCCTAATTAGAATAATGACAAAGCGTAGCTTACTTTGGCAAAATAACTGCGCTCGGTTTCTTGTAAACCACTAGTATCATTAGGTTTAACCATGCCGTTAGAGGTACCTAAATAAAATACTGAAAATGGATTTAACTGATAACCATATAAAAACTGCGAGGCCAGTGATTCACTTTTCTCGGCAACATTACCCAAAAACATATTAGGATTACGCTCTACATTTTGGTAAATGCTCGATAAACGAATAAATTGGTTTAGATCAAAATACCATTGAAAACGGACATCGGTAAGATTGGCGGTGAACAAATGCTTATCTTCAACGGTCATTTTTTGGTAGCCATGATCAATAAACAATGAAGCCCCCTGCCAAAACTCAAAGCCAAGCTCGGGACTTAGATATAAATTTTTTGCCGCACGTACTTGGGAATAATCAACTGCATCGCCATATTCGCCGTATAACTCTAAAGTCAGCGCAGTCGTTGGTTTAAATTTACCAAAAGCAGAGATTCGTTGCTGGTCGAACATTGGTGCATCTTCAGCATTATTAATGCTACCGAACCTTGCCGCCCTTTGCTCTCGAGTTAAGTAACCTAACTCAAAATATGACTGCATCGCACCACTGGCTTCAATATAAGCCTCAGCCTCTTGTTCTAGTTTCACGCCGCTAGTGTCATGGGTAATATCCCAATCACCACTTAACGACACTTCACTAAAAAAGTGATCATCTAAATACCACACATAGCCACCAGCAAGGGTCCACTTCTGGTAATCTACCATAGACACCCAACCTAAGCCTGCAAGGTAATCAGGGTCGATACGCTCATAACGGGCACTTAATGAGTAATCACGGGTATTTTGTGACAGTTTTGCATAGTACTGACCGCCTGTGGTGACTTCTGACTCGTTATCAGTTTGTGAACCACTAAATTGAGTCACCAGCTGCAGCTGATCATTAAAGCTCACTTTGGAATCAAGGCTTAATAATGCATTATGAAAATCTCGACCTTGTTTATAGGTAACACTGCCACCGACAAAAGTGCCATTGCTAATATCGTAACGGTATCGGCCCGCAAAGTTTTGTGACTTTTCTGCTAGGGTACGAACCCTTGAACCAAAGTTACTTGGGTCTAGTAGCTGAGTAAATTCATCCTCTACCGCCAATACACCTAGGGTATGGGCACCCTGCTGGGTGGTAAACTTAGCGCCATATTCAGGGGAAATAAGATTACGGGTATGCAATAGGTTTAGCGGCGTATCAAAGTAGTCACGGTTATCTAAAAAGAAAGCGCGCTTTTCGTTTAGGAAAATCGCATTATTGTTATTCACCGTAATTTGCCCGGCATCGGCTTCGATTTGTGAATAATCAGGGTTAACCGTCATATTCAACACTGAACTGGCACTGATCGGAATCCGCAAATCCAACCCTGCTTCGGTATCGTTTTGGGCAGTGTTATTAAGCTTATCCTCGGCACGCCCCACTACTAAAGATGGCGTGACCTGCCATGGCAGTGAATTAGTTTGTGGGTTAATGCCCGACATCACACCCATTTGACATAATAAACAACGATTATTTCGATCAATCTTATTGGTAGATGTGCGACGACGCATATCGGTTAATGAAAGACGAATAAACTCTACCGCCCATTCCTGATCAGCCTTAGCCATATCAAAGTTCATGATTTCCAGTGGGATTTTAAACTCAACCGTATAGCCGCTGGCGGTAAGTTTGCCTTTGGTATACCAGATCGCATCCCAGTCACCACTCTCGCGCTTGGTTAATTCATTCTCAATACCATCAAACTGTACGCCTAGTGGGTTAGCAAAAAATTCATAGGCTAACGCGGCATTGTTAAAGGTATCAATTTTGAAACCCACCACTTCATCACGCCAAATATCATCACGACGGTTAAAGTGGGCCAATAGCTTTTGCTTATCATTTACTTCGGCAATCATGGCCACATAAAAGTACTGATTATCGGAGAAAGCTTTAACCTGTGTGTGCTCTATCGGTGCTAAGTTTTCCCTTGGGGAGGTTTCATAACGTAACGAGAACTCAGCGGCTTGTTGCCACTGGGGTTCGTTCAGTTCGCCATCAAGGCTAAAAACTTGATTAGGGGAAACAATAGGAACTTGTAAATTAAAATTAGATTTATCACCGGCGTAAGCAAATGAAGAAGCCGCTAAGCTGCTTACTAAGAAGAATTTTTTGAACATGTTAGTGCCATCCTTGAAAGATGGCGAAAGTGTAACAATTTGGTTATCTAGCACAAGTCTGAGCAGTATTTTGTTACAAAAAAGGCAGCCTTGGCTGCCTTTTTATTTCTTATGCAATCTTTAACAGTGCAGATAAAGTATCAATCGCAAAACGCTGGGGAGCGTGGGTCTCGATAACATCTTTACCCACCAGCTTGTTATCAACTAAATATTCTTTGCCCATATGAGCCTGAGCCCAATTAATAATTTCATCAATGTTAGGCGTAGCTACCCCTGCCAGCTCAGCCACCCCCTTGTATAAACAAAGGCCCAGTGGAATATCTTCGGTGAAGTAGCGGTTAGCAAAGTCTGGTTTAAAACCACCTTCAATGGCAGCAAACGGGCAGCGGAAGCCTTTATAAGCGGGATTACCAGTAAAGAAGTCTTCCAGTTTTTCAGAAGGATCTGAGTACACATACCTAGTTAAAAAATCAAAAATATGTGGCACATCAGTATTGGCACCTGCCGCTTTTAAGGCATCTCCAATGGCTAATAAATCTTGGTTAACGGCATTCATAATAGCGGCAGTTTCAGCATCCATTTGTTCGTAAAACAATGGGTTTTCTGGTAGCACATCGCCTTCTTTATAGTCTTTCGCTAGCTGGTACAAACGCGCTGGATGAATAATGGCGTTAATAGGGTAAAGCGCAGCAGATAAAATAGAGCCGCAAGATTCAGTCTTACCAAACAGGTGCTCGTTTAACGCTACAACTGCTGCTTCTGAACTTGCTGGAATACAGGCTACTTTATAAGCGCGTTTCACTTCTTGCACTTCTACACGAACACCAAACTCGCTAATACGGCAGTTAAACGGCATCGGCATAATCGCAAAAATAGTCAGTTCATCCACCAGATCACCGAGTACTTGGCGAGCAACCCAATCCACGCCACCTTGACCAGGGGTAATACCAATGGCCATGCCTGGTTTTAAATAAGGCTTAAGTTGCTCAAATACATTCCAATAAGCGAACGATGGCAGTGGCAGCAGCAGTACATCAGAACCAGGAATCACCTCAGCGGCCTCTGCTGAAATCACCTCTGGAGTACCAATGATTGAACCATTGATTAAGTTATGCGACGCAAATTCGGCGTGAATATGACCGGCTTTAGCAATACCCTGTTGCAGGCGCTCGGCTTCATCACTAAAGGGGGCCCACATCCGGGTGCTAATGCCTTTGTGGGGCAATAATGCCGCTAAGGCGTGGGCAGCGTTGCCACCACCAACAATAGTAACCACTAACTCGTCAATGTTTTTCTGTGTAAAACCTACAGACATTGGAACTCCAAAAATAATTTAATGCTTTCACTATAATAAGAAAAAGCTGCGACTAATGGTACATCACCAGAGTGAAGTTACCCCTATAAAGTCAACTTTTTTGTTGGCCAAGCTTGTATATATGAAAAATCATATATATGATTATCCAAATATTAAATCAACTTAGATTTTACTATGCAAGCCATCGACTTTTATAAAGCCCTCAGCGATGACACTCGCCTACGCTGCCTGTTGTTATTACAACAACAGGGTGAACTATGCGTGTGTGAATTTATTGAGGCACTAGAGTTAAGTCAGCCTAAGATATCTAGGCACCTGGCCCTACTGAAAAAACAGAATTTAGTAGTGACTCGTAAACAAGGGCAATGGGTTTTCTATTCCATTAATAACGAACTACCACTGTGGTGCCTGAGCACCATAAAGCTGACCCTAGAGAATCAACTAGACTACATACAAAACAACGTAACCCTATTAGAGGCTATGGGCGACCGCCCTAGCCGTAAACAACTTTGCTGTTAGAGAGTGTATTATGACAATTAAAATTGGTATTAACGGTTTTGGCCGTATGGGCCGTTTAACCATGCGCGTTTTATTTGATTGGCCAGAAATTGAAGTGGTGCAGATTAACGATGTCGCCGGTGATGCCAAAACCCATGCACATCTACTTACCTTTGATTCTGTCCATGGCAAGTGGCACCACGAAGCAGACGCGACTGACACGCAAATGCTGATAGACGGTAAAGCCGTTGATGTGACCAATAACAAAGCCATTAATGATACCGATTGGTCGCGCTGTGATTTAGTGATTGAAGCCACCGGTAAACACAAAACTAATGATCTGTTGCACCAATACCTAGACCAAGGTGTCAAACGCGTACTTGTCACCTGCCCAATTAAAGAGCCCGATGCCCACAACTGTGTGATGGGTATTAACCATAAGGATTACGACAGCGCTAAGCATCAAATCATTACAGCCGCCTCTTGTACCACCAACTGCTTAGCCCCTGTGGTAAAAGTGATTAATGAAAAGCTGGGCATTAAGCATGGATCGATGACTACTATTCATGACATTACCAATACCCAAACCATTATTGATGCGCCGCACAAAGACTTACGTCGTGCCCGCAGCTGTGGTACCAGCTTAATTCCAACCACCACAGGATCTGCTAAAGCCATTACCCAGATTTTCCCTGAGCTTACGGGCAAATTAAATGGCCATGCGGTACGCATTCCATTGACCAATGCTTCTTTAACTGACTGTGTGTTTGAGCTTAACCAAGCCACCACCATTGCAGAGGTGAATGCCCTCCTAAAAGATGCCGCTGACAATGAGCTAAAAGGTATTTTAGGTTATGAAGAGCGCCCGCTGGTATCGATTGATTACAAAACCGATCCGCGCTCATCCATTATTGATGCACCATCGACCATGGTAATTAATGGCACCCAGTTAAAACTGTACGTGTGGTATGACAACGAGTGGGGTTACGTCAACCGAACCGCTGAATTGGCGCGCTTTATTGGTTTGCAAGATAAGGAATAATCTAGGTGCTTGCTAAGCTGTCACAAGATGTGCGCCAGTACTTATTGGTTACCGCCAATTACTGGTGCTTTACCCTGACCGATGGTGCCCTGCGCATGTTGATTGTGCTGCACTTTCATAATCTTGGTTTTAATGCGCTGACCATTGCCGGCCTATTTGTGTTTTACGAGCTATTTGGCATGGTGACCAATTTATTCGGCGGTTATTTAGGGGCGCGCATTGGCTTGAACCGCACCATGAATATGGGGCTATTACTGCAAATTGTGGCCTTGCTTAGCTTGATGGCGCCCACAGAGCTGTTGAGTGTCACTTGGGTCATGGCCGCGGGGGCTTCGTCTGGCATTGCCAAAGACTTAAATAAAATGAGCGCCAAAAGTTCGATTAAGGCCTTAGTCAGTGATGATAACAGCAATGGCCAAGGTGGTCTTTATAAGTGGATTGCTTGGCTCACCGGTTCTAAAAATGCCCTCAAAGGGGTTGGCTTTTTTATGGGGGGAGCGCTGCTTACCCTAGTCGGCTTTAGTTATGCCATGGGCATAATGGCGGCCATGCTCAGCCTGATGCTATTACTGAGCTTGTTTAAACTAAAAGGCGATTTAGGTAAGGCCAAAACTAAGCCTAAGTTTACCGAACTGTTTTCAAAAAGTCGTAATATCAACTACCTAGCTGGAGCCAGAGTGTTCCTATTTGGTGCCCGTGATATTTGGTTTGTGGTGGCCTTACCCCTGTATTTAGCCAGTGTACTGGATTGGGCTTCCCACCAAGTATCAATGTTTTTAGCCCTGTGGGTAATTGGCTATGGCATTGTGCAGGCCAGTGCCCCTAAAATCACTAAAGGTCATGACTCTGAACAAGCCTTGCTTAAATGGGGGCTGTTACTGGGATTAACGCCATTAGTAATGGTGGCCGCCCTTTATGCAGATCTACCTGCAGCCTGGGTATTGATGATAGGTTTGGGCATATTCGGGGCTATTTTCGCCCTCAATTCATCCCTGCACAGTTACCTGATTGTCAGCTATGCCTGCAACGATGGTGTATCTAAAGATGTTGGCTTTTACTATATGGCCAATGCCTTCGGTCGCTTAATCGGTACTTTGTTATCGGGTTGGGTTTATATGGAATATGGCATCGAAGTCACTCTACTAGTATCCGCAGCCATGTTACTGCTTGCCAACGGCATTAGCCGTAAGCAAATGGCAAAGCCTTAACCTTTAACGTTAAAAGAGCGCGTAGATTTCGCGCTCTTTTTATTTACTAGGGCCTTACCTTGTGGCTTTGTGTGGTGACGTCTGCTTAATTAATGGTTAAGCTTAATAGATAAATAACTAAAGGAATAATCGTTTATGAATGTGGAACAGCAGGGTTTTAGTAATCAGGTATTGGAGTCTGCTGAGTTACCGCAACTGCAGCAGATTGGCTTTGAAAAGTTAGATGCTCGCTATATGCCAATGCGTAAAGTGGCCCATGTTCTTTTTTGGGCCGTTGTTGTAGGGCTGATACTTGCTGCTAAGTTTCAACCCTTTTATGAATTGCCACAGCCAGTCCAGAGTAATCTGAATTACGTTATTTTGATTATTGTTGGCATCTTTTTAGTGACCTTGGCCTATATCCATTTTGCCGATAAAAACAAGAAATTCGCCCTACGCCAACAGGACATCAACTATCATTGTGGGCTATTCTTCTACCGCACCATCAGCCAACCCATTTTAAGAATTCAACATGTTGAACTTAAGCAAGGGCCTATCGAGCGCCGCTACAACCTAGCCCGCTTACAGGTATTTAGTGCCGGTGGCGAGTTCCATACCTTCGAAATACCCGGTCTTGATTTAGCAAAAGCAGAACAAATGCGTCAATTCATCCTTGCCCATAAGGATACCCAACTCAATGGCTGATACTAACCAAAATCAAGCTGCCGCGAATTGGCAAAGGGTATCACCGGTAGGCTTAATCTATTTTGTTATTCAAGTGCTGAAAGGCTTTGTCGGCAACGTGATTTACTTGATCCCTATGGTGTATTTACTGTCGGATCTTTATGCCAAAAAGCCGGAGACCGCCCAGTTAATGCTGCTAGGCGCGGCTATTATCATTAGCTTGTTTGCGGGACTTAATTATTATTTTTTCCAATACCGATTAACCAAAGCGCGAGTTGAAATACGCTCTGGGGTGTTCAGCAAAAAACGCATCGACCTGCCCTTTTCTCGTATTCAAAATATCGAAGTCTCTGAACCTTTATATTACCGACCAATCGGTTTCTGCTACCTACAATTTGATACCGCTGGGTCATCAACCCAAGAAGCTAAAATTGTTGCCATTAATCTAGACAAAGCTAAAGCGCTGAAGTCGCAAATATTGGCCCACAATCAAGCCCAAGCAGATACCGCAGAGGCTGCAGATGTAGAAATGGGTACGCCCAATACACCCATCCAAAGCGATGAAAAGCCAATTAACTATAGAAATATTGATGATCTGGTTCTGCACGGACTCACCAGTAACCGGGCCTGGATATTATTAGCTGGCCTATCGCCATTTATTGATGAGTTTACTGAAAAGCTCAGTAGCTGGTTATTACGCTACGGCATTAATGTGGAGCAGTACTTTGCCTTTGAGGGCATGACCTGGTGGCAAATTGGCTTAACCTTGATCACTGTTACCGTCACTACAATTATTATAATGAGCCTTATCTCAGTGATTGGCTCAATCATTGTTTATTATAATTTTGAACTGGCGAAACAGGGTGACCGCTACATCAGGCGTTGCGGTTTATTTACCGTTACCGAAGTAAGTATGCGCTTGTCACGCTTACAAGTTATCGTCCGTCAGCAAGATTGGTTAGATACCTTATTTCGCCGCAGCAACCTTAAATACGAGCAGTCGAATGCCAATGCTAAGGGTAAACATGGCGCAGCATTGACGAACAAAATTCTCGTGCCTTCGGTCACCCACTCAGAAGTCGAGTTTCTCATTAATGATGCCTATCCAGATAATCAACTGTTAACCATCAAGCTTAATAAAATTAGCCCACGTTATTTACTTCGTAATATCGGCGCATTGCTGGTACCGCCGTTTATCGTGATTTCAGCCTTCTTGGGTTACCACAATAATTATGAAGCGATGGCCTACGCCTTTGGTCTATTTGCTCTATTGTCTGGATTAATGGTGATGCGCTATCTGCGCTGGGGCTACGCCATGGATGATAACTTCGTTTATATTCGTAAGGGCTGCTTAGGGGTTGACCATTACTGCTTCCCACGCCATAAGGTGCAGCAAATCAGTGTCAGTCAAAACCCGATTATCGCAAAGCATCAATTGTGCTCACTGCACTTTGTACTCGCTTCTGGCAGTTACACCATTCCCTATATGGATGAGCAACAGGCCTATCAGATGTTAAATTCAACCTTGTACGAAGTTGAATATTATAAGAAAAGTTGGATGTAGCAGCGCTATTGAATAAAACCATGAAGCCACACTAAGTGGCTTCTTTTTTATCTGATGGCTTTCATTAACTCCAGGGCCAGCCGCCAAGGATTAAACCAAATAGAGCAAACTGAGCAGTATGGTAACCGCCATCAATGGCGATTAAGCGCATGGGCCGATTGGCAAATTGATAATTAATGCCGAAGCTACAAAGCACAAAACCAAAGCCAACCTGCAAGCCTAATAGCAGACCATCCACCGCACCTGAGCCGGTGACGATAAAGTTTGAAAATACTATACAGCTTATCAAGCTAAACAGCGCCGCGAAGCCAAATACCTTAGCAGGGTGAGGTTGTTTATCAGCGTCAGTCTCTACCCCAGCATCTTGCTGCCAAGCTTTCATAAACAGCAGAGGTGAATACCATAATCCACCCACCAAAAACGCAGACAATGCTGCTACCACTACCGCAATTAAATTAAATGAGCCATCCATAAGGTTTGTACTCCAAGCGATTGTATTTTATACACTATAGCTATTATTAATCATGAAAGATAGCGGCTAAAGGCCAAATTACTTAACGTCTTTGGCAAGTCGTACAACCACGGCAGGCTTGGCGGGTTTGTTTAGAAAGGCGCCCGCGCTGGATTCGACAATAGGCATTTTTAAGGGCGCGCCGGCCAGCAAACCAATCATCGGGCTTTGCAATTAATACATTGCCAGCAAAGCGCTTAGTTAGCGGTTGTCGATACTCATCAATAAAACTCTGGGCATAGTCTATTTCAAAGTAGTCCAACGCCTGCTCAATGCTGTTGAAGCTGGCAATAATTTCTAATGTGGATTGGGTCATAGGCACTCACGATTCCGTGCCCGCATTGTAATTATTTTAATGTACTTTTTCTTTGATGGAGGTTTGAATTTATGAAGATAAAAAATACGACTTGTGAATATATAATAGCTGTAACACTACAATGCATGGTAACAAAACACCTAAACTGGCCAGCAAAGTATTCTCTACCATTATTGGGATAAAAATTAAGCTTAAGCTACCCAACACTATATAAACCAAAAGCCTGCTTGGGTCAGCAATCATCATCTGAGGATACAAAGATTTTAACAGTAATTGGGAAGCTCCCCACAACCCTAATCCACCGGCAATAGTAGGGAGTATCAATAAAACACTACTTAATTCACCTGAGGCTAATCCCCATAGTCCTAAGGGAATACCTAACACAATTCCTAGGCACAACCACAAAAATGGCAGCCAAAAAGCTAAGCTAAACTGCAAAAGCAAAAATGCTTTGTACAGACTTGATACTTCTACATTAGTGCTACCTTTTTCCATCCTAAGCAAGCACCCCATAAAGCTGATAGCACCAATAAATTGCAATGCCTAGCTGTATCGCAAAAAAGCTAAAGCGTAGGGTTACCGCAATTGCGCTTAGGGAAGATAAGTGAATGATTGATTGAATAACTCGCGCCCCTAAAAACACCAGAGCCAGTGGGTCGGTGACCCAAGTTTTCTGGGTCACTATCGCGATGAGCAATAACCCACCAAAGATAGGCAGCCCTTCCAGGCAGTTAGCGTGTGCTCGGGCTAAGCGCTGCATAAAAGGGGAAAGATTAGAGTTTTCAGGGTTAAAACCGTTGGCTACTACTTCTTTGGTTAACACCAACTTAGAACGGATCCCCTCCATCCACAACAGCAGTAACAAAGTCCAACCAATAAAGCCCAACAAAGCCAACACAGTTGCAGAAGCCATTTACCCTCTCCTTAGAGTTTATCCTTTGTAAAAGTTACCTTGTACAAAACATAAACGCAAGAAAAGGGCTAGGGGCTAGCAACCCTAACCTTCCTGCTGAGCCCAGAGTTCGAAATATTTTCCCTTATTGGCCAGTAACTGTTGGTGGTTACCCTGCTCGATTATCTGCCCCTGCTCCATCACAAAAATATTGTCGCTGTCTTTAATCGTGGAAAGCCGGTGGGCAATGGTAATTGATGTACGCCCACGCTGCAGATCTTGCATGGCGGTTAATATTTGTGATTCAGAATGACTGTCTAATGCTGAGGTGGCTTCATCAAAAATTAAAATGGCGGGATCTTTTAATAACGCCCGGGCAATAGCCACCCGCTGACGCTCACCACCACTTAACTTCATGCCACGCTCACCCACTTGGGTTTCTAATCCTTCTGGCAAGCGTTCTAGCAAAGGCTGTAAATAGGCATGACCGATGGCTTGCTGTAGCTCTTGCTCGGTTGCACTGGGACGACCATATAAAATGTTATCCCTAAGTGTCGCATTAAACAAAGCAATGTCTTGGGGCACTATCGCCATCGACTGACGCAGATGTTCCAAATCAATGGATTTTGAGTTGATGCCAGCAAAGCTAATCTGACCCGTCTGGTTATCATAAAAGCGGAATAACAACTTAGCTAAAGTTGACTTACCTGAACCACTGCTGCCAACAATCGCGACTTTACTTCCACCCCCGATCGTCATAGTTAAGTCAGTAAATAGCGCGGGTTTATTCGGATAATGAAAACCAACACCTTCAAATATGATATCGCTATTAGCCGATATTTTAGGTTTCGCTTCACCGCCATTAATGGTCACTTTGGTCGCTAATACCCCAAACATATGTTCAATATTGGCTAATGCGCCACGTATTTCACGGTACACGAAACCTAAAAAGTTCAGCGGCGCAAACAGCTGCATTAAAAAGGCATTAATTAACACAAAGTCACCAATCGTCATCACCCCGTTAGTGACATCATTGGCTGCCATCAACAGCATCAAACCGGAAGTCGCCGCAATAATAAAACTCTGCCCCACATTTAGGCCAAATAGGGTTAAGCGGTTTTTCGCTTTGGCTTTTTCTAATTTTGCTTGGGCAGCGTCTAAACGCTGTGATTCATAACCCTCATTATTAAAATACTTCACCGTTTCGTAATTCAATAGCGCATCAATGGCGATGCCATTGGACTTAGAGTCTGCCTGGGCTGTTTCCCTAACAAAGCGGGTTCGCAAACTGGTTGCCTTAACCGAATAGCCTCCATATGCAGTGACAGCTGCAAGCACCACCAGTGCATATTGCCAACCATAGTTAATCAATAAAATGCCCGCCATAAACAGGATTTCAATCAGGGTAGGCACTATATTGAACACCATAAAGCGCATTAAAAAGCTCACCCCAGAGGTGCCCCGCTCTATATCCCTAGATAAAGAACCGGTTTTGCGGTTGAGGTGGTAATTCAGTTCCAACTGGTGCAGGTGATTAAACACTTTGAGGCTTAGGCGCCTGACTGCCCGCTCAGTCACCCGGCCAAATAGGGTATCGCGTATTTCCCCAAGCAAGGTATTACTAAATCTAAATAACGCATATGCCACTAACAAGGCCACTGGCACTGCCAGCAGTTGCTCTGTACCGCTTAAACTATCGACCGCATCTTTTAGGAAAAACGGCGCAGTTAAGTTAGCCCCCTTAGCGGCGACTAAACACAACAGCGCAATCGCTACCCGCCATTTAAACTCGAGTAAATAGGGAATAACTTGCTTGACGACCTGAAAACTCACAGGGGTATTGGCGTGATCATTGAAACGGGATGGGCGCAAAATAGCTCACCTTGCATTAAACTGAAAAGATTAGTGTAACTCTACGCCCACAAAAAGATATTGAAAGATTTAACCTTCAATAAACCTTCGACTGATGACTTCTTGCATAATTTCGCTGGTGCCACCATAAATACGCTGCACTCTGGCATCGACAAAATAGCGAGAAATCGGGTACTCCTTCATATAACCATAGCCACCAAATATCTGCAAACAGCCATCAATGACCCTATCAGCCATTTCGGTTGAGGTAAGTTTAGCGACACTGGCATCAACCGTATCTAATTGTTTAGCGAGCAATTTAACCTTATAAGACTCGATAAGCGCGCGATTACTTTGTAGCTGAGCATACATATTGGCCAGTTTAAAACGAACATCCTGAATTTCCGCCAGCTTGGAACCAAAGGCGCTGCGTTCATTGGCGTATTGTAGCGCCAAATCAAACGCCCCTTCTGCGTGAGCCAATGAACAGCAAGCAATCACCAAGCGCTCACGGGGTAACTCTTGCATTAATCCTGCAAAGCCTTGATTAACTTCACCCAATATTTTGTCATTTGAAAGCAATATATCTTCAAAGAAAATTTCAGAGGTATCGCCACAGTGCTGGCCCATTTTATCTAGATTTTGGCCAACGCTAAATCCAGCAGCCTCCCTATCCACCAGCAGTAAACTTGTGCCTTTAGAGCCCTTAGCATTCACATCTGTTTTCGCTGCCACAATATACAATGAAGCATTCTGGCCATTGGTAATGAATATTTTGGAGCCATTAAGTTGCAGATGTTCACCCTGAGGGAGTGCCTTTGATTTAATGCCCTGTAAGTCACTGCCTGCCGCAGGCTCTGTCATGCATACCGCCGCAATACATTCACCCCTTAGCATCTTTGGCAAGTATTGTTGCTTTTGCTGTTCGGTTCCTAGGTTATGCAAATAATGACAGCAGATATCTGCATGTACCATGATATTAATCGCCAGTGCTAAATAGCCCGCTTTGGATATTTCTTCTAGTAGCAGCATATTAAAGCGAAAATCAACACCTAAACCACCATATTGCTGTGGAATATCAGGCGCCAAAAAGCCATTTTCACCCAACTTTACCCACAGTGATTTAGGGATCTTTTTGTTGTGTTCCCAACTTTCATAAAATGGCGCCACTTCCACTTCTAAAAAACTTTGTATGGCTCTTTTAAATAACGCTAAATCTTGTTCCATCTGCTCTGTCATTACAGTTCCTTGGTTTAAGTAGGTTAATTCAATACTAATAGAAGTTACTGACACATACAGAGCAAAGCTCGCTAGCATAGTCGCCATAATTAGCTTAGTAAGCTAATAAAACTTGAATTGTTAACACTATGTGTCAGGATTGAAAGGTTATTCAATAAGGAGATAACCATGAAAGGGCAACAATTAGATAAAATTGATAAACAAATTTTACGTTTGCTACAAAAAAACGCCGAGCTGTCTTCAAATGAAATTGCAGAGCAAGTATGCCTTTCGCCCTCCCCTTGTGCCCGCAGAATTAGAAATCTATATCAATCGGGAGTAATCAAAAATAAAGTCGCCCTGTTAGATCCCCTAGAGCTTGGATTGGCAGTAACCGCCTTTATTCAAGTCACCTTAAAAAGGCAGGCTTCCGAGCAACTACAAAGCTTCGAAGATGTATTAGAAAATATGCCGGAAGTCATGGATTGCTATCTGGTGGCGGGTGAATACGACTACTTGCTTAAAGTGTTAGTGAAGGATCTAAACGCCTATAAAGATTTCCTAGAAAACAAACTCACTCCACTTAATTTTATTGACCATATTAAAACCAGTTTTTCCTTAAAAGTGCTGCGCAGTAAAACTGAACTCCCGTTGGAGCACTTAAACCAACAAAAAAGGAACTATTAGCCCTAGCGGTTACAACATTAACAATGATTAGCTTATACAGCTAATCATTGTGCTTTTTTGCGTCATTTTTGCACGATACGCCCTCAACTCTCCATATAGACTAATGAATAACTAATGGAGAAGTGACAATGAAACGTTCTAAGCCACTGAGTTTACACGTTCCTGAGCCCTCAACACGGCCAGGGGACAAACCAGATTTTAGTCATATTTCGATCTCACAGGCAGGGAATGCCAACAAGCCAAGCATTGATGTTTGTGCCTCCAGCATTCGCCAACTCGCGTTTGATTTGGTACGGGTGTTAGACGATGACGCAAATGCCGTAGGTGACTGGCAGCCTAATTTATCAAAACAGGAATTAACCAAAGGCCTAACTGCCATGGTTAAAACCCGTATTTTCGATGAACGCTTACAGATGGCGCAACGCCAAGGAAAAACCTCTATTTATGTACAATGCCGTGGCGAAGAAGCCATTGCCTGTGCACAAAAACTGGCCCTTAGCAAACACGATATGTTTTTCCCCACCTACCGCCAACAGGGCTTATTAATTGCCGATGATTTTCCTGTGGTGGATATGATTAACCAAATTTATAGTAACTCAAAGGATAAGCTTGGTGGTCGCTCGTTACCCTTTTTCTACTCTGAGAAAGACCATGGTTTTTTTTCTATTTCAGGTAACTTAGGCACTCAATTTTCCCAGGCTGTAGGCTGGGCAATGGCATCAGCCATTAAAGGTGATAATCGCATTGCTTCTGCTTTTATTGGCGATGGCTCTACCGCAGAAAGTGACTTCCATGCGGCCTTAGTATTTGCCTCGGTCTATAAGCCCCCCGTGTTATTAAACGTGGTTAACAACCAATGGGCCATCTCTAGCTATCAAGGCATTGCCGGCGGTGAAGCCGCTAATTTTGCCTGCCGTGGTCATGGGTTTAACATTCCCTCTTTCAGGGTCGATGGCAATGATTATTTAGCCGTGTATGCGGTATCAAAATGGGCCGAACAGCGTGCCCGCAATAACCTAGGTCCAACCCTGATTGAATGGGTGACCTATCGAGCCGCAGCCCATTCCACCTCTGATGACCCTAGCCGTTACCGACCGATTGATGATTATCAGTCATGGCCATTGGGTGATCCTATTGAACGTTTAAAAGCCCATATGATTAAGCTTGGCATTTGGTCTGAACAACAGCATCAACAACTCGAACAACAACTTACCCAAGAAATTAAAGCTGCCGCCAAACAGGCCGAAGCTAACGGCACCTTGAAAAGCGGCCCCCATCCTGCTGCAGAGGAGTTATTCGAACATGTATTTAAAGAGTTGCCCGAGCACATTTTAAAACAAAGGCAACAAATGCAGGAGCAACAGTAATGGCCGAATCGAAATTACAAACCATGAATATGATTGAAGCCATAAAGGACGCCCTAGATATCATGTTGGCAAAGGACGATAACGTTGTAGTATTCGGTGAGGATGTCGGCTATTTTGGGGGCGTATTTAGAGCCACCGATGGCCTACAACAAAAGTATGGCAAGTCTAGAGTATTTGATACCCCGATCAGCGAGCTCGGTATCGTCGGCACTGCCATTGGCATGGGCGCCTATGGACTGCGGCCAGTGCCTGAAATTCAATTTGCCGATTATATCTTGCCCGCCTATGACCAAATTGCCTCGGAGGCGGCAAGGCTAAGGTATCGCTCTTCGGGAGAGTTTAATGCCCCCTTGACGATTCGCACTCCCTGCGGCGGTGGTATTTTTGGTGGCCAAACCCATTCCCAAAGCCCAGAAGCCCTATTTACCCATGTGGCTGGCATTAAAACCGTCATGCCTTCTAACCCCTATGATGCCAAAGGCTTGTTAATTCAAGCCATTGAAGATGACGATCCAGTAATCTTTTTTGAGCCCAAACGTATTTATAATGGCCCCTTTGATGGTTACCACGATAAGCCTGTACAGCCCTGGTCAACCCACCCTAAAAGCCAAGTTCCAGAAGGCTATTACAAAGTCCCCATTGGCAAGGCGGCTGTAGTACAAGAAGGCAGCGATGTTACCGTATTGGCCTATGGCACCATGGTGCATGTTAGCCTAGCGGCAGCAAAGTTAAGCGGTGTAAGCTGTGAAGTGGTCGATCTGCGCACTTTATTACCCTTAGATAGCCAAACCATCGTCGACTCGGTGAAGAAAACCGGCCGCTGTGTCATCGTGCATGAAGCCACTAAAACCAGTGGTTTTGGGGCCGAGCTATTATCAGTCGTGCAAGAAAACTGTTTTTATTACCTAGAAGCGCCAATTGAGCGGGTTTGTGGCTGGGATACCCCTTATCCCCACGCCCAAGAATGGGATTACTTCCCCAGCCCGAAACGTATAGCCAGTGCCATCGTTCGCAGTGTAAAGGAGCTCGATTATGAGTAATCAATACAAACTTACCATGCCGGATATTGGCGAGGGCATTGCGGAAGTTGAAGTACTGGAATGGAATGTAAAAGTAGGCGACCACGTCAATGAAGATGATGCCATTTGCTGCGTCTCAACTGACAAAGCCAATGTCGAGATCCCTAGCCCTGTTGACGGTATCGTGAGCTGGATTGGCTGTGAAGCAGGCACAGTAATGCAAGTCGGTGCTGAGTTAATCCACTTTGCAGTGACTGAAAATGTTGCTGCCCAAGAAAATAATCCACGAACTGAGCCAACACCTGAATTAGTCGCAGAATTAACGACAGCCTCGGCCCTACAAACTAGTGGGTCGTCCCATAGCAATCACATTACCTCTAGTAATAAAGTGATAGCTTCCCCTGCGGTCAGGCGCAGAGCGCATTTACAGGGCATAGATTTAAACCAGATCACAGGCACTGGCCCCAAAGGGAGAATCATTCATGCTGATTTAGATAAGCAAAATAAATTAGTCACCCCTGAACAAGCACTAAACCAGCCAGAAGTGGAAGCCATAAAAGTAACGGGAATACGCAAGCACATTGGCATGCGTATGCAAGATACCGTGTCACGCATTCCCCACTTTAGTTATGTGGAAGCCATTGATGTCACCGAGCTGGAAAAGTTAAGGACGCAATTAAATGCGCAGCGAGACGCTGACCAGCCAAAGTTAACCCTACTGCCATTTATTATTAAAGCCCTAGCCAAAGCGGTGCAGCACTACCCACAAATGAATGCCAATTATGATGATGTAGAGCAGGTATTTTATCAATACAGGCCAGTTCACGTTGGTGTAGCTACCCAAACCGAGCAAGGCTTATTAGTGCCTGTATTACAAAACGCACATCAGCTTTCATTGTGGCAAAGTGCTGAACAAATTAAACAATTAAGTGATAATGCCAAAGCCAAAAAGTTACTCCCTAAGCAACTGAGAGGCTCAACCATTACCATCAGCAGCTTAGGTCCCTACGGCGGCATCGCCACCACCCCCATTATCAACTCACCTGAAGTCTGTATTTTAGGCATTAACAAAATACAAACCCAAGGGGTGTGGCAGCACAATCAATTTGTGCCAAGACAAATGATGAACATATCAGCCTCATTTGACCATCGCATGATTGATGGTTGGGAAGCCACCCAATTTATACATAAAATCAAAGATTTACTTGAACGGCCAGCGATGTTATTTATAGAACAGTAGCACGCTACGCTTTAGCACGGCCTGCGGCCTTTAGGACTATCAACACTGAATACGGATTACAGACTATCAGTGTTCAGTAATCTGTGAGTTGCAAAGCATCCTCCTTTCAAAGACACGGAGTAAATATGTCAGTGACCATTCGTCATAGTGAGCAGCAGGATATTGCTGCGATTAAAGCGATTTATGAGCAACCTCAAAATTACAGTGCAACGTTACAGTTGCCGTTTCCATCGCTCGACAAATGGCAACAAAATCTCGGAACACCTAGCAATAACTTTTACTCATTAGTGGCAGAGCTCAATGGTGAAATAGTCGGACAAATTGGTATTGACCATTTCGCCAATCCAAGACGTCGCCATGTGGCCAATATCGGCATGGCCGTATTAGCTAATCATCAAGGTAAAGGTGTCGGTAGCGCTCTACTTAAAGGCGCTATCGAGCTATGTAATAACTGGTTAGCGGTCAGCCGTATTGAACTTGAGGTCTATACCGACAATACCGCTGCCATTAATCTCTATAAAAAATTCGGCTTTAATACTGAGGGCACAGCGAAAAACTACGCCTTTAGACATGGCGAATATGTGGATGTATTGTTGATGGCTAAGGCATAGCACGCTGCGCTTTAGCACGGCCTCCGGCCTTTAGGACGGGCTTTGCCCTACAGCACGTAAACTACGTTTACTACAGCTAAAGGATTACAGACTATCGGTAATCAAATAAAAACCATGACTCAAGTGAAATTATCTGGGCATATTATTGTGCCCCAACAACAGTTAGCATTAATCAAAGAAGCACTGGTTGAACATACTCAACTCACACTTGCAGAAGTTGGCTGTATCAAGTTTGAAGTAAAGCAGTGTGAATTAGATAACTGCAAATTTTATGTGGATGAACTTTTTACGGATGAAAGTGCCTTTAACTACCATCAACAAAGGGTACAAAACTCTGCTTGGGGAGCTGTAACTAAAGATGTGCAAAGGTTTTATAAGGTCAAGAAGATCTAGCACGCTGCGCTTTAGCACGGCCTTCGGCCTTTAGAACGGGCTTCGCCCTACAGCACGTAAACTGCGTTTACTACAGCTAAAAGCTGTAACGAAGTGTGCAGTAGCCACGAAGTGGCGTCCGGTAGTAGCGAAGCAACGTCCTGTAGCTTCGCGAGCAAAAAGCGAAGCTTTTTAAATATCCAGAATCTGGCTGAGTTCTTTAATAAAGCTATCAATGTCTTGTTTGCTGATGTCTTTGTGCAGTACTAAGCGCATTGGGTTGCCGCTTAACACTTTAATATCGCGTTCAAGCAAAGCTGCGGTAATGATATCTGGGTTAATGCGTGGGCCAAATTCAGCAAATACCATATTGGTTTCAATGTCATCCAAATTACAGCTGACTTCCTCTAGGGTGTTCAGTTGTTCCCCTAAATATTTGGCATTGGCATGATCATCAGCTAAACGCTCAATCATGCTCTCTAATGCGACTTGACCGGCTGCTGCTAAAGAACCCGCTTGGCGCATTCCACCGCCCACCATTTTACGAAGACGACGGGCACGGGCTATAAAGGCAGAATCACCTAATAATAATGAACCCACAGGTGCTGCAAGCCCCTTAGATAAACAAATAGAAACCGAGTCAAAAAACTGGGTAATTTGCTCAGGCTTAACGGCTAAAGCCACCGCCGCATTCATCATACGGGCACCGTCTAGGTGGATTTTAAGGTTATTGTTAAAGGCAAACGCTTGCGCTTTGGCCATGTAATCCATGGATAACACCTTGCCACCTATGGTGTTCTCAATCGACAACAAGCGGGTGCGGGCAAAGTGATAATCGTCGGGCTTAATGTATTTTTTAGCCAGTTCTAAATCGATAGAGCCATCGGCGGCATTGGCAATTGGCTGGGGTTGAACACTGCCTAATACCGCAGCGCCACCTGCCTCATACTTATAGTTATGGGCATCTTGACCACACAGGTATTCATCACCACGGCCACAGTGACCTAGAATTGCCAGCAAATTAGCTTGAGTGCCTGAGCTAGTAAATAAAGCTTCATCAAAACCGAAACGCTCCGCAGCATATTGCTCAAGCTTATTGATACTTGGGTCATCACCAAATACATCATCCCCTACTGGCGCACTATTCATCGCCTCTAGCATTTGTGGCGTTGGCAGGGTAACGGTATCGCTTCGTAAATCAATCATGAAAAACCTTAATTAAATAGATATTTATGGGATAGTTCAGTTAGTTGTGTTTCGTTTTCTAAAATACTATCAAGTAATGCAAACTGATTTCTTGCTCGCACTAAATTATGTTCTGGGTAATTGGCACCAAAATAGGTGTCTCCCCTCAAGTAATCAGCCAAAAAGCGCATCCCAAGTACGAATGGCAATAGCTTTACCCCAAGTAATAAAGAGCTTTTTTCTAAGCCTGTCATCGTCTGTTTTAATGCTTTTGAGTAGCCCTTTAATAAAGCTTCATAAACATCTAAACGAACATGAACATTATCCAAGTTTGCAGAGTCTTCCGCTTCTGGAGAAACCAATGCACGAACCATATCGCCAAAGTCATACATTAAATAGCCTGGCATAACAGTATCTAGATCTATCACACACTTTGCTAAACTAGCATCCTGGCTAAGCAATACATTATTTACCTTGGTATCATTATGGGTAACACGTTTCTGCAGTCCTGCCCGTTCAAACTCCAAAAATTCATCAACTAGGATTTCATAGCCTTTTACTTTAGCAAGTTCAGTTTGGGCCGATTGCTCCCTACTACTGCCCATTTCTGCTTCGTGTAATTGCTGTAAGCGGGAGCTTGGACAATGAAAACTTGGGATCACCTCTTTAAGTTCATCTGCTGCTAAGTCTGATAAAGCCATGGTAAATTCGCCAAAGCCTTCAGCAACCACCTGGGCTTGTTGGTTATTCGCGACTGCCTGTAACGTCAGGCTATCAGGTACAAACTTGATTGCTCGCCACAACCCATGCTCTTCATCCTGCCAATAATTTTGACCATCGGCAGTCAGTAATAAAGACATGACGTCTAAAGAATACAGTCCCTGTTCCTTTTTTAGGGTCAAATGATCGCTGACCTTGCGAAGGTTATCCATTAACAGCTTAGGGCGATTAAATACATAAGTATTTAATCTTTGCAGTACCACTTGCCCTTGGGGTGATTTAACCAACCAAGTCTGATTTATATGGCCTTCACCTAATGGCTGAAAGTCTTGCCCTTTAAGCAACCCAAAAATGTTGATTAGCTTGTCTTTTAAGATAAGGTCCATCTACTTTTATCCCTTGTTATTTTATTTTGGCACCAGTCGTCGCATTAATTCGACCCTGCTCTTTTGCTCGCTCAGCACGTTGCCGACGCATATCCTTAGGATCGGCAATTAACGGGCGATAAATTTCGACACGCTGACCTTCTTGCAACACTTCATGTAGCTTTACCATACGAGAAAATATGCCGATTTTATTCTTTTCTAAATCTATTTCAGGGTAATAGTCCATCACCCCAGAGGCTAAAATTGCGTGCTCTGCAGTGCTGCCCACTGCCACTTGCAACTTAAACACTTTTTGCTCAGTTGGCAGTGGATAAGTCACTTCTACATTTATTTTATCGACCATAAATCACCTTAGCTCGTTCACAAAAAGCGGTCACCATCGAGTTTGCCAGTTCATTAAATATTTTGCCAAATGCCAGCTCAACTAATTTTGAGCTAAATTCAAAATCTAGATTCAGTTCCACTTTACAGGCATTTTCACTAAGGGGAGTAAACTTCCACTCACCCTTTAAATGTTTAAATGGCCCCTCTATTAGGCTCATTTCTATTGATTGATGACTGTTTAACTTATTTTCGGTTTTAAAAGTATGTTTAATGCCAGCTTTAGATACTTCGACACTTGCTAACATCATAGTTTCATTATGTTGATGAACGGTGGTAGCACTGCAGCCAGGCAGGAATTGTGGATAGCTAGCCACATCATTAACTAGGTTATACATTCTTGTAGCGCTTTGTGCGACTAATGCATTACGATTAACTGTTGCCATCTAGGCTTCTCAAATTACTTATTTAAAAACTTTTGAAATATTACCACGACATGAAAAAATAGGGCAGCAAGCAATACCAAAATCTTACAGCTTGGGTATAATGACAAAACTATGGCAAAGAAAAATTCGAAAAAGAAAGGCACAAGTTCCAACCAGATTGCTTATAACAAACGCGCCAAGTTTGAATATAAGATAGAGGAGAACTTTGAAGCCGGCCTCGCCCTGCAAGGGTGGGAAGTAAAAGCGATCCGAGTAGGTAAAGTAAACCTATCGGAATCTTATGTATTTATTCGAGGTGGAGAAGCATGGTTGTTTGGTTGTACTATCAATCCTTTAAATACCGCTTCAACACACGTCGTGGCCGATCCTTTACGGTCGCGAAAATTACTATTAAAGCGCCGCGAAATCGACCGCTTAGAGGGTTTAATTGAGCGCCAAGGTTATACCTTAATTCCAATTTCAATGTATTGGAAAAAGTCATTCGTAAAAATTGATGTTGGCTTAGGTAAGGGTAAACAAGCCCACGATAAACGTGCTGACATCAAAGACAGAGAGTGGCAGGTTGAAAAAGGTCGCCTAATGAAGCACTCAGTACGTTAATGACTTAAAATTCGACATTTACCGAATATTTCTTAGTTAAAGCTTGTTGCTATGTGAATATTTGAGGTAGACTGTGGAAACTCTTTTGGGGGCGATTCTGGATTCGACGAGATTCACGAAACCCTGGGAGCATGCCGAGGGGCGGTTGGCCTCGTAAAAAGCCGCACTGTTATAGTTGCAAACGACGATAACTACGCTCTAGCAGCTTAAGTCTGCTAGCCATCTACCACAGGTCTCGCACATGGGCAGTGGATTTGATGGTCACCCTACATCGTGCTAGCGAGGGAACCTTGTTTGGGGGTGAACCGCGAAACAGTACCAAACTCGCCTGAAGAAATCCTGTCTTTCGGAGTTCTGATGGTTAACCAATAGAAAGACTAAGCATGTAGCGCCTTGGATGTAGGTTTTTCGGACGCGGGTTCGAGCCCCGCCGCCTCCACCAAATAAAAAAGGCCCCAATCGCAAGATTGGGGCCTTTTTGTTCAACTTCGCTAAATCAAAGGATCATCTAAATCATTCGGAGTCTGAGTGTCGGTGTTGGCATTATCGAAGCTTCCTGAATCATCATTAATATCAACTTCTTGTTGAGTTTCATCTGCTTGAGTCCAATCACCATTTTCCGAGCTAGGTTCAAATTGTTCGTGGTTTTGCTGGCTACGCCCAGTTGTTTGCATACTGTACTGCTCATCAATACTCAAGGTCTGTGATGCATTTGCCTGATCCACCTGCAACCCTAAATTGTCCATACCCTGGAAGTTAAGCTCAACCTCTCCTTCAAAATTGTCCCCAAGGTTCATCACCACAGCTTGAGAAAGATCACCACTTATTAAGTAATTTCCATCCCCCATATCTAAAGCTGAAGGTATGTCTGCCCCTTCTGGAACGCCTGCAAGCATAATCTCGACCACGCCTTCAGCGTCTGCAACCTCATTGGGGAGATTGATTTCAACTTCAGCCCCCGGTGCTGCCGTGTAATCAGCGTCATCATTTGAACTTGCCTCGTGTGCCGTGTCTGCAGCTTGAGTTGGTAGTTCTGGGGTATTGCCTCGTTCGGCCGAAGATCCAGCTAATTCGACACTTACTGTGGTATCAAGTTGCTGATTGGTTTGGTCATCAGCTATTGTGACTGATAACTGTAAATCACCATTGAATTCTGCATCAGGCCACAAAATCCACAAGTCGTCATCATAGGGCATAAATAAGCCACTTTCGAAGTTGTAATCTACTTCTACTATATCTGCCTGCTCCATTCCAAGGCTGCCTAATATATCGGACTTAGTGATAATAATTGAACCATTTTCTTGCAATCCTGATTCTGTTACTGCACTGGTCATATTGACATTGAAATAACTCTCTACATTTTGATAACCATCACTGGCGACAAAGCCAACTTGAGCTTGACCATGCTGACCTTGAGCGGGGGTAAATTGATACCCGCCGTTACCATTGGATTCGATAACACCTTGACCTTGGGTCAAATATACTGATTCGATTGTCATCTGCACATCAGTATCTTGAGTTAAGGTCGATAATAACTGTTCATCTGTAAAACTCAGGGGTTGCTCTGAGCTGATATTATCTGCATTTAATGTGCTGGCTTCATTCGGGGTGACTACATCTGCCTCGGATTCAAATACTGCAATCGAGCTTTGCTCGTCATATAAAATCCCATCGCGCTCTACCACATATGCAAAATCAACTTCCCCACTAAACCCTTCTGCGGGAGTAAATAACCAGCTTCCATCTGCTTGTTGCAGCAATTCCCCTTGATTTTGGTCGATAAGATGCACCATTTTTATGGCATCACCATCATCCGCATCAATATTTTGAGCTAAAGCAATCAAATCGGCTTCAGTGAAGCTAATTGGCTCACCTAAAGTAGTGGTAAAATCACCTGCAATTGGAGCTAAACCAGAGGCATCAATTGTTTCATCACCATAATCAACAGTTGTTGCGCTTATGGTTACAAAGAAATTACCACTGTAATCAGCAGGTGGGGTTAGTTGTAAATCATCAAGATTCCAGTCGGTTACATTTACTACCTGGTTGGGCTCAGTAATAGTCATAGTATGCACACCATCACTGACCACAAATCCAACAGGATAGCCTGTCATTTCAACATTACTTACAAATTCGGACTCATCAACCAAGGCAATATTAACCCCAAGGTGCCCGGTAGTATCTTCCGCAAATACAAGTGGCCCTTGGTGATCGGTGCTAATGACCGCTCCGTCCGCCACCGGTCGAATATATACTGGCACATCAAGTGCCGTTTCGAACTCACCATCTGAGGCAATTATTTGTAGACCACCTGTACCCGCGAAATGAGCAGATGGACTAAAACTCCAACTGCCATCTCCATTATCGGTTAAGTCTCCGGCTTGCTCACCATCAGCTAACAACACACGAGAAATGATTAACGTATCGGTATCAATATCACCAAACAGATTCAATAAATCACTTGCATCAAAGGTAAATACTCCGTCTTCATTGGTAGTTAATACCGCATTACCATTATTGAATGGAGCGTCATTAACTGGAATAACATCAATGTTTAGATCGCCTTCAACCGTTTCTAGACCATCCGTTACCTGATAACCTAATTCTATAATTCCGTTAAAATCCTGAGAGGTAACAAGGTGATACAACCCATCCGGTTGCTGCTGTAATTGAGCATTTTGTGGTGCTTTAACTGTTAAACTTCGTAAATCTAGCTGATCTCCATCTAGATCGCTTGCTTGACTAATAATGTAAGCAGGATCAATGACCATCACTTGGTCTTCCTCTCCCTGCATTTCAATATTAGGCGCGATTGGAGCATCATTCACTGGAGTCACATTGACTTGGCCCTGTACCTGAGTTAACTCAGTGCCATCATCAATGCTAAAGCTAAGGGGTACTTCACCTGTAAAGTTTTCTGTAGGAGTAAAAGACCAACTGCCATCTCCATTTTCAACAAGCGCTCCAAATGCTTCATCGATGGCTAAATTACGGGCAACTAAATCGTCACCATCAATATCATGAGCTTGTCTGAGTAAATCTTGCTGAGTAATAACTAAAGTATTGTCTTCTTCGCTCTGCAAAGTAACGTTGGTCGATGTTGCCCCATCGTTGACTGGATTGACAGTAAGTGCAGCATTAGCGACGATACTGTCACTGCCATCAGAGATATCGAAACTCAGAGCAATATCGCCATTAAAGTTGGCGTCTGGCGTAATGGTAAATGAACCGTCTGGATTCGCCGTCACTGTGGCATTATCACCGGCACTGAGGTTAGCAGCGGTGAGTTCATCTCCTTCGATATCAGACGCTTGTGCTAGCAACTGTTCTTGAGTCAGTATGATAGAACCGTCTTCATCCACCGAGTAAGCCAGCTGACCGGAAACGGGGGCATCGTTTACTGCGGCGACTTCTATCGTGATGTCACCAGATACAATCCCTTGACCATCGCTAACGTCATAACTGAGATTAATGTTGCCATTAAAGTTTTCATTAGGTGCAAAACTATAGCTGCCATCGCCATGATTGGTAAATATACCATCATTACCCGAGTAATTTACCGATGCAACGCTTAAGTCATCGCCATCAATGTCAATTGCGCCTTCAAGCAGCTGTTCATCGGTAAAACTCAAACTGCCATCTTCATTAACGGTATAAATATGATCATAAATAATGGAATCATCATTTATGGCAGTTACAGTGACATCTAATTGCGCTGGAGTGATGCCACCATGACCATCATTAACGGTGTAATTAATTGAGAACTCGCCATTAAAGTTTTCAGCAGGGGTAATGGTATATGTGCCATCACCATTATCAGTAATAGTGGCGTTGGCAATGGCAATATCCGCCACGCTCGCATTTTCAGTTCCAGTTTGGGCGGTTTCAGTAGCTTGAATTTCACTCTGTTGATTATCACTGTTGTCAACATCGGTGTCCTCTGCTGCGACACCAATCAATGCAGAACTGATATCAATTGCACCCTCAGTATTTGCTGCCACATCACTGCTTGGTAAATCAAAATTACGTTCCGAATTAACATCTTGACTGGGAACAATCACGCCATCGATAACATCAAATACATGCCAGTGTTCACCTTCAGGGTTTTCTGGTAAGTCAGGTGTGAAGGTTTGCACCAGAGTATCACCAACAAAAATCTGTACTTGAACATTTTCTACACCTTCTACATCCCAACTTCGGCCGCTGTAATTGTGAATGGAGTAGTGCATGTTCATATCTTGATAATTCGGGATGGTAATGGTTTCTGGACCATGGCCGTTGATATCATCCACATCCTGTTCAACTCGCTGACCATCACCAAGGTTATAACGCATGTCCGCATAAAAAATATGGTCTAACTGCTCACCTGTCTCTTGATCATATAACCATAAATGATTATCCAGATCGGTTGGCTCTGCCCCCCAGGTGACCACCACTCGCATTTCTGTATCTTCGAGAATATCAGAAATAGCCGTTACCCCTGCATCGCCAACATCTCCGCTAGCCACAACGTAACTGGAATTGATTGAACCATCATTAGTGATCTCGACACTGGCCTGTTCAACGACACTACCTTCTACTTGATATTGACCATTCGCATTAGTGTTGGTTTCATAAGTGTTACCCACGACATCAGTCATGGTGACCAAGGCCCCTTCGATCGGTGACCCAGTTGCAGCATCTAGCACAGTACCGGATATGGAAGTCAGCTCTCCTTGATCACCGATAGTCGCAGTCATGGGATCAAGTTCGACATCCGAAGCAAACTGCAACAGTTGCTCTTGAGTGATGGTATAAGAACCATCCTCAGCTATGGTAATAGCAACATCTGCTGATACAATTGGCGCATCATTAACAGGATCAACCGTTAACGCAAGATTAGCTGCAATAGGGGTATCGCCATCACTGATGTTGTAACTCACATTGATCAGGCCATTAAAATTAGCATCAGGAGTGATAGCAAAAGTACCATCACCGTTATCAATAATCTCAGCCCCTTCAGCCATCAGATCAGCTGCCACTAACTGATCACCATCAATATCAGCAGCATTCGCAAGTAACTGCTGTTGCGTGATTATAATGGTGTGATCTTCTGCTACATTCGCTTCTACTTGCGAGGAAGTCGGTAAATCGTTCTGAGGGTTCACCGTCAGTGCCCCGTTGGCAACGATGGTGTCAGTGCCATCGGAGATATCGAAGCTTAAGTCAATGTCGCCATTAAAATCGGCATCCGGGGTAATGGTAAATGAACCGTCTTCATTGGCAATAACGCTGGCGTTATCCCCGGCGCTGAGGTTGGCGGCGGTGAGTGCATCCCCTTCGATATCGCTCGCTTGAGACAGCAACTGTTCTTGAGTCAGAGTAATGGCGCCATCTTCANTTAACTGAGTAAGCCAAATCCCCCGACACCGGCGCATCATTAACTGCAATAACATCAATGCCGGCGGTGGTCTGTGCGGTTGCCCCGTCTTCATCGACGACGGTGAAATCAAGGGAGACATTGCCATTAAAGTTATCATTAGGGGCGAAGCTGTAACTGCCGTCGCCGTTATCGGTGAAAATACCATCGGTGCCCGAGTAAGCCACCCCACTGACACTGACCTCCCCTTCAACGTCTGAGCTGTTTGCTAAAAGTTGCGCATCACTAAGGGTAATAATGCCATCTTCATTGACGGAGTAAGTGGTGGAACCCGCCACTGGAATGTCATTAACGGACTCAACGCTGACATCAATGTTGGCCGCAGTCGTGGTGGTGCCATCGCTCACGGCGAAGCTTAACGCTACGTCACCATTGAAGTTCTCATTGGGTGAGAAGGTATAACTGCCGTCACCATTATTGGTGAACACGCCATCGCTGCCTGAGTAGCTGACATCAGCAACGGATAAATCGTCACCATCAATGTCTGACGCCCCCGCTAGGAGCTGGGCATCGGTAAAGGTCAGTGAGCCATCTTCTTCGATGCTGTAGCTGGCATCTTCGACAACCGCGGCGTCGTTGACATTCTCGACATTTATCTCAATTGTCTGAGATGACGTTTCTGTATCAAAATCATCCGCTAAGGCTGTAGCAGGAGAGCTTTGTACTCCAGCACCTTCCACACCTACTTCGACAGTACTAGTTTGTGTAAGAGTATCAAACTCTGTATTAACAGCCGTATCTTGATTGATATTCGTCGAGGATCCACTTGCTCCACTGGCTGCATTGGTTTCACCGGAATTACCTTCAACGCTTTGACCTTCACCTCCACGACTTTCGCTATCACTACCGCCAACGGATTGAACTCCAGTGTCTTCGCTGTTTGCAGAAGGTAAAGGTTGATTATCTTCATCTAAAGTTATTTCACTCTCAATGACTCTTGAATTGGCACCGCTGTTTTGGTCCTGAACTTCTTCTGCGACTTCAGCTCCGCCATCAGAGACTTCTTCAGCCGAATCAGAGTCATTAGTATTTGTTTTTGCAGCCTCTGTAGTTTGTTCAGCTGTCTCACTTTGTTCTAGTGTGTCTCCACCTGTCGCAACAGTGGAAGTAACCGTTGATTGCTGTGACTGACTTGTCGATTGATCATTAGAAGTTTGTACTTGTTCTTCCGCCTCGTTAAGAGGATTGTTTTCATCATTGACATTGTTATTAGGCATATTCCAAATCCACCAAATTGCACACTAAAGCAGTTAATTAGAATAGTTCAACTGGACAAAAATGGGGCAAATAATAACCAACAAAGGGGCTTGTAAGCATTCAAGCTCACTCTGCCCCAAATACTAGCGCCTATCTAAAGCATAGCAACGGCCCCAACTAAGGCACACTAACTCATATCTAAAATATCAGAATTAAAATCCATTAGTAGCACCCGCCTATCTAGAATAGCCATCTAAGTAAATGATTTAATGTTTTTTTTGGTTTTGTGAAACTGTGTCTATACTTAAAAATGCTACTTATATTAAGAGTGACAAAATAGAGCTCAAGGAATATTAATGGCTGGTAACGCTTTAGAAGAACACATAAAAAATGCTCTTGTCGGTAGTAACTACCAAGACCCTATCCATAACACAGACTACCTTTCCTTAAGTAGCGAATTAACATTCGTACATAAGGCCTTGCTTGTTTTTCTAGCGATTTTAACGGCATTAACTTTTGTCTCTTCTCAAGCTCAATTAGATATTATCGTTTCTGCGAGGGGAGAGTTACTACTTGAGAGCGACATAGAAAAAGTCCAACACTTAGAAGGTGGCATTCTAGATGAACTATTAATTAAAAATGGAGATGTGGTTTATCAAGGGCAAGCTATAGCCAGATTAAAGTCTTCCGATCGCCACACAATTTTAAACACTAAAAATCTAGAAATTGTTCAGTTAAAAATGGATTTGATTAGATATCAGTCTCTAATCAATGGCTTGGAACCCAATTATTCTGAGTATTCTGCTTTTCCTGAGCTGATTTCACAGAACTTAACTAGCTGGAAAGAGGAAAATTCCAAAAACCAATCCGGCGATCAACTGCTGCTGCATGATATCGAACATAAAACCCAACTGTTAAGTTCCATGCAAAATCGGATGTTAAGTTCCAACAATCAACTTAAGCTCATCGAATCTCAATTAGCTATTAAGCAAACCTTACATGAAGAAGAAATGGCTTCTTATATAGAAGTGCTAAATATGCAAGTACAACGCTCAAACATGCAAAGAGAAATTGAAAACCTGCAAGAGGCGATACTTAATGAGCAATTCCAGATGGAAAGAACCAAAAAACAACTTATCGATCTGCAAAACAATAGAAACTCCGAATATCAAGCAAAAATAACTGAAATCAAAAAAGAGATATCCATTAAAGAAACAGATAAAACTCAGCATAGCGACAAAGTGGCGCGACTAACCATTTACTCACCTGTTGATGGCGTAGTAGACAAAATTCACTACAATTACCAATCTGCGGTTATTGGACCAGGTGAGAGCATAGTAGATATAGCACCTTTAAATGACAAAATTCATGGAGAAGCCAAAATAAGTCGAAGTGAAATTGGTTTTGTCGAAGTAGGTCAGCAAGTACGGTTAAAATTTGACAGCTACCACTTCACTAAATACGGCCACATAGAAGGAAAAATAGAATCTATCAGTCGTTCCTCATACAAAGAAGAAGAAATGGAGTACTACATAGCCAAAATCAGCCTGCAAAAATCATTTCTAGAGAAATCAGGTATCGAATACAAATTATCTCCATACTTAGAATTTACTGTAGATATCAAAACTGGAGAAAGAACCATATTAGAGTATGCCATAAAACCCGTCATTTCTGCTTTAGAAGAAGCTTTTGATGAAAGGTAGAGCATGAAAAAACAAAACTATCAAATTAACATCCACAATTTGGCGGTATTGATTATCTTATCTACAGCTTTAATTATTATAGGGATATTCTATAAAGCAAGCAGGGTTATCGAAGTCGAAAATGGACAAGACAGAAATGTAATCATCAGCATTGAAAATTTAATTTCCTCCATGGAAAGTATCAATCAATCTGTTTATGAATGTAAAACCAACAACAACTGCCAAGGCATTAAAGCTTCTTATCAAAGCTACTTTACATACATAAAAGCACTTGAGAAAGCAGTTTCGTCTGAAAAAAAACTGGTTAACCTTAACGGCAAAACCGACTATAAAATAATTGCAGCAAAGCTTAAAAAAATATCAAACCAAACAACGCTTGATATGCAACAACTTTCAGAATTAAACCATTTACTCTCATTGGGGATTCAAAGTTTGAATAACCAAAAAAACAGCATAATCAGCAATTCATATAAATCTTTAAAAGCGACAACTGAGCAAACATTATCAACATCATTTTTCTTAATAATATTAATTGTAGTCATTAGCATTTCAATCATAATCAGAACAAACAAAAGCAACAAACAATTCAAAGCAACTATTCAAGCAAAACATAATGAGCTACTGGGACTCGCTAAAAAAGTTGATAACCTTGAGTTAATTGAGATTAACAAACATCTTGAAAACACACAAATATCAAGCTTAGAGAGGAACATTTTAACCAAAGTGAAAGGTGTCGTTGAGTCATATAACAGGATCAAAGAAGAAATGGACAACACCCAGCACCTTTATAGTTTAATTGGTTATGAGATACGAGATTTATCTAATAATTTAACTGCTGGAATGACCGTTTTAACTGATGAAGATGATGACAAAATAAAAGAACTTAACAAGGGGATAACTAATACTGCTAACACATTATCAGAGTTAGCTGATAACTATAACACCTTACTCTCCAAGGGTAGAATTTCAAAAAGGACAAACTTCTCTTTTACAGAGTTAATCCTAGAAATATCACTTCAACTCAAAGACAAGTTAAACACGCAACAGAAAAAATTAGAAATCAGCTTTCACAATGACACTCCTAACCTTGTTCAAGGACAAAAATCAAACCTATTTTGGGTGTTATTTCTAGTCTCATCTAATGCAATAAAGGCAGAAAAAGACAAGAACTTATTATTCAGCTTCAGCTCTAGCCCAGCGCAAACTATTGACAAGGTGAAAGTTTCCTGCAGCCTTACTTTTTTAAATGAATTTAGTATACCTATTGAAAAGCTAAGCAAATTACATTGGTCGGAGTACGCCAGCTCAACATCCTCAAAAGACAACTGGGTCAAATCGATTCTTAAAAATATTGAGAATTTTAACTCTAACTGGTATATCTCCGGAAAGCAGAAACAATATAGAATTAGTTTTGAGATTGAGTGTTTAGATTATATTGAGAGCCATACATCTAACTTAAAAGGTAAGCGTTTTTTGATTTACTGCTTATCACCTTTATCTCTTAGCATAACCAGCCAGATACTTTACAACAATGGAGCAAACACTGTCACCTTTTCAGACACCAACAAGCTCTTAAACCACTTGACCACTAACAATAATTTTGACTCGTTGATAATCAATGATCAAGATCTAGACATACCTTTAGAAAGTTTGGTTAGAGCCATCAAAAAAACAACTAAAAACAAAATTCACCTGATAAATAACAACCAAAAAAATGAAAATATTTTCGATAGTTTTACTAAAGTTTTTATTGCTCCCTTTTCACCTAACGAATTCACCACCGAGCTGGCGAGCTCACTTTATGAAAAAGAGCAAAGCCAAAACAAGCAAGATTGTAATATCCTAATAGTTGAAGATGACAAAGCTCAACAATTCCTGTTGAAACGTATTTTAATGAAGCTAGAGTATTTACCCCATACGGTAAATGATGGCAAACAAGCCCTAGATTGGATAGAAAAAAATGAGGTAGATGTCATATTCATGGATTGCATAATGCCTGGTATGGGAGGCATAGAAGCGACGACAATAATAAGAAACAATGAAATAAATCAGCGCAACAAAAAGCCGGTAACTATAATAGGTGCGACCGCCCTTACCAGCGAAGAGGAGCAAAAATCCTGTATCGCGGCTGGTATGGACCATGTCATCAGCAAGCCCTACAAAACGGATGAAATCATAAAGGCAATAAAGAAATATGCAGCGTTTCAAAAAAATAATTAGTTTATTTTTAACAGCTTCATTATCGACTTCTGTTTTGGGTAATTCTTTATCGGAGGTTGTCGAGAAGGGTTTAAATAACAACCTAACATTGGCCGCAAGTCAAGCTGGAGTTGAGGAGTTTGAGTATAATTTAAAAATAAGCCAATCTAACTTTTTACCAAGCATAAATGGTTCCGCCTTAAAAAGTTGGAACAGGGATAATACACAGCAGCATGAAGCTACAGACATTAATAAAAAATATACCGATGAGAGCCTCAGTTTATCATTCAAACAAAAAATAATTAACCTAGAAGACATCTACAAATACCAGTCCACCAAAGAAGGGGTAACTATTGAAAAGCTAAGAAATCAAAACAAAATACAGGCGACCATTGAGGATATCGCTATCCAGTATATAGAGCTTATGAAAAAAGCCACGATAATTTCAGCTACCAAGAAAGAACTCATGTCATCAAACTCTAGGCTTAAGCAAATGAGCAGAAACATAGAGGTTGGCAACTCTCCAAAGAATGACATATATGAAGTTATATCTAAGAATGAATCGATAAAACAAAAAATAGCCACTCTTGAAAAAGAGTACTTAGTCACAAAAAGTAATATTGAAAATCTTATACAATATCCAATAGATGCAAACTTTACTCTTAAGGAAAACGTAAGCTTTAGTAATATAAATGAAAAAAATATTGAAAAGTACACCAACTTAGCAATGGCTAACAATAAAGAAATTGCTATTGCATTAAAGTCTTACCAAAAAGCCATGGCAGATATAAAAACTGCAGCATCAAAGTTTAGCCCCACCCTTACGTTAAACGGAAGTATTAGCAAGGATTATACAAGTGATTTCGACCTGCTCAATAACCCTAGCAGTACCGGTAAAAGTCAATCCAAAAGTATTGATTTACAATTAAATATTCCAATCACCTCTGGTGGTTCTGATTTTTATGAATATAAAAAGAACAAACAAAAAATAAAAAAGCTACAACTCGAATTACAAAGCACACGAAGTAGCATCAAAAATTCAATAAAAGTCTCGATTTTAAACATTAACAACCTTGCTCAAAGCATTAGTTCCCTAAGGCTAATCGTTGAAGCTAACCGCTCCTCTTTTAATGGCTTGAAAAAAGCCTACGAACTTGGCACTCGCACCTTAACAGATTTACTTCTATCTGAAACGAAATTGTTTAACAGCTATCGTGACTACAATAGTGCTCGGTATGATTACACTCAGGAGCTAATAATGCTTGAGAGAATGACAGGCTCATTATCGATAGATTCCATCAACAAAATGGATAACTTCTTCATCGCCAGTGAGCTCACTGAACAGAATGAGAGTTTTTAATGAGTGACAAAATTGGAAAAGTAAAAATTGGGTTCATTGATAATGCTTACATTTTAATGTCTAGCATTGTAACGACTTTTTTATCTCTGGTTTTACCTTTCTCAATTTTAATTATTTTTGATAGAGTCTTGCCTAATCAGGCAAAAGACACGTTAACGCTGATTTTTGCTATTATTATTGTTGCCATCATCCTCGATTATTTTCTTAAAAAACAGGAAGAAAAGTTAACTTCCAACTTAATGAAGCAGTTCGAAACCAAAATCATAAACCGTACCTTCCATGCGATCTGCCTCGCTGACATCTATCAGTTCAGTAAGATTGAAAGTGGTGTTTTTCTTGAGAGAATTTCAAAAATACCTGAGATAAAATCTTTTCTAACTGGCGAAATGATTAAGGCTAAAATCCACTTTTTAACGAGCATACTCACCATTACAATCATCGCCATAATTCATCCTGTCGCGGGGCTAATATTAGCAATTTCTTCTATTTTCTTATGGCTAGTAGCACACAACATTTCTAATAGAAAAATTGTCAGCCTCGAGAAAAGCACACAATTAGAAGGGGAAACAAGCTCTAAAATTATCGAAGTCGTATCCAACCCGCTTGACAACAAAAGTCGGGCTATGGAGTATCGCCTAGAAAGTATAATGAATGAACTCATCAAGATCCGAGAAGCCAGTAGCATCGGCTATGAAAAACTGGAGTCTAACTATAATATTATCCTTTCCCTTTTCCAAAATTTAACCGTAACCTTTGTGGTGCTAATGCTTGCACAGTCGGTCATTGATGCCAATTCAACACAAGGGATAATGGCTGCAGTGATTATGTTAACTAATCGCTACTTTGGTCCTTATCAACAAATGATGCGTACACTCAGCAGACTTAAAATCAATCGCTTACAGGTTAACAATATTTCCAAAATACTGGATTTAGAAATTCATAACAGCCACAAACAACTACCCAAAGCAGATAATGATACGGATACCTTGTTAGTCCAAGATAGCCTTACCATTTATCTAGATAGCCACAAGAAGATTATCATAGATGCGAATAGACCTGTTATCCTGTCAGGTGATTCGGGAACTGGAAAAACCAGCATCGGCAGAAGATTAATTTTAGACATTGATAAAAAAGAATTACCTATTTTACTTAATGGCATCGACATAAACAGTCTCGATTACCATGAATGGCGAAAGCAAACCTTTTTAATTAATGAGAGAAGCCAATTCATTGATGGCACTATCATTGATAACTTAACTTGTTATCGCCCTTTTTATAATAGTTCTGCTTTTTCTTTATGTAAAAACCTAGGTATCCATGACATCATCAATTCACTTCCTAATGGTTTTTATACCAATCTTTCAAGTAATAAACCCACGCCATTCTCGCGACAAGTAAAATATGCATTATTTATTATTCGAGCGATGATAAGTAATAATAAGATTTTATTTCTTGATGACTTTGACACCATTTTTGATAGCAACTTTGCTAGCAAGGTAATCATGACTTTCAAACCTAAGCTCAATAACCAATTCCTTATTATTGTTAGCAATAATATTCAAGCGAGTGATTTCGGATTACCAGCTATCAAACTTGGTAATAAGGGGGAGAAATGAGCTCGCTAATTGATTTCAGCGATGTCAAACAAAGGCTCTCTGATTTTGAAAATGAAACCTTTGAAATTAGGTATAAAAATACTCCTTTACTTAGAGCTTTAGCTTATATCTTAATCGCTTTTGAATGGGAAGGTACGCCGGAGATCCTTTCTGATGCCTTCGTAGTCGAAAGTAGCGACATTCTCTCTTTTGAGGCGACCCTGACCAAACTAGGTTACCAATGCCGAACAACTCAGTATAAAGTAAACTCTATAGACGAATCGGTCACTTCAAGATTGCCCTGTTTTATAGAATCTGAACAATTTTCTGGCCTGTTACTTTCTTTATCAGAAGGACAAGGAGTAGCCTTTGATTATGTGAATAATAATATCATCAACATCAACCTAAATGCTGAGCCATTCAGATTAACTTATATAACACAATACTCGCGATTTTTTAGAGAGCCGCCACCTGAAACATCCGATAAGAGTAATTGGATTAAATATACTTTTTATCGTTTTAATGACGAAATTAAAAGCCTGTTACTGTTCTCTTTTATTAGCAACCTTCTTGGAGCTTTACAGCCATTTTATATTATGGCTGTTTATACCTATGCTCTAAACTCTGGATCGTTAAAGACCTTATACTGGCTAACCTTTTTAGCACTTGTGTTGGCTTTTTCAGATTTTGCGGTCAAGAGTTTAAGAATGAAAGTGCTTAATACTTCCGGTCAAGATTTAGCTATACACATCTCTAAAAATGTAATTTCAAAGTTATTGTGGCTGCCCTACAGCATGACGTCTTCGGCCGATATTTCAGCGCAATTGGCTCGACTTAATGATATCAATCAATTCAGAAAATTAGTCACCGCAGAAGCGACGTTAAGCTACTTTGATCTACCATTTGTCATCATATTCATCATCGCCATTACTTTTTTATCTGGGTATGCTGCACTGGTAGTGCTGGTTGGTATTTTGCTGATGATCGTATTTTGTTTGTACGCACGCTACATCTACACTCAAGCTATTGCGAAAAGCTCTCGCGCTAACGCTATGATTTCGTATCAATGGAACCAATTATTAAGAAGCATCGCGACTATTCAAAACTTACCATTAATGCCCGTTTTAAAATCTCGATTTAAAGCCTCCCATCAACAAAGCTCAGATGAAGCCGACCATGTGGAAAAGGTCAATTCTCGTATCCAGGCCATTGGTAATACAATCATCCAAATTATTGGTACTACAGCAATTATTACTGCTGTTTATACTACGATGGAAGGTATCAGCGATGCTGGAGCTATGATCGCCACGGTCATTTTAGTTTGGAAAGCTTTAAGCCCGATAATGGGTATCTATAACTCACTAATTAAGTTTAACGCGATTAAGAAGTCAGCAAATCAAATTAATGCACTTATGTCACTAAATGATGACAAAGTTTCCCTAGAAAAAAGCCCACCAATTAGAAAATTCAGCGGTGAAGTCAGTCTCAATAATATTAGCCATCGTTACCCATCTGCCACCAGCGGATTAACCAATCTCAACCTAACTATACCGGCAGGTACCAAAGTGGCAATTTCTGGCCCCGCTGGATGTGGTAAAACCACGCTATTAATGATTCTGGCTGCTCTTGAACACAGATATCAGGGTTTCATACTCGTTGATGGCTACAATTTAAAACAATTTAACAATTATCGCTATCGTCGCTCCATAAACTATATCCCATTTAATTTGCATCTTTATGACGGCAGCATTTATTCCAACTTTGTCATTCATAATGGCATGATTTCTGAGGCAGAGATTAACCATACGATGAGACTCCTAGGCCTAGATGAGGATTTTCCTGATGGCCTACACCAACAATTAGATAAGCAAACTATTTTAGATTTACCAAGTGCTACCCTTCAAAAATTACGCCTTGCAATTGGCTTAGGTAATATGAATGAAGAGCTGATCCTCATTGATGAGCCCCTGGTGGGCTCCGAGCTAGAAAATAAAAAATACCTAGATCAACTATTCTCAGGCCCTCTAAAGCAGCATACTGTTGTCTTTACTACCGTTTCTCCACACCTACTTGCGACCAGTAGTCATTGTTTACTGTTAGAGCAAAATGGTAGCCAAAAATACTTTGGTTCACCAGATAAAGTCCTAAATAAAAGTCGTTAAAAAGTTGAATTAATAAGGATTTGTCTTATAACTAATAGAGTGGTTTTCACAGCACGGTCACATTAGCGCGTCATCATGCCGCGACATAAGGAACACCATGAAAGGCATTATATTTACACAATTTTTAGAGTTGGTTGAAGATAAGTTTGGTTTAGAAGTATTAGATACAGTTTTGGACATGTCAGAAGACGAAGGCATCTACACATCCGTAGGCAGTTATGACCATAAAGACCTAGTCAAATTAATTATTAATTTGAGTAAGGTAACCAATATCGAACCAACTGAGCTACAAAGAGTTTTTGGCCAAGTTATTTTTTTAACCTTGCTTGGCTCACTTCCTGATACCGCTAGCATTGGACATAGTACTTCTACTTTTCAGTTCATTCGACATGTACAAGATGTCATTCATATTGAGGTTAAAAAATTATATCCAGATGCTAATCCTCCTATTTTCGAATTCATTAGTGAAACTAAAACCAATATGGTAATGGATTATAAGAGTGCTCGTTGTATGTCGCATGTATGTTTAGGCTTATTAGAAGGCTGTGCCGAACATTTCAATGAGCAGCTAAACGTTGATATGCAGCCTCAAACGGAAGATGGCAGTAGCGTCCGCTTCAACATTACTATCAATTAAAGCGGCCTATGGAAAGCAGCTTAGAGCGTAAACTAAAGCGAGTGACTGCGGCAAAAATTGCTGCTGAAAAACTATTAGAACAAAAAAGCCTTGAACTTTACAACGCTAATAAAAAGCTCGAGTTAGCTCTTCATCATGTCGAGCAAAGATCAGCGGTTAATCAGATTAAATTTGAAATTCAACAAAATATTGAAAAGCAACTGCTTTACTTTAGTCGAATTTTCATGCGCTCCCAGCTAGATGATGTACTCCTCAACGAGTTAATTAACCACCTCAATGATATTTCTGACAAGTTTTCCTGTGTTTTAGTATTGAACTGCAAAGTCCTGCCAACCTTAACCCAGAAGCGATACGGCACAGAGTCACATTCTCAACATGATTTCTCACCTTTGCCTATCATCGTTGAGCAAAAAGAGATTGGTCAACTTAGATTACTTGTGCATGACTCAGAAATTGATATGGGTTTTGTCTCTAGCCAAATATCCCTGATCTGTGAGCTATTATCGAATTCGATTTTAAGGCAAAGAGTTAACCTCAAGTTGGTCCAATCAAAAGAAAGGGCTGAAGCATCTGAACGCTCGACCAGAGATTTTTTAGCGATGATTAATCATGAGTTAAGGACGCCGCTAAATGGTTTATTAGGCAGTGTCGAACTACTCGCAGATACCAGCTTAAGCCCAACCCAAAAAGATTTACACGATAACTTGATCCAATCAGGTCAACTTCTTCGAGCCATCATCAATGACCTGCTCGATTTTAGTAAAATTAATGCTAACATGCTCGAACTGATCCCTTCAGAATTCCAGTGGCAAACATTGGAAACAATGCTGAAAAGTATTTTCTTACCGAAAGCCAAAGAAAAAGGTATTGAATTATTAATAAAAGCAGATGGACTCGATAACATTTGGTTCAAAGGTGATCAAGAAAGGATCACACAAATTTTTGTCAACCTGATGGGTAATGCTATTAAGTTTACCAACCATGGACAAGTGCAAGTTATCGTTAACTTTGACAAGCAAAGCTCTCGTTTTCATTTCAGCATTACCGATACTGGTATCGGTATTAGCCAGCAAGCCCAGCAGAATCTTTTCCAACCATTTACTCAAGCTGACATCTCTACCACCCGAAATTATGAAGGCACAGGGTTAGGCTTAGCGATTTGTAAAAAGCTGATCGAATTAATGTCTGGAAGCATAACACTGAGCAGCATACTGGGCAAAGGCACCACATTCAAAGTGGAGTTGCCTTTGCCAATATTAGAGTCTGCAGAGTCGTTAAACAAATCACAAGTATCTAATCAACAAGCGACATCTTTTGAGCACTTAAGAATATTAGTTGTAGACGATATTAAAATGAACTTGATGATAATCACTAAGATGCTGGAAAAATTAAATATCACCCCAATACAAGCGTGCAATGGTGCTGAAGCAATAGAAATGATAAATCAACATGACTTCGATTTGGTATTAATGGATTGCCGTATGCCCATTTTAGATGGTTATCAGGCAACGATAAAATTAATAGAACAAGGTTATACCACTCCGATAATCGCCCTCACCGCTGGCACCACCAAAGAAGAGAGACAAAAATGCTTAGATTCAGGTATGGTTGATATTCTATCCAAGCCATACACTAAAACCGATTTAGTTCATATGATGGATAAGTGGGCGGTTCGCAACCAGACTTCATAATAAGCTAATCTATAATTAGAGTTTTAAATTTATATAAAGGGGCTAATAATGATTAATTTCGATGTGCTTAACGAATTTATGGATAATGACCAAGAGCTGATTAATGATATTTTAGAGATATTTATGGCAGAGCACAGTAATGCTCATACGGAGATTACAACTCTTTATCAGCAACAAGATTGGGATGAATTGTTTATCAAGCTCCACTCTCTAAAAGGTATATTGGCAAGTTTTGGTGAAGAACAAGCCGTTGAATTACTCCAAAAACTTGAACAGCAAGTTCATAACAAAATTGAGCCCGCTGACACTGATATCGAGCAACTTGGTGGGCAAATCGAAACCATCATTAAACAAATAACGGACTACATTAACTAGCCTAAAATCATCAAGTCACACAGTAAACGACTCTGTTAAGCATTTCGTTACTCATTAATATGCCATAAGCAAAACGGCCCCTTAAGTGATTAACCAGTTGATAAAACCAATGGTAACTGAGTTATTATTATTCCTAAGGATGTAACATTAATTACTATTGAACTGTTACCACCGTTAATTTTTTTCCACAAAATCAATCGAATAAAAAATAAACAAGATTACTGAGAAAACATCTTGTAACACTACGCAGCAATTTAGAGACACATTTAACAATTATCTGTGCCAAATTTGAGTTGTTCCACCCAACAACCAAAAGGACAGAACAATGTTAAAAGTGATTTTAGCGGTATCAACAACTCTAGTAGCAACGACTGCTTTAGCAGATGCAAAAAAAGATTTTGTAGCAACTGATAACTCTATTGAGACTCGGATTTGTGTCACTGCGGCAAATGGGACAGTGCCCCAAATGAATAAAGCAGTGCGCTCTATTCGCCCCAGAGCTGCGACTTCTACACTATATAGACTGGTCGCCAATAAACTGAGTTGCAATGGTTACAATGTCGGTGATTGGGCCATGCAAGCGGGCAACCTGCCCGTCGCCAACAAAATTAATAGTTACCGCAATACTCGAGTAGAGATTATCGATATAGCAGCAAGATAGTCTTTAAAGATGGTTGTGTTATGCATTTACTTAAAGCCTTGGTGATCTTTAATACTGCACTGATTACCAAGGTTACTCCTGCAAATCCTAGCAAGAACCCATAACTCAGTTTTACCATCCCAAAAAATCCGCCGAGAACACATTAGCAAGCCGCACTATTGTTGCGGTGCTGTCATCATTTCAACTTATTACTGCCTGCAATCACAATCAATAATGCACACAAAAAAGGGATTATTCGTTCCAACCAATCCCCTGGAGTGTTATCCATTAAACTAAATACAACAGTTAACCCAAAGCCACAACTAATCGCAGAAAATCTTGCACGATAGCTGACCTGATAGCCCAGCAGTAGCACTAAAATTAATGGTCCAAAGGCACTTCCTAATGCGTTCCATGCAAACAAGACTCGAGAAAAAATATCTTGTGGGGCATATAATGCTATCAAGCCTGAAATCAAACACATTACGACTAAAGTAAGACGACTAAAGAGCAGGCTATTGTGTCCTTTTAGCATGCCCAAGTCATGGGCAAAACTGGCCGCAGCCACCAGTAGCTGACTATCTGCGGTAGACATCACAGCAGACAGTACCGCAGCGATAATAATACCTGCCACGACCGGATGAAATAACAGCTCGGTAATTTGAAACAGCAACTTTTCACTGTCTTCAATCCCAGGGAGTAATAAACGTCCACACCAGCCTAAAATCAGCATGCCGCCAAATACAATGGTTGGCCAAAGTATTCCTATTAGCTTCGCTTGAGACATAGACTTTTTATCTTTAATCGCCATAAAACGATTGAGTACATGTGGCTGCCCTAAATTCCCCCAACCTATACCAAACAAGCCAATAACAAAAGCTACAGCATAGATCCCTGAATGACTGCCAGCAAGCCCACCACTGTCATAAACAATATGCCAATAAAGCTCATTAACACCAACCGACGCGAGTGCAGCAAAAGGCAACATAAAAGCCACCACTGCCATTAAAAGTCCCTGTAACGTGTCAGTTAAACTTACCGCCCAAAAGCCCCCCAGCAAGGTATAAAGTAAAATAATAATAGCGCCGAGGATGATAGCACTATCACCATTGATGCCAAAGCTACTGGCAAAGCTAGTCCCTGCTCCTTGAAATTGAGCAGCAATGTAAAACGAAAAAGAGAAAATAATCGTCACCGAAGCCATTAATTTAATGGCAAAGCTGCCACGACCATGACCCGCGACGAACTCGGTTAAGGTTATCGCTCTTTGCTTATTAGCCGCTCTTCTGAGCCTTGGTGCTAGCCATAACCAATTAAAAATATATCCCAAAATGACTGATGGAAATAACCAAATAGCCGAAAGCCCCATAAGATAAGCAGCACTGCTCATCCCCAATAAACTCCACGCACTAGAAGCTGAAGCACTCGCACTAATGGCAGCCACCCATGGCCCTAAACGCTTACCACCAATAAAAAAGTCCGCACTCGATTGGGTTCGTTTTTGCGCCCATAAACCAAACCCGACAAGGACTAATTTATAGCCAATTAGAGTCATAAGAATGATCGATGCTTTATCCATTTTTCACCTGCTTATTTATGGTACCTTGCTCGGCCATTTGGGTTAATTGTTCAGCACTTATCCCCGCTTTATTGAGTACTTCATGGGTATGTTCGCCAATCTTAGCGAGAGTAAATTGTGGTTTTGCAGGTTGCTCGCTGTACTTAATTGGCACCCCTAAATGCTGATTCCCTTGTTCATCTTTAATGAGCATTTGCCGCTGCAGTAAATGTGGCTCTTGCATTGCATCGTATAGGCTGCGCACCGGTGCCCAGCAAATATCAATCTTATCTAGGAATTCTTGCCAGTAACGATAAGGTTGCTGTGAAAAAGTTTCAGTAAAGAAATCGATAACCTGTTGCTGCTGCCCGGGTGGCTGTTGGCATATCGCTAATAAATCTTCGCGCCCTAATGCTTGTAATAGGTTTTTAGCAAATTTAAGTTCACTGCCGCCTAGAGTAATCGATTTACCATCTGCGGTTTGATAAATACGATACATTGCTGAACCGCCCCAACTGCGCTCTTGCTTAACCTCTGGGGAACGCGCCTGGGCAAAAACAGGGCCCATTATATTGGGATACCATGCCACTAATGCGTCTTGCATTGAGATATCAACATAATCACCTTTGCCAGTTTGTTGTTTAGCAATTAAAGCCATCAGCACCCCAGCAAATCCCATTAAACTGCCAGCCATATCAGCAACAGGCATACCAACTTGAGCGGCTAAACCGTCTTGCCCCTCATTAATAAATACCGCGCCTGAATCGGCTTGTACAGATAGATCATGAGCCGCCTGTAAACGTTTTTCACCGGTTTGCCCATAAGCAGATATCGAGCAGTAGACGATACCAGGATTAATCTTTTTTAAGGTGTCATAATCAATACCCAGGCGAGCAACCACCCCAGGTCTAAAGCCCTCTACGATCACATCCACAGTTTTTATTAATTCATAAAATGTCTGCAAGCCTAATTCTGATTTTAGGTTAATCTGGATTGATTTTTTGCCACGAAAGACATTATTAAACCAAATCGAGTGTCCATTTTGTTTTAACCCTATTTCTCTTGTTGGCTCACCACTGGGGCCTTCTAATGCAATCACCTCAGCGCCATGGTCGGCCATCATCATAGTAAAGTGTGGACCAGGTAGAAAACTCGATAAATCCAAAACTCTAATACCATTTAGTTTCATAATGTCAGTCCCAAGCTAAAAACTTTATTACTTCTATGAAACCAAATTTATTGATTCTATGTGGTGATAAAAAGCAAAAAGCCAGCGTTATGCCGGCTTCTTGCTCTATCAGTTCTTTTTTTAAGTGTTTAGTCCTTTTGGACTAATATCACTGTTTTGCTTTTTTTGGCCTTTCTATCTAGTCTACGTTCGATTCTATCCCCCCTTAAGTCGGCTTTGATTGCCGCCGCATACTTCCCTTGGGCTAAAAGCCCCGCAGCTTTTAAATCCAGTAAAGCATCAATTCTATCGCCTTTTGCTTGTAACTGTGATGATTGATTTTGCTTCTTCACAACCACTACTTCTACCGCATGAAGGGTTGAACTAAGCATAAGCACTACTAACATTGTAACCATAGAAATTGTTTTCATTTTTATTCCTTTTCCTTGGAGGTTATAAGTTAAAACGCTACAGACGTGATTTGGTTGACAAATTTTTTAATTTAATTTTGATTAAGCAACTAAACAGCATTTACTTGCTAGCATAAAGACAGGCTAAGTTGCCAGTTACAACCAATGCCATCGGTTACATCACAACTCTATTTATTTGTAATAACTCGATATCGCAAGCAATTCAGTAGGTTCTAAATGTTCAAAAAATTTATTTTCGCCGCTATCACATTATGTTTAATCGCTTGTAGTGATTCCCCTTCTGAGCAACAAGTATTAGAGCAGATCAAACAAAGTGTTAACGTCAGTGAAGTACTTGAAGTTGCTAACATTGACAAACTTAACGGCTGGATGGACAAGCAACATTATGTCGCTCAAGTGAGCTACGAGATTATTTTTATTAGAGACCCTAAAGACGCTGCCCATCAACTAAGCAAAGCTAATAAGGACAATCCATTTGCAGGAATATTTGGAGAGATGGCACTAAAGATGGAATATGGTAATTTTAAAGCTGGTGATACTCAGCAATTTACCAAAGATTTTCGCTTTAGAAAAACGGAGCAAGGCTGGCGCCTAATTGAAGCTCAACAGTAACTCTATTTAAAGGGCTGGTATTTACTATACCAGCCCTTTTTAATGATTATTTTTTCAAATGTTTCTTAATTTGACGACGACGTTTATGCTGCTGAGCTAAGCTCAAGTTCTCTCGCTTACCTTCAAACGGGTTAGCCCCTTCGGAGAATTGAATCTTAATCGGTGTCCCCACAACTTTTAAAGAACGACGGTAATAGTTCATTAAGTAGCGTTTATAGCTATCCGGTAGCGACTGCACCTGATTACCGTGAATAATAACGATAGGAGGGTTGTAACCACCGGCGTGCGCGTATTTAAGCTTCACACGGCGCCCGTTTACTAGCGGCGGCTGGTGATCGTCTTGAGCCATATTCAAGATACGGGTTAGCATTGACGTAGACACACGCTGCGTCGCACTGTCATAAGCCTCATCGACGGACTCAAATAAATGGCCAACACCGGTACCATGCAGCGCAGAAATAAAGTGCAGTTTGGCAAAGTCAATAAAACCAAGGCGACGGTCAAGCTCTGTTTTGATGCGATCTTTAACATCATTATCAAGACCATCCCACTTATTCACGGCTAATACTACCGCGCGGCCAGCGTTTAGGGTGTAGCCCAATAGTGATAAATCTTGATCAGCAATACCTTCGCGAGCATCGACCACAAGTAATACTACGTTAGCATCTTCAATCGCTTTTAAGGTCTTAATTACTGAGAACTTTTCTACGGTTTCATGCACCTTACCACGGCGACGAATACCCGCTGTATCAATCAGTACATATTCCTTATCATCACGGGTCATGGGAATATAAATACTGTCACGAGTGGTACCCGGCATATCGTAAACCACGACGCGGTCTTCACCTAAAATTCGGTTAGTCAGCGTTGACTTACCAACATTAGGCTTACCAATAATGGCAAGTTTAACCGGTTGATTGCGCAGGCGCTCGACTTCACTTTGCGCCTCTTCGTCAGTCATCGCTTCTACTTCTTCGGCTTCTTTGGCCGCGAATGGATCTTCAACCTTATTGGCTTCAAAAAATGGCTCTAAAGTAGAGTGCAGAAGTTTGGTAACGCCACGGTTATGGGCTGCAGCAATCTGTACAACATCCCCAAGACCTAGGCCCCAGAACTCAGCACAGGCTGCGTCAGCGTCAATACCATCACATTTATTTGCCACTAAGAAAGTATTTTTGTCACGAACTCGTAAATGCTGTGCAATCGCTTCATCCGCAACGGTTAAACCTGCTCGGGCATCAACTAGAAACAGCACCACATCGGCTTCTTCAATGGCGGCTAATGACTGCTCAGCCATTTTGGTTTCGATGCCTTCTTCTGTTCCATCAATACCGCCAGTATCAATAACAATATATTCGTTTTCTTCTAGGGTTGCTTGACCGTATTTACGATCTCTTGTTAACCCTGGAAAGTCCGCAACTAATGCGTCTCTAGTTCGAGTTAAACGATTAAATAGCGTGGATTTGCCAACATTTGGACGGCCCACTAATGCCACCACTGGGATCATTTTTTTGCCTCTTTTGAAGCCGGTGTAGTTAAACTGGCTTGCTAATAAAAAACCCCCAGACTTGGCCGGGGGTTTTGCAAAATTACTTACTGAGTTATTTTTCAATACTCACGAGAGCAATTTTACCCGCACGGGTTTGAATTAATAATTGGTCATCCATCACAACTGGATGACTAAATATTCCTGAGCCATCAATCCGTAAACGGCCAACATTGCTACCATCCGTAGTTGCTAGTACATGTAGGTAACCTTCTAAGTCGCCCACTAGTAGATATTCACCAACTCTAACAGCCGCCGTCAATTGACGGTTTTTGAAGTCACTGTTGCTCCAGACCTCTAAACCATTTTCGCTGTCAATAGCATGTATTGTATCACTATCATCGACTAAAAAGATTCGGTTATAGCTACTTTCTAAGTTATGGAAGCTGGAATACTGGCGCTGCCATTTCACTCTACCTGAGCGAATCTCAAGTGCTGTTAGATTTCCATTATAGCCAATGGTGTACAAAGTATCCCTTATTATTAAAGGTTTACTGTCAATATCAGCCATTCTCTCAAGGTCATTTGAGCCTTTTACTTCTAATGTAGATTGCTCCCAAGCTGGCTGACCATTAGCCGCCACCAAGACAGATACTTTACCATCAGCCCCGCCAACAAAAACACCGCCGGCTTCAAAAATTGGCTCTGAAGTTCCCCTTAAGGTTAGCGCTGGTAATTGAGCTTCAAAACGCCATAATTCTTCGCCATTATCAACATTTAAGGCATAAACTGTACCGCTACCAGCATGCACGATTACTGTATTGTCAGCAACAACAGGTGGCGATAATAACTCCCCTTTAAGAAGTTGCTCCCAGGCCAGTTCACCAGTTTTCGCCTCTAATGCTACTAACAAGCCACGTTCAGAACCTACAAAAACTTTATTTCGGGCAACCGTTAAGCCAGCCGAGATCCTCGCACCTTTATTTTTAGCAAGGGCATGTTCTCTAAACACTTCAGAAAAGTCTTGTTGCCAGACGATATCTTTGCTTTTCTTATCAAATGCAATAATACTGCCGTAGCGATCTGCGACATAAATTTTGCCGTAATTGACTGCCGGCCGTAAGCGGGAAAAATAATTTTCGACTCCATCACCTACAGAAGCAGACCAAACCTCTTTTAACTCAACTCGTTGCTCTATTTTCTTTAATGGTGCAACTGCTGTTTTTTGCTCTTCATCGTCAGTAGATGAACAGGCAGCCAACATCGTCAAACCAGCTACAAGTGCTACACGGCTGAAATACCTGAATTTCATTGCCAATCCTTAGCTGATAGAATTTAAATTATCTAACTTAAGCTGAACCGCAGAGGCAGCATTTATATCCTGCACAGCTAAAGCCGCTTGATAAGCTTCTCGTGCTTCGGAATACTGCTTAAGATCCACATAAATATCACCTTTCAGCTCATTTTTCTGTGCCGCAAAAGACTCACTGCTCACTTTTTCTAATTCTGCTAAAGCGTCATCATATTTTGCTTGGTGCTTTTGCACGCGAGCTAAACGAAGAGCTGCAATCTGGCCACTGAATCCACCCTCAGCAACTACCGCTGCTAACAATGTTTCTGCTTTTGAAAAGTCCTTCGCTTCAACCGCTACTTTAGCTGCTGATAAATTTAGAAGAGCTTGGTATCCCTGTTGAGAATGGTTTGTTGCATACACTTGTGCAGCCTCAACAAGTTCAGTACCTTCTTTATTTTCTAGAATATTTTGAAATTCTTGAGATGCAGCCTGAGTCTTTTGCACTTGAATGTCGGAGTAATAATTCCAACCACCTAGCCCCGCAAGACCCAATGCAATGCCCGATACTACTGATACGCCATACTCTTGCCAAAGTTGCTTTAGCTTTTCTTCTTGTTGTTGCTCTGTTGAATGAATATCCATTGCCTTCTTCCCTCTTATTATTGGCAGTATTGGCTCAAATATTGAGCAAGCTCATCCATAGGGATGGTTTGCTGCGGTTGTTCATTTCTTAATGGCTTTATGACCACTTGCTTAGCTGCAAGTTCATCTTCACCTAAAATTAATGCCACTTGCGCACCTGATTTGTCCGCACGTTTCATTTGTTTTTTAAAGTTCCCACCACCACAATGAGTCATTACCTTAAGTTGTGGCAGTTGCTCACGGATATTTTCCGCAATTAAACTTGCTTGAATTGCTGCTGGCTCGCCCATGGCGGCGACATACACGTCAACCGCTGCTGAAGTTTGTGCTTGTTGTAATTCTTCAAGGAGTAATACCAAGCGCTCCATACCTGAAGCAAAGCCCACTGCAGGGGTCGGTTTGCCGCCTAATTGGGCCACCAGACCATCATAACGTCCACCCGCAAGTACGGTACCTTGGGCGCCTAATGAATGGGTGACCCACTCAAATACGGTACGGTTATAGTAATCAAGACCACGAACCAGCTTAGGGTTAATCTTGTACTGGATACCAGCGGCATCGAGACGAGCACACACACCTTCGAAGTGAGCTTTAGTCTCTTCACCTAGGAAATCAATAAGCTTAGGGGCGTTATCCACTACCGCTTGGGTAGACTCACTCTTAGAATCTAACACACGCAATGGGTTCGAGTGTAACCGACGCTTAGAGTCGTCATCTAGGGCATCAATGTGCTGCTCTAGGTAGGCGACTAACGCTTCACGGTAGGTAGCACGTTCTTCACTGTCACCTAAGGTATTAATTTCTAGGTTAACGTATTCGGTTAATCCCATTTTTTGCCACAGGCGGGCAGACATCAATAACACTTCTGCATCAATATCTGGCGTCGCAATGCCATAAACTTCTACACCAAACTGGTGAAATTGACGGTAACGGCCTTTTTGTGGACGTTCATGGCGGAACATCTGGCCCATGTACCATAGGCGTTGTTCTTGGTTGTACAGTAAACCGTGTTGGTTGCCCGCGCGAACCGTCGATGCCGTTCCCTCTGGGCGCAGTGTTAGGCTGTCACCATTTCTGTCGTCAAAGGTATACATTTCTTTTTCAACAATATCGGTCACTTCACCAATTGAACGCTTGAAAAGATCGGTACTTTCAACGATTGGAGTGCGAATTTCACTGTAACCATAACTGGCAGTTAATTCACGGATGCTGTTTTCTAACTGCTGCCATAACGGCGTTTGGCTAGGAAGGATATCGTTCATGCCACGGATGGCTTGAATTTGTTTGGCCACGATTTACTCTCAACTAAATTTAGTTATTCGACTTCTTTAACGTCGATACGATCAACTAGTAACGCTGCTTTGGCGCGAATTTGCTCTTCTAGTTGCTCAACAATATTGTCATTATCAATGCGTTGCTTTTGACGAGCGCCGTCAACATAAAGCCCCGACTTACGCATGCTGCCAGTTAAACCTACATCTGACACCAAGGCTTCACCTGGACCATTCACCACACAGCCAATGATAGACACATCCATAGGGATCAGCACGTCTTCTAGACGCTGTTCTAGCTGATTTACGGTATTGATCACATCGAATTCCTGACGGGAACAGCTTGGGCAAGCAATAAAGTTAATGCCACGGCTGCGAATACGCAGGGATTTGAGGATATCAAAGCCGACTTTTATTTCTTCAACCGGATCGGCCGCTAAAGAAATACGTAAAGTATCACCGATACCTTCGGCTAATAACATACCCAGTCCCACAGACGATTTAACCGCTCCAGCACGAATACCACCGGCTTCGGTAATTCCAAGATGTAATGGCTGTTCAATCTCTTTCGATAACAATCGGTAAGACTCAACGGCTAAAAACACATCTGAAGCTTTGACACTGACTTTAAAATTATCAAAATCCAGATCACGTAAAATGTTGACGTGACGCATAGCGGACTCAACCAATGCTTCAGCTGTAGGTTCATTGTTGTATTTTTCCATGATGTCTTTTTCTAAAGAGCCACCATTGACACCAATGCGAATCGGAATATTTTTTTCACGCGCCTTATCAACTACCGCTTTAACACGTTCTTCATTACCAATATTACCAGGATTAATACGAAGACAGTCAGCCCCATAATCAGCCACTTTTAGGGCAATGCGATAATCAAAGTGAATGTCTGCAACTAGGGGGATACTCACCTGCTGCTTAATTTCTTTAAAGGCTTCTGCGGCATCCATAGTCGGCACAGAAACACGCACAATGTCCGCACCTACAGCTTCTAACGACTTGATTTGGGCAACGGTAGCTTCCACATCTGTGGTAAGGGTGTTCGTCATAGACTGAACGGCAATAGGCGCACCATCACCAATAGGCACGTTGCCAACGTAAATTCTTTTGGTTTTACGTCGAACAATCGGGTTTTCGCTATACATCTTAAATTTTACTCTGCTTTTGGCCAGCTAAATCGTGCTACTTTGCCTTCAGGGAAAGCACTTAAATCTATTTGCTCGCCATTATAAATAATATTTACAACTTTTGGAGCGCCAATTACAAAAGAAAATGGCTGTTGACCACTTACATTAATTGTATGACCCGCAAGCTTTAGTCCGTCGACTAAAAATTCTCCATCCGCATCAGTAACTTGAATCCAACAATCATCATTAAAAATGATTTCAATCTCGGACATTGCCGCTGCGGCTAAGGTGACAGCCTGAGTTTGCTGCTTTTGCTCCGCCAGCGCATTAGCCTGTGGAGTTTGCTCTGATATGGCAACTGATTCAGACTCACTGGCGGTTATCATTGGCTGTAAGGGTGTACTCAAAACTTCAGACTGTTGATCGGTCTTTTCCGCCGTGCTTGCAACTTGTTGTTGAGATTCTCTATCCAACTGCCTAATGATTGCTTGCTCTTCAATACTAGGTTCAGACAGTTCAATCACATCATCAGAGCTATTTTGCTGCATCCAATACAAAGCAAATAACATCCCTAAGCTAATGGCGATAAAGTAACTCACATACTTGAGCCAACGAGCCTGCGATTGGGCGGTTGTCTTTCGCGAAAAACTTTGCATATCAGGCTCATCTGCAAACGAGTTTTGGGCAAAATTATCTAACTTATTCAGCAGTACCTGAGCATCTATCTGCACCAACTTAGCATAGTTACGAAGATAACCTTTAGTATAGGTTAAAGCATCTATATCAAAGTTATCTCGCTCTAATTCCTGCACTACCGCCACTCTTAAATTGAGTCGCTGTGCGACATCGTTGGTCGTAAGATCCATGTCCAACCTTGCCTGAACTAACTGCTCTCCAATGGTCAGTTCTTGGCTTTGTTGAGGGCTATGATTTTCTTGTAATTCTATGTTTTTTTCAGTCATTGGCCATTCATCAATTGATATTGTTGTGCTTGTTGTGACAATGGAAACAACCTTAGCAAATTCATTCCATAATCATTTGCTGCTTGCACATTCCCTAATTTAGATTCAATTTGGAATCCTAAAAATAATGTTTCCGCAGATGGTTTGTTGTGTTGCTGCAACCAATTCAATTGTTGCTGAGCATTAAACCATTGTTCTAATCTAACAGCTATATTCATCAACTCCAACCTAACAAGTGGTTGATTTTGATTATATTTCAGCGTTTGTTCAAAAAACTGTTGAGCATCGTGATAACGCTGGTTGGCTAATGCGCATAATCCTAGGTTTTCATAGCTCGATGCCATTCTAGTGTACCCCTTAGTAGCGATCGCCTCTAGGAATAATTTTTGAGCTTGCTGATAATTTTGCTGCTGGCACAAATATACCCCAAAATTATTCAATGTGTCACCGTTTTGGGGGTTGATTTGCAAAGCCTTCTTATAAGATTCGATGGCTTTTTGCTGCTCGCCGACCCGTTGATAATAGTAAGCCGCAGCAGAATGAACCTCTTCCATTTCAGGTCCATGTTCAAGTGCTTTGTTAAGGTTAAACTGAGCTTGAGCTGTACGCCCTTTAGCTAAATAGCTCAAGGCTAACTGAACTCGATCAAGAGCAGCGGCCTTGGCATTATAATTGAGCTCAGTAACGGGAATATCGCTACCACTATAAGTGCGTTCGGTAACACAGGCAGACAGGGAAAACAGACTTATTAATATTAACCAGAGTTTTCCCATCTTGATGCTCCTAAGCTAGATTTATTCTACCGCAACGGATATTTGATTTTCTTGCTGTAAACGCTTTTTAATAACACGTTTAGTGCGGTCACGAACATCTCCAACGAGTTGACCACAAGCGGCATCGATATCATCGCCACGAGTTTTACGCACTGTCACGGTCATTCCATACTCCATTAACACTTTAGAGAAACGGTCAATACGAGAATTCGATGAACGACCATAATCATTTCCAGGGAATGGATTAAATGGAATCAAGTTCATTTTACACGGTGTATCTTTTAACAGCTTGGCTAATTCGTGTGCTTGCTCAGTGCTGTCATTTACATGATCTAGCATGACGTATTCCATGGTGACACGACCACGGTTAGCATTCGACTTTTCGATGTAACGGGCAATACCAGCAAGTAACTCTTTAATTGGATACTTTTTATTTACTGGCACTAGTACATCACGCAGTTCATCATTTGGAGCGTGCAAAGAAATCGCTAAGGCTACATCAATTTGGTCACCTAACTTATCTAAAGCTGGCACAACCCCAGAGGTAGACAAGGTTACCCGACGCTTAGACAAAGCAAATCCCAAATCATCTAACATCAATTCCATGGCGGGAACGACATTATTTAAATTTAGTAGTGGCTCACCCATCCCCATCATCACTACGTTGGTAATTGGACGCCTTCCGGTATGTTTTTGTAAACCAATAAATTGCGATACTCGCCAAACCTGACCAATGATTTCCGAAACTTTAAGGTTACGGTTAAAACCCTGTTGTGCCGTTGAGCAAAATGAGCATTCTAGCGCACAGCCAACTTGTGAAGATACACATAATGTGGCACGGTCTTCTTCAGGAATATAGACAGTTTCAACTTCTTGACCATTAACATCAATTGCAAATTTAATGGTGCCATCCGCTGATTCTTGATAATGGGCAATCTCTGGTGCAACAATTTCAGCTCTGTGTTTGAGTTTTTCACGCAGCTTTTTATTGATATTATTCATATCATCAAAATTATCGACACCAAAATGGTACATCCACTTCATGACCTGATCGGCACGGAATGCTTTTTCACCCATTTCAGTGAAAAATGTGCGCATACCTTCGCGATTTAGGTCCAATAAGTTAATTTTGCTGTCAGCCATACGTTGAAAAACCTCTACCTAGAGTTACAAGCCATCTAAAAGGGCGCAAATTGTACAGATTTACACTAACATTTACCAGCATTTACCTCTCAAGACGTGTATGCTATCAATTTTAGACCAGTAATCTCAGGGCGTTTCATGCTATTACTATTAATTTATATTTTTGTTGCCATTGCTGTTTCCTTTATATGCAGTGTTTTTGAAGCTGTCTTACTCTCCGTTTCTCCAAGTTACATACAAGGTTTGAAAAAAGATAACCCTAAAGCCGCTAAGCGCCTACAACAACAAAAAGACAAAGTAGATATGCCTCTGTCTTCCATCTTGACCCTTAACACTATTGCTCATACTGTCGGTGCGGCTGGCGCCGGAGCACAGGCGGCGGTGGTATTCGGTGACCATATGTTAGGCGTATTCTCTGCCGTTTTAACCTTGTTAATTTTATTTTTCTCAGAAATTATTCCAAAAACTATAGGTGCCAGCTATTGGCGCGCCTTAGCGCCAAGTGTCTCTTTAGGGCTCGTTTGGATGCAAACCATGACTTACCCATTAGTTTGGCTTTCTGTGAAGGTTACTAATTTAATCGGAAGTGGCCACCCTACCCCTTATATTCGCCAAGAATTATCCGCAATGACTGAATTAGGTAAGAACTCTGGTGAATTAACCGAGCAAGAAGCCACCATTTTATCCAAAATGCTTGAAGCTAAAGATGTCCCTGTACAAGCTATCATGACCCCTCGTACAGTGATGTTTACCCTTGATGATCAAATTACTTTAGAAGAATATTTAGCAAAGTTTGCTAACAAGCCTTTCAGTCGCATTCCGATCTATGAACAAGATTCTGATAACCTTCACAGCTATGTTCAACGAGCAGATATTCTTTTAGCCGAAAAGAAAAATCCCCAGGTGACACTTGGCTCGGTGAAAAAAAGTTTATTGGTAATACCAGAAACAGTAAAAATATTAGTCGCATTTGAGCTTATGATTAAGCGTAATACTCAAATCGCCCTTATTGTTGATGAATATGGTTCTACTCTTGGTATTATTACTCTTGAAGATATTATTGAGTCTATGATGGGCCTTGAAATCATTGATGTAAATGACCCCGTTTCTGACATGCAAAAACTTGCTCGACGCCTGTGGAAACAACGTATGAAAGCCAAAGGCATTCGCCTGTCCGACGAAGATAAACAACAAATAGTAAAACAACACAGTGAAAAAGAAGATTAATCTCCTTCTAACACTAGGCCTTAGCGGCCTAGTGTTTACCTTTCCCATCAGTGCCAAGCAAGCAAAACAATGTCAGGTCAATAACCACTATCGGAGCTACCTAGGCGGCATTGAAGTGGGTGATTTTCAAAGGCAGGTGAATTATAACGGTAAGCAACTGCTCTTAAGCTCGAGCAGTAAGATTACGATACTTGGCCTTGCGACTGACTTTAAACAAACCACTCAAGCGCTGCATAATCCCCAACAGGGCATTATTACTGAATCGTTCAATCAAGAAATTACTGGCTTTAAGGCCAGGAAACTGAAGGTAAAGATCAACAACCAAGACTTTAGTTCACTGTTAAGCAACGATAATGAATCGATTAACTATCAACATAGCGCTCCCATCCGCGATGCCGACACCATAGTGTTGGAAGTCGCACGCTTAGTAAAACAAGGCATGAGTGAATTTGAGCTTACCCGCCAAGCCTCTGACGGCATTGAAACCTATCACTATCAAGTACAAGGCCGAGAAGTTTTAAACATTAATGATCAGCGCTTTGAGGCCATTAAAGTTAAACAGCAGGGCAAAGAGCAAGTCAGCTTTTGGTTTGAGCCCAGTCACCATTACCGCATGCTAAAGGCCAGATACCACCATTGGCTGCTTGATGGCACGATTGAGTTACAAACCTTTACATCAAACTGTCACTAGCGCCAAAATTATTATACTCTCTCGCTGAAGATAATCATTTGCGAGGTGGGCATGAACCCTATTCTAGAAATTTTAAAAAAGCACAACATTTCAGATGACAAGATTAAAGAGCTATTTGACACCCTGACGTCCAACCCGATGGCCGCTATGGGCATCATCAGTCAACTGGGGATTGAGCCTGCAGGGTTGCAGCAATTAATGGGCTTAGTCATGCAAAACCCCAGCCTGCTCAAAGAAGCAGTTGAAGAACTAGGATTAGACTTCGCTAAAGTTGAAGCAGCGAAACAACAACTTAGCCAACACTAATAAAAAGGTCGCCTACGCGACCTTTTTATTATTTAAGTGAGTTAACCACAAAATCCAATATAGCATCTCCACTGGATTTGTAAGTGAGATCGAACAAAGGATTCGGTGGCATAATTAGCTCCCTATCCACTAATTCATTGGTTATATCAAAATCCAGTAAGCCGACTTTACCTACCAGCAAATTATCAATACTACCTTGCTTAGCTAACTGTAAAATATCTCTAAAGCCTTTCAAATAAAGGTGATCTTTGGTAAAGCCACCGCCTCGATATACCCTTGTCGTTAGCGTAAATGCATGCTCATCAGTTAAATTAAACTCGTTTAATAAAGCATGATAAGTTCTAACAAAATCATTGTGTTCTAGCATGTATGACACAGCTATTACTCTTAAAGCGATGATTTGTAGGCGCTCAAGGGTTAAGCTTCCTGAACAAAACTCACTGTAAATAGCTAAGCCCTCTTGGGTATAGGTATTGCCACTTAAGCCAATACTAAACACCCTTAGTGGGTGCTTTTTGGCATTAATGGTGGTCAGCATATGAATGCCAAGCTCATGAAAAGCAAACGCCTTTATTTCTTTGTGATTGAAATGGGCATCTTTGTTAATAAGCAATAATGTCTTTTCATTGTTGACCATTGCTTTAGCCACTAATTTAGCAGACTTTTCTATTCGGCACTTTAAGCCCCAAACTGCCGCCTGCTCTTTAAAATAAGTAATTGCTTGATCTGCACTTAGAAGCTCACCATCTTGCGCAGATTCACTTTTTAAGTGCAGTAAAAAGCGAGCATTAGCAATATCTGTTTGGGATGGCTCACCGTAGTAGCGCAGTGAGTTATAAATAAACTCATTGGTACCGATAGAAGCAATAAGATCAACTTTACTCGTCAGATTAGAAATCACATGGCGATACAATTGGGCAATGCCAGCATCGTCGATTTCATCTACCGGTAATTTATACAACTGCTCTTTAAACTTAAAAGGATTTATATTTATTTGTTGATAACAAAATTCAGGAGATTGCTGGCCTTTGCCCTTTAAAAACTTGCTTCGCTCCCTAGCAATATTAACAGGATTAATAAAGTTCAATGTCTCAATATTACGACACAAACTGTATAGTTTTCTGTCTAAAGCTATTGTTTCTTTACTTAAGCTTGATGACAGTACATCTGCTTTTTGAGTCTGCTTCTTCTTACCGTAGCGGCGCACAAAATATGCCGCAGTTTGCGATAACGCCTCTTTAAAGCTTGCTTTAAGTTCTTCAAGCACTAAAGGATATGGTTCACCTGTGATTTCGTTCATAAACACTTTTTTTACTTCGGTCGGCAGCACCAAGGTATTATCAAAGTGAGCATTAACATGGCTGATCAAGTAGCCACGACCTTGAAACACTTCATCAATGGCGCTTCGAGCACTAATATTAGGCAGTTCAATTCTATTGAGCTGTTTATTAAAGTGTTTAACTACTGCTCCCCAGCGTTCCACATCTATCTGACCAGTGCCAATATTGAAAGTGGGGGTGTCTTTTTCAATACGCTGATAATTATAAGAATGAATATCGAAAACAATAGCACTGCCAAAGTACTTTTCTGTGGTCGCAACAATCGCTTCCAATACATTATAAAATGATTGATGCTTTTGTTGTGACACGGCCCTCTGCTTTGCACTCAAGGGCTTTTGCCACACTTGCTTAGCCCACGCTGTTTTAAAGTAGGTACTGAGGGTCTTGGCACGATTGAGATCATATTCAAAGCGTGAATCATTGCCAATAATTTGTATTGGAAACGAAGAAATAAGCTCATCTGTGTATGGATCTTCTTCATAAAAACGTTCTTCTTTAGAGAGTAAGAAGTTTTTTTGGAGCTCATTTCTAAGATTGTGGCCATTATGAATAGCAGCACAAATCACTGGCGAATAATCATCAATTTTTACAATAAAGGCACCGTTGTTGACGCTTGCGTGAAAACACTGCCTTTTCTTGATCAGTGCAATGCACTCTTGCTCAGACAGCGTTAGCATCTTCAATAGCCTTTCTAAATTCATTCTTACGACTTAAGACTAATTCTTTAGCATGAACAACACTCTCAACGAAGTCGATCACATCAACCTGAAGTTTGACACGATTAAGCTTGTTGATTCGCATAATACCCCCAGGGCTGAGAACATTAACCTCAATCAATTTACCGCCAATCACATCAATACCGGTAAAATACAAACCATCACGAACAAGTTTAGGCCCAATGTATTTACATAACCTTTTCTCTTGGGCGGTGAGTTTGTGTTTTACCACTCGACCACCAGCATGCACATTGGAACGGACATCCCCCGAATCCGGAATACGTTTCATGGCGCCAATAGGCTCACCATTAAGCATTAGAATACGAACATCGCCTTCTTCCGCACCTTCTACATAATCTTGTAAAATCACATAGTTACTACCTTTACCATGTTCATCACCACCAATATAAAAATCGAGTAGCGAACGGAAGCTTTGCTGAGCAGATTTTTCAATTACGATCACACCTCTGCCACCAAAGCCATCGAGAGGTTTTAGGATCATCTTATCGCTTTGAGAATCTTGGAATATCCTTTCCAAATAATCACGGCTTTTGGATACATGAGTTGCAGGAATAAACTCACTGGCTGTATCCTGAAAAGAGGCGGTATAGATTTTATTGTTAGCAATACGCAAGCCATCAAGATCATTCATAATAAAAGTGCCTGAACGAACTGAATCTAAAAAATTAAGTGCTAAAGCGTCAAGAGGTGGATTAGCCCTCATGATAATGGCATCAAATCCACCTAGGGGAAGCTGAGCTTTTTTGAAATCCGCAGCCTTGTAGAAGGCCACTATGTTATCTGAACACTTATTCTTTTTAGTGAAAACATCGCAAAAAGCGCTGGCGACGCTATCACGTATGGTTAAATTATTCACCGTTGAAAGTGCCACCGTATGACCACGTTTGACACATTCGTGAATAAGACGCAGAGTTGAGTCAGCCTCAGGATCGATTGCAGACCAAGGGTACATAATAAAACAAATTTTCATGGCGATACTCTAAAAAAATAAACCATATTAAGGGTGGTGGAGCTTAAACAAATGTGCATAACAATTCTTTAAAAAAATTTTTGTCGATAAGCAAAAAAATATCTTTGCTCCTTAAAAATGACTATCCTAAATCCAAATTCAAGGCTAACTTATACAAACCAAAAATCACTTCTCAAACATAGATGGATATTCGTCTTTTTAAAACTTTTATTGCTGTTGCAGATAACAAACATTTTGGTCGAGCTGCAGAAACTCTGTATATCACCCAGGCAGCGGTTAGTGCTCGGATTAAACAACTGGAGGATTTTTACAATAGCTTGTTATTTATCCGCGATAAAAATAACCTCAGATTAACGCCAGCCGGTGAAGCACTACTTTCACATGCCCATCTGATTGTCAGTCAACTTGAGCAATCCAAGCTTGCAGCATCAATCGCTAGCGAGCAAAAACTCACCTTTAATATTGCCGCTACTCCCAATGTTTGGGATGCTTTTTTAAGCTCAAGAATACATGATGCTCTCGATTTATTTGATCATTTGGTTTTAAACACCGAAATTTCTGTTAGAGAAGCGATACAAAGAAAAATCGATGATCGCACCTTAGATGTTGGCTTGCTAACCGATCCCATAAAAGAAGATGGTTTTTCAAATGAGCTTTTAGGTTACTTCAATCTCGCCTTGGTCGGTTCTCGACCGCAATTCACATCTGAAGTTAATGATTATGTGCTTGTCGATTGGGGGCTGACCTTTAATAGAGAGCATGCTTTACATCATAAAGTCACCCCCAGCTTTAAAACTTCCACGGCAATCGTTGCCTTAGAAGTTATCCTATCAAAGGGAGGATTTGCTTACTTAGCCAGTAGCCAAGTAAAGGAACTCATTGCGGCTAAAAAGCTTTATGATATTAACACCCCTGTACAAATCAAACGTCCAATATACTTGGTATACAAGAAAAATAATCCAAACTATCAGCTGATTGAAGAGTTAAAAAATTTGTTTGCCCATCTGCAGTAACTTATTTCCAACCCAACTGCCACTGTTTAGAATTTTTAAGAGCGCGCCAGTCAATTGGGCACTGGCGTTTAGTTAACACCGCCTCTATGACACAACTTAGCAACTCTGATGTCTGCTCGTCGTAGTCAACCTCAACCACTACGAAATGTTTTTCTTTATTCTGGGGGGTGACGGCTGTCCACTTGCTGTTAAGCAACTTTTGGGGATTGAATCGATTCATCTTGACCTCGTATCTATTTGTCATAGATACGAGGATATTAACTCTCTAGCTTAGTTTTTCTTCTTTAGGATATTAATTTTAGTCGCTTTATTAGACTCATCAAAATGCACCGCAAGACGGGCTTCTAAAAAGCCTGCTAAATCTTCAGGTTTAAATTGCTGCCATTTACCATTCACTTTTTGACGAATTTGAGTTGTATCATCAAAAGTAAGACTTTTCTGTTCTAAAGTCCCCTTTTTCTTATTACCATCTTGTAGCGTGATAGCGTTGCCCTCAACAACTTTTAAGCGACCTTTAAACACTTCAGCCATCGATGAAAGTGGTAGCAACATTAACGTTATCAATATAATTCTTAACATAATAAACTCCTTTTAGTTTTTAGAGATAGAAACCACAGCACTCATACCAGAGTATGCTTGCTCGGCATAGTTATAAGTTTGTTGGTCGGTATCATCAGGCAGATTGACTTCAATTAAAGTTCCGCTGTGATTATTAGTTACTTCAACATCTTGCTTGGCAAAATATATGCGCTCATAACCCTGTGTATCATAATTATAAGTGCCCGTTTGTAAAGATTGGTTAATTTGCAGCTGGATCCGATTTTCCCCCACTTTTAAAGGAGCATCAAAGTTACTGCGGCTATCAGGGTCTACTGCTTGACTATGGTGAGTAGGGTCGCTTATCGCTAACAACCAACTGTCCCCTTGATCTGTCAACTGTACCAACGCTGGTTTATCTACCGTCAGTGTGACACCATCAGCAAAATTTATTGTTCCAGCTTGATAGAACACTCCTTGATATAACTGTTGGTCTTGCCAATACACGCCATACATACCATCAGCAATTTGCACATCTTGGTTAATTGCTTGAGCCATAATTTGTGGCATTTCAGCAGCCGTCACATTGGGGAAAATCATATATTGATAGCCCTTGGCAAGGGTATTTAAACCATGATCCAGAACAAATGCCACTGCTTTGGTGGCGTTACCGGCTCCCTTAGAAAGGTTTAAACTGTCACCACCAACAATTGTCAGTTGGCTAACATCACGGTTAGGCCATACAACATAACCTTTTTTCCCCTGATGTAACCAAATAGGATCGCTAAAACTAATTTGCTGATTAATACTTGTTAATGAGCCACTAATCACTGCGGCTTGAGTCGATAGACTAATGTCTGTAGACCACTTTGTTTGATCAACACTAGTAACAATCGGATACTGACCTGTGGATTGATATTTGGTTTTGGTTTTATTCAAATCCCTTTGTACATTGTCTCCTACCGCTAAAACGCCACTATCACTAAAGAAAGCCATTTTATCCGCTTTTGCAGAAGCGTAATCCGCTTTAGTGGAATAACTCATCGCCGCAATGCCGTTTCGTAAATCTGAAACAGTCCCAGCAAAAACCTCGGTGCTTAATCCTATATTCTCACCAACATAAAATGATTGCATAGGTAAAATATCACTGCGCCACTCTTCGGTAATGCCTGGTTGAATATGCCAATCAAAATTGAACCTTGCAGCGGAGTATTCATCTCCTTCAACTTTAACTTGCAAAACACCACTGCCGTTATGAAAGCCCGGATCACCGCCAAAGCTTTCAGCGCCGCGATTACGCAAAGATTGCTGAGAGAAAGAAGCATACCAGGGTTGCTCTGAGCCGCCACCGCGCCTATGGGCCATGAAGCTACTAAACCAGTAAGCAAAGTTACCGCTATTTTGATAACTGCCGTCCTTTAGGCTTTGTTGGAAATCTATCAATGGCTGTTCACTTGCCAACTCGGTACTCTCTTCTTTCACCGCGAGGATATGATCAATGCTCGGAATGATTTTATCTTGGGCAAAAATATCCACATTAGTACTAAAGTGGCTGCGACCAGTGGTTTGATAATCATGACCACCTGCATAAATTAACGGTGCCACAGCCTTAAGCATGAACTCACTACTGAACTCTAAAGTGTCACTGTTCATCGCCCATGGCGTCCCTTTTAACAACTCAGCCACTTCTATTGGGGTTGTTGCCATCCACTCATAGCCATAGGCAAACATCGCCAGATCTTGACGAGTGCCGGTATGATGCGAAATCGTGCCATCGGGGAAAATCCCACCATTCGCAAAAGTTTTGCCCTTAACGGTGTTGGTATTTAACCAAGTCTGTAAGTCTTTAAATGCTCCAGAGGGCTGCCATTGATTAAAGATAGTGGTCGCTTCGGCAGCCATTGGCTCATAATCACTGTACCACCACTGCTTATCGGTAAGCGGTCGGTTATAATCGTGCCAAATCCCGGTCATAGTAGCCCAAGCTCGAATCCGATGATGGCGGTTAGCGTCAGACCAAGCTCCAGAAGATTGACTTAAAGCGTCCTCTAAATAATAACGCCTTTTTAAATCTATTCCTGGCTGATAAATAATGTCATATCGATCGGCATAGGGAAGAGCAAAATTAATTTGAGAAAAAACATATAAATGTTGCTGGAATGCTTGAGCGTGCGCCTTTAATGCTGAATTGCCTGTTGCCAACTCCATAGCATAGGGCTGAGCATAAATAACAGCTAATGAAATCGGATCGCTGAAACGCCATTGATGGGTGCGATCGCTATGATCCAACCCTCCAAAACCGTCACCGATATCATCCCATCTATCAACAGGAATCAATTTTGCGTAAGCATTAAACGCAAGAATTATCCCTTCAAGAATACGTTTACCGCTGGCCGCATCGGCTTTTTGTGACTCAGATAGTTCCCGAAACGCATAAGCCAAACCACCAATCCTTTTCGCAGCTTCTTGTAAATCATCAGAGTTTAGCTTGTCTTCTCGGCCAAGAAATTGCTGTGCAGAAGTGATTTGATAAACCCCGAGATCGTCAAATACACCATTATTGGTTTCGATCTGGGTTAACACTTGCTCAAGCTCAGGGCTTCCCCAAGTGGTCTCGCGACGTCCCCACATTCTGCTTTCGCCCTCAGCAAAAAGGGTCAACTTTTGCATATACTGTTGTTGTTGAGTTTGAGCGACAACAGCAATGTCAATTTCAAAACGGCTGATTAACTGGGAAGCTTGGTATAATTCGATTGTTAAGCCCGCGACATCATCATTCAAGGTTAAACTTTCACCAGCCTTAACCCTTAACACCCCCTCTAGCCTTTGATTATCATAACTATTCACTAATTCAAACTTATTGGGATTTTGTCCATCCACAATTTTAAATAAATAATCCGTATGGGAAAAGTTCTCACAATCAGGGGAGCTACGATAGTAACTATTAGCAAAAGTGCTGCATCGGTTTAAAGCCAATTGTAACTTTCCGGTCACTTGTGAATCAGCTGGAGTAATATCAAAGTAATCAGCAAACACATGCTGTAAACCAAAGTTTTCGGTTGCTTCTGGCTCGGTATCAGTACCTGTATCAGTACCACCATCTACACCGCCGCCAGTGCCGGTGTCTGTGCCGCCGTCCGTGCCGGTGTCTGTGCCGCCGTCCGTGCCGGTGTCAGTACCGCCGTCCATGCCGCTGTCCGTGCCGCCGTCAGTACCGCCGTCAGTGCCGGTGTCAGCACCGCCGTCAGTGCCGGTGTCAGCACCGCCGTCCGTGCCGGTGTCAGTACCGCCGTCCGTGCCGGTGTCAGTACCGCCGTCCATGCCGGTGTCAGTACCACCGTCCGTGCCAGAAGCGGGCACTTCCTCAACGATGGCTTGCTCTTTAACTAAAACGTTAATTTGTTGTGGCTCAGAATCCACTTGGCCATCATTGACAATAAGTTGCAGTACATATTCACCACTTACGTCAAAGTGAACACTAATACTATCAAGACTATCTTGAAGCACTAACTCTGATGAGCTTGGCTTTGCTAACAGTGTCCAACGATAAGTTAAGCTATCACCGTCAGTATCCGTGCTCGTTGCCGCTGACAAATCTAAGCTTTGTCCCAATTCAATTAAATCGAGGCTATCAACTTGATAACTAATTACCGCAACTGGAGCAACATTATTTGTACCAGTAATAGGTGGGTTTGTGGTATCAATTTTGCTGCTATTAGTATCGACTTCAGAACAGGCAATCAAATTAACTGAAATTAAGCCGATTAAGCTCAAGTCACGCATTTTAACAAACATGAATCACCTTAAATTATTATTATTTTTGGTAATTCATCTTATAGAAGGTGAACTTCACTTGACCAAAGGCTTTACAAATCTTTAATAAACTTATCCAAATTTGGAAAATGTGCCCGCAGTGACACCATCACTTTAAGGTTGCAATAGGATTAGTGGTTGTTAGTGCCAACCTTTCAACAATTAAACCACGACACGCACACTTGAAAATCAACATTCAAGCCTAATAAATTAGGCAGAGTTTCCCTTCCATACTTACTCTATATGTTAAATAGACAGCATCAATGCCCGCAATAATCTTGCCCAAGCTGGCATTGATAAGCGCTAACTTTAGCAACCTGCAAGACCTCTCCAACCTTGATACTCTGGCAAACATCGCCCAAGATTTGGACTTACCTGCCGAAGTCGCCCTAACCTTTATCAATTGTGATGATGCCAAATCAGAGTTTAATGCTGAAGAAGCCAAGTGGAAAAACCTCGGGGTCAACTCGCTACCCACCCTAGCGTTCAATATGAAACAAGACCTACCCGGCGCCCAAAGCGTGGATGTGTATAAACAACTACTGAAGCAGTATTTAGGGTTATAAAACACGAAGCCGAGCTAGGACACGCTCGGCTCAATTAGTTTTAACCTGTAACCAGTAAACCAACTTTTGAACTTACTTTAATAATTGCCGTTGTTCCTGCATTAAACTCAATACTGTCAGACTCAATACCATCAGAGAAAATAACCCCATTTTCTGCCATTCTTGAAGTTAAAATAAGTTCTTTGCCTTTATTCACTTTTCCAAAAATTTTTTTGCATGAAGTCACTGAAGATGGAAAGGGCTCTCTTACTGAGTAATACAGATATGGGCTATTCCATTTGAATCCATTGCTTAATTTTGAGCGCACTTGCCTTCCAGCAATACCGCTCGCACCCGCCAAGATACTTTTAAACCAGCCAGTCGAACCTAATCCGGTAGAGACTATAATCCCTGAGGAACTTTGCTCCTCACTGCTATTATCAATCGCTATTTTATATCTAGCCGAAGTATGACTTTTGGGCCCGATAAAAATATCATTAACTGATAATAATGATTGACCAAGATTAGTATTCACCTCTGCTAAAGTTATGTCACTCAACTTAACTGTGCTCATCAGCAATTCCATCAAAATTGAATTAGCATCAGAAGCCAAAAATGGAAGCAAAACGCCATCAAATAAGTCAGGCAAAGGATTAACTGCGACAATTGCCTGGCCATTTAGATACTTCATGGTATTGGCAACTAAACCATCCTGACCAACCACAACCACTAAGTCATCATGACTAAACTTGTAAGTTGGTAAAAAACTGCGCTCTAATAATTGCACCCTTGCGAGCTTGCTAAAATCATTGCTCAATTTTTTTAATACCGCTTCAAATCGATCATGCTCGTCTTGGTAGGACTCGATTGATTCACCTAAATGTTCTAAATAAAATTTAGCCTGCCCTAAAGTACAATATTTCTCTTTAAGTTCTACCAGCCGAGTTTTCCTATAGATAAGTACTATTTTTCGATCTGTAATCATGACCAGGCCCTATTTCATTAAGGATTGCAATAAATCAGGTGATAGATTCAAGTTTCCAATTTTGTTTTCCCCTTGAGTTAAATTCTCAATAGCCTGAGCAATCAGTAATTCTGGTTTTGCCCCCCCCATCGACATCACTTTTAAGCGATCTGAATCGATAGTATTAAATGCGGCTAACTGTGTTTCAATTTCATAAGCCTTAGTGTCAGCTTTAGCCTTATTATTAATATTCTCTAGATCCACTAACTTGGCTCTTAAACGCTCATTTTCTGTGCTGGCTTCCAGTTTTTCTTGGTCCATTTCATATTGCTGTTGCATCTTTTCACGCTTAGCTTGCAGAACCTGCTTTTCAAGATCTTGTTGTTTTTTAGCAATGGCTTTTTCTGTTTCTAACTCCTCTTCTCGAACTTGTTTTTCTTGTTCGATACTTGATAAACGTCTGGCATAAATTGCATTATCAGCATCTTTAAGTAATGATTCCCTCACTTCTGCTTCAAGCGCTTTTGCGGTTTCAGGAGTAGGCGTAATTGCTGTTAGGGAAATTTCTGTAATTTCAATTCCTAACTGCTTCAAAGAAGACTGATTAGGTAACTCATTTTTGAGTGTTTGAGTTAAAATTTTGGCACTATTCAATGCTGCCCCTAAAGCCATTTCCTCTATGGAATTTCGAACAACCACTTGAACGTTACGCATGATTCGATCTTCCAGTTTTTCTGGCTCTTCCGACAGGTAATGACCAGCGTCATCCAATGTAAAATTGATCATTTGCGAGGCAAGTTCTGGATTTTCAATTCGAAATGTAATCTGCCCTTGAACCGTTACATCTTGGTAATCGTTGGTTTTCATTCTAAATACGAAAGGCTTTTCCTTGGAACTTAACGGTATCGCAACTAAAGATGAACTTGGAGCGAAGTAGTAAAAACTGGTTCCTCTTCCTTGCAATTTAACTTCGCCATTTTTAAACAACATTACATAAGTGGATGGGTCTGCTTTGTAGAATTTAATACCTAACATTTATTTCTCCTTTAATAAAATGTCTCAGTGACACTTTTAAAATATGTCACAAAGACACTTTTGTAAAGTATTTTTTTGATCTTTTTTTGCGGTTAGGTAAAATAATTGTCCTAAAGACATAAATAGAAGATCCCATGCCAGAATATATTCAGCCCTTAGTAACCGTAGACAGCGTACTGTTTACGGTAGTAGAAGATAATTTGAAGGTGTTACTGGTACAGCGATCGATTGAGCCATTTATTGATAGCTGGTCTTTGCCCGGGGGCTTTGTTGATCCAGCCATCGATAGCACCACTGAAGATACGGCCTCTAGAAAACTTGCGGCCAAGGCGGGTATTCACCCTAATTACTTAGAGCAGCTACAAACATTTTCAGGCGCCAATAGAGATCCAAGGGGCTTTGCTATCACTGTTGCTTATTTTGCACTGATTGCCCATCAGCAAACCTCAACCCATGTGGAAACCGTTCATGATGCCGAATGGATTGATTATGACGATATTGAACATTTAGATATGGCCTTTGATCATAAACTGATTATAAAAACCGCTTATGAAAGACTGCAACAGAAAGCCCTCTATTCCATGTTACCTGTTTTCTGCTTGCCTGAACTTTTCACTATATCGCAATTAAAACAAGTGATTGAAGCAATTATCGGTAAAGAAGTTCAGCGCAAGTCATTGATACGAAGAATTGAAAAAAGTGAAATGTTTACGGAGACTGACAGCAAAGTAGCCACGGGAAAGCGCCAAGCACAATTGTACACGCTAAAACCTGATGCTAACATTTTCCACTTTGAAAGAAATATGAGCCTATAGACTGTTACTTACCACCAGCAACATCTATAAAGCTACCAGTAGTAAAAGAGGCTTTACCGCTAAGTAACCAAGCGATGGCCTCTGCCACCTCTAAAGCTTCACCACCGCGCTTAAGCGGGATGGAGTCCGCGAGCCTTGCGACTCTATCCGGCTCACCACCATCACTGTGCATATCGGTATCAATAAAACCAGGACGCACGCCGTTAACTCTAATGCCCTGCTCAGCCAACTCCAACGCTAAACCACGGGTTAAAGTATCAATTGCCCCTTTAGAAGCAGCATAATCCACATATTCAAAGGGCGAACCACTTTTCGCTGCGGCAGATGACACATTTACAATTGCGCCACCATTTAAGCTCAAAGTTTCAGCTTGATTAAGATAAGCTCGGCAACAAAGAAATGCGCTATTAATATTGGTGGAAACGACTCGATTAAAGCGTTCAAAAGACATGTCTTTTAGCGGCATTTGCTCCGCCAACACCCCTGCGTTATTAACTAAATGGGTCACCAGCCCAAACTCAGCTTGCACCGCTGTAAATAACCCAGCAACCTGCTGCTCATCAGCCACATCCGCCTGAAATGCCTTGGCAACGCCACCCGCTGCAACTATCGCAGCAACCACACCCTCAGCCGAAGCCCTATCACGCACAAAGTTGACCGCCACAGTATACCCCTCTGCCGCCAACAACATAGCCGTCGCCGCACCAATCCCACGACCACCACCTGTCACCAAAACTACCTTGTTCATCGAGATTCCTTCTCTGCCTGCCTAGTAAGAGCCAACTTACTTTGATGAAACCTTTAGAGCTTTGACAACATCATTAACCATTGCAACTGCTTCTTTAGTTGGTTTTACAGTTTCATTGTTCGAGTCTTTTTTAGAGAGTGTTTCTGCTGCATTCTTAGAAATAGCATCTATCGTAACACTCATTAGCTTGTTCCTAAGCTCACTGTTAAGGTCTGTCATTTCAGATATTTCTTTCATGAAGCCTACATATGACTGTGCTACAGCCCTTTTATGAGCATACTCTTGATTTAATCTGAAGTTTTCTGCTCTCCTTTTCAAAGAGAAAAGTAAAAGCAAAAATGCTGGGACTGATAAAGGTAATCTTTGAAATATAGTTCCCAATAACGCTGATGGAGATTCAAAACTAATTAAACTACGACCAGTAAGTTCAACCAAAATATCTTTTTTGCTATTACTTTCTAACTGACTGCTGACATTATCAATGGCATGAACAGGAACTTCTGTCACAGTCAGAAAGCCAGAAATTGACAGTAAAGTAATGCCTATAAAAACCACAAAATTATAAAACACAACTTGCCTTGAAGTTTTATTTTGCAATCTTTCATAGGCCTGACTTAATCCTGCTGCTGTGCCTCTAGGAAGAACATCATTAATTTTAGATTCTACTTCTGCAAAGTACTGCTCATGTTCATTCTTTTTTAACTCTAGTTCATTTTTAGCGCTAATTAATTCAGCTTTTAAGCCTAATATACCTTCCTCATCTACTACCTCGCTATCTTCCTCCACACTACCCATAATAGTGTTGTAAAGTACTTCTAACTCACCAACTTTTTCATCAATACTCTTCAGAGTTTTATCAATTGTTGAGCTAACCTCTTTAATACTGTCAACGTACTGCTCGACATCACTTTCAATAGAGTCACTACTATTATATTTAATCAACAACTTAGCTGAGTAATCTTCTAATTCTTCAACCAATGATTCTGACTTCAGCTTCAAGTCATCGATTTGCTCTTCAAGCGCAGGCTCTTCGTCGGTTCCCTCAAATGCCTTGTCATAATAAACTTCAAGAGCATTATATTTAGCTTCAGCGTTAGACTTGAAGACTTCCAATTCTGACTCTAAATTACTAACGGCTTCCGAGTATTTCGTAACTTTTGGAATCAACTTGTCAACAGCTTCCCTATAATGCCTAAAGCTTGCCGCTGCAGCCGTTGCTTGAGTTCCTTTATACATTACAGATGGTTTAAAGTAGTTTAATAAAATATCTAAATGATTATTTGCAGTAACTAAATAGCGCTCATCACCCTGACTTATATAAGCATTTAGGTTATTTATGCATGGGTTGCACTGTTTTTCAGCATTCCCCCATACATCTTTATTCATCAACTCAGGATCGCAGCTATCAATTATTGCATCAAGGTAAGCAACCACTTTTTTACAGCGAAGAACATAACTAACTTCACTAACATTCATTGAATCTTCTTCAAGATTAGAAACAATAGTTTTTAATTCATTCCAGTATCCATCGAAGCTATTAGACTTAGCATCTAACCAAGCGCTCATAATTAAAATCCTTTTAAAAAATGTACTAACTACATAAACTTAACATTTAAATATAAAAAAGCCGAGTTAGAAAACTAACTCGGCTTATAACTTAACGCATTTTTACAAGGCTTGCGAAGTGAGAACAAGGCGCTTTCAAAATCGAGCCCGGGGAGTTTAGCTTGCCTAAATGACTCGGGTCGATTTTTAAAGCAACGCAGTTATCACGATGCAAACGCAGTAAAACTAAAAGCATTCTAAAAAGCCTAGGCAGGCATAACAAGGCAACAAAAAAGCCGAGCCCGGGGAGCTTAGTTTACTAAGTGACTCGAGTCGGCTTTTGCAGTTAACGCAGTTAGGTCAAACTAGGCGCATTAGAATTTGGTTCGGGCGTTTCTGAACATCCTCATCCAAGGACTATCTTCACCCCAATCCTCCGGATGCCACGAGTTCGCCACTGTCCTAAACACACGCTCTGGATGCGGCATCATAATAGTCGCACGACCATCTAATGAACTAATGGCAGTAATACCATTTGGCGAACCATTTGGGTTAGCCGGGTATTGTGACTGGACTTCACCTTGGGCATTCACATAACGCAGACCAATGGTGCCTGAGGCTTCTGCGGTTTGCAGCGCAGCATCATTAGCAAATTCGGCGCGGCCTTCACCATGGGATACGGCAATCGCCATTTTCGAACCAGCCATGCCTTCGAAGAACGCCGAGTTAGACTTTTGTACTTCCACCAAGCTAAAGCGTGCTTCAAAACGCTCAGAATGGTTACGTACAAAGTGCGGCCAGTGCTCAGTACCTGGGATCAGACTTTTCAGATTCGACATCATCTGACAACCGTTACACACACCTAATGACAGGGTGTTGTCACGCTCAAAGAACTGGGCAAATTGCTCTTTAGCACGCTCGTTAAATAGGATTGATTTCGCCCAACCCTCACCTGCGCCTAATACGTCACCGTAAGAGAAGCCACCACAAGCCACAAGCGCTTGCATTTCTTCTAGGGTTAGACGACCTGCTAAGATGTCAGACATATGCACATCGATGGCGTCGAAGCCGGCACGACTGAATGCTGCGGCCATTTCTACATGGGAGTTCACACCCTGCTCACGTAAAATAGCAATCTTAGGAGCTGCACCTTTAGCAATGTATGGTGCTGCCACATCTTCATGGACGTCAAAGCTTAACTCTGCTACTAGACCTTTATCGTCTGACAGCTTGTTGGCAAGCTCTTGCTTGGCACATTCTGGGTTATCACGCAGTGACTGAATTTGGTGGGTGGTCTCAGCCCAAATACCACGCAGACGGGTGCGAGATTCGGTTGATACTGCACGCTCACCATCAACGATGGCGATAGTGTCTGAATCATTAACGCTACCAATATCGGTCAAGCAATGGCCAATGCCGGCACTGTTAAACGCCGCTTTAACAGCTTCAACATCGCTGCTTTTAACCTGGATCACGCCACCTAACTCTTCGTTAAATAGACGCTCGATATCGCTCCCTTGTAAACCCGCTAAATCAATGTTTAAGCCAGCTTTAGCACAGAATGCCATTTCCACTAGCGTGGTGTATAAACCACCGTCAGAGCGGTCGTGGTAAGCCAATAGGGTTTTGCTTGCCACTAGCTGCTGCATGGCATTGAAGAAGCCTGATAGTAGTTCGGGACGGTCAAGATCAGCCGGCGTTTGACCTAGTTCGTTATAAACCTGAGCCAGTGCCGATGCGCCCATACGGTTTTGGTTTTCACCAAGGTCGATAGCAAAAAGACGGGTCTCGCCCTTGTCCAGCTTTAACTCTGGGGTGACGGTGTCGCGCACATCTTCTACGCGGGCAAACGCCGTGATCACCAGTGATAGTGGTGAGGTCACGGTTTTATCTTCACCGTCATTCCATGCCGTCTTCATCGACATCGAATCTTTACCCACTGGAATAGTGATATCCAGTGCAGGACACAGCTCTTCACCCACGGCTTTCACCGCTTCGTAAAGACCAGCATCTTCACCTGGGTGACCCGATGCGGCCATCCAGTTCGCCGATAGTTTAACGCGTTTTAACTCACCAATATGGGTACCAGCGATGTTAGTTAACGATTCGGCCACCGCCATACGGGCAGAAGCACCATGGTTAAGCAGTGCCGATGGCGTACGCTCACCCATCGACATGGCTTCACCGTGGTAAGTATCAAAACTTGCTGCGGTTACCGCACAATCCGCCACAGGAATTTGCCAAGGGCCAACCATTTGGTCGCGCGCCACTAGGCCGGTTACCGAACGGTCGCCAATGGTCACTAGGAAGGTTTTTTCAGCGACCGCTGGCAGACGTAAAATGCGCTCAATGGCATCTTTTAGGTCAACCTTGCTGGTATCAAAATTGGAACCTGCAGCCGTTAACGTGGTTGCCTCTTTGTGCATTTTAGGGGCTTTACCCAGTAACACATCCATCGGCATATCGATTGGCTTATTATCAAAATGCTTATCGGTTAGGGTTAGATGACGCTCTTCAATAGCTTCACCCACTACCGCAAATGGTGCACGCTCACGCTCACAAATCGCCGCAAAGGTCTCTAGGTTTTCCGGTGATACCGCCATAACATAACGTTCTTGGGATTCGTTACACCACACCTCTAATGGGCTCATTGACAGCTCATCGTTTGGCACTTGGCGTAGCTCAAAGTTACCACCACGGCCACCGTCATCCACTAACTCTGGGAAGGCGTTAGATAAACCGCCTGCGCCGACATCGTGAATAAAGGCAATAGGGTTATTTTCACCAAGCTGCCAACAACGGTCGATCACTTCCTGACAACGACGCTCGATTTCAGGGTTTTCACGCTGCACAGAGGCAAAATCTAAGTTTTCAGAAGACTCACCAGAGGCAACTGATGACGCGGCACCGCCACCAAGGCCAATATTCATAGCAGGGCCACCAAGTACGATGAGCTTAGCGCCAACCACAATTTCGCCCTTTTGTACGTGCTCAGCGCGGATATTACCTAAGCCGCCAGCCAACATAATTGGTTTGTGGTAACCACGGACTTCAGTGCCATTAAAGCTGTTCACTTCTTGCTCGTAAGTACGGAAGTAACCTAACAGTGCCGGACGACCAAATTCATTGTTAAATGCTGCACCGCCCAGAGGGCCTTCAAGCATAATTTCTAACGGGGTAACAATGCGGTCAGGCTTACCATAGGCTTTTTCCCATGGTTGCTCGAACCCTGGAATATTTAAGTTAGACACGGTGAAGCCGGTTAGGCCTGCCTTTGGCTTAGAACCACGACCAGTAGCACCTTCATCACGAATTTCACCACCACTGCCGGTGGCCGCGCCTGGGTATGGACTAATCGCGGTTGGGTGGTTATGGGTTTCTACTTTAATCAGTACGTGAATGTCTTCGTTGTGGTAACGGTATTGACCGTCATGGCTGTCCGCGAAGAAACGACCGGCTTTTGAACCTTCAAATACTGCTGCATTATCTTTATACGCTGATAATACGTGATCTGGGGTATGTTCGAAGGTGTTCTTAATCATTTTAAATAATGATTTAGGCTGCTTCTCACCATCGATGGTCCAGTCAGCGTTAAAAATCTTATGACGACAATGCTCAGAGTTCGCTTGAGCAAACATCATTAATTCAATGTCGTTGGGGTTACGACCTAAGCGCGTGAAGTTCTCTACTAAGTAATCAATCTCATCATTAGCAAGGGCTAAACCTAATTCAGTGTTTGCCACTTCTAATGCGCTGCGGCCCTGACCAAGGATATCGACACTGGTCAGTGCTTTAGGCTCACTCGAAGCAAATAACGCCTCAGCTTGGCTCATATCTTCAAGCACCACTTCCATCATGCGATCATGAATAAGTGCAGTTAACGCTTGTACTTGTGCAGCGGTTAGTTCGCCTTCTACGTAGTAAGCAATACCACGCTCTAAACGATTAACTTTGTTTAAGCCACAATTATGGGCAATATCGCTGGCCTTAGAAGACCATGGCGAAATGGTGCCAAATCTAGGGGTTACCAGCAGTAATTTGCCACTAGGTTGCTGCTGATTAAGGGCAGGACCATAGGTTAATAGTTTTTCTAATTTTGCTAGTTCATCATCGTTCAAACTGTCGCTCAAATGGGCGAAGTGAACATATTCAGCATAAATTGAAGTTGCAGGGATCGCTGCCGATTGGCATTGAGATTGTAGCTTTGCTAGGCGGAATTCAGACAAAGCAGGGGCGCCGCGAAGGATTTCAAACACGTTGAGTAGCCTTTTATATTAATAGTGTCACGGGTTGTAGAATTCGCGCATATTATAGTTTTAATTGAAATGAACTTCACCTACACCTTAATCAGTAGGTTTTCCCAAATTATCATTAACCAACTGATTTAAAAGAGCATTAATATCAAAGCAGTTTCTTGTTAAGGTGAATATTTTTCAATCTGGCTATTTTTTAAGCTGTGATCTATTGCACGGTAATATTTTTAATAGTGTCTATACTTTAAGCATATTTATTTCTTAATGTATAAGGTGGACACTTGAAAAGCTCAATATATGCAGTCACCTTGTATTTTTTTAGCACCTTACTTATCAGTATTAGCCCTGCCGAGCCTTCTAAAGCTAGCACTCTCAAAATTGGCACTCTGATTAGCCCAAGTTCTTATTATCCATCAGAAAACCGTATTATTGGCTTTGATTATGAGTTAGCAACCCAATTTGCCAACTTTCTTGATCAGCACATAGAGTTTATTACATTTCCTAACACCGATTCGCTATTAACGGCCGCTCGCAATGGCAGTGTAGATATCATTGCTGCAAATATACCAAAAAGCTTGGCTAACACCCCGAATTTAATTTCTGGTCCAACTTTGTACCAAAGTGACCATGTTGTGGTTTACAATCGTCAATTTAAAAAGCCTGCCAACCTAAATCAGCTTGATGATAAATTAACCATAGCGAAATCGTCTTTCTATGGAGAACTTCTTAGCTCACAAACTCAAAAGGTAACTTGGAATACGGTCAATTCAACCCCGGCAGCATTATTAGTGAAAGTGGCAAAGGGCGAAATTAGCTATACCATAACCGACAGCGCTAACCTTGCGCTAATGCAAAGATATTTACCCACATTAAGAGCAGCATTTACGCTTAAAAAACAACAAAGTATTGGTTGGATGCTAGCTGACAATAGTGATCCAAATCTGTTGAGTCACCTACTGGACTTTTTTAATCACGCGCACCAAACTGGTCAAATGGAGCATCTACAAGAAAAATATTTTGGCCATACCAGTAGCTTTGATTACGTTGATACTCGAGCATTTATTCGTGCTGCAAATACTAAATTAGCTAAATATCAACCATGGTTTAAAAAATATTCCGCTAATATTGACTGGAAAATGTTGGCGGCGATCAGCTATCAAGAATCCCATTGGAACCCCAAAGCACGCTCATATACGGGTGTGCGTGGTATGATGATGCTAACCCGCCCAACGGCAAAACAACTCGGCGTTGACAACCGCCTTGATGCGGAGCAATCGATTCGAGGTGGCGCTCAATACATCAATCACCTCGTTGCTAATTTGCCTAAATCTATCCCATCCCATGAAAGGCTCTGGTTTGCGCTTGCCTCTTATAATATTGGTTATGGCCATGTGGAAGACGCCCGTAAAATTGCGCAATCTAAAGGCTTAGATCCCAGTGCTTGGAAAGACGTAAAAACGGTCTTGCCACTGCTTCATCAACCTGGATATTATGACTATACACGTCATGGTTTTGCTAGAGGTAAAGAGGCTGTTCATTATGTAGAAAACATACGCCGCTATTACGATACCCTTAGCTTGTTAACAGATGAACCTTTAAAAGACTTGTATGCTTCTGATAATGTAATAATTATGTCACCTAAAACTGTTGTACTTAGCCCTGAATAAGGAAATCAAAAATGAAAAGAAGAACATTAAGGCAACAAGCGATGAGCCGAAGACGCACACACCGAAAAGTCACCCACAAAAGAGTTCTGCACAGACAAAAAATGTTCAGACAATTCCAGCACATAGGCATTGCCCATAGTGAGCTTTAGTCGTTATTGCTGATTGGCTTTTTGCGCCAACTTTAATGCCTTCTTTTCGGCACGGCGGCGCTTAAAAAAATTGCTGATCTGCTCGGCGCATTCATCCGCGAGCACCCCCTGCTCGACCGCTAATTGATGATTCAAATTAGGATGTTGTAATAGATTCATCACCGAACCGGCAGCACCTGTTTTCAAATCTTTAGCGCCAAAAACCACCTTTTCAACTCTTGCATGAACCAGTGCTCCAGCACACATTGGGCATGGCTCTAAGGTCACATACAAGGTGCCCCCTATACGGTAATTCTGAATTTTTTCACCAGCACTTTGTATGCAACGAATTTCAGCATGCCCACAAGCATCATGGGCAGCAATCGATAAGTTATGAGCTGAAGCAATAATTTGATTATCTTTTACTAATACAGCACCAACCGGAACCTCCCCTAAAGCTTCTGCCTTGGCAGCCTCTTCGATGGCATATTGCATCCAATATTGGTGATTATTAGGCTCGTTTGTCATTGAATATATTCGCGATAAAAAATAATTTTTAATTTTAACAAATTAAATTATAGAGTTTTGTATTATCTTAGTATCAAGTTTAAATCAGCTATTTTTTAATGGAACTAAATTATGAAATACTTCAAAGTATTCGCCGCATCAGCAATTATTTCTGGCTGTGCTAGCCAAGCCGGAACCGAGTTACCACAAATTGCTACGAGTAAATACCAAGTCATTACTCTAGCCACTGATCTTGATAGACCCTGGGCCGTAGCCGAACTGAGCCCTGAACAATACATCATTACTGAAAGAAGCGGCCAAATCAGACTATTTAATGATGGTAAATTATCCGCACCTATCGTTTTCCCTGTAAGCGTCTTTGATCAGGGGCAAGGTGGTCTGCTTGATGTCAGCTTAGATCCCAATTACGCGGACAATGGCTGGCTATATTTTAGCTTTGCTGCGGGCAATCAAGACAACAATGGCACCCAACTTATTCGAGCCCAGCTAAATAAACAGCAAACCGCACTGATTAACGTTGAAAAACTGTTTAAGGCCATGCCCCTTAAAAAAGGCAGCTACCATTATGGCGGTCGCATTGAGTTTTTAAATAACGACACCCTAGTGATGCCAGTAGGCGATGCTTATCTCCATATGGAAGATGCCCAACAACTTGATAGTCATTTAGGAAAAATCATCCGCATTAAGAGCGACGGTAGCATCCCTAAAGACAACCCTTTTATTGGCAAGACACCATTTAGTGATGCTATTTACAGCTATGGGCATCGCAACCCTCAAGGCTTAATCTTTGATAAACAAACCAATACCCTTTATGCCAATGAGCATGGCCCAAGGGGTGGCGATGAACTAAACATTATTGAAGCGGGTAACAACTATGGTTGGCCAAAAGCGACCTATGGGGTGAATTATAACTTCACCACCATTACCGATGACACCAGTTTGCCGGGTATGATTGACCCTAAGATAAACTGGACACCATCCATTGCGCCATCGTCACTGGCCCACTATAGCGCCAAGGATGACAGCCCTTGGAGTCAATCACTGCTCACTACTACACTGAAATTTAAACAATTACGGGTGATTTCTAGCGACGGCAATTACCATCAACAAATCGCCCTAAAAGAGCTGGACGATCGTCTGCGTGATGTCTTAGTCGATAGTAGCAATAACCTTATCTTTGTGACCGACAGCGGTAAACTGATTCAGGTTAAGTAGCCCTTATTTAACAAGCACTAACATTATCTAAAACAAAAACGGCCAGTCAATCGACTGGCCGTTTTTTATTTCTGCATAATCTTGCTTGGTGAAAACTTTAAGGTCAACCAAATCGCGACGACAAAGGTTAACAACTCGGTGATGGCTAGCACCATAAAAATGCCCGTGTTGCCGAACAATAATGGCAAGGTAATCAACAAACTGGCCGGTAAAATAAAGCTACGAAGCAATGAAATAGCGGCTGAAGGAATGGGCTGGTGCATCGCCGTTAAATAGCCTGACAACACAATATTGATGCCATTAAACAAAAATGCCGGCCAAATATACCCTGCAAACTGATTAGCAATACTGATTGACTGGGCACTGGCCTCATCTAAAAACAATTCAATTAACGTCTGCGGGAAGAAGGTTAACGCCACGCTCACCCCTAAACCAATGCTAAATGCACTAATACAAGCGACCTTAATAAAGCTGGTGACCCTATCGGCATAGCCTGCGCCATAGTTTTTAGAAATAATCGGCTGCAGTGAGTCACTAATCCCAAAGCTCAGCACAATACCAATGAAACATAAATAGTTAATCACCGCATAGGCCGCAACGCCATCCACGCCAATACGAGTCATCAGTACCCAGTTAAAAATTAATGCGGTAATACCAGCCGAGACTTCATTGCCGAATTCAGACACGCCATTAAAGCAAGACGCTTTTAAGGTGTGCCACACCTTAACAGGGCGCACAAACGCTAACACCCTTTGCTTACGATTAAAGTGCACCAATAGGATTAGCAATGCTATTACTTGGCTAATACCGGTTGCCAATGCCGCACCAAACATGCCCTGCTCTAACAGCACTATCAACACATAATCTAAGCCAATATTGGTAAAGGCACTGGCTACCGTGGCCAGCCCCATTAAATTGGGATTATTATCTACCCGCACGAAGTACATCAACACGGTGGAAAGCCCAATAACAGGGCTAAACAACAGTACAATATCTAAATATTGGCCAAGTAAATCAGCGCTGTTATCCTTAGCACCCAGCATAGTCACCAAGCCATCCATAAAGATCAGGCTTAGGGTGCCTAATCCCAAAGTCAGCATTAGGGTTGAAACCACAATCGCCATAAAGGTTTGGGTGGCCGCCTTAGGATTGCCCTCGCCAATTTGTTTGCCCGCAATCACCGAGCCGCCAACTGAAATCATCAAGCTAAGGCCGAAAATAAAGGTAAACACTGGCATGGAAAAATTCGCCGCCGCTAAGGCATCAGAACCTATGTAATTGCCGACAAAAATGCCATCAACAATCGCAGAAGAGGATACCGCCAACATACCCAACGCAGAGGGCAAGGCATAACGTATGAAAATAGAAAAGATGGAACCTTTTAAGGGATCGGCCATGATTACTGCTCAGCAAACAAAAAAGCGATTTTAGCATAAGCTTAAAGATCCTAAACTAACCAAGGACATATAATTCTTATAAAGATTTATTTATACTGAAGCTATAAAAGTTTATGGACAAACCTATGCGTATTATTATTCTACTGCTGTGCGTAATGCTAAGTGCCTGCAGTAGCAATCAAGTCACTGTGATTAATTCTAAAGTACTGCCAGCGTCACCTAAAACTGATGATAAGCAACGCTATAAAAACTTATTCTCAGGTGACCAACAATACCCCAAAAACTGCACTGACAACTGCTATCCAAACACGCCAGCAATTAAATGCCGTGCTAAGCAAGAAAATTGTCGGTTTGTGGCTCAGCAGACAATGCCGCAGCTTGATACTCCCTTTAGTGTGCGTTGGTTAGGCCACGCCAGCTTTTATATTAAAGCGGGTCAACAGAGTTTCTTATTTGATCCGGTAAAAGAACAGTTTGATTGGCCAGTAAACTGGGCATTCAAACTCACCGAGGGCTTTAACCGTCAGCCTGGCAATTGGCCCAGCCAAGCTGAGATAGATGCTTTAGATGGCGTAATGTATTCCCACCTGCATTACGACCACTTTCACAAGGGGGATATCAACGACATTGGCAACCAAGCCCGCTACTTTGTGCCTATGGGCACCAGCGAGCATTTTGATAATGGTGGCTACCAAATTTTTGATATGAGCTGGTACAGTCATTATCAGATTGCAGATACCAAGATACATTTTGTGCCCGCCCATCACTTTAACTCACGGATTGAAGTGCCCTACCTATATGAGGATCATAATAAGGTGCTATGGGGAGGCTGGATCATAGAGCAGCAAGGCAAAAAATTATTCTTTGCCGGTGATACTGGCTACTCGCCGCATTTTAAAAACATCCATAAACGCTATGGCGATATGGATATCTGTTTAATCCCTATCGCTTCTTATCACCACGAGCAATATTCTAAATGGTACCGCTATGTGCACTTAACACCAGAGGATTCGCTGCAAGCGGCTACCGAACTTAACTGTAAAGTCATGATCCCCTTTGGCTATGGTAACAACAGTTGGAAAATGGGCGATCACAGCAGTCATTCTGCGTTGTTTAGATTAATGCATACCAAAACCATGTACCCAAATGTACCTTTGTATATTTTAAATGAAGGCGAACAGGTTAAGTTTTAAGGCTGTATGGCACTTTCAGATTACGGATCATCAAGATAACTGTTATTTTTTCCTGATAATCCGTCTATTTATATACGCTGGAGTTGGGCTGAAATAAAATAGCACAACGCAATAAAACCAAAGTTAATACAGGCTCTTATAGGGAAGTTATAGCTTAGGTAGCTTACCTTGCTGGTTAAAAGCACCGTAATTCCCATCAGTGTAAACCAAGGGGTGCAAACAAAAATTAGCTGCCATTTTATCAAAGACACCGCAACATCGTGCAATGCCCCACTGACCATAAAAGTAACCAGAATCGCTAAGCTATTTGGCAGCACAACCGCCAGCGGCCGCATAACAAACCTAGACAGGTAATAACTCCACACCGGGTTCCAAAACCGCCAAAAGCCCCCGAAATTACCAGCCCCCATAGATCGCTTAAGCATGGCAGACAAGGCGCCTTTACCACCTAGCGCCACCCCACTCCGTCGCTTCACATATTCAGATAAAGTCGTATTTTTCATTGTATTAAGCTTGCAAGCTATTCCAGTAAGATCTCCATCCCCTTGAAACTAACAATTCAGAATGTAGAAGACAAGCTATCTATAGATGTTAAAGAAATACGAATTACGTCCTGCTACTCAGAATTCCCCTTTCACTTTGCGAAGAATTTGATTGAGGAATAGCTGTAAAAGTCATGGATGACTTTTAAGGTTAGTTTGAGCCATGGACAAATAGGCATGGATAGCCTATTTGCACAGCGAAGCTGCCCGTAGGGTGAGGTACAAGGATGTATCGAATGAAGGCGAAACATTTGTTTGGAACAAATTTTAACAGCTTTAGCTGGCCCGAAGGGTGGAAGGCAGGATGCCTGGAATAATCCGCCGTCAGCGTAGTGACGATTGAAAATTCTGGTTAAGCAAAGTTAAGGGCGGCTCAGGGGGTGCGGGGACAAAGCTGTCTGGAACAACTTTGAGCTGCTTTAGCAGACCCGAAGGGCGTAAGGCATGGATGCCTGAAGTAACAAGCTGTTGGCTTCCCCTGACCTGCTGCCGGCAGCCCTGCAAGTACGTGACAGGAACAAAACAGCTAAAAACGGTTAAACCTAAAGAGCAGAATGGAAAAAAGATCAGATCATAGGATGAAATCCTATAAAACGAAAAAAGCCGCTAACAAACGTTAGCGGCTTTTCCGAAGTATTGGTGGAGCTACACGGGATCGAACCGTGGACCTCTTCGCTGCCAGCGAAGCGCTCTCCCAGCTGAGCTATAGCCCCAAAACTTTATAATTTTAGTTAGTAGTGGCGTCCCCTAGGGGATTCGAACCCCTGTTACCGCCGTGAAAGGGCGGTGTCCTAGGCCTCTAGACGAAGGGGACCCATGGACTAAGTTGATACTGTTTAGACTCGGTATCACGAGTTGAATTAGTGGCGTCCCCTAGGGGATTCGAACCCCTGTTACCGCCGTGAAAGGGCGGTGTCCTAGGCCTCTAGACGAAGGGGACGCAAAGACGAAAAAAACAGAAAGTGGTGGAGCTACACGGGATCGAACCGTGGACCTCTTCGCTGCCAGCGAAGCGCTCTCCCAGCTGAGCTATAGCCCCCTTTCTGTTCCTTCATACTCAAGTCAACCTATTTAAAAGTTGTCCTTGAGTGCGGAGCGCATTCTAGGGGGCAGTGCCCAAAGAGTCAACCCGTTTTTTAAGAATTTTCTCTATCTGCTATAAAATTAACCGCTTTGTTGATCCTTTCTACACTTCTTGATTGTCCAATGTGGAGCAAGGTCACATCTAGCGATGGTGACTGGCCTGCACCAGTGGCTGCAACACGCAATGGCATACCCACCTTACCCATGCCTAGTTCAAGTTCTTCTGCCGTTGCAGCAATAGCGGCTTGAATATTTTCAGCGGTCCAATCCGTGATGGCTGCAAGTTTACTTTGTACCAGTTCAAGTGGTGCTTTTGCCACTGGACGTAGGTGCTTTTTAGCTGCAGCAGCATCAAACTCTTGGTAATCTTCATAGAAGTAACGGCTGCTAGCGGCTAATTCTTTTAGGGTTTGTGCACGCTCTGATAGTGCCACAACGATATCTTCTAAGGCTGGGCCGTTAGTGGTATCGATATTTTGATCCTGCATGTGCCACTCAAGGTGCTTAGCCACATATTTAGGGTCAGAGTTTTTGATGTAGTGTTGGTTCAACCAAAGTAGCTTTTCAGTATTAAATGCTGAAGCGGCTTTGTTGATGTCACCTAACTTAAATAGCTCAATCATTTCTTCAATAGAGAAGATCTCTTGATCGCCGTGGGACCAACCTAAACGCACAAGGTAGTTAAGTAGTGCTTCTGGTAAGTAGCCATCATCACGGTACTGCATAACCCCTACTGCACCATGACGCTTTGAAAGCTTGGCACCGTCGTCACCTAAAATCATCGCAACGTGAGCGTACTCTGGTACTGGTGCGCCAAGTGCTTTTAGGATGTTAATTTGGCGAGGCGTATTGTTGACATGGTCTTCACCACGAACCACCTGGGTAATACCCATATCCCAATCGTCGACTACTACACAGAAGTTATAAGTAGGTGAACCGTCTGAACGCAGGATAATAAGATCATCAAGCTCGGTGTTTTGGAATTCAATACGACCACGAACATAGTCGTCAAATACTACTGAACCTTCCGTTGGGTTTCGAAAACGTACTACATAATCGCCTTCGATATCTTGTAAATTAAGATCGCGACATTTACCATCGTATTGAGGTTTTTCACCGTTTGCCATCTGCTCTTCACGAAGGGCATCTAAGCGCTCACGGGAACAAGTACACTTATAGGCTTTGCCTTCGTCTTCTAACTTAGCAATTAACTCTTTATAACGATCAAAACGTTTAGTCTGATAGTAAGGGCCTTCATCCCAAGTTAGACCTAACCATTCCATACCTTCCATAATCGCATCAATCGCTTCTTGAGTTGAGCGTTCTAGGTCAGTGTCTTCAATTCGTAATACGAATTCACCTTTTGCATGACGTGCATGTAACCAAGAATATAGAGCTGTACGGGCACCACCAACGTGTAGGAAACCGGTTGGGCTAGGTGCAAAACGAGTCTTAACTGTCATTTGGACAAATACCTTAAATTTTGTGCCTAAAAAGGCTATTTCAATTTTGCCGCGTAGTGTAGCAATCTATTGCTTAATCAAAAAGCACAAAATCCACACTACCCCCATCTTTTCTGAGTTTTCATTTCCATATAAATAGTAGACAAGAATTTAAAGCGAAAGCCCTTTAGTTGGCGTAGTAATATTGACTAAAACAATAAGAGTAGATCGATCCGACAAAAACGCCCCAAAGTTTTAACTCGATCTTAGTGCTTGTTGGTTTTATAATCATGCAGTAATTTTAATTAAATTAATCGTTGACACATTTGGGCGCATGCCTATAATACGACTCCGCAATGAAGCACAGGGTTACCGAATTTCATTGCTCCTAGTGAAGAGGGCGATTAGCTCAGCTGGGAGAGCACATCCCTTACAAGGATGGGGTCACTGGTTCGAGCCCAGTATCGCCCACCACTCCTAGTACAACAGTCAGCGGGCGATTAGCTCAGCTGGGAGAGCACATCCCTTACAAGGATGGGGTCACTGGTTCGAGCCCAGTATCGCCCACCACGCTGCTGTTTTACTAAAGTGTCGAACATTCTCCCTTAGGATTGGGCGATTAGCTCAGCTGGGAGAGCACATCCCTTACAAGGATGGGGTCACTGGTTCGAGCCCAGTATCGCCCACCAATCCTAACAAAACAGCCAGCGGGCGATTAGCTCAGCTGGGAGAGCACATCCCTTACAAGGATGGGGTCACTGGTTCGAGCCCAGTATCGCCCACCACCGCTGCTGTTTTATTTACCCTTCTAAAAATCCTAATTGACTTCTAGAGCACATCAAAATATTTGGTGATTTTTTGCTATCTCAGATTTAGCATAATCCCTTGCAGACATCCCATTACACCATCACAAAACTATTGGCTGCTCCAACCTTGATGCACCTTAGATAGTGGCTATGTGTTAAGTTGCCATAAATTACATGATGTCAAATCAAGTGCTGGCTTACTCTTGGTCTTGGGCTGCCATATTTTTTTGAGATTTCGGCATTAATATTTTTTGCTTCAATTGCGTCAACAAATTCGAATGCACTTGAGTTAATGATGGGGTGGTTTGCTTGCTAAATGGCAGAGGTCTCAATTGTTGCATACAAGCTAAACCTAGCTTAGCGGTAAGTAAACCCGCACCAACGCCCTGAGCAAACCTTAAAGATAATTTAGAAGTGAGCTCCATGGATATGGTTTGTGACGCCACATCGAGCATTAATTCAGTACTAGCGCCATAAATGGCATTATTTAGCAATTGCCTTAATAACTTTACTCGACTCCAATAACCTAGCTGTAAACCATAACAATCAGCCAATTGCGAAATCATTTTATGATTACGCCAAATAATACTTAGGCCATCAATAAAGGCGATAGGGCTTAAACCAACTAAAGTCGCCGTGGCTAAAGACTGCTCAGACACTATTTTTAAGGCCTTGTTATCGATCGTTTGGTTGATGTATCTATCTATCAGTGCAAACTTGCCAGCGATCTGTGCGTGTTGCTGAATATTGGCTTTTAAATGAGCAAATTCACCCTTATCAATCCCGGGTATTATGGCCAATTGTTTTACTACACCAGCAGGATCATTAGCACTAGCTTGTTGTTGCTTTAAGGCCTTTAATGCCTTTGCTTCTCGCCAAAAAATTTTTGCCACTAACAGACAAAAACTTGCGACAACCGTGACCAGTAAAGTGAAGTAAAGCGGATTTTGCCAAGCCAATATTAATGATTCTGTTAGCTGCCAAATGGTTAACATCAAAGTAGAACCAACAAAAAGGCGCCATAACTTTCTAGGTTTTGTTTGTTTATTTATCGTTTGAGCTTGAGTGGCTATTATTTGTTGTTGTAATTGCTGAGCATTATCAAATTCAAGTGCTGTGGTTTTAGGTATTTGCTTGTCAGTATTAGTATCAAACTCCAACGGCCCCTGCTTCATAATTTATCTCCAATTAAACTTTGTAAAAGGGCATCTAAGCCGATATGCCCTAAACAAGTTTGTTCACTTTTAGCAGGCGCTAATGGGTACATTTTAAAACTTGGGCTTTGCCAGTAATCATCATCCGGTAAGCCATCGGGTAATTGCCCTGGATTAAAGTGTTTCTGCTCTGCATTAAGGGTTTTTGCGGTTAAGCTTGGATAAGATTTTCCCTGATAATTAGCAGTGCCGTCAGTACTTGCGCGTACCGAGGCGATCGCCTGTAACTCTACTTTAGCACCAGTAAGCTTGCTTTGTTCAATTTGGCTGTATAGCATTTTTTCTAGCAATAAAACCAACTTATCTCTTTGTTCTGCATCAATATGATCGGCTTTCGTCGCCACTAAATTAAGCTGTTCATATTGAGAGGAAAACCAGCGACTTAACCAAGACTGTTTGCCATATTGGAAATGTTGAAAAATGCCCGTCAAAGCCTGTAACTGTTGATTAAACTGCATTTTTCCAGCAGCAAGTGGGGTTAAGCAATCAACTAAAATCAGTTGCCTATCAAAGCGTTCAAAATAATCTCTGTAAAAAGGCAGTATCACCGTTTGTTTATACTGTTCAAAGCGATCACTAAGCATTAATTTGATGCTTTGATCAGCATCAGGGCTAACTGGGAAAAAACTGATTACTGGAGAATCTAATAACTGATGGGGCACCAATGCCCTCCCCGGCTGCAAGTAACACAGACCTTGGCTTTTTAGCGCCATTAATAACTGCTGATAGATTTTGGCAACCCGTAAAACAGCCTCATCAGTGCCTTCTACGAGTGCAGCTCTGGCATCATAAAATGAGTTAATTAAATGACCAATTGCGTCTGGTTTGCGATTAAACCTAGCCTGTTCAAGTTGCTTAAGATTACTGTCTATGTAGTCGCACCAAGTATCAAAATCTTGATCCAACATAGCAAGATCTAATAACCACTCTCCTGGATAGTCGCAAATATCGAGCATCAGTGACTGGCTAGAAAAAATCCTAAGCCTGCTATTGGGTTGGTAGTCAATTTGCAGTCTCAACTGGCTAGTGCCTGCGGTGGCTTGTGGCCACTTTGGGGATGCTGCCATCAAAGACTCAATAGCACTTGAATAATTAAAACTGGCAATACAAGGATCAGCCTGAGGGCTTCTTTTCACCGCCAAAATTCTGCCATCAAGTGCTGCTTCAAATAAAGGCAGTATAGCCTTATCAAAGTTTAATAATTGGTGCACTAGGGCGGTAATAAAGGTGGTTTTACCCGCGCCAGAGAGGCCAGTTACGGCAATGGCCAAGTGTCCATTCAGGCTTTGTTGAAGTTTGGCTTGGCCTTTGGCTAAGGTCTGCTGGCCCTGCTCTTTTGCAGCAGCGCCAAGCTGTTTACCTTTAGCCAATATTGCATCAAGTTTACTGCTTTTCAATTAAGCTCCTTAAAGCTTATTAATCTCTTGTCTTAGCTGATAAGAGTCATCAATGACATGGCGTTCAATTGAGCGTAAGCGTAATTCAAGCGATCGAAAGCGACCATTAATGTCTCTTAGCGCCTTTAGTGGCGGCTCGCCCGCTTGCCAAAACTTAGTTTTAACTTCTATCGATTGGTTAAGCTCTGGTGCTGATAATGGTTTTTTATCCAACACCATCCACAGCACTAAGTAAGCTAAGAATGGTAAGCCTGAAAACCAGCCAAGTAACACAGCCGAAGCCCAAATTACACGTACTAACCAGACTTCCCAGCCAAAGTAGTGAGCGATACCAGAACACACACCCGCGACTTTGGAATTCACACTGTCACGGTATAAATGTCCGCCTTTAATTTTCATGCTTCGTCCTCCATTGTGGAGAGTTTGCATCCAAAATGGCTTCTAAGGTTTCAATTCTTTCAGCCATTTTTTCTGCTCGGCTCGCAAGTTCATTAAGCTGTTGGTACTCTTCATCTGAGAAGCCCTTGCCGACCTGTTTTTTTGATCTATAGTGCAGTATTAGCCATAAAGGAGCGACAATCACCATAAACACAATTAATGGTACTATTAACACATCCATATTCATCACCTCCTCCTATTCTGGTTAAGCTTGTTTATCTTTTGCTAATTTTTGCTTTAATGCCTCAAGCTCAGAATTAATACTTTCTTGGGCTTCTAGCTCGGCAAATTCATCGGCTAAAGTCTTGTTGCCCATTTCGTATGACTCAACTTGAGCTTCAATGCCTTCAATACGGCTTTCATATTGGTCAAAGCGATTCATTGCTTTATCAATTTTAGATGGATCCAGCGTACGCTTAACATCTAAACGCGAAGTCGCGGTTTGCTGACGCATAATGATCGACTTTTGACGTGCCTTGGCATCCGCCAACTTGTCTTGAAGGGTGGATACCTCTTCTTTAAGCTTAGCTAATTGCTGATCGATCACTTCTAACTCATGAGTCAGCATTTCAGCGTTGTCTGACAGCTTTTGCTTTTCAATGAGCGCGCTGCGGGCTAGGTCTTCACGATCTTTTGAAAGTGCTAGCTCTGCTTTTGCCTGCCAATCGTTGGCTTGCTCGTTTAGACGCTCAATGCGGCGTGCCACTTCTTTCTTTTCTGCTAATACTTTAGCTGAAGTTGAGCGAACTTCTACTAAGGTGTCTTCCATCTCTTGGATGATCAGACGAACCATTTTTGCAGGATCTTCTGCTTTATCTAAAATTGAAGTGATATTGGAATTAACAATATCTGCAAAACGAGAAAAAATACCCATAATAAAATTCCTTCAGTTAGTTGAATTCACACTTATCCTTCAGATTTCATGCCAACTTTACACAAAACCACAACCCATTGATTTTATTAAAATTTAAAATTTTGTTTACAATGGGTGGTAAATTTCACTACTATAAATCTCACTAATTATTAGTCACATAGACCACCAACAATGCCAATAAATAAAAAACAAGATAATTTACTAGGTGAATCCAATGCCTTTTTAGAAGTCCTTGAGCAAGTCTCACAAATAGCACCTTTAAATAAACCTGTATTAATTATTGGCGAACGCGGAACCGGCAAAGAGCTTATTGCTGCACGTTTACATTATTTATCAGAACGTTGGGATCAAAACTATATTACTTTAAACTGCGCAGCGCTAAATGAAAACCTATTAGAGAGTGAATTATTTGGTCATGAAAGTGGCGCCTTCACGGGCGCTGGCAAACGCCATGAGGGTCGCTTTGAGAGGGCAAACCATGGCACACTGTTTTTAGATGAATTGGCCAACACCTCGGGTTTAGTCCAAGAAAAACTATTGCGCGTCATTGAATATGGTGAATTCGAGCGGGTGGGTGGCGCTAAAACCGTTAAAACCGATGTCCGCTTAGTCTGTGCTACCAACGAAGACTTGCCTTCTTTAGCGGAGGCTGGGGAATTTAGGGCTGATTTACTCGATAGGCTTGCTTTCGATGTGATCAACTTACCACCATTACGAGAAAGACAAGAAGACATTCTGTTACTGGCAGAACACTTTGCTATGAACATGACCCAGCAGCTGCAATTGGAAATGTTTTCGGGCTTTAGTAAAACCGCCAAACAAAGCTTACTCAGTTATCATTGGCCAGGAAACATCAGGGAATTAAAAAATGTGGTTGAACGAAGCGTGTACCGCCATGGTAATGCTTACACGCCAGTGCACAATATTATATTAGATCCTTTTGAAAGCCCTTTTCGCCCTCAGGCTCGAGTAAAAACCCAAGATAGGCAAATTCAAGTAGCCACAAATGCACAACCGCTAACAACTGAAGAGATGCAGCAAACGCCCCCTAGTCAAACGCCAACTCACGACATGACTTTACCCATGGATATCAAACAGCACCTGCAAGACTATGAAGTACAAATACTTAAACAGGCCTTAGAGCAAAGTCAATTTAATCAAAAGAAATGCGCCCAATCTTTGGGGCTTACTTATCACCAGTTGCGTGGCATCCTAAAAAAATACAATCTTTTTGACAATATTTAACTGAATTGGTGGTTAACTTGGGTAATTTTGCTGAAATTTTATTGTCCAACTTAACCCATACAGATACACTTAAGTATTATTCATGACATTCAATTAGATATGTTAGCAATGCGCCAGCTGCTGGTTTCTTCTTTACTCATAATTTTAGCTGCCTGTAGCCCTCAATCCGGGCAGTCACCAAGTGGTCTTGTGTATTGCCTTGAAGGGAATCCTGAGGCCTTTAATCCTCAACAAACCACCTCTGGCACAACCCTTGATGCCACAGCATTACATTTATATAACTCATTATTGAGTTACTCCCCTAAAGAAGCTGCTTTTGTTCCTGAACTCGCAACCCACTGGCAAATAAACGCCTCATTAACCGAGTATGTCTTTCACCTTAGAGATGATGTTAAGTTTCATCATAACGAACTATTTACCCCCAGCCGCACCGTCAATGCTGATGATGTTGTATTTAGTTTTCAAAGAATGATAGACAACAATCATCCTTTTTATAATGAGGGTTTAGGTCAATACCCTTTCTTCCAAGGTCTCGGTATTTTACAAAATTTAATAGATGTTGAGGCACTTTCACCACAGCAAGTAAAATTCACCTTAGCCCAACCCGATGTCACTTTTTTAAGTAACCTAGCGAGTGCTTTTGCAGTGATCCTTTCCAAGGAATATGCTGATTTATTGCAGCAGCAAAACAATATTATGGCTTTTTCACAAATGCCTATAGGTACTGGTCCATACCGCTTTATCGAATATAATAAAAATCAATTTATCCGCTATCAACGCCATGATAACTATTTCAAAACTGTCGCCAGCACCAAACACTTAGTATTTGATATCACTCCTAATTCAACCAGACGTCTGGCCAAATTAGTCAGTGGCGATTGTGACCTATCAGCGCTGCCACAAGCAAGGGAAGCAAAACTATTAGAGACATCAAAAAAGGTCAAAACCGTCAATCGACCTGATTTAAATGTGGCTTTTTGGAGTTTCAATACTGAGCGCCCACCATTGGATAACCCTAAGGTAAGACAGGCACTAGACCTAGCAATTAACAAAAAAGCGATTATTGACAGTGTCTATGGAAAAACTGGGCAAATTGCCTACAGTTTGTTACCTCCATTATCCTGGGCACATCCTAAGACCGCGCCCACCCAGAGCTTTGATCCGATAACCGCGAAAGCGTTATTAACCGAGGCCGGTATCGATAACCTAAATATTAATATTTGGGTTCCTAACGTTGCTAGAGCTTATAATCCTAATGCCTACCGCACAGCTGAGTTAATTACTCAAGATTTAGCTAAAATCGGCATCCAAGCTCAAATCGTAAGTTACGACTGGAGTGTCTTTCTAGGAAAACTGAACGAAGGAAATTACGATACCGCACTGTTAGGTTGGAGCGCGGATAATGCCGACCCTGATAATTTTTTCAGCTCAACCCTGAGTTGCGCCGCAATTGCATCAGGTAATAACCGTTCTAAATGGTGTCACCTAGCTTTTGAAAAGTTATTGCAACAGGCTGCCAAGAGCAATGATAAACAACTAAGATACCAACTTTACTTACAAGCGCATCAAATTTTAGAACAACAAAAGCCAATGTCTTATATCGGCCATGGTGAACGTTTGTTGCTTTCCCATAAAAATGTACATGGCCTTGAAATCGATTCTTTTAGTGGGATCAGTTTAGACAAGGTATTTAAAACCAGGGATCAGGATTAAACTTTGTTAGTATATTTACTTAAAAGACTTAACTTGTTAATTGCTACAACGCTGGCGCTTTTTTTAGTGTTATTTATTACCACTAAATCCTTGCCGACAAGTCCTCAAGAAGCGCTAACCGGCAAACTCAATCCTAGCGCCGAGCATCTCCAGCAAGTGCAGCTCGACTATGGTCTAGAAAAATCGAATCTAGAACAGTTCTATTTCTATATCAAGCAAAGATTAAGTGGTGATTTTGGCTTATCTATCACCACCCAAATTGAAATTTCTTCCGAATTACAGCAAGTGCTACCGGCGTCGTTAGAGCTAGGGTTTTACTCACTATTTTTAGCCACCTTGTTAGGGATCCCGATAGGGGTGTTCGCTGCCATGATCCATTCTAAATTCTGGCAAGATGCGATCTTATCCGCCACTATCACGGCTTATTCAGTGCCCGTTTTTTGGCTAGGCATTAGTTTGAGCTTATGGTTTGGAATTGAACTTGATTGGTTTCCCGTGTCTGAGCGGCAAAACTTACTCTATCAAATTGAGCCGGTCACCGGCTTTCTAGTGATCGACTGCATACTCTCCGACAGTGAGCTAAAATGGTTTGCTTTAAACGATGCTCTACGACACTTGGTACTGCCTACCCTTACTCTTGCATTACTGCCCCTTGCCATCATTACTCGTGCAACGTTCAATGCCATGATCGAGGTAATGTCACAAAATTATATTCGTGCCGCTAAAGCTCGGGGGCTCAATTCCTTGCAAGTCGTTATTAAGCATGCATTGCCCAACGCGCTACTGCCAGTTTTAAGGCAATTTGGTAATTCACTTGGAATGATTGCCAGTTATGCCATTATTACTGAAGTCATATTTTCATGGCCGGGAATAGGCAGTTGGCTGTTAGCAGCGATTAATCAGAGGGACTACACCGCGATTCAGGGTGGGGTGTTAATTGTATCGTTATTTATCATTGTGAGTACCATTTTAATCGATATTATTCACACTTGGTTTAATCCACTAAGCAGGAAAGAATTGTATGGCAAGGGGTGATATTTATCTGGATGAAGCCATTGCAACGCCATTGCAATTAGCTTGGGCAAGGTTCATTAAAAACCCCCTTGCGATTGCTGGCTTATGGGTGCTTATTATCCTGGCTTTAGTCATGGTTTTTGCCCCCTGGATCAGCCCCTACCCGCCTGAGCAACAACATTTACATGCTCAATTGCTGCCACCATCTTGGAACACCAATGGTCAAGTTGATTTCTTTTTAGGAACAGATGAACTTGGTAGGGATATTTTATCAAGACTCATACATGGTAGCTCACAAACCTTTGGCAATGCTTTACTGGTTGTCAATATTGCTTTATTTGTGGGGTTTATAACCGGTTCAATTTCAGGCATGACTCGCGGTGTAAAATCTTCAATTTTGTCTCATTTACTTGATGCCTTACTATCCATCCCCACGTTATTGTTGGCTATCTTAATCGTCGCTGTCACAGGCCCTGGCATAGAAAATACTCTATGGGCGGTTTGTCTTACGTTAATTCCCCAGTTTGTTCGTAACATTCACAACACCATTCATACTGAGATGCAAAAAGAGTATGTGACTGCAGCTCGCTTAGATGGTGCCAATCGACAACAAATTTACTGGTATGTCGTTATGCCAAATGTTTGGGACAGCTTAATTTTACAAATTACCTTAGCGCTCTCAACAGCCATTCTAGATATCGCTGCCCTTGGATTCTTAGGCTTGGGTGCACAAAGCCCCTCGGTGGAGTGGGGGGCAATGGTATCCCAAGGTGCAGCCAACTTACTTTATGCACCTTGGACTGTGACCATTCCTGGATTAGCCATTTTATTTAGCGTATTGGCCACCAATTTTGTCGGTGATGGCTTGCGCCGAGCCTTCAATAAAGCTGGAGGTAAATAATGCCATTATTAGATATTCGTAATTTAACCGTAGAAATTCACACCGATCAGGGGATCATTACCGCTTTAGACAAGGTCAATCTGACTTTAACCGAAGGGCAAATTCATGGGCTTGTGGGTGAGTCAGGTTCATGTAAAAGCATTCTTGCTAGAACAATACTTGGTATTTACGAAAAAAACTGGGTTGTCAGCGCGGATCGTATGACCTTTAAATATCAAGAAAATGACATTGAGCTACAAGAGTTATCATCCAGTCAAAGGCGCAGTCTGATGGGGCGTGAGATCGCCATGATTTTTCAAGAACCCTCTACTTTTCTCGATCCCGCTCTTCCCATAGGAAAGCAATTACAAGAATGTTTGCCAAAATCAGACAAAAAACGGTGGTTTTGGCAAAAGCCTAAAAAAGATCAAGCCAGACAATGGCTGCATAAGGTCGGCATTAAAAAACACGACAAGGTAATGAAAAGCTACTCCTGGGAGTTGTCCGAGGGTGAATGCCAAAAAATCATGATCGCTATGGCGCTTGCAAATAAACCAAAACTATTGATTGCAGATGAACCAACTAGTGCTATGGAAAGTAGCACCCAGGCACAAATTATTCGGTTGCTTTCGAAACTCAATCAGACGCAAAATATTTCTATCCTATTAGTGAGCCATGATATTGCTTCATTGAGCCGTTACTGTGACCGGTTAACGGTACTTTATTGTGGCCAAGTAATGGAAAGTGGCAGTGCCGAAGACTTAAAACAAACGGCTAAGCACCCTTATACCCAAGCATTACTCAACACCATGGCGATGTTGGAAAACAACATTACTCAAGCCAGTAATACCCTCACTGGTAATATCCCTACCATTGATAATTTGCCTAAAGGCTGCCGCCTAGGGCCGCGCTGCCCTAGAGCTCAAAAACAATGCATTAATGCACCGAGTCCAAGAAGCAAAAAAGGCCGATTACTCAGTTGCCATTTCCCAATTAAGGAACAAGCATAATGGCCAAAGCCATCTTACAGGTTAACAATTTAAGCAAAAGATTTGTTAAAGGGTTCAGTGGCTTTAAACGGCATTATCTGCAAGCCCTAAAACCCACCTCTTTTGAATTATTTGAAGGTGAAACCTTAGCCATTGTTGGAGAAACGGGCTCAGGAAAGTCCACTCTAGCAAAAATTTTAGCTGGGGCAGAGTCACGCAGCTCAGGAGAGATCTTGTTTGATGGCCAACCCCTAGAACGTCGTAATAACAAACAGCGATGTCAGCTCATCAGGATGATTTTTCAAGATCCTAATACTTCTTTGAACCCTAAACTGACTATTGGTGAATTATTAGAAGAACCCCTTAGGTTCAATACTGATTTAAATGAAGAACAGCGCGCAAGTTTAGTGGCACAAAACTTACGCAAAGTTGATCTATTGCCCGATTATGCCAATTACTACCCTAATATGCTCAGTGGTGGCCAACGCCAAAGGGTTGCGGTTGCTCGAGCACTAATGCTTGACCCAAAGGTTATTATTGCCGATGAAGCGTTAAGTGAGCTCGACATGTCAGTACGAGCACAAATTATTGCATTATTGCTCGAACTTCAGAAACAAAATGGCCTGTCATTTATTATTGTCAGCCACGATCTCAATATCATTAAGCACATTAGTGATCGCACTATGGTAATGCTAGATGGAGAAATCGTCGATATCGGTATTACCGCCGAACTTTTCGAGCAACCTAACCATGAATACTCACGACGTTTGATTGAAGAGCAACAAGCACTAGAGAAAGCACGTCTATAATCTTTGAGTCCTCTTACCACTAGCGACAATTGACCTAATATCACGGAAAATAGGTGCGTTTTCCCACAGAAACTCTTATGCTAACCACAATTTTTTATATGGAATTAACTCATGATCATCAAACCTAAGATCCGTGGCTTTATTTGTACCACGACTCACCCAAAAGGCTGTGAAAATAAAGTAGCCGAGCAAATTGCATACGTTAAATCTCAAGGCGAGATCACTAACGCTCCTAAACGTGTTTTGGTGGTTGGTTCTTCGAGTGGTTATGGTTTAGCAAGTCGTATCACTGCTGCCTTTGGTGGCGGTGCTGCAACCATTGGTGTTTTCTTTGAAAAACAAGGTACCGAGAAAAAGCCTGGTACTGCCGGCTGGTACAACAGTGCAGCATTTGACAAATTTGCTAAAGAAGAAGGCTTATACTCAAAAAGCTTTAATGGTGATGCGTTCTCCCACGAAGCTAAAGCTAAAGTCATTGAAACCATCAAGGCTGACCTAGGCCAAATTGACATGGTGGTTTACTCACTGGCTTCACCCGTTCGTAAAATGCCAGACAGTGGCGAAGTGATCCGCTCGGCACTTAAACCAATTGGTGACACTTACACTGCAACCGCAGTAGACACTAACAAAGACATCATCATTGAAGCGTCTGTAGAGCCTGCTACCGAGCAAGAAATTGCTGATACTGTGACTGTAATGGGTGGTCAAGACTGGGAACTGTGGATGTCTGCACTTAAAGATGCTGGTGTTCTTGCTGATGGTTGTAAGACTGTCGCTTACAGCTACATTGGTACCGAGCTCACTTGGCCAATCTACTGGGAAGGTGCCCTAGGTGAAGCGAAGAAAGATTTAGACCGTGCGGCTCAAGCTATCGATAATGAGATGCAGCAAATCGGTGGTTCAGCCAACGTTGCTGTACTTAAGTCGGTAGTGACTCAAGCCTCTTCTGCTATTCCAGTAATGCCTCTGTACATTGCTATGGTATTTAAGAAAATGCGTGAAGAAGGTCTACACGAAGGCTGCATCGAGCAAATTAACCGTATGTTCCACCAGCGTTTATACAAGGCTGACGGCAGCGCGGCAGAAGTCGACAGCGAAAACCGCCTACGCCTTGATGACTGGGAGCTAAAAGCGCACATTCAACAGCACTGTGTTGCGCTATGGCCAACAGTGACCACTGAAAACCTTAGCGAAGTGACTGATTACATTCAGTACAAAGAAGAATTCCTAAGCCTGTTTGGTTTTGGCGTTGCTGGCGTAGATTACGAAGCAGACGTTAACCCTGTAGTTGAATTCGACGTAGCCGACATCTAATTAGTCTGCTATTGCAACATCACAAAAGGCCAGCTTACTCAATAAGCTGGCCTTTTTAATAAATGCGAATTAAATCCTTTTAATACGCTAAAACTGCAGAAGCTATGCTAGTTAAATAATTCAGTACTAATGTAGCGCTCGGCGTTATCCGCTAATATTGTCACTACATTTTTACCAGTAAACTCAGCGCGCTTACCTAGCTCACAACAAGCCTTTAATGCCGCACCAGAGGAAATACCAACCGGCAAACCTTCGCTGATAGCAATGTCTTGGGCGTACATAATGGCGTCTTCATTTTCTACGGTAATAATCTCATCAATTAAATCAAGACGCAGAATGTCAGGCACATGGCCCGAGCTTAACCCTTGAATTTTATGTACCCCCGAACGGCCTTCAGATAATACTGGGCATGAAGCAGGCTCAACGGCGATGACTTTAAGGTTTGGGTTCTTATCTTTAAGTGTTTGGGCAATCCCAGATAGCGTTCCGCCGGTACCAATACCCGCGACTAACACATCCACCTTCCCCTGAGTGTCTCGCCAAATTTCTTCAGCAGTAGTGCTGGCATGCATGGCTAAGTTTGCAGGGTTAGCAAACTGATCCAGCATAATGGCATGCTCGTTTTCTTCGATCATTGCCTTAGCTTTATCAATGGCGCCTTTGGTGCCGAGCGCTTTTGGGGTAAGCACTAGGTTAGCACCATAATGCTTAATCAGTTTACGACGCTCAATCGACATATGTTCTGGCATAACAATGGTTAGAGGGATTTTCTTGATGGCGCAAACCCAAGCACAAGCCACACCATTATTACCAGATGTCGCTTCTACAATTTCGGTTTGTGCATTGATTCGGCCTTTGTGAATGGCATCTTCAATCATAGCCAGAGCTGGCCTATCCTTGATCGAGCCAGCTGGATTAAAGGATTCTATCTTGGCTAAAATATTAGCCCCTAACTCATTAATTTGAGCAAAGTTACTTAAACGAACGAGCGGGGTATTACCTATGGTTTCTAAAATATTGTTGTATACCACACCGCGACCGATATCTGCCGCTACTGGTTGAATGAGATTTGCTACCTTGCCCATAAATGTGTTCCCCTAAAAATTGATGTATTTAGTATTAATCATTCCGAGGAGATAAACTTTGCTATTTCATGCGCGATACGGTACACATTAAGAATAATTTTTCAATTTACTCATAAAAAGAAAATCTAATTCTACCAATGGGTAAATTACTAGATAAACACTTGGTAATCCATGGACAAATTTGATAAACAAATATTAAAACTACTGCAGGCAGACAGCACTTTATCCATTAACCAAATTGCAGAAAGTGTCGGCCTTTCCCCTACCCCCTGTTGGCGCAGAATTCAAAAGCTCGAACAACAAGGAGTGATCACAGATCGTGTGGTATTAGCGGATGCCGAAAAACTAAACGTAGGATTGACGGTATTTGTGATGGTGAAAACCAGCTCCCATGAACAGGGCTGGTTAGATAACTTTTCTAAGTTCGCCGATGACATTGATGAAGTCGTCGAGTTTTACCGTTTAAGCGGTGAACAAGACTATTTATTAAGAGTTGTTGTGCCAGATATGAAGGCCTATGACGCCTTTTACAAGAAGATGATTCAAAAGGTAAAGCTGACCGATGTCAGTTCCAGTTTTGCCATGGAAAAAATTAAGTACACCACCGCTCTACCCGTTGAATATGTATAAACAGTGCCAACTTGCCGTTAAGAGTGATTACCCCAAGGGTTATGTTTTTCGCCTGGTTTAGGCTCTGGTTTACGTTGGCTATGACCACTACTACGGCTGCTATTGTTACGGTAGCCGCCACCATGATTCCTAGCTGCACCCTGGGGCTTTTGCTGTCGCCTTAGCTCGGATTGTCTTTCATGATCTTCAGCGGCTTTTTGCTGCATCTGCTCAATAATTTCAAAGGTTAATTTCATCGGCGCCTTTGGCTCTAGCCCCTCAGCAAAGCCACGTTCGCGCGGCTTTAATTGGAACTGCTGAGCACTCGGCCTTGGCATACGCTTAAAACGATATAAGTAGAAGTTTTCCACTTTTTCACGAGCCCAATCCGTCTTTTTTAAAAACTTAGCCGCAGACGCCACCGAAGGTTTTTCTTTAAAGCAGTTCATGCGCAGTGCCGCATGCAAAATTTCCCAACCATAATGGTCGGATATTTCTTTGATCAGTGCCTCTAGCCCTAAGCCGTGTAAAGGGTTATTTTGTTGCTCGAGAATGGTTTGGTTCATTGTGTTTGACCTACTCATGGTATCTGCCATGAGTATAGGTCATTTAAGCTATTGGCTATAGGGGGTTAATCACAATTAGTTAACTGCTGCAGTGTGTTCAAGCTGTGCTGTTAAACCAGTAAGCTGGCTGGCTAAGCCGCTATCTTTTAGCTCACCGGCCTCCATATCAAACACATCGTAAAAACTCGCTACAGACAAGCTACCCTTTAAATCGATACCAAAATAACCCGCAGAATTGACCGCACCGGTTAATACTGATTGAGCCCCACCAGGGCCTGGGCTGGTTGCCAGCATAAGCACAGGCTTGTCTTGGTACACTTTCATATTAATGCGCGAAGTCCAGTCAAAAATGTTTTTATAAGCCGCAGTATAGGAGCCATTATGCTCCGCAAAGGACACAATCACCGCATCGGCACCGCCAATTTTATCGTAAAACTGTTGGGCTAATGGGTGCACGCCACCGAGCTCTGCTTCGCGCTCTTGGGAATAAATAGGCATCTCGTAATCATTCAGATCAATCAGTTCGATCTGCGCACCGGTAACTTGCTTGGCGGCGTAATGCGCTAACTGTTGGTTAATGGAATTTTTCGAGTTAGTGGCAGCAAAGGCTAATATTTTCATAAATGATCCCTTCAACTTTGGGGTGAGTTCAATTAGGGAACATTATATTTGTACCAATATATTATACTAGACAACAAAAAAAGGAATCTTTGTTCCAAAAATCGCAACAATTAACTCGGCTGCCTGTGGTTACCTCAGGATAATCAAGGGTAATCGGCGTAGACCTCCAAAGGCTCAGGCTGCAGGCTAGCGTTAAGACGATAGGGTTGAAAATGATATCTAAATTGTAGATTAAACAAGCTCGGTTGGTAATCTGATAAGAATTGTCGCGAAAAGTAACCCACTACGCTCCAATGATTACTAATTTTATATTCACTGAACAGCTGGAGCCGTGCATTGAAGCCTTGGCTGTTATCAGGTTGTGCTTGGTCCAATAAATAAGGGGCATCAAAACTTGCGCTGGCATAGGAAGGAGTCGCTCGTATGCCATAGGTCCAATCGTAATTGTGACGTCGATAATACGAAATTGGAACCGCAACTGAAACATAAGAACGGGGGCTATAATAATCACCATGCCCCACCACCAGCCGATTTAAATTTCGATCGTACCCCATATAAAACAATGAGCTACCAACTGATAAAGCATGTTGTCCATCATTAATGAAATTATAATAAGCGCCTGCCATGGCGGCTTTACGATTATTGTCATAGACGTTTGTACCACTGAGTTTGTGATATTGAATATTGCTCCAAAACCCAAACGGACGGCCATCATTCCATGATGCAGAAACGGCACCACCTGTTTTTAATACCCCGCCAAATTCTGGTACTTGTTGCACAATATCATTAACGTTAATGCCTGAATAAGAAGTATAACTAGACGTTATTGCTCGCCTAGAAATATTGGCCCTTAATAACAGATTGCCTATTTCTGTTTGCCCTTCAAGGCCCCCTACCCAATTATGAAAGCGAAATCCAAAAGGTGTCGTGCCTATATCAATTTGCCATTGTCTACTTTGCCAAGCTACTGATAAATTTTGACCCACCCGATGACGTTGAAATTCGATACTGGTGTCATAATAAGTCAATGGTCTACTCTCAAGATAAACGCTTTCAGTGCGCAGTTTTAGGCGCCCCTGCAAAGATTGCATCGCGACATCTAATTCCATCGGCAGAGTCAGGTATTGACTGCCATTTGGATATTGATCATATTGAATCCCCACCATAAAATGCGAGCGTAGAGGCTGATCAAGCTGTTCTATCGTGCGGATTAAGTCATTACTCAACCATTGCCCAGATTGATCGCGATAGACGCTATTGATATCCCTCGGTTGTGGTAAACCAAGTCTCTGCTGATCCTCCAATTGCAACCCTTGAGTTGCATAGCTTCGGGCCATTTTCAAAGATGATTGCTCAAGAGCCGCTTCTTTTAAGCGCCAGTAATCATAGGCCGTTAATTCCCGGGTGCGTAAACGCTCGTTAAACACTTGAATGTAGGTTTGATTATTGGTTTTTAGGGCTATCTCTAAATTAGCAATCAAAGACTCATTACTAAGGGTGTCAATATTCTCTAAACTTGAAGACAATAGCTGCTCGCTTGCATTTCCAAGCAAGAAGTTCATTCTGTTGCTACCTAATTGTAAGCCTTCAGAATAAGCTTTTAGATAACGCTTTATCGCTAATGAGAACTGCTCATTCTGGACGGCTTTATCTCCTGCAAAAACGCCCTCACGTAAGCCCACTACGTCTGTCGAGCGTTGTTTACTCTGTAATGTTTTAGCAATTTTTTTATGACTCTCAGCGTCATTAACCTGATAAGCCGTTTCAGATAGATACTGCAATTGAGTGGCACTCAAAGTAGCATAATTTAATTGCGCTAAGTGAGTTCTCGCCTGTTCGATAGCGCCATTATCAGCCCATAAAATAATAGCCAAACCCAGATCCCTCGGGGCAATATCAGCAATATACATTTTTATCTGCGCATCATTTAAGCCCCGTCTTTTTATATCTTGGCGATAATAATCTCGTTTAATTCGAGTATAACTACTTGACTGCGCAACGGTAGTGAACAGATGTTGATATTGCTCCAAGGCTATACTAATTTCGTTCCACCTTTGCAATTTAGCCAAATACAATAAATAGGAGTGGGCATGGTCACCATCTTGGTAACGCTTAAGGGATTGTTTAAGCATAAAGTCAGCTAACTTGGTCTGTTTAAGCCTAACTAATTGCTCAGCGATATCTTTACGCAGCCATGGGTTATTCAAATTGCTTGATATTACTTTTTTTAATCTTGGCAACCCATCCACTTCATCCCCTGCACTGACAGACATTAACTCCAATTGCTGATAAACCAACCTGTGCTCAATCTCTTTGATATCCTCGCTGATCAACGCTTGCTGTTGTGGGCTTAATTTTGAAATCCCCTGTAATTGCCCTTTAAAATTAGGATCACGGTACTCGCTAGTGAGCCAAGAACGAATAGCGCTAGCAGACAAAGGATCTCGCTGTAGGGCCTTTTTTGCCAAGATATTCGCTTGAGTATAATTTTTTCTAAGCCCCTCTATTTGTGCTTTTAGGGCATAACCTGCAGCTATGGTGTCATCTAACTTGATGGCTTTATTGATACTTCGCATTGCCGCTTGATAATCATTAGTCGCGATGGCTTGCTCAGCTTTTGCATACTGCTGCCAATAACTCACTGATATGATCATACTCTTATAAAAGTTAGTCATATCTGGGTCATTATCGAGTTCTTGAGCTTTTTTAAAGTTTTTTATCGCTTGAGGATAATTCTGGTTATGGTAGTTATGCCTAGCCAGCGCGACTAAGATTTGTGGTTGCTGCGGCCACTTGCTGTCGGCAATTAATAAAGCCTTAAAATCTTGCGCTAAATAGATTTGTTGTTCTGTGTTGGCTAATGCTGTTAATTTATTAATATAATCTGCATCAGCTCTTAACTTAGCCTCTTGCTCCCAGGCTGTTTTCGCTGTTTCAAATTGCTGCTTAATATTAAGATCATCACTATGGACTTGAGCGATAAAGCGATAACTTGCTAGCCATTGCTCACTCATGGTTTGCTTTTTCAGTTCATAAAGCCATAATTTTGCCGCTAAATTACCTACTTTCTTGTCTCGAATGACTTCTCGATAAATCGCTATCGCTGCCTGAGGATCATTGTAACGTGCTAAGTGGCGTGCCAAGCCAACTCTTATGACTGCAACCCCAGGAAATTTTTTATCCCAATAACGGTATAAGGATAACGTTTCCCCAGCAGCCTCTGAGAGTCGAGACTTTATTTCCAGGTAAGCTAATTCTGTGATGATATCTGGTCTAAATGTCCCATATATTTCATCAAGCAAAGTTAACGCTTGGCGAAAGTCTCCCCCTTTTTCAAATAATAGCGCCTGACTGTAGGTGTTACTCTGTGGTGGAGTCACCTGTGAAAACGCTGTCATACTTTGCTGCAACTGCGGATCGGCTATTTTTAATAATTTAGCTTTAACCCTTTGAGCTTTCGCTGATTGCTGCTGTCTCACCAACCAACGCCATTGTGCATAAAGCGCCGCTGGATCATTTGGGCTAATGGCTAACCAACGCTCAACTGCGGAAGCTACCAATGTGGGATCTTGATTTAACTCTCCTAATACAAGCCTTTTTGCTAAAGGCTCTGGAGCATCAAGATAATATTTTGCTACTAAAGGCTCACTTAACAACTCACTACTTAATGAAATAATACTTAGCAACAGAATTACTCTGAGTATGTAATTTTTCAAAAGCCACCCACTGTTAATCTAAGGAAGAATGTTTACATCGCTAATCGTTTTTTTGCACGCCCAACCCCTAACTCAATCTTTTCTGAGCGACTTTAGATAAGATTAGCCAAAGTAATATCGTTACACTCAAAATTAATAAAAAAGTTATTAATAAAAAGAACATAGGCTGTTCATTAAAATGGTATTTAACTAATTTAAACCAAGATAATTGCCCCAAATAATAAGAATCGGGACTTAAAAAGGAAGTCACTTGATAGGGTGTGATCGCAACAGCTGCGCCATCTACAGTCATCGAACGCTCATTCAAAGCTTGATTGAGCAACTCGATCGAATCATTGTCGATTGCCGATAACAGCACCACTGTTCTCATTGGGCTACGGGTTGATTCAACACTACTAATAGCGGCAAATAATCCCTGGGTGAGCTGTGATGCCGTTATGGGTAACGATTCATTAAGAGGTGCTTGCAGTTTGTGGACCTGATCAGTGAAAAAGCCTTGTTCATCAATATGACTTATGGACAAAGCTTGTTTGTATACTGATGCTGCCCCAATTCCTAGAGCAATCACATCTTTATCTTGTAATAAAACATTTTGCCAATCATTCACAAGCGTAAATCGATAAGTTGCTAAGCCAGTCTTCTTAGATAACAAGGCAATGGTATTAAGTAATAGCTCGATCTCTTTGTTGGTGGGTTGTGGATTGATCACTAACGCCGTTTCAGACAAGTCAGCCATTTTGCTATAAGGGAATCCTGACTCTACAAATACCTTTAAATTTGGCATTTCAATATAGTGAGGTAAATCAGGAAACTTCAAACTGGAAATAGGATCGATAGCCGCATGCAGATCCAAAGCATCGGCCCCTGTGCAAACACCCGTTGAAGTAGAGGCGATATTAAAGTCAAACTTCAAACGATTATTGACCCTTAACCTAGAGGTGTTGATTAAGCTTTGGCTGATGGCTTGTTGCTCGGTGACTAATGGTAATTCAAAGAACTTCCTAGCCACTGTCTGTTCTGTTTCTAATATGGTGCTATCAACAAACTTATCATTAACAAAGACATTCAACCTCGAATTGTTTTTTTCAGTGATGAGTGAATGGCGGTAATGCAGATCTACAGTGATTTCATCACCTGTCGACACCAGCAAATCCGGTGGTAAATCAAAATCTAACTCAATAGCGGGTAAAAATACCCCTTTCGCCTTTAATTGGTAGTCTCCTTGAATCATCTCAGAGAGTAAGACTTCTTTGTTGGTTGGCATCCAATTAGGAGCATCATAAGCTTGCCTAGGGGGCAACTCTTGCAAAGAATTAATTAATGCAACATCCCCAGTCATTAATCGCTTTGCGACAATTAAAGCCTTAGCCGCTTGCTGTAGCTGAGCCTCATCTTTACCTAATACCAAAAGTATTTTACGACTCGGTGCAAATGGATGAGAAATCATTTTTACTGTCGGCAAGGTTACATCTGGCCAACTTATGGGGATGTCTGGACGCTGGCTATTAGTCGCTAAAATGATGGCGTGACTATCAGGTAATTGCTGCCTGTACACTTTGTATGTCAACTTACGCCAATCAGCAAAGCTTGCAAAATAGGAGGCGACTACCGCGCTCGAATGAAGATTTGGCAAGCTAAAGTTTTCCGCAAAAACCATCGCTATCTCACTGCTTTGAAAGTCTCTTTCATCAAAAAATGGCGCTGGTAGTAGGCTTAATTCATTCGCTACAGTCAAGGGTTGAACGGTAAGCTCTAAAGAGCTGCGAGGGCTGATTTGCCACCACATAGCGGGATCAGTTGCAACGCTACACGCCTCTCCTAGTCGACCGACCAATTCGAACTTTAACTGATTATAATTTTTGAAATAACTGCCATCTAAATTGATTTTAAACGATTGAGCTTGGCCGATTAATGAGGCATCCGGGTTAATCACCCCCATTAACTCATCATTGAGGTAAACCCTTAAATGGGTAGTAGAATATTTTAAACTTGGAGAGGGGATAAAACTCAAATTGAGTTCACCTTGCAACACCACCTGATCTAATCTGGATCCAAACCCCACTAAGATAGCGCTGCTATTTCCTCTAAGTAGTAACGAGTCCGCCGCAGCCATTTGTGAAAACTCGAAACTGACCTTTTGTGCTGGTAAAGTTGCGTTAACTTGTGCTTGAACAACGCCAATCACTAAAGAATAAAAAAATATAACAATACCGAAGCGTCTCATAAACCTACTTACACCACCCACTTGGGCCCGAATGACCCTATCTGATGCGCCAACTTTGCCAGCAGCTTTAATCCAGCCCTTATTGTTGCAGGACTGTGTTGCATGGTTCTTTTGAACCCTTTAATACTCTCTAATACTACTCCATGAAAGCTTTGCAAAATCTTTTCTTGTTTGAAATCTAGATTCCACTCAGGCCAAATATCGGAACGGGCAAAAGTTGATTGCACAAATTTTTTCTCTTTCTCAATCGTCATTGGCATTAGTTTTAGACCAAGGGTGCCGTTCTTACAAAATCTAATTTCCGCCGCAAATGATTCGATCACCCCATATCGCTCTAACGCCACTCGGATCTGATCCCCCAATTCCAACCTAATTCTGGGGTCTAACTTTAAGCGCATACCAGTAAAAGAAAACTCTTCCAGAGTGGCTGGGTAATGCCGCTCCTCTTTAGTCAGTACTGACGCACTCATTTTCACTTTTACTCTATGGGCATGTCGCTGCTGTTTTTTTTCTGCGGCAACCGCCAGTACTACGCCCAATAACAAAATGTTATAGCAAGTCCACAAAATATTAATTAGGTTAACTCCTATTGTAGTTGATTGCTCAAATAGCATCAGCTTCAGCCCCAAAATCAACCCTGCCAGATTCAAAAAAAGTAGCAACAACGCTGGCATGCTTATTTTCCAATCGAACTGAGATTGGTCATTTACCCCACCTTTAGGAGTGACATTAAATTTCCCTTTGTGGGGGAAAAATAAGGCTATGGTTGTCGGTACTGCGATATACCATGCCAGTGCGGTTTCATAAATTTCCCCCCAAAAAGACCGTCTGAAAGTGCCTTGAATCGCTGAGTTAGTGATATATGCCATCCATAAATGGGGCAGGACATAAAGCAGCACCATCAGCGCTGGCGCCCAAATTAAATACACTTCAAAATAAAGATGCACTAACGGTGCAAGCATGAATATGATCCTTGGAATGCCACTAAAAAAATACAACATGGCATTCAAGTAACAAAGCCTTTGCTGCCAACTCAGGCCTTTTTTCAATATCGGATTATCAATCCGAAAAATCTGCGCCATGCCCCTAGCCCAACGGATCCTTTGGCCAATATGAGCAGAAAAACTATCGGTTGCTAAACCCGCGGCTAAAGGTAATCTTAAGTACCGACTTCGATAGCCAAGACGGTGCAATTTCAAGGCTGTATGGGCATCTTCTGTTACGGTTTCGGTTGCGATCCCTCCTATTTCTTGCAAAGGCTGACGCCTTAAAACCGCACAAGAACCACAAAAAAAAGTAGCATTCCAAAGGTCGTTGCCATCTTGAATTAATCCATGAAATAACTGGCCCTCATTTGGCTTCTCTCTAAATAATTCTAAATTTCGTTCAAAAGGATCGGCCGAAAAAAAGTGATGGGGCGTTTGTACCAAGGCTAATTTGGGATCCACCAAAAAGGCGCCAACGGTAATTTGTAAAAAAGCTCGAGTAGGAATATGGTCACAATCAAAAATAGCAATCAAGTCGCCAGCGGTTTGCGCTAATGCATAATTGAGGTTGCCGGCTTTTGCATGTTCATTAGTGGGTCTTCTGATATAGCCGATTTGCAGTTGCTCAGCGAAAGCGGCAAAATCATCTCTTTTACCATCATCCAATAGATAAATATTTAACTTTTCTTTTGGCCAATCTAACGCCGCCGCCGCCATTACTGTTGGCCTTACAATACCGATTGGTTCATCATAAGTAGGAATAAATATATCTATAGATGGCCATTTATCCAGATCACTGGGAAGTGGCGTTGGTGCCCGGTTCAGGGGCCACACCTTTTGAAAATAGCTTAAAAATAGCACCACCCAGGTAAAGGCTTCAGCCAACAACAACACCAAACCTAATGTTGCATCAATATCCCTTTCCCAATACACAGAAGAAGTACTGCGCCACCATATATATCGCAGGCTAACCGCTACCGATAACACGATTAACAACAACCGTGGTAAGCGTCCTTGGCAATGTCTGACGCTTAGCGCTAGCAGCACCACAATAATAATTAATGCCGCTTGAGCCATCACTGAGTAAGGAATGACAACACAAATCCATGCTAGAAAAGTTAACATCATGCTGATAATAATGAACGGTTTATTATCGCTTTGCTGCTGGCCAGACAAGTACGCCTCTAAAGCTACTTCAGAAGAAGAGAAAATATTTTGTATTAACCCTCTTTGCCAATTAAAAAACAAAGTGACTTGTTTTTTAAACGCGCCAACATGTTTTAGTAGTGTCCAATTTTCAATACTAAAATTTTGTTTAAATATTAATAACCATAAACTTTGGATAACTATTCTAATATTGTCTGAAACTTTAAAGTCGCTAAAGTCTATTTGTGGAAAATAACGCTGCCAGTCTTCCTTGGTAAACTGTTTTAATAGCAATAATTTCATGACAAGGTAGCCAATAAAGACAATACAATGGCGATTTTTCAAACTTGATACCGACCATTCCAAAGTTGCACAGAATTCTATGACTAAACGGTTACTGAAGAAATGGCGAATGATCATAAGCCCTTAACCCTCTTAACTATTGGGCTCAGTTGGCAGTGCTGTAAGCATTCTTGGGCTAATTGGCTAAATTCGATTTTGGCATGGGATAGTGGCGCGCCAGTCACTAAGTTTTGCATCTGTGCAAAAGCTTCTTGCAATGCAATATCATAATATATTGCTGAGTTTAATAACTTTTTATCAAGTATCTGCTGGATTAACAAGGTCATATCTCGGTTGAGTGCGATGTCATGGCGACATTGATTCAACACATATAAATACTGATTGGGGTAGTTTTCGCGAATCAAAAATTGATTTAATAGCAGCACCGATGCTGGAGTTGGCATCAGAACTTTTAAATGAAGATCAAAATCCAGCTGCTGCGCCCTTGCAAGCTCACAATCTAAATTCACAATGATAATATCAAACTTTAATTTGAGCTCACTAAGCATCAAAGTTAATGCATTTTTGATAGCGTCTTGGGATTGGGCTTTGTTGCCGTAGGGGATATAAAAAGTGCCTTGATTATCCTTGAAAATGACTTGCTGCCATGCTGACTGCAGATCCATTTTCTCGCTCCATCCTTGCTGATCATGGCGCAAACCAAACCAATGGCCCACTAAATTTTTTAAGCTAGCATCGACCACAATGGTTTTATGACCAAGTTCACAAAAAGTGGCAGCCAAATTCGCAGCAATAGTATTACCACCAACACCTGATTGAACACCACTAACGGATAGGATTGCCATAATAGCTAAAGCTCGTTTTCACATAAATTATCGGCCCAAAATCCGATCTAGAGTGTTTTACTTGGGCAATAAACCGCCACCTTTGTGCAAGGTCTTTTATTTCAGTTTGTTTTACTAAGTCCTTATATTGTAACTCTACATCGCCAAAGCCTCGCAGTAATTGGCTTATCTCTTCTGAGTTATCTCGCATAGTCGGTGAGGTATCATTATTACCATATCATCCTCAAATAATAGACTATTCTAAATAAAGTGGACTGACACATAGCTGGTATTCTTTTCATACAATGACACATCAAGTAATTCATTTTGACAATTGGCAGGTACTGACTCATTTAATTGACAAGCAACTTACGATTCCGTTAGCAAAAGTTCAATTTGATAGGTTAATCTGCCACTTAAGTAGCCGCTCTTTAAGGTCAGCGGCACAACTCGGTGACCACGCAGCTGATACCTTAAACAAATGGTTTAAAGAAATACTTGTTCCTAATGACGATCTTGAGCTTACAGAATTCATTGCAGACATTAAAAGGATCCCATTATCACAAACGCAGCATAGCTATTTAATTATTGATTCACAGAAGCTAGCTATTGAGCAATTAAACTTAGCTTGCATTGAGATCTTGCAGCATTTTAACAGCATCAGCCTAGTGTTAATTGGTCCTATTACCCCCATTAACCTAGAGAAAATAGAAGCTTATCTTACGCAATCATATTACCTGATAACGACAATTAGATATGTAGAGGGCAGATTATTCAGTAAAGTCATCACTTATAAAGCGCATTTAGCTCAATTACGCAACAAACTATTCTTGCTTGATAATCACGTTCAAACGCAACAATCCATCCAAGTCTGTCCGGTATTCATCAGTGACTATGTGGCTTCTGCCGATTTCATTGAAGGTCATGGTTATCAAACATTTCAAGGTTTGCAGATCCCCGTAGATGAGCTCGATCAAAGTCAAAACTGTGTCATCGTCTTACCATGTCAACGCTTCGATAAAATCGCAACTCTAGCTCAATCTATTGTAAAGCTTAAAAACAAGTTCGGTGAAAGCCTAAAAATTCTAGTCAAAGAGCTTACTCCTTGTATTCGCTATAGTGATTTCCATATGCTTATCACGGCTGGGGCTCAATGTATTTTGAAGCATAACTACAGTGAAGCCATCTTAAATGACCAAATACAACTTAATCGCTTGTTATCAATGCCGGCCAGTTATCTCCAAGCAAATGAGTTATTAAAACTCTATCAAGGCCCTATACAACAAATGGGGTTTATTGACTTTGATAAGTTTAAGTCGTCCGTCGCCAAAGCCCTTGAGACCTATCAAAATTCACATATAGAATTTGCCTTAGTTGTACTCACGCCCTTTTCCAGCGTTCCTATACAAAAAGCCTGTTCATACCTAAAGTTTCAAAGAAAAGGCGACATAGCCTGTCAACATGACGGGAAAATTCTAATATTTTTCAGCATATTAAGAGTTTCAGAAATACCCACCGCATTAACCAATGTTTCCATAATAGAAGCTTCATCGCTGTTTTATAGCCAGCACTTTTATACTACAGCAGCGCAGATCCACCCCTTTATTGAACAGCAGCAAAATGTCAAAGACAATCATGTCAGCCCACCACTGATGCAAACCACTCCATTTTCTAAATCGAGTCCACAACAGGTTAACTGGGATGACATATGAACATTAATGACTTTATGAGTACCGCTGCTATTTTTTTAATTATTGGATTTTTCTTAGGAATAGCCTGTTCAATGCTGTTGCGAATACTTAAAGCCGTTTTGAAAAAACTAAATAATCGACCAAAGCTATTAAAATCGACTAAGTTATAAACATGAAAGTAAACCCTACTCTTACAAAATTTTCGATAGGTTGGTGGACCACCTACTTCACCTTTAAGCTGGTACTTTTTAACCTTCAAGCAATTGATTTTAGCCCGCTTTATAATTTTGGATTATTGTGCCTCGTTGCTATCCCCAGCTATTACTATTGGCTCAACATACTAAAACAATCGATAGCAATACCCTTAGCCATAGCATTGCTTTATTATGATTCTTACTTCCCTCCCATAATAACGCTGATCAATCAATGGGCACAGGTTAAGCAAATGGATGACAGCTATATCATGCAATTATTGCTTGATAGCTTAAATTGGGATTACTTGCTCATTGTCTTCGTTATTATTTGTGGCTACTTATACTTGAGGCAAATACTTAGGTTATCGTTACTGCTTATTACTGCCATGGCCATCGTTTCCATCAGTCGCACTGGATTACATTGGCAGAACGTTGCATCATCTACTCAGCCATTAACCACCTCAACTCCCTCTCATACCCAGCCATCTGTTGTTGCTGAACAATATCCGGCCAATAGCAACTTTACCTCCGAGCAAATCAATAATTATCTGAGTCAGTTTTTCTATGAACAATCCACGCTATCTTCACCATTAAATCAAGTGGACAAACCAAATTTACCCCCTAATTTTGATATTTTACTGTTAAATATCTGCTCCATTTCTTGGGAAGATTTGGCTCATAGCGGCAATTTATCCCACCCTCTTTTAAAACAATTCGACATTTTATTCTCGAATTTTAATTCCGCCACCAGTTACAGTGGCCCTGCCGTTATTAGGCTATTAAGGGCAAACTGTGGCCAACAACCTCACAACGATCTTTTTCAACAAGCGTACGAGCAATGCTCTTTATTTAAGCAACTTGAGCTATTGGGGTTTAAAAGTGAAATTTTTATGAATCATAATGGTGAGTTTGATGGCTTTAACAAACATATTGCCAACAACATAGGCCCTTTAAGCACGAGTGTTACCACTGCCGACCTTCCAGCTTTTCAGTACTCATTTGATGGCAGTCTTGTGTATGATGATCAAGTCGTACTCGATAGATGGCTTAAGTTGGAGCCTCAATCTCCGAAGGTTAGCTTATACAATAGCATTAGTATTCACGATGGTAATCGATTGCAAAGCAAAACCGATGATAGAGCCTTAAGCTATAGACAACAGCAAGCTCGGTTACTGGACAATCTCGAACAATTTTTTATCAATCTTGAAAAAAGTAATCGAAATGTCATGGTGATTTTTGTGCCAGAACATGGCTCCGCTATTCAAGCAAACAAATTTCAACTTTCCGGTGTGCGAGAGGTTCCTACCAAAGGGATCACCCATGTTCCTGTTGGTATAAAATTTTTTGGTGATTTTCAATTAGCGTCACGCTCACAAATAACACTAACCCAAAGCACCAGCTATTTAGCAATCAGTCAAATCATTGCTAACGTGATCAGCTCTGAACTGTATCACAATAGGCCAACAACCTTAGAACTCTTAACCGCTAATACCCCGACCACACCTCATGTATCACAAACTCAATCAACCACAATAGTACAACTAAATGGTCGGCAATATTACAGCTTTGATAATCAATCCTGGCAAATGTACCCTGAAAACAATAAGTAGCTGTTAACCCCTGTAAAGTATCCGATGGGCTTAAATTCAATTACTGCCTATCTTTCAAGGCTTTTAATTTGCCACGATTTAAGATTATTCATCTGTAATGAGCTCAACTAGATAGTTGATTATAAAAAATCATAAAACAATTTGTATTGATGATCGCTACTCAACAGAACCGCCAACAAAACTGCTTTTTTGTTATTTTTCACCCCCCATAAAACAGCCATAAAAACCTCACTCTAAGCAAATATCAGCACTAAACACTGAGGTCTAACCTCCTGTTTTTACGGTTATTAATCATTGTTTAGGGCTATTGCCCGTGCTAATTTTTTTACTTCTGGGTCAAAGAATGCTCAGAAATATCTAGGCAATTAAGGAGTATGCCTAGAAACATAATTACAAAAAATGATAAAAATAAGGAAGTTTATGAGATTCCCAGCGCGAAAGACATTACTCAGTACTTCAGTAGCGATCGCAATCACTAGTATTGGCTCTAGCCAGTTAGCGATTGCAGCTGAACAACCAACCAAAAAAGCGAAAGGCTCGGCAGCCTTAATGGAAGTGATCGAAGTTAAGTCTCGCAAAAAGTTAAAAGCAGAGCCAGTACAAGATACCCCGTTATCGGTCACCGTTATGGGTGAAGATCAACTTGATGCCCTTAATGTGACTGATCTAAGTGACCTATCCTACTCAAGCCCTGGTGTCCAATTTGAAGAAGTGGGTACTTTCCCTGGGGTGCAAAACTTCTCATTCCGTGGTCAAGGCATTAACTCATCCATCCCATCGGTGGACCCGACAGTAGGGACCTTTGTCGATGGTATGTTTTTAGGGGTCAGTTATGGCGTAGTCATGGATATGTTCGATGTGGAATCGGTAGAAGTACTGCGTGGTCCCCAAGGCCTATTATTCGGCCGTAACGTAACCGGTGGTGCGGTATCTATTCGTACTAAGCGCCCTACGGGTGATTTTGGTGGTAAGTTACGCATTCAAGCAACCGACCATCAAGAATATACCTATGCGGGTACTTTGGAAGGTAGCCTAATTGATAACAAACTTTACGGTAAAGTTGTGGCCTACCATAACAATGATAATGGCTACTTCACTAATAACGGAACTGGCCACTTAGAGGGCGTAGAATACCTAACCCCTAACAACAAAACCGTAGGTGCCTTAGATACCACCTTTATGCGCGGCACCTTAGTTTATGATGCCACAGAAGACCTACAATTTACCCTAATTGGCGAGTCTGGCTCAGTAAAAGGTGATGGCGGTGTTTGGCAAACCCTTACTACCGTAATTGATCCCGCCAAAGGCGAATACCTAGACCAGCAAACCGGTAAATTTACCACCTCACCAGACGGTGGTTCATTTACCGATGGCAAGTGGCAGCATGCTATTTTTGAAACCAACTTCAACCTGTCAGATACCAGCAGCATTACCAATATTTTTGCCTACCGTGATATCGACTTTGCCAGTGCCACCGACCTTGATGGCTCTAGCACCCCTATTTTTGAAGTGGGCGGTACTACAGTACAAGACCAAATCAGTAACGAATTAAGATACGCGACCAGCTACCTAGATGGCGACCTTGATTTAACCGTAGGTCACTACTACTTCAAACAAAACATTAAATACCTTGAAGACCGTTTTGTGGCCGGTGGCGCCCTTAAATTTGTTCTGGGTGGTACCATGGAGCATGTGTCTCAAGGGGCGTTTGTTAGTGCCGATTATCAGCTAACCGAAAAGCTGTCGGTATCCGGTGGGGCGCGTTATACCTATGAAGATAAGCAAGCGCAAATCATTGATTCGAGTAACGGCTTTTGTCAGGACGTAGGCACTTATACCTGTGAAGGCAAGTGGCAAAACTTAGCAAGGGACTGGAACAGTGTGACGCCGAAACTAGGCGTAGACTATAAGTACAATGATGATGTGTTGCTGTACAGCTTTTGGACCAAGGGCTTTAGAAGTGGTGGGGTTAACTTCCGTAACGCTAAGCCAAACCTATACTCGCCTGGACCAACTAATGCGGAAGGCCAAGACACCTATGAGTTTGGTTTTAAGTCTGACCTGTTAGATAACAAATTACGTTGGAACGCGGCTTATTTCTTTGCTGACATTAAAGACAAGCAATCAGAAATCAACGTGCCCGATCCAGATGTAGTAGTACTGCAGGCCACTCTAAATGCTGGTGATGTGGAAATCCAAGGTATTGAAACCGACTTCATTGCCAGTATTACCGATAACTTCAATATTATGGGTTCATTTACTTGGTTAAACGGTAAATATACTCGCCGTAACGAGCAGCATGCGGCTCAGTTTGGTGATGATTTACCAAGGCTTGCGCCTATCAGCTACACCTTATCAGGTGACTACACCCAAGAAATGGATAGTGCTGGCTTCATGGTGTACCGCGTAGGTTACTCATACCGTGACAAAAACGCCTACTCGGACGACAACCTGTCTTACTTCCCTGAGTCGAATGAACTTACTGCTAAAGTTGAGTGGAACAATAGCGACGGCGATATGCGCGTAGGCCTGTACGGTAAAAACCTACTAGATGAAGCCCGCTACGGTAACATTACTTCAAACAAATGGGGCCCAATGCAAAAAGGTCGCGTAATTGGCATCGAAGTGAATTACTTGTTTGAGTAATCGGTAGATTACAGAAGCGAGATTTGAGAGCGGCTTCGCCTTCGAGAACGCTACTGCGTAGCTCGAGTTGTTAGCACGGCTAAAGCCTACAGCACGCTACGCTACTGGACGTCACTTCGTGACTACGGCACGCAAACTACGTTTGCTACAGCGATAAGAACGAAGAAAGTCGAACGTATGAAGTCTAATGCTATTTACTTCGTTCGACTTTTGCCGTTTGACATTCGACTTCAACTGTAGGAACGAAGTTCCGTGCTACTTTCTCGCAGCGAAGCGATCTCGTAGGCGCAGCCGCCCTCGAGCCACGCAGTGGCGTTCTCGCTTCTCAGTATATCTTTCTCATCTGTTGTAAAAACTGGCTTTGGCCACCATAACTGGGATGTCTGACTTTGATTGGGTTTATGCCCAGTTTATTAGCGGCAATATCGGCATCATTGCCGATGGCAATAATGCGTTTTGGTTTTAATAAATCCACCAGCTCGGCTAGTACCTGTATGCCAGTATCCCGCTCATGGGCATTGTGGCTGCGGTTAGTAAAAGGCATGTCAGCAAGGTGCGGATGCAGTGGAAAGACATTCCACATAAAAATGGGCTGGTTAATGTTATCTAATAATCGCCATACATAATTGGCGGTGCGTTCGGGCACGGCACTGCCCTTAGTGGTGCGCTTAACATCAAGCCCCCAACGACTGGCGTGGTCGGCATAATGTACATCATCGGTTAATGCCAAGCCTGTGCGTCTGCCACCTAGATAACCTAAATCTCTGCCAATCCAAATCGCATCTACATCGACTTTCTGTGCCGCAATCAGCATATTTCTTAATAAGCTGCGTCTATGGGCTGCAGCATCAAAATAATCATACTGAGGGCAGCAATCTCTATAGGGATTAAAAGCATTAGCAAAGCTGATATTCGCCAGTGATTTAGTAAAACTAAAGGGCGTCAAATACCACTCCTAATAAGCAAGCTATAGGGTATTTGAATATAGTCTAAACGTTGGATTACGGAGGACAGATACGAGACGCGAGAGCGGCTTCGCCTTCGAGAACGCTACTGCGTAGCTCGAGTGACGAGCACGGCCTACAGCATAACCGAAGAAAGTCGAATGTCTAAAGTCGAAAGCTTTTTACTGCGTTCGACCTTCGCCGTTTGGCCTTCGACTTCAACTGTAGCCACGAAGTGGCGTCCTGTAGGGCAAAGCCCGTCCAGTAAGCTGTAGGTGCGCAGCAGCGTGCTGTTTTACTTCCCATTAAACCTAGATAACACTTCAATTAGGTACTTCATTTTGTCTTTATCTAGCTTTTGGGTTTGGGTGGGCTGACTTTGACTATCTAAATTCTGATACAAGCCATTGCCACCAATCACAAACACGCCATCATCACTCACTAAAGCATCCTTACGATGGTTGTCAGTCACCAATGAAAACTTACGCTCTGGTAAGGATTCAAATAAGTCCACGCCAATGGCATAACTAGCAGGATCACTAGTGACCCCAAGGTAATTTTTCAAAATGGTTACTGGTAAATCATAGTGAGTAGATAACTTGGTTAGCGCTTCATCCGATGGTGCTACCCCTGCACCAAACATTACCAAAGGCACATGCACTTGCGGATCACTAAAGCTACTACCATGCCCCCAGTAATTAAGCCCATAGTCATTAATAGAGTCACCGTGATCACTGGTGACAATAATCACTGTGTTGTCTAGCCGGCCTTGCTTATCAAGGGTCTCGGCCACTTCTGCCAGTAACGAATCCACATAATGAACACTGGTTAAATAGCGATTCAGCAAAGGCGTTGGGTCAACGTCTGGGCCGCGGCCAAAGGGAGAATTGGCCTCAACCATAGGCTGTTTCTTATGGGGGTAATCCTCGGGAAAATCGTAACCATGTACGGCATCAAAAAACAAAAATGAGAATCTTGGGTCGTCGCTTGGTTGCTGATACCAAGCTTTCCAATCATCCACCATCTGCCTATCCCTTGCTGCCGGGGTTTCGCCCTCGGTGCGGATTCGTAAATTATCAATGCTGGCAAACAAGGTACGATTAAATTCTGGAAACTCTAATTGCGCTGAAGCAAAAATGCCCATGTCATAATTCAACTCTTGCATACGCTCGACTAAAATTGGTGCCCTTTTGTTAGCTAAAAAGGTTTCCCAATAGCCACCAGGCAAACCATAAAACATACCAAACATACTCATACGAGTGGCGTTACCCGATGACCGGTGTTTTTGGAAATTCAGCCCCTGTTTGGCGGCATCATAAAGAAACGGCATCGACTCATTGGTTAGTGAGTCAAAGCGCCAAGTATCGACCACCACCAACATAATATCTTTAGGCTGGGCGATAGCTTCTGTCACTAAAGGCTGAGTGGGATAATTCTGCTTTGCGGTAAAAGCCGGCTTCTTGGCTTGATTGGCCTCTAGTTTTTTAAGGTCAATCAATCCCAAATCATTTAATAGAGTTCGAGCAGTAGAGGGATAATAAGCAGGTAAATATAAATCCACGACTTTCAAAGGTTGGAAACCAATGCCATTCGCCCAAATACTGCTGCCATGGGAATAGAGTAAGCAAACTAAAAAGCTAGACCAAAAGTACTTAGGCAGTTTACCAACGTTTTTACTAGCCAACCATTGATACGCGCGCCACAGGCCATAACTACCTAGTCCAAAACAAACGAAAAAGGCCAGCCACGCCATCCAATCAAGGGTGATCACTTCGCCCGTCATAAACATTTGTAAAATGGCTAAATTCAAATGAAAGCGATAGAACTCAAACACAGTGGTATCAATTAACAACAGCAATAAACCTAAGGTAGCCCAAATGGCTGCAATAGTTTTAAATGCACGGCTAGGCAGCCAAGTTAACACCAGCAAGGGCAAAGAAGCGAGCAAAGTCAGTAAGGTTAAATGGCTAAACAAGCTCGCAACCGTATAGCTTGTTTGCCAAAGTTCGTACGGGGTATCAGGGAAAAACAAAAAATAGCGATAGCTAATCAAGACCGCTAACACGCTGACTAAAATAATAAATTTAAATAAGGCCGTAAGATTCGCTTTCATACTCTATTCACTGTAATTTTCTGTTAAGTATAGAAAAAATTACTCTAAGAGAACAAAAACCATTCGCAAAAGTGTGAACTGAGATTATGAGCGAGAATACGGATTACGGATGATAGAAGCGAGAGCGCTAACGCTTTTAGTACGGCCTACAGCCTTTAGCACGGGCTCTGCCCTTTGGTACGCTTCGCTTTGGTTATGGACGGCTAAAGCCTACAGCACGCTTCGCTACTGGACGTCACTGCGACAAGAATGAATAAAGTCGAATGTCTAATGTCGAAAGCTATCTACTTCATTCGACTTTTGCCGTTTGACATTCGGCTTAGGTAATAGCCGCACAAACAACCAAAGCAAGTGTTGCGCTTACCTTGTATCAACGTGAGTTTTGCTAGGCTCATTGTTCACTATGACGAACGTGGCTCAATACCTGTGCACTTAGACTAGTTAATACCGCCCGGGTCGGCTTAGTGTGGGACAAGCTGCGCATGCCGTAGATGCTCATAATGATAAAGTCATTTAAGGCTTGGCAATCTGCCTTAGAACTTATCTCGCCTTGGGTTTGCGCACGTTCAAGTAACTGCAGTAAATCTTGCTGCCATTGTTTAAACATTTGGCTAATGATGGCTTCTACCTCTTCATCTTGGGCAGACACTTCAGCCATCGACTTTTGCAACAAGCAGCCTTTTATTTCTTGGCCTTCGCACTCTTTAACCACGTCATTGATATAAGCTTCTAATGCACCTAGGGCAGAGTCGTGCTGTTGGCACAATTGATTAAAACTACTGTGGCGGGCGCTAGCATAATGTTCAAGCGCCGCAATTAGTAAGCCGCGCTTGTTATCAAAGGCACAATAAATAGAGCCAGGGTGCAATCCTGTTGCCGCCTTTAAATCTTGAACACTCGTTTTGCCATAGCCTTTTTCAATAAATACAGCCATCGCCGCATTTAACACCTGTTCACGATCAAACTCAGCATTACGCATCGTACATTTACCCTCACCCTAACGTTAGAGGGTCATCATAAACTATTTTGAACAAGCATTCAAAATAGTTCTTGAACGACCGTTCAAAATCATCTATCTTGAATGGACATTCAAAAACAAATTAGATGTTGTATGGAAAATTTATTTGAAGCCGTCAGCTTAAATGACACCATTACCCTGAAAAACCGTATTGTTATGGCACCACTTACCCGCTGCATGACAGGGCCCGATTTGGTGCCGACCCAAGCCATGGCCGATTACTATGGTCGCCGCGCTGAAACCGGCTTGATCATTTCTGAAGGCGCAATCATTCGCCCCGATGGTCAAGGACTACCAAACACCCCTGGCCTATATACCCAAGCGCAAATTGAAGGTTGGAAGAAAGTGACCGCGGCGGTTCACAAGAACGGCGGTAAGATTTTTGCCCAGTTATGGCACACCGGCCGCGCAGCCCATGCACACTTTTTTGAAGAACAACATACCATTGCGCCTTCAGCGGTACAGCTAGAAGGTACAGTGCCAAGAATGCGTCACTTACAGTATGCAATGCCCAAAGCCGCGACTACAGATGATATTACCCAACTGATTAACGATTACCGCCAAGCGGCGCAAAATGCAATGGAAGCCGGTTTTGATGGGGTAGAGATCCACGGTGCCAATGGCTACTTGCTGGATCAGTTTTTACATTACTCAAGCAATATCCGCCAAGATCAATTTGGCGGCAGCCCTGAAAACATGATTCGCTTTCCGCTTGCTGTGGTGGATGCCGTCATTAAGCAGATTGGTCACCAGCGTACCGCCCTGCGCTTATCCCCTGGTGCCTACGTGAATATGGAAGGTGATGCCCGCGACAGAAACGTGTTTGATCTACTACTAAGCCAACTTGAATCACGCCAGCTTGCCTATTTACACCTAGGCATTTTTGATAACAGCCTAACCTTTGACTATCTAGGCGGCCGCGCCACTGAATACCTTCGCGCTAACTATTCACAAACGCTCATTGGTGTCGGCAGCTACAGCGCCGAAGCAGGCAGCCAAGCCATTGCCAACAATGAGTTTGACCTACTGGCTATTGGTCGCCCATTAATTGCCAACCCAGACTATGTCGCCAAATTAAAGGCCAAACAACCACTAACGCCATACTCCGACGAAATGTTGATGGAATTAGTGTAACCACCAAAGCACAAGGAAGTGCGCATTTTTCGCGTTTTTAAATCAATTTTCTCTGATCCTGCCCCCAGCTAAAGCCCACTACTCCCTTCGCTACTGCCGCTATATAGTACGGCTGCGTCCCTTTGGTACGCTTCGATTTAGTCTGCTGGGAATTCGATTACAGATAGGTCATTAATCTATAACCATCGAGCCATGCAGTGGCACCCCTTAACTGCTGGAGGCTGGGCAATGCTCTCTCCAAAAAACAATCAAGGCAGCCTAGGCTGCCTTTGGTATTTAACAAGAACTATTTAACGATAGTCATCTCTTCAATTAAGTGACCGGCATCATCCACATACTCCATTACCCATAGCATGTAACGGCTGTCCACATGGATGGTTCGAGTCGTGCGTGGGTCGAAATCCCAATCTGAATTTACAGATTCTATGGTGCCATCAAACAACAGGCCAATTAACTCGCCCTTTGCATTTAATGTCGCCGATCCCGAGTTACCGCCAGTCGAATCTAAGTCCGTTAAGAAGTTTACTGGTACAGTACCTAAGCTATCTAGGGCATAATCGCCGTAGCGCTTTTGTTTGATAAGATCTAACTGTGACTTAGGCGAGTTGAATGGCTCTATGCCAGTGTCTTTGGCTACAATGCCTTCTAAGCGGGTAAAAGGTTCGTAAATTAGGCCATCCTGTGGTGAGCCACCTAACACGTTACCATAGGTAACACGCAGGGTTGAGTTCGCATCTGGATAAGCCACCCTACCCTGGGAAGCCTGCCAATCAATAATGGCGTTCATGTATTTAGGACGCAATTTAGCGCGCTTGCCATCAAAGGCTTTATCTTTGTTTTCAACGTCTAAACCATGCTGGTAGATAGCAACCGCAAGTTTGATAAATGGATCGTCGTTTGCTTCTAGTTCTGCTTTGGTGGCATCCATTAGCGAAATACGCTTATCAACGTCAGCTAACACTGTGTTGTTATAAAATTCTGACAGGCGTTTAGCCACCGCTGACTTATCAAAAGTCTTACCTAGGGCAATGTGCTTATCAAATGCTGCTACGCGATCAGCAGAGGCTTGGGCTGCATACTTTTCAATAAACATTAGCCACAGCGCTTGTTCAACCTTGGCATCAAAACGGCGATCAATACGCTGTAGTGATTGTTTGATTCGAGCGAAATCACGCTCTTGATAACCCGGCTCACGCTTAGCGTCAGGCTTTTGTTTTTCAATGGCTAAACGATATAAGCGTTTGGCCGCAGACAGCATTTGCGAGCGGTTAGCGTTGTTGTATAGAAAATTGGCTTTCCAGAAATCGGCCATTTCTCTTTCTAGGGCATCCAACTCTTCAATTGACTGCAGAAAATCGGCACGACTCGAATCCTGTTTTACCCATGCCAATAATGCCGCTTCACGTTCACCACGGCGCTCAAGTAGGCCGACACGCTTTGCCCCTTTAATTTGGCCTTCGGTGTTCTTCATAAAGTTATTCAAACCCGCAAGGGAAGATTCGTACTTCACTCGTGCATCAGAGCCCTTAGGCGCGGTTTGCTCAATCATGGCTATCCATTCTTGAATTAACTCGACCCAAGTTGGATAAGACCAAGCAAAGGTGTGCTCGGCATTCACCAAACGCTGATAGCGCTGAGTAGAGCCAGGGTAACCGGCGGCCATCACAAAGTCGCCATCATCCAAGCCCGCAGCTGATACTTTTAAGCTGTGAACTGGTATGTATGGCACGTTATCTTCTGAATAATCCGCAGGCTTACCATCTTTACCGACATAGGCACGGTAAAAGGCAAAATCACCGGTATGGCGCGGCCACATCCAGTTATCAATATCACCGCCGTATTTACCTACCGCATCCGCCGGTGAATAAGCAATACGTACGTCTTTAATTTCAAGTTGCTTAATGAGTTTGTACTCTAAGCCTTGGTGGAAAGAAGGCACAGAACAGCGATGCCCTTCGTCTTTTTCACATTCAGCAATCAGAGCTTTTTTAGCATCGACAATGGCATCATAACGTTGACGGTCGCTAAGGGTGTCGCTTAAACCGCCAACCACTTTGTCAGTCACATCTTTAAAGTCTACTGTTACATAGATACGAGAACCTGGCGCAGCAGGCAGTTCTTCGCTGTAGCTTTTAGCTACAAACCCATTTTCTAGGTAATTATTTTCGGCGGTCGAGTTAAATTGCACGCTACCACGGGCACAGTGGTGGTTAGTCACGACTAGGCCTTGCTTTGATACAAATGAAGCTGAGCAGCCCCCTAATGAAACCACCGCGCCCATTGGGAATGCGGTTAAAGAAGAAAGAGATTTTGGGTCAATCTCCAGACCGGTTTTTACCAAATCTTTTTCAATTAGAGGTAATTGTTCAGGGGTGAACATCCCTTCTTTGGCGGTAACAGAAGTGGCCACCAGAGAGGTCAGTGCCAGCAACGATGCGGTTACTGCATTATTCCTTAATGCCATTATGAATTCCTTTGACTGTTTTTGACTTTAAAACTATGCCACAAGACCACCAGGAATCAAACCTCCTAAAGCGTCTGTTTTTCATTAAATTTTGTTATGCCAGCAATCATGTTGATCTAAGCCGGCTAAAAGGGGGCAATGGCTACAAGCCATTTGAACGACAAGAATTATTATGAAATTATTTTTTTGGTTATTTTAATCGCTTCGCTGTGATTGTTGACCGCACCTACTCCAACTTCAAAGTGAGCAGGTGTTCCTAACCAAATGATTGTTGAGTTTAATAACAGCGCAAGCAAATAAACGGGCCCTAGAAATCATTTAAAAAGGAATTATCTTAGTTTACTAAGCCAATTATTTACTAGCGGGGTTAAAGAAACCAAGTAAATCACCTACTGACTTTCTATAAACAATCAACACACCCACGTCATCAGCACCTTGGGGGCCAAGAGTGGCGTCAACACCAAGTAGTAGATCATAATCGTTCAAAGGCTTATAGCGAACATGGAGGCTTGTAACCCATTTATCCCTAACCGTTCCCCATGACTCTGTTTTTAAGCGGTAAGCACTCGCAGAAAAGATAGGAAGAAAATTTTCATTCGCGCTAATTTCTCTACCATAATACCTAAGCTCGCCACCTCCACCATAGTATCTATTTAACTGGTCTTCTGGTGTCGCATTATCTTGTGAACGAGCCCCATATAAGCCCCCGAAACTTAAGACAGTGCTGCCGTTGCCCCAATTTGTACCAGGTGAAGCTATGAATTTGACATAAGCATCAACACTGCCTGAAACGTTGTTAAATTTTGCACCTTCATGGGCTGTAGCCTCGCCTGTGGGCTTATAAGATGGGCTTTGACCAAATATCACTCCTGACCCAAAATTAAAAATAAAACCATCTAGCCAATGCGATTGATCAACACGGTCCACCATAGACCATCTACCATCGACTAATAGCGAGGCAACTAAAGTGCCTTTTGTTAGTCCTTTACTGGTATATATGGTTTTTTCTTGTCCATCGACCATTGTTTTTTCTTCGGAAAAATCATTCTGCTGTTTATAGCCGATGGTGAACTGGCTTACCCAGTGGGTTAAACCACCAAATTGAAATACCGTTTTAGCTTTTTTGGGGTCTTCAAACTTTTTTTGAAAACTTTTATCTTCGGAGGTAAGCTCCTTACCCGATGCCACTTTAATATTAATACAAGACAATAAATTGGATTCTGTTTCCTTCTTTCTTGCTACTTTAATCGCATTTTTATCATCAGCATTGGCATTTTCAATATCAGGCGTATCTTTACAATTCAGCTGATAATACTTGCCATCAGTATCAAGCTTGAGCAGGCACTGCTTATCTGTTTTGGTGGTGTCTATTTGAAAGGAAGTGGTGCCAGATATAAACACAGGTGCACCCGCATTATTCAATACTGCATTTTTAGAATCATTATAAAGCTCGTTTGCACATTGACCGATTAATGATTGAGAATGTAGGCCAACAATATATGGCTTACTCTTTCCATCATCATTTCCATAAGCACTGAAAGCAAAGTTTGCAAATAAGAGCACGATAATAAGTTTTTTATAAATCATGTTTTTTCCTTAATTTATGCACCTCCTCACTACGCATAGTAAATGTTTTAATAAATAATTAGTGTTTAAAATCCCACTCAGTTATCGCTTCTAAGTACTTATCCATTGAGTGATCTTCAATGGCATCTATGCCCTCTTCTTTTAAAGCACTAAGCGCTCCATCAAAAAAGTCCATAAATCTAAACCAGAATCCAGGCTCTTGATGTATATCTTTTTCTTCTGAAATATACAGGTAAGTGCCAACATGGCTGTAACCCATAACTCGGGCAGGTACACGGGTAACAATGTCATTATTGTTGTGAAACCTAAAAAATCGAGTGCTGCACTGTGAGTTGAAAAATTGGCTAGAGGCACGATCCATAGTGCGGGGCTGACCAAAGGTATAAACCGAGGTAAACGGTCTATCAACATGCACAAATTGAGCTGCCGCTAGGGTCGCCATTGCACCACCTAAACTGTGCCCAGTAAAAAAAATGGGGCGCTTATGAGCGCGTTGTAACAGGTCACATTTGTCTAAGATTGGTTGCCAAACATCTATTAATGACGCCCAAAAACCACGGTGGAATTCTCCAAATAATTGTGCGGTCCTAAAAGCCTTTAAGTTGTCTAACCAATCATCAATCTCATCGGTACCACGAAAAGCAACACATATGTATTCGCTATGCTCAATCACAATAGCTTGGGCTGAGTTATTGTCATAACCAAACACATTCTGAAATTTGTGATCTTTAGCCATTAAAGACTGCTTTATTACCTTTACATCAGGCTTCTTACTGTTACTGAGGCAGGTATAGACTTCTTTACTAAACAAGGCCATCCAATAGGCATTTTGTTTATTCAATTTACTGGTATAAGGCAAGACGGAGTTCATTTTTCATCCTTGAATTTTTCATTATTCAAAGACTATAGAACACCTTTACAGATAGTTCAAAAAACGAGCAATAATAACTATTTTACGTTATACGGTAGTGGCTTACAGAAAATTGCAATCTCATTGCACAAAAGGGATAAGGGTATCCTAATCTTCGAGCTGCGCAGCAGCTTTTTTGGAGGGCGTAGCCCGATCTGGTAGCGAAGTGCCCTCGAGAGTCACGAAGTGGCGTCCTTAAAGGCTGGTGGCTGGGTAACATTTGAATACCGATTACAGATAACCGAATACAGAAAAATCAGTACTCCGTTTTCAGTGACCTGTAATCGAGCTTTCGGCTGCGCAAGAATCTCTCAGCCAAAACAAACCAGGAGAAAAAGCTCCTGCAAGTCCATTGATCCTGAGCAGGCGAGCAATTATGATAGATACTCATGTGGATAGTAAAGTTATGAAATTAAATGGATTTTAAAGAATTATTTGGCTATGTTCTGAAAATAGCAATGGCAGCTTTGTTAGCTCTTAGTGCTGAACACTATGGACTATTAAATTGGGCTTACGACTATCTAACGCCATTTTGGTTTGATTATATCGTTTTAATTTTTGCGGTATTCATTTTCATCGTCGGTCTCTTAATCGAGCAATTAGTCTTACTTGGTCACTACGGTACTTTTTATAAAAGGCCGCGGATCTCGCTTGCCCATGCACCAGAAAATACCCCTTTCAAGATGAAAGGTCAGATTGAACTGATTGACTCAAGCTTTACCGCCCCTCTCGCAGATAAACCCTGTGCAATGTTCACTGTTTCAGCCTTTGCAAAGCTCGAACAAAACTTTGATAAAGAAAGTGATTGGCAAAGTAACAGTGAACTCAATAATGACCGCTGGTTTAAGGTCAATCAAGCTGCTCAACAGACCCACTTTGTTATCGAAGATGATGGCCACTTTGGCTATATAGACACCACTCACACAAAATTCTTAGTCAAACAAAATAACAAGCATAAAGAAAACGAATTTACCCGTGCCAAAGGTGGTTTTATCTCTAAACGTGAGGAAGATATTCGTCGAAGGGTACTCACTAGAATGGGTATGGAAGAATCAATAAGAACCTACACCGGAGCTTACTGGGCAGATATCGCCTTTAGGGAGGGCGCTCTGTTTGTAGTGGTCAACTAAAATTGGCCACAGTTTTATAAGTTTCTTTGTATCGCCTTTCCGATTCATTCGGAGTTAGCCC
>NZ_WINH01000019.1 GCF_010993985.1 Paraferrimonas sp. SM1919 | reverse complement strand
TGGATGCTCGATTACAACAATGAACGTCCACATGAAAGCATTGGCAATATTCCACCATCGGAATATCACCAGAGCTTTATAGGAGAAACCTCTACTTTAGATGTGACTCACTAATGGGGAAGTGGACAAAACCACCAGAAAAATACATTAATCGACCAACAAGCAACAGGAAATATAATACAAGAAGCATATAGAGCACACTAACTAACTGTATTTATTGCAACAATTAATAGAAAAAAGTGGACTAATCAACCATATAAGAAATATTTTTATGGGTTAATGAACAACTGGCCTTTAACTTTTTTATAAGCCAAACTGCAAACACTTTGTTGACCTTAATGGGTGATATAAATATTGAGTTGGTTTTGGGAGACTTGAATCCGACTTCAAGTTAACTGATTATAGTACCCAAGAACACCAGAATAATAAGAATAAAACATGCTAAATATAGACAATTATTGCTGTACCAAACTCAGCCAGGATGAGCTTTATAGCAAATATGCACACCTCATTGGTTCACCTTTTTTATCTGGACCACTTAATAACGAACAAGCTTCCGCTAAGTTCGAAAAAATCAAAAAGAAAACCTATCCAATTCTTCTTCATAAAATTGGTGATAACTACTTCATCGCTACACCATAATTTAAAAGGATAATTTATGTTTAAGCTAGATGAGCATCAGCAAAAAGTCATTAATCTCACCAAAGGAAGGCATACTGTTTTCTCATCTGCAGGCAGTGGTAAGACCGAGGTTTTAACGAGAAGAATAGAGCTAGCACTCCAAAATGGTGTAGACCCAGAAAAGATGCTGTGTTTGACCTTCACTAACCGTGCAGCGTTAAATATGAAACAGCGTGCGCAGTCAGCGATAGGTAATAAAGTAGAAGACGTTTTCATTGGTAACACTCATACTCTGGGGATTAACCTCAGTAATAAATATAAACGTATCCCTGCCTCAGCAAGTTTAACCACTGAAGACATAATCAACGATATATGGAAGCTATCATTTAATAATGTTATTAACAAAATACGTGATCACTGGACAAGCCTCAAAGAAGCTAATGATCTTGCTGATACTCCTTTAATCCCATCTACAGCAAATAACCTGGCATTTGAAAAGGCGGACCCATTAACTCTTCCAGCTAGCACCATATTTAATAGTAATGAATGCTTGGAATTAGCCAAACTGTTTGAGTTATTTAATGTTGAAATTCCTACAGTAAGGGAACTGTTTACTGAACTGGCAAGCTCAAATAAAGCCAATGAGCAGCTTAATAACAGAATTAAACCCCTGCACTCCAAGGTCACTTCAATTTTAAGTAGCCATGAGAGTTCTTTCCTAGATAAAAAAGCTGTAGAAAAGTTCTCTCATCAAGCCATGGCTGCCTTAGAACATAACGCCTCAGCACAGGTTTATAGCAGCTGCTTATCATTCAATAGTTTATGTTTACTGGCTACAGAGGTAGGAAAAGAGTATTCCAAGCTAAAGAAAAGCTTACAAATTATTGACTTTGACGACCTTCTACTGGGTTTGCTTGACATCCCCTCTCAGGGATATCAATGGATTCAAGTAGATGAAGTACAGGACTTATCAGCATTACAGTGGTTAATTTTGGAGCACCACTCAGCATCAGGTGCGCACCAAGTATATTTCGGTGACATTAACCAATCAATTTATGATTTTTTGGGCGCTGATATTAATTTTACAAGGAGTTCTGTCAGTAACTCACTTCATGAGTTACCAGTGAATTATAGAAGCCCCCAAGGAATGGTTGACTTATTTTCAAATTATATGCGGTTAAACTTCCCTAAAAACGATCAGTTCACCGTTCAAAGTAACATTGAAAATAATAATAATTGTCTAGTCCACTTGTGCGGGGACAAAGAGACCACACTTGAACCATACTTAATTAGGCATACTAAGAACCTCAGCGAGCAGGACAGAAATGTCGCAATATTATGTCCCTCTAACCAAGTAGTTTCCAACTATTCAGCCCAATTGAATGATAAAGGTATTCAACATTTTATGGTTTCTCAGCTCGATTTATTTACTAAGAAGCCAGTTTTAGATTTTACTTCTCTGATAAGAGCTATTAGTAATCATAGAGATTTCTCAGCGTGGGGAAGAATGCTTTGGAATTTGGCATTGACCACAAGCACAGCGACTTCTGAAAGTCACCTGCCTCCACAATTACTCGCTCTAGATGTTGCGGCAGGTTTAAATAGTAAATTCATTTACTTATCAGACTTTATAAAAGCCGAAAATGTATATGATCATGGTTTAAGAAAACTGCAATCCCTGCAGCAAACAGGCTATGTTTATTTTGATACTGAAACAACAGGTCTAAGTGCAACCAATGATCAAATTATTCAAATTGCGGCAGTTAAGGTTAATCCCGATGGTACCAAAGATGAACTAGACCTCTATTGCCAGTCTGACAAGCCGGTAGGTGAATCAGAAAAAATTCATAAAATTTCTGATCAGAAATTACAAGAGGAAGGAAAACCTTTAGCAGAACAATTGACCAAGTTTTTAGATTTCGTAGAAGATCTTCCTGTGGTTGCGCACAATCTTGCATTTGACCAAAAAATGTTAAAGGCTGCTGTTACCAAGGTTATTCCTAATAGCCTAAAAGCACTAGATACTTTGGAATCACTTTGTTCATTAAAGTACTCAAGAAGACTATTCCCAGATCTCAGAAGCCATAAACTTGGTAATTTATTGGAAGAGTTCAACCTAGAAGGCGTGAACTCACATAACGCTATTGATGACGTTAGAGCTGGCGTAAGTTTAATGGAATTCATTATTAAACATACCAATACAATTATTGATGATGCAGATAACTACATCGATAAACATGAAAGCTTGTTAGATAATTTCCATAGAAACTTAGCCACATTGTTTCAGTTTATTCAGCCAACCATTCAAAGCCCTGATTTGACAGTTCAAGCTTTGATTGCTTCTTTCCTAGAGTTTGTTTCGACCTCTAGGCGAACTATGCTAAATAACAATGAAGCAGACTATGTAAAAACCATGTCTGAGTTTGAAAGAAAGCTGAGTCGTTGGTTAAAAGCAGAAAAATTAATTGGTAAACCGGAGCAATTAGTACCTTTACTTGCTGATAAATTTTTAAGCATTAAAGAGGTTGATTTAATTACAGAGGCTGACAAGGTCATCGTTAGTACGATTCATAGGTCTAAAGGCCTTGAGTTTGACCATGTTCTCCTCCCTGATGTTACAGATCATGCATTCCCTTGCTACCCCGTTGTTGTGATGCCCGATAGCCCCAAGAAGCAAGCAGCACTAGAAGAGCAAAAAAGGCTGCTTTACGTTGCGATGACTCGAGCAAAGAAACAATTGGTAATTGGAACTTACGCCAGGAATAAGTGGGGATATCCTAAATACCCAAGTACTTACATTGCTCCTTTGTTAGATAGATTCCAAACACATAACGTAATTTCTAAATAATCTTACTCGCACTTGCCTAGAGGTTTGGCAGTAAGCGCCTTTACTTATCAAGTAACAAGATTGAAAAGAGCAGAGCCAATTCTGCTCTTTTCATATCATTACCAGTGCTTGCGGTTTAACTTTTCTGTTTCGGTTCAAATACCAATGTAATTTAGCTGGAAGCTCTCACCTAAAACATCAACTTCTAGATCATTGGTCAAGAGCCCGACTTGTGGTTTTGTAAATTGAAGATTAATGATTGCCGTTTGAGGTTCTGCTTCACCATCAGAAACAGAAACCGCAAAAGAATCCAGTCTTTCAATAAATGCTGTGGGTTGGTATGAGAACTGGCCAGTATTTGTTAAGGTCAAACTGCCATATTGAGGTAGCTCTGCAATTTCGTATGATAACTCTTCTGCTGAGTTATCAACATCTGTTGCTTTAATATTGTCGATTAAAATGTTGTATTTTTTAAATTCAAATAATTGCTCTGCAATAACTGGTGCATCATTGACAGAATTAATTGTGATGCTTACCTTGCTTATTGAAGAACTGCTTTGATCAGAAACGCTGTACAAAAAATAATCTACACCAAAATAATTAGGATTTGGTATGTATTCAAAGCTGCCATCTTCACTATTTACTGAAACGGTACCATGACTAGGTGCCTCAGCTATAGAGTAGCTTAATTGATCCCCGTCAACATCCTCACCTAATAACTGTCCGTATAAAGTATTATCTTCATCCCCTATAACTTCGACCTCTAATCCTGCTACGGGTGGAGTATTTTCCCCAACCTTAATAGGTTGCTCTGTATCATCATTCGAGTCTGATTGACCACAGGCTTGCAAAAACACCAATAATATTGAAGCTAAAGACAGTTTTTTTAACATTTTAATTTTCAAACCGGTGCTTTCTTAACGACACCTGTACAACACACAACATTCCCTTCCACATTAACAAATCGACTACTTTTGCAACAGGAAGTACACTTCCCGACGAAAAATTTATGATATTTTTGTTTCGATAAGCAGGAGTCAGAAATAGGAACTTTCAAACAAAGGTAAGCTGTGCTAAAACTCAATTTAGATGTGTTAAGGTCAAATTTAGGTAGGTGTAGCCTGAATTACTGCATATCTATAATTTTGAAACCGTGACAAATTGGATTGAAAAATTTACAAAAATCATTTTTTAGGTGTCACGCTCAAGAATCAACAGCGCACTGTTTTTGTTAGATTTTTTCAATTAAGGTCGATTTAGGTAAAACTAAAAGATCCTAAAATATGTAAAAAATTCGGGCTCAACTTTTCAAAAAATAAGCGAAGGTATCAGTTTAAATCTGGCCCCCGCAACCAATTTCTTATTAATCAGCCAAGTGCTGGTTTGTAATTAAAGGCGTCCTGCCTTTAACCCTACGGGCCTGCTAACGCAGTTGCGATATGTTCCTAATACTTCTGTCTCACCTAAAAAAACGCCCGCTAACTTATACCGTTGCGGGCGCTTGTTCATAACTTATTAGGCTTATTGTTTAGGTATGCTTAGCCTTGCTGGCATACCACTGTATAGCGCCTGTCGATAATCATAAATCAGCATGTCATCGCGGTCGGCGAAATCTACTGTAATGCTAGAGCTGCCTGCTGAGTTTACTACTACCGCTTTTTGAATTTGCTCTATTTCAGCATTTACCTGCTCAGCATGGATCCCTAGCCTTGGGTAGAAATAATCACCGCTTTGTAAAAGTGTATCCAAAGTAAGGTTAATACTGCTTGGCCCTTGCTTTTCAACTAAGGTCAGGTACTTATTTTCAGGCTTAGATAAACTGCTATCTAAATTATGATAAGGGTCTTGTACGGTTACCTGCCAATCGTTTGTCGATTCACTGAGCATTAGCATTGCACCTTTATCTGTGCTTAAGGTTAACGACTGGCCATCGTTAAAGGCTAATTCAAAGTCATTCACTGCCCCTTTTACTGCCACCTGTGCTTGTTTTAAGCCATCTTTTAAGTAGCTAAGGCTATAACTATGGGAACTATTGGTCACGGTATAGGTATCAAGGTAGCTTTGCAAAACACTTGGCATTTCGGATGCCGTAACATTCGCCACCGCAACATAATGGTAATCAGCATTGGTTGGTGAGTGACCGTGATCCAATGCAATATGCACCACCTTGGCTGAACTTGATGAGCTTGGGGTCGAATCAGTGACGCTGCTGCCACCTTTAATGAGCAACTTGGTATTAGTGGTTGGAATAATTAAATACCCCACCTTGTTTTGATGCAGCCAAGACGGCGCACTGATATCAAAACTCAAGTTTGGCGATTGGCTATTGGCGATGGTTTCAAGTCCACTACCATTAATTTGATAGCTTAATGTGCCTTTCCAATTAGTTTGGTCGATTGTGGTTAGAATATTGCCCCCCGTATCAATCGAAGCATTACGCAGCCGTGCAATGCTATTGCCAACGGCTATGCCTAAGTTATCAACAAAGAAGTAAGCTTTATCGGCCTTTGCCGAGGTATAGGTGTTGCTTGATTGATAGCTAAATGCCGCCGCGCCATTAGTCCCGTCTGACACAGTGCCGGCAAAGTAATTAGGGTTAAATTTACGTTGATCGTTTTTTTGCGGAGTCTGGTCTACACGCAACTCTTCGGTAGTACCGGGTAAGGCATGCCAATCCCAGCGGTTAATAATGTTAGTGTATTCGTCACCATCTACTTTGATTTGGAATACCCCTGCACCATTATGAAAACCCGTCTCTGCTTCAAAGTTTTCAGCGCCCATAGTCCGGCCTGAATTCATTTTTACCGACATATAGAATGGTTGAGTACTTGAATCACGACGGTGCAGCATAAAGTCACTTAACCAGTAGGCATAGTTCCCTGCATAATCATGGGTTTTAGCATTCATTTGGCTGCGTAAAGTATCTAACTGCTGTTGTTTAGCAATCACGGAATCGGTCGATTTAGCATCATCAATGGCATTTATTGCACGGATCATATGTTTAGAGCCAAAAATATCCATATCACTGCTGGCATGACTGCGACCAGCCACTTGAAAATCCAGTACATCGTTATAGATCAGCTTTGGATAGTTAAATACTAAAAACTCCGCCGATTCATTTAATGGCTTATTACTCAGTTGCCAAGGGCTATTATTAAACATTGCCGCCGCATGAAAATTAGTTTTCGACATCCACTCTAAACCATAGGCCCAGAATGCCATATCTTGGCGATAATCCATATGATGACTAATGGTGCCATCAGGCATGATGCCAGACTGGCCCCATTTATGGATGTATTGAGTGTTGGTTTCTAACCAAGTATTTAAATCAGCAAAACTGCCACTGGGTTGCCACTCAGGCAATATGGTCATACCTAATGAGGCAAACGGCTCGTAATCGCTATACCACCATGGCAAGTAGGTCATTGGTTGGTTGTAGTCTTTGATTAAAGCAACCTGCATTACCCAAGTACGCATTCTATGATGGCGGTTAGCATCTGCCCAGGCACCGGTGGATTGGGGCAGTTGTTCCTCCAGGTAATAGCGAAGGTGATCCGGCTGACGCCAAGCCTCTGGCAAATCAAAACCTATAACCAATAATTTATGCAGATCCTCATAGGCTTTTATGGCAGTGGCATTACCTGCCTTGATATCGGCCTGCATATCGACAAAGGCTAACACGGCCGCGCCTGAAATAGGATCGGTATATTCCCATTGGTGGGTGCGAGCATTAAATGAAAGTTTGGTCGTATCATTAGCAAAATTGGTTAGCGGGAAAATATCCACATAGGCGCTAATCGCCAAATAAATCGCATTCACTAAGTCTGTTCTTTCATTGCCCGAGTAATTTTTTAATGCCCAACCTAAGCCCCCTATTCTTTTCGCAGCTTTAATTAGCTGATCATTACGACTACTGGTAGAAAGGCTAGAACCTGAATATAAGGATAAGTCGGTAAACTGACCTTGATTGTTATTTAACATATCAACATAAGCACTGACTTCTGAGCTCGTTAGATTGGTTCTGCCATACAGCCGGCTTTCCGTGGCGATAAAATCTTTTGCCTGTTGATAAAAGGCTTGCCACTGGGTGGTAGTCGTTACCTCAATATTAATTAATTTGGAAGCAACCATTTCACCTGCGGCGTCTTTAAGTCTTGCCCAATATTGTACTGAGCCAAGTGCTAACTCATTAGGGTTTTCCAGTGATATTCGGCCAAACAATTTCCCAGATGAATCAACTTCAGTCATAACCATAAAGGGATCCAATGGGCTGCTTGGATAAAGTTCGAAACGATATCCCTGCATTTGCGAACTCACGCTAAGCTGATAGTTATTGGCATAGTTAATTCGTCCGACAACCTCATCACCTTGCTGACTATCAATTGCAATATCAAAGTATTGGGTGGTAAGTAAGTGGGGGTTAAGCTCACTAGGGCTAGGCTCAGGTACGACCTTGATGGTTCGTATATATTTAACTGATAAGCCATCTAAATCAGTTACCTGATAGCTAATTTGGTAACTTCCTAGGGTTTTCACATCTAGATCTGATGAAGAAATAATTTGTGAAGTTAAATCGCCATCTTCAACATCACTGGCGGTAATGCCAGGCTCTACATAATCTTGATTTATAATTACTTCGATTTGCTGTTCGCCAATCACATCGAACTGCGGTGGCTGATTGTGATTGACATTAACGCTTCGGGTTAGCTCGCTGGTATTTCCAAATGAATCAGTAACACTGTAACGCATTAGGTATTGCCCAGGAGTCAAGCTGTCAACCTGACCACTAATGTTAATGCTGCTGGTCACATCACCATCAAGATCATCTTCTGCTGTAGCACCGAGTTCTTGATAGCTTTGTTTAAAGTCTAATGAGATTGATTCACTTCCATTTAAGGTCAGCACTGGGGCTAAATTAGCCAACACGGTTATCACTCTTTGAGCTTCAACCATGATGCCGCCGCTGTCACTGACTTGATAGGTTAACGATTGCTGGCCTAGCGAAGTATTATCAAATTGCTCTAATACAACAATTGAAAGGGTTAAATCTCCATCTTCATTGTCCTGTGCAGTAATGCCTTTGAATAAATCAATATTTTGTCCTTGAATGACATTGATATTGGTTATGCCCATAATCTTCGGAGCATTATTGTTAGGGGGGGGCGTTGCGGTTATGGGGCTACTGCCACCGCAAGCGACAACCAACAAACTAAATAAAACATAAACACAGTGTTTCATCCTGAAAGCCTATACTTCAATGGTATTTGCCACAGCTTAATGTAAATCTATCTACAAAAGTTTATTAACTGCTTTTACTTTCAAATATGAAAAAGGCAGATTTTAAAATCTGCCTTGAAATCGCTATTGCTGTTTACCTTTTAAGTTGGCCACCAATTGCACCACTAAAATTGCCATGCCTATGGCCACCAAGGCAAATGGAATACCTTCACTGTATTGGTTTTGCATCCACAAACTGGTAAACAAAACAGGGGCAAGCGCACTACCAAAGCCTTGTACCGCCGGCACAACGGTGATTAATTTGCCTGAATGATCAAAAGACTCCGTCAAACTAATGCTATAGACATCAATAAAATTCCACAGCAAGAAATAAGTCGATAATGAAATAACCAATATGGTCAAACTAATCGCCGTGCCAAATTGCCACAACACCAGCAGTACACAACCTTGAATAAACAGCCCAACCATCAAAGGCAACACTTTGCCTATTCTTTCACCTAGCCACGCGGACAAAAAGCCACCGCCGATGCTCACAACATTGCTGATCCCCAAGGCCATGCCGATTTCTGCGGTAGTAAACCCTGATTCATCAGCGATCAATTCAATAAATGCCCAAATCGTGCCTATGTTCAAATAAAACAAACCACAAACCAATAACATTAGAGATCCTAGATAGATCTGGCTAGAACCATGGTTAACGCTGCTCACTGATCCATCGAAATCAAACTCTAGTTTAGGCAACTGCGTCACCACTAACATACACACCAATTGGATCAGTGCCATTAACGCCAACGCATACTGATAACTGCCTAGCTCTAACAAACTCGGTAACCCAAACATAAACACAGTGATCAAACCTGTAGCGAGAATATTATAGGCTCCTAGGTGCAAAGTGGGTTGCGCTTGCCTTGCCAATACCACTAACGCACTGGCATAGCTAAACCCTGCGGCCATTCCAGCCAATAAACGACACACTAACAACAATTCGAAACTATTGGCCAGCATACTGAGTAAACTGGCAACCATAGCCACCCACAGGCTGTAGACCACATTGCGCCAGTTAATTAAACACTTAATCGTAAATGGCAGCACCATTGACATTAAGCCAATGCCCAGCAGATCGGCCGCCGCTAATAAGCCTGCTTGTAGCTCCGATAAACCTAAAGCTGCAACCACTTCACCTAAGAATAACGGCAAAGCAAAATAACCACTCAGACAAGCCAAAGCGATTAATTGCAGACTTAATGTTGCTCTTAATTGTTGCCACATAATTACCCCCTATGAATTGGATGATGGGCACAGCGGAAGGCGCCACCCACACGGGAAACCGCATCAAACTCTAATTCGACCACGTCCACTCCATGCTCTCGCAATTGGGCAACCACCTGAGGATGCTCTTTACCAGCGATGACCTTGCCAGGCTCTAACACCATCACATTGCACGCCAAATAACTGGCTTGTTCGAGGGTCACTTCAATGTGCTGCCAATCCTTAATTTGTTCAGGCAGCCCACCTTCAAAGGCCTCAGGGCAGACAATGGCTAAGCCCGGCTTGATCAATGCTAAAGCGCAATCAAGATGCAATACGCCTCCGGTGAGTTCAACTGGGTGTACTTTATAGTCAGCACCTAAGTAATTTTGCAGCCAGTCAACGCCTGCCTGATTAGAAGCATGACCGGACAAACCGACCAAAATATCCCTCCCCATAAGCAGGGTATCGCCACCTTCAATAAAAGGTCCTGGGCCAAAGCCATGATTATTATTTACTGGCTCGGGTTCTGGCACGCCGACATATTGATGGGGCACATTAAGTTGATTAAAAATTTGGCGTATCGGCCATTTAGCGTTACGTTCAGCTGGGTCGCGCATGCCCGATTCAATCACTTTATTACCAATCACAATAATTGGATCACGGCAAAACATTTGTTGTGCACCTAGGCGTATGTGACTTAAATAATCGACCTCATCATCAGTAAAAGGTCTAGGGCGATGAACTTTAACTCCCATTTGCTCTAGGGTAGCGGCCAAAGTGTTGAGTTGTTTAACTAAAGTTTCAGAGAACTCTGGATCGCATTTTGATAGCAGTTGGCCTGCATATGCTTTTACAAAGTCTTGTTCTTCTTGAGGGGCAAATTCATATTCTGGGGTCCATTGCATCACTCGGTAGCTATCACCACGACCGATGATTACCTCATTTAGCTTATCCCATTCATAATTGACATTAACCATAACATACATCCATTTTATTATTGTTATGTGTGTAGCTTAACCAATCATCAAACTAGAGTGTATACAATTATATTCATGTCAGAGTCATGACCAACAGGATTTATGAATCTTTGATTGAAATTCGACAGATGAACAATCAATAATAGGATCTTTTATTTTTGATGGATTTAACATGGATACAAATCTGATTATTACCGCCGCTATTTCAAGTATGATCTGGCTAATTTTGTTGATGATTTATTGGCGCGTACAATCCAGCAAACACACCAAGCTCGTGTTAGCTCATACAGAGCTGCGTACGCGTCTTGTTTATACTGAGCAATCCAATCTTGAATTAAAGCAGCAGCACCAACAGCTGAGCGCTGAACTGCAACAAGCCCAAGCCCAACAACAGCAGCTGCAACAACAATATGTCCAGTTACAAACCTCTCAGCATGAGAAACAACAGCATCACCAACAACAGTTGCAATTACTTCAAGACTCAAAAAAACAATTAAAACAGGAGTTTGAAAATTTAGCTAACGAGATCTTAGAGAAAAAGTCTAAAACCTTTACCGAGCTAAACAGCCAAAGTGTGTCGAGTATTCTCAATCCAATTCACAATGAGTTAAAAGGCTTTAAACAAAAAGTTGAAGATATCCATAACAAAGAAACCGCGCAACGCAGTGCCTTAAAAAATGAATTAGAGAACCTACAAAAGCTCAACCAAAACATTACCCAAGAAGCCCAAAGACTGACGAGTGCATTGCAAGGTGAAAAAAAGACACAGGGTAATTGGGGCGAGCTAATGCTGGAAAATATCCTCGATAAATCCGGCTTACGTTTAGGCGAGGATTACCAAAGGGAAGTTGCGTTACGCTCTGAGGATGGGCTCACTCGAGCTGACATGCGTCCTGACGTTGTCGTAAACCTTCCACAAGATAAACATATGGTGATCGACGCCAAAACGTCTCTTAATGCCTATACTCGCTTTGTTAATAGTGAGCATGAGACTGAGCGTAATTTAGCTTTAGCTGACCACATTAGCGCCATCAAAAACCATATTAATACCCTAGCCGATAAAAACTACGGCAAATTAATTGGCATCAATGCCCCTGAGGTTGTGGTCATGTTTGTGCCGATTGAATCCGCCTATGTGGAAGCGATTAAACATGATGAAGGGATTTTCCAAGCTGCCCTTGAAAAAAACATTCTGGTGGCCACGCCAACTACCCTTCTGACCAGTTTAAATATTATTAGACAGTTATGGCGCTTTGAACAACAATCCAAGCATTCTGCCGAATTAGCCAATCGTGCTGAAAAGTTTTACAACAAGCTTAATACCTTTCTTAGTAGTATGAAAACCGTGGGTGATCAGCTTGATAAAGCTAAAGATAACTATGAACTGGCCATGGGGCAACTTATCAATGGCAGGGGTAACCTAATTAAACAGGCGTCTGAATTCAAGCAGCTTGGGGTGTCGGTAAACAAAGAATTACCTAAAGAGATTGTGGCTAAAGCACAGTTAGAGCTCGACCAATAATTTGCAACCTAACCAGCAGGAGCAAACACGTTTGCTCCTTAAGATGCTTGCATTATGATTTGCGCAAAAAACTCTTTGCGTTTAGCGATTTCAAACACATTTTCAACGAACTCACCATTTAACTGATAACTTGGCAAGCTGCTATTGGGCAAAGTTAAGGGATTATGAAATCCGTAGTATGTGGCCAGATCTTGTTGCTTATGTTCGATTCCCCCCTCTACAGCGAGTTCATCAAGTAAAGGCTGAAAAAAAGTAGCTAGCACATATTTAGGTGAGGATGTCATCATTTCAATCGACATCCATACTTGGGGTTGAGCTTCAGAAAATTTACCAATGAGTATGGTATTGGTTTGTATTTCTGTCCAAATTTGCAATCTGTGTCCATAAAACTGACAGATATGCATTACCGCACATACCTGCTCTTTCAGTAAATCATCTTCTATCAACGCTAAAATATTCTCTAACTCTGCTGCGACACAATCGTTGGCGATTAATGATTTCTGAATCGTTTTAGTAAACATACAATACCCAAATTAGTAGCTCATGTATTTACTATAGGCTGTAATGATGACAAATGCATAATATCTAAAGACAAGTCTCTGTGAAGTAATCTTTAATTCGTTACAAACCTTTCTTATTTAAGAATGAGAAGCTACCCGCAAATTTTCACATAATATGCTCGATATATTAACGGATATGGCGGATGTTAGTCATACTAGCGACCCTGTTTCTATTACTTGTAATGATGCAAAGCTTACACTCAGCTAGATAGGTTTAGATATGTTCTTTGAAGCCCTCAGTAACAATATCCTGCATGTGATTAATGATCAGCAATCACTTATCGGTCTTGGGTTGCCATTTTGCCTTTCCCTTCTATTTTTGAGTTTTGACAAAAATAAAATACACAATCATCTTAATATCATCATATTATTCGTTGTAACGGTTTTGATTAATAGCTTAACTGTGCACTTAGAAAATGATTCTGGATTGGTATCATTATCTTTCACTTCTTTCGCTATTTTTACTTTAGCGGCTTATGCTTGGTACAACGCCACAGCATTGTCGGTCTATAAAGTTTTTTACTTCACCTTTTTCAGCTCATTGCTTACCGATATACTTGCGGCCCCTAATAACTACCACCGTTTCTTAGATGGTATTGGCGGTGCTGGCTGGGGAGATGGATTGCTGTTAATTCCACTTATTTACACCCTAACCTTTATCTTGCTTGATATGCTACGGCGACTGCAAATGAAGCCAGCGTTGCTGACATATTAATCTTCCTGTTAAAGGCACCTATTGTGGTGCCTTTTTCTTTGCTGGCAAACTTTGCTGTTAATCACAGCAATTGCGCCAATTGTTTTAGCCCAGTACCCAAGCCGTGACCAAGCTGTTCCAACCTTGTTAAGCCCAAGTAAAAGTCGGCACTTTTATGCAGTTAACACTTTTAATCGAAACTGTGATCCAGTACAAATAGTGCCGTAGCCAGAGGGGTCGCAAGCACGCCCCTGTTGCCTATAAAAATCGCCCTACAATAACAATAAAGCGATCAACAACAAGAGTGATGTCAATCACCAACAATAAGATCAGTCAAACTGACGTCAAAAATAAAGTTCGCCACAACTGATAATAACTAGAAATGTGGCACGCTTTACTTGCCTCAAGGCCAATTAACCTTAAGGCATTCATCTTCAATCGAGAGTACTGGGCGCTACAGGGAAGTAAGCGCCTTTTACACAGCTCACCCAGCGGTGGATCGTCTGCAACGACTCACGGTAAACGCTACACCATCAGCACGACCAGCAATAGGCATAAGTCAGCTACCAAAAAAGCGCCATAATTTGGCGCTTTTAGGAACTATTTTAATCTTGCTGTTAAGGCATGGAAAAAGATTCTCGGCAGCTTCAAAAAGCTCGGCTTAAACTGAAACGCTGTCAATAATTTACCCAGAATTGCGCCCCTAGTGTTATGCACATACCAAGGTGGATTGGGCAATAATGTCATGCCGCCATGCAATAGGTTTCTCGGAAATGGCCTAAATGGCGCCTCGACAATAGTGCGCTGCAATTTATCGAACATAAAGGTGTTGTGTACCATGCCAATACCAGAACCGGCATCCTCTAAGGTATGCCCTGGATAGCCACCCCAGCCACAAATTGGTGTTAAAAAGCCTAAACCTGTCCAAGCATTAATGGCGATGGTGCCATATTTTAAATCGGTTAATAGTAACTGCCATTCTTGGCCCAATTTTTTATAGACCTTAGGTTCAATGATAATGTTGGCCCCCAGAGTACCAAACAGCTCGGAGTTGGAAAACTCAATGGCCTTAGTTAAGAACTCTTTAGAGTCGATCTCATCAATTAACTTAATGCCTAAAGCCTGAGCAAAAATTTCATTTTGATAGAAGTGTTGTGGGTTTTCTGCTTCATCAAGATTAACTAACAAGCGCTTAATATCAAAATTTGAGAAATTCTCCACACCATATTTTGCCGCTAACTTATCTAATCGTTCATTAAAGCCTGGGTAATAGGCATCACGCTCAGGGGCCGAGGCTAAGGCTTGTTGTAACTGCAGCAAAAACGCCTCTAATTGAGGCCATTGCTTAGACAATATCAAAACCTGACTGGCGACACAGTTACAACCTGAATTATGCAATTTTTGAGTGGCAACATGATGGGCTTGGAAACGTAAATCGGCTTTGGTCCAGTTACTTGGAACGATAATGGTTGGACAAACTGCCCCTAACTCAGAAGTGATTGGCTTGGTATTGACTGGAGTGTTAGCCTGCTTATTCGCGAGTGCCACTTCTTTGCTGCCCCAGACAATCAAATCATGGGTTTCTTTTGAGCCAGTAATATGAATACTTACTATAGTTTCATGCTCACAAAGATAAGCCCCGACATCGCCACCACCTTTAACAACTTGCAGATAACCTTGGTCAATTAAGGGGGATAATGCTTGTTCAAAAAACGCCCCCAGATAATCATTTACTGGATTCATTTTCAACAGCACCACTTGATGCTCTAAAAACAACTTATGAAAACAGTCTAACGGTGTAATCGCGGCAATATTACCAGCCCCTAGCACCAAGGCAACGCCTGCTTGACGCTCATTCTCGGCAATATCGTATGCTGAAGCGGTATTCGCCTTAAGGTTGTCAACGTTAACGCCTGGCTGCATCCACAACTCAGCTTTAATACCACTGAACAGTAAATGATCCCATATTGAATGAGGCATTAACTCTACCGCTAACTGCCCATTAGCAAGTTTTTTCTTGTTTAAGGAATCTACGAATTTTTTTCCTTCGAGCTGGCTTAGGGTATTGATTAAACCATTACAAGCAGCAATTAAAGTATAAGGGCCTGATAGCCACTCTTCTCCAGCTAAAGGCGAACCATGGGGAATGTTTTTCATCGCACAGGCCTTATCAACCCATGCCGCAGCAACATCAAGAGTACGCTTTTTAATTTGCTGCAACAGTTCAATACGCTCCTTTACCGGCTTTTCAGCCCAAGCGGTTTTATTTGCTTGCAGCACATTCAATGCTTTATCCACCACTGGCAGAGTTAATTTTGTTTGCTCAGCTGTTTCCATGTTTTTACCTTCTTATTATTTTAACTAACTGATTTTTTTATTTATCGGCAAGCAATATGAACGACACCTATTATTGTTCTATATTGACAGGGTGTGGTCATCGCTTGCTTATGATAATAACGTTAACTCGCTAACGTTGAGACTATTCACGTTAATCATGATTAATCTTGCTGCCGCTAATAAGGGTTATAAATCATGTAATTGGGGGGGGTAATTACCCCCTCAAACGCAAAATATTAACCAAAGCGAGCAGAGGATTCACACTATCATTTTTCTACAATTTTTCAAATAATTAACATAAATATTAGGCGGTTTAACAGGTCTTGGGGGCCTTAATAGCCACGCCAGCTGTCATAATATTGGTCGTCCTTAACACCATCTTGTCACTAGGTTCTGCGCCAGTAAAACGGTGAATTAAAAACATCAGCAAAATACCTCACAAAAAAAAAGCGCTAACGGCATACCGCTAGCGCTTATACCAAACACTGGTATTATTTAGTCAACGTAACTGTATTCTTCCTCGAGACCTAGCGCTTCAATTGCCTCTTGACTCGGACGGGGGCGTTTGTCCTTCTCCATGTAATAGGCTGAAGCATCCCAATCAAAGACCGCCTCGGTTTCTCTTGGGTCACCGGTTTGCTGTAAATAAGCCACCAGCTTAGCTTCCAGTTCTTGTTTAACGTTGGCAAAGGCTGGATCAGCCGCTAGGTTGTTAATTTGATCAGGATCGTTTTTAACATCATAAAGCTCATACATTGGGCGCTTGCCAAATGACAGTTCAAACAATGGTTTGATGGCTGGGTCTTCACGGTTAACTAACATTTCCATTTTTGTCGGAGATGGGTACTGCAACATATGTGCATCAACATCACCAAACAATGGTGGTTGACCTGCCGGCCAAGCTTCTGGGGTGTAGTTTTTAATTAATAGGTAATCTTTGGTGCGGATCGCTCGACCTGGATAACCTTTGCCATCTTGACGAACATAAGCGTGGCGCTCACGAGCGGTTACCGCAAAATCACGCTCTGGCTCGATTTGACCCGAGGCATCTGATTGCAAAATATTAACCAAGGATTTAGCCGTCATCTGTTGCGGAATTTCAATACCTGCTAACTCAAGAAAAGTGGGGGCGAGATCATTTAAAGTCACAAAATCATCAATAACTCGACCACCTTTATACCCTTTAGGATAATACACAATTAAAGGCACCTTAGTACCCGCATCATATAAGTTTGCTAATCCCCTTGGGAACTGCCAACCATTATCACTGGTAATAATCACAATGGTATTGTCCAACTGTCCCATTTCACCCACTAAGGATAAGTATGACTCTACTTCGCGGTCAAAAGACTGAATTTCGTAATAGTAATCGCCAATGTCTTTACGAACATCCTCAGTGTCAGGCAAATAAGAAGGCACTTCGATGGCCGCTAAATCGACATTAGCTTTCTTCCAACCTTCACGTTTAAATGGACGATGTGGATCGCGACTTGAATACCAGTACATCCAAGGTGCACCTTTATCAATTTCATTGTAAAACTCTTCGAAAGAGCCGTATCGTTCACCACCGGGGTTATGTTCCCAGCCTGTTACTTCGGCTTTGCCTGGGCCCCAACCTTTGCCTTCAATGCCGACATGATAACCTGCCTGCTTAAGTAATTCAGGGTAAACTGGGACTTTCGGGAAACTTCCCCATAAGTTAGCGGCATCCCCTAAACGCCAAGAGTTTTGTCCCGTTAGCATTGCGGCTCGCGCAGGTGAACAAGAAGGTTGCTCACCAAAGGCATTGTTAAATTTAATACCTTGAGCCGCGATTTTATCAATATTCGGCGTTTTCACGACCTTATCACCATAAGTGCCAAGGTGGATATCTGAGTGATTATCCGACATTAAAATTAAAATATTTGGGCGTTTAACCTGGGCGGAAACATTTTCTTCCTTAACAGCTTCATTGCAACCCCAAAGGCCAACTGAAGAGATAAAAGTAATGAGGGCAATTTTTTTCATAGTAATGCTCTTTCGTATTATTTTACAGCAAGTATAGAAATCCATTTTTGCTGCTAGGTTTGTCTAACTTGCCATAAATTTTTTTATGGAAGTAAAACTTACTTTACCCTCACAGCACTTTAAAAATAAAACGATATTACTCAACTTTACAATACTTTACAGATCCTAATTGCAAGTTTATCCAGATACGGTCAATGGTAATAACAAACAAGCGCAAGTCATGTGTTGATGGGAGTATGATGAGATTGCAATACTGCGCTTGCAAGGATCAGTAGCTGGTTTACTGTCGCAAATCACCGAAGAAGTTCGAGCAAGGGCTGCCGCTCAGTAAAGCAACGGTCCTTGTCTCTCAAATAATGACCAAGCCAAGCGGCGATGCTGTCATTTAGGTCGTATTAAGCCAATGAAATTATCTGTCTACTTGGATGATAACCTAAAGTATGTTCTGTTATGGTTTTATTTCCTAAGATACCTTTGACTTTAAAAGGCTTAAGATTGGAACATAGCGGTGATGTTTCGGGTAAAAACCCCATGATCTCGCCTCTTTTTATTCCCAACACATCGACATCGACAATAAAGCTATCACTGTTAAAATAACCCACTGCTGGACTGTAATCATGCAACTTTCCATTTTGTTGGCATTGGGTAATATCTCGTTCAAGGTGGTAACTGAATTGGGAGCCGGTATCAAAAAACATAGGCTGTGACTGCCCTAACATCTCAATATTGATAATAGGACATTGAAAACTAAAATCTGCTTTAATTTGATTTTGTAGCAGAGGCAATTCACTTCTTGAGAATCTAGCTTGTTGATTTTTCAAATCAAATATCCAATCGAAGCGATTGATTATGTCTGTGCCAAGCAAACCTTCACAAGCGAGCGACAGCTGTCCATTGAGAATTTCAATGTCAAAGCCAAGGTAGTGCTCCTCTAACTCGAAAGATTCACCTGCTAAAACCAGTTTTCTATTATTACTAAAGCTGACCGCAGACCCCGTATCGATTAACCATAACTGACCTTCAATATTAAGATACATACGGCCATCATTTAATAAAAGCGGAAGGTACATCTAATTATCCTTAACATCACGCTAGCATCCTGTAGCGGCTTATTTTTATCTTTAAACGAATAAAACACAAGGTAGTCGATTACCTCACCAACATATTAATGAGTAGCCACTTAATCCTTGCTTAACAACTTCAGTAAGGACATTTAGCTAGCAAAGTTTCAATTTGACCAATTAATGCTCTGACCAACGTAAATTATCCCATGTTATTGGAATCAAAATGCTATAATCAGGGCAATTTTACCTTCATTGACGTCTTCCATGTCTTGCAAATCATTTGAACAATTAGGGCTTGCTGAAAATCTATTAGCAATGCTTGATAAACTGAACTACACCGCCGCAACGGAAATTCAACAACAGGCCATCCCACAGGCATTAGCTGGTAAAGATTTAATCGCAATGGCCGCCACCGGAAGCGGTAAAACAGCAGCCTTCACCTTGCCTTTAATACAACAGCTAGACAATGGTCATAAATGTCGTGGTAAACGTATTCGTGCCCTCATTTTATGCCCAACCAGAGAATTAGCTCAGCAATTAACCAAAAACATTGCCAACTATATTGATGTTTCTCCTTTGACCACTTTCGCCGCCTACGGTGGTGTTCCCTATGAAGCACAGAAGCAGGCATTAATAAAAGGGGTGGATATTTTTATTGCCACCCCAGGTAGGTTAAGGGACTTACTTACTCAGAGGGCGCTTTATCTAGATGAAGTTAACTATTTAGTCTTAGATGAAGCGGATAAAATGCTGGATATGGGCTTTTATGATGACATTGAACGGATCATTGAGCAGTTACCTAAACATCGCCAAAATTTATTGTTTTCAGCCACCATGGCGCCCACATTACAGAGGCTCGCTAAAAACACCTTTAATGATCCGGTTATCATTAAAGCGTTACCTAAAAACCGCACCGCCGAAACGGTAAAACAATGGCTGACCCCTGTAGATAAAGAGAAAAAATCAACTCTAATCAGCCAATTATTACTGTCTGGCGAATATCCAAGAGCGTTAATATTCATTCAAACCAAGGCCGGTGCTGCTAAATTAGTGAGTCAACTTGAAAAACGCGGGATCATTGCTGAATCATTCCATTCTGGCCGTTCCCAAGCTATTCGCACTCAAGTGCTACAACAGTTTGCAAAAGGCCAAGTGAACTACTTAGTTGCTACCGGAGTCGCCGCTCGTGGTATCGACATTGAAGGCCTAGATTGTGTCATCAATTATGATCTGCCTTTCGAGCCCGATGATTATATTCATAGGGTTGGCCGAACTGGCCGCGCAGGCAAACTCGGGGAAGCCATTACTTTTGTATCAAAAGATGACTTTAAAAATCTCTGTGCAATCGAAAAGCGATTAAATATGATTATCGAACGTAATCAAGTCGAAGGATTTGAGCCTAGGAAGCCATTGCCAAAGTCTGACTTAAATTTTGTCGCCAAACAAAGACCTGCTGCAGCAGATAAACAAAACTTGAAAAAGCCCGTCAAAATCAAGCCAACATCTGCTCAAAGAGCACAACAAACGGCCAAGCTGGGCAACCGAGGGGATAACGACCCTTGGGCTAAACACAGGAAATAAGCCTAGCAAATTGGCGCCCTAATTAACGGACTCAAGCCAAGGGCGCCAATGTTGTTGCAGCTACCGTTAATTGCTGACGTTACTGTCCAACTTAAACTGTGTCACGCTACCATGCAGACGCTCGGCTAAAGCAGCTAACTCGTTGCTGGAGCGTTCCAATTGCACCGCTCCTGAAGCTGATTGCTCTGAAAATGCGGCAATTTCTTCAAGGCTTTCAGATAATGAGGCACTAACCTGATTCTGCTGTTCTGTGGCCGAAGCTATTTCCATGCCTGAATTTAATGCTAGGTTAACTTCTTGATAGATTTTCTCAGCTTCATCACTGGAGCCCTCAGCATGCTTGATACAAGCTTCAGCCTGAAGTCCTCCTTGTTTGATCACTGCCACTGCATTATTAGCTTGTTGCTGTAGCTTAGAAACCGTTTGTTGGATGTCACCAATTGAGTTTTGAGTACGCTGGGCAAGACTGCGAACCTCATCCGCCACGACCGAAAATCCACGGCCTTGCTCTCCTGCTCGGGCCGCTTCAATAGCCGCATTTAACGCTAATAAATTGGTTTGCTCGGCAATCGCATTAATCACTTCTACAACCATTTCAATGTCTTTGGTTTTTTGACTTAAATCGGTGATCACGGCTGATGCTTGGGTCATTTCCTGTGCCAAAGAATTAATGGTGTTTTTAGTCAAGCTTGATAACAAATTAATTTGTTCGGCACGTTGCTGAGCTTTTTCAATTTGCTGTTGAGCCAGTTGCGCATGTTTCGCCACTTCTGCACTGCTGCTATGGAGTTCAAAAGTAGAACTTGACACTGATTCAATTTGCTGTCGCTGTGATGTTAAACCTGCCGAGTTCTGTGTTGAAACGGCCGAGGTTTGCTCAGAGGCGGATGCCAACTGTTGTGAACTCGAAATAATATTGCTAATCAGCTGACTTAAGGAGCTTCTTAAAATGTTGATATTATCCGATACCGTTTCTAATTCATCGCGGCTGCCTAATTTTAACGACTGGCTCATGTCTCCCGAAGCAATCAACGCTAAGGAATGATTAATTTTTTTAATACCAGAAACAATAGGAGCAATGATCACATAGGCACTGACACCAGCAATAAGCAATGCCACCAGCATAAACACCACACTTTGCATTTGGCGATTGTCTAGTTCTTTGGTTAATTGTCCATTGGCTTGCTCAGAATAGTCTTGAACGGAATCAAGTAATGCATTTAATCCTAACAGCACACTCTGATAATCTTGTTGGAACTTTGAGCTAAGTGCGGTGGCGTTATCGAGGGCTTCCTGGGCATTCATTTTGGCATCGATTAAATCGGCAATCGCATCTTCTAAATTTTCAGTTAAAGACAAGAGCAATTGGCGTTGGCTATCGTTAAGGCTTAACTCGGCATTTTCAAGTTTTGCAATATTTTCTATCAGTTGCCATGCTTGTTGTTCTAACACCGTCGCCATTAATCCCTGAGCATTTTCATTTTCGGCACCTTGCAAACGAAACATCAACAATAATATCGTGTCAGATTGAACCGTAAGCTCAGATAAAATCGGTGTCCATGTGCTTCGTTGTTGCTCAGAATCCAATTGCGACTGGATCGATTTATAAGTGGCTTTACTGCTTGAGAGGTTTTGTTGCCACTCTCCCATCAAACGATTGTAATCGAGCAGTTGCTTGATCACATTGGAACGAATTTGTAACAACTGCTGTAAGCTAGCATCAATTTTTAATTTATCACTTCTAGCGCTATCAAGTTCTAACTTGAGCTGCTCATTATTTGCTACTCGCTGCGCTAATGTCTCGACCTGTTGTTGATAGCCTGCCACATTCGATTGACTTTGCTGGGATAAATCATTGAGCACCTGCTCACTATCAGCATGAAAAGCAGATACAAAAATCCTTTGCTGTTCTGCTAGTTGAGTCTTGAGCTTAACGCTCCCATCCAAAATAGGAATAACCTGTTGTTGGATCACCACGGAATGGTCTTTTACCGAGGATATGGCTTGATAGAACATGATCCCTAGGGTCAATAGTAACAGCAGGATCACCCCAAAACCTGCTGAAATTTTTTGTGCTACAGTGAACTTCACAAAATCATCCTTCTTTTGTGATCACGCGACAACTCAAACTGCGAGATCGGTTTTAAAAAATATTATTATTGTTTTAGGGGCTAAAAAAATATCCAGCCCCATTGAGCAGCCATTAACGATAAACTTTAATTAATCCATTAAATTAAAAAAATCATCATTAATACTCATCGCATTGGTGCTTCCTTTTAGACTAAATTTATAGCCACAAATACTCGCCTGATTCCTTTTTGCTAGCTGATTTATAATTGCCTTAGTATCAAGGGGACTGAACTGAGCGCGAGTTTTACCGGTGTCGAGCACGTCTACTTGAATTGGCCTGAATTTATCATTTTTATTAAAACTTAATTCACTACAACTTAGATCACCTGTTGCAGTGGCGAGATCCCATAGGCGGCCACTGCTGTTCGCTTCACCAAACCAGCTTACATAAAATTGGTTATTGGCAACGACTAAGTGCAAATCTAAGCCATCATCTAGGGAAACATCTGAGCTATTTAACTGTTCTGATTGCACTTGCGCTGGCGACTCATCTTGGTATTCACCCTCGTCATTAATCAAGTGTGTCACCATAATGGTGATCACCAATAGGCTTACCAACAGGCTCGCAGCTATGGTGATCGGCTTTAATGGCAAGGCTTGTAACTGCTGCAGTAACTGCTGCCAGCTTTGTTGCAATAAATCTTGATGTGGGGGCTCAGAATCATACTGATGTTGGGCAATTTGATCTTTAGGCTCAGCTAACTTTGGAGGCTGCTCCCCTAACGTTGGTTCGATACGCATTCTGGCTGGACGTATTCTTGGAGTAACCTGTTTGGGACCACAATACCCCTGGACAAACTGACCACGAGTTTGGCTTTTATCTTTGGCTACAAAAAAAGTCGTTAAGGCCACCAGCAATAGACTCATACTCAAACCAAGCCAGCCTGATGGCACAACCAAATTTGCAAATAAAATACTATTAGCAAGTGCACAAAGGATAACCCCAAGTAAGCCTTTTTTTGAATCCAGCACCCGCCGATAAGCAGACAACGTAATGACCCCAATGATCAGTAAACCGAGTAACCATAATAATGGTGTATGGGCAAAAACCAACCAGCTCAATGCGAAACCGATGACTGCAAAGATCTCTATAGTAATAAAACGAATCGGGTTATCTTTACCCTTGGTACAAAAAAATGACGACAATTCCAAAAGAACCTCCAACTACAACGAAAGGTCGTAAAAAACCTTTATAGAGTAACGATTTAAATTAATAATGTCAGCTTGTTAATTCACATTAACTGTCGCCTTCAATTTGTATACCCTGTCTGTGCCATTTTTGCCACTTTAATTGATTATTATTTCTTAATCGTTTCAAACTTCGATACAGTGCCTGCCACTCAATCGCATCCACTATATAAAAGATTAACCAACTTAGAGGCGCTAACAAAACCAACTTTTTATGTTGTTTCTGATTTGAAATAAAAAATATTTTTACCATGGTAATCACTGCTAGAAATGAAATCAGTAACAGCATTGGCCAAAAATCTTGATAAATGCTGCAATGACCTATAGCTAGACTGATTATTAAAAATTCAAATAGCAGCACCAACTCAGCATAAATAGCCACCGGCAAAATCAACCAAGTTAAATATTTATTATGATGACCTTGGCGGCTAAAAAATAGCGATTTAAATTTTTGAAAGGTTTGCAGTCGACCATACTTCCATCGTAATCGCTGTTCACAGAAACTGCGCCAAGTAGAGGGGGCTTCTGTATAAGTAATAGCATCAGCAGCAAAACGTGTTTTATAGCCAGCCGCTAGTATTCGAGTTGACATCTCAATGTCTTCAGTAACAATATCTTGATTAAAAGCACCGACTTCTTCTAATACTTGCTTACGATAACTCGCTGCAGCCCCACCGATCACCATTAGAGCATTAAAAGTCGAATCACTGCGTCTTAGGGTAAAACCAAATAAGTATTCCAGCTGCTGAATAAACTCAATAGCTTTGTATTGATTAGCAATAACGATATTACCAGCGACTGCGCCCACTTTAGCGCTAGTGAAGCGTTTTAAAGTGTTGCTAATAGTGGTGGCTGTCATCAAACAGTCAGCATCAATAGTCATAATAATATCGCCCTTGGCTAACTTAAGGCCTTGATTTAAAGCATTAGCCTTACCGCCATTGTCAATACTTAGGTATTTAATGTTATCGTTCATGCCAAACATTTGTCTGGAGCCAATAAAATTAATTAATTTAGAGTGAGTTGAATCCGTCGAACCATCATTGATCACTATCACTTCAAAATGTTGATAATCTGACGCTAAAATCGACTCTAATGTGGCAATAATGCCAACTTCCTCGTTATAGGCTGGCAGCAGCACAGAAACTAATGTATCAGTAGCTAAGTTGCCATACTTCAATCGACGCCTTTCAATCCAGGCGTAACAAGGCAGTGCTAACAACTGAATCAAATACTTAATCAAGATTGGCAGCAATAGCAGCGTAATTAACGTTCGAGAAAGAACCAATTGTCCGCTATCCACAGGAACGGTAAACAGTGCTAAATAAATAATCCATGCAGTTAAGCCATATCCTAAGGTGAGCAACCCTAGTTTAGATGACAATGTGCTAAACATTTTTTACCTTAATATTGCTTAAAATGAACCATCAAAAAAAGCGACCAAAATATCACCACCCTTTAATGACTTAAATTAAACCATTGATTAACTTATATGTTTTTAACGTTGATTATTGTCATTGTTTGTGACAAATTATTAACAACAATCTAAATTTTACCTCGAGGACTGCTATGAAACTCTATCAAACGCAACAGGCGCCTAACCCAAGAAGAGTTCGTATGTTTGCCCATGAAGTTGGCGTTGAGTTAGCTTTAATCGAACTTGATTTAGCCAGAGGCGACAACCTCAAACCTGAACTTTTGGTTAAAAATCCAAGCAGTAAAATCCCTTTTCTTGAGCTTGATGATGGTACCTGTATTGGGGAAACCGTCGCCATTTGTCGCTACCTTGCTGCGGTTGCTGGTGATCATTCTTTATTTGGTAAAAGCCCGCTAGAGCAGGCATTAATCGAAATGCACCATCGGCAAATTGAGCTGTACTTTATGAATGTGGTGGGCATGGGCTTTCAACATTCTACTGGTTACTTTAAAGATCGCATGACTCCAAATCCAAGTTGGGGAGAGCAATGCATTAATAGTGCCCATAGCTATCTAAAAAGGTTAGAAAAACATTTTACTGATAATGATTATGCCGCTGGCGATACATTTAGTATCGCCGATATCACGCTATTATGCAGCATAGATTTTGCCCGTGTGATTAAGGTTCGTTTAACAGAAGAACATCCTAATCTACAAAACTGGTACAAACAAATCAGCCAGCGTCCTAGTGCCTCGGTATAGCAGGAATCCCAATGAAAATAAAAATCCTTGTTGCGACAGTAGCGCTGATTGGCGCCAGTTTATGGGCCTTACAAGATACCATCACCGATAAACTCATAGAAACCATGGCTGTAAAAACCATGACCAGTAATCCGCTTAAGGACTATCAAGGTACCTTAACGGTATTTATGTGTGGTGCTGGCTCCCCCATTCCTGATCCTAAGCGTGACAGTTCCTGCGCCGTGGTATTAGCAGGTGACCACGCTATCTTGATTGATAGTGGTAATGGCGTCAATAACATCGCCCATATGGGCTTAAGCATGGGCCTAATCAATAAGGTGCTGCTCACCCACTTCCACTCCGACCATATTAATGGCTTAGGCTTTGTAATGACTCAAACATGGGCCAATTCCGGTCGGCAAGCACCCCTTGATGTATATGGCCCTACTGGAGTAGAGCAAGTCGTAGCAGGCTTTAATCAAGCTTATCAACTTGATCGGGGTTATCGGATTGCCCATCACGGCCTAAAAACCATGCCTGAACAAGGCGGTTTGGCTAAGGCCACGACTTTAGTTGTACAAAATACCCAAACTATTGAAGTTCTCCGCGATGGCGATTTAGTCATTTCAGCGTTTAACGTTGATCACCATCCTATTGATGCGGCCATAGGCTATAAAATTGAATATAAAGGTCGTTCAGTCCTCTTTAGCGGTGATACCGTTTATCAAGCACATCTGGTGGATATCGCCAAAGACAGCGATATCATTTTCCACGAAGCGCTATCGATGAACTTCGTGCAAAGGCTTAACGGCTTTGCGAAAAAAGCTAAGCGCCCTAGGCTTGAAAAAATTACCCATGATATTTTGGATTATCACACCAGTCCTAGCCAAAGTGCACAATTGGCCGAGCAAGCAGGCGCTAAAGCATTGGTGCTTCACCATATTGTGCCGCGTCTACCTACCAGCAATATGGAGAAACGCTTTATGCAAGGCGTTGCCGAGCATTACTCTGGTGACGCCTACCTAAGTGAAGATGGTGATATTTATAGTATTGATTTACAAAGCGGCGAATTAACCGTAAGCAATGTATTATAGGAACGGCGATGAGGATTGATGGTACCAACAAGTTGGCTGTGATCACCGGTGGCTCAAGTGGTATAGGGCTCGCTATTGCCGACACCTTAGCTCAACACAATTGGCACTTATTATTAGTGGCACGTAACCCAGATAAACTTGCTGAAGCTTACCGACGGCTCAGCAATAAAACCCAAGTGACGACATTAAGTGTCGATCTGACGAGTCCTGACTCCCCCAAACGGCTTAAGGATGCCATTAATCAGCACAAGCCTTGTGCTGACTTAATCATTAACAACGCTGGTATCGTCAGTGCCGGCTTATTTGATGAAATACCTTTGGATGAATGGCAGCGCTTGTATCATTTAAACATAACCGCACTGGTAGCAAATCTGCAACCTCAACTCAGCGCCATGAAACAACAGTATAAGATTGATAATCAACCAAGGCACATCGTTAATATTGCCAGCGCTGCCGGTTTGCTGCCCTTTATGGGGATGTCTGCATACAGTTCCACCAAGGCCGCTTTAATTGCCATAAGCGAATGTCTGCGTACTGAGCTGGATTATTTTAACATTGGTGTTTCGGTGATTTGTCCAGATTTTGTAAAAACCCCTATTGCAGCTAAAGTAAAACTTTTTGGCTCTATGGATAACCCCAAAGTAACAAACAGCATCCAAAAAATGTTTATTAAACAAGGCTTACCAGCAACATTAGTTGCCAGCAAGACGCTGACAGCCATCCAACAAAACAAAAGTGTCGTGGTGGTTGGGCAACAAGTAAATTTTGCCTATTGGCTCAAAAGAATTAACCCATATTGGCTTTATAAATTAATCTCTCGAAAATTTTCGAAATAATTATTTTACTTTCGGATAGCATTTAGTTAACACTATTCAGCTTCAGGACAGTTGGTCGTTTTATTATTGACGGATTCTATATAACGATTATTTAAGGAAGAATTTATGGCTAAGCCATATACACTTTATGCTTGGAAACTATCATATTTTTCCGCTAAAGCAAGAGCATTATTGAAATTCAAAGAAATTCCATACAAAGAAAAAGACATTAATGCATGGGATTTCTTTTATTCATTACCCAAAAAGACCGGCATAAAAGTAATGCCTATCATTAAAAATGATGTTGGAGTTTGGTTACAAGACACCACCGAGCTAGGCATCTATCTTGAGCGTCGTTATCCTAAAAATCCCATATACCCATCTTCACCGAAACAAAAATTCGTTGCCGAACTTTTAGAAGCTTGGGCAGATGAATGGTGGATACCCATTGCGATGCATTATCGCTGGTCATTTTCACAAAATCATGATGCTTTCTACCGGGAAGCTGGCGATTCTTTGCTCCCTTGGTTTCCTAGAAACATAAAAAATATTCTAGTAAATAAAATTGCCAATACCTTAAAAAATTACTTACCAGTAGTTGGCGTGGTTCCAGAGCAGATCCCTATTCTTGAATCATGGAGCAAACAAGCCCTCGACGAGTTGGATAACCATTTCAAAGAACATAAATATTTGCTTGGTTCTCGTCCTTGCATTGCCGATTTTGCGTTACTTGGTCCCTTAGGGCCGCACTTAGCTCGGGATCCTTACCCAAAACAAGAACTGATACCTTCCCGACCATATTTGAAAGCTTGGATAAACCGAGTGACTGAAGGTGCTAATCCGCAAGGCCAGTACTTAGATAATGATCAGATCCCAACGACTTTACTGCCGATTATCGCTCGTTTGATGAATGAATTTATGCCGATGGTTCAAGCCATTGCCGATCAGACCAATCATTATGTCAAAAGCAAAGGCGTCAAAATTGGCAAAGTGTTACCCAGAACGGTAGGAACTGTCCGTTTCCCAATGGCAGAGATGCCCTACCAAAGACGCGCCCTGCCTTACAGCCTATGGATGGTGCAACAATGTTTTGCCAGAGTATTCCAACAACCATTGGAAGAAAGACAAAAAATCCATTCTTGGTTAATCGAACTTGGCTACCCAAGCTTATTGCACAGCCACCTTGGTCCGCCATTAAAAAGGCATAAGTTACAAACCAAACTTGCGGGCCCGCACCCAGAACGAAGAAAAAGTAAACAATAATTACTAAAAGTCTGCAGTTTAGGCTATTAAAGAGGTCAACTATGGCGCTAAAACCACTGATTAGCCAACTATTATTAAGCCCTAAACTGCAGAAAATAAGAGAAGATCTGCAAGAAAAACGCCGTAAAAAGGCAAAGCAGCCCCATACTCTGCAAGTATTTATCGCTGTTAATTGTCCTCACAGTTACTTGCTGCTAAAACAACTTCCTTATTTTGTCGAACACTACGGGGTCACTCTGGATATAAGAACGGTCTTGGATAAACAACAAGATATGTATCCAGCCCCAAAGTTATGGGACAGTAATGCTTTTAAAGATGCTCAGGCCTTGGCTAAGCATTATCAAATCGATTTTCCACAACACCCGCCGACACACAGCAAGCTGCAAATCCAACAGGCCACTGCTCAGTTGCTTCACTATGAGTTAAAAAGTGACAGTTTTGCACAAATATCGGCGTTATTTGACAGCTTTTGGTTGGCTGACGCGGCAGCATTAAACCGCCACATCAGTCCAGCAGTAAAACGAAATTATGAGTGCTACTCACATCATCTACTCCATAATCAACACCACCAAAAGCAGCTTGGGCATTATTTAACGGGTAATATCTTTTATCAAGGTGACTGGTTTTGGAGCATAAATCGATTATGTCATTTAGAGCATCGACTTAATCGGATTATTTTAAAAAAACAAAGTCCAGTTCGATACAACCATAAACAGCTGCAATTTGCCGAGGCTAATATAGCCGCTGGTGAATCCATAACCTTATTTTGGTCGTTACGCAGCCCCTACTCTTACCTAATGCTTTTACAAGCCAATAAACTGGCCCAACATTATGGTATTGAACTCATTGTTAAGCCTGTATTACCTATGGTAATGCGCAGAATGCAGGTCCCCAAAAATAAGAAATTTTATATTGCCTTAGATACTCAAAGAGAAGCCCTGCGGCAGGGCATTGAGTTTGGTAAAGTCGCTGATCCACTTGGTGTCGGTATTGAACGAGTATACGCACTGTACCAGTGGGCTCAAAGCCATGATCTTGGCATCGAATTATTACTGAGTGCTGCCACTGGCGCTTGGTCCCAGGGCCTAGATTGCGCTAAAGACAATCATTTAAAAATAATCGTTAAAAGAGCGGGTCTAGATTGGCATCAAGCAACCCGTATCCTAAATAATCAAGACTGGCGTAACTGGGCTCAGGACAATTTAGAGCAACTATACCAGCACGACCAATGGGGGGTGCCCTGCATCAACTACCAAGGTCAAACCTTATTCGGCCAAGACCAACTGTACCGAATAGAACAACAAATTATCGATTCTTCAATAAGCAAAAAGGAAGCCCAATGAAATATTTTTGGAAATTGATCAAGTTCAGTGTCGGCCTGTTCTGGTTGGCATTTTTCATTAATTTATTTACGCCTTTACAACAACACTTACTGCCCATTGGGATCACCCTAGCCATTATTCATGCCCTTGAGTTTGTGCTTTTTTATCGAAAGCTTCAGCAAAATGGCCATCATTCTATCACCGACTTTATGCAAGTTTTATTATTTGGTTTTTTACACATCAAGCCTAAACTTAGGGCTCCCCAATAAATTTCAATATAAAAAAACCAGTGACGTTACCGTCACTGGTTTTTGGACTGCTGACTCATGCCTATTTACGCGGGCTCAACTTCCCTTAAATCCTTGCGCAGGATTTTACCAACGTTAGTTTTAGGCAACTCATCCAAAATCGCAATATCTTTGGGGACTTTATAATTGGTCAGATTTTCACGGCAGTGCTCAATAAGATCTTCCACTGAAGCACTTTGGCCAGGTTTAAAGGCCACAAAGGCTTTTACTGCTTCGCCGGTTTTATCATCCTTAATGCCAACAGCAGCAGCTTCAAGCACGCTCGGGTGAGTAGCAATCACCTCTTCAATTTCAAACGGGTATACATTAAAGCCCGAAACCAAAATCATGTCTTTTTTACGATCCACAATAGTGAAATAGCCTTTTTCATCCATAATGGCGACATCCCCCGTGGCTAACCAACCATCCTTAATGGTTTCTGCAGTGGCATCTTCACGGTTGTAATAACCTTGCATAACCTGTGGCCCTTTTACCCACAATTCACCGCGTTCACCGATTGCTAGCTCATTGCCCTCGTCATCACGAATTTGAACATCTGTAGATGGCATAGGGATACCAATAGTGCCACTAAACTCAGCTTGGTTAAATGGCGTCATCGATACCACAGGTGAACACTCGGTCAGGCCATAACCTTCTAACATGGTACAACCAGTCACTTGCTTCCAATGTTCTGCTACAGGCTTTTGCACGGCAGTACCACCACCTAAAGTGAGCTTAAGCTTAGATAAATCTAAGTCACTAAACCCTGGGGTGTTTAGTAAGCCTTGAAATAAAGTATTTACCCCCGTTAATGCGGTAAACGGATACTGACCAAGTTCTTTCACAAAATTTGGCATATCCCGCGGGTTGGTGATCAACAGGTTAGAAGCGCCTAGGGTGTAATAGGTTAAGCAATTCGCTGTTAAGGCAAAAATATGGTACAGCGGCAACGCTGTTACAATTAACTCTGGGCTGCCATCTAGAGTCGGCTTAATAAAGGCTTTCGCTTGCTCGAGGTTGGCCACCATATTGCGATGGCTTAGCATTGCCCCCTTAGATGGGCCGGTCGTGCCTCCGGTGTACTGTAAAAACGCTAAGTCTTCCCCCGCCACAGCCACTGGTTCAAAGGTGTTAGCCGCGCCAATTTTTAATGCTTTATTAAAAACTATCGCGTTAGGCAATTTAAAGGCTGGCACCATTTTTTTCACATGCTTAACCACAGCATTGACTAACATCCCCTTTAAGCCACCAAGGCGGTCTCCAAGTTGAGTAACAACCACATGCTCAACCGGTGTATTGGCTATGACTTGTTCTAAGGTATGGGCAAAGTTAGCCACAATCACTATGGCTTTAGCGCCAGAGTCTTTGAGCTGATGCTCTAACTCTCTGGCCGTATAGAGTGGATTGACGTTTACCACGGTCATGCCTGCACGAAGGGCACCAAACAACGCAATCGGGTATTGCAGCAGGTTTGGCATCATTATCGCCACTTTATCGCCCTTTTTTAAGCCTAAGTGTTGTTGAAGGTAGGCAGCAAAGTCGTTGGCCTGCTGGTGAACTTCGGCAAAGCTGATGCGTTTCCCCATATTAATGTAGGCGGTTCTATCAGCATACTCTTTGGAGTATTTATTAAATAGTTCGTTAATTGAGGCGTATTTATCAGCATCAATTTCATGGGGAATGCCCGCAGGGTAACTTTGTTGAAGCCAAACTTTACTCATGGGTTGCTCCTTAACCTTTTTATTTTTATTGTTTATTTTATTGTCATTAGAATGGCTGGCCACTCTATTAATAAATTAACTTAATTCACTTTAATCTGAAAAACTAGTAATTTATCTCACTTTTGATTGTTACTGAAAATAACTGAATTTAGAGCATTATAAAGTGCTTTTTAAGTGTAATTAGCAGCCATCATACAAATTTAACAACGAGACTTCGTTGACACCGGACAAATTAAAGCTGAAAAAAATCAAACCGTAGAGCATTTACTCTAAAGTATGGTGTTACCCCCTTTTAAATAGTTTTTTCATCTGCTTTTGCATTGATTTGGCAAATGATTCAGGCATGAATCGTTTATAAAGCCACAGTCTACGCTCAAATTTATGGGGTAAAAGCATAAACTTTTGAGTTTGTTGAGCTTCAAAAATCATTTGGGCAATATCGGCTGCTGAGATTTCTGACTTTGCCATGATCCTATCCACTCTGTTGACCACATCAGCCGAATCCGATTTTATCGAACTGGTGAGATTGGTGGTAAAAAATGCTGGGCACACCACTGTCACGCCAATATTGTCCCTATCCAACTCAAATCTTAGGGTTTCTGACAGGGCAATCACCCCAGCTTTGGCGACGTTATAAGCCGCCATTTTTGGGGGAGTCATTTGCCCCGCAGAGGATGCAATATTAATAATATGACCGCCACCTTGGGTTTTAAACACTGGCGTGAATGCTTTACAGCCCCTTACCACCCCCAATAAATTAATATCTAATACCTGCTGCCAGTCCTTAATGCTTACCTTATCTATGCCACCAAAGGTACCGCCAATACCGGCATTATTAATAATGACATCCACCCCGCCCCACTGTTTAACGATTTCATCTTTGGCTTTTTCAAGATCCGAGAGCCGAGTAACATCGGCAATCATAGTCAGCACCTCACAACCGTGTAAGCTTTGCGCCGTTTGTTCGAGGCCTTCAGCGTTAACGTCTACCAAGGCCAGTTTATAGCCAAAATTAGCGTAGCATTTTGCCAGTTCTCTGCCTAAACCACTGCCTGCGCCAGTAATAAAAGCCCTTTTCTGATTGCGGTACTCACTCATTATTCATTCCCTTGTAGTAAATTAAAGTCACCATTGGCAGGGCTTAACTTGCTGAAAAAGGCAATTAAGTCCAGTGATGATCCCGAAAACTCTAAATCATCTGCAAATAACAGCTGCTTTACTCCTGCCTCTTTAGTAATAAGCTTGATTAACATGGCCTTGGATAGGGTTATGCTGGCCAACTCAGGAGCCAGTTTGGCTACCTTGTGATAACGCATTACGCCGTTATTGATACTCAATTGATAACTCATGCCATCAATCACTAGACCAATACTTTGACTATCATCGGCGTATTGTTGACCATTAAAGTTAACCGTTAAAATACCAAGGATTTGTTCATAACTGGCATGATTTAACAGATGTTTAATATCCGCAGGGTCAACCCCTTGGGACTGATTGCCGTGTCTAAGCTCATAGGCCCCAGATAAATAGAAATCGCGCCATGGGGCAGATTGGGCTAAATAGCCGAGTTGATCATACACCTTGGCTAATAATTGTTTAGCTCCACTATGTTCGGGCTCTGCCAGCACACAATGGTTGAGCAACTGTGCCAACCAGCGGTACTCTTTTAATACCTTTGCTGGTGCTAATGTATCGACGTTTGTAAAACTTAACTGGGCTTTGTCGACGATAGCATCCACCCCACCCATTAACGAAACATAGCGTGTGGCCGCCTCAATCTTAGGTAATGGCTGCAATTGGGCGGGATTAGCATTAAACCAGCCCATATAGGCCTGATATACCGCCTTTGAATTATGACTCAGTGAACCATAATAGCCTTGGTTGTGATAACTGTTATTGAGGCTATCTGGTAACTGGATTTGCTCGGCTATTTCTTCACCATCAAAGCCACGATTGAGTAAATGCACACTTTGGTTATGGATATAGCGATAGGTATCAGATTGCTTAGTTAGAAAAGATTGGATTTGCGCTTGTGACCAGATTGGCCAGTGGTGGCTGGAAAAAAAGATTTCAGCATCATTAAATTCTGTGGCCATGTCATCAATATAGTCACTCCATTTAAGGGCATCTCGCACCTTTGCTCCCCTTAGGGTGTATAGGTTATGCATGGTGTGAGATAGGATTTCTGCGCCAAATAATGCTTTTTGCTTTGGCATATAAAACACCAATTCGGCGGGTGCTTCTGCCTCAGGCACAAAACGAAAATCCAGCTCTAAGCCTGCAATGTGATGTGTTTGTGATTTATCAATAATGCGAGTGGGCAAATAAAACTCAATGGTACCAAGGGCTGGTTCTTTACCCAGTCCCGAACCAATATGGCCGCGGGCAGATTTAGGCAACCAGCGGCCATACATGTATTCGGCGCGGCGTGACATGGCAGGCCCAACGGTGAGGTTTTCACTCACCGCCTCGTCAACAAAGCCCTCTGGCGCGATAATTTCTAGCTCGGACCGAGTGCTATCAATAATGGCACCAATGCCACCAAAATGATCCACATGGGAGTGACTGACAATCACCGCCTTAAGGCTCAAATCGCCGAGTTCTTTGGTGATTAAATCTAACCCCACTTGGGCGGTTTCGCGGCTGGTAAGGGGATCGATGAGAATGTCTCCCTGTGGCCCACGCAGCAGCGTCATGCTGGCAAGATCATATCCTCTTACTTGATAAATATTGTCACTGACCTTAAACAAACCAAATTGATTATTGAGCTTGGCCTGACGCCACAGACTTGGGTGCACCGAATTAGGGGCTTGGCCATCAATAAACTGATACTGCTGCATCTCCCAAATGTCAGCGGCCTTACCCGCCCCCATGGCAATTAAGCCTTGGGTGGCATTTTGCCAATCTTGGGGCACTTCGGTTAACTGCTGTCGATAACGCTGCTGCAAGCTAATGGTCGCCTGGGTAGGTGCAGTAAAACCGTGTTCATCGACTTCGTTATTCGCTTGCTTGTTATTTTCTACAACTGGCTGACAAGCACTAAGTACCGCCGCTATGACTGGTATAAGGTACTTCATTATCCCCCCTATAGTGGCGTAACAACAATGCTGGCAAACTCTAAAATACCATGCTCAGCCTGAATACCTATATGCCCTGATGAGTGCTTAATGTCTGCCGCTAGGGTAACCAGTTCCCCGTTTAGCTTGACCTGTAAGGTTTCACCTTTAGCAATAATTTGATACTGATGCCATTGCCCTGCGGGCACATAAGCTTTTTTAAGGGCATCTGGATTAGATAGGTGAATAAAATCTGGTGCACCATAGGGGATCATGGTCGCTAAGGGAGCGCGGCCATCAAGGGCGTCCATGGTTTGGATTTGGTAGCCGTTATTAGGCCAACCGTTTTCATCGTTATTACTGGTGCGCTGGGTGCGAACAAAAATGCCCGAATTTGCCCCTGGCTCTACAAAGCGGAATTTAATATCAAGGATAAAATCGCTATAGCCATGTTGTGAGCGGAGCCAACCCGTGCCTTTATTTACGGTTAATAAGCCTTGCTTAACACTAAATTGACCACCATTGATAATTTCCCAGTTAGATAAGTCTTTACCGTTAAATAACTCTATCGACTGTTGCGAGTAAACAAAGCCGCTACCGATAGTAAGTGCCAACCCCAAAATCATCCTTAAAAACATTTTGCATTCCTTGTGACAATAGTTCCAATAACCCATGTTATTGAAAACACTGCCACAAGCACAAGAACTATTTTTCCTTAGCTTGGAATCGAGACATGACTTCCATGATATAAGCCATTTTTTTAGAATCTAATTTTTTGTCGCTTTGAGGTTGATGTTGATTGTCATAATGACGATACAACCCAGAAACATTAATACTGAATGCGCCCTCATCATCAACCAGCCCATAATTATTGTAATCCGTGACAAAATTCCACTGCCTGTCATCGCCTTTTGTAAATAGGTTTTGCCCTATCGAATAATCTTTAGGATCATTGGTCACCCCTAAAAACTGCTGCATAATACTCGGCACCAAATCATAGTGGCTTGTCAGCTGTTTTGATGTCTGTTGTAACTGTTGGGCATGCTTCCCAAGAACGATAAATGGCACCCGAGTTTGTACAGGGGTGAAATTACTGCCATGCCCCCAATAGTTTTTGCCATAATCGTTAAATGCTTCACCATGATCTCCGGTTACTATTATCAACGAATCGGCAAACTTATCCTGCTGGCGCAAAGTATCGAACACCTGCGCAATTAAGTTATCGACATAATGAGCTGCAGTGTAATAGCGATTTTTTAGGGGGGTGGAGTCCACATCTGGACCTCGATTAAACGGGCTATTTGCATCAGACATTGGTTCAAACTTATGTTGATAATCATCTGGAAAGTCATAACCATGGAGCGAATCAAAGAACAAAAATGAAAAATGATGGCGGTTATTCTGCTGGCTATACCAGCGCTGCCAATCTTGCAAGACTTGCTGGTCTCTTATTGCTGGGGTGGCTCCGTTAGAGCCCATTCTTAAATTCTCCACACCGGCAAAAATGGTTTGGCTAAATTCAGGATAGGCCAATTGTGCAGAGGCAAAAATACCCAATTGATAGCCCTGTTGTTGCAGAGAATCTAACAGTAATGTTGGCTTTTTATTGGCTAAAATAGGTTTCCAATATGGCCCTGGTAGCCCATAAAACAACCCGAAGGTACCCATTCGAGTCGCATTACCACTAGAGATATGATTAGCAAAACTTATGCCTTGTTGACTCGCTTTATAAAGATTAGGCATGACCTCTTGGCTAAGACTATCGATTCTCCATGAGTCAATTAAGATTAAAATAATATTGGTTTTGTGCTGGGGGGGTTGAACCACAAGTGGCCTTACTGGATAAGCCAGTTTAGTTTTGATTTGCGGAGCTTGTGCCTGCTTTTGTTGCAACGCCTGTAAATCAATCCAGCCCCAATCACTCAATAAACTGTTGGCGGTGGTGGGATGATAAAGTGGTAAGTACAGATCAACGACTTTGACTTTTTGATAGCCTGTAGCATTGGCCCATATGCTTATACCCTGTGAATAGACAATACAAACAAAAATGCTGACCCAGCCATATTTAGTTAAGCGTTTAAATCGCGCTCGATGCTTATCGATAAAGCCCCACAAAGTATACTGCAGCCCCACGCCGACGAGCAGCACACAAACTAGTGCTAACCAAGCTACCAAGGGAATTTCGATTACCTGACCTGCAGCAAACATTTGCAAGATAGCCATATTGATATGAAAGCGATAAAACTCATAGACCGTACTATCAATCACTAATAATGACCAAGCCAATATAAACCAGATACTCGACAGCACGCCAAACACTTTTTTAGGCAGCGCCAAAAATAGCAACAATGGTAACGCCAGCAGTATGGTTAAAAGTGCAAAGTGACCAATCACAGCTGCAACCGTGTAACTTGATTGAATCCATTCATAGGGGGTATCGGGAAAGTATAAAAAATAGCGAGTGGCCCACACCATCGCCATCAAAGCATTAATGAAGATAAAGTCACTGTATTGTCTTAAGTTATTCATACTTGAGGTCAGTCTCTGTTTGAGCACTCAGTCGCTTGCCTCATTTGATTATAGTATTAACTCTATGAATTAATGGAATAATTGAATCACTTGCCACTAAGGCAGGATGCCCCTGTAATCGCTTATTGGAACTCGCCGGCCATTAAAATATGCAGCGACCACGCTAATTGCTGGTCGCTAACCGTTTAAGGATGTTCACTTACTCGTCTTTAAATATCTTTATTTGCGTCTCACCCGTGCTACTTTTACTGGCTCGATACATACCCGCAGTATTAAAGGGCATGGCAATATTCCCTTGGCTATCGACAACGATTACCCCACCCGTACCGCCAACTGGTAGCAATACATCATGAATTACCTGATTAGCCGCATTATCGATAGTTAACCCCTGGTATTTAACTCGAGCACAAATATCCGCAGCCACATTGTAACGGATAAAATACTCACCATGACCGGTAGCAGACACCGCACAAGAGTCATTCTCAGCAAAAGTGCCTGCGCCAATAATTGGCGCATCACCAATTCTGTTAAAACGTTTATTGGTCATACCGCCGGTTGACGTTGCCGCCGCTAAATTGCCATGTTTATCTAGAGCAACTGCACCAACTGTGCCCATTTTATAGTTGCTATCCAAATTCAGATGCTTAGCCTGATACTGTTTTTGATCTTTGGCCAACATTTTCTGTTTTGCCCGTTGCAATGCTTGGTACCTATGTTCGGTATCGAACACTGAATTATCCACCAGCTGGTAACCTTGCTGTATCGCAAAGTTTTCAGCGCCTTGGCCTGACAACATCACATGAACTGAATTTTGCATCACCTCATTCGCCAGCAGTATGGGATTTTTAATGCGTTTAACTCCGGTAATTGCGCCTGCTTGACGATTATGGCCAAGCATAATAGAAGCATCCAGTTCATGCTCCTCATCATGGGTATAAACAGCACCCACCCCGGCATTAAAAAAAGGACTATTTTCTAACACCATAACCGCATCAATGACTGCTTGTTGCGAGCTACCACCTTGGGCTAATACCTGATAACCGGCATTAACCGCAGCTTGTAAAGTATCTTTGTAAGCTTGTTGTTTTTCTGGGGGGAACTCATTTTTATTAATGGTGCCAGCGCCACCATGAATTGCAATGGCAAATGGGGTCGCTTTGGCTTCAGCTGAAGTGACCAATACTGCACTTAACCATAACGCTAAACTCAATTTTGATTTATTCATTGTATACATCCTTATAGCAATTTATCACTTTATTTATATCAGCCTAAGCTCTTGTTTTCTACTTGTTGTCCTAGGCAATAAGTCTGCAATTGGGTATAGTATCGCCAGTTTAGATGTAATAAGTAGCAAGCATGTTTCAAGACAATCCATTACTGGCTCAATTAAAGCAGCAAATTCAAGAAAACCTCCCTAAGAAGGAAGGTACGGTAAAAGCCACAGATAAAGCTTTCGGCTTTTTAGAAGTCGATTCAAAAACGTCTATTTTTATTGCGCCGCCTTTTATGAAAAAGGTCATGCACGGCGATAAAGTCAGCGCCATTATCCGTGAAGAAAACGATAAAAAGCAGGCCGAACCTGAAACCCTGATAGAGTCTTCCCTTACGCGTTTTATTGGACGAGTAAAGTTACAAAAAGGCAAGCTCGCGGTCACCCCTGATCATCCGCAAATGAAAAAGCTAAACATTAAAGCCAAAACTCGAGTGGGTCTAAAAAGTGATGACTTGCAAGAGGGGGATTGGGTGGTGGCACACTTAAGCCGTCATCCATTAACAGACGACAAAGCCTTTTTCTGTGAAATCAGCAAGCTAGTAGCTAAGCATGATGATAAAATTGCGCCGTGGTGGGTGACCCTAGCGCAAAATGATTTACCAAACGCTGAACCCCAGGGCATTGAAAACTGGCAGCTTAATGATGAAGATGGCATCGAACGTGTCGACTTAACGCAAATGCCATTTGTCACCATTGATGGTGCCTCAACCAAAGACATGGATGACGCCCTTCATGCTCGAGTGCTAGAGAGTGGTGACATTGAACTAACCATTGCCATTGCCGATCCAACCGCTTATATCAAGCAAGATGACGAGATGGATCAGGTGGCTGCTGAGCGAGCCTTTACTATTTATCTGCCTGGCCGAAATGTGCCTATGCTACCGAGGGACCTGGCCGATGATCTATGCTCACTAAAACCAAACGAGCTACGTCCCGCAATTTGCTGCACAGTGACAGTTAAAACCGATGGCAGCCTTGGCGATGATGCCAAATTCTTTGCCGCCAATATCCAATCAAGGGCGCAATTAGTTTATGACCATGTCTCTGACTACCTAGAAAATGGCAGCTCCCCACAATGGCAAGCACAAGGTGAGATTAAACAAGTGGTTGATGCCTTGGCTAAAATGGCCACTCTGCGTGCTAGTTGGCGACAAAATAATGCGGTTATTTTTCCAGATCGTCCGGATTATCGTTTTGAATTAAGTGAAGATAACGACGTTATCGCGATTCATGCCGAAATGCGCCGCAGTGCTAATCGTCTAGTAGAAGAAGCTATGGTTAGTGCCAATATTTGTGCCGGCAAGCTATTACGTGAAGAGTTTGGTTTTGGGGTATTTAACTCTCACCCGGGCCTAAAAGAAGACAAAATTAAAGGTGCGGTAGAGCTGGTAAATACTGAATTAAGCCAAGAGTTTAGTGATGAACAAGTCGCTACAGTTGCTGGCTTTGCCGAGTTACGCCGAGTTCTGGCGAAGCAAGAATCGAGCTACCTTGATAACCGTATTCGAAAAATGCAAAGCTTTGGCAAGATTGGTAATGAGCCGCTTCCACACTTTGCCATGGGTCTAGAAACCTATGCCACTTGGACCTCACCGATTCGTAAGTATGGCGATATGGTCAACCACCGTCTCATTAAAGCGTTTATTTCTGGTCATAAAGAGATGGCGAAACCCTGTGAAAGCATTACCGAGAACTTAAATGCCCAACTTAAGTTCAACCGCATGGCCGAACGCACCATTGGTGATTGGTTGTATGCCCGCACTTTAGCACCTGAAGTCGAAGCTGAAACCGAATTTACCGCTGAAGTGTTCGATATTAACCGTGCTGGTGTCCGTGCCCGTTTAATTGAAAATGGCGCCAGTGTCTTTATCCCATGTTCACTGATCCTAGATAATAAAGAGCGTTTACTGGCTGAGCGGGAACTTGGGGTCGTTAATGTCGATGGAGAAACTCTCTACCGACTTGGTGATCTGATAAAAGTAAAACTTCATGAGATCAATCACGATAATCGCGCAATTGTCGCTAAGCCCTCCGAAGTGTTCAGTAGTTAACAGGATGACATCGCTTACCCAAGCGCCCACAAGGGCGCTTTTTTTATTACAGATGGCTATTAATCACCCAATCAAAGCACAACCCAAAGTCCAATAATGACATTCTTGTAGTAACGCTTTAATATAATAACAATCTGATTTTGTTAATTATTTTAAGGGATGCCAATGAATGGTTTAATGGCAATAATAAGGATAGTTTGTTTACTTAGCTTGGGCTTCAGTAGTGCTGGTTTTAGCGAAGTAATAGAGCCCAAGAGCATCATTGAAAACGCGATGCAAAGGTATCGTGGCAATAGCTCTATTGCAACCATGAAGATGACGATTCATCGCAGTGACTGGCAGCGTTCAATGACCATGAAAGCCTGGACTCAAGGAGATAAACACACCTTAGTCAGAGTCATACAACCTGCCAAAGACGTTGGCAATGCCAGTTTAACTAAAGATAAAAATATGTGGTCATTTAGTCCCAAAGCCAATCGTGTGATCAAAGTGCCCTCATCAATGATGAATCAAAGTTGGATGGGCAGTGATTTTTCCAATAAAGACATCAGTAAGTCCACCGACATCATTGACCAATATCAACATCAATTAGATGGGATCAGTGAGCAAGATGGCCATAAAGTTTATACCATCACCTCCACGCCTTTTGATGATGCACCTGTGGTTTGGGGCAAGGAAGTCATTCAGATCCGCGATGATTTTGTGATGTTATCGCAACAATTTTGGGATCAAGACAACCTCCTAGTCAGGGAAATGAAGGCCTATGAAATCAAAACCATTCAGGGCCGCCCCGTTGCCACCAAAATACGAATGACAGATCAAGAAAACCCGCAACAGTGGACAGAGATAGAGACCCTCGACATAGAGTTTGATATAGAATTACACAGTCATCTTTTTACTCTCTCTAATCTAAGAAATCCTCGCCCATGAATATTGAACTAAACATGGCGTGGCGTAATCTTTGGCGTCACCGCAAACGGACGTGGCTTACAGTAGGCGCGATGGTATTTTCAAATGTACTGTTGATTTTTATGCTGTCATTACAATTGGGCAGTTACCAAATGATGATAGAGGGCTCATTAAAGCTATTCACGGGGCATGTACAATTGCAACACCCTGATTATCTACAACAGCCGAAACTAAGAAATGCCATTACTGATAGCGAACGCTTAAGTCAACGCTTGAGACAAGCCTTGCCCGAGTTAAATATTTCCCAACGTGCAGAAACTTTTGCTTTAGTCTCCAGTGAACAACGCTCCTTAGGCGTTAAAATTATCGGCATCGAACCTCAATATGATGGCGCCGTATCAAGTCTGAAACAAAGTTTACATAGTGGTCGATATTTCAGTGCTCCTGATCGAGCAGAAATCATTCTTGGATCGGTACTTGCCGATAATCTCAACGTCGCTATTGGTGATGAAATCACCCTACTTGGTAATGCTGATGATGGTTCTTTTGCCGCCGGTGTAACAACCGTTATTGGCATTTTTCAAACCAACGTCAATGACATCGATCGTAATCTGGCGCAACTGCCGCTGGAATATTTTAGGGAGACGTTTTTCAATCAACAAAGCTTGAGCAATGCGATTGTCGTCACCGGAGCCAATGCCTCCCAAGCCGAGCGCATTCAACAGCAACTGCAGCAACGAGTTGTACCACATGCTGATGTTGTCGCCCTCAATTGGGATCAATTGCAACCGGGAGTTAAGCAATCCATTCAAGCCGATTTGGCCTCTAATGCGGTGATCTATTTTGTGTTAGTGATCTTGGTATGTTTTTCCGTGATGAATACTCAGCTTATGTCGGTGCTGGAGCGTACTCGAGAGTTTGGCACGGTAATAGCACTCGGTTTTAAACCATTAAGATTATCTAAGCTAGTGATGTTGGAATCCATCTTGATGGCACTGCTTGGTCTTGTGATAAGCGTTACTATTGGCGCTCTTGTAACTTACTACTTCGTGATCAATGGTTTACAATTTAGCGGAATGGAAGAAATGGCCCAAAAATTTCATATGGATGACACCATTTACCCGACACTCAATATCATTTCAATTTTAACTGGTCCAATATTGGTTTGTTTGGGAACAGTAGTGGCGACCCTTTATCCTGCGCTGAAAATTTTAAAACTTGAACCGTTACAAGCAATGAAGGCGATATCATAATGAAAACATTCACCATTGCCTTAACCATGGCCTGGCGTAACCTATGGCGAAATAAACGGCGCACCTTAATTATGCTCAGCGCCATCATAATCGGTGTATGGGCGATGTTATTTATGACCGCTTTCATGCGCGGTATGGTCGATTCTATGCTGACTCAAGGGATCAACAAACTGCCTGGCCATGTTCAAATTCATCATCGCCAATACCTAGCGGATCCGGTCATCAATCACACCATAATGGAACCAGACTTAGACTTAATTAATAAGTTAAGTCATCCCTTGATTAAAAGCTGGAGTACTCGCATAGAAGTCAATGGCATTATTGCTAGTGAGCGAGATAATCGCGGGGTGATGATCGTTGCTATCGATCACCAGCGCGAACCCTTAATTGGTTTCAACCCTAACAGTATTACTCAAGGGCAATATTTTGATGAGCAAAATTACCATGGCATCATCATCGGCCAGAGACTCGCCCAGCTACTTGAAACCAAACTAGGCAAACGTGTCGTGTTAATGACCCAGAGTACTGATAATGACATCAGCGAACGAGGCTTTAAGATCAGCGGCATTTATCAAACCAGTCCTAAAGCTGAAGAAGAAGCCATTATTTATGTGGATAAGCGAGTCTTGCAAAAAATGTTGGGGTTAACCCAGCAAGTCACTGAAATTGCGATTGCTGGCCATAGCATCGCCCACACCGAAACTCTACATAATTATGTAAACAGTCTTAACCTAGAAGCTGATGTGCAATCTTGGCAGACTTTACAAGCGTACCTCTATTCTATGCTCGCGATGATGGATGGGATGGTTTTAGTCATGATCATCATAATCTTTATTGCCCTCTCATTTGGTTTAGCCAACACCTTAGTGATGGCAATATTTGAACGTACCAGAGAAATCGGATTACTTCAGGCACTGGGACTAAAATCAGCCTTTATCAGGCATATCCTGCTGATTGAATCACTGTTATTACTGATTATAGGATTATCATTAGGCAACTTAATTGGACTGGCTCACCTTGACTATTTAGCCACTGGTATTGACTTTAGTGCCTTTAGTGAAGGGATGGAAATGGCCGGTCTACAAACTACTATTATCCCTACACTTAAGCAGTCTGATCAAAATACAGCTAATGCCATTGTCATTATTATGGGGATGTTAGCTGCCCTATTGCCCGCTATTCGCGCTGCTAAACTTGACCCTATCGTGGCACTTAATAAACATTAACAAGGAAGTCTTTATGTCCAGCATCCGCTGCCAAAACTTAACCAAAACCTTCGAGCAAGGTGGTGTCAAAATAAAAGGCCTAGATAAGGTCAACCTTGAAATCAAAAAAGGTGAGTTTCTCTGTTTAAGTGGCCCTTCAGGTTCGGGGAAAACAACCTTACTCAATGCGCTTGGCGGGCTGTTGACTCCGGATTCAGGCAAACTGGAAATCAATGGCAAAGACATTATTAAGCTCAACAAAGATCAACTCGCGAACATTAGACTGCACGATATTGGCTTTATTTTTCAGTCTTATAATTTAATTCCCGTTTTAAGCGCTCAAGAAAATGTCGAATTTATTATGCAAGCACAGGGCGTTAATGCTGTTGAGAGAAGCCAAAGAGCACAGCAAATTCTCAAAGAAGTCGGCTTACAAGGGCTAGAAAAGCGCTTATCCAGTGAACTCTCGGGTGGTCAACAACAGCGCGTGGCCGTCGCCCGAGCTATTGTATCGAAACCAGCGTTAATATTAGCCGATGAGCCGACAGCAAACCTTGATTCTGCCAGCGCACTGAGCCTAATGAAGCTGATCAGTACACTCAATCAAAAACATAATATTACTGTCGTATTAGCCACTCATGATAACAGGATCATGAATATTGCTAGACGCCAAGTACATATGCAAGATGGCCAAATAGTCAGTGATTTACCTACTGAAAATCTAAGTGACATAGCCTGATGAAATGTCATTATCGTCAATTGGTCGCCTTGGTTATTTTACTGCTGAGTCCCCATTTAGTAACCGCCCAAATTAATGGTCACATTAAAGCATTGGGACTATACAGCAGTTATGCCCAAGACAGTATCTATTACCCTATTAACCAGGGTAAAAGCCTTGATTTTAATACTGTTTCTAGGGTCAATATTGATCACTTTCAGGGCAGTTTTGGGTTTGAGGGGGCTTATCAGTTGATCACTCAAGTGGGTGACAGCTATCAACATCAGAACGCCAACAACACCATTGCGGCAACGCCCATTAGTGATCAGCATCGACTGTTTGACCTTAGCGCCAGCTTAATGTCTGGTCAGCGGTACTCCATACAGCACAGGTTAGATAGAGCAAGCATCAGTTACCGCAGTAATAATACCGTGGTTAAATTCGGTCGTCAGGTGGTGTCATGGGGTAACGGTTTAATGTTCAACCCTATGGACTTATTTAACCCATTTTCCCCAAGCGCTGTCGATAAAGAATATAAAACCGGTGACGACCTCTTATATGGTCAATATCTTTATGATGATGGCGATGATATCCAGAGCCTGTATGTTTTTCGCCGTGATGATAATGGTAAATTAACCGCTGAGGTGGCCTCTTTGGCGATTAAATACCATGGCTTCTGGAACAACTTTGAATTTGACCTACTGGCTGCTAAGCATTACCAAGATAATGTCTTTGGTGTCGGTCTAATATCCGCTTTAGGCGAGTCTGTTGTTAAAGCAGATGTTGTGTACACCCAAGCCAGCACCCATTCAGTCAGTGCCGTGCTAAATTGGCTCTATAGCTTTAATATGCTGACAAAAAACATCAGTGCCAGTGTGGAGTTTTACCATAACGGTTTTGGCTTATCCGGTAGTCGCTATAGTTTCTCCCAGCTGCAGCTGAACCCTGATTTATTACGCCGTATTCAAGCAGGTGAAGTATTTACACTGGGTAAAAACTATCTCGCCAGCTCATTAATGATTGAAGCCAGTCCACTTTGGAATATTACTCCAGCCCTGTTTTATAACATTAACGACCGTTCTGCCCTGTTGCAATTTGCCAGTCATTACAGTTTGACTCAAAACAGCCAGCTGTTATTTGCCAGCAACGCACCGATTGGCTCTAAAGGCAGTGAATATCGTGGCATTCCCATTACCACTAATGGCCCTTTTTTATCATATGAAGCGTCCATACAATTACAACTCGCTTGGTATTTTTAGTCTAAAATCAGTTACTCATACTAATTCAAAAAAGGATTGAAATAGCATCATGCGAATAATTGTTTTTGTATTACTAACATTTCACAGTCAAATTTTATGGGCCCAGCTTTTTGATACTAGCATTATTCCTGAGTTTAGCGGTGAGGCGGAACTAGGGGGAACCCTGACCACAGGCAATACTGAAACGGCATCTTTTAAAGGCAAATTTAACCTGTTTCAAGAATTTGATGATTGGAAAAATGAATACTTAATTGAAGGCTTATATAGCCGCGATGCTGGCGTCACTAAAGCAAGAAACTTTCGAACGCTTTTGCAAACCAACCGTAAATTGACAGATGACCAAAAATATTTATTTGCTAATTTGACTTATCGCAGTGATGATTTTGCAGGATATGAATCGAAAACTTTAGTGTCTGCTGGATGGGGCTCTGAATTGATCGAAGCATCACGGCACAGTTTATTTGCAGAAATTGGTCCAGGTTATCAGTATACTCAATATACCCTCGAGCAAAACCAAGCCAATCAACATCAATTTCTAGCTCATGCTGCCTTAACCTATAAATGGAACATCAGTGAAACCGCAGATTTCTCCCAACAATTAATTATTGATGCGGGCAGTCAAATTGATGGCCGCTCAGAAACCTCAGTATCAGCAAATCTTATTGGTTCTTTAGCAATGAAACTCGCGGTAATCGCTAAATACACTTCCCAACAAAATTCGACCTTAAAAACACTTGATACTGAAACCACTGCAACCCTGCTTTATAAGTTTTAATAAAGCCGCTTTAAAGCGGCTTCTCAGTTGGCTTTTAATTTAATGACGATGAGACCACATAACCTATGAAAAATAATAACACCGACTGAAATAAAGAAGCAGCGATATTACCATTCTTTATTTCTTTTATAAAATCAATCTCTTTAAAGATAACTTTATCGATAACGATTAAAGCAATCACACTGACAAATAAACATACCACTGCATAACCTAGATTAATCAACATAAACTCTAAGCTTTGATTAAAGACATTTCCATGCATTTTAGTTACCTCACCTTATTATTTTAAATGGAACTTTTCCGTGTTCTTCTGACCAACCTATTACCCATGCTGTTACGGGTGAAATTGCCGACCATTTCAAATCTGAACTGTAGTAATTCATAACATCTGTCGTTGCAAAGTGTTTAGCATAAGGGATCAGATATAAATCTGGGGAACCAAACAAGTGTAATATTTCATGGGCAATCACTTGTGGGGTATATTTATCCTCTGGTTTTTCAGTAATCATCGCAAATTCTAGAAAATTACAATAGCCAGTTTCAGCTCCACATCTATATGCCCATGAGCGCTCAGAATAATTTAAATGAAAAACAAAAGCGACTTCATTGCGGCCATTATTACTATAATGCTTCAACATTTGCTGTGAATTTTCAAAGCCAATATCTTTAGCAAAAACAGACTTAAAATAGAATTCAAAACCCTGAGTTCTAAACCATTTTGATGTTATTCCCTTATGTAAAGCGACAGCATGGATGTGAAAATTAATATCAAAATTAGACACATTATAAAGATGCGCCTGTTGTAATAGCCAATCTTTTACACTGCTAAGGTTACCCTTATTACGGTTAATTAATTGGGTGTTCCAGAGCTTATTTTTAGATTTTCTATCCGATATATGCACATAAACAACGTTTACTTTACCCTTCATATGGCCAGTGGTGCCATTGCCTCTGCCAGACCTATATCCTAAATTAGTATTTCTCTCAGACTGCCAACTCTCAAATTGAGAATTAATACCCTTAATTTTTGAAGAAAATTCGGGATAACTGCTTTCATACTTACTTAGCAGTGTCATTGCTTTATAAAAATGATACCGACTTTTATAAATATCCGCTAGTTGACTAATCAACACCCCTTTTTGCTTATGATTAAATTCAGGCATATTTATTAAAGACAGAATTAATCTCTCGATTTTATCTTCATCATAGCTTTTAGAAATAAGAGATTTCAGAAGATTAAAACGTATTGGTTCTCCTGCAACTACAGCCTCTATTTGAGCGATACACTCAACACATTCCTTTGGAACGGTTGGTTTTATGGTTTTAGGGTCGTTTTTATCTTGAAAGAGACTTAGGCTAATAACAATTAAACACAGCCCAATAAATATCTGGTTGAAAGAAGACAAAATTATATTCCATTATCACGTTCTCCGTTGCTAGCACTTTACCTTAGCGAAAACATTCAGGCAACATTAATCCTAGTTACAAACACCATTACGCCATAAAAAAAAGCGACCAATAGGTCGCTTTTGTCTGTTTTAAATGGACATCAGGGTAATGCTAAATAATTGGCAACCCTAGCCGTGCTGATCTCATCTAAATAGGGTACGACACCTAAACACGGCGCATTAATAGCTTGTTGTAAATGCTTGAGATTATCTTCAAAGCGGCTCATGTTTTTATCAACCCGATTCGCCACCCAGCCCACCACTTTACCCCCTTGGGCCTCAATGACTTGCTGAGTTAATAAAGCATGATTTAAACAGCCCAGTTTCATACCGACGACTAAAATAATGGGCCACTGATTATCAAGCACCAGCGTAGGTAAATATTCAGTCCCATTAATCGGCAGCTGCCACCCCCCCGCGCCCTCAACCAAACAAAAATCCGCTTGGCCCATGGCTGCTTTGGGTAGGGCAGCATCAATCGACGCTAAAGTTAAATCAACCCCTGCTTCTATTGCAGCAATATGCGGCGCAATTGCAGGCTCGAAACTAAACGGGTTATGTTGCTGATAATCCAGTGCAATGGTCGACTCGTTGATTAACGAGCGGGCATCGGCATTGGACAGTCTATTGTCAATCCACTCACAACCAGAGGCGATGGGCTTAATGCCAAGGGTGCTGCCCTGCTGTTTGGCTAAGTGTAATAAGCCACTGGAAACTAGGGTTTTTCCGGCATCGGTATCGGTACCGGTCACAAAATAAATCATGTTAGTTTTTCTTAATCATTGTCATGTTCAGAACTTACTGAGGTAGCTTCTCAGCATACAGCAGTGCCACTTGGTAACTCAGGGTTAATCCCTGTTGCTCAAGCGCTGCACAGCTCTGTTGCCACCAACGTTTACCTTTGAGGCCCTGACAGTTTGACTGGGTACTGCTGGCACCAATGCCCTTAATCGATTGAAATAATGCCTTAGGGCTATCAAACTCGACAGTCAAGGTTTGCATTTCAATGCTCAGCTGAAAACCCGCTTGGGTAAAGGCTGATTCCACTTTGGCTCGGCTTGGTAGGGTATTGACGCTCATGCCGATACGGCTTAACTCAGATAACGAACCCTGACAAACAATGGCACTTAGGAGCCTGCCTTTGGGCTTTAGCACCCGATAGCATTCCTGTGCTAAAGCATCTAATTGGCACCATTGCATCGCCATATTGGAGACAATCGCATCTATTGCAGCATTCTGTAACGGAAGCTGCTCGGCATCCCCTTGAATTTTACGCTCGCCCTGATGGGTTTTAAGCATATCTAAGCTCAGATCTAAGCCAAAGTACTGACACTGTGACTGCGGGGCTAAAGCCTCAAATAAATAACCACCGGGGCCACAGCCTAAATCAAGCACCTGCCCTTTTAGGGTATGGCCCTGTAGTAGCGCTTGAGCACTTAAGCTTTGCACCTTAGCCCTTGAATGATAGAGCTTAGCGGCATTACCAAAACTTTTCGCCACCTGGGCTTTTAAAGTACTCATCAGCCCTCCTGTTCTTTACTAACGTCATCCGCCAAGGCTTGACAGAGGCCTTGTATTTGCAGTTTTGAATGCTCACTGGTGATGGTGAGCCTAAGTCTTGGACTGGCAACCGTAGGAGTACGCATGGCTCCGACAAAAAAGCCTGCATCAAGCAAACTCTGCTGGGTAGCAAGCAGTGAATCATTTGATGCCATATTGACCGGTACAATCGGGGTTTGTGCCACCGCATTGACACCATAATGGCGGGCTTGCTGGTTAAAGTAGTCCAAATTACTGTCAAGTTTTTGCTTTTGCTCGCCCGCTTTGATTTGCTCAACCGCATCTAAGGCAATATTACACATCACAGGGCTAAGGGCCGTTGAATACACGTAATGTCTGGCAAAATTCTGCATATAATCAGTCACACTTTTAGAGGCCAATACCGCCGCCCCTTGGCAGCCCATGGCTTTACCAAAGGTGATCACTAAAATGTCTGGCTTAGCGTATTCACACGCCCCTAAACCATGCTGGCCAATAACCCCAAAACCGTGGGCATCATCGATTAGCATGGCACTGTCACTGTTACACAATGCTTGTAACTGAGTCATTGGTGCGATATCGCCATCCATGCTAAACACACTCTCGGTCACTAATAACGATGCTTGCGCTTTCGCCATTAACGCTTCGGCACGCTTGTGATCATTATGGCCAAAGCGTCTTAACTTAGCGCCACTGGCAACAATGCCATCGACCATAGAAGCATGGATCAGTTTATCTGCCACTACTTGCTCAAAATTAACCGATAGGGTTTTTAGCAAGGCGTAATTGGCACTAAAGCCAGAGCAAAACAGCAGCGCCGATTCAAAACCCAATAATTCACATAGGCTTTGCTCTAGACGTTGCTGTTCAATAGTGTAACCGCTAACCAGTGGCGAGGCGCCCGACCCTACCCACCCGCTAAAACTTGTTGGCGAACGAGCGGCCAAGCCAAGGTAATCATTACTGGCAAAGTTAATGACAGACTTTCCTGCACGTACTATGCCCATACTCGCTTGGTTATTTATGCCCACCCGAGAGCGCAACAATTGCTTAGATTGCTGCGCGCTTAACTGGGCATCAAGCTTGGCCTGCCACATAATTTATCCAGCGTTATAAAAACGAGGATCAGGGGTTGCATCGGCCAGTTGTCGGGCAACATTCTCAAGGGGCACAGGATCGCCCGCAGCCGGAGTTAACCCTAAACGTTTAAACAGCTGCATATCATCACTTTCTTCCGGGTTTTCAGTGGTTAATAGCTTACAACCGTAGAAAATAGAGTTAGCACCAGCAAAGAAACACATGGCTTGCATTTCATCGGTCATGCCCTCACGACCAGCAGATAAACGTACCCGTGAACGAGGCATCACAATGCGAGCAACAGCAATAGTACGCACAAACTCCAATGGGTCTAAGTCATCAACACTATCGAGTGGCGTACCAGCTACTTTAACCAACATGTTAATTGGCACGGATTCTGGCTGACGCTCCATATTGGCGAGAGCTTGCAGTAAGCCCACGCGATCTTTAGGCTGCTCACCCATACCCACAATACCGCCAGAGCACACTTTCATGCCGGCATCACGAACGTTTTGCAAGGTATCCATGCGGTCGCCATAGGTACGGGTAGTAATAATGTCACCATAAAATTCTGGCCCCGTATCTAGGTTGTGGTTGTAATAATCTAAGCCCGCTTCGGCTAACTCTTTCGCTTGCTCGCCATCGAGCATACCCAGGGTCATACAGGTTTCCATGCCCATGCCCTTAACACCTTTAATCATATCTAGGATATAAGGCATATCACGGGCGTTTGGGTTACGCCAAGCGGCACCCATACAAAAACGAGTCGCGCCCGATTGTTTGGCTTTATTGGCTTCTTCTAACACACGCTCAACTTCCATCAAGCGCTCTTTTTCAAGGCCAGTATTATATCGGGCAGACTGTGGGCAATACTTACAGTCTTCTGGGCAAGCACCGGTTTTAATTGAAAGTAGGCGGCTTACCTGTACTTCATTTGGGTTGAATACTTGGCGATGCACACTATGAGCACGAAACAATAAGTCATTCATTGGCAGTGCAAATAACTGTTCGATCTGTTCATTGGTCCAGTCGTGACGCGGTGTTAGGGAATCCATGTGAAAAATCCAGCATTTAAAATTAATTATTTTTAGTTATTGGCAAGGATACTGGCCAGCATTACACTGTCAACATACAAACAAGAATTAGCGTTACTAATGGTTAAAAAATAAGCTATGGATATTCAGTTCGATAAAGATCACCTCTGGCACCCTTATACCTCTATGAATAACCCGCTGCCCTGCTACGGCGTGGTTTCAGCAAAGGGCGTTCAGCTTGAATTAGAGAATGGTCTTCAAGTAATTGATGGCATGAGTTCTTGGTGGTCAGTCCTGCATGGTTATAACCATCCTAGGCTCAATCAAGCCATTAAAGATCAGGTGGACAAGGTCAGCCATGTGATGTTTGGCGGCCTCACCCATGAGCCAGCCATCGAACTGGGTAAAAAGCTGGTTAGTTTAAGTCCAAAGGGCCTGGATAAAGTCTTCTTGGCGGACTCAGGGTCGGTTGCCGTTGAGGTGGCCTTAAAAATGGCCATTCAATATTGGCAAGGGCGCCAGCAACCACAAAAAACCAAAATCCTGACGGTACTTAATGGTTACCATGGTGATACCTTTGGGGCGATGGCGGTGTGTGACCCTGAAAATGGCATGCATTCTATGTTTGAAGGTAGCCTTAATAAGCAAATTTTCGCCCCAGCGCCGATAACCCCTTACAATCAACCATTATGCCAGCAGGACATCGACAATATTACCCAGGCCTTTAACGAGCACCATAATGAGCTAGCGGCGATGATCATCGAACCTGTAGTTCAAGGGGCTGGCGGTATGCGCATTTATAGCCCTGAATACCTGACACTTATTCGTCAACTTTGTGATAAGCACAATGTGCTACTTATTCTTGATGAAATTGCCACCGGCTTTGGCCGTACAGGTAAGTTATTTGGTGCCGACCATGCCGGGATCTGCCCAGATATTATGTGTGTGGGCAAAACCCTTACTGGCGGCTATATGACCTTGGCCGCGACCCTATCCACCAGCGAAGTTGCCTCAGGCATCAGCGACAGCCCAGCCGGGGTGTTTATGCATGGCCCGACTTTTATGGGCAACCCGTTGGCCTGCAGTGTCGCCAATGCGTCCCTAGAGCTTATTATGGAAGGCCACTGGCAAAACCAAGTGGCTGCCATTGAAAGCCAATTAAAGCTGGGCTTAGCCCCTGCAGCCGAGTTTGATGCTGTCGCCGAAGTACGAGTCTTAGGCTCAATTGGGGTATTAGAAATGGTCAAGCCAGTCGATATGGCCAGTTTGCAAAAACGCTTTATAGAACTGGGAGTATGGGTACGCCCATTCGGCAAGTTGATTTACATTATGCCCCCCTATTGCATCAATGAAGCAGAGCTTAATACCTTAATTGATGCACTAATTACAGTAGCAAGGGAGAGCTAAGTACTTACATCCGGCAATGCATCAAACTCTTGTTTTTTAAACTCGAACCATTGCTGCATTGCCTGCTTGTCTTGCATTAATTCGCCCATTTTCAGCATTGCTGCAAGGTGGGCTTTATCTTGCTGTTGATGCATTAACATACCATGTTGCTTACTTTGCTCGGCCATTTCTTCGAAGGTGGCGGCAGTAAATTCAACATCACAGGCACCGCCAAGCTGTTTACAGGTCATCTTTTTCATTGGCATCGCTTCCTTTCTTATTCGTTTAAGTCTGTGTTAATTTAGCCTAGTACCGATACCAAAAACAAATTAACTTATGCACTTACAAAAAATCCACCACCTCGCCATTATTTGTTCTGACTACCGCGAGTCCAAGGCTTTTTATACTGACGTTTTAGGGTTAACCATAATCAAAGAAACCTATAGACAGCAAAGAGACTCTTATAAATTGGATTTAGCGCTGCCCGACGGCAGTCAAATTGAATTATTTTCGTTTCCTAATCCTCCTACAAGACCAAGCAGACCCGAAGCCCAAGGCTTAAGGCACCTTGCTTTTAGCGTGGAAGATATTGATGCCTGTGCAGCAGAATTAAAAAGTAAAGGTATCGAAGTGGAGCCAATTAGGCTGGATGAATTAACCGGCAAGCGCTTTACCTTTTTTGCCGATCCCGATGATTTACCCCTAGAGCTTTATGAAAACTAAAGGTGTAAGGTTTCTTTAATAAAAGGTATGGTCAAACGGCGTTTATGCACCAATGAGGCTTTATCTAACCTATCAAGCACATCATAAAGGGTACGCATATCACGAGTCAGTCGGTTTATCAAAAATCGGCCTGCATCTTCGGGGAGCTGCAACCCCCTTAATTCGGCTCGATGCTGCAATGCTTGCAGCTTCTGCTCATCCGCTATGGGTTGTAACTGATATGACACTCCCCATTGTAAGCGAGATTTTAGATCCGGTAATAAAAAACCCGCTTCTTTTACTGGCGCGGTGGCGGTTAACACCAACGAAGCCTTACCCGTCTCTAACACGCGGTTATAAAAATGGAATAAAGCTTCTTCCCAAATAGGGTTGCCCGCTATTTGATCAACATCATCAATGCAAATCAAATCCAGATTCTCTAATCCTTCTAGAATTGCCGGTGACATACTGGCTTGAATACTAAAAGGCAAGTAGAAAGTTTGTCTTCCCTGTTCTGTTGCCTCAGCACATGCAGCATGCAACAGATGGGTCCGTCCTGATTGTCCTGCTCCCCATAAATAAGTGCACGCCTCTCCTTGACCTTTCGCGCTCAGGCGCAGGCTTGAGATAAGTTGGTCATTACCCGCTGAATAGTAACTTTCAAAAGTTTCATCGTCAGGTAAATGCACTTGTAAGGATAATTGGGAAGAAAACACCGGTTTCAACAGTAAAGTCTCTATAAATTAAGGAGTGATTATACAAACTCAGCGAGCTTTAAACAAATCAACTCCCCATTCGTACTATTAATTGCGCCAAATATACTGATGTTCATAGGTTTGCTGTTGCTCTTGTAACAGTGACTCTATTTTAGGATCTAGCTTGAGGGCATTCAAAAAGTCCGCTTCTGTGGTATACAGTTCAACCATAAGTTCAACGCCATGGTGATTGACTTGATTAATTTGAATGGCCTTAACTTGACTCATTGAACTTATGTGCTTTTCTGCGGCAGTTAATGCTTCAATACCATCAATATTATTCAGTGTTAATAACAGCGATTGTTGCCCATCTGTACTCACTCGAGCATAACGGTTGATATAAAAATCTTTCAGCCAATTCACTAATTTGCTAGCCGACTGATTTTTATCATCGAGTTGGGATTTGCGACTGAATATTGGTTGATAAAAGCTGGCCTCTTGCACTGTACTGTTAAACAACTGCATCTCCAATTCAAAAAATCCTGCTCGACGACTCAAATTAGCAACCACAAAAAAATCCGTAGGATAACGCTTTGATGCAGTCGCTATATTAGCGATAAACCAACCTTTGATATCATTTGCATTAACCTGTGACAAATCATCTAGATCCATGGTCGGTAAAATGCCAGGTAATCCCAATTTATCGGCAATGCTTGCCAATGGTAATTCTGACTGAGTTAAGTTGGATTCTGAGATAATCGAATCAGTCGTTTGGTCATTTAACCAAACTAAGGTCATTGGTCTTTGCTTGCCCCAAACTGGCAGTTGCGCGGTTCTTAAAACTTTTTCAATCGCATCTAAATCATATTCAAGCTCAAGTATTAATCCCGAACCTTGTTCGTAGGAATACTTTCTTAAAAACTGATTTGCAACTTTAACTCTGGCTTGAACCAACGGGTGCGCAAGGGACTCCTCGGTAGAAATTTTTAAAATAATGTTCTGCATACCGAGCTCGATTGCTTTATTTAATTCTGCACGAGAACGATCGGGGACATCTATTTGAGTTTGGTTGAGCCTTTGGACTTCAACCGCGAAAAGGTTGCAGCTCATTAGAAATAATAAAGCCGTAAAAAATCTGACCATAATTCACAATTTCTGTTTGTTTTTTCAAGAGTGTAACATAACTTTTTAAACTCACAGTTTATTATCAAACAAAAAAAAGCTCCTATTCAGATAGGAGCTTAACAAGCGCTTATTTTTTAGCCGACTTATTTCATGATCGTGCCAAAAATCTTATCCCCTGCATCTCCCAAGCCAGGGATAATATAGCCATTTTCATTTAAGTGTGAATCTACCTTACCCGCATAAATAACGACATCAGGGTGAGCATTTTGCATTGCTTTTATTCCTTCAGGAGCGGCTACCAACACCAGCGCCTTAATTTGCTTACATCCCTTACTCTTGAGTAGGTTGATGGTTTCTATCATAGAACCACCGGTTGCCAACATAGGGTCAATCACGATCGCGGGGCGTTGATCCACTTCTTGAACAATTTTTTGGAAATACCATACTGGCTCTAATGTTTGTTCATTTCTTTCCATTCCCACTACCGACACCCGGGCAGAAGGCAGCATTTGTAATACCCCTTCTAACATCCCAACTCCCGCTCTTAAAATCGGTACCACCGTAGGTTTTTTGCCTGCTAAAATGGGTTGCTCAATCTCGCCATCCCAACCTTGAATTTTTCTATTTTCTAGGGGTAAATCACGACAGGCTTCATAGGTCAGTAAAATAGAAATTTCCGCAACTAACTCCCTGAACTCTTTACAGCTAATATCGCCACGGCGCAATAAAGATACTTTATGTTGAACAAGTGGGTTAGATAACTCAATAACGGCCATGGGCGCTCCTTAGCTGAACAATTTTTAAACTAATGTAATTGTAAACCTTTTTAGAATAACAGAGTGAATTTTTTATCCCTTTGAGCTCCTTCAAAGTTTTGCTTAATGATGTATTTAACTGTTCGCAAAACCCGCAAAAATTGAGGGATAGCGAATTTCCTAAAAAAGCAATGATAAGTTTCATCTACTTCAATAAAATTAATGTTAGCAAACTGCTGCTTTAGACCCGCTATGCAACCTGTTAGAATGTTGCGCAATTTACACCACAGCTTAAAATTTAGGCTGACCAAAGCTTGTAAGGAATTATTGTGAGCGCAAAACAACAATTAAGCTATAAAGATGCTGGCGTCGATATTGATGCCGGTAACAAACTAGTTGATAACATTAAATCGGTCGTTAAAAAGACCCACAGACCTGAAGTTATGGGTAACATTGGTGGTTTTGGCGCCCTGTGTGAGCTTCCAACAAAATACAAGCATCCCGTCTTGGTATCTGGCACCGATGGTGTTGGCACTAAGTTGCGCCTTGCTATCGATCACAAAAAGCACGATACAGTGGGTATCGATCTTGTTGCGATGTGTGTTAATGATTTAATTGTACAAGGTGCTGAACCTCTGTTTTTCTTAGATTATTACGCAACAGGTAAATTGGATGTTGATGTCGCTACTGATGTTGTCAGCGGTATTGGTGAAGGTTGTAGCCAATCCGGTTGCGCTCTAATCGGTGGTGAAACCGCTGAAATGCCAGGTATGTATGAAGGTGAAGATTACGATCTTGCAGGCTTTTGTGTTGGTGTAGTTGAAAAAGAAAACGTAATTGATGGTAGCAACGTGGCCCCTGGTCAAGCCTTGGTGGCACTGGGGTCATCAGGCCCTCACTCCAATGGTTATTCTTTGATCCGTAAGGTACTAGAAGTCTCTGCTGCTGACCCTCAGCAAGACCTAGAGGGTAAGCCACTGATTGAACATTTATTAGAACCAACCAAGATTTATGTGAAATCAACGCTAAACTTAATCGAGCAAATGCCAGTGCATGCCATTTCCCATATTACCGGCGGTGGCTTCTGGGAAAATATTCCTAGGGTATTACCCCAAAGTGCCAAGGCAATTTGCCAAAAAGACAGCTGGCAGTGGCCAACCGTATTTAACTGGTTGCAGGAAAACGGTAATATTGCCACCGAAGAAATGTACCGCACCTTTAACTGTGGTGTAGGCTTAATTTTAGTGGTTGATCAAGATAACGCCGACAAAGCCGTTGAGATCCTGACCGCTAACGGAGAAAACGCCTGGGTAATTGGTGAAATTGCACCGCGCCAAGGTGAAGAAGCACAAGTGGAGATCCGCTAACATGACCAAACGACTGGTGGTTTTAATTTCAGGTAATGGCTCTAACCTACAGGCCATCATAGATTCTAGCTGTAATGATGACGTAGCAGGACGTATTGTCGGGGTGATCAGCAACCGAGCGGATGCTTACGGCCTCGAGCGTGCCAAATCTGATGAGATTGATGCCATTAGTCTACCAGCCATTGCCGATGAAACCCGCAGTGATTACGACAAACGCTTAGCCGCTGAAATTGATAAGTTAAATCCAGATTTAATTATCTTAGCTGGCTTTATGCGTATTTTAACCCCGGAGTTCGTGGCTAAGTACCAAGGCAAGATGATTAACATCCACCCTTCATTACTACCCAAATACCCAGGGTTAAATACCCATGCCCGTGCCATTGAAAATAACGATGACACCCATGGGGCTTCGGTGCATTTTGTGACTGCAGAAGTTGACGGTGGTCCAGTGATTTTACAGGGCAAGGTGCCAGTATTTGCCGATGACGATATCGCCACCTTGCAAGAGCGTGTTCACGATCAAGAACATCGCATCTATCCTATGGTCGTGCAATGGTTTATTGATGGTCGTTTAATTATGCAAGCTGATAAAGCCATCCTGGATGGCCAAGTTTTACCTGAAAATGGTTATGCCAGCGAATAAGCGTTGCGTTTGATTATCATACAAAAAACCGCATTAAATGCGGTTTTTTTGTGCGCCACGACATTTCAACAAGCAGATGTTAACAACTGCAACACAAAGTTAAGATTTTTTCACTGTGCTAACGGCTGTCACTATGGTACTTATGAGTGCATTACAGTTAAGTAAACTTTATTTTTGCCGGAGTTAGCAGTATGTGTTCAGTATTTTCCATCCTTGATATCAAATCTGATCCATCTAAGCTACGCAGCGTTGCTTTAGAAATGTCTAAAAAGCTTCGCCACCGTGGCCCAGATTGGTCAGGTATTTATGCCTCAGACAAGGCTATCCTTGCCCATGAACGTCTATCAATTGTCGGTGTAAACAGTGGTGCCCAACCTCTTTACAGCGAAGATAAATCGATTGTGCTTGCAGTCAATGGTGAGATTTATAATCACAAAGAACTAAAAGCAGAACTTGGTGATAAATACACTTACCAAACTGAATCCGATTGTGAAGTTATTTTGGCTCTTTACCAAGAATACGGAAATGATTTTCTAGATAAGATCAATGGTATTTTTGCCTTCGTACTCTATGACATTAAAAATGACCGCTACCTAATTGGTCGTGACCATATGGGCATTATCCCGCTATACACGGGTTTTGACGAATCAGGAAACTTTTATGTCGCCTCAGAAATGAAAGCCCTTAGCCCTGTGTGCCGCACCATAGAAGAATTTCAACCCCGTCACTTCTTAGATTCACAAATCGGTGAGCTAACGCAGTACTACCATCGTCAATGGCGCAATTTTGATGAAGTCAAAGACAACCCTGCAAATGTTCAAGACTTGCGTAAGGGTCTACAAGATGCCGTAAAACGCCAGCTAATGTCTGACGTGCCTTATGGTGTGTTGCTATCTGGTGGTCTTGATTCATCGGTGATTTCAGCCATTACTAAACAGTTTGCCAACAAACGCATTGAAGACAATGATCAGTCTGATGCTTGGTGGCCACAACTGCACTCATTTGCTGTCGGTCTTAAAGGGGCTCCAGATCTTATTGCGGCACAAAAAGTAGCAGACCATTTGGGAACCATTCATCACGAAATCAATTTTACTTTCCAAGAAGGGTTGGATGCCCTCAAAGACGTCATTTATCATCTTGAAACTTATGATGTGACCACGATTCGTGCTTCAACACCAATGTATCTAATGGCGCGTAAAATTAAAGCCATGGGTATTAAGATGGTCCTTTCAGGTGAAGGTTCAGATGAGCTATTTGGTGGCTACTTATACTTCCACAAAGCCCCTAACGCCAAAGAGTTTCACGAAGAAACGGTGCGTAAACTAGACAAACTGCATATGTTTGACTGTGCCCGAGCGAATAAAGCCATGGCCGCTTGGGGGATTGAAGCTCGAGTGCCTTTCTTAGATAAAGAGTTCATTGACATCGCCATGAACTTTAACCCAGAAGCGAAAATGATCACTGGTGAGCGCATTGAGAAGCACGCCCTGCGTGAAGCCTTTGCCGACGATTTACCAGAGTCAGTAGCATGGCGTCAAAAAGAACAATTCAGTGACGGCGTAGGTTACTCTTGGATTGATGGCTTAAAAGAACAAGCTGAAAAGCTAGTTTCTGCCCAAGAGTTGGAAAACGCACACTTTAAGTTCCCACACAATACGCCGGATACCAAAGAAGGCTACCTGTACCGCTCTATCTTTACTGAGCTGTTCCCACAGGAATCTGCCGCGCAATGTGTTCCAGGTGGTAAATCTGTAGCGTGTTCTACACCTGAGGCATTGGCTTGGGATGAAAGCTTTATGAATAATGCCGATCCATCTGGACGAGCAATGAAAGCGGTTCATAACGATAGTTACTAATCCATAAGTGTTAATTATTAAAAGGAGCCTTTCGGCTCCTTTTGGTTATGTTATTCTTTGTTAAAACAAATACTAATTAGGGTCTGTTGACCTTTGCTGTTTGTTTCTGCAGCAATTTGTTAGTCTTTGCTCTTTATTTAAAAGGAATAAGGCGGCGCGATTGACGTGTGGTTGTTCCACACCAATGAGCGCCAACGCAGTTGAAATGGCTAACAAACGCTGTCCGCAGGATGCGTTTAAAGGTCAGCCTAGCTGTGTTACTCTCATTTTACATAGAATAACTATGCTTCAATTCGAGTGCCTTGCTATCTTGCCCTTTAATTCGCACATAAAGTAAACATGAAAGGTCAACAGACCCTAAGTACAATGAAAAAAGATACTCAGATCATTAGCGCAGGACGCTCAAAAAAGTGGGCCCCTAATACCGTAAACCCAGGTGTTACCCGCGCCTCAACTGTGGTATTTCACAATACCGATGAATTAAAACATGCCACCCAAAATCGTGGCGATAAAGTTATGTTTTACGGCCGCCGCGGCACAGACACCACCTTTGCTTTTCAAGAAGCCATAAGTGAGATTGAAGGCTACGCGGGTACTGCCGTTTACCCCTGTGGTACCGCCGCGATTACCGGTGCCTTATTGTCATTTTTAAAAGCCGGTGACCACTTACTTATGGTGGATACTGTGTATGAACCCACCCGTGATTTTTGTGACAAGATGCTGGCCAACCTTGGGGTAACCACCACCTATTACGATCCATTAATTGGTGCTGGGATTGAAGAGTTGGTGCAACAGAACACTAAGGTGATCTTTACCGAAAGCCCAGGCTCTATCACTATGGAAGTGCAAGATATTCCAAGCATTGTCGCTGTCGCTAAAAAACACAATATTATCACCATGCTCGATAACACTTGGGGCACCGCAGTTAATTTTGATGCTTCAGGCTTTGGCATTGATGTTTGCGTGCAAGCCGCCACCAAGTATGTGGTTGGCCATTCCGATGTGATGCTTGGTACCGCGTCTACCACCGAAGCACTTTGGCCGACTCTACGCGAACAAAGTTACTTACTGGGCTATTGTGTTTCACCAGATGACATTTATCTAGCCGCCCGTGGCCTACGTACTATGTCAGTTCGTCTTAAGCAACACCAGCAGGCAGCATTAAAGATAGCGAAGTGGATTGAAGCACGCCCAGAGGTCGATCATCTTCGTCATCCCGCCTTTCCAAGCAACCCTGGTCATGAATTCTTTAAACGTGATTTTAATGGTTCTAATGGTTTGTTTTCATTCGTATTGAACTGTGGTAACCGTGCCGCCGTCAATGCCATGGTCAATGGTATGAAGTATTTTAAAATGGGCTACTCTTGGGGAGGATTTGAATCACTGATCATGCCTACCCATGATGTCAACGCCATTCGTTCTATCAAAAACTGGCAAGCCGATGGTCCCCTCATACGTTTGCATATCGGCCTTGAAGATGTAGAAGATTTGATTGCCGACCTTGCAGCTGGTTTTGAACGCTTTAATCAAGCATTGGCAGACTGATCCCCTCGAAAGCCCAAATTAAGTTTGGGCTTTTTACAAATTATCAGCACCTTATAAAATTCTTTTCTATATTTACAATGATTACAAAGAAAAGGAAAAAACAGTGCGTACAGTCATTTTATTGCTTTTATTGCTGCCATCATTAGCCGTCGCGAAGGATATTTATTTAGGGGTAAAAGTGGGTGACAGTCGATTACCTGACTTACAAAAACAAATTCCACTCAATACCCATGATATTTTCGATGCGAATGGTGCCTATGGGGTCTTTGCTGGGTACCAATTGCTAGACTGGTTGAGTCTTGAAGGCGGCTATAACTCGTTGGCGAAAGCCCTGCTAAATGATGGCGCTGCGGGCAATTATAAGGTTGGTGGTATCGAAATGGCCGCCATGTTGCATTATCCTAATATTAATGAGCACCATGTCTTTGCCCGGCTAGGTCAAATTCACTATGAGTGGCAATCTAACGGCACAGAATTTAACCTCAACGATAAGGGGTGGGGGGATGTTTGGGGCTTTGGTGGCGCCTATATCATCACCGCAGATGTCTCTACCAGATTAGAGTATCAAGTCTACCCCGACCTTAATAAACAGCAGCTCAGACTGTTGAGCTTATCTGTTGTTTATCGCTTTTAATGGCAAACTGTTTATGGCAAATAGACCAACATTGGCTTAATGATGATCAATCTTATTTGCTGCTACAGGCCCTACAACAGCTTGAATTGACAAGACCGAGTGTAACCGTATTCGGCAAGCAGCACCTCATCCCTAGGCAACAGGCATGGTTAGCGCTTGTTGGCTGCCAATATAAGTACTCGGGCCTACTATTAGACCCCACCCCTTTCCCAAAAGCTATTGATGGCATCCGTCTAAAACTCAATGAAACATTCAGCACTCAGCTTAATGCCTGTTTAGTCAATCATTACCGTAATGGCACAGAACATATGGGGTGGCACCGAGACAACGAGCCTGAAATCGTGCCTAACAGTGACATCTTTATCTTATCACTTGGAGCCAGCCGCGATTTACATATCAAGCACAGGCAAACACAGCAAAAATGGTCACTGCAGCTAAAATCTGGCTCTCTTTTACACATGAAAAAGGGCATGCAAAATGATTATTTGCATGCCCTTCCTAAACGTTTAAAAGTGCTCGAGCCTAGGTTTTCACTGACCTTTAGGGAGATAATCCCTAACTTTTATGAATAACTGCTTTTTCTAGCCACAGCAAAGGCCATTAGCATAATAATAAGTAATGGAATACAGCTAAGTAGCAAGCTTTGCCAGCCTAGTACGGCTAACACCCAACCTGCCCCAAGGGTAACACTGGCTTGTACGCCGAATACTAGGGTGTCGTTTATGCCCTGCACCTTAAAACCTTCCCCTTCGTTATAGCATTTAGGCAGCAATGCCGTCGCCCCCACAAATAAAAAGTTCCAGCCGATACCCAATAGCACTAGGGTCAGCCAATAATGGCTAAATACCTCTGAATAAAAGCCCATGACTAAGGTGAGCGCATATATGAACAAACCAGCTAACATCATGTTGCGAATACCAAACTTGGCAAATAACCAACCACTGACTAATGAAGGCAAATACATCGCCATAATATGGCTTTGAATGACCCATTTGGTATCGGCGAGTGAATAATGCTCGTGGTGGTGCATGTGCAAAGGCGTGGCCGTCATAATAAAGCTCATCATGGCAAAGGCAACGGCTGCCCCTAATATAGCGACCCAAATCAATGGATTGGCCAGCACTTCACGTCTTTTACGAATATTTAGAGTTTGGACTTGCTGATTGTCTTTAACTTCGACAGGCTGATAGCCTGAGATAAACACTAAGCCGGTAATGGCTAGCACACTCATGGCGAGGAAGGCTCCCACATAGTTCACCTCGAATAAGCCATTCATATACAAGGCCAAGTCTGGGCCAACGATGGCCGCAATCAGACCACCGAGCAATATTTTAGAGGCGGCACTGGCGGCAAGTTCAGGGGCAACCGATTCCATAGCGGCAAAGCGGTATTGGGCATTAATGGCACCACTCATACCCAATAAGATACTAGCTAAACACAACAATTCGAAGTGGCCTATAGAGACGGCAAACGATCCTAATAAACCACTGCTACTGGTTAATAAAATAGCCAAAATAAAAATAGGCTTACGGCCAAAGCGCGCCATTAATTTAGTGGCTGGCATAACGGAAATAAACAAACCAATCACCATGAGTGCGACCGGTAAAGTGGCAAACATACTATTGGGTGCCATTTCAGAGCCTGCTAAAGCACCAAACAACATCATGATCGGTGCTCCAGCGCTGATCATTCCCTGGCTCAACATCAATAGCCATACATTTTTAGACATACTTATCCCTATATTCGCTTACATCTGTTAGCTGCAAGGCTTTAAAAGCTGCAAAATTGTTAATGACATAGTGCTGATACAAACCAATTCAGCACAAAAACCTAACAATTAGGCCTCGTTATCGTAGTAACGCTGTTTTTATAAAGTGCTTTAAGGTAACATTTTAGCTCGACTTAAATACAGATAATTATTATCTGTAAACAAGCATTAATGTAGAGGCGCATACGCTATCAGTAGCTTAGTTGAGGGTGACAACCTATGAACCTAAGTGAAAGGAGTCTATGCCGAAGTTAAAGGGGCGTCATCCCCAATAACTGGGGCTGTACTGAAGTAAGTACAGCACTGCCATAGTAAATTTTTACACTATGGAGCGCTACTGTAAAAAGGTCTTACTGCCTCACGGCACAACATTATTCCTTTCAGAAGCCTCCGTTACTATATTCAAAAAAAGTAGTACGCAATGGTTCAAGATAATTATATTAACTATGCCGATTCGGCACTTTCAATTTTACCCCCTGTGATCGCGATTGGCTTGGCGATTATTACCCGTAAAGTTTTACTTTCATTAGGGCTTGGGATCTTAACAGGTATCGCTTTACTGACTGACTTTTCAGTTGCCGCTATTGCGGATGAAACCATATCACGAGCGATAGCGCTAGTTTGGCAAGATGGTAGCTGGAGCAGCTGGAATTTATACACCATAGGCTTTCTGCTTAGCATGGGAGCACTGATGGCGATCATTTCAGTATCCGGTGGGACTGCGGCATTTGGCAATTGGGCCAGATCTAAAGTTCGTAGTGGCAAGGATTCCCAGTTAATGACCTTAGCTCTTGGGGTCATTATTTTTATTGATGATTATTTTAATACTCTCTTAGTCGGTAACGTCGCTCGCCCTGTAACGGATAGATATCAAATATCACGTGAGAAACTTGCCTATTGTATTGACTCAACTTCAGCGCCTGTATGTGTGATTTCACCCATTTCTACTTGGGGTGCTTACATTATGTCGCTACTGGCCAGTATTCTAGTCTTACATGGTATCGACAGCAGTACTCTGGCGGTATTCGTACAAATGATCCCCTTGAATTTTTATGCGGTTTTTGCCTTAGCTATTTTGCTTTGTGTGGTGCTGTTTGATATCAATATTGGGCCAATGGCAAAAGCTGAAATGCGCGCCAAAAAAGCGGAGCTTTGGGATCACGCCAAAGGCAACCCAGCAGGTGAAGATATTGGCCTACCAGAATCGGAGAAAGGCACGGTTGCCAACTTAGTCGTGCCGCTGGTGATGCTTATTCTATTGGTGGTGTTTTTTATGCTGCAATCGGGTGCTGCAGTATTAAGTCAAAATGGCCAAAGTTTCAGTTTAATTGGTGCATTAGAAAATGCGGCAGGCTCACAGTCAATGTGCTTCGCAGGTATGATCACCATCGCGGTTAATATTATTTGGTTAAAAGTCAAAGGTGAGCCTACAAGCTACCTCACTCAAGGTATCATTTCTGGTATCAAATCCATGCTTCCAGCCGTTTATATTTTGGTGCTTGCTTGGACGATCGCTGGTGTCATCAGTGACTTACAAACGGGTAAATTTTTAGCCTCCCTTGCCCAAGGTAATTTATCGGCAGCAATGATCCCTATGCTTGTATTCTTATTGAGTGCATTAACCGCATTAGCCACAGGCACCAGTTATGGTACTTTTGCAATCATGTTGCCTATTGCCGCTAACCTAGCTGGCGCCATGGAACCAAGTCTAATGATGGCCAGTATGGCAGCGGTATTAGCTGGAGGCGTATTTGGCGACCATTGTTCGCCAATTTCAGATACCACTATTTTATCGTCGACGGGTTCAGCCTGTCACCATATTGACCATGTTGCTACCCAGCTTCCTTATGCGCTACTTGCGGCTATTGCAAGTATTGCCGGTTATTTGGTACTTGGCTTTACGGGATCATTGCTTTTTGCACTTGCGACAGGTAGCGCACTTCTAGCAGTCATCTTTATTGTTTTAAATAAACGCAAGTACAGTTAGCTGTTTAACCGCCGCAGCCTAGCCCATGATGGCTAGCTGCCATCAAGTTCTTGCAATAAAAAAGCCCTCAACTATTGTTGAGGGCTTTTTAGTATCAGCTTATTTTTAGTTGATAAATTAAAACGACTCGCGTAATGCCACCGTTAAGTTAAACACGGGTTTATCTTTAGTGAAGTCTTTGCTGTCGGCACAATAATAGCCTTCACGCTCGAACTGGTAAGCTTTTGACGCTTCAGCGTTAACCAATGAAGGTTCAATCACACCATGCTTAACCACTAGTGATTCTGGGTTTAGGGCCTCTGTAAGCTCTAGACCGTTGGGGTTGGCCACATTAAATAGCTTGTTGTAAACACGGAACTCAGCCGCAACCGCCGTTTCTGCTGCAACCCAGTGGATTACACCTTTAACCTTACGGCCATCACTTGGGTTCTTACCTAATGTTTCTTTGTCATAAGTACAGTAGATAGTGGTCACATTGCCATCGGCGTCTTTGTCACAACGCTCAGCTTTAATCACGTAAGCACCACGTAGACGAACTTCTTTACCCAGCACTAAACGCTTGTACTTCTTGTTACCTTCTTCACGGAAGTCGGCAGCATCGATTAGGATTTCGCGGCCAAATGGCATTTCGCGAGTGCCCATTTCTTCCTTATTCGGGTGATTCTTAACATTAAGAATTTCTGTATCACCGTCAAAGTTTTCGATAACCAGTTTAATTGGATCAAGCACGGCCATGGCACGAGGTGCATTTTCGTTTAGGTCTTCACGAATACAAGCTTCTAACATTGGCATTTCTACCATGTTTTCCATCTTGGTTACGCCAATACGCTTACAGAACTCAACAATAGAGCCAGGGGTATAACCACGACGACGTAAACCGGCAATCGTTGGCATGCGAGGATCATCCCAACCGTCCACATGACCTTCAGTCACTAATGCGCTTAGCTTACGCTTAGACATCATGGTGTATTCAAGGTTTAGACGAGAAAATTCATACTGATGTGGACGCGCTTCAATAGAGATGTTATCCAGCACCCAGTCGTACAGACGACGGTTGTCTTGGAACTCTAGGGTACACAGTGAGTGGGTGATGTTCTCAATCGCATCCGAAATACAATGGGTAAAGTCGTACATTGGGTATATGCACCACTTGTCACCCGTTTGGTGATGGTGAGCGAATTTAACACGGTAAATGACCGGGTCGCGCATCACCATAAAGCTAGAAGCCATGTCGATTTTAGCACGTAAACAACACTCGCCTTCTTTAAACTCGCCGTTCTTCATTTTTTCGAACAGGGCTAAGTTTTCTTCCGGCGTAGTATTTCGGTATGGACTCTCTTTACCTGGCTCAGTTAGAGTGCCACGGTATTCACGCATTTCGTCTGGACTTAAAAAATCAACATAAGCTAAACCTTTGTTGATGAGTTCAATCGCATAACCATAAAGGGCGTCAAAGTAGTTTGATGAGTAGCGAACCTCTCCAGCCCACTCAAAACCAAGCCATTTAACGTCTTCTTGAATTGAATTTACGAAATCGATGTCTTCTTTTTCAGGGTTGGTATCATCAAATCGTAAGTTACAAAGGCCTTTATAATCCTGGGCGATACCAAAATTAAGGCAGATAGATTTAGCGTGGCCAATGTGTAAGTACCCATTTGGCTCAGGCGGGAAACGAGTTTGCACTTGGGTGTGCTTGCCACTCTCAAGATCGGTATCGATGATATTACGAATGAAGTTACTTGGGCGTACTTCTTTCTCTAGGTCACTCATGGAGCCCCTCTATTCAAACAAAGATTTCTAAAAGCATATAGCCGCGTATAATCCTATATATTCTAGTTAAGTACAATCCCAAAGCCCGATTATTGTACTGCCAATTGCAAGGTTTTTTATTTCCACCGTCTATTTGTGCAATTAGCATACAAAAATGGGAGGCAAAGCCTCCCATTGACCCAATCCAGTAAGTGATTATCCGATTAACTTAATATCAATCCTATCGCTATCGCCACGCTTCAGGCCCTGTTGCTTTAACCACAGGTACAAGCCTGTAAGCCCTGCCACAAAAGCGACAATCCACATTACCGAAGCGATAGGGTTTATTGCAAAAATACTGAGTTGGTAAAAGGTCACGCCAACGCCGTAGGCTAAGAAGAAGGTCCAACCGGCGCTGAACAATGCCCATTGTTTGCCAAACTCATTGACCAATGCGCCCATAGCCGCCGCACAAGGGGTGTAAAGCAGCACAAATAATAAAAAAGCAAAGGCGGCTGCGCGGGAACCAAAGCCATTTTCAAGGCTGTCAAAGGTCGAAGTATCCACCTCTTGCTCTTCGGCAGCAGTGGAGCGATCTTCGATATTCCCCAAGTTTAGAGATAATGGGTCCTCAGGGGCAATATCGCCGAGGTTAGCTCCAATAGATTCAAGCGCTTCATCAAAGCGTACTGCCATTGGTTGCATAACCTCGTCTTCATCCGCTTGACTGTATAGATTGTTTAGGGTGCCCACTACCGCTTCTTTAGCAAACAAACCCGTCACAATGCCGACCGTGGCAGGCCAGTTATCATTGCTAATGCCCATAGGGTTAAATACTGGCGTGACGGTTTGACTTACTTTTGCCAATACTGAATCACCTTTGTCTTGGTGCCCAAACGAACCATCGGTACCAATAGAATTCACAAAGTGTAAAATCGCCACCACAGTGATAATGGTAACACCAGCCCCTGTCACAAAGCTTTTGGTACGGCGGTAGGTCTTTTGGGCAACCATGGCAAGACTTGGCATTTCATAGGCTGGCAGCTCCATAATGCCTGAGGTTGATTCCCCCGGCAGTACCGTATGCTTAAGCAATAAGCCAGTGCCTACCGCTGCTAAAATACCAATAAAGTACAATAGGAATACTAAGTTCTGACCACTCTCAGGAAAGAATGCCGCGGCAAATAAGGCGTACACAGGTAAACGGGCACCACAGGACATAAACGGTGCCATCATACCGGTGATCACACGTTCACGTTCATCCCCTAAGGTACGGGTCGCCATAATTGCCGGTACACTGCAACCAAAGCCAACAATCATAGGCACGAAAGCCTTACCAGGCAGGCCTATTTTACGCATGAAGCCATCAACCACAAAGGCTGCGCGGGATAGATAGCCTGAAGCTTCAAGTACCGATAAGGCGATATAAAGCGCGGCAATCACAGGAATAAAGGTGGCCACGGTTTGAATGCCAGAACCAATACCACCCGCCAAAATAGTCACCATCCATTCTGGTAAGCCAATTTGGGTTAGCCAATACTCACCCTGCTCAACAAAAATCGCACCCGCTAAAATATCAAAAAAATCAATAAAGGCACTGCCGACATTGATTGAGAACATAAACATTAGGTACATCATAAATAGGAAAATCGGCACCCCTAATACTGGGTGTAAGACCAATTGATCGATTTTATCAGTCAGGGTTTTCGTCAAGGTTTTACTAATCGCTGCTTCATACACATCGTCAGCCCATTGGTAACGACTGCTGGCAAGCTCTGTCATCCAATCAATACTAGGTTGTTTTACCAACTGATTAAATTGCTGATAACGACTGCTTTGATCATTTAATAGGGTTTCAATTTGAGGCGAGTAAATCACCCTTCCCTGAGGTGCAGGTTGCGTAGCTAAAGCCGCTATGGCTTGGCTCACTTTAGCTAGATCTTTACTGTTTTTAGCATTTACCGCTATCACTGCACAGCCTAAATGCTGCGCCAGCGCATCCAAATCAACACTAATGCCACGGCGTTTGGCAGCATCGATTTTATTAACGACCACTAACATTGGTAAACCAAGTTCAAGTAACTGGGCAGTTAAATATAAATGGCGCTCAATATTGGTAGCGTCAATTAAATTTACAATGCCATCGAGCTCAGTTTCCAACAAAAAGTTTTGCGCTAATTGCTCATCAAGGGAGCATTCACTGCGATTAACCGCAGGCGTTATGTCGTAAATACCTGGTAAATCTGTAAGCTTAGCGTCGTATGCCACATTCGCTATTTTTGCAGAAGTGGTCGCAACGGTAACTCCTGACCAGTTACCCACTTGTTGGGAGCGCCCAGTTAGGCCATTAAAAAGGGTGGATTTGCCGGCATTGGGATTACCCACCGTGACAAAGTGGAAGCACTTATTCGTCGTCATTATTGGCTCACCTCAATCATCTGCGCTAATTCATTGCGAAGACATAAAAGGCTACCACGAATTTCAATTTCAACACTGTGACCTAACGGTGCAAAACGCACCAAAGTCATTGTTGCGTTCGGGGTAACTCCCATAGCTAACAGCTTACGCTTGTTAACAGGGCTTATTTGTTCATTAAAGCTCAGCACTTGGGCGTCACTGCCAATGGTCATTTGGCTGATATTCATTCAAGGCTCTCCTTTGAGCACAATAATTATCGTTATCTATTCTTTCTAAATGAGAACCATTATCAACTAATCCAATGCGCATAGCAAAGTATTAATTGTAAATTAGTTAACTTAGTCCTTTTATTTGTCTACTAAACCATCAACATGACAGTATTAGCTTGATCACTTCTGCCATTTGGCCAACTTAGATGCATCAGTTTGCTCAATGCGACTTGGTTATTTGGGGTAGGTATTTTGCTGCCAGATGAGCATTGTCTTTTACTGGTGTTAATGATTTAAATTAATTCAAACATATATCATACAAACAATGCTCGCCGTTATGCGCCAAAATTAGTGAAAAGTATCAGGTTAAATCCGCCTGCTGGTATATAAAACCTGTCATGACAGATAATTTTTGCTGCAACCTTCAACCCATAGCTTCAACCTATAGAAATCAACTTGGTCTCTACACCATAGTCAATAATGCTAACCCTATGTGATTTTTATTGCTGCCTGATATTCAAGGAATTGAATGTTGTTCTGAGCTCAATAAAAGCAAATAAAAACAACAAGAGGGAACGCTATGCCAAGGTTCAAAACGAGCAAAATAGCTAAGTTTATTGCTACAGCTGTATTGCTTAATTCAAGTTATGTTTTAGCTGAAGAAGCATCAGAACAACAAGACTTACAAGACATTGAAGTGCTACAAATTACTTCCAGCGGCCGCCTTGGTCTAGCCAGTGAAGTGCCAATGAATGTTACCGCCATGGGCGCTGACGAACTGCGTAGCAAAAACATTACCGATGCCAAGGCATTAATTGCTGATTCGGTCGTGATCAGTGCACCACTTAACTCGGCCCGTTTAGGCGAATCAGTCACGGTTCGTGGCCTGAACGTCTCTGCCGCTAGTGCCAACAACCTAGCGTCATTTGAGCGTACCACCCTTGCTTATTACTTAGATAACACTGCTCTACCACGAATGACTTATCGTTTAAAAGATATTTCAAGGGTAGAAACTCTACTAGGTCCACAAGGTACCCTATACGGTGGCGGTTCCCTAGGCGGTACCATACGTTACATTACCAATAAACCAGATACTGAAGAGCTAACGGTTGACGTTAATACCAGCATTTACCATGTACAAAATGGCAGCCTCAGTAACGATACTGACGTTACCTTAAACCTGCCATTAACCGATACGCTAGCTTTCCGTGCTAATGTTTCTCATCTAGATGACAACGGCTATACCGACCGTGTTAAGCAAGCCGTATGGTGGGATGAGTCAAACCATAAGCTTGGGTCGCCTGCTGGTGAAGTATTTGAAGATGACGACTGGCAAGACAGCACAGGCGCTCGCTTACAATTAAAGTGGGCACCGACAGATACTTTTGATATCAACTTTGCTTATACCCGCCAAAAGCAAAAAGCCCATGGTACCTCAGGTGCCAGCCGCTGGGACGAAACCGCGGCTTGTGAGAGCCTATATGCCGGTCAAAACTGTAACCTTGAAGCCCAAGAATCGCCATACCAATACGACCGTTATACCATTCAACGTGTGCATGAAGAATTTACCGATCGCTTGTTTGAAATGGGCAGTGTTGAAATTAACTGGGATCTTGGTTTTGCCAATCTAATGAGCTCAACTTCTGGTTATAAAGATGACAGTGCCGGTCAAGCCGACTACCTAAACTACGGTGATGAGTATTATGGCTGGATCCCAGGTATGGGCTTTAGCGAGACTAAAGAGTCGGCGCTATTAAAAACCGATAACGACTACCAAGGTATTGAGCATGAAACCCGCTTAACCTCGACCATTGATAGCCCGTTAAGCTGGATTGCTGGCTTTTACTATTCAGACAGACAAAGCACGCTCAAATTCTGGGAAGTGTTTAAAGGCTTAGATAAAGCGATGAGCGATGATTGGGGTGGCTATAACCCTGATGATTATTATGTACGCCCTGAAGCCGATACTGGCTACTTTGAAGATGCTGATTCTAAGTATCAAGAATTTGCTATCTATGGTGAACTTGGCTACCAAGTAACCGATGCTTGGAATGTAACCCTTGGGGCCCGTTTCTTCAACTGGAAGGATACCAACCTGCGCTCTATTGAAGATTACACCGGCTATATTGGCACTGTAACCAATGAAACTGTACAAGAAGGCACTGGCGATTCTATCTTCAAGTTTAATACCTCTTACAATGTTGCAGACAGTCAATTGTTATACTTTACTGCTTCCCAAGGCTTCCGTCGTGGCGGTACCAACAGCTACCGTGACATGGGTGACCTAAAAGTCAGTAAAGAGGCCCAAATTTACGATCCAGATACCACCACTAACTATGAGTTTGGTTATAAAGGCACCAGTCTAGATAACGATTTGTATGTTCAGCTGAACGCGTTCCATATCGATTGGGATAATACTCAAACCTATAACGCCCAGTACATTGAGATCTTCCCGCTAAACGGTACCAATAATGGTCCAGCAGCTAAATCCCAAGGTATTGAAGCGCAAGTACGTTACAACTTAACTGATAACTTTAGCGTTAAGTGGGAAACCGCCACTGCTAAAGCTGAGTTTGTTGAAAACAAATCGCTGTGTATCTTTGAAGGTGGCGAAGCGGCTGAAGGGAACCAATGTCGTACCTGGTACAAAGGTGGTGAGCTCGGCGGTACACCAACTTGGCGTCACAATCTAGCGTTTAACTACACCCAAGAGCTAGGCGATGGTGTATTAGATGCCAATATACGCGCTAAATACGTGGGTGAGATGCTAAGCGACCGTGCCGATGCCAATGCTGATGGCAGTATTGATGAGCCATACAAATACGATGCTTACACTTTATTAAATGCTCAGGTAAGTTACTCTATTGACGCTTGGACTGCATCGCTTTGGATTAATAACCTAACCAATGAAGCCGCTGAGGTATCTTACCAAGACCAAGGCGCACCATTTGGCTACACCAGCATTTATGCTCAGCCACGTACCATTGGCTTAAACTTCAGCTACAACTTTGTGAATTAATTTAAAGCACAGTTGTTCGAAGAAAACGGGTCTGTTACAAAGGCCTTAGACAAGGGCCAGTGATGGCCCTTTTTATTATCAAAAGGAAGTAGTCATGATAATAACAATGAAAAACAACATGGATATCAAGCAAACCCTAGGCTTTTGGGCTGTGCTAAGCGCCGCCATGATGGGCGCTGCGGTGACCACCTTAATGCCGTTAATGGTCGGGGCGTTCACTGATTCCAACCATTTCAGCGCGCAACAGATAGGTTGGCTAACCGCCGCCGATGTTGCCGGTATATTGATCACCAGCAGCTCTGCCTTTTTCTGGGTGAGACGCTGTCATTGGCAAAAAATGGTTATCGCCTCTTTAGCCGTATTTATTGCTGCCAATGTGATTACTGGCCTGATCAACGACTTCAACAGCTTGGTATTGATTCGCTTTATCGCAGGTATTGCCTGTGGCGTGAGTTATTCCATAGCCTTAGCGGCATTGGGAGACCGCGATAATGCCGACAAAGCCTTTAGCATCATGGTCACCCTACAGGTTATTTATGGCACCATAGGCTTTGCCCTATTGCCGATGGTGATTAATGAATGGGGCTACGCTGGCATATTTCATTTTTTTAATGTTGCCTTAGTTATTGCCCTCGCCTTTGCCTTGGTTTCTTTTCCTTGTAACCACAAGACACAACATAATCAATCGCGCTTTGATATCAAACCGATTTGGAAGCCGACCACCTTGATTTTTTTAGGGGTAGTCAGTTACTACTTCGCTCAAGGTACGATTTGGGCTTATTTAGAACGCATTGGTGTGAATGCCGGGCTAACGGGCAGTGAGGTGGGTTATTTGCTTGGCCTTGGTTTTGCCATTAGTGCTATCGGCTCTTGGTTATCGGGCTGGTCGACTCAATTTATCGGCCGTGCTGGCGCCATTTGGTTAACGGTAATCATTCAAATGCCATGTTTGATAGCGCTGCTGCTGATGAATCAAGATAATGCTTGGCTAATTTACGCCATTGCCACCATTATTTATCAAATTTTTTGGAGTTATATCATCCCTATCATGATGGCCATTTTTAATGAAGTGGATAAATCTGGGCGATTAATTGTTTTATGCGTAGCCGCATTTAAAGTCGGCTTAGTTTTAGGTACACCAATAGCTGGAATGTTAGTCGAGCATTACAGCTTAAACCATGTAATCGTGGTTGGTGGCATTGCTATTTTAATTTCTGGTCTACTGACTATTGGTGCTAACACCATGGTTAAATCAAAGGAATAACCATCATGAATCCAATAAATTCTACTCCTAAACAAGACGGATTTTTTATGCCCGCAGAGTCTGCACCACAGCAAAAGGTATGGATGATATGGCCAGAGCGCCCTGACAACTGGCGCCATCAAAGCCAACCTGCTCAGCTTGCATTTACCAAAGTCGCCGAGGCCATCAGCCAAACTACGCCTGTTACCATGGCGGTATCTGAAGCGCAATTTGAACAAGCTAGAGCGCAACTGCCCGCGCACATTGACGTGGTGCGAATAGACAATAATGATGCATGGATGCGAGATGTGGGGCCAAGCTATGTTATCAATCAACAAGGTCAAAGCCGAGGCATAAGTTGGCAATTCAACGCTTGGGGGGGAGAGCTTGATGGCCTATACAGCCCATGGGATAATGACGACGCTATCGCCGCTAAAGTCTGCCAAATTGATAATAAAGACCATTATCAAGCGCCCTTTATCTTAGAAGGTGGTTCCATCCATGTCGATGGTGAAGGCACGGTCTACACCACCGAAGAATGCTTGCTGCACCCAAGTCGCAATCCTGATTTATCTAAAAGCCAAATTGAAGCTTATCTAAAGCAATACCTTGGGGCTGAGAAAGTCATTTGGCTGCCCCAAGGCCTGTATAACGATGAAACTAATGGCCATATCGATAATATTTTACATGTGGTAAAACCCGCTGAAGTGGTGATCACAGATTGCAATGATCCTGAAGATCCACAGTACCCGATCTCCAAACAGGCAAAAGCTTTCCTAGAGTCACAAACTGACGCCAAAGGCCGCAGTATCAAGGTGCACACTCTGCCAATGCCTGGGCCACTGTACTTAACCGAAGCCGAAGCCGCCGGTATTGCGCCATCACAGGGCATGAAGCGTGAAGCGGGGGAACGCTTGGCGGCCTCCTACGCCAATTACTTGATCACCAATAAGCAGATTGTGTTTCCATTACTTGATAGCCAATATGACGACCAAGCTCAAGAAATATTACAAAACCTGTATCCAGATTATCTTGTTACTGGTGTAGAAGCGCGCGAAATTGTTCTTGGGGGCGGCAACATCCACTGTATTACCCAGCAAGTTCCTAAAAGCTAACTCGCTCTGCAATCCAAGCCAGTTCTGTACTGGCTTGATATTTACTTAAAGAGTAAATCCAAGTATAACGGCTTTAAAAACTATCTTTTATCCTTTATGCAGTTATCTCTTGAACAATTAGAAGCTTTTGTTACCGCGGTTGAAACAGGCAGTTTCTCTGCTGCCGCCCGTAAATTAGGTAAAGCACAATCTTCCGTCAGTGGCCTGATTAATAATTTAGAAATCGATACTGGCTTTGAGTTATTTGATCGCTCAAAACGCTCTCCTACCCTAACCAAAGAAGGTCTGGCCTTGCTTAATGACATCAAAAGTGTCACCAAAAGCCACAACAACTTGCTCAGACGCATTGATAACATGATTGAGGATGTAGAGACTGAAATAAGCTTCGCATATGATGAGTTTGCTCTGCCAGAAGCGTATTTATTAAAGTTGCTCGAAGAATTTGACCAAGAGTTTGAAAACACCTCTTTATTGCTATTATGTAGCAGTCATAATCAGGCCAGTACTCTTTTAAAACAGGGTAAAGTCGATATCGCTTTATCCTTATCAAAAGATGATTACCCGGAAGAATTTGCTTTTAAAGGTGTGGCCCACAGCCACTATTGCACGGTCGTTAGTAAAAATCACCCATTGGCAAAACTCAACAGTGTGTCACCTACTGATTTAAGCCAGTACCGCCATATCAGGGTCACCGATAGTGATACCGGTTTCAGGCGATTCGATTCACAACTGTCCAGTAAAATTTGGTATAGCAACTCTGCCGCTATGCTATTACATTCTGTACAGGCAGGCTTAGGTTGGGCAGACCTACCATTAACTTTAATCGAAACACAGTTAAAAAGTGGTGAATTAGTCCGCTTACCGACTTGCCATCAAAGTGTCACTTATCCCCATTGTGTCGACATCATTTGGCATTCACAAAGCGCCAATGGCAAATGTTTACAATGGCTAATCAAACGCCTGACACAATTGGGCGCTCAATCAAGTTGATCTATATTTACAAAGGTATGCAACCAAAGGTCATCACCCGTGCCATTATCATTAATGGCATGTTCAAATTCAGAGGCTTTATAGCGTACCCCGAAGCCTGACACACTGGTGTCGTAGTTAACCTTGGAATCCAGCCACTTTTTACCTAACCATTTACCATAGGGATCGTTCACTGTGTAATAGTCACCATCATAACCGGTGACGACCACAATATGACCATCTTTGGTAAACCAACCATGGACAATAGTTGGAATACCCTTTTGTGCAAGGGCTTGTAATTGCTTAACGGTGCCACGCTCATAAAACACATCCCTCATCGGTGAGCCAGCATCTCTAGCTATCATATTAAACACCGCTTGCAACTCGAAAGGATCTTGCTTAATGCCAAAGCGCTGATAAATATGATCGGGCATTCTTAATTCAATCTGGTTTTTGGGCTGCACCCCAAAATAATCTAAGACCATAGCCAGTGAGGTAATATTGCAAGCACGCCAACCTTCATGCTTATTATCCATTTGATTGTAAAATGGCACTTTCTCTGCAGCAAAACTTATACTCGAGATAGTCACCATTAGCGCCATTATTACTTTGTTGAGCATGCTTTTTCCTACTTAAATTGCGGTAAAATTTTACTGTACCAACCTTCGAGTTGTTGACGTTCGATTTCTTTGGCGGCCACAAATATATGCTCTTCTTGGTAGGGTCTGCCCACTAGCTGCAGCGAGCTTGGCATACCATTTTCACAAAAACCATTTGGCATAGAGAGGACTGGGCACTGGCCAAAAGTATTAAAAGGATAAGTCATAAACCAGCCTTTATTGGCGTCAACCTCTACCCCATTTATCTGCAGAGTATCTTTTGAATAATCAAAGTCCGCAGCAACATTAGTGGTCGCTACCGTTGGGCACAATAACAAGTCATAATCTTTAAAGACTTTAGCTAACTCATCCCACATTTTACAAAGATGCATATTCGCCTCAAGTACATCATCTAATGTGGTCTTAGCTGCAGCTTGTAGGTATTGCTGTACATAGGGCGTTAGCTTGTCAAAGTGAGGGGCATTTAAATGTTCTTTTTTAAGCTTTTGCCCCATCATTGCCCTTTGATGCACCTTAGCGGTTTGAATCACCTGACTGTCCCAATCTAACTCTACCAGCTCGACCTCTGCCCCCGTGGCAGCCAACACCTTGGCGGTGTTTAATAGGTTATCCTGAATATCCTTATCCACTTGATAAAAACCTAAGTCCACTGATACCGCCACTTTTAACTGTGACAGCGGCTTAGTCGGCGCCAAACTAGGATTGCTATCAGGCACAAAGGAATGGGAATCTATCCAGTTACTGCCTCGAATGTGCGGATAGGCTAATAACATGTCATCTAAAGTACGGGTGATCAAACCATGGTGGCAATATAAATCAATGTTATATGGCGCAATTTCCGCCACGCGCCCATGGGGCGGCTTATAGCCATAAACGCCACACATGGCCGCAGGAATGCGGAGAGAACCACCAATATCTGTGCCATTAGCAAAGCTGGCCATACCCGTGGCCACCGCGATCGCTGAACCGCCCGAAGAGCCACCACAGGTCATTGCCGTATTCCAAGGACTACGGCTGATACCCCATAAATTTGACCAGGTGACCGAAGCGACTGAGAATTCTGGAGTGGTGGTGCGACCAATATTAATCACCCCTTGATCAAATAATAATTCAGGCACGGGATCGGTCGAGGTGGCAATGGTGTTCCTATTGGCCCATGAGCCATTGGTCATGGGCTCACCTTCAATATAGGTTTCATCTTTAAAAGCGACTTGCAGACCTTCTAAAGCTCTGTAGCTTGCGTCGCTATACCTTTGTTCGGCAACTTTAGCTTGCTCGATGGCGCGCTCAAAAAAGGGAAAACTAAACGCATTCACTTTCGAGTTAATTCGATTAAATTGATTTTGATAGTCTTGGGCCACTTCAACAGGGGAAAGCTTTTGGTTGCGGTATAATGACAAAAGCTTGGTGGCAGAAAAGTTATGTGCAGACATGTTAATTTCACTCAAATTTAGACATTTGCAGTATGGCTATTTGAGCAACTCAATAACAATTGGCATCTATCGGCTGAAACGATAGAAAAAGGGCTGCATCCATGCAGCCCCGAAATCGAATTTCTTAGCTTCTAGCTTCTAGCTTCTCGCTTCTCGCTTCTCGCTTCTCGCTTCTCGCTTCTCAGTGATTATTCACACAAACTGCTGTCCATTCTTAGCGCACTAGCAAACTCATGGGCTGGAATATCTTGCACTTTGACTATGCCTTCATTAGAAGTCATGCGGTGGATATATTGGCCATCACCGGTGGCAATGCCCACATGGGTGATCACCCCTGGGTTCCAATTACCATAGGTGTTTTTAAGAAAAACAAGATCGCCTTTTTGAACTTGTTCTAGGGTTTCAATTTTGTTGCCAAACATGTCACCGGCCAAGGAATCGGCATGCTCTGGACGCAGCATGTCATTTTCGCCTAAGAAGGCTTTATCCCAAGGCTCTAGGGTTTGCATGTCTTTAAACTTATCACCACAGGCAGCCACTAACACCTGCCTAGTCCAATTCATACATTGCTCAGCCTTACCCACTTCAAAGCCTTGATCTTTCCAACTATAAGCCACATCTAAAATTTTGTCGGTGGCGGTTTGGCTCGGACCACAAGCACTGACAGACAGTGCCGCCATAGCGGCGATAACTATTCTTTTCATTATTATTATTCCTTTAGTATAAAAACTTGTACTGATTAAACAGTGTTTGTGCCTGTAACCAAACCGGCCCCGCTTTGCCATCGGCAATGGGCTTACCATTAAGCATGACAATTGGTGCAATTTCTTTTGTTGAACTGGTCAGCCATAATTCATCCGCCGCCGCAGCTTGCTCAAGGGTAAAAGGCGTTTCTAGCACTTTATATTGGCCATGGCTGCGCAATATATCCAACACAATGGCGCGGGTAACCCCAGGTAAAATCTGGTTATCAAGCGGGGCCGTATAAATCACGTCATCTTTAACCATAAACACATTACTTGAGCTGGCTTCGGTGACTTCACCCTTGCCGTTAACAAGCAACATTTCTTGGCAGCCCTGCACCTTAGCCTGCTGGTAATGCATCACATTACCCAATAAAGACGTCGATTTAATATGGCAGCGTTGCCAGCGAAGATCCTGGGTTGCTGATACCTCATAGGTCTTGGCTGACTCGATAGTGGCATCTTTAACAGCGTCAATTGTAAAAGTAAAAGCAAACACAGTTGGCTGTGATTGTTGTGGGTAGCCGTGCTGACGAACTTCACTCGCTCCGCGGGTTACCTGCAGATACACCCCTAAATTATCCCCTTCATTCTTGGCAATTAAATCAAGAATAACTTGTTGCCATTGACCGTCATTCATGGGGTTAGCAATATCAAGTTCGTTCAGGCCGTTTTGCATACGTTTAAGGTGCGGCGCTAAACCAATAAACTTTCCTTGGTAACTTGGGAGCACCTCATAAATGCCTTCACCAAATAAAAAGCCCCTATCCATTGGCGAGATTTTCGCTTCTTCTGCAGCTAAGAAATCTCCATTTAAAAAAACAATACTCATTAATTCGCCTATTTAAATCCACATAATTGTTGCAAGCGCCCCAGTAATTGCAGGCCTTCGCTGAAACATAAACTGTCTTCAGTTAAACTATTTTCGCGGGTCACCCCATCGACACTGCCTAACCCAGACAAATACTTGAAAATTGCCTCTAGGTCTATTTCTTCGAGTAAATTACGGTTTTGCCATATAGATAAAAAAGCCATAAGTCCATACGCCCCCCAATTCGACACATCGGCAATTAATAGTTCATCACAACAGGTTTTAGCAGGCGTAATCGCCAGCTTAGCAAGAGCATGAGTGATGTTCCCCATACCTATTTCATTGCCACCATCTCCAATAGCAATGGTTGGGCAATCCGCCAATTCAATTACCGCATCAAAACAACCACAATATTGGGAAATATTTTCGCCACGCATATTGTGATAACGATTATTAGCAGCTAAACCCGGTCTCTCAATCGATATGACTAATTCGGGCTTTAACTCTGATAATAATTGCTGGGCAAAACATTGTGCATTTTCAATGTCGTTTAACGGCAGAGGATAGCAGTCAAAGTCTTTGTAAAGGGCGCTGTATAATGGCTCCCCACAAACAATAACTGGCGTTTTATTTAATTTCTTTAGACAATGGTAAAGTGCAATAGCCCCAACTGGACCATCGGTTTCAAATGTGCCAGCAACGGGAAATCCAGTACCTATGAGCACCGTCCCTTTAACACTAAATAATCGCTGGGCAGCCCTTAAGTAATAGCCCTCATTTAAGGCGGGCTGGACATCGCGCATGCCCCTTAGGTTACGTTCTACCAGTAAGTTTTCGACTTGTTTACTCAACTTTAATAGTGAATTTTGAAAATCCATTTAGTTGCCTGCCTTAACCAGTTTAACGCCTTGTCGTTTTATTTTTTCTAGGTGTAACAAATTGTGGGCATGCTCAATCGTTATCGCACTAAATCGAATTTTAGCCCCAGCACTGGTTTGCATTAATTTCGCTAAGTCTAATGACAGCACACTGCCTATTTTGGGATAACCACCAATGGTCTGCCTATCATTTGCCAACACAATGGGTTGACCATCTGCTGGGATTTGAATCGCCCCCTTAGTGATCCCTTCAGAATACAAATTACTGATACCAGTGCTGATCGCTTCACCTTTTAAGCGGTAACCCATGCGATCGCACTGGGGAGACACTTGATATTGGCTATTAAAAAATTTCAGTCGCTCTAATTTAGGAATATCACTAAATTGATAACCCGTTATCACCCTTAGGGTGAGCTCATTTGAGTAACTTGGTACAGCTGCAACTGGTAATTGGAAATGCTGCAAGGCGGTGCGATTGAGACTTGGTAAATCGTCATTCTTTTGCAGTGCTTTACCATTAAATGGCCCCACGCCCTCACGAATGGTGGTCGACTGACTGCCAAATTCTGCTGGTAGTTGAAAACCACCGACCACGGCTAGGTATAGTCGACAACCATGCTTGGCGTAGCTAATGTCAATGCTGTCGCCCGCTTTTACGTTAACGCTGCGCCACATTGGCAGCAAAGTATTATTAAGCTTGATCTCCGCCTGAGCACCAGTAATGGCTATTGCACAATCGGCAGTGGCAATTAATGCTAAGCCCCCAAAGGTCACTTCAATCGCACTGCTGTTGGGCCCATTGCCAAGGAGTTTATTGGCCCAATAAAAGGCTTCTGGATCGGCCGCACCTGAAGTCGTTAAGCCGATATTGGCATGATTGGTGCGACCGAGATCCTGAATACTCGCAAGTGGACCAGCATTTTTAACTTTAAAACTCACACTGCCCCCCTAAGCGGTAATATTCTTGCTCACTAATGGATGTAAATTTCACCGTATCACCAACATTAAAAGGCACATGGGGAGCTTGTTTACTGTCAAACAAATCAAGTGGGCACAGACCAATAATATTCCAACCACCAGGGGACTCGGCAGGATAAACCGCAGTTTGCCTATCGGCGATAGCAACCGCACCCTTAGGCACTTTAGTGCGAGGCGTGGCTAACCTTGGCATGGCAATACGTTTATCCACCTCACCTAAAAAAGCGAAGCCGGGAGCAAAGCCCAATGCGTAAACCTGATACTCCTGCTGCTGATGCAGTTCAATAACTTGTTCGCCAGTAAGACCATTGTGCTGGGCAATACGCTGAAGATCTGGACCAGACTGTTCACTGTACCAAACGGGAATTTCAATCACCGCTGCTGCGAATTGAGCGGCAGTATCAACTTCATCTAAACAGGCTTTAATCAGCTGCTTAACATAGAAGTGGTCGGTTTGCTGGGGATCGTAGCTCACCAATAACGACACATAAGATGGAATGGTATCGATAAGATTAGGTCCTAGTTTGTGCCTAATACTCTGATTTAATGCAGCAATTTTAGAACCAATTGCATCATCAAGGTTATCACCAAAGTAAACGATTAATGCGTCCTCCGCTGCTATCTCAATATAGGGAAAAGCCTTGGTTACTGACATAGCGCGCGGATCTCTTTTACCAATGCTAATGCCTGTTCATTATCACCATGGACACAGAGCGTATCTGCTTGAATATTGATCATTTGGCCATTACTGGCTTGCACAGTTGAATCGGTAATTAATTGTTTTACTTGGGCTAACGCTTCAGCTTTAGTGAGCACCGCCCCTGGCTCTCGTCTTGGCATCAACTCACCTTGCGGGGTGTAGCGTCTGTCGGCGAAGGCTTCAAAAATAAGGGCAACTGATTGACTGGCGGCATAATCAAGTAAAGCTGGGCTATTGGTAGCTAATACCATCAGCTTTAATGGCTTGTGGTAACTGTTAATTGCATCAACAACCGCCTTAAAAACCGCTTCATTGGCCATCATATCGTTGTAAAGGGCACCATGGGGCTTAACGTAGCTTAATGACATCCCTTTAGTTGTTGCCATACCATCGATGGCTGCAACCTGATACAAAATAAGATCAACAATTTCATCGTAAGAGCAATTCATGGAACGGCGGCCAAACCCCAAAGTATCTGGGTAACTTGGGTGAGCGCCAATCTCAACCTTAGCGGCTTTTGCAAGCTCAAGGGTATGGTTAATTACATGGGGATCACCAGCATGAAAACCGCAAGCGATATTAGCCATATCAATTAACGGCATTACCGCCTCATCCTGGCCCATTTTCCAAGGACCGTAACTTTCACCTAAATCACAATTAAGTTTCATTTTAAGCCTCTTGCTGCAAACTAGTATTAAGAATGTCGGTCACCAACATATATCCAGGAGAATGGGTGATAGCCTCTGGCAACTTAGCCTGCATTAGGGCTACTTGAGGGGTTACCCCACAGGCCCAAAACACACAGACTTCGCCTTCATTAATGGTCACTGCATCACCAAAATCGGGATTGGAGATATCGTTAATGCCAATTGCGGCTGGGTCGCCTATATGGACGGGTGCGCCATGCACCCTAGGGTAATGACTGCATATCTCTACAGCCTTAAGTGCATCTTCCATGCTCATAGGTCGCATACTCACCACCATATTCCCCGCAAAAGGTGTTACCGCTTTATTGGCGATATTGGTGGTATACATGGGGACGTTTTTATTTTCAGTAATATTCCGAATTTCAATCCCAGCGGCAATTAAAGCCTCTTCAAAGGAAAAAGAGCAGCCCAGCAGGAAAGCAACGGAATCCTCTCGCCAATAATCAGTAATGTTGGCGGTCTCACTAATGAGCTGACCGTGTTGATAAATACGATACTTAGGAATATCGGTACGAATATCGAGCTTATGACCTAAATCAGGAAACAGAAATTCACCAGGGGTTTGGCTTTTACTTATCAAAGGGCAAGCTTGGGCATTTTGCCTGCAAAACAGCTCAAAGCTATCTGCAAAAGCTTGGGGTAAAATGACTAGGTTACATTGCACATAACCATTGGCCAGGCCGGAAGTTGTCCCTGTAAATTGCTCAGTCTTAATTCGTTTTCTTAACTGATAAGGGGAAAGGTTATCCATTATTCTCATCCCTTGTGAAGGTTAATTGCAGATTACCCCTGTTAAATGATAGGTGTAAATCAGAAACTATCGGTTAAACCTATATGACTAACAACAGGCTCCCCTGCTATTTATTGGTGCGGGTTGCCCCTTCACAGTCCTCTTCTTCGGTTTGACAGGCCATCATTGACTGCGCCGAAGAAAAACCTGCTTGGGAAGAGGTACTTCTAGAAATCACCTCTGATTCCGAATTGGTTTGCACGGCATGGCGACTTTCGAGCTTAAACACCAAGCGTTTGGCCGTAATAACCGCAAACAAAGCAAACACAAAGGTTCCCACAGCCTGCCCTATCAGCACGCCATAGGCACCCCATAACTGCGCCCCAACAATCACAAATGGCACCGTACCCACGGTGGCCTTACCCACATTAAAGAACATGGAATACTTAGGTTTACCCAAATTATTGAACGAAGCGTTGGCCACAAACAAAGCCCCGCTGAAAAAGAAGGTCACCGCAATAAAATGCCCAAAGAACTGAATTAACGAGGCAGAATCGCCCTTAGCATCAAACCCTAAAATAATCGCATCAATTAAGAAGTAAATAATTAAGCTCATAGCCATCACATAATAAAGGGCGAATTTTAAAGCATCGTTAAAGGTTTTACTGACCCTATCAAAACGTTCCGCCCCAAAGTTCTGGCCAATAATAGGGCCGATGGCACCGCTTAAGGCAAAAATCATCCCAAAGGCTACGGGAATCAAGCGCCCCACAATCGCCCATCCAGCCACATAACCGTCACCGAATTGCGCCATTTCGCGAGTCACAAAGGCATTACCTACTGGGGTAGCAATGTTAGTAAAAATAGCCGGGCCCGCTATGGCGAAAATGGGTCTTAAGTCTTCAACAAAATGCGGCCAGTTAAACTTGGTATAGAGCTTATGTTTAATTACGATGCCATGTAAGGCGTAGGCCATTACTGTAAAACGCGCCATTACCGAAGCGACTGCCGCCCCTTCAATGCCCATAGACAAAGCAAAAATAAAAATAGGGTCAAATACGGCATTCACTAATCCACCCAGTAAGGTGGAATTCATCGAGGTTTTGGCATCTCCCAACGCCCTTAATGCGCCACCAAACATCATGCCTAAACAAATTAGGGGTAACGAAGGAATCAGGATTTCAAGGTAACTGACGGCCAATTCATGGGTGCGACCTTTAGCCCCCATTAAGGTCAGTAAATCGGGAATAAAGTAATAGACTAGCGCAGCCACCACGATAGCAATAGCAATCGCCAGCACGGTATTGTTAACAAACAAACGCCTGGCACCTTCCACATCTTTGGCACCAATGGCCCTAGATACTAAAGCGCCTGCAGCAATTAATAAGCCAATGCCCACAGAAGTAGTAAAAAACGAAATGGTGCCAGCATAACCCACCGCTGCGGCTAACTCTTCTTCCCCTAATAAACTTAGGAAAAACAGATCTAACAAATCAACCAAAAACAGCGCGGAAATGCCCACCGCACTAGTCGCACTCATAATAACGATATGACGCATTGTTGATCCGGAAACAAACTTAGCTTCTGCCATGAATAGCCTTAAAATCAGATGATTAGCTTAAAATAAAGAGGAACATTCAGTTTAGCCTAGTTTTTCTCGTCTCCATAGTGAAAAGCACGCAACTGCAGTGGTACAATGCCCTAAATAAATATTGGAGTATAAGAAATGAAATTGATTCGCTGGTTTTTAGGTAAAGTTATTCTTGTCGGTGACTTTTTAACACGCCCAAGTTTGCCTAAGCGTACTGAACAACAACAAGCTGAGTTAGACGCGAAAACCGCCCAATACCAGCTGTATCAATACGCCGCCTGCCCATTTTGCGTAAAGGTACGCCGCCAAATACGCCGCTTAGGCTTAAACATTGAACTAGTTGATGCCAAACAAGATCAACACAGAAGCGACTTAATCGCCAACGCTGGCAAAGCCATGGTGCCATGCCTGCGCATCAACAAAGCCGACGGCAGTAGCGAGTGGATGCTAGAATCCAGTGATATCAATGCGTACCTTGAGAAAAATTACGCGTAAAATATTATGATATGAGGAGCGAGGTTCGAATACGGGCTTCGCTCCTTGTAGGTTTTATTCTCTCCCTCAATATTCCCTTTAATCCCCACACTTAATCTATCAACCAGTTTTATCCATACTCAAAGTTTGCTTGTTCCTTTAAGCTGCGCTTGGCTGTTCTAGTATATCCACTGACTTGTCGGGGTGCCGATACTCGCCTCGTTGTAAGCTGCGCTTGGCTGTTTGAATCTACACACGTTATTCTCGTCGGGGTACCGACAGCACCCAAGGGGAAAGCGGGCTGCGCCCTCCCCTTGGATCCCCTCCGCAGCCCCCGCAGTCTGCTTAACCTTAATTTTTCATTCGTTAATACACGAGCGCGAACTGATTCGGCGTCCTGCCTCAAACAGTTCTTACTAGGCATCCATGCCTAGAGCTCTATTAACTCAATCAAATTAAGCGCAGACAGAAGGGGAAATTGAGTAGCGCTACGTTAACAATTGCGGAATTTCCTAATTAAATTTTTCACCCAAAGACCCCCTATGTCGGATAGATACAGGCACGCTACTGCCTAGTATGATTTCCAATGTTTAGGTGCAAATTATAAATTACAGCTTTATTTCTTTAGCGAAAGTGGCATATTGTTTGTAAGTTAAATTTTGTGCGAAAGATTATCGAGCTTCTGATTAATAAGCTTTTAGCCGTTAAAAAATCAAGGAAAGGCTGAAAAAATGGAAAAAATGGAAAAAATCGCAATATCAGGTGTAACATCGGGTTTTGGTATAGAGTGGCTTTACGAACTAGATAAAAAAGATCAAGTAGAATTTTTCGTATTGGCTAGAAACAAGGAAAAATTTGATTCTTTAGTTAATGAGCGGCCATTAAAAAACCTAGTTCACTTCATTCAATGTGACTTTAGCTCTCTAGAGTCAATTGAGGCAGCAGCAGAAAAGATTTCCTCTCTTACATCTACCTTAAGTGTTTTGGTTAACAATGCTGGCGTGTGGGCAGGTGATGAACTTCAATTAACCCCAAACTCTATTGAAGTCACATTTGCAGTTAATCAGCTAGCGCCATATTTTCTAACAGGGAAATTACTTCCTTTATTGCTAAAATCAGAAAACTCAAGAATTGTTAATACCTCTTCGTTCCGACATTCAGATGCAAAAATTGATAAAAACGATATAGAGCTTAAAAATAAGTTTAATGCGGAATTAGCATATTGTAATAGTAAGCTATTCTCTATCTTATTCACCCAAGAGCTTTCAGAAAAACTCGAAGGTACTACGATTTCAGTAAATTGTTTTGATCCGGGTATCGTGGATACTCCTATGCTGAAGCAAAGCTTTCCCAAAAAATTACTATTTCTATACCCATTTGTTCGAAGGTTTATTGCCCGCAGCCCTAAAAAAGGCGCTGAAACGGGGGTTTTCTTGTCAAATATGTTTTCTAATGAAAAGGTTTCTGGGCAGTATTTCAAAGATAAAAAGGTTAAAAAAATAAGTACATTGGCTGATGACAAGTCATTGGCAGAATGGCTTTGGAAAGAGTGTGAAGTTTTGTCAGGGTATTCATACCCTGACAGACTGTAATCGCCTAACAAGAGACTACGGATCAATAGTTAATTTAGGCATATTGGCACTTCCCACTTTTTACCATCTCTAAGCATTGGATTTGGTATCTCCATAATCTTGCTGATACTGGAAAAAATCAATGGGGCCAGCGACTGACCCAATTGATTTTCAACAATAAAAATTTGAGCTTTATTTCGTTAGCTAAAGTGGCGTATTCTTTGTTATCTAAATGTTGTCGACTCTCACTTAATGATTTGGCAACAGTTTCTTAGAACATGGAGGTTATGATGAGAAAAACTTTTGAATTTAACGTGAAGGGCCACAGCGTCAAAATCACCAACTCATGGTTTTCCGGTGCCAAACTCTATGTCGACGGCGATTTACGTGACACAGACAGAACCTTTCTTGCACTGCAAAGCAAGCCACTATTATCTGCTAATTTAGGTGAAGCTGGCATTCTTGAGATTAACCCATTATCCAAAGCAATAACTGTAGAAATGGATGCCTTCCTAATCAAAGATGGTCAAAAGCAACCCGTATACAGCTCACACAAACGGCTAAGCCTCACTCAAAAACGCCTCGCCCAATAAACCAAAATCAATAACCCTGACCCTATTGGTTTTTTCATCGGAGAGTTATCGGAAATGCTAATTGTTGCACTAGATGTTTTTACCCTTGAGGAAGCGAAAGCAATTGTCGAGTCAACCTCGACAGAGGTTAATACATACAAGGTGGGTCTACAATTACTCACCTCGGAAGGGCCAGAAATCATTGCTTATCTTAAATCCCTTAAAAAAATAGTATTCCTTGATATAAAACTACATGAAATATCTAATTCCGTTGCTTCAGCAATAAAATCTGCCGGTAAGCATGGAGTCGATATGGTCACTGTGCATGCGTCTGGTGGCCAAAAAATGATGGAGGCTGCTGTAAAGGCCGCTTCAGCATTTCCACACATGAAAGTGTTAGCTTTGATACATATGGACAGGCATAGTTAATGGAATGATACATATGGACAGGCATAGTTAATTGTTGTTTTTTCAGCCTCCTACTAAACTTGTTTTATAGCGAGTTGTAGGAGGTTGTTATGCCTAGACCCCGTAGTACGTTAATTTCAGTTGAAGATACTCCTTATTATCAC